>CAXUHI010000015.1:0-87632 GCA_964251045.1 uncultured Terriglobus sp. | reverse complement strand
CCTCCCCGCGGTCCTCGCCGCCGCGCGCGACTTCCACCTTCGCGGGGGCCGGCAGAACGCTGGCGCGCCGGCCCCCGCGTGCTTCGGCCAGGCGGCCGCGGTCGATCAGGACGCCGGCACGCAACTGCCCCAGCGCCTCCTCGCTCACACGTCCCGCCACTTTAACCAGATACGTCTTCTCCACCGAGTTTGCGGCCTTGGACAGGCTGTTGGCCAGGGCGCCGTCGTTGGTCATCAGCAATAGGCCTTCCGAGTTATAGTCCAGCCGTCCCACCGGATACAGCCGCACATCCAGCCGCTTGCCAGCCAGCCGCGCCGATTCCTTCAGGAGGTCGACAACGGTATCGCGGTGCTCCGGATCGTCCATGGTGGTCACGTACCCACGCGGCTTGTTCACCATGAAGTAGCGATGGCCCTGCGGACCTTGCAGCAGCTTGCCATCCACGCGGATATGGTCCTTCTCCGCGTCCGCGCGTGTCCCAAGTTCGGTGACGACCGCCCCGTTGACCTGCACCCGGCCTGCAAGGATCAGTTCTTCTGCCTTGCGCCGCGACGCAAGCCCGGCATCGGCAAGGATCTTTTGCAGGCGCGTGCCGGTGGGCGGGTCAGGCTGGCTGTTCTGTGGGTTGGGGACATGCTTCTTCGTCTTGCGTAAGGTGTTCTTCACGGCTTGAGACTTCATCTTGAACCTCCCGCTGCGCTCTCCGCAGTGGCTTGCATGTTGGGTTTTCGCTCCAGAGTCAATGGTTGCAATCGCGAGAAATAAACAACTTTGCTGTATGCGCAAGCTTAGCAGTGTTCTGTTCTCTTCTGTCTCGATGCGGGAGTATGTTCGACCCAAGCGCCAGGAACATAGAAAAAGATAGGTGGGATAGTTTGTTCCCAATCTGCGCGGCACGTAGCATCTTAGAAGATTGGATGGGACAATGACTCAGTCGAACGCAACTCCAAAACCACGCGTAGGCACAGGTGTTGATGGCCTGGACGACATCCTTCAGGGTGGTTTGCCGGGAGGGCAGATGTACCTGCTGGAGGGTGATCCTGGTACCGGAAAGACCACCATTGCCATGCAGTTCCTCCTGAGAGGAATCGCTGAGGGCAAAAAGGTTCTCTACATCACCCTGTCGGAATCTAAGGCCGAACTGGAAGAGTCGGCACGGTCACACGGATGGGACTTGAGCCCGGTGCCGATCGTGGAGTTTGTGCCGGACGAGGCCAGCCTCTCTGCAGACCAGCAATACACCGTCTTCCATCCAACAGAGGTGGAGCTTGCAAGCACGATTGCACGCATGACCGAGCAGATTGAAAAGGAACAGCCAGCGTGTATGGTGATCGATTCGCTCTCTGAACTCCGCCTGCTAGCCGCCGATAATATGCGGTACCGCCGTCAGTTGCTTGCCCTCAAGCAGTTCTTCTCTGGCCGCAGGGCAACCGTTCTGCTTCTGGATGACAGGACTGCCCAGGGGCACGACCTGCAACTGCAAAGCATCGCCCATGGCGTCATCCGCCTTGAAAAGCTTCCCCGGTCGTTCGGCGTCACGAGGCGGCGCATCGAGGTCATGAAGCTTCGTGGATCGACCTTCCGGGAGGGCTTTCACGATTACGCCATTCTCCATCAGGGCGTCACCGTCTTTCCCAGGTTGATTGCGTCCGAACACGCAGCGCAGTTCGATGGCGAGCAGATTCAAAGCGGCATTGAGCATCTCGATGCTTTGTTCGGTGGTGGTATCCCGCGCGGCTCCAGCACCCTCTTGATTGGTCCAACCGGCGTGGGTAAGTCGTCCATTGCGATGCAGTATGCCTACGCCGCTGCCCGGCGTGGCGACCGTGCCATCATCTACGTCTTCGATGAGGTGCTGAGAACTGCCCAGGCAAGAGCAGAAGGCCTGGGCATGAACGTGCAACCAGAGATCGACAGAGGCATGCTGAGCCTTACGCAGGTCGATCCGGCAGAACTCTCCCCCGGTGAATTCACGTGGCAGATTCGTTGTGATATCAACGATCACGACACGCGAGTCGTCGTCATCGACAGCCTGAACGGATTCATGAACTCAATGCCCGGTGAATCCGATCTTCTGCTTCACATGCACGAGTTGCTCTCCTATTTGAATCAAAAGGGTGTCGTGACAATCGTTGTCATGACGCAGCACGGACTTATCGGCACGATGACGACCCAGGTCGACGTCAGCTACCTGGCCGATACCGTACTTCTGCTTCGCTATTTCGAGGCACAGGGCCGCATCCGGCAGAGCGTCGCCGTGCTCAAGAAGCGCGCAGGCAATCACGAACGCACCCTGAGAGAACTCCTTCTGAAGCCCGGCGCGATAGAGGTGGGCGAGGCACTGAACGAGTTCCAGGGCGTTCTGACTGGCGTGCCGCAGTTTGTGGGAAACAACCGGGTCCCGATCCCGGGGCTAGACGCATAACAGTGGCGCTCCGCAACACAGTCGTCGTGTACGCGCCAGTGGGACGGGACGCGGCGCTGATGGTTCAGAGCCTCGACCGTGCGGGTGTGTCTGCGGCCATGATTGACGGTTTCGAGCAGATCCTCGCGATCTGCAGGTCCGGAGATGTCGGCGCTCTGCTGCTGACGGCTGAAGCCTTATCAGCGGCGAATCTCAAAGCTCTGGTCCAGGTGCTTTCAGCTCAGCCTGAGTGGTCCGATCTGCCGGTACTCATTCTTGTACCAGGCGGACGGGAGTCGTCCGTAATTCATCGCATGGAGCAGACGCTCTCTCCCCTGCCAAACCTCACACTCTTAGAACGCCCTATCCGGCCAGTCACCCTTGCCAGCGTGGCGCGCAATGCCCTCCGCAGCCGGTACCGGCAGTACGAAGTACAACGAGTGATGGATGAACGGGAGCAGGCCGCGAACGCGATGATCCAGAGCGAGAAGCTGGCTGCTGTCGGACGGATGGCATCGACGATCGCTCACGAGATCAACAATCCGCTTGAAGCCATTACCAACCTTTTGTATCTGATCCGGGGTGAAACCGGGCTAACGCAAGCAGGACGCGATTACCTGGAAACCGCTGATCGCGAGCTGGCGCGCGTTTCACAAATTGCGTCGCAGACCTTACGCTTTCACCGGCAGTCTACCGCCGCGGTCAGCGTACGCCCCGAGGCTCTGCTGGAAGAGGTGCTCGGCATCTACAAATCACGTCTCGCGAACTCGCAGATAACGATTGCGTGCGAGTTTGCCCCCGATACAAGGGTGGCTTGCTACGAGGGAGATATTCGGCAAGTCTTGAGCAATCTTGTAGGAAATGCATTCGACGTCATGCGCAGAGGGGGCAACCTGAGGCTCCGAACACGGAAAGCAACCTGGTGGCGGACAGGCGTACCCGGCGTGGTGTTTACCATTTGCGACGATGGGCCGGGCATGGAGGAACAAACCAGGCGACACATTTTCGAGGCTTTCTACTCCACAAAGGGCATCAACGGCACAGGGCTTGGACTTTGGATTTCCAGACGTATCGTTCAGAAGCATAGCGGTCATCTCATCGTGCGAAGCCGCACTGGCGATCGGCACGGCACAGTCTTTCAACTGTGGCTTCCGGCGGATTTGGTCGCCTCCAGCGATGACGTTTGGCACGCTGACGAATTACGCGCCTAAACCGCTGGGCTCACTTGTGTCGGAACTCGTAGCCTCGCGCATGTGCTCGGCGTCGCCGCGTGCATTGGCCTGTTCAATAAGCTCAGGGGTACGCTCCATGGGCAGGTCGTCCTGCTCAGCCAGTTCGCCGGCCATGCGCTCGAACTCCTCCATGGAGGGCAGTTCGTTGACGTCCTTGAGGCCGAAGCGGAGAAGGAAGTCGCGCGTGGTCTTGTACAGCATGGGGCGGCCGATGACCTGCTTGCGGCCCGCGGTAGCAATCAGCTTGCGCGCCATCAGGCCGCCGAGGACGCCGGAGGAGTCGACGCCGCGAATCTCGGAGATTTCCGCCGCTGTAACGGGCTGCCGGTACGCGACGACAGCGAGTGTTTCCAGCGCGGGCAGCGTGAGTTTGAGCGCGGGCTTGAGCGTCTTGACGAAGCCACGAACGGCATCGTGGTATTCCGGCTTGGTGCCCATCCGGAAACCACTGGCGACTTCGCGAATTTCAATGCCGCGGTCGTTGTTCCGGTAGTCGGTGATCAGGGCGTCGACGGCGCGGCGGATGTGCTCGCGGATGGCGCGGTCGCGGTCGCGCTGCTGACGGAGTATAGCCTCAGGGCGCAGGCCGTTCTCCGCTTGACTGAGTTCAGGAGCGCCTTGGGATGGCTCGCCACGCTCCAGCCGGTTTCCTGGACTTCCTTCAACATCGAAAGGCTCTGCATCGATCTCGCCTCCGCTTTGCGAAACGCCAACGGGCGCTTCGACGACTTCGCCTTGCTGGACCGCGCGGGATTCCGGTGTGGCGTCCGTACGGGCGAGTTCTGAATCATGTTGCTCGTGCGTTCCCGCCTCAACAACGTTGCGCTCGCCTGCTCCGTCTGCGATGGAGGAATCTTCTTCCAGCCGGAGCAGCGCCTGTGCGGAGGCAAGTGCGTCCACTTCAGCCTGCGCTTCGCCTGTCAGGAGACCTACCAGTTGCTGCAGCGTAACCGGCTCTTCCGAGGCGTAGATGACGGCTTCGATCTTTGCTTTCAGACTCATTCGTTGGTGGTACTTCCCTGCTATGCGTGGCCTGCGCTTCTTAGGGGCTTATGGAAGTTTACCGTGCGGTTCGCATCCGATAACGCGAGGGGATGCTGTGGCACGGCTTGAGGTGTTTCGAGGTGACATTACGGCGCTGCGGGTAGACGCGATTGTGAATGCGGCAAACACGCAGCTGAAGGGCGGCGGCGGTGTGGATGGTGCCATTCACCGCGTGGCGGGCAAGGCGGAGTTGCTTGCTGCTACGGCACTTCTCGGCGGATGTGCGACAGGGGACGCAAAGGCCACACCCGGCTTCAGGCTGCCTGCAAAGTGGATCTTCCATGCGGTGGGGCCGGTGTGGAGCGTGAGCCGGGGTGGAGAGGCTGCCATGCAGAAAGCCGATGCGCTGCTGGCCAGCTGCTACCGGCGATGCATGGAACTGGCGCGGGAACATGACGTGGAGTCGATTGCGTTTCCGGCAATCTCGACCGGGGTGTACCGCTTTCCGGGTGAGCGCGCAGCACGGATTGCGGTGGGGACAGTTCGGGAGGCGATGGAGGCATCGGGCGTGGAGCGGGTGGTGTTTTGCTGCTTCAACGCAGAGACGGAAGACATCTATGGGATGCTGCTGAGTCAAGCCGTTTAGCATGACTCGTGCCCACTATCCTCCGCTTTGGTGCATTTCGCATCATGATTTATACCGACGATCATGCGCCAGCACATGTCCATGTTGCGGGTAACGGTGGCTTGGTCATCTTCAATCTTGATGAAGCAAACAGAACGGTATCAATCAGAGAGGAGTATGACGTAAGCAAACGTGACGCACGGTTGATTGCGGATTACCTCGGATTAAACATTGGTATCTTATGGCAGCATGGAGGCAGCTACATGGTGAGTGATACAGAATACAAAGCAGCGGGCAGACGTGGTCGCGAGATGCGGAAGCACGTGCCCCATGCAGTAGCCTCCGTATACTACCCGGAGATTGATCGCGTGTTGGTTTTGTTGAGTAATCATCTCGAAATCGCGCTGAATCCACGCAATCATCAGGCACTCCACACAGCAACAGCAGAACAGCTAGGCGAAATCGAACTTTCAGGCGGCGGTTACGAGCTGTTCTTTCCAAAGCTTGACGATGGTGTGTATGTACCTTCGTTGATCCAAGGCATCCTGGGCAGCAAGCGGTGGATGGAACAGCAAGCAGCGCGAGAACGTGAAGAGTACCAAGCCTGCTCCAAAGCCGTTGCCGCAGAAAAACCCCTGCAAGCGGCTTAGCGCCAGTCGTCGCGAAGGCGTTCCTGGTGGGCCAGAACCTCATCGAACTGATCCGTTTTCTTGACAAGGATGTCGCCGAACGTGTCTGCCTGGCGCAACAGGATCGCTTGCAGGCGGACGAGTTCCAACATGGCCAGGAACATGCAGATGAGTGCCTGCTGCGAGTGGGTGTTTTGCAGGAGGCGGCGGAGGCTGGTAGGGCGGTCTTCCAGCATCAGGCGGCGCTTGGTGTACTCAATCATCTGCGCGACAGTCACGGAATCCTCGTTGACGTCGAGCACGGGACGCTTGCGTGCACGTTGGATGATGTCGCTGAAAACACGTGCCATCGCGTCAACGTCCGTCGCAATCTCGCGATCAGCTTCGATCAGCTCCTTGAAGTCCCGGATGCCGGGAGTGGTCCAGGTGGCGTCCTCTATCTGCTGCTTTTGCAGGAGCATCTGCGCGGCGGCTTTGAAGCGCTCGTGTTCGAGCAGGCGCTCCACCAGTTCGCGGCGGGGGTCCTCGATCTCACCCGCGGCAATCCCGCCGACCTCGCGCGGCAGCAGCATCTTGCTTTTGATGTGGATGAGCAGTGAGGCCGTGTACACAAAATCCCCTGCCGAATCGACATCGGCCTGCTTCAGGGTCTCTGTATACGCCAGAAATTGCTGCGTGATCTTTGCGATTGGGATGTCGTAGATGTCGATGCTCTGGCGGCGGATCAGGTCAAGCAGCAGGTCGAGAGGACCCTCATACACTTTGCCGACCGTAAGCAGGAATGGGGACTGCGACGCCTCTTCCCTTCCTGGTGCGGCTTCCTTCTTTTTCCCTGGCCTGGGCGGTGCGGGTGGTTCGGGGGTCTGCAGGACCAGCGGTTCGGCAGGTGTTTCGATCTCCGTCGCAGTCTCGGTCACAACGTTTCCAGTATCACCTGAACTGTGCCAACCGGGCTGAGGAAAGCTCGGGACTCAACTCCATCGTCTCCCTAAGCGGGATCGGTGGCGGACGGTGGGATGTTCGGCACCTGCTCATGATCGCCCTCGGGCGTGTACTTGCTGTCCGGGGTTTCGTCGTCGAGGTTGATTTCACCCTGAGGAGCGAGATTTGCGTGACGTGTACGGTTCGCATCCATGGCGGGCATGGGCTTGTCTTCGTTGGGTACGGGCTTGGTGGTGCTGTCAACTTGGTCGCTCATGAGTATTCTCTCTAATATCTGATGCACTGTTTTGTTGCGTGCTCATGCGCGGCGCAGGCCAATGGCGACCATCGTCTGATGCATGGAAGCCTTTGCGACCTGAGACGCGCGTACGGCACCGTCGTGCAGGATCTCCTCCACCTGCTTCGGATCAGCTTCCAGTGCGCGGCGGCGGCCAGCAATCGGTTCGACTTCAGTAATGATGGCATCGGCGGCCCAGCTTTTGCACTCGATGCAGCCAATGCCTGCGCTGCGGCAACCGTCGTACACCTTGGCAAGGGTCTCCTGCGAGGAGAAGACCTTGTGCAGGTCGCCGACCGGGCACACGTCCGGGTTGCCCGGATCGGTGCGGCGGACACGCGCAGGATCAGTGACCATGGTCTTCAGCTTTTTGCGGATGTCCGCAGGAGCTTCGGTCAGACCAATGGTGTTGCCGTAGCTCTTGGACATCTTACGGCCGTCGAGGCCGGGGAGTTTGGGCGACGGTGTGAGGAGGGCCTGCGGCTCGGGGAAGATTGCTTCTTCGATGACATTCTCGCTCACTTCTGCCTTGATGAGTTCCTTGTCGGACTTGGCGGCGGCTACCTCCGGCGTAAGAGCGGAACTGTAGAGCTGGTTGAAGCGGCGGGCGACCTCGCGGGTGAGTTCGACGTGGGCTACCTGATCCTGGCCGACGGGGACGAAGGCTGGTTTATACAACAGGATGTCCGCCGACTGTAGCAGCG
Organism: uncultured Terriglobus sp.; assembly: GCA_964251045.1. Taxonomy (GTDB): domain Bacteria; phylum Acidobacteriota; class Terriglobia; order Terriglobales; family Acidobacteriaceae; genus Terriglobus. The sequence continues at coordinate 79,834 of CAXUHI010000015.1, read as the reverse complement.
GATAGCCGAGGAAGCCATAGGTGGCGAGGTCCTTCTGGCGGAGTTGCTCCTGCTGGTCCTTATAGGTGGGCACACGCTCCAGCCAGCTGAGCGGGGTGAACATGCCGAAGGCGAGATTGAGCACGGCGTGTTCCGGTACATCGCTCTGCTTGAACAAAACCGCGCGTTGAGGATCGAGACCTGCTGCCAGGAAGTCCATCATGACATCGAGCGATTTCTGCCAGACATCATCCGGTTTGGCGTAGTCGGTGGTCAGTGCGTGCCAGTCGGCGATGAAGAAGAAGCAATCATACTGGTCCTGGAGGCGCACCCAGTTGTAGAGCGCGCCCATGTAGTTGCCCAGGTGGAGGCGGCCCGTAGGGCGCATGCCGCTCAGGACGCGGCGCTTGGGTATGGCTTCTGGCATGTCTTTTGATGGTAGCCGATACGTGTACTTTGGCTTGTTGGTAGAAAGCTCTTTGAACCTTTGGCGCTAGAGAGTGCCTCGGGATCCTTCGCTTCGCTCAGGATGAAGGACTCCCGGGGAACGCCAGGTTAGGCGGCGAGAAGGACTTTGTTAAAGAAGACGAAGGCAGGCGCGTAAAAGATGTTGAGGACGCCGGTACGCATCAGCAGGTACAGGATGATCAGGTTGGCGAACGCACCGATGTTGTCGTAGGCCTTCAAAGCGTTATACGGCAGATAGTGCCGGAGGATGCGGGAGCCGTCCAGCGGCGGCACGGGAACCAGGTTGAAGATGGCCAGCAGAAGATTGATGACGATGGAGCTGTAGAGCAGGAGTGCGATGGGGTAGATGGCGCCTTGGCCCTGGACGGTGGCACCCTCCATGCGCATGGAAAGAAACGCGGCATTCAGCACGGCTTGCGCGCCACCTGGGACCGCGTGCTTGATCAGAAGCAGAAGGATCAGCGAAACGACAGCCAACAGCAGGTTCGACGCCGGTCCCGCGAGTACGATGATGATTTCATCGCGCTTCACATTTTTCAGGTTGCGCGTGGTAACGGGCGTCGGTTTGGCCCAGCCCAGCAGCGGAAAGTGAGCGAATGCGGAGACGAGCGGTAGAATAACGGAGCCGAGCGGGTCGAGATGCCGCATGGGATTCACTGTGACGCGACCCATCATGCGCGCAGTCTGGTCGCCCATGTACGACGCGGTCCACGCGTGGGCGAACTCGTGAAAGGTCAGCGCAAAGATCAGCGCGGCAAATTCAAACAGGATGAGAGCGGTTTCCTGACTCATAACGGCAAGCACTCACACGCGAGTCTATCAGCATGCATCGTTATGCGATGACCCCGCTCAACGTTCGCTCCTCCGTGTCGTCGATGCGCGTGCCGGGGCGAATGACCGTGTCGTCGGCGAAGGTCAAGGTGTAGCCACGCTCGAAGCTGACGTCGCGATAAAAGCGCACATTCTTCCCGATGCCCGCGAAGATGTGCGATCCCAGCATGGCGCGGAAGCGCAGGCCCAGCCAAAGATTGGCCCCTGCGACGGAGCGGTCAAAGCCGCGCCAGAACCAGAGCAGCGGTTTGATGGTGGCAAACCGATTGCGATCCACGCCGGCCTGCATCTCAGCCGGCAGTGTCACATTGCGCGGGTCAAAACTCTCCGCCAGAACGGCCAGCGGCAGTTCCGAGACCAGCGCGGCATTCATCCGGCCACCGTGCGGACGGCCAAGAATGAGCATGTGAAGCTCATCACGCACGATGTCGCTGCGGCGCTCGCAACTCGTGTGGCGGGTAAACTCGCTGTGCAGATGCGCAATCCAGCGCCGGTAAACGGCTTCCGCCTCTGGCAGCGGTTTGGGGATTTCTGGTGCGGCTGTTGCAAGCGGTGCATCGGCACTTTCGGGCATACGCTACTCCTGCTCTGTGCGAGCTATTCGATGGCAAAGACGGCATAGACGGTCGCCGAGCGTGTCACTTGATCCGGCACAATGGCGAGCGGCGCCACTTTCACGCGTGTGCCCGCGATCGCAGCCTGTGTCTGCAGCATGGTGAAAGGCCCTCTTGGCGGTGTTTGATTGCTGGCATACACCAGTGGCCCTAACCTGGCCTTCAGGCCCTGAGCCATGCGGTCCGCGATGGCGTGGGCGTGTGTCAGCGCCTTTTCCGCAGCTGCCGCTTCCAGCGTGTTGTCGTCCTTTAACAACCACCTGATATCGCCACTGTTGTTGGCGCCTGCGGTAATCGCTATGTTCAGCAGCTTGGACGCATCTGCAGCCGGCACAGTGACCTGCCAACCCTGGCTCAACCGGTAGCGGATGCCCTTGCCGAAGCGGAGCTTGTCCTCTTCGCCCAGCGGCTGCAGGTTCTGGTCTTTGCTGGCGATCTGTGTGTCCTTGACTCCAGATGCGCGGACGGCGGAAAGAATCGCATTGGAGACACGCGAGCCATCGGCATATGTTCCATCACTGTCCATGCCGTACGCGACAAAGCCGATGCTGACCTCCGCGGTGTCCGCCGGGGCCGTCGCCTCGTCACTGGTCGTGATCGCGATGGTGCGATTGTCTTTGTTCACCTGAATCGTTTGTGCTGAACTTGTCACGGCAATCATGAACACGGCCAGTCCGGCTCTTCCAAGCGTCATCGTCCGCCCTCCCGTTGCAGCAGTTTCGCCAATGTGTCTTTGTGCTTGGACGTGCGCCGTTCCGCCCGGGCTTTGTCGTCCGGCAGCACCACGGCCGGTGGAGGGGTTCCCAGGCGCTCGCGCGCATTTGCCTTTACCGCTTTCGCGGCGGAGAAGACGGACTTCTTCGGCTTTGTCACCCATGTCCTTTCGCGGCTGCATCGCGCAGCATGTCCTGAAAGGATTATCCTCTCCTGGGGAGCACTGTGGCTGTACGGGGTGCTGCCTTGTGATGGGTGATCAGGCATGGAAGAGCGGGATTTTTTTGACGAGCGTACCGAGCCGAAGACGATGACGCTAACCTGCACCAAGTGTGGCGCCGCGGGCGATTACACCTTGAGCTGGATCGTACGGCGCAAGAAGCGGCAGGTGCCAGGCCGGGCTGACGAGCGCGACCGTGCACGCTTTGCCAAGGCGCAGAGCTATATGGTGCTACGGGATGATACGGCGAACTGTACGAATCCACGCTGCCGCAAGCGGTTTGAGATTGCGGGCATCAAGACGATGGCATTTCTGGAGTGAAAGCCTGGCCGGCATATGGATGTGCTGCGCATAGAGATGTGCTGTAATAACATCGAAGAACGAGGAGTTCCGGACATGGCAAATACGCTGATTTCCCTTGAAGAGCGCATACTCACACCTGCTGAAGTCGATGCGCTGGACCGGCGCCGCCGTCGCGGGCAATTGCTGCTGACGGTCGGGTTGCAGATGCTGGTGGTCACCACCCTGGTGGGCGTTCTATGGGTGGGATTGGACCTGACGCACTCACCCGGATGGTCGCACCCGATGTTCTATTGGTCATGCTTCACCGGAACGGCCTCCATCGTGTGCTTTCTCTGGGGATTGTCGCTGCGGCGGGGGTTCCCCGAGTTCACCAGCTATTAGCGCCTGCGTGTATCTTCCACGGCCCGCGCGGTTGCGCGGGCTTTGCATTTCAGGTGGACAGGTCGATTGGAGTGGCCGCGCATCCAATACGTGCGGCGTTATGGCGACCCTGTCTTCCACTTCGGATCTGCTCCAACGGACACCGGCTGCACGTCCTGCCGACGCAGGACCTCGCCTTCGCGACCGCTTTGGACGTGCAATCACGGACCTTCGCATTGCGGTGACGGACCGGTGCAACTACCGGTGTGTCTACTGCCGAAGCAGCGAGACCGGTACGCATCACGAACTGTCCATCGCTGTCTATGCGGACATCGTCAGCCTGCTGGTGAGTATGGGCATTGAGAAGGTGCGTCTGACCGGCGGCGAACCGCTTCTCCGTGAAGGATTGCCTCAGTTCATCCGCATGCTGCGTTTGTTGCGCACCGCCTATGACGCCGACGATGCTCCTGTTGCAAACGGCAAGCCGTTGGACATTGCGCTCACAACAAACGGGCACCTTCTGGCTCCTGTCGCGCAGGAACTCAAGGCAGCCGGGCTGGACCGCGTGACCGTCAGCATGGACGCTGTGGACCCGGCGGTCTTTGAGCGGGTGACCCGGGTGCCGCGTTCTTTCGGGCGGGTGCTGGATGGCATTCATGCGGCACAGGACGCCGGACTGTCGCCCGTTAAGGTGAATTGCGTTCTGATGCGCGGCATCAACGACGATCAGGTTGAGGCGTTCGGTGCCTTCGCACGGAATGAGGGTTTGATCCTGCGCTTTATCGAGTTCATGCCGCTGGAGCAGGACCGTATCTGGGCTACGGACACAGTGGTGCGCGAGGCTGAAATCCTGGAACGTCTGCAACGCGTGATGCCCCTGGTTCCCCTGCCGCGAAATTATGCGAGCGAAACCGCCCGGCGATACGCATTTATCGATGGCGTGGGCGAAATCGGGATCATCGCACCCGTTTCGCGTCCGTTCTGTGGACAGTGTTCGCGCATCCGGCTGACTGCGGATGGAAAGCTGCGTACGTGCCTGTTTTCACAGGTGGACCATGATCTGTATGGAAGGATGCGAAACGAAGCGCCTCGCGAAGATCTTTGTGCGTATGTTCGGGCAGTTGTGGAGAGCAAAGAGGAACGTCACCATATCGGCGAAGCCGGGTTCGTCAAGCCATCACGAAGCATGGTGCAGATTGGGGGGTAAGCGTGCCGGTTCTATTTAGGCACGTCTTGCGAAGATCCGGGCAGTACGCTCAACTCTTACAAGGATTGAAGTGTAATCAAACATAGGCACCAGGTGCAATTAAGGAGTTGCACATCGATCACAAACTTGAGAGCGTAACTCCAGACTTCACAAGTTCAGGAGCGTTAGCGGTAACGTAGTGCAGGTCTGGAGCGTTTTCGGCCTGCGGGATCGAGCGGGGTTGTTTTTCAGAGCAGGACCCGTCGGCGGAGATCAATGTTCAGGAAGTCACAAAAGCAGATCGAACGCGAGTTCACCCAGGCGCTACAGCAGGATTACACGCAGCTTCTGTACGAGGTGGCGCGTGCGCTCACCTCCACGCTGGAACTGGAGGCAGTTTTAACCACCATCATGAACCAGATGGCCCGGTACTTCGGGCCCGAACGCTGGTCCATGATGCTGGTGGATAAGCAGCACAATGATCTCTACTACGTTATTGCCGTGGGAGAGGACAGCAACAGCTTGCGCGGCCTGCGCGTGCCGATGGGCGAAGGCGTTGCTGGATACGTCGCGGCGACAGGAACGACACTGGTGGTTCCGGACACCACGGCCGAACCGGAGTGGAAGGAGTTCAGCCGCAAGCACCCTGACCTGAACATCCAATCCATTGCATGTGTTCCCGTCCGCTCCGCCGAGGGTGTCATTGGAGTCATCCAGCTCCTGAACAGCAAAGTTGACCTGCTTTCCGAGTACTCGGTCCAGTTCCTTCGCGTCATCGGAGACTTTTCCGCGATTGCCGTACGCAACGCAGAAGACATGAAGCGTATTCATCTGCTCTCCATTACGGACGACTGCACCGGGCTCTTTAACGCCCGGCACTTGTATACGCTGCTGTCCGATCAGCTGGCGCTTCCTGGTAAGCCGCCGTTCAGTCTGCTTTTCATCGATCTGGATCGCTTCAAGAGCATCAACGATACACACGGCCACCTGGTTGGCAGCCGTTTGCTGCTGGAGGTTGGCGACCTGATCCGGCGGATTGTGGGAACAGACAACCCCGCGTTCCGCTACGGTGGCGATGAGTTTGTTGTGCTGCTGCCCAACCATGCCAAACAGAGCGGACGCGATCTGGCCACGCAATTGTTTTATGCGTTGCGTGCCAATCGCTTTCTCACGTCCGAGGGGCTCGCGCTGGAGTTGCGTGGGTCGTTCGGCATGGCCACGTTTCCTGAAGATGGCGACACGATCGAAAGCATCATCAAGTCTGCTGATGACATGATGTACCACGTGAAAGGCACCACGCGCGACAATCTTGCCATTGCTGGCGAGGGGTCGATCTTCGTACCGGGAACCATCGACGGGGTTCCCACGACGGACATGAAGTTGCGCCCAGCCTTGCCGCCGGACGAACCGGCCGGCGCCACCAAAGACTCCGGTCCATTGATTACAGTTACGGTACGTTCCGAAGTGGACTCCAAAACTCCTGCTATGGCTGCGAGCGGCGAGGAGCCAGAGTCGGAGTACGGCGCTCTTCCGGCAGAATCGCGTCCCGGTTTGGACCTGCTGTAGGCCGCACCCCAAAATCCCACACACCAGTGTTCACCGTACGGTCGTCCAGCACCTCCATCAATGCGTACTCCCCGAACGGTAGAGACTCCTTGGGAACGATCTTGAGCCAATGTCCACCGTCCATCAGCGTACGCGTGGTTTCCACCACGTCGGCCTGACGGCGTGCCCCACCAAGCAGACTCAAGTTAAAGCTGGTGACCACCCGTACACCGCGCCGCACATCGACCCGGACGATGACGTACTCGCTCTTTGGCGAAGGCGCTTCCAGCTTGATACCGCCACGGCTCCCACCGGTGTCGACCTGAAACGCGCCGCCATGTACGGGCGCTGTGTCATTGGCGTCGTCCAAGCGAACGTACACTTCAGGGTCCGCCACATGCAGCTGAACGGGTGCGGTTTCGCCCTTGATCTCAACCAGCTGATGTGCGGAGGCGAGTGGATTCAGCGTCTGCCGAAGGATATTATGTGCCGTTTGCCGGTTCAGGGCGCCGTCCGTCTGCTGCATCGGCACAAGTTCCGGCTGTCCCCGGTAGGTATCGAGCACCAGGACAGAGTCGTCCTCGGGGAGGCGCAGGTTCTTCGCCACCTCGGGACTTCGCGCCGCACGGTCGGCCTCCTCGCGGGCAAGCTCCGGGTCGATCTGCACGGCGGGTGCGCCACTGGCGGCAGCGTCCTTCTGCTTTTGCCATTTCTCTGTCGTAGGTATGTCTACAAGCCGCAAAGGAATAATCTCCTCCTCGGCACCACGCTCGGCGGAGAGGTAGAAGACGTTGTCACCTTGCACGCGATAGGACAAAACAACCTGGAAGCTGCCGTCCTTCAGGTACAGCCGCGCGCGCTTCAGGCCGGCTCCGGGCGACGTTTCGCGCGGCAGCGCCGAACGGTCCTGCGCATGTTCGACCGGACACACGAATAGAGCCAAGGCCACCACTGTCAGTGTTGAACGGAAGTGCAAATTCACTGTCATGTGCAGCACACTGCGTGTTTAGACGTTGCTCGCCCGCGTTTACTTTGCCTACCTGCCAGGGGAGCCGAACGCTCGAGTTGAGCGGCATCAAATCGCCGTCCCCGACGAATCTTCTCCTGCGTAAACGCCATCCTACAGGGCCATGAGCATAGAGAAGACATTTAAACTCGGTGGCGACCTCCAGGTTAACCGGCTCGGATTCGGCGCAATGCGCATTACTGGCGAAGGAATCTGGGGCCCGCCCAAGGATCGGGACAGAGCAGCAAAGGTATTGCAGCGCGCGGTGGAACTGGGCGTCGATTTCATTGACACGGCAGACAGTTATGGACCGTATGTCAGCGAAGAACTGATCGGCGAGGCGCTTAGCCCCTACAAGCCGGGTGTGGTCGTTGCCACAAAGGGCGGGCTGGTCCGCACCGGACCGAACAGGTGGTTGCCGGTGGGACGGCCAGAGTATCTAGAGCAGGAAGTCCACATGAGCCTGCGCCGGCTGAAGAGGGACTCCCTGGATCTGTGGCAACTACACCGCATCGATCCAAAGGTGCCGGTTGCCGAGTCGCTTGCTCCTATTGCCAAGCTGCAGAAGCAGGGCAAGATCAAGCATGTTGGCCTGTCCGAGGTGAAGCCTGCGGAAATCGAGGAGGCCCGCAAGACGGTGGAGATCGTGTCCGTGCAGAACGAATACAACATTGGACAGCGCAAGAGCGAAGCGACCCTGGACTACTGCGAAAAAAACAATATGGCGTTCATCCCCTGGTTCCCCGTGGCTGCAGGAAAGTTGGCCCAGCCGGGCGGGAAGCTGGACGAAGCCGCCAAGAAGCACGGAGCAACCGTATCGCAGCTTTCGCTGGCGTGGCTGCTGCACCGCAGCCCTGTCATTCTGCCTATACCAGGGACCTCATCCATCGAGCATCTCGAGGAGAATGTCAAAGCCCAGGATCTGGACTTGAGCGATGCGGAATGGGCGGACCTGGAAGCCGCCGCAAAGTAGTCGAAGCAGCTGCGAACCGATTTGCACAGGCGAAGCCTCGTCAGGTCTTCGCCTGCAGGTGCATCAGGCGCTCTCTCCAGCGTTGCTCACTTGGATTGGAGTGAAGCTGGTGCTGACGCCCTGTTGTAGCCTCTGCGACGACGGAGGAAGGCACCTTCTCGCTCCGGTCGGCATGGAGAATACCGTTCGCTTCCTGATAGGTGTCTGTGAATTGCGTGTAACAGAAACCGGCCAATGCGGAGAGTGAGCGGACCACCTCGAGCAGTCGAGTGTACCGTTCCGCAAACTCGTCAAGGGTATGCGCGTCGGTATATCCCCACGTGGGATCATCCGCTGACCGCAGTGCAATGCCGCCAAACTCGGTCAGCACAATGGGCTGGCGTTCGTCGCCCTTGCTACCGAGCTTCAGTATGCGCCCACCCGGACGCTCGAATTCGAAGAGATGGTGCTCAACCTCGCTGATCCCATAGCGACGCCCGATCGCCTCCGGATTGGAATCATAGTCATGGATCCCAATGATGTCGGTTGCGATAGACTCCCAGCCGTCGTTGCCGATGACAGGCCGTTGCGGGTCCAGTGTCTTGGTAAGGTGGTAGAGGGCCTGCACATAATGCCGTTGGGCGGGGCTGTCTGGTAGATCGGGCACCCCCCAACTTTCATTCAGCGGTACCCAAGCCACAATGCACGGGTGATTCGAGTCTCGTTCGACGGCTGCGGCCCACTCGCGGGTGACGCGTTCAATCGAGCGCTGCGTGTACCGGTACGCACTTGGCATCTCTTCCCACACGAGCAGACCCAGTTGATCGGCCCAGTACAGGAAGCGTGGATCTTCCAGCTTCTGATGCTTGCGCACACCGTTAAAGCCAAGCTGTTTGATCAGGAGGATGTCCCGCTGGAAGGCCTCGTCATCGGGCGCGGTCAGGCCACTCTCAGGCCAGTAACCCTGATCCAGCACCAGACGGAGTTGTAAGGGTCTGCCGTTGAGCACAAAGCGGTCGCCCTGAATACCTATCGACCGAAGCGCGGTGTACGTCTTGACTGAGTCAACCGTTCGTCCACCGCTTTCCCGGAGTTCCAGGACCACGTCGATCAGAGTAGGGTTGTCTGGACTCCATAACAGCTCGTTGCGGAAATCATCAATGCCCGGATCGGACAGGGCGATGCTGCGGTGAATCTCTCCCGCCGCTAGCGACCCTGCATTGGAGGCCTGCGCCACAAAGGCGTATTGGTCCTGCGCCAAGACCTGAGACCCGCATTGCATGGTGACGGAAAGCGACGCTCCATGGGGCAGAGGGCCAAGCGTCTGCACCGTCAGGTCGATCTCCCATCGGGTCAGATTGGCGTTCAGACGGGCAGATGCGATATAAACCTGGGGCACGATCTCAAGCCATACCGTCTGCCAAATCCCGGTCGTGCGCGGATACCAGATGGAGTGCGGCTCCTTCTTCCAATCCTGCTTGCCGCGTGGCTTCTCCAGGTCCGCAGGATCGTCGAAGGCGCGCACAGCAACTTCCTGCGTTTCGCCAGGCCTGAGAGCGTCCTGGATCTCAACGCTGAATGGTGTGTAGCCACCCTCATGCTCACACACCTTTACACCGTTGACCCACACAGCAGCGTCATAGTCCACCGCGCCAAAATGCAGGCAGAGCCGCTCACCGGCCTTGAGTTTGGGTGTTGGAAAGGAGCGGCGATACCAGACGGCGCAGTACAGGTCCTGGTTGCCGAGGCCGCTGGCAGGCGTCTCCGGTGCAAACGGCACCTGAATCGTACGATCCCACACGATCTCTTGCGGAACATTCGCCCGGGCATTCGGATCAAAGGCGAAGTCCCACGTGCCATCCAGATCGATCCATGGTTCGCGGCGAAAAGCTGGCCTTGGGTAACTACTAGCATTACGTACTGTGGTGCAGAACAAGTCTGTGCTGCCACTTGCCTTCATGATCCCTCGCTACAAACCACGTAGAATTCAATTGCCTGGACATAAGAAGCGTCGCATCTTAGGGAACCTGTGTTATCCCAAAACGGGATCACCTCAGAACAGAAAGTAGTGTTGATGCCTTAAAGAAGGCATAAGCCTTCAGTGCTCCATACGCTGGCACGCACTTTTGTGTTGACCTTTTTAGCGGTTCCATCGTTTGTTAAAGAGCAACGCTGCTTGGAACACATGACCTTCTTCCGTGTTTCGGACCGACTTCCATGCTTGGAACGCAACTCTGCATTGACGTATAAGTAGCCGCACCTCGGTACGTGTCAGTCTTGCAGTGGTGTCGTAGTCAGCTTTGTGTCTCGCCTCTTGCAGATCCACGAAGATAGTAGCGATACGAATCAAAGCGGCTGAGGGAGGGCCACTCAATCGAGAGAAGGCGGCTAATCGATCACTTGACGAGATTCCCTTGCACGCGTTTTTCATTTCATCGTGCAAGAGTGCACGTTGAACTTGACCTCGTAAACTTGGTGGGTTCGGCGGTACGGCAAAGGCTGCTGCTTCGCTTGCCAGTAAATGGAACATGGCATAGTAAGCAGATGAAACTGCACGACGAAGGCTGGCCTGTTTAGGCGGTCCTGAACTCTCGCGATTACTCAAATGTTCAGCTTGCTCTAAAAGGTCTGACGCGAGCGGCATTCCGTCCCGTTTCAGAGAAACGAATATAAGGAATTTCCTGCAAGCGCAACCCACGAAGTTGCGCTCTCACCTGTTCGGCGAATTCATCAAGAGCATCCAATCGCTTCTCTGTCAATTGTATTGTTGTAGTGACTGGATAAATAATCCAAACGGATTTGTCTCCAGTGTGATCTTCACCGAAGAAGATTTTGGGTGATCCCACACCCTCCGGCCTTGCAACTACTCCAAGCGCACTCCTCACATCTTGGCTTTTTGCTTGCGAGGATTCTGCCACTTCTGCTGCCATGCGATGAGCATATACCCACCGTCTTGGTATACTCAAGCGTGCACACCGGGCACGGCCAAACCTTACAACCAAACAGAACGAGGCGGGGATGTCAGCAAAATACATCTTTGTAACGGGCGGCGTTGTGTCGTCGCTCGGCAAGGGACTTGCGGCCGCATCCATCGGCTGTTTGCTTGAGGCGCGGGGCATCCGCGTCGGCCTGATGAAGTTCGACCCGTATCTGAACGTCGATCCCGGAACCATGTCCCCCTTCCAGCACGGGGAAGTTTTTGTAACCGACGATGGCGCGGAAACCGACCTGGACATGGGCCACTACGAGCGCTTCACCCACGCCCGTCTGTCGCGCGACAACAACCTGACCAGCGGCCGCATTTACGAGCAGGTGATCACAAAGGAGCGGCGCGGCGATTACCTGGGCAAAACCGTTCAAGTGATCCCGCACGTCACAAACGAGATCAAGAACGCCATGCGCAAGGTGGCCGCCGAGTGCGACGTTTGCATTGTTGAGATTGGCGGCACGGTCGGCGACATTGAGTCACTTCCCTTCCTCGAAGCCATCCGGCAGATGCGGCAAGACCTCCATCGCGAGAACACGTTGTTTGTGCATGTCACTCTGGTGCCGTGGATCGCTGCCGCGCAGGAACTCAAGACCAAGCCAACGCAACACTCGGTCAAGGAGATGCTCTCCATCGGTATTCAGCCCGACATTCTGTTGTGCCGCTGCGAACGCAATCTGCCGCGTGAGATGCGCAACAAGATCGCAGCATTTTGCAATGTGGAAGAGCGCGCTGTCATCGCCGCAACCGACGTCGCCAACATCTACGAGTTGCCGCTGGCGTTTGAAGCCGAGCACGTGGATCAACTTGTGCTGCACTATCTACGCCTTGAGGCGCGTGAAGCAGACTTGGGGCGCTGGCGTGATCTGGTGGACCACGCCCATCACCCGAAAGACGAGGTCCACGTCGGCATCGTCGGCAAGTATGTCGAGTATGAAGATAGCTATAAATCTCTAAAAGAGGCACTTGTGCACGGTGCGCTGCACGCCCGCCTGAAGCTGCGCGTGACGTGGCTTGAAGCCGAAGGCCTGGAGACGGATGACGACAGCTACAAGCAGCAGCTGGAGCACTTCGACGGCATCCTGGTGCCCGGCGGCTTTGGCAAGCGCGGCATTGAAGGCATGCTGAACGCCATCCGGTACGCGCGTGAGTGCGAGGTGCCGTATTTCGGCATCTGCCTCGGCATGCAGACGGCGTGCATCGAATACGCGCGCAATGTGTGCGGGCTGCGGGATGCAAATTCGAGCGAGTTTGACCCGGCAACGCCGCACCGGGTGATCTACAAGCTGCGCGAGCTGACCGGCGTGGAGGAGATGGGCGGCACCATGCGGCTGGGTGCATGGACCTGCGTGATGGAAGCGGACAGCAAAGCGGCGGAAGCGTACGGCACGACTGAGATCAGCGAGCGGCACCGGCACCGGTACGAGTTCAATCGGGAGTACGAGCCGGTACTGACCGGCGGCGGCATGCGCCTGACCGGCACCACACCGGATGCAACCTACGTTGAAATGGTCGAGATTCCCTCACATCCCTATTTTGTCGCCTGCCAGTTCCACCCCGAGTTCAAATCGAAGCCGCTGGAGCCACACCCCCTTTTTCGTGAGTTTGTGGCGGCAAGCTACCGCCACCGGATGCGGCGGGGGCGGGCCTTGTCGCAGGTCAGCTTTGAGGCGATTGCTTAACTGCAATGACGGGGTCTACGCGTCTGTTGGGCATTATCTGAAGCAACGGGTGGTATAAACGGCATCTCATCGCTTCATGAACAACGGTCCTGTACCAACAAACGCGGAACGTGAAAGGCAGTACGAAGTAGCGCGCCAGCAGCGGCTTGCATACAAAGAGAAGCCGCGCAGCCGAGCGGGGGCGATTCTGTCGGCATTGCTGCTCTTCTTTCTGCTGGGAAGTGCGGCTGCGGTTGTGCTGTTTCGCCACGTGGGAAACACCGGAGCCGCAGCGCAGCTAGCCAAGCTTCTACTGAGTGGACGCGAGACGTTCAACACGAGCGCTCCAGACGTAGTGCAGCAGATTCAGCGGCTAAACCGGCTGGAGACGGTGCGGTACTCTGTCGATACCGTAGTCGAGGGCAAGCACACCAATTCTGTCCTGCCTGACCTGCTCTTTGGCGATCGCCTGATCCTTGTCGTGCATGGGCAGGTCATTGCCGGTGTCGATCTTTCACAGCTCAAGCCCGATGCCGTGCAGGTCAGCGGCCGTTCCGTAACATTGGATTTGCCGCCCTCGCAGATTTTCTTGTCCAGGATCGATAGCAGTAAGACACGCGTTTTTGCCCGTACCACTGGTTTGCTGACGCTGGGTGATCCGAATCTGGAGAGCGACACCAGGCGCACCGCCGAAAACCAGATACTACAAGCTGCTACCAACGACGGCATCCTCGACGTCGCGCGGACCAATGCACAAGCCAACATGGAAAGTCTGCTACGCGGGTTGGGTTTTCAGCAGGTCACTGTTCACTGATCGGGTAAGAGAATACTGCCCGGCGTGTAGCTTGCTAGAGCTTTATCAAAGGTGACAAGTTGCAGCCCTGCATGAAAGGCGAATGCACTCAGATAGGCATCGGCCCACCGGTTCGGAGAAGGATTGTTCAACCTGCTGAGCTTGTAAAAAGATAGTTCCAGCTCCCTTGGTTCGGCTGTACATCGTATGATCTGATCCCGCTCCAATGCGGTACAAAGCTCTATGGCAGCATTATTCGTCAGGACCTCATCACCCATGACTGCCCGAGTTGTCAGCACACGCAGAAAGCCCAACTGACTTATACGGCACACAATCAGGTCGGGACTTCCTGCTTCAGAAAACCAGCGCCGCGAACTGTTGTGATGAACGTGTCGCTCTGCGAAGAGGGCAACAAGCAGATTCACATCAGGGAAAACTGATGAGGTCATAGAGTTGTTCGTTTGTGATCTTGAGTGTTCCAGGAGCAGATGAACCGATCACCGGAAGATGTTTGAGCCGACGCTTCCCAACGGATTTGGAGGACAGCAAGTGAGACACGGCAACAGAGATCAAGGCTTTGACTGAAGTATGCTCAAGTGCAGCCTTCGACTTGAGTTGTGCGTAAACCTCATCTGAAATGTCTACCGTTGTCCGCATGAGCACATCTTACCATATTTATGGTAGATAGGGCACCACACAAAAAACGGCCCTCCTTTTGGGAGGGCCAATCTGCCTTGGTTCTCTCTGCTTAGGAGAGGCTGTTTGGCGAGGATTCGCCAATCTTATGCAAGCTTTGATGTCTGCCGTGGAGCGTGGTTGCCGTCACCGTCACGTTCAAGTGGCAAGTGCCCTGGGGAGATCAGTTGGACATGCCTGCGCTGGTGCCGGAGGGCATGTCGTTGCGGGATGTCGTTCTGGGTGCGGAACTGTCCATCGTGGCCAGGCTGTTGTGGAGCAGCGTTACCCGGACACCGTTTGCCAGCGCCTTCTCACCGTCCGGGCTGCTCTTGCCTGATGCCTTGCCCATGCCAGTACGGTAGATGCGGTACACCGGCACCTGGTGTTCAGTCACGAGATACCGGACAACGGCGTCCGCCATGGCCTGCGAGGAGGCGACGCCGGAACGGCTATATCCTTGCACCTCGATAATATAGCCCTTCTCCGATGCAAGCCTTGTGGCAACTTCATCCAGGCTTGCCTTGGCCTTCGGCCCCAGCGTTGTCCGCCCCGATGCAAAGGCGACGGGGGTGGACTCAACGGTCTGATACTGGTCAAGTTTGCTGACTGTCGTATGAAGAGCGTCAGTCCGAGTCGATGCGGAAAGCGCCGTGCTATTTGCGGAGTCAGCGCGACCGGACGCGGAAGCTGCATGTTGATCAGCCAGTGACGCTGCGTCGTTGGCGCGCTTGATGCCTGCCGTCGCGCGCGCATCCACATCGCGAATATCATTGGCGTTCTTCGCCTGAAGCTGGTCGAGTTCGTTGACGCGGTCTTTCACCGGGTCCATCTCACGCTTCACCCACTTCTTGCGAGCAAAGGGATTCATATGACCCCAGAAGCCTTCCCGGGATTGCGTCTCCAGCGGCTTACCGGTGGAATATGTCGACGCGTTCGATGCATCCTGCTTCTCTGACGGCGCAGTCGCCTGATCGGACTGGGCGAGTGCGGAAACGGAGACAAGCCCGGCCAGCAAAATGCCGCACACTACCGGTGGAACCTGCATTTTCAACTTCACGATAGGTAACTCCTGGATTAAAGCTGCTAAAGAGCAAAGTGGATCAAGTAGTAAAGACAACCGTGTGTAATATGAAGTACTGTGGCACGCCTGCTGCCAAACTCTCTTAGCTGCTAAGTCCCTCATTTCACGGACGCATGGAAGCACGTTTGGCGCTTTGACCGCCAGCATGATAGAAATTTCTTCGCAGGCTTTGGCACTTTCTTCGGAGCGAAGGCTATCGCAAGGACGTTCGGACGATGTGGATCGCCGGCGGTTTGACGTCCCAGTGAGCGGGAATACTCTCGAAGATCAGGCGGAAGTCGCGGCTCTGACCGGGCCCTAGTGGAGCGGCGGATACGGATTGCAGGTCAACGTAAGGCTCGCGTGTCCGGATGAGTTGCAAAGGCACTGTCTCGCGGTACGGTACAGAACCGTCCGCCACCGCGAACGTCACCTGAAGACTGGCACCAGTGAGAGTACGTGCGCCGGTGTTTGCGACGGTGCCGTCCACATAGACCGACTTGCCGCCCGCACCATTTGTGGCCTCAGCCATGGTCACATTGGAGATGGGCAGACTGGCGGCATACGCATCCTCGCCTTGTTCAGCGGACGTTGCCGCAGGGGCGCGATGCAATGTTGTGAGGATTGCCGCCACGCCGAGCAGAAGAATGGCGGTCGCGGCAATGATCCACGTGCGCGAGGAGATGACCCGGTTGGGTTCTGCTGGCATGAGCTGCAGCGGATCGCCACGTTCAGACATGAGAAAAGTCTAAACGCATGCAATGCATCCGCACGCAACAAAGGCCCGCAGCCAACGTCTTTACAGGCAGAGGGCCATTTGTGCGAACACGCATCCTGCTTTGTGCTGTACTCCTGGCGACCGGACTTACCCTGCCGGCTCAGAACCAGGCATCGCCGCCGCCAAACGAAGTGAGTCGACAGCAGAAGAAGCATGGCCGCAGCGCCGGCGGTGACGTTGGCAGCGGAGCGGGCGACATCGGTAAGGGCGTGGGCAAAGGGGCAGGAGATGTGGCCATGGGAGCCGGCAAAGGCGCCGTCGATTTGGCAACGCTTCATCCGCTCGACGCTGCGGCTGATCTGGGTAAAGGCGGTCTCTCGGCGGGTAAGAACATCGGCGTGGGCACGGTCAAGGGGACGGGCAAGATTGCCCGGGGGACTGGTAAAGCCATACGGAAGATCCTATAGTTCGGGCCAGCCAAGGTGTGACAGAATGTGGCTTGTCGCAGCAGCGTGCATGTACTCGCGCTTTCGTGCGGGACGCAGCGCTGCTGTGTCAGGGCTGTAACTCGGTCCCATGAGGACTCTTTACGTCTGGATCCCGGTGTCACGGGACTGGAGATGTGTATGTTTGTTCGATCCTTCTTCCTTCTTGCACCGTGGCTGTGCGCGAGTGCCATCGCACAGCAAACGTCCACGCCCAGACCATCGTCGTTGTTGCAGCCCGCCCTTGACGGTGTCGCGAGGGCGAGCAGCGCGGTGGATCTGAACCACTGGAAAGGACCAATCGCCGTGCGGAACGAGGTGGACGGCAACCTGCTCTCTATTCAGAAGGACCTGCAGAGTGCGCTGCCACCGCTGCTCACGGCTGCGGACGCTGCGCCAGAGTCGGTCGCCGCATCTCTTCCGGTGCTGCTCAATCTCGACGCGCTGTATAGCGTGCTGATACGGGTTGCCGTGGCGGCACACAGCTATGCGCCGCGCGATCAAAGCGCCGCGCTGGACGGCAGCGCCGCGATCCTGGACAGTGCACGGCGTGACCTTGGCGACACCCTGCTGGCGTCCGCACGTGCCAACGAGAAGCGGGTGGAGGAGTTGCAGGCCAAGGTGCGCGATCAGGCGGCCACCCTAGCCGCGTCACAGCAGGCCCTGCCTTCAGCAGCCCCTGCGAAAAAGACGAAGGCCAGCAGGGGCCGGCCTTCATCTTTCGCTACGCCAAGTAATTGACCATGGGCATACGCGCGAGCGTGTTCCTCGCTTGCTAGGGATTGCTTGGTGTCTGGGGAACGCCTGCCGCGGGAACCAGCGGTGCCGTCAGGAAGTTTCGGCCTACGACCGTGCCGTTCCCCAGTACCCGGTTGTAGCCGGACGGAGTGGTCGAGTACAAACCGTTGAAGCCCGGGATGCCGGTGTGGAAGACGTGTAGCGGCAGACCAATGTTCTGCGCCGCTGCCAGCGCATAGATGTAGTAGTTCTCGTTGCCAAAGCGCGTGCCGAACCGCTGCACGTTCAACGCGGTGAGGCCGGCGAAATCGGGAGCGGAAGCGCTGGTTCCGATGACACCGTACAGAGCGCCGTCGAAATACTCAAGATCGGCGCTGTCATCCGAGTTACAGATGGCATCCGCCGGGCAGCCGCCCATGTGCAAGGCCACATCCGGAACGGTCCGAACCGTGTTGCTGCCCGTCTTGACCAGGTACTGATAGAGCGGCTTGGGGAAGAGGATGCTGTTGCCGCCACCCGATCCCCAGTAGCCGCCCGTTGCCGGCGTGCCATAGAAGATGTCCGCCGTCAAAGGATCGGCGAACGCTTCCTCGCTGATGTAGGCGGAATTAAGGTTATTGGCCGTGTAGGTAGTTTTTAAGTTTGTGCCGCCAACACCCACCACGTAGGGACTGGATGCTGGAAACTCCACGGACGCCTGGAAGGTACCGCAGGACGCAGTGGTGTAAAAGCACGCGTTGGGCGGAATGGACAAAGCGCCCGCATCACCTGAAGACGCTACAAAGGTGATGCCTTGCGCGGCCCCCTGCGCAATCAGGTCGTTCTCCTGGTACAGGAGATAGGTGTAATCATCGCCGTCGTTGTAGTCTGCCGTATAGTCAAGCTCCGGCCCGCCAAAAGATATGCTGACTACATCGGCCCGGTTGTCCTCCACGATCTGTGCAAGGCCCGCCATGATCGAGCCGTCGCTGAGGTCCGGTATGTTGTAGACCACGATGTTGGCGTTGGGCGCCATGCCACCGGTCTGCTGCACGTCCAGTTCCGCTTCGAAGGAGTTATCGGTGTTCGGATCGAACGGCGCACCACCTTCGACCGTGACCTCGGAGATGTTCGGAACTTTCAACTTCTCGTGACCAAAATAGCTCACCATGTCCGCTGCCTGGATGCTGCTTGGGATCAGGATGCCGATCGTCGTTCCCGTTCCGCTGTATGCCTGGTAGCTCGGCCAGCCATATGCCTGCTTCAAGTCGTCGAACCAGTACGGACCCGCAGCGGAATAGCGGTTGGCTGTCGACGCACGGTGTGCGTACGCGTGCATCCGCACCTTACCTGAAAGCCCTGTGATCACCGCACCGGCGCTTGCAATACTTTGCGGGGCGACGACGGGCGTTGTCGCCACAACCCTCTGCTTGCCGCTGTGGAAGACTCCCGTGTGCAGTTGCGTGGAAAGCGCACGCTCCACATCGGCCGAGGCACCGGTCACGTGGATGCGCTGCGGCGAGATTTGCACCACATTCAGGTTGCTTGCCCGCAACTGCGTCGTAATCGACTGGACCGTGCCCTGCGCCGCGCTGTAGCGTGCATGGAACTGCGCTGGTGTGAGCCACTTGTGATAGAGCGGCGACGTGTCATCGTGCAGGCTGGAAATCAACTTTTCCAGGTCATCGCGATGCTGCAGCGGCAGGTACACGTCAAAGCCCACCTGTTGTCCGGCGGCAACTCTGCCCTGGATGGTCGCCTGTTCGGCAGCATGAGCGTTGTTCGCAAAAATGAGAGCAGCTGTGAGAGCTGACACAGCAAGAGGTAAAGCCTTGCTAGACGTGCGCATGTGACCTCAGTAGAGTGCAGGGATAGGGGAAAGCTGTAGAGCGGTTGTACTACCGCAGACGCGCCGGAGCAAGTGCAGACTGCGTGAAAGTGTAAAAACGTGGCTCAGGTTGGGTCTGTGCAGGATCTCAAAACAGCGTTGGCCGGTCATGGAGGCCAGCCTTGACCGGTACCGCGAGACCGAAATGCTCGTATGCGCGGCGCGTCGCAACGCGTCCCCGCGGGGTCCGGTCCAGGAAGCCAATCTGCATGAGGAAGGGCTCGTACACTTCTTCCAACGCATCTTCCTCTTCGGCCAGCGCCGCAGCCAGCGTATTCAGGCCGACCGGACCTCCATCGTACTTCTCGATGATGGTACGCAGAAGACGGCGGTCCAGTTCATCAAATCCATGCGCGTCCACCTCCAGCATCTGCAAGGCGGCGCGGGCGGTTGCAAGGTCGATCAGACCGGCGGCACGCACTTGCGCGTAATCCCGCACACGGCGCAGCAGCCGGTTGGCGATACGCGGTGTACCGCGTGAGCGCATGGCGATCTCCGCCGCGCCATCTGCGTCGATGCCGACGCCGAGCACCTCCGCCGAGCGCTCCACAATGAACCGCAAATCGTCATCGGTGTAAAACTCCAGCCGCAGCAGGATGCCGAAGCGTGACCGCAACGGAGATGACAGCAAGCCGGGGCGCGTGGTGGCGGCGACAAACGTGAACGGGCGGATCTCCAAGACATGCGTGCGCGCCGCCGGTCCCTGCCCGATGATGATGTCCAGCTTGTAATCCTCCAACGCCGTGTACAGCTTTTCTTCCAGCACCGGCTGCAAGCGATGGATTTCGTCCAGGAACAGCACCTGCTTCTCGCGCAGGTTCGTCAGGATGGCCGTCAAATCGCCCTGAATCTGCAGCGCGGGGCCGCTGGTCTGCTGAAAGCCGACGTTCAGCTCGTTCGCAATGATACTGGCCAGTGTTGTCTTGCCCAGTCCCGGCGGCCCCGAGAGCAGCACATGGTCCAGCGCCTCGCCACGGCTCTTCGCCGCCTCCAACGCGATCGCGAGCTGCTCCTTTGCTTTTACCTGGCCGATGAATTCACCGAGGCGCGTAGGCCGCAGCTTCAACTCAAAGGCCGCGTCCTCGCCCATGCTGCTTGCGCTCACCAGGCGGTCGGCGTCCGCGCTCTTGGGCGAACGGTTCAGGTCAAAGCGCTTCTTGTTCAGGAAATCCATGCTGAGGCGATGGTACGGCGAAGACGATTCCCCGGGCAATGCACACCGGTATGTTGGTAGCCTTGTGAGATACGTGACGACCTCCACGAGCAGACGCCACTCCCTGCTGATTCCGCTTGCCTTTGCATGCGTGTACTTCTTCTGGGGATCGACGTTCGTTGCCATCCGGTACGGCGTGCAGTACATTTCGCCGGCGTTCGTCTCGGGCTTCCGTTATCTGGCCGCCGGACTGGCGTTGCTGTGCATTGTGTGGGCGCGCGGACGCTCCGTCGCGATTCCACGCGACGAGTTGGTACGCGCCCTTCTGCTGGGTCTGCTTTTACTGACCGGCAACAACGTTCTCCTTGGATGGGGCGAGCAGTACGTTTCCGCCGGCTATGCGGCGCTGCTGGCTGCAAGCATTCCGCTGATGATCGCCATGGCCGAGAGCATCATTCCGGGCGGCATCCCGCTGAACCGCGCAGGATGGGCTGGTACAGCGCTTGGCGTTGGCGGACTTGGGCTGCTCCTGTTTCCGGTGTTGCGCAACGGCCTGACCGCAAACGCAGGCAGTGCCGGTGACCGCGCCGTGCTGACCGGCACCGTCATCCTGTGTGTTGGCAACCTGAGTTGGGTGGCCGGGTCGCTGCTCTCAGGACGCAGGCCGTCCAGCCTTGATCCATTCGTTGCGTCGGCATGGCAGATGGTACTTGCGGGCAGCATCAACGTGCTGATCGGGACAGCCACAGGTGGATGGCGGCACGCGCACTGGAGTCCGGGCGTCTTTGTAGCAATGGCGTGGCTTGCCACCTTTGGGTCGCTGGTGGGGTATACCGCCTACACATACCTGCTGCACACCGTGCCGGTGGCTAAGGTGGCGACCTACGCGTATGTGAACCCGATTGTGGCCGTCATTCTGAGCGCTCTGTTCCTGCACGAGGGGCTGCATGGATCACAGTGGATTGCGATGGGAGTCATCCTCGTCGCCGTTGCTGTCGTGACCGCGTCGAAGTCCAAGCCGCTGCCTGCCGCTGACCCGGAACAAGAGACAGCAGAGTAGACCTAACGTGTTCGGAGTACCTGTTCCGCGGCACGCGTCCCGCTGCGCAGCGCGCCATGCACCGTTCCCCAGTGCCCGGTCGTATCGGTATGTTCACCGGCAAAGAAAAGCGTGTCTTCCGCCGGCTGTGACATCTTCGCGGAGGCGTCACTCGCGCCCACAGGCACCCACGAATACGCGCCGCCAAAGAGCGGATCGCGCTGCCAGTCATGCATGTGATGCGACGCGAGTTCATCGAGCACCTGCTCCGGTGACAGGCCGAAGATGCGCGCGAGGTCGCCGCACGCAGCGTGGGCGATGGCATGGTCGCTCATGCCGTCGAACGCTGCAGACGATGGGCCACCGCTCCACGCGGTCAACACGGGATCAAGCGACGGATACCCCGTCCAGAAGACATTGAAGTGGGCACCGGGTTGGCGCTCTTCCGGCAGGAGAAAGCCCATGCGTTGCAGCGTCTCATGTTGCGGATGCTGAAGCTCTGCCCACCAGCGGCGTTTGAAGACGAGATTGATCCGGCACACCTGGCCCATGCGCATCCGCGCGGCGTGCGCGAGTATGTCACCGGGCGCGGGCTCAAACGCAACCGCCTGGCGTTGCAAGACACCGAGGGGCAGCGTGATGACAGCCCGGTCCGCCTGCATGATCTCACCTGACGCAAGCGTCACGCGGACATGGCCCGGCTTCCACGTGACACGGCTGACCGTGGAGCCCAACCTGACAGTAGCGCCCGCTCTCCGAAGCCGCTCAGCCAGCGCGTTCGGCAGGCCATCATATCCACCGCGCACGTGCGCTACGGCGTCCCCGTCGATGCTGTCCTCTGCCCTCTGCTGCAGGGCCAGCGAGCGAACCGAGATCTCACGCGCATCCGCTGCGTTGAAGCCTTCCACGTAGCCCAGAACACCTTCTGCATCATCAAGTAAGACCCGCTTTCGCGCAAGATACTCCGTAAAGCTTAGGTCCTGCTCAGGATGCGCATCGCTCCACCCAACCATCGTTTGCAAAAGGTGGAAGGGACTGTCCGCGTCGTTGCTGTCAGCATCCGGCTGCTTCACTCCCTCTGGAGTGAACGCGATGTCTTCGCCATTCAATGCATCGTGCTTCAAGGCAAGCTCATTCAGAAGGGCCAACAGTTCCGGCGGTTTGCCGTGCACAAACTCCGCACCCAGCTCAATCGCGGCATCGCCTACATGCACGGTGCGGATGCGCCCGCCTACACGATCGCCCGCCTCCAGCACGGTGACGTGGCAACCAGCTTCGGCCAGTTTCACCGCAGCGATCAAACCGGCAACGCCAGCGCCAATGACGATAACGCTTGTCATGCGACGGCAGACTCGCTGACCTGCTGGCCGGCTGACTCCCTGCCTCTTTTCAGCAACTCTCGCAGCAGGTTGATCGCCTCATCCCGCGTCTGAATCGCACCTTCCAACTGCGCATCTTCGATATCGCGCAGGAGTTGCTTGAAGCGCGGCCCAGGCTTCAGTCCAGCCTCGATCAGGTCACGGCCTGTCAGCAAGAGCACGGGCTTGTGTTCCTCGACTGGCGTGGCCTCGTAGTTCTGTTTGGCGTAGTTGTACATCCCAAACAGGCTGTGTGAGGCAGCAACGTCCAACCAGTGAAGCGCGAGGTGCTCGGGAAAATCATGGAGGCGGAAGAAGCGCTTCAGCGTGCTCTGCTTCATGTTCTTCACATCACCAAAGCGCATGTGGTTGGCCACAAGCGAGACGATCTGATCCGTGTCATCGTTCGAGAAGCGCAGGCGGTTCAGAATGTGACGCGTGATCGTGGCACCCACATCAGCATGCCCGTTGAAGCGGATGCGTGGCTTCGCATCCTTCGGATCAGGTGCGCGAAACGTCGGTGGCTTGCCCACGTCATGCAGCAGCGCACCCCACGCCAGCGTAGGCGTGATGCCCGGTTCGAACTTCTCCAGCAACAACAGTGTGTGCAGCCACACATCGCCTTCAGGGTGCCAGTCCGGCGGCTGCTCCACGCCCTTCATCGCGGCCACTTCCGGCAGCACATGCGGCAGCAACCCGCTCTCATCCAGCAGTTCAAATGCCCGGCGTGCATGACCTTCCGTGAGCATCTTCGTCAACTCGTCGCGCACGCGTTCGTTGCTCACCTGCGACACCGTTGCAGCCTGCTGCTGGATGGCACACATCGTCCGCGGCTCGATGGTGAAGCCGAACCGTGCCGCAAATCGCACCGCGCGCAGCATACGCAGCTTGTCTTCGGCAAAGCGGAGCTCCGGGTCACCGATGGCTCGGATCACGCCTGCCTCAAGATCATCGCGTCCGCCCACGAAGTCCAGCACTTTGCTGTGCAGGTTCTCCTGCGAGAGATCGACAGGGTCGAGCATCATGCCGTTGACGGTAAAGTCGCGCCGCAGTACGTCCTCTTGTGGCATTTCGGAGTAGGTGACCTCCACGGGCCGGCGGCCGTCGGCATACGCGCCATCGCTGCGGAAGGTGGCCACCTCCGTCATCACCTCGCACCCGGTGTCACGGTGTGCCGTACACACGATCACCACGCCAAAATGAGCGCCCACCGAGAAGGTCCGGTCAAAGCCCATCAGCACCTTTTCCGGCGGCGCGGAGGTGGCCACGTCGTAGTCTTTTGGCGCGCTGCCAAGCAGCAGGTCACGCACACAGCCACCGGCAAAGTAGGCCTGGAATCCGCGCTCGCGCAACCGCTCCACAATGTGCAGCGCTGCCTGGCATTGCGGCGTTAGGAGCGCTGTGAACCGATCGTGCTTCATGGGTGTCCTATCATCGTCTGATGCAGACCGCGTCTGAACGAAGCGGCACCGCGCGGACGGGCCTGATCCTCGGCATCGAGAGTTCCTGCGATGAAACCGCCGCAGCCGTGGTGCGGAGCGGCACGGACGTCCTCAGTAACGTCGTCGCGTCGCAGATGGAGATGCACGCACTCTACGGCGGCGTGGTGCCGGAGCTGGCCAGCCGCGAACATCTGCGCAACATCGTGCCGGTCGTTCGCGAAGCGCTGCGACAGGCCGGGGTAGCAGCGACCGATCTGGACGCAATCGCGGTCACCTTCGGTCCCGGTCTGGCGGGAGCGCTGCTGGTGGGTATTTCCTTTGCGAAAGCGTACGCCCTCGGGCTCGGCAAACCATTGCTTGCCGTCAACCATCTGGAAGGGCACATCCACGCGGTGCTGATGGAGATGCAGCGAATTAGCGTGCCAGCGGCCCAGCACCCTAGCAGTCAGGGCGTGATTGCACCACATCTCGGAGAGCTGTTGGTTTTGGAGCACCACCATCCCACATCCTTGCCGGATGCGGGGCACCCGCTATCTTCGCTGCTTGCGCTTGTTGTCAGTGGTGGGCATACGCACCTGTATCTTGCGCAGCAGGAGGCGGGCGTTTGGACGTACCGCAATGTGGGCCGCACGGTCGATGATGCCGCAGGCGAGGCCTACGACAAGGTGGCCAAACTGCTTGGCCTTGGCTACCCCGGAGGTCCGTGGATCGATCGCCTGAGTGCGTTCGGCAACCCACGCGCGGTGCCTTTCCGCTTTACAGAGATCAATCGGGGTACAGCGGACCAGCCCACGTTCGACTTCTCCTTCAGCGGCATCAAGACGGCGGTGCTCCGCTATGTGGAAACACACGGCATGAAAGCTGCCATTGAATCACGCCGCGCGGCGCTCGTGGACATCACCCATCCCTCGCTGGACGACGTACGAGCCGTGTGCGATGCGGAGACGCTGGACCTGATCGCGTCCTTTCAACATGCCGTCGTCGGCAATCTGGTTCGTCAGACGCTGGCAGCAGCTGCACACTTTGGCGTAAGACAGATCGCGGTGTCGGGGGGTGTCGCCGCGAACCGCGAACTGCGCACCCGCTTTCTGCTGGAGGCAGAGAAACACGGCCTGCAGGTGCACTTCCCCACGCTCGCGCTCTCCACGGATAACGCCGCCATGATCGCCGCGGCCGCGTGGCCAAAGCTGCTCCAGGGCGACTTCGCGGATGCGGCGCTGAACGCGTCGCCGCAGCTACGCCTGGGATAGCCGCGCATCTCAGCTAGAATCAGACAAAACTGCGGCGGCAGACCTGTGCATCCAGCACACGGCTCCGGGCACGCGCGCAAGTCCTGCAAGGAACCTGACCAACCCGGATGGCCATCGCACTCTTCAACACCCTGGGCAGCCGCGTGGAGCCGCTGACTGCCGCACAAGACAATACCTTGCGCATGTACTGCTGCGGACCCACCGTCTACGACTACGGCCATATCGGCAACTTCCGCACGTTTCTCCATGTGGATGTTCTGCGCCGCACCGCGCGCCTGCAAGGCTTGGCGCTGAAGCACGTGATGAACATCACGGACGTGGATGACAAGATCATCCGCAACGCCACCGCCGCAAACGTTTCCATCGACGAGTACACAGCCAAGTACGAGAAGGCGTTCTTTGAAGACATGGATGCCCTGGGCGTAGAACGCCCTGAGATCGTGGCGCACGCAACCGAGACCATTGGCGAGATGGTCACGCTGATTGAGCAGCTCGCCAGCGAGGACATCGCCTACAAAGCCGACGACGGCTCATGGTACTTCCGGATTGCAAAGTTCCCCGACTACGGCAAGCTCTCCGGCAAGGACCTGGAAGGGATCGAAGACGGTGCGCGCGTTGATGTCGACGAATACGAAAAGGATGCCGCGCGCGACTTCGCCTTGTGGAAGGCAGTGAAGCCCGGCGAAGCATCGTGGGAGACGCCGCTCGGCTGTGGGCGCCCGGGCTGGCACATCGAATGCTCCGCCATGGCGATGAAGCACCTCGGCTCCAGCTTCGATCTGCACGCGGGTGGTGAGGACCTGATGTTCCCGCACCACGAGAACGAGATCGCGCAGAGCGAGTCGGCCTCGCACCTGCCCTTCGCGCGCCACTGGTTCCATGTGCGGTTCCTACTGGTCGAAGGCAAGAAGATGTCGAAGTCCGAAGGCAATTTCTTCACCCTGCGCGATCTCCTGCTGAAGGGTTATCGCGCCTCGGCCATCCGCTTCCTGCTGATCAGTGTGCCCTACCGGCACCAGATGAACTTCACCTTCGATGGACTCACGGAGAGCGCCAACGCCATTGAACGGCTCCGCACCTTCGCCCGCCGCATGGATGCCGCCGCGAAGGATAGGTCTCTGCCTGACGGGCATGATGAGGAACTGGACAAACTGATCGCTGACAAATTGGCTGAGTATCACGCCGCGCTTGAGAACGACCTGAACACGGCGGAGGCGCGCGCGGCCATCTTCGACGCGGTGCGTGCCACAAACATCACGCTGGACAACGGCACCTTCGGCCGCGCCAATCTCCAACGCATCGGGAAGCTGCTTGCCGACTTCGACGCAGTCTTCGACGTACTCACAGACCGGGATGCAGCTATCTCCCGCGCCGCCATGGAGTGGGCCCAAACCGAAGGCCGCGCCGGGGATGCGGCGCCGGAGATGCTCGCCTCCCTCAGCATCAGCGACGATGAAATCGAACGTCTCATTGCCGAGCGCACCGAGGCACGCAAGCGCCGCAACTTCGCTCGCGGTGACGCCATCCGCAATGAACTTGCCGAGAAGGGCGTGCTGATTGAGGACGGCAAGAATGGTGTGACCTGGAAGCGCAAATAGAGGGTAGCCGCGTAGATACTCCCAAATGCGATTCGGCACTCACCATTCACATATTGCACTTCTATACTCCAGCTTGAGCAACGCATATCAGCGGCTCGGCAGGAGACAGCCTATGGCAGCAGCCCCCATCAGCGTCGATGAATTTCAGGCACTGGAGCAGCGTGTTCTGCGTACCGTGGACCTGATCCGTACCGAACGCGAAGCCCGCGCCCATGCTGAAGCGGAGGTCACCGCGCTGAAGGAGTTGCTGGACCATGCTTCAAGCGAGAACACCGCGCTGACGTCTGAAGTGAACCTCCTGAAGCAGGAACGGCAGCAGGTCAAAGGCCGCGTCGATGCCATGCTGAAGCAGCTGGACGAACTGGTGCAGGATTGATGAAGAACGCAGCATCTGCAGTCTCGGTAGACATCTACGACCAGACGTACCACCTGCGTGGTGTCGACCCGGAACACATCCAGGCACTGGCACACATGGTGGACGGCAAGATGCGAGCAGTCTCCGCGCATGGTGCCACTGTGGATTCCTTGCGCGTCGCCGTGCTGGCCGCGCTGAATATCGCCGATGAGCTGACAGAACTTCGTGCGCGCCATCATGATCTGCTGCACTCATTGGACAACACGGAGACGGCCACGCGCCGCCGCGCCAGTTCCCTTTCCAACATGCTGGATGAAGCGCTCCGGGAAGAGTACAGCGAACGCATCGCGGTGTGATCAGCCTGTAAGGCCGCAGATGGCGTGCGGCGCAGCGGAAAGAGAAGCACCCCAGCCTGTCCTGGTATCTCTCCTACAGGGATGGTCTCTTTCAACACCGCATGCGTGTGCGCCGCCCTCCTCCTGTCATCTTCCACCCGGGCTCAGCAGAGCCCTGTGAACGCGAACAGCACGGCAGGCCGCATGATGCTGGATGTCGCCGTCAGCGGCGGCGCGGCGGGCCAGGCCTTGACGGCACAGGACTTTAAGCTGCTGGATAACAAGGCTCCCGAGCCTGTCCTGTCCGTCCGGCAAGTTACTCCCGCAACAGTGCCGGTCAGCGCCTTCATTGTCATCGATGCCGTGAATGTACCTTTCACGCGTGTGGCCTACGAGCGGTCAGAGGTGGACAAGTACCTGAAGGCAAACGGTGGCCATCTGGCCCAGCCCACCACGCTTGCAGTACTGACGGATAAGGGCACCCAGATTTCGCAGAACTTCACAACGGACGGGAACGCACTGAGTTCCAGTCTCAACGGCGCTGACATCGGCTTGCGCGAGATTCGGCGCAACTCCGGCATCTGGGGTGCGGATGAACGCGTGCAGATCTCCTTGACCGCCCTGCATCAACTGCTTGCGTACAGCAAGGGGATCACCGGACGGAAGCTGATCTTCTGGATCTCTCCGGGATGGCCGCTGCTCTCCGGTCCACGCATCGACCTGGATGCAAAGCAGCAGAACCAGATCTTCAGCGACGTTGTATCGCTCTACCGTGAACTCCAGCAGGCCCGGACCGTCCTCTACGACGTCAATCCGTTGGGTCCTGAGGAAAACCTGCTGCAGGCCGACTATTACCAGAGCTTCTTGAAGGGGGTGCGGAAGCCCGGTGACACAGAACTTGCCGACCTCAGCCTTCAGGTGATTGCTGCGCAGAGCGGAGGCCTGGTCTTTACCGGCAGCAGCGACGTCGCCGGCAATCTCCGGAAATCCGAAGAAGATGGCCGTTCATGGTACGAGATCACATTCCAACCGGCGACCGCGGAGCACGCCAACGAGTACCACCATGTGCAGGTTGACGTGGACAAACCCGGCGTAACGGCGCGTACACGGGACGGGTACTACGCGCAACCATAGGCCCATGCGGGCGAGCTTCCCGGTGCGGTGCGGCTGTCGTGGCAGATGGTGGCGCTTGCCTTGCCAAAGAGCACCGCTGGCGGTAGCATCCACTCAGATGACCGGCCTGCAAAGCAGGTGCGGGAACAACGCTGGTTGAACCAACATTCAATGAACAGGGGTTCGGCTCGTAGACATGGTTCGGTGTGCAGTGTCCGCCAGTCCGGAATGCCTAAAGAACCACGGCTGAATCCCACCGCTTAACGCGGGTTCACCGGCGCTTCCTTCACGGCCCCGCGGGTCGGTCTTCGTTTTGTTAGAGCATCGCTCACGTATTCTGAAAGGGATGTACCCGCGTCTCTTTCGCATCGGACCAGTCACAGTTCCCACCTTCGGCGTCGTTGCAGCGCTTGGCCTGGTTGCGGCCATCCTGTTGGCCGCGCGGGGTGCGCGTTCCATGCGCATCAGCGAGGACAGTGTCTGGACTCTGTGCATGGTGATGGCTGGAGGCACGCTCGTGCTTTCGCGGCTCATCATCATCGCGCAGGTGCCACGCTCATTCCTGCACTATCCGCTGTACATCCTGACGCTGCCCTCCGTCACGCGCTACGGTTTGCTGGCGGCCCTGGGCAGCGGTCTTGCGTACATTCTTGTGAAGCGCATGCCGCTGCTGCGCACCGCCGATGCGCTGGGTCCTGCCTTGCTGCTGTTCCAGGCGTTTCTGCATCTGGGCAGCCTCTTCGCCGGCGATGACCTTGGTTCACCTACACATGGGTGGATGGGCAGGCTGGTGCGCGGCGACACAGGCTACCACCCCGTCGCACTCTACAGTGCACTTCTGTCAGCCCTCGCCGCGTTGGCGGCATCGGCCTGGCTTCACCGCGAAACACGGCCTGGACAGACCTTCGGTCTCACCCTCGCGCTTGCTGCCGGTATCCGCTTCTTCATCGACCAGCTTCGTCCGGACTACGTCTTGCCGGAAGCCCTGCTCGGTTTTTTGCGTGTCGACCAGGTCATCCTGATCGGGCTTACCGTCGTTGGCCTCGGCTTTTTTCTGCAACGGAAGCCGCGTGATGCCCAGTAAAAACATGCTGCCCAAGGGCAAGCGGAGACAGACCGTTCGCGCCGAGTACCGCGCCGCTCGCGACGCTGCAAACGCAACCGAAAAGGCCGGGCGTGCCGCAGCGGAAGCGGAACTGTACGGCAGCACCTCCGGTACAAAACCTGCTCCCGCCACTAAATCCGCGCCCAAACCCGCACCGGTGAAGCGCGGCTACCAAAAGAGCGGCCGCCGTCAACAACGCCCTTTGCAGCAGCCCGCTGTGCAACCAGAGCAGGCCGGGGACGAGGACGACGAGTTCATCGCACCCGAACCAGCGGCTCTGCCCTCTGACGTTCGCCGGCAGTGGAAAGCGGAGGGAGACGCACGCGGCCAGCGTCTCGATCAATACCTGGCTTCAGCGCTCCCGGAGATCTCGCGGGCTCGCGCGCAGCTGCTGATCGAACACGGCCAGGTGCGCGTCAACGGCAGCCTCGCCAAGCCTAAATACAAGCTCCATGGCGGTGAAGAGATCGTCGTGGAGGGCAATCCGCAGCCGGCACCGCTGCGTGCCACGCCGGAGGACATCCCGCTCAGCATCGTGTACGAAGACCGGCACATGGCCGTGATCGACAAGCCCGCGGGCATGATGGTGCACGCGGGCAGCGGCCTCAGCGACGAGGCACGGTCCAGCGGCACACTGGTCAACGCTCTCTTGCACCACTTCAAGGACCAGCTCAGCGAGGTCGGCGGACCGCTTCGCCCCGGCATCGTGCACCGCCTGGACAAGCAGACCAGCGGTCTCATCATGGTGGCGAAGACCGACGCTGCGCATCGCGCATTAGCCGCGATGTTCTCTGAAGGTTCGCTGGAGAAGCGCTACATCGCCCTGGTGCACCGCACCGTCAAGAACGATCACGGGCTCATTGATCTCCCTATTGCCCGTGACCGCGTTCGCCGCACCCGCATGACGACGCGTGCCGGTAACCAGTATCTGACCACCGCAAGCCATGGCAGCCCCGCGCTGCGCCATCCCGAGGAGCCCGAGGCACCCACACGCCGCGGCCCCAACGAAGCGCGGCACGCCCGCACCCACTACACCGTGCTGGAACGCCTGCACACCACCGCGGGAGACTTCAGCCTGGTCGATCTCCGTATTGAAACAGGCCGCACCCACCAGATCCGCGTACACATGCAGTCGCTCGGCCACCCTGTTGTGGGTGACACGCTCTACGGCGCGCCCGCACGCATCGCTGGCCTGGACGCGACGGCTCTACAGCGCAACTTCCTCCATGCCGCGCGGCTGACGCTCACGCATCCCATCACGGGCAAGCCGCTTGACCTGCACGCTCCCTTGCCGGAAGAGTTGCAGACGCTGCTGGACCGGTTGCACACGCTGTGACATGCCATCTCCGCTCTCGCATTGATAAGCTACATGGCATGCCCTTGTGTCGCCCTGCTGGTATCCGGTCTGCCCTTGCCTTTGCTCTCATCTTTGTCTCCGCGAGAGGATTTCCTCAGGCTCCGCAGAGCGCTCCAGCACTGCCGCCCGTCAGCACGGACACGCAGCGTGCGCCAGACGCCACTTCCGCCAACCCGCAAGTGCCTGCAACAGCGGGCGACCCATCAGGTGCTCCCGCTGCCAACACCGCTGTACCGACGATCCGCACCTTTGTGCCGGAAGTTCCGCTCGTGTTCACTGTGACGGACGGCAAAGGCCGCTTCGTCACCGGTCTCAAACAGCAGGACTTCGGCTTGCTCGACGACGGAAAGCGCCCGGAGCGTGTCATCTCCTTCACGCAGCAGGCGAATCTGCCGCTGCGCATCGGCATCATGCTGGACACGTCGAACTCCATCCGCTCACGCTTCCAGTTTGAGCAGCAGGCGGCAACCGAGTTCCTGTTGCAGGTTCTGCGCCCCAAGCTGGACGCGGCCTTCGTCACCGGATTCGACGTCCGCATGGACCTGGCGCAGGATTACACCAGCAGTATCGACAAGCTGAGCACCGCGATCGAAAAGCTGCGTCCTGGTGGCGGCACAGCCTTCTATGATGCGGTGTACCAGACCTGCCGCGACCAGATGCTCACCGTGCATTCAAGCGAGACGATCCGCAAGGCCATCATCATCGTCTCCGATGGCGAGGATAACTACTCCCGCGTTTATGAGCAGGATGCGATCAAGGAGTGCCAACGGGCGGAGACCATCGTGTACACCATCTCCACCAACGTCTCACCGTCCAAGAGCAAAGGTGATGAGGTACTGACGCGCTTGAGCGAGGCCACCGGCGGCCGTGCCTTCTTTCCCGTCAAAATTGAGGACGTGGCAAGCGGCTTCCGATCCATTGAGGAAGAACTGCGGTCGCAGTACTCCCTCCGGTATCGCCCGGCTGACCTGAAGCAGGACGGCGCTTTCCGCTCCATTTATCTTGTCTCACTCGACCAGCGTTACCACGTGCGGGCTCGCAAGGGCTATTTCGCGCCACGCCCGCAGTAGTGACTCCAACGGACTGCCTCCATCACGGACGAAAGCCGGATAACAGTCTAGGCTGAGTCGTACGTAGTAGCAGCGCCGACGGTCACGTACTATCAGGGCCGAAGGCCCGGAAACATAACAGCCTGGGCCGAAGGCCTAGGTGTTGGCACAGGGGATAATCCAGCGCTGAAGGCGCGGCACAAGAGCAACTACTCCGCCTGCTTCAACCCCTTCGTTCCATCCGGCAGCTTCTTTGCATCCGTAAACCGCCGCGTGCCAAGCGCCGTGAGCAACTCCACCATCAGGCTCAGGCCGCGCCGTCCCTCGCGGGAGCTCACCTTCTTGAACAGGCCCCACATGCTCAGCGGCTCGTCAGGCGTTTTCTTGCTGGCCGTGCTCATGGCGGCCGCAATGCAGCTCATCGTTTCCGGTTCGATGGAGCCAAGTATCTTCACCACGCTGACGGCGTTGCGCATGCCGTCGATGCTCTCCTGCATGCGCCCACCCTCGGCCAAGTGCCCGAAGATTTCATTTTTGGCATGAACCAGGCCCTGCGCAAAATCTAGGATCCCTTCATCATGAGCCGTCTGCAATAAGTCATACAGCACCAGCAGTGCCTCCGCATGTGCCTCCGGTGCCGCTTCCAGCTTGCGGAGCAGGCCCTGCTTCGGGTCATACTGCGCCGGTTTAAATGCAATGGGATGTGCCATGTGGGCCTCGTGGTCTGTTGTCGGTGGTCGTTGGTCCGTTGCTCCTGGTCACTCGTGGCAGCACCGCCGCCGAGGCGACGAACCACGATTACGTTGTCGTCGAGTTGATCTGCACCAGACGGTCCGCATTGCGCGTACCCGGAACGTAGTAGTCTTTTCGTTCCCACTTGCGTTCCACTTCGACACCGTTCTGCGGCGTGCGCTGGCCGTTGCGGAAGTTCTCTGCGGTAAGTGGCGATCGGCCCTTCGGCTCCAGGACCCGAATGCGCACAGCGGTCTCCTTGTAAGCGGGCGTGTGCGTGGCGCGGTCCACGTGGGCCCCGGTCAGGCGGTTCACCGGCTCCTCCACGGAGTTCATGGGCATGTACAGTTCCTTGCCCTGCACGCGGTCCGTCACCAGTACCTTGGCCCGGATCACGCCCCATCGGCTTTCTACCTCCACCTTGCTGCCACTGCTCAGGCCGCGCTCTTCCGCCAGTTCCGGTGAAACCTCCAGCCAGTTCAGCGGGGTGATCCGTTCGATTCCGGGCGTCTTCAGGGTCATCGCTCCCTGCTCAAAGTGCTCAAGCAGACGGCCGTTGTTCAGGTGCAAATCGAATTCCACGCCATTCGCAGTGATCAGTCCCGCTTCTTCGCTGGGTCCGATCCACTCCAGTGGATGGAACTGCGCTTTTCCATCCGAAAAGGGAAACGTCTCAAGGAACAGAACCGGGGAGTCCGTCCCGTCCTTTGCCACAGGCCATTGCAGGCTCTTGAAACCCTCCAGCCGCGCATACGTCACGCCTGAGAAGAATGGCGTGAGTTCAGCAATCTCCTCCATGATGTCGCTGGGATGCGTGTACTTCCAGTGCGCACCCAGGCGGTTGGCGATGAGCTGGATGATCTCCCAATCCGGCTTGGAGTCGCCCAGCGGCTCGAACGCCTGGTATAGCCGCTGGATGCGCCGCTCCGTGTTGACGAAGGTGCCATCCTTTTCCAGGGATGGCGAGGCAGGCAGCACCACGTTCGCGAACTTCGCCGTCTCCGAAAAGAAGATGTCCTGCACCACAAGGAACTCGATCTCGCTCAGCGCCCGGCCCACGTCATTGGCATTGCCATCGCTGGTGATCGTGTCTTCGCCCTTGATGTAGAGCGACCGCAGCTCGCCCTTATGGATCGCCTCCATCATCTCGTGATTGTCGAGGCCCTTCTGCACCGGCAGCGTGACATTCCAGGCCGCTTCGAACTTGGCGCGAACCTCCGCGTCATCCACATGCTGATAGCCGGGGTACATATTGGGCATGGATCCAAAATCGCTTGCACCCTGCACGTTGTTATGGCCGCGCAGCGGATACGCGCCCGCACCGGGACGCCCATAATTGCCCGTTGCCAGCAGCAGGTTGGAAAGCGCGGTCGAAGTATCCGATCCGCCGCAGTGCTGCGTCACGCCCATTGCCCACAGGATGCAGACGCCATCCGCCT
The DNA here is from genome assembly GCA_964251045.1 of uncultured Terriglobus sp. Taxonomy (GTDB): domain Bacteria; phylum Acidobacteriota; class Terriglobia; order Terriglobales; family Acidobacteriaceae; genus Terriglobus. The sequence continues at coordinate 45,345 of CAXUHI010000015.1, read as the reverse complement.
CGACGATGTCTTTCGCCACCTGCCTCAGCGTATCCTGCGCGATGCCGGTCGTCTGCTCGGCAAACTCCATCGTGAACGTCGTCAGGCTGGCGTAGTACTCGTCGAATTTGTTCACGCGTCGTTCAATGAATTCCTTCGCGTGCCATCCCTTGTCGATGATGTACTTCGTGATCGCAGATGCCCACACGATGTCCGTGCCGGGCTTTGGCCGCATAAAGATGTCCGCGCGCTCGGCCATCTCGTGCTTCCGCAGGTCGGCAACGATCAGCTTCTGCCCGCGGTATTTGTGCGACCGTTTCACCCGGGTGGCCAGCACGGGATGGCTCTCCGCCGTGTTTGAGCCGACCACGAGAATCAACCCTGCCTTCTCAATGTCGGCAATCGAACCGGAGTCGCCGCCCGTCAGCACCGTACGCTGCAAGCCCATGGTTGCGGGCGTCTGGCAATACCGGCTGCAGTTATCGATGTTGTTCGTCCCAATGACGGCGCGGGCGAGCTTCTGCATCAGGTAGCTCTCCTCGTTGGTGCACTTGGAACTGGCGATGAACGCGAGCGCGTCCGGCCCGTGGGTCTTCCTGATCTCCGTGAACTTGCTCGCAATCAGCGTCAGTGCCTCATCCCATGTCGCTTCACGATAGGTGCTGTTCAGACCGTCATCCACACGAATCAGCGGCGTATGCAGCCGTTGGAGCGAGTTCACGTAGTCGTAGCCAAACTTGCCCTTGACGCATGTGGAGATGCCGTTCGCGGGACCATGGGTCGGCTCGATCTTCAGGATGTGCCGGTCGCGCGTCCACACCTCAAACGAGCAGCCCACGCCGCAGAAGGCGCAGACTGTCTTCGTCCGGCGTACCCGTGCCTCACGTGCTTTGCTCTCGATATCTGACAGCGCAAGGATAGGCGGATATCCTGTCTCCGGCTCCACGCCCTTCACGATGGTGATCATGTCGTCCAGTACATTCGCGGGCAGGTTCGTCAGATAGCCCGCGTGCTGCAGCATGCTCTTCTCCATCAGCGCGTTGCAGGGGCAGACGGTCACGCAATGGCCGCAGCTCACACAGCTAGACCCTGCAATCTGCTCGCCGCCATCCCACAAGACGCGCGGATGCCGGCTGGTCCAGTCGATGGACAGCGTCTCATTCACCTGCACATCCTGGCAGGCCTCCACGCAGCGGCCGCACAGGATGCACTGGTCCGGGTCGTACCGGTAGAACGGATTGGAGTGGTCCTGCTCATACGGCTTGGTGATGTACGGCCGCACCTGATGCTGGATGCGCATCTCGCCTACGGCATTGTGAATGGTGCAGTTGCCGTTGTTGTTGTCGCAAACGGTGCAGTACAGGTCGTGGTTCTGCAGGATGCGATCCATCGCCTCGCGCTGCGCGGTGTCGGCCCGGTCGCTTCCCGTGAGCACACGCATGCCCGCTTTCACCTCCGTGGCGCAGGCCCGCACCATGCGGCCATCCACGTCGACCATGCAGGTGTCACACGTCTGCACCGGCCCCATCTGCTCCAGGTAACAAAGCTGCGGCACAGACCGATAGTTGCCCCGGTGCTGCGACCGCGACGCACCCGGGGCTGTGCCGGGATACTCCTCCGCCGAGGAGCTATGGCCCTCACCAAAGGCAGTGTTCTCCTGCAAGGCCCTGCGCTCAGCGGGACTTAATTTCTTCTCGTCATCATGGAACCCGGCATCAGCGATCGAAAGATTTGCCAGCGCTGCGGCCCGGTTCAATACCTCAACCAGCAGTTCGCCTTCGCCCACTGGCACCACGCGGCCATCCACAGTGATCTCGGCAGTATGGGGTACATCCAAAGGAGTGTTGAGAAGGCGCTTCTGCGGCATAGACCTACTATGATGCACCCGGCGCATGACGGTACAGTAACGACGGTGCACGCCTGCATCTCACCGGCAGCCATGGTGACCGGTACGCGCAGAGCAGGCCAGATTCACATCGGCATCTCCGGATGGCGCTATCAAGGCTGGCGCGGCGGATTTTACCCCCCACGCCTTCCGCAGCGGCGCGAACTGGCGTTTGCCGCCGGCCTGTTCAACTCCATCGAGATCAATGGCACGCATTACTCGCTGCAGCGTCCGGATAGCTTCGCGCAATGGCGTGATGAAACACCCGACGACTTCATCTTCTCCATCAAGGGTTCGCGCTTCATCACGCACATGAAGAAGCTGCGCGGCGTGGAGCAGGCGCTTGCCAACTTTTTCGCGCAAGGTCTGCTCGTACTCGGACCCAAGCTGGGACCCATCCTCTGGCAGCTACCACCACGTTCTCTGTTCGACGAGGAGCGCTTTTCCGCCTTTTTCAATCTCTTGCCGCGCACCACGGAACAGGCAGCTTCGCTTGCGCTCGAACATCACCCGCGCATGACCGGACGCGCCGTCACGGAGGCGCTGCACTCCAAGCCGATGCGCCATTGCCTGGAGATACGCAACAGCAGTTGCGTCTGCCCGGAGTTCATCGCGCTTCTGCGCAAACACAACATCGGCCTCGTTGTGGCGGACACAGTCGAGTGGCCGCTGCTGTTCGACATCACGTCGGACTTCGTCTACTGCCGCTTGCACGGCTCAGAAGAGCTGTACGCATCTGGCTACGGCGAGGCCGCGTTGGACATCTGGGCACAGCGCGTCGTGCAGTGGGCCCATGGTGGTGAGATAGAAGACGAGCTCGCTGGCAGCAGGCTGTACGGCCACCACGCCAGCAGGAAGATGGCAAGAAAGCGTGCGGCGCGCGATGTGTATGTCTACTTTGACAATGATGCCAAAGTTCACGCACCCTTTGACGCGCAGCACCTGCGCGAACGCGTCGACTTGCTTGTTTCTGCGGGTGCCTAGGCAGGCGAAATCACCTTTACGAAGAACCTTCCTTCCCAACTGGTCGTAAGCTGGTGGTATGCAGATTGGTGATCCTGTCGATTTCTCGTTGCCTGACCAGAATGGCGCCACGCTCACGTTGTCGAGCCTGCGTGGCAAGCCGGTTGTTCTGTTCTTTTATCCGCGCGCGGACACACCCGGATGCACCGTGGAAGCCTGTGAGTTTCGTGACCTGTACGCCGAGTTGAATGAGGCTGGAGCGGTGCTGCTCGGCATCTCCCGCGATCCAGTCAAGGCGCAGAAGAAGTTCGCCGAAAAGTTTTCCCTGCCGTACACTCTGCTGGCCGATCCGGAACTAGAGGTCTGCAACCAGTTCGGCGTGGTCAGCGAGGGCTCGATGTATGGCAAGCCGGTCACCAAGATTGAGCGGTCTACGTTTGTGATCGATCGTAACGGCAAGCTGGAAGCAGAGTTCCGCAAGGTGAAGCCGGAGGGCCATGCGGCGGAGATGCTCACGCTGGTCAAAGGTGTGAGCTAGCTTCTTACGAGGCGGGCAGCGTGATGGTCTGATCGGCGGTAAAGATCGCTTCGGTACCGCGCGCGGGTGCATCATCGGGAAGGATTTTGGTCCCCTCCTTGCCTTCGGCGGTGATCACCTCGGAGAGCGCCTGTTCACCATTGACGCTCACCACCTGGAGTGACAACTCACCACGGCTGCTGATCTCTCCGGCTTTGGCGACCGCGACCACCGTAAGCTGCACCGGCGCGCCTGCGGGAACCCTGCCCAGCGGCGCGGCCAGCGTGCCTTCAACCATCTGGCCGTTCTTGACACGTCCCGAATCGATGGTTTGCCGCAGTTTCACCTGCATCGGCGTGCCCGGCGGGATGCCCAGAGCATTGTGCAGCAGACTGACTCCGGGCAGAGGCGCTCCATCTTCCAGGCCGCTGCCACGGCGATCCGGGACACCGTCGCCATCGTTGTCACCGGTCACGGTGATGCGGCCGGTGGCTGCCGGTGCGGGCGTGTTTGTTTGACGGCTCGAACCCGGGTCGTACGCAGGAACGCCTGTGATGCCCGCCTGCCCCTGTGGTGTACCGCTCGCGCCGCCGTTGTTCCCGGGTGTACTCGTGTTGCCCTGTGCCGCAGGCGTACCGCCCTGTCCCTGCCGACGAGCGCGCGAGGCTCCGCCACGGGATGCGGCACTGGGCTTGGCGGCCGTTGTACCCGGATTCAGGCCAGCAGGAGCCGCACCTTGCGTCTGAGGTGTCGCAGTCGCACCCGTGTTCTGCGCCTGCGCCATGCACGGGAGGATGCATGCTGCCAGCAACGTCCCTGCAAACAGGGTTTTCATGCTCACCTCCTTCTTGACGTACCACATCGGGCACTTGGTTGCAGACACTCTGTCTGAAGTTGAACCATCGGACCGTAGTTCTTCACAGGTTCAACTTCTTGAAGATGGAATCCGGCACGGCCTTGATCACAGTCATGATGGGCCACCAGATGCCCGGAACGTAGAGGATGCCGCCTTTGCCTTTTGCGATGGTGTCCGCGATGGTTTTTGCCACCTTGACAGGGTCGGCGAATTTTTCGCTGCCCTTCATGCCTGTCGTCATGGCGGTCTTCACCGGGCCGGGCTTGATGGTGAGTACGGCGATGCCCTCGCGATCCACCCTGTTGCGCAGGCCGTCCGTAAACGCTGTCAGCCCCGCTTTGGAGGCGCCGTACACATAGTTGGACTTGCGCCCACGGTCGCCCGCCACGGATGAAAGCACGGCAATGGTGCCATGACCCTGCTTGACGCAATAGTTGGCCAGCCATGTGAGTATGCTGACCGGCGCGGTGAGATTGGTGTGCAGAATTTGCTGCGCGTGCGCTCCGTCCTGCTCGGCCCGGGGTTGCTCGCCCAGAACGCCAACGGCCAGGTATGCGACGTCCAGACCGCCCAGGGACGTGATGGCGTGCGCCAGCAAGTCGGCGTGATGCTGCAGTTCATCCAGGTTCACGACGGCTGTATCGACAAATGCCGCGCCGCGTACACGCAGATCCGAGGCCATGGCGCGAAGCTTCTCTTCCGAACGCCCCACCAGGAACAGATTGGCTCCTTGACCCGCCCAGATGCGGCACGTCGCCTCTGCGATGCCGGAGGTGGCGCCCAGAATCAGGTAGCGCTTGGGTGTGTGCGACAGGTCACGTCGTGGAAGCGCCGCATCGGCAGGGACGCCGTCAGGGGCGACTTGATGTTCAGCCATAGTGAAAGACTAGCGCATGCGGAGCTTCGCAGGCTCAGCTTTCCTCCAGGACGGGGCGGGACCGCTGCAACCGGCGGAGAAGTGCCTGCGGCCGCAGCGGTGCCGGAACAGTCACCATGCTGCGCAGAAAGGCCCGGAGGGTGTCCTGTGCGATGCGCAATGACGCCGGTAGAACGTAGACGTTCATGATCAGTTCACTCAGGAGCAGCGCGGCTGCCGCACCATACAGCCCGTACAACCGCGCGCCCAGGTACGTGACCACAACTGTCACGCCAGTCGCCAGAACGTACACCAGCGCGAGCCGTTGGTGCTGGTTGGTGGCATACATTACGGTGGAACTTGTCGACCATAGCGCGTAGAACAGCACAACGCTGAGCAGGATTAGCAGCAGGCCTGGGCTGGGCGGCACCTTGCCGTCCGTCCAGCGATGCAGGAATGCAGGCCCGCCCAGCATGACACACGCAATCACGACTAAAGCAATGATGATGGCCATCTGGCACGCATGCCGGTGCAGTTTGCGAACCAAGGGGATGTCGTTCTGTGCAAACGAGCGGCTGAACTCCGGCTCAAAGGTGCCGTTAATCATCTGCACCATCTGCAAAGCGATGCGAGAAATGGTGCGTGCCGTGGCAAAGCTGACGACAGCCAGCGGACCAAGAGCATAGCTGACCGCCATCAGCGTGCCCTGCAGGTTGAACGAGTTGCCAATGGGGAAGCCCATGAAGGCAAAGGCCAGCGGTGCCATGGTGCGAATCTCATCGAAGCGAGCGTAACTCCACCCGTACCGGATCCACGGGATCTGGCGCCGCACCATCACCGCGAGCGCCAGCGTTCCGACGACGTTCGCGCAAGCGAAGACCATCGCGGTGGTGCGCGGTCCATAGCCGAGGCCCACGGGCACCATCATGCAGGCAAAGGCCAGCAGGGACATGCAGCTTTTTACAAAGCTGCCATAGGGATAGCGGCCGACTGCCCGGTACGCGGACTGCAACAGCTGCTCCAGCTGCCCGAGCAAAACCGAGAAGCCAAGAAACGCAACGACCCAGCGCGCTTCAGCATTTGAAATGTTGTGCACGGCCAGCAGCGTCGCCACAGGCAAGAAGACGAGCGCCAGGGCGACCAGCGCACCAGCCACGCACATGGCAAAAAGAATCAGCCACCAGCAGGACTGGAAGGAGCGCAAGGCCGCTTCGCGGTCGCCACGCGCCTCCGCCATGGTCATCTCATTGCCGGCGACGTTGCCAAAGCCGATGTTGGAGAAGCTGAGATAGCTCGGGATGGAGTTGACGATCAACCAGTCTCCGTACACGGCGGTGGACCAAAAGTGAAGGAAGAACGGAACCTGAATCAACTGGATCAGGCTGCTAGCCAGCTTGGAGACCCAGTTGGAGATGAAGCCGAGGATGAGGCGCCGTTTGGTTCCGCTATCCATCGTCTTACTTCCGCCGCAAGAGGCCATAGGCCGTTTGTGCAAGCGGGCGTGCCGCATGGCGCAGAGTGCGCTTCAAATCGAACGGAACCTTAACCTGCTCACCCGCGGCAAACGCATCCAGCGCGTCTTCACGGTGCACGGTGCGCGCCCACGGTCGCATCAATTCCACCACCCGTCCGCGCTCTTCCGCAGCATAGCGCTGACCCGCCGCGGCCAGGTTGTCATCAAAGGCGGCGCGATAGGCATTTGCGATGAACGAGTGATCTGTCACGCCGCAGGCGCGTGCAGCCTCCGGGATAATGTCCTCGTACAGGCGCTGAATGTCCCGCACCCACATGCCTAGCCGTTGCTTGAACTTGTCCGGGCCGGGCAGCACACGGTATGTGGCGATGATCTCATTTTCGTAGATGAAGGAGCCATACGGTGCGATTTGCAGAAAGAGCGCCGCGTCCGCCAGCGACTCCATGCGCGGGTCGATGGGCGCACACCTGGCAAAGCCGTCCCGGCTCAGTGCAAATGCCGCGAATCCGACCTTGATGCCACGGCTTTGCTCCAGCACCGTCTCCGGTGGCTCAGTCACAGGCTTGACACTGAGCAGATACTGATTGGTGAAGTCTCCGTTTGGTTCCATGTTTCTCCACCCGGCGCGCACCAGGACGGCGTCACTTCGCCGCTCCGCACCACGCATCAGAGCTTCGCAGAAGTTCGGGTGGGCAATGTCGTCGCTGCTCAACAGCGTGATCCAGTCGCCCGTCTGATTTTGCAGCGTAAAGGTGTACTGGCCAGCGAGGTTGGTCCCTTTAGGCGGATGCACAACCCGCAGATGGGATGAGTACTTGGCCAGGATGTCCGGGGTTGCGTCCGTGCTGTCATGATCGGAGACGACGATCTCATCGGGTGGCCGGGTCTGGTTCAACAGGGACAGCAGCGTCTCCTCGATGTACTCGGCCTGGTTATATGTCGGAATCCCCACCGAAAACGTCAGTCGCTTAGCCATCCTGCCTTTGATTCTAGCGGTTGCCGGGTGAACGGCCGTTTACAGGGGGCAAGAAGGCACCCAGCACACGCACCGGCCCATGCCGGTCAAGAAGCCGCTCAGGTTGGTACAGTAGAAGGTGCAGGGTGTCAGCAGAGCCTTGGGAGTTGATCGTTGTGTGACTTCGATCAACATCCCTCTCGGCACACCCCACCAGGCGCACCTCCATGAGGAAATGAATCGATGAAGATTGTTCTTGCCGAGAAAGTGTCACCGGCAACCCTTGCGGTCTTCCAGCAGGAACCAGGCTGGAAGATCGTCACCTCAGAGAAAATCACGAAGCTGGAAGCGGAACTGGCCGACGCCGACGCCCTGGTGGTGCGCAGCGCCGTGCAGGTAACAGCCGCGCTGCTGGAGCATGCACCCAATCTCCGTGTGATCGGCCGCGCGGGTGTCGGCGTGGACAACATCGACGCGGAGGCAGCGACCAAGCGCGGCATCGTGGTGATGAACACCCCCGGCGCCAACGCTGTGGCCGTGGCCGAGTTAACACTGGGCCTGATGATCACCATGTCACGGCAGATCCCCAAGGCGACTGTTGCATTGCACGCGGGGAAGTGGGAAAAGAAGAGCCTGCAAGGCACGGAACTGCGCGGCAAGACGCTGGGCATTGTGGGCCTGGGACGCATTGGTTTGGAAGTTGCCCGGCGTGCCCGCGCCTTTGGTATGGATCTTATCGGCTATGATCCGTTCGTTGCGCCGGTGATCGCCCGCGAAAACGGCGTCACGCTGGTGGACATCGACGACATCTTCAAACAGTCGGACTATCTGACCCTGCACGTTGGCCTTACGCCGCAAACGGATGGCTTGATCAACGAACATGCGGTGGCCATCATGAAGCCGGGCATTCGCATTGTCAACTGCGCGCGTGGCGAACTGATTGTGGATGAGGCGCTGATCGAGGGGCTTAAGAGCGGTAAGGTGGGCGGAGCGGCGCTGGATGTCTTTCGCGAAGAGCCGCTGAAGAACTCCGCGTATTTCGGCTTGGAGAACGTCGTCCTCACACCGCATCTTGGCGGATCGACGGATGAGGCGCAGGAGGCCATCGGCATCCAGTTGGCACAGCAGGTCAGTGCCTACCTGAAGCTCGGGGTGGTGCAGAACGCGGTCAATGTGCCGTCACTCTCGCGCGAGGAGTACATCGAAGTCGCACCCTTTGTCGATCTGGCCGAGCGGCTGGGCCGCTTCCTGGCGCATGCCACCCCTGGCAACCTGGAAAACCTTGAGATCGCGTATTCAGGCCGTCTTGCCACCAGCAAAACGGATCTGATCCGTAACGCGGTTCTCGCCGGTGTGTTGCAGGATAGCGAAACGGTGAACCACATCAACGCTGCCGCCATTGCAGCGGAGCGCGGCCTGCGCGTGCAGGAAGACAAAAAAGAGTTTGTCAGCGGGGGTGCGGGATCGGTTCTGAAGGTGGTTCTCCATGCCGCTGGCGGCGATGCCTCGGGCAGTGCGACGGTTCTGCACGGCAACGCGCCCCGCCTGCTTTCTCTGGACGGTATCGACATCGAGGCACCGCTAACCGGAACGCTGCTGGCCATTCGCAATCACGATGTGCCCGGCGTCATCGGCCGCATTGGAACGGTGCTGGGAGAGTATGGCGTCAACATCGCCAACTTTGCCCTGGGGCGCAGCGTGCGCTCGCAGCGCGTGCCGCAAGGGCAGGCGCTGGCCGTGGTGCAGGTGGAAGCCTCTGGCAACAAACTGAATGACGTGGTCGGCGCATTGCGCAAGGTGGATGCCATTGCCAGTGTTCGCACTGTCGAACTGCATTAAGGGAAGAGACGATGCCGATCTACGAATACAAATGCGATAGTTGCGGGCGCATGCTGGAGAAGCGGCAGAAATTCTCTGACGCGCCACTGACCGTATGCCCCCACTGCGGCGGGCATCTGGAAAAAACCATTACTGCTCCTGCAATCCAGTTCAAGGGCGGTGGGTGGTACGCGGACCTGTACTCATCGTCGAAGCCAAAGCCTGCCTCAGCCGGCGAAGGTGCCGCTGCATCCGGCAGCTCAGGCGAAGGTGCAGCCACGACAAACACCGGCTCGGGCGACAGCGGTTCGGGGAAGTCGGGCGGAACGTCTGAGTCAGCCTCTGGCGGCAGCAGTGCCCCACCGAGTACACCTGCAGCAAGCACACCACCCGCGAGTAAATAAGCGCGTCCGCAAAGGACGCAAAGTGTATGCGGCGTTCGCAATCGCGTACGTTGCGCAAACATGGCGTACGTTGCGGACGCTCTTTTACTTTTTACTCGGATCGTTTGGATTGGGCGGAACCTTCTTGCCCGCCCGTCTCGCTTCAGAGAGGCCGATGGCGATCGCCTGCTTGGGATTGGTTACTTTCTTCCCGCTCTTGCCGATGGTGAGCTTGCCTTCATGCATCTCGTGCATCTCGCGCTGCACCTGCTTGCTTGCAGCCGGTGAGTACTTGCGACCACCACTCTTCTTTGCCGCCGTCGTTTTCGCGGGAGCTTTCTTCGCAGCTGCTTTGCCTGCGACCGTCTTCTTGGCAGCAGATGTATTCGCTGATGCCTTCTTCGAAGCCGATGTTTTCGGGGAAGTCTTTGCAAGCGACTTCTTTGCCGGGGACTTGCTTGACTTCGTTGCCATGCGTGCCTCTCCTGATGCTGAACGGGTCGCGTCTGCATCGCCTCATACTGCACAGGAGAAGGTGCAGGCGCCAAGCGTCAGCAGGTACGATGCGCGCCCGCTTCAAGGAGCAGACAAGTGCGTTGGAGAGAACCAGCCGCGTCACTCCCTATGCGGCATCGAGTTTCTTAACAACAAGCTCGTTCAGCAGCGCGGGATTGGCCTGTCCTTTTGACAGCCGCATCACCTGACCGACGAAGAAAGCGGCGACCGTCTTCTTGCCGCCTTTGTACTGCTCCACCTGCTTCGCGTTGGCAGCAATCACTTCGTCGATCATCGTTTCGATCGCGCCCGTATCGCTGATCTGCTGGGGCTTCTCGCGCTCGTAAACAGCAGGAAAGTCCTCGCCCTTTTCAAAGCACACATTGAATAATCCCTTGAGCTGCTTCGACGAGAGCTTGCCCTCATCCAGCAAGTCTGCAGCCTGGACTACGCCCTCCATCGACACAGGAGATTGCGCCAGCTCAAGGCCGGCAGCGTTCAGCCGGCCAACAAGTTCGCCCAGCAAAAGATTTGCGACACGCTTCGGACTTTTCGCCTGCTTCGCCGCTGCCTCAAACTGGTCCGCGAACGTACGTGACGCGGCAAAGGTTGCGGCGTCCTGTGGATTCAGTTCGTACTCGCGCACCAATCGCGCGCGCTTCTCCTCCGGCAACTCCGGCATGTGCCGCAGGATGTCTTCTTTCCATGCCGCATCGACGACAAGCGCGGGCAGATCCGGCTCAGGGAAATACCGGTAGTCGTGCGCGGCTTCCTTGCTGCGCATGGAGTACGTGCGGCCCTCCGCGCTGTTGTACAGGCGCGACTCTTGCACGACGCGGCCACCGCTCTCCACCACATCGATCTGCCGTTCGATCTCATAGTGCAGCGCATCGCGAATGAAGCGAAAGCTGTTCACGTTCTTCACTTCGGCCTTGGTGCCGTACTGCTCGGCGCCCTTCAGCATCACGGAGATGTTCGCGTCGCAGCGCAGCGATCCCTCCTCCATGTTGCAGTCGCTCACCCCCGTGTAGAGCAGGATTTCCTTGAGCTTCGTCAGGTATTCGTAGGCCTCTTCCGGCGTACGCAGATCTGGTTCGCTGACGATTTCGACGAGTGGCGTGCCGCAGCGGTTCAGGTCGATGTAGGTGCGATTGGCGGAATCGGCAAAGCCGTCATGCACGCTCTTGCCCGCGTCCTCTTCCATGTGCAGGCGCGTAATCCCGATGCGGCGCGTGCCGCCCGTATCGTCGCTCACCTCCAGCCAACCGTTCTCAGCCAGTGGCTTGTCAAATTGCGAGATCTGGTAGCCCTTCGGCGAGTCCGGGTAGAAGTAATTCTTGCGCGCAAAGACACTGTCCTGGTTGACCGTGCAGTTCAGCGCGGCCGACGCCAGCACGGCGAACTCCACCGCCTGACGGTTCAGCACGGGCAACGCACCGGGCAGGCCCAGGCAGACTGGGCAGCAGTGCGTATTCGGTTCGCCACCGTACTGGTTAATGCACCCGCAGAACGCCTTCGTCTGCGTCAGCAGTTGCACATGCACTTCCAGTCCGATCACGGGCTGGTATTTGGTCAAGGTGTCAGGACGACGGAGTGTAGCTGTGCTCATTTGCCTCTTCCTCTGTAGATGGCGTCGGTTCGTCCGCTTGAGTCCAGGTAAGGAACGTGACTGTTTCAAGACCGCTATCTTTTGTAACAAGGATGCCGGGCCCCTCGATCGGTACCTCTTTACCGTCATCGACCCAGGACGCTTGTTCCAGGAAGAGCGATGGCTCGTTCGCGTCGTCGGAGTAGTACCGTACCCATCCGAGCAGTTGGCTGCCGTCCCTGAAACCTACCTGGACAAAGCCGCCCAGTTCCTGGAAGGCATCATTCCAGATGCCCGTGCGCGCGGTGCGCTCTGTGACCTTCAGTTTCCGTCTGAACCCTGCGTGCCGCCAGTTGTTGGGTGACATACGCGCACGTAAACCCGGGGAGAAGCACGAACAAAATAGCGAGCGCTTCAATCTTGCCGGGCACGTCCCTGTAGTCCTATTTCTTCTTCGATGGAACAGCGACAGGATTAGGGCGTGTGACATTTGCAGGCGCTGAGGGTTTGAAGGTACCGGTGCTTGTACTCAGGTTTCTCAGGGCCGTCGAGGCAGTCGAAGAGTCAATCGCCTTCATATTCAGTCTCCTGACTTCCAGTGTAAGCTACGCAGCGGCCCTCTACGCCAAAGCCTTGACCTCGATCCTCCGGTACCATATCTCCGCAAACTCGATCTCAATGGCAATCTTCCCACGCGTGAGCGGGATATAGCTGCCCGGGTTTGCAGGGTCGGGCTGTTGCAGATTGGTCACCACGTTGACGCAACGGCCGTTTACGATGTGCGCGGCGCGGTCGCCTTGATGTATGACTTCGACAACATTCCAGCCGTCCAGCATCTCGAAGTTGCCGTCCTTGATTTTGCGGCCGGTGCTTGGCTCTTCCGTTACCGGCTTCGCGTTGGACGATGGTGGCGGAAAGCCGTGCTGCCGCGTGACGTTGATGCCGAACAGGCCATTGTCATGCCGTGGCTGAATGCCGCGAATGCCATCCACCAGAAAGAAGTCTCCCACGTCGCCTTCTTCGATCTGGCATTCAACGCAGCGCGGGAACACCTTGTCACCGCCGACCACGCCGTAGACCAGCCCATTGTCGCGCTTGGAGATGCTGCGCTGCCCGAATTGCTTCTGTCCCCACTTGTACTCCACACGGATGCGCACGTTTTCAAACTCCTGATTCGTAGCCAGGTAGCCTGCCTCGAGACCGGTGTCGTTCACGTCATTGCCCAGGATGTGGAGCATCTCGTCTTCCATCCTGACGATGCCTTTCTGCTCGGCCACACCGCGGCCGCTGCGCGCCAGCACCGAGTACCAGCCGGTGAAGTCGCGGCCATTCAGCAGCGAAACCCAGCCGTCTGCGCCAGGAGCGGGCAACAATGAAGCAGCTGGTGTCTGACCTTGTACGCTGCTTGAGCGAAGCGTCCGCGCAACCGCTAGTGTTGCACCTGCTCCTATGAAGCGTCTGCGGTCCATCATCACCCTTTGCGGCTGCTGCCACTCCCACACCTGCAGCACACCCTCTTGATCGTGTCTGTCTATTTTACGCAGCGGACCAAGGTCTACGCAGCAGACCAGAAGGCGTGCTGCTCTGCTGCGTAGCACGGAATTCCGGGGAAGATGAAGTGTGCGAGCGAACGCGTTGCGGCTGGCGTCTCCTTTCGGGACCACCTGCTTTACGCCTTTTTAATGAGCTTTTTGTTCCACTAGGAAGGTGGTATTGAAGGAGTAGTTATGGGTTTCATACGTACGCACAGAAGGGCTCCTGGAACAGGTTGCAAAACTAACCACCTCCGGGCAGCAGTTCTCTCGCGCGTTCTTTTCATGGCCAGCTGTTCGTATGCGATATGTGCACTGCCGCTTGCGGCCATAGCACAGTCCACCTTTGGCACAATACGCGGCACCGTGCAGGACGCAACTGGGTCCGTCGTTCCAGAGGCGCAAGTCACCATTCATTCGGTGGCCGAAAACGTAGACCGTGTAAGTACAAGTAACGGTTCGGGCGAATTTAGTATTGAAAATCTAAAGCCCGGCACCTACCGGCTGGTGGTTCAGCACGCCGGCTTTTCCGATGCCGTCGTCTCTTCCCTGACGCTCACGGCCAGGCAGGACCTGCGGGTCCCGGTATCCCTCTCCATCTCCTCGAGTAACACAGTGGTAGATGTCGTGGCGGATTCGGTCGTCATTAACACAGAAAATGCAACCATCGACGACGAGAAAAGCAATCTGCAGCTTACCGAACTGCCCCTGAACAATAGGGCAAGCACCACCAGCCCACTGGGCGCTCTTAGTCTCTCCTCGAACGTGCAGCAGGATAGCCAGGGCAACATCGCCGTAGGCGGTGCAAGCTCGTCCATGGTCAATTTCTCCGTAGACGGCATCTCCACGGCTAACGTCCGCTCAAACGGAGCACTACAGGACGCCTATCCTTCACAGGAAGGTATTGCCGCGATGAAAGTAACCGCGTTCAATAACAGCGCGGAGTTCTCACAGGTTGGGGATGTAACATTTATCACTAAGAGCGGCGGCAACGCCTATCACGGAAGTCTGTTCGAGTACTTGCAGAATGATGCCCTGGATGCGTCTCCCTATGGCTTTAACGGGAAAGCACCTAAGCGCTACAACACCTTCGGCGGCTCGATTGGTGGACCCATAACCATTCCACATTTCTACAACGGCCGTGACAAGACGTTCTTTTTTGCAACATACGAAGGCAACCGCAGGCAGCTTTCTGTAGCACAGCAGTTCTTCGTGCCCACGGCGGCGGAGCGCAACGGTGATCTGTCCGCCCTGGGCGGCCCGCAGATCAGTCCCGCAAGTATCTCTCCTACCGCCAAAGCCCTGCTGTCCTATTATCCTCTGCCCAATGTCTCCGGGCAGTCTAACTATAACTTCGAGCGCTTTCAGCCGACGCCGGCAGTTACGGATGGAGCTGACCTTCGCATTGATCAGACCATCAACAGCAAGCAGTCTGTATATGCCCGCTTCAGCCGTAAGAACATCACACAGAATGTTGCAAATGCGCTGTTGCCGAATGATGTGGACAGCATTCACAACCGGAGTTTGCTGGTCTCTCACACCTATACGATCAACCCGCGCCTTGTGAACGAATTCCGGTTTGGATACACCAATGTTCTGACAAACGTGAATTTCGCGATTGCAGGTGCGGATGCCCTGCATCAACTGGGCCTTCAGGGCGTTGATACCAGCCAGCATCCCAACACGCACGCGTTCCCAACGTTTAACTTCAGTAATGGAACGGGCTTCACTCCCATCGGAAGGGACAAAACGGGCTTGACAGAGTCAAAGACGATGGAATTTACCGACAACCTGACCTTCAGCCTTGGCCGGCATACCTTTAAGGGTGGTGTTGATCTGCGCCGGGTCCGGTACCAGGATGTGGAACTATTCCTTCCGTCAGACGACTTCGGCCAATTCACCTTCCAATCGACGTTTACGGGCAACAGCTTTGGGGACTTCCTGATTGGAGCTCCCACGACGCTGTTCTTTGCTGTGTCCAGCCCGGATGTGTCTGGGCTTGCCTGGCAAACCAGTGCGTTTCTGCAAGATCAGATACAGGTTTCGCCAAAGCTGACGATTGACGCTGGTGTACGCTGGTCAATTTTGCCGCCGTTCTACCTGCAAGGCGGAAATGCGGCGAACTTCGACCAGGATACGAACTCTATCGTGGTTCCGGACGAACTCGCTGCAACACTTGTGCAGAATAATTTACAAGCTTCCAATCTGGCCTTCCAGCAATCCTTCAACGCCTGCAATCTGAGCTACACGGCACTGCCATGCACCAGCTACAAGACGGCCAGCCAGGCTGGTGTGCCGGGAGGTCTGCGGCACACGTATTGGGGCAATGTCCAGCCGCGCGTGGCATTTGCGTACCGTCCCTTTGCAGATACAAAAACCGTGATCCGCGGCGGCTTCGGTGTCTTCACGGTCACAAACCTTGGTCCTTTATCTTTCAATAACAGCGGTAATCCAACATCGAACCTGCATACTTACACGAATTCGCTTGTGACTGACGCCTCTGGAACCCATCCTGCCATACAGTTTCCGGCCACGTCTCCGGGTAGCACGTCCGTGCAATACGGCGGCGGAGACCTGGACCAGGGAGTAGATCCACGTTACCGTGATCCCCAGGCCAACCAGTGGAGCCTGACGGTGGAGCGGCAGTTGTCGCACGCTGACACACTTCGTGCCAGCTACGCCGGTATGCACACCTACCGGCTCAGCATTACGGAAGACCTGAATCAGATCCCGGCCAGCAACAAGCCGTTCCAGACCACGGCCGCAAGCCCATACGTCGACCCGCGCTCGCCATATCCAAACTGGCTTGAACTCTACAGCACGTTCAACGCCGGCGTGGCAAATTATGAATCCTTCCAGGTGGAAGAGACCCACACAGCAGCTCACGGGCTCACGTTCGATGCGAGTTACACCCTGGCCAAGAACCTGGCGGACAACCAAGGCAGCACACCCAATTCATTCGCCGGCGAGGTGAACTACGGTATCCCCATCACAGACCGTTTTCATGTCGCCAGTGACTACGGCAACGTCTCTGGAACGCGGCGTCACCGTGCGCTGATTACCGGCTCGTACCAGCTTCCCTTTGGACCTGGGCGCAGCCATCTCTCGTCCGGTCTGCTTGGGCAGATTGTGGGAGGCTGGGACATCAACACCGTCTCCCTGCTTGAGACTGGCCCTTGGCTGACGCCTTCCATCAGTGCTGGCGGGTGCCAGGTCGCCGCTAATCAGGACGGCAGCTGCCCAACCAATGCGGCCGGCCAGACCGCAACCAACGACCAATCCAACACAAACGTGACAAATCGCGGAGCCACGCTGCGCCCAGACGCTGTGTCGCACAACTTCTACCAGAATCAATCACGCCAGCAATACTTCAACCTGGCAGCGTTTGCTCCTACTCCCGTAGGTGCGGGCCGCTTCGGCAATGCAGGTGTGGGAATCCTGCAGGGTCCCGGAACCATCGCGGCAAGCTTTGGAGTAGCCCGGGTATTTCCCATCCGCGAGAGCGTGCATCTTCGCTTTGAATCCAGCTTCACCAACATCCTGAACCACACCAACTTTGCGCCGCCCGCGACGCAGGTTGACAACCCCTCCACGTTCGGCGTGCTGTCGGCGCCGCAAACCTCGGAGAACGCAGGAAATCGTACCGGACAGGTGGCCTTACGGTTGGATTTCTAACGCAAGGCACTGCTCTCCAACGAAAGAGCACGGCCCATGAGCCGTGCTCTTTTTGTCTACGGGAGAAGTTTTAAGGAATCACTTCGTACGACACGTACGCAAACCGCTGCGAATCCGGTGCCCAGGAGTTGACGTTGATCGATCCCTGGCCGCCGGTAAAGCCGGTCAGCAGCTTCGTCTGCTTCGACACGCGGTCGTGATCGACCGTGGCCAGCTTTAGTTCCACACGCACAGTGCGCGGATTGTGCGTGGGCGTGTTTGCCGGGTACGCGATGTAAACGAGCTTCGTGCCGTCGGGCGAGATGTGCGGGAACCAGTCTTCCGCGCCGTCGGCCAGCACCATCTCTGCGTTGCTGTCGTTCGGCCCCGCGCCGCTCGCGGGGAAGCGCCAGACTGCCTCGTGGCCGCTCCGGTCGGAGTTGACATAGATCCACTTGCCGTCCGGCGAGTAGTCTGGACCGTCGTCGTGGTGGGTGTCTGCGTTAAGCTGTGTCTCCGCGCCACCGCCCACCGGGACCGTGTAGACGTCGTACTGCTTGCTGCCGTTGCGTTGCGCCACAAACGCCATGGTCTTGCCGTCGGGGGACCAGCCGTGGAAGTAGCTTGGCGTCTCCGTGGTGAGCGCACGGACATCTGTTCCGTCAGCCTTTGCCACATACACGTTCGAACCCTTTGCCGGTGCCAACGTGGCGGAGAAGCCGAGCAGGGTACCGTCCGGCGAAAGTGCCTTGTCGTTGTTGCAGCGGTATTCGGCGGGCAGGCCGAGCTTCTCCGGAGTGGCCGTGCCGTCAGGGCGCAGAACCAGCTTGTAGATCGTGCCGCCGGAGTTGGCGATCAGAAATTTACCGTCGGGCGACCAGTTGGGTGCCTCCCAGATGACATCGGCGGTGAACACTGGCCTGGATTTGCCGGTGCGCAGGTCGTAGATGAAGATGTGGCTGCGCAGGGGCGCTTCGCCTTGACGGACGGCCGGGGTGGGCGTTGCTGTCGTTGCGTTCTGCGCGGCGGCGACGGGAACAATCAAGCTAAGTGCAACGGCGCTGGACAAAATAGAGTGCGAAAGCGTCATCGGTTCTCCTCGCCCGGCTTACGCACGAAGCGGTACGTCATAGTAAGCCAGCCACTGTGCGATGTGCGAGAGCACATCCACAGCGCGCAGCTAAACTGGAAGGGCATGATTCTGCCGTTTGTCCGCGAAATGATCGCGGAACTGGAACACACTGACAGCTTTGAACGCGTGCGCCGCCATCTGAGCGGTGGTCTGGGACGCCGCCGCGTCTCCGGCCTGACCGCGACGGCGCGTGCGCTGTATCTGCCCCTGATGGTGCGCGCCAGCAATGCACCCGCGCTTATGTTGGTCAGCGACAACAAGGCTGCCGAGGCGCTGCATGCCCTGCTGAACGCCACCTGCGAACTCACCGGCGCCTTGCGTTGCGAAGAAGTCCTGCGCCTGCCCGCGCACGATGTGCTGCCGTTTGAAAACCTGTCACCTCACGCAGAAATACAGGAACGCCGCGCCAGCACGCTGTGGAAGGTGTGCAGCGGCTCGGCCCGGATCGTCATCGTGCCGCTTGAATCGGCCTGCATGCGTCTCTTCAGCCGCGACTACTACGCCGGGCTGGCGCTTGAACTGAAGCGTGGCGAAGAGTACGACACGGCCATGCTGCTCGACCACCTGCTCACCGTCGGCTATACGCGCGTGGATGTCGTGGAGATGCCCGGCCAGGTGACGCTGCGCGGCGGCATCATGGATGTCTACGCGCCGGAGATGGACCGGCCCGTGCGCATCGACTTCTTCGGCGACGAGATCGAGAGCATGCGCAAGTTCGATCCGGAGACGCAGCGCTCGTCCTCGCCCGTCGACGAGATCACGCTGCTGCCGCTGACCGAAACGCCCGTTAAGGAAAAGCTGCTGGGCGCGGTGCATGCCCGGCTGGTGCGCGGCGGAACCGCAGGCGCGGAGCTTGAAGGCGGTGAAGAGCCGCGCGAGATGCAGTCGCATGTGGGGCAGGTTTCCGTGTTTCCCGGGTGGGAGTTCTTCGCGCCGGTCGCAGGCGCGCACGGCACCATCCTGGACTTGATGGGGCCCAAGACGCGCGTCTACGTGGAAGAGCCAGCCATGGTGAAGAACCAGGGCGAGCGCTGGTGGAACAAGGTCGAGCAGCGGCATGAACGCAGCGGCATCGGCTCACTGGTCGGCGTGGATGACATCTATCTTTCGCCGTGGGAGTTCGACGACCGCGTGCGGCAGTACCCCGGTATCGACCTGGACCAGCTCGGTGCGGTCGACGTGCTGGACGCGGAACACTCGGCGCAGAGCGAAATTGAATTCGCCTCGCGTCCCACGATGCGGTTCCACGGTTCCATTCCAACGTTTACAGAACAGTTGAAAAGTCTGCAGCAGCAGGATGCGCGCGTCCTGATTGCCGCGCATACACAAGGTGAGGTCGAACGGCTCGCGGGCCTCTTGCAGGAATACGGCGTACCGTATCGCATCGGCAGCCGCGTGCAGCAGGCCAGCGGCTCCGCAACCGTCTACGACGAGACCAGCTACCTGACCGGCGACATCCGCACGCCTGTGATCGTCAAAACGGCGCTGGCCAGCGGCGTTCAATTCCTCGATCTGGAGAAGGCGACGGCGCGGCAGATGGTGATCTTCGGCGCGCAGGACCTGAACGACAATGCCGATGTGCATGCGCGGCCCGTACAGCGCAAGTCGAAGACCTCCGCCTTCATCAGCGACTTCCGCGATCTTACCGTGGGCGACTACGTGGTGCACGTGGAACACGGCATCGCCAGGTACATGGGGCTGCGCACCATCGACCAGGATGGCGCGCCCATCGAGTTGATGATCCTGGAGTTCGCCGAGCAGGCCAAGCTTTACGTGCCACTCACCCGGCTCGACCTGATTCAGAAATACCGCAGCAGCGATACCGGCCCCGCGCCCGAGTTGAACAAGATGGGCGGCGCAGCGTGGGCCAAGACCAAGGCCCGCGTCAAGAAGGCCATGCAGGACATGACCGAGGAGCTGCTGAAGCTGTACGCGCAACGGCAGGCGGCTCATGGCTATGCCTACTCGCCCGATTCACAGATGATGCGCGAATTCGAAGACGCCTTTGACTTCCAGGAGACCGATGACCAGATCGCGGCCATCGCCGACATCAAGCGCGACATGGAATCCACGCAGCCCATGGACCGCCTGCTGTGCGGCGACGTCGGCTACGGCAAGACGGAAGTGGCCATGCGCGCGGCCTTCAAAGCCGTGCAGGATTCCAAGCAGGTAGCGGTGCTGACACCAACCACGGTGCTTAGCTTTCAACACTACCAATCGTTCAAGAAGCGGTACGCGAATTTTCCAGTCAACGTTGAAATGGTGTCACGCTTCCGCACCGCGAAGGAGCAGAAAAAGATCCTGGAGGACACGGCGGCGGGCAAGGTCGACATCCTCATCGGCACGCACCGGCTGCTGTCCAAAGATGTCGTTTTCCAGGACCTCGGCCTGCTGGTCGTCGATGAAGAGCAGCGCTTTGGCGTGCGGCACAAGGAGCGCCTCAAGCAGATGCGCGCGCATATCGACGTGCTGGCCATGTCCGCCACGCCCATTCCGCGCACGCTGCACATGAGCCTGCTCGGCCTGCGCGATATGTCCGTGATTGAAACGCCGCCCAAGGACCGCATGGCCATTCAGACCATCGTGGCCAAGTTCGATGAAAAGCTGCTGCGTACTGCCATCGAAATGGAACTGGAGCGCAACGGCCAATGCTATTTCGTCCACAACCGCGTGGAGACGATCTACGAATTGGCTTCAAAGATTCGCGAGCTTGTTCCCCAGGCGCGTGTGGTGACAGCGCACGGCCAGATGGGTGAAGGCGAACTGGAAAAGGCGATGCTCGGGTTCGTCAACCACGAGTTCGACGTGCTCTGCGCCACCAGCATTATTGAAAACGGCCTGGATATTCCGCGCGCTAATACCATCATCATCAACCGCGCGGACCGCCACGGGTTGAGCGAGCTGTACCAGTTGCGCGGGCGCGTGGGCCGCAGCGACCGCCGCGCATACTCCTACCTGCTGATCCCGCCAGAGAACGAACTCACCGACATCGCACGCCGCAGGCTGGCCGCGCTGAAGGAGTTCAGCGACCTTGGCGCCGGCTTCAAGATTGCAGCACTCGATCTTGAACTGCGCGGCGCGGGCAACATGCTGGGCGGGGAGCAAAGCGGCCACATTGAGGCCATCGGCTTTGAGATGTACACCTCCATGCTGCAGGAGGCGGTGGGCCGCATCAAGGGTGAAACGCAGGAGGAGCACGTCGGCGTGCAGCTCAACCTCGGCATCTCGTTGCGCATTGATCCGTCATACATTCCCGAGGAGAACCAGCGGCTGCGCATGTACAAGCGCATCGCTGGCGCAACCGACACGGGCGTGCTGACCGACGTGCGCGCCGAGATGATCGACCGCTACGGCGAACTGCCGGAGAGCGTCGTGAACCTGCTCGCCGCATCGGAGGTACGCCTGCAATGCGAGCGCATCGGCCTGGCGCAGCTCGACCGCAAGCGCGTGCAGCTGGAGGAGAACAAACAGAAGATCTTCCGCGAGATGCTGATCCTCAAGTTCGACACCAAGGCAAAGATCGACCCCGGCATGCTGATGAAGATGGTTTCCCGTAACACCAAGAAAGGCGCACAGTTCACCCCGCAGGGCGTGCTGCGCTGGCCGCTCTCCTCCGCCAACGCCGCCGATGTGATTGCCGAAACCAAGTCGCTGCTGGAACAGCTTGATCTTGCTCCCGTAGCCGCATAGGCTGCTACTCGATGAGCATCGAGACATTTAAAGCCACTCTCGAGAAGGGTGATCGCGCTCTCGGCTGGACGATCGCGCGAGTGCCGTTCAATCCGGCTGCGGTGTGGCCCGACCGGGTGCGATTGCGTGTGAAAGGTACGATCAACGGCTTTGCGTTTCGCACATCGCTCTTTCCCGTCGCAGACAAGCCAGGAACGTATTGCCTTCTTGTGAACAAGCGCATGCAGGCCGAAGCGAAGGTGTACGCAGGCCACGGTGCGGAGTTCACGCTGGAGCCGGACCTCGATCCGCGCCCGGCAGAGTTGCCGGACGAACTCGATCTTTTGCTGGATGAAGCTGACGGTCTGCGCGCATGGTATGAGTCGCTGAGCGAGAATACACGGCGGCAGATCGGCACGTATCTGCGTGATGCCAGGAACAGCGCGGCACGGGGTAAGCGCGCCGAACAGATTGCAGAGCGCATGTTGTTTGCCATGGAAGGCGAGGCGGAACTGCCACCCGCGATTACCCGGGCATTCAAAGCCCGCCCCAGGGCCGCGTCCGGCTGGAGCACCATGACGCCCACCCAGCGGCGCATGGAGTTGTTTGCGGTGGCTGCATATACGTCACCTGAGTCAATCAACAAACGCATTGCAAAGCTGTGCGAGACGGCAGAGAGGCGGGTCAAGTAGCTCGGACCGCACTGCCAAGGCGTCGTAAGATGATCCGCATGGTTTCCCTTTCCAAACGCCTGGCCAGATGTACTGCCGCTTTACTGTTCTGCATTGCAGCTTTACCCGGACCTGCGCAGCGGCTTGGCCCGGACGGTGCCGCGCAGACCTTTCAGTCTGTCTCCGACCAGTTCTTCGACCAGGTGTACTTTCCATTCCAGCCCTCCACCGGTACGGGCGCCGGCCTGCATCAATACGACACGGAGTTGGAGGACTACTCCGCCGCCAACATGGCAAAGTTCACCAGGGCCTTACACGAGTACGAAGCAAAGATCAGCGCGATTCCCGCGAACGCTCTGGATGCTCCGGTCGCGGCAGACCGCGACATCCTGCTGAACTCCATCCGGTCGCAACTGCTTTCGCTTGAGACGATCCGCCTCTGGCAGCACTATCCGGATATGTATCCAAGCAGCGCGACGGGCGCTATCTTCGTCGTCATGGAGCGTCCGTATGCTCCTGTGAACATGCGCTTGCGCGCAGCCATTGCGCGCGAGAAGCTGATTCCCAAAATGCTGGAGGACGGTCGGCAGAATCTGCAAAATCCGGCACAGGTTTACACAGAAATCGCGCTGGAGCAGATCGACGGGGACGTAAGCTTCTTCCAGCACGACGTGCCGCTTGCCTTTGCGGATGCAACGGACGCTGCCGCGAAGGCCGAATTTGCCAAGACAAATGCCGCGGTCATCGAAGCACTCCAGAGTTACGGAACTTGGATGCGAACGGACCTCCTGCCACGCTCGCACGGCGACTTCCGCTGGGGCTCGGACACCTTCCGCAAGAAACTGCAGTATGACGAGATGGTCGACACGCCGCTGGATAAACTGCTGGCCATCAACGACAGCAACATGAAGGCGAACCAGGCGGAGTTCGCGCGCATTGCCGGGGAGCTTGACCCCGGCAAGACACCGCAGGACGTATTGGCCCAACTTGCCACCATCCATCCCGCGCCGGACAAGCTGCTGGACGCCTTCCGCGACAGCTTCAACGCGGAGATTGCGTTCATCCAGTCGCACCACATTATTACGCTGCCCAGCAACGTGCGCCCCACGCTGGAGGAGACACCGCCGTTCATGCGTGCGACAACATCAGCCAGCATGGACCCTCCGGGACCGTTCGAGACCGGATCCACCAAGGCGTACTTCAACGTGACGCTGCCAGAAAAAAGCTGGACCGCGCAGCACATCGCGGAGCATATGGCGGAGTTCAACGTGGGCACCATCGTCAGCACCAGCGTGCATGAGGCGTACCCGGGGCACTTTGTGCAGTTTCTTTGGCAGGACCAGTTCCCCTCCAGGGTTCGCAAGATCCTCGGCGCAAACTCCAACGTCGAAGGATGGGCACACTACTGCGAACAGATGATGCTGGATGAAGGCTTTGATCCTCCAGGGGCCGATGACCGCGAAAGGAAGCTGATCAAGCTGGGCCAGTTGCAGGATGCGCTGCTGCGTAATGCCCGGTTTACCGTTGGAATCAAGATGCACACCGAGGGCTGGACAACGGACCAGGCAGAAGCCTTTTTCGTGAAGGAAGGGTACCAGTCGCCCTCCGTGGCGGCGGTTGAAACCAAACGGGGAACCTCAAACGCAACGTACCTGTACTACACGCTTGGCAAGCTTGAGATCATAAAGCTGCGTGACGACATGAAGGCGAAGCAGGGCGCGGCGTTTACGCTGCAAGGCTTCCATGACGCCCTGATGAAGCAGGGGCCTGTTCCCATCCGCATCGCGCGCCAAGCCATGCTGCACGACGCTTCTCCCGTACTCTGACGGCCTCCAGAGCGGCACGGGACGGGTCCGAACATGTGGATCGATCGCTGCTTCTTGACCCTGCTTCCGATATCATCAACGGTAAAGCCGGTATGGCCGGCATGGATTGAGTTTCGCATGACACAGACTATTCGTAAGGCGGTGTTTCCGGCCGCCGGCATGGGCACACGCTTTTTGCCTGCCACCAAAGCAACTCCCAAGGAGATGCTGACTCTCGTCGACAAGCCATTAATCCAATACGGCGTGGAAGAGGCCGTCGCCGCCGGATGCACGGAGATCATCATCGTCACCGGCCGCGGCAAAAGTACGATGGAAGATCATTTTGATCGTGCGCCGGAGCTGGAAGCCTCACTGGAACGACGCGGAAAAAAGGCCCTGCTGGACTGCGTTCTAGCTGTGACCAGGCTGGCGAAGGTCAGCTACGTTCGTCAGCCTGAAGCTCTGGGACTGGGTCATGCTGTACTGATGGCAAAGGAACTGGTTGGCAATGAGCCGTTTGCGGTCATCCTGCCCGACGACATTGTGGATGCCGAGACTGCCTGCCTGAAGCAGATGGTGCAGGCATTCGAGCACACAGGCGCATCCATTCTCGGCAGCGAAGTTGTCGAGGGCGATGCGATCCAGAATTATGGATGTCTGGACTGTGTGCCGGTGCAATCCGACCCGCGCCTGTGCAAGGTGCGCGACATGGTGGAGAAACCAAAGCCGCGCGAAGCGCCCAGTCAGAACGCCATCATCGGCCGGTACATTCTGACGCCGCGCATCTTCGAGATGCTGGAGACGATCACCCCAGGTGCCGGCGGAGAACTGCAACTGACGGACGGCATTAAAGCGTTGCTCCAGCACGAAGACGTGTACGGCTTCACCTACGAGGGCAAGCGCCATGACGCAGGCGACAAGCTCGGGTTTCTGAAGGCCACAGTCGAATTGGGGCTGAAACATCCTGACCTCGGACCCAGGTTTCGAACATGGTTCGAAACGTTTGCGGCAGACGGCAAGTAGCCCCCTCTGCCAGCGCCCGACACGCTGTTGAATGCGCTTGCGTTCAGACCGGGTTGGTGACATCCTTAGGTGTCTTCCGCACACGACATTCTGCTTGAACCAGCACGGAGAAGAGACCTCATGTCTGCAGTTGTCCCTGTAACCGATCTAAAAGCACCGCACAAGTCGTTCCTTAAAAGCATCGGGCATCTCGGCTTTGAATGCTTCACCAGGGTTCTGCCCTTTGTCACCAAGCAGGCGCAGGCAGCAGAGCCGTTTGTAGACCTGCTCTTCCCTCTGCAAGGCGGCTTGTTCTCTACTGTGGTCAATTCGATCTGCATGGCGGAGGTCACCGCAGCTCAGGCTTCGAACAGCGCCACCGCCGCTGCCACAGGCGTGGCGAAGATGGAAGCTGTGATCAACGTCGTGGGGCCGCAGCTGCTGGAACTCTCCAAGCAGAATGGCCTGGTGGGTGACGATGCGGAGGCCGCCGTCAAGCGCTATGTGCAGGCCATCTTTGACCTGCTGGACGGCCCCGCAAAGAGCATGACGGCGACCACCCTGCCTGCCTCCTAAGCAGGCGTGGAAGACGACGGCCCGGGCCGGCGGTGTGGCATAACTGTAATCAAAGAAGCAGAGGAGAGTTGATGCGGCGGCAACGCGGAGCAATGCTTTGGCTGGGGCAGACGCGTGTCCGGCTGTGCGGCTTGCCTCGGGCCAGCGCATCTTCCGCGTTGCGATGTTCTGCTGCCGCACTGTCGCTTTGCGCGGCGGCGCTGCCCGGAGCGGGACGAGCTCAACTGTGCGTCAACGCGCACACGAGCGATCTGTATTGCCTGATTCCCGCGACCTTCCACACCTCCGCGGCGCCGTTCAACGCGCTGTTCACGCCGTTCGGCACGGAACTGGGCGAGCTTCCCATTGCGCGTTCGGCGGTAAGCGTGCCCATCTTCCGCAACAACGTCCTTGCCAGCACGAATGCAACCAACAGCCTGGGAACGGTCTTCAGTGAAGAGGCTGAATCGTTGCCCCGGCATCATGTCTTTGTCGGGTTCACCTACCAGAACTTCACCTTTGGCCACCTGGATGGAAACTCGCTCAAGCAGATTCCGATCGTGTTGTCCTTCAGTCCTGTCGCAGGTCAACCGCCGCAGATCTACACCGTGACACAGAACCGGTTAGACATTCGCGTAGGGCAGTACACCGGGCTGGTCGCGGCGGGCATCACCAACTGGCTGGATGTCTCCGTCGCGGTCCCGTTTGAGCATGTCACGTTTGCGGCAACGGTGAACGGCACGGAATATGGCGTCAATGGAGGCTCTGCACCGGTGAGCGAGAGTGTCCCCGGCAGGTCAGGCGGCCTGGGCGACGTACAGATCGGCAGCAAGGCTACCGTCTACAACCGGCGTGACATTCTGTTGGGAGTTGGCGGAGATGTACGGCTTCCCACGGGCGATGAACTCAACTTCCTTGGCTCAGGGACGGTGGGTGTGCGCCCCTATGTCGCCTTGGCATGGGCGAAACGTGTGTCGCCGCACGTCAATGCGGGGTACCAGTGGAATGGGCACTCCATCCTCAATCCTGACGCAAGCGGCAACAAGCAGCAGCTTCCCACCGATGTGTTCTACAACGTCGGTGCGGAGTACTCGCCGGGCAAGAACTTCACGCTTGTCGCGGACCTGTTGGGAAAACACTTTTACGATGCGCCGCGGCTCAGCGCTCCCGTGACGACGCAGTACACCTCCACCATCAGTGGTGTCTCGGTACAGCCCTACGTCGGCTCGTATACCTCGAATGACTTCAGCATCGGCTTCAAGTCAGACCGGCTGCTGGAGGGTCATCTCATCATCACCGGCAACGCCACCGTGGCGCTGAACCAGGCTGGCCTGCGGGCGCGCGTGGTACCGCTGGGCGGCGTCTCGTACGCGTTCTAGACCAGCCACCGCCAGCACGCCTCAGTGTTCCTGACGAGGTTCTGTAACGACCCACGTACCGTTATCCTTGCCGAAGCGGAAATGCCAGTTGCTGGCGGATACCGGCAACTTTTTGCCCTTCACGGTGTAGGTTGCAACCTGCTGGCAGGTCGCATTCGCCGTGTTGCCGTCAATGTGGAAGGCATCGTCCGGGCAGTTGATGTCGAGACGGACCGCGTTAAACTGCGAGAACGACCGAACCAGGTCCTTGGCTTGATTGCCGGACATTGTGGGCCAGGCCTTTCGCAGTTCGTCGACGCTCTGGCTCTCGTAGGCCTCGCGATAACGCGACAACGCACCCTTCACCTGAGACAATTCGCTCTTGACTGGAGTTGCTGCCGAAGGCACCTTCAGCACAGGCGTCGGCTCCGCCACGGTCAGGGCGAGAGTTTTGGAGACATTGCCGCCAGCATTCTTGGCCACGATCTCGTACTTCGTCGACTGTGAGGGAGCCACGGTGAGCGAACCACTGGGTGCGACGTTGCCGATGCCGTTGTTAATCGTCACTTGGGCGTTGTCGGCTTGCCACGTCAGCGTGACACCCGCTCCCGGCGTGGTGTGGTCGGACGACAGGCTGGCATTGAGGGTTGGCGGGACTACAACCGGCGCAGGCTCCGGCGCTGCCGGTTTCGGCGCAGCCGCGACGGTTGCGGGCGCGCTGCTGGCGGCGGCTGGTGCCGACTCACGCGCCACAGCCGATGGCGGCACAATCCACAACTCAAACTGGCCGGCGGGAACGATCTGGCGCGGATTTGGGAAGCTTTGTGCTGAAACGTCGCCGGGAACGCTGGACCGCAGCACGCCTGCGATCTGCGTTGCCGTTGCACGGTCCGTGTCGTGAAAGAAGCGGATCTGTGACTGCTGGGGAACGTTGCCGGAGGCGATGGCCTCTGTCCCCGGTACAACGTAGCCCTTGGCTTCCAGGCGCGCCTGCACCGCACGGGCAAGGTTTGCCTGGCCGGCTGCGAACTGCACGTAAATACGGGGCGCGGAGATGTTCTTTGCAATCGCTGCCAGGGCCGTCGCGGAGCCGTGCGCGGCATCGATCTGTTGAACGAGGTTCTGCTGAAACTCCTGAGCCTTCGCCGCCTGCAGCTTGGCATTGTCCGCCTCGATCTGCGCGTTACGCTGCTGCTCCCGGGCCAGCGCCAGGGACTGCTTTTGCCGCTCGGCGCGCTCCCGCACCTGGTAGGCCACAAAGGCGAGCACCGCAATGGCAACGAGCGCCGCGATTCCCTGCGTCTGCACCTTGCGCCAGAAGCGTGCCTGCGCGCTGGCGCGCACAAAGGCAGCGGATGCACTCTCGGCTTTCAGCGAAGGCAGCAGCCGTTCCGCGCGCTGCAACTGCGCACCCCGGTACAGGCAGGAGCGGTTCGCCTTGCGGTTGCGGTCCCAGTCGGCCGCGTCCTCGTCCAGGCGATGCAGGCGGGATTGCAGTTCCGCCTCGCTGTCCACCCAGTCGCTCAGCCGCTTCCACTGCCGGATGAGTGCCTCGTGCGACAGGTCAACGATGGAATGTTCAGTCAGTGCGCCTTGCGTGGTGACAAGGAACGACCGGCCGGAGCGGCTGAAGGTGGTGACGACCGCGGCTACGTCCGTGAACGAAGCCCCGGTAAGCGTCATGATCTCGGAGACCGGGCGCGGGCGGCGCATCTTGCGGTTCTGCGAGACCTGCGTGATGGCACGGAAGATCTGCTCGGCCAGCTTCTGCTGTGACTCGGTCAGTTCGCCATAGACCGCTTCGGCGTGCTGTGACAGGCAGTTGGAAACCGTTCCCACCGCCTCGTAGTCGCCCCCGGCAAAGGTCTGCGCCGTACCGCACCGCTTCCAGAGCCGCGACAGCGCATGCTGCAGAACGGGCAGCTGATCGGTCCTGTTGTTCAGGTCGTTCAGCATCCGGTCCGTCAGGGAACCGGTGATGCTGCCGTCGGCCATCTCGAGGGGTCCAAGAATGGCCTGCTGAAACTGCCTGCGCTCCATCGGCGGGACCAGGTACAGGCCCTCGTTCATGGCCTCCGCCAGGCCGGTGTAGGTGGCACACTCGTTCAGCCACTCCAGGCGCATGGTCATCAGGACGTACACCGGAACATCGTCACTGACCACCGCGGCCAGCAGGAGCTTCAGGAACTGTTTCACCTCTTCCTGCGCCTCCTCTCCGGAGCGCTGCGCAAACTGGAACAGTTCTTCGAACTGGTCCACCAGGATGAGGACGCGTCCATTTGGCGGCAGGCCGGACGCGCCGATGGCGCGCACCAGACCCTTTGGGCCGCTCTCAAACGCCTCGTCCAGCGCGCCGGTTGGGATACCGGGAAGAACAGCCTCAAGCGCATCGCGCAGATTGGCCAAGGGCCGGTCCCCCGGACGGAAGGTGGCCATGTACCACTCCGCATCCAGATATCCATCGCGCACCTGCGGCAATACACCAGAGCGCACCAGCGACGATTTGCCACTGCCCGAAGCACCCACGATCGCGACGAAATGCAGCCTGCGCAGCCGTTTCAGCAGGTCGTTGGTTTCAGCCGACCGCCCAAAGAACCACGAAGAGTCCTCCTCCATGTATGGGCGGAGACCCGGAAAGGGATTGCTGCGGGAGAGCGCGGCAAACTGTGTCGCCGACGAGGCAACATCAGGTGCCATCACGTCTTCAAGGAGCTCAGGCATCGGCTTCATCCAGTCGCGCGAGGAAGTCGCCGACCTTTCCATAGGCATTCGGCTGGTTGACAAAAACGGGCACGACGCGTGGATGTTCGAAGTTGAACTCGAAGTCCGTCGCGGGTGGCAACTCCACCGCGGCAAATGCGGTGGGGCGTTCTTCGCGGCGACGCAGTCGGAATGCCTCCGTCATGACATCTTCCGCCCAGGTGCGCGTCTCCGGCGTGTAGGGCACGATCAGGCCGTCACACACGGCCAGGCGCGACTGCATCTTCTCCGGCTGCGCGGTGCGGCAATCGAAGGTGGAGATGCCGCAGTTGTTCTCGCTGAGATAGGTCTTCAGCGGTGCCAGCGAGTTCGGATTGTCCATCGTGTGCCAGATGTGGATGATGGGACCGTCCTTCTGCCCGCGCAGCTGCTTCGCGGGCGGTTTGTTCACGACCATCCTCTTGGCGAGTTCGTCTTTCAGATCTTCAAAGTCGCAGCGCAGCAATTCGATTGCGCTACTGGCAAGCAGCATCTCGAGGAACGCGCGGTGATCGTCCGCATCCACGTCGTCCAGATCGAGGTTGCGCGGCAGCCAAACCACTGGCCGTCGTGATGGTTGCGACTTCAAGACTTCCTCCAGTTGCAACTGGGGCAGGGACTTTTCCGAGTCGCCAAAGCCGCGTCCCGGGAACGCGCCGAACAGGTGTGCCGTCAGCGTCGCCGGATCCGCCGCTGCCGGGGCCGAGGCCTCCGCCCACGTGGATACGTCGAACGTTCCTCCCTGTTCCAGCGCGGACCGCAGCTTCTCCCGCTTACGGTACATATCGTCCGTTACCTCCGCGAGGAATAGGGTTGGCCTGTCCGATGCGGCGGCAGGCCGCGCACCATAATTCCTTTCCATAACGGCACCGCTTTGTTTGCGGTTGCGCATCTCGGTAATCACCGCCCAAAGGGAGTCGCGCACATTCCATAGCCCCTTGATCCAGGGGTCGGAGCTGACCAGCGTTGCGGGGCGTCCGAAGAGCGAACTGCGTTCGTCGTAGAACTCCTGCGGGCTGGTATTGCGGAACTCCGGTGCCCATTTGTCGCGTGTGTATTCACGGTCGATCACCATGGCTTGCATGCGGCTCATGCTGCCCACCATGATGCCGAATGCGGGATGCCGCTGCTGCCGGAACTCCTCGATTTCCTTGCGGCAGTAAGTCGAATCGCCGTACGCAGGCGAGAGCACGCTGAGGAATGTGGCACTCTCCGAGATGGCGTTCGCGATGGCAACGTTGAAGTCTTCGCCCGTACGGAGGCCCGGATCCCACCAGATGCGAATGTCGCGGCTCTTGCTCTCCAGCTCCGCCTTCAGTGTCTGGACAAAATCGGTGACCCATCCCCATGGCACATCATTGCGATGGGCATAACTGATGAACAGGTCATATTTGAACCCGGGAACAACCGCCATTGCTTTACCTCGTGACGATTACAAACGTACCATTCTGTTGGACGGCGGGGTAGCACCAGGATTGCAGGCGGGTCTGCCCAAAGAGTTGTGGCACGATCAGGCGCGATTACCTCTGGTGCCAAGCAAGCAGGAAACGTGCGATGATGTAGGCCGGTTCACTCCACAACTTTGAAGCGAGCCCTGGGCAATGCCAGGACTGCAATACCTTCCACTCCCCGGGTCGCCTGAACGTCTGCTGCACTTCTGCAGGGCTGGTCTTCACAGCCCTCCACTCCCGCGCGAGGACTTCTTGACATGCCTGCTGGTCTGTTTTCTGCCCTGACTCTACGCTCGGCCAAGCGTAGCGGCCTCGCCTGGAGACGCTCTGTACTGGTTGCTTTGAGCGCGGTATTCCTGGCGCACGCGAGCCTTGCGCAATTCAACCGGCTTCCCTCCATCCAGTCCAGTGCAGGCAATGGGACCGCAGGCTATGGTGCCAGCCAGAACGGCGGACCCGCGACGAGCGCCGAGTTGTCCGGCCCCCGTGGCGTTGCGACAGACCGCGCGGGCAATGTGTACATCGTGGACAGCGACAACAACCTGGTACGCCGCGTAGACGCTGCCACGGGCATCATCACCACAGTCGCCGGCAACGGAACAGCGGGTTTCAGCGGCGATAACGGCCCGGCGACGTCAGCCATGCTGAACGGGCCGGGTCATGCAGCAGTCGACAGCGCCGGTAACCTCTACATCGGTGACGTCAACAACAACCGCGTCCGCCGCGTGGACGCGGTCAGCGGCATCATCACCACCGTCGCTGGCAACGGTACAGCGGGGTACGCGGGCGACGACGGACCTGCAACCTCCGCCTCCCTCAACTTCCCCCAGGGAGTGGCGGTCAGCAGCACGGGCATTCTGTACATCTCCGACTACTTCAACTACTGCGTGCGCGAGGTCTCACCCTCCGGCGTCATCACCACCGCTGCCGGAAATTGCGGCAACTACCAGAACCCCATCTACCAGCCCGTCGGACTGGCCGTGGATGCGGCAGGAAACCTCTTCATCGGCGATGAGGGAGCGCACTGCGTGCGCAAATTTACCTTCAGCACCTCTGGCAACACCTTGACCACGGTCGCGGGCACCTGTGGCACCAGCGGCTACAGCGGCGATGGTGCAGCAGCCACAGGCGCGCAGATGGGATCGCCGGACGGGATCGCCCTGGACAGTGCAGGCAATCTGTACATCGCGGACAGTAACAACAACCATATCCGCAAGGTGACCGCTTCAAGCGGAATCATCACCACGCTGAGCGGCACGGGCACGGCAACATACAGCGGCGACAACGGCCTTGCCGTCCAGGCAGGCTTGTCGGGTCCCTTCGGCATTGCCGTCGATGCGGACGGCAACATCCTGATCGCAGACCGCAGCAACAACCGCATCCGCAAGATTCCTGCCGTCACTGCAAGCTTGTACTTCCCGCAAACCGCGATCGGCAGCACAAGCGCCGCGCTTACGCTGCTGCTGCAACCCCAGCAGAGCCTACAGATCACAAAGATCACCGTCGCCACGTCGCTTGGCGGTCTCAATGAATACACAGCCAGCCTGTCCGGCTGCGCTCTGAACGCGAACCTGAGCAGCGCCAACATCTGCACCGTAACCGTCACGTTCGCGCCACAGTTCGCGGGCGAGCACAATGTGCCGCTGACCATCACCACGACTGCGGGAACAGCCACGTTTGGCCTCAGCGGTGTCGGCCAGGGTGCGCTGGCGGCACTCACACCCGGCATCCTCTCCACCGTTGCGGGTACGGGCACGGCGGGGTTCAGCGGCGATGGCGGCGCGGCCACCTCCGCGCAGATGAACATTGCATACGGCGTGACCGTGGATCAGGCCGGCAACATGTACGTCGCGGACGGCAACAACAACCGCATCCGCAGGATCGACGCCGAAACCGGCGTGATCTCAACCGTTGCGGGCAATGGTGTGGGAGGTTACAACGGCGATGGCGGTCCGGCCACCCTCGCCTCCATCAACCAGCCACACGGCACGGCGCTCGACCCGGCCGGGAACCTTTATATCGCGGACTTCAACAACTTCTGCGTGCGCGTCGTCAGCGCGGCCACACAAAGGATCTCCACGTTCGCCGGCCGGTGCGGCACAAGCGGATACAGCGGGGACGGTGGCGCAGCAACCGCCGCCCTCTTCAACTCGCCTCGCCGGGTCGCGTTCTCTCCGGCAGGCGACCTGTACATCGCTGACTCCTATAATGCTTGCATTCGCAAGGTCAACGCCGGAACAGGCATCGTCACCACGGTGGCTGGCATCTGCGGGGCTGGCGGCAGTACCAGCGGAGACGGTGGTCCGGCAGTCGCGGCAAAGTTCAATGACCCGCATGACGTGACGGTGGATCAGGCGGGGAACGTCTTTGTTGCGGACAACACCGGGCACGTGATCCGCAAGATCGCCGCCTCAACGGGCATCATCACGACGGTAGCTGGCAACGGCACCGCCGGTTTTTCCGGCGACGGCAGTTCTGCCACAGCGGCGGAACTGAACACGCCGCATGATGTCGTTGTCGATCCGGCCGGCAACCTGTACATCGCAGACTCGCAGAACAATCGCGTCCGTCAAGTCAGTGTTTCCAACGGGATGATCTCGACCATTGCTGGCACAGGTACTGCCGGAGCCACCAACGGACCCGCAACCAGCGGGACGCTGCAGTTCCCGGCTGGGCTTGCCCTGGATGGCGCCGGGACTCTCTACATCTCGGAAGAGCAGGGCTATGACATCC
Source organism: uncultured Terriglobus sp. (assembly GCA_964251045.1). Lineage (GTDB taxonomy): Bacteria > Acidobacteriota > Terriglobia > Terriglobales > Acidobacteriaceae > Terriglobus. The sequence continues at coordinate 11,275 of CAXUHI010000015.1, read as the reverse complement.
GCCAGGTCGTGATTGCTTCGTCGAGCCTCAGCTTTCCCACGACCGCAATCGGCTCCAATGGCGGGCCGCAGACGGTCGCATTCAACAACATCGGAAATGCGCCGCTCATTGTTTCCATACCCTCCGGTGGATCCAATCCGACCAGTCCGGCCGATTTCACCTTGGATGCGGGATCTACCACGTGTCCCATCAAAGCCCGCGGCAACCCTGCCACGGGTCCGGTCGCCGCCGGTGCAAGCTGCACGTATGGGTACCTCTTTACACCGCAACACGCTGGAACGCTGACGGAAACATCGTCGATCACAGACATCAGCCTGAACAAATCAGCCTCGCAAACCGTCGCCCTGACCGGAACCGCTACTGCCGGAACACCTGTCGTGACCGTTCCCATGAGTTCCGGCGTGGCGGGTGGGTCGGTCACTCTCACCGCCTCCGTCGCGTACAGCGGCGTGCAGCCGACCGGAGCGGTTACCTACTCCGTTGTCAATAGCTTCAACAACGTGCTGTACAGCGGCACCATGTCGTGCACCAGCACAGCCTCGCCATTGAGTTGCAGCGTCACCATCCAGAACCTTGGGCGGCCACCGCAGCAGGAGACCTACCAGGTCACCGTGACCGAGGCCGCAGACAACAACTACGTGCAGGCGTCCGGCACGGGCACGCTGCAGGTGGCCGTGTATAGCGCGACCCTGTCTGTTGCCCCGGTGACGGTCACCTATGGCACGCAGACAGCCACACTGAGCGCCACCGTGGGCTTCAATGGTCCAAATGCGCCCACAGGCCAGGTCGCCTTTGTGATCGATGGTGGCGCGTCTGGCAACGCGACGTGCGGTGCCTCGGGCTCTTCACAAAGCTGTTCCGCCAGTTATCCCACGGCGACGCTGAGCGCCGGAAACCATACGATCACGGCGACCCAGGCCGCCTCGCAGTATTACAATGCCACCACGGCCACGGCAACGTTGACGGTGCAGCGCGCCGCACCCGCTGTAGCTGCATCCCTGTCTTCTACCTCTGTGAGCTACGGGACGGCGGGCATCACAGCCACAGCCGCTCTCAGCTATCCCGCAAACGCGGCTGCACCCTCCGGAGCCGTGACCTTCACGATCGACGGCACCACCGCCGCAACGGTCAATCCGTGCACTTCACCATGCAGCGCCACACTGCCGACGAACGCACTGTCGGTGGGCACGCACTCAATCGTCGCCTCCATGGCCGCGGATACCAACTACTCGGCCATGAGCAGCCCCGCCGTCACGTTGACGGTCACGCAGGCCACACCCGTAATTACCGGCTCCATCTCGGCATCGTCTGTCAGCTACGGGACAGCAAGCGTGACCGTGTCGGCGACCGTGATGCATCCGGCGAATGCCGCCGCGCCGTCGGGTGCTGTGACGTTCTCGCTGGATGGCGCGGCAGCCGCGACGGTCGCCGCGTGCGCCGGCACCTGCACTGCCTCGCTGAACACCACGGCACTTACTCCGGGGTCGCACACGGTCGGGATCTCGATTGCCGCTGACGCGAACTACACCGTCGCAAACAGCTCCTCGCTCAACCTGACCGTCACAAAGGCACAACCCGTCCTTACGGCTTCCATCACACCGGCAAGCCTGACATATGGCACCCCGACCGTGACCTTCAATGCCTCCGTCACGCATCCGGCGAACGCCACTGCACCGGCAGGCGCAGTCACGGTAGCGATGGATGGAGTCACGGCAGCGACCATCGCCTCCTGCGCAAGCACGTGCACCACCACGCTGAACACGGCGGCACTTGTCAGCGGGACCCACACCATTACAGCCTCGCTTGCCGCGGATACGAACTACCTCGTTGCAAACAGCACGCAAACCACGCTGACCGTCACGCAGGCACAGCCTTCCATCACGGTCTCGCTTTCACCGTCATCCATCACCTTCGGCGCAGCGTCCGTGACGCTGACGGCGAACATCACGCATCCCGCAAACACCGTGGCGCCGGGTGGCGCGGTCACAGTGACCGTCGACGGGGTCACGGCGGCGACCATCGCCGCGTGCGGCAACACCTGCGGTACATCGCTGAATACCTCAAAGCTTGCCGCCGGGCCGCACACCATCATTGCCAGCCTGGCAGGGGATGCTAACTACAAGGGAGCGGCCAGCCCGGCTGTTGTGCTCGCCGATGCGTATGCCGCGCCGTCGTGCAGCCTGACGGCATCCGGAACCTCTTCAGCGTTGACTGCCAGAGCTACCGTGACCTGCACCGATCCACAAAAGCTGCCGCTGACGGCAACGCTCATCACCTGGGGTGATGGACTCTCGTCGCAGGCACAGCCTGCCGGGAACTTCACGCATACCTACGCCTCCGCAGGCACCTACACCGTCTCCGTTACGTCGACAGACAGCGCCGGCTTGTCCGGGTCCGCGCAGGCGGCCGTAACACCGAATCAGAGTCCGGTGTGCACCATCACGACATCGCCCATCTCGACAGCCCTCACTGCAGCGGCTACGGTCAGCTGCAAGGACCCACAGAACCTGGGCCTGACGGCAACGCTTGCCTGGGGTGACGGGACGACGATCACCGTGCAGCCCGCCGGTCAGTCGTTCTATACCTACAAGCAGGCCGGCACCTATACTGTCTCCGTCACCGCGACCGATACTGCTGGTCTCTCCGGCTCGGCACAGCAGGCCGTGACGCCCGTTGCACCCCAGGTCTCCACAAACCCTGCGTACAAGGTGCCGGTGTGCACGCTCAACACCATCACCTCCGCCGGAGCAACCAACACGGTCGGCGTCAGCGCCTCCTGCACCGGCCAGGCGAACGACCCTGTCACTCAAACGCTGAACTGGGGTGACAGCGCCATCGATACCGTGACCTCGGCGAACCAGACCTACACGCACTCCTACGGTACCCAGTCCACGCAGGTCTCCTACACGGTCACGCTTACAGCCACGGGCAGCGTTTCCAAGCTCACCGGATCGGATTCGAAGACAGTACTCGTCTCACCCAACGTGACAACATCGGCGCAGACAGGCACAGCCTCGCAGACGTACACGGTGGCGCCGCAGCCGACCACCATCCAGGTCACGTTCACCTGCCTGGGTGTGACGATGACGGGTGGCGGATCACCGGTCACGCCATCACTCTACGGCATCAGCTGCAACCAGCCGCAGGCGACCGCCTCGCCCAACAGCACAGCGAGCCAGGTCACCGTGACCATCCAGGCCACACCCGCAACGGCAACCGCCAGATTGAATAAAGGAACCTCGCTGGGTGGCAGCAGCGGGCGTATGGTCTTCGTTGCGGCGGCGGCGCTCTTCCTGCCGATCCCGGGAGCGTGGATCTTCGGCATGGGGCTGGGATCAGACCAGCGTCGTCGCCTCCTCTCCGGCATGGCCCTCTACATGCTCCTGCTCTGCTGCTTTGGCATCAGCTCCTGCGGTGGTTCGTTCACCGCGCCGCCGGCCGCTCCAACGCCCTCGGGCCGGTATTACCTCACCATTGCGGAGTCGGTCAGCGGCGGCAGCCAGTCGAGCACCGCCTTCATCCAGAACTCGCTCATCGTGCCCCTCTGCGTGCAGGGCACCAGCGGCACTTCCAGCGTCTGCCCATAACCGGGGCGTTCTGCAGGCCTGTGCGGCGGACGAAGTTTTCCGCCATCTCCGTCGCACAGGCCGGAACAGACAACGCCGAAGCGGACATACAGCTTCCGTACAGAAGACGGTGGTGTTGCACTGCACTCCGCAGTCACCACCTTCTGTTCTGGAGACAAACATGAGTTCTGAGTCTGGCTCGATTTCGCGCCGCGATCTTGTCACGCACCTTGGTGCCGGGATCGCGGGTGCCGCATTGACCGCCGCAACGCCGCTGGAGGCACAGGCGCAGAGCGGGTCAACCGCCGCTCCGTTTACCAACCCCGATAGCAAATACCCGAAGCCGCCCTACCCGGGCCAGACACAACCCTGGCCGGGCCTGGCCAGCAAGATGGACCCGCGCCCGGATCACGGCGAAACCAGTTACAAGGGATCTGGACGACTGGCAGGGCGTAAGGCGCTCATCACGGGCGGCGATTCCGGCATGGGCCGCGCCGCCGCGATCGCCTATGCACGCGAAGGTGCGGATGTCGCCATCAGCTACTACCCCACCGAAGAGCCCGATGCGCGCGAGGTGATCGACCTGATCAAGAAAGAGGGCCGGAAGGCCATCCCGATCCCCGGAGACCTGCGCCAGGAGAGCTACTGCAAGGATCTCGTCGCCAAGGCAGTCGCGGGCCTGGGCGGTCTGGACATCGTCGTCTCCAACGCAGGGCGTCAGCAGCAGTGCGAGGACATTCTGCAACTCACAACAGAAGCCTTCGACGCCACGATCAAGACCAACATCTACGCGCCCTTCTGGATCATCAAGGCCGCCCTGCCACACCTGCAGCCCGGGTCTTGCATCATCGGCACCACGTCGGAGCAGGCATATGATCCTGCCGCGAACCTCTACGACTACGCGCAGACAAAAGCCGCGACGATGAACTACGTCAAGTCCCTCTCAAAGCAGTTGGGGCCAAAAGGCATTCGCGTCAACGGTGTCGCGCCCGGTCCCATCTGGACACCGCTCCAGGTCTCGGGCGGCGCCACGCAGGAGCACCTGATCCACTTTGGCCAGAACTATCCGTTGGGCCGCGCGGGACAGCCCGCTGAACTCGCAAGCATCTATGTGCAACTTGCCGCCAACGATGCCAGCTACACGACCGGCAACATCTACGGTGCGGGTGGCGGTGGTGGTCAACCGTAAGCTTCGCTTGACAGCGAATCGGTTCGGAACGGGAAGGTTTGGCGGATGTTTCACGTGAAACATTTCGCCAAACTGCACCTGACACGACACCATTCCAAAGAAAATCTGTTCCGTTCACTTCATTCTGGAACAATCAGGCCCAGCTCGTCGCATCGCCGCGACTTCCAAGCGATATGTGTTGTTCCCGTGACGTGCTGAAGCGCGGCTGTCATACTTAGCTGCATGAAGAAGCCGTTGCTCTTCGCCGTGCTCCTCTGCGCACAGTGCATCTGCGCGCAAACACACGATCCGCTCCCGCGTGTCGATCCCATGATCGGCACCGGGCCGGAGGGGCATACCTTTCCGGGCGCGTCGGCGCCGTTCGGCATGGTACAGCTATCGCCGGATACGCAGATCCGGCCTTTCAAGCAGAGTTACAAGTGGGCGGCCGGCTATCGCTACGAAGACACGACCATCCTGGGCTTCTCGCATACGCACTTCTCCGGCGCGGGACACAGCGACCTCGGCGACGTGCTGCTGACGCCGGTGAGCGGCGAGACGGTTCCGCTGGAGCCAGGCGACATAGACGGCAGGGAGCGTGGGTACCGCTCACGTTTTTCGCACAGCACGGAGCATGCTGAGCCGGGATACTACGCCGTGACGCTGGACGACGCGCATGTGCGGGCAGAGCTTACCGCAAGCGAGCGCGTGGGCGTGCACCGGTATACGTTCGCACCGGGTACGAAGCGGCATGTGTTGATTGATCTGCGCAGCAGTATCTACAACTATCCGGGAAAGGTGCTGTGGTCGCGCGTGCGTCTCCGGCGTGATGGCACGGTGACCGGCATGCGCGAGACACGCGGATGGGCACCGGGACGTCAACTGTATTTCGCCATGCGGTTTTCTGCCCCGCTTGCGGGACATGCGCTGTATAACCGCGAGGCAGACCCGCCACCGTACAAGGGTTTCAAGTCCCCGGGGGATACAGCACAGGATACGCAGAGTATCGAGGGCCGAGGCCTCGAAGCGGTGTTCGACTTTGTCCCGTCCGCGCGTCCGCTGGTGGTGAAGGTAGCAATCTCGCCGGTAAGCGAGGATAACGCGATTGCGAACATGGATGCCGAGGTGCCCGGTTTCGACTTCGATGGCGTGCGTGCTGCGACGCAGCAGCTCTGGCGAACAGAACTTGGACGCGTGGAGTTTCATGCAAGCCCAGCGATGGAGACGTCGCTGTATACGGCGCTTTATCACACGTTGCTTGCGCCGGGCACCAGCATGGACGTGAACGGCGACTACCGGGGGCCGGACAACCAGGTGCACCATGCAAGCGGATTTCGCTTTGTCTCGTCGTTGTCATTATGGGATACCTACCGTGCGGAGCAGCCGCTGATGACGCTGCTTGAGCCGGAGCAGCGGACCAACGATCTGGTGCAATCGCTTCTTGTTTCGCAGCAGGAGAGCCCCTTCGGCATCCTGCCGGTATGGCAGTTCCAGGGACTCGAGACGTGGTGCATGATCGGCTACCACGCCGTGCCCATCATTGCGGACGCGTACATGAAAGGCATCCGCGGCTACGATGCCAAGGCTGCGCTGGATGCCATGGTAGCGAGCGCGACCTATGCTCCGTACGGGCACCTGGGCGACTACATGAAGCTGGGCTATGTGCCGGTGGACCACGACGGCGAAGCGGCCTCGAAGACCGTCGAGTATGCCTTCGACGACTGGACGATTGCGCAGATGGCGAAGGCGATGGGCAACAATGCCCTTGCGAAAGAGTTCGGCAAACGCGCGGGGTACTGGCGCAACACCTTCAACACCGTGGACGGATTTGTGGAGCCACGAATGGCGAACGGCAGCTATCGCAAGCCGTTCGATCCGGCACGTGCGGGTGCGGAGAGCGGGTTTACCGAGGGCAATGCATGGCAGTACTCGTGGTATCAGCCGCAGGATGAGCAGAACCTGATCGACCTGCTGGGCGGCAGGGACAAGCTGGTCGCCAAGCTGGATAGCATGTTCGACCAGAAGGTCGATCCGGCACGATACGCCGATGTGGAGGACATTGCCGGCATGATTGGCCAGTACATTCACGGCAATGAGCCGAGCCATCATCTAGCGTACCTGTACATGTATGCGGGAGCGCCGCTGAAGACGCAGGCTCGGCTGAAGCAGATCGTCGAGTCGCAATACCGTCCCGCGCCGGATGGCCTGGTGGGCAACGATGACCTGGGGCAGATGTCGGCGTGGCTGGTGTTTACCGCGCTTGGCTTTTATCCTGTGGCGCCGGGCTCGAACCAGTACGTGATTGGCAGGCCGTTTGTGGATCGTGCCGTCCTGCACCTGCCGGACGGAGAGGTGCTGACAGTTTCGTCCGAGGGGATGGACGGCGCGCATGCGTATGTCAGGAGCGTGCTGTTGAATGGCAAGACGGTGGAACGAAGCTACGTTACGCATGAGGAGCTGATGCGAGGAGGAGAGTTGCACTTTATCTTCAGCACGGAGGCAGAGGCGGCATGGTCACGCAAAGCCTTGGCGGCTCCGTACTCTGAGACTGCGGTGCGGTAGTTCATGGCGTATGGAGGACGCCGATGTTTCGCGCCTTCAGCGCTTCGGGCCTTACCAACGAGCTCCCTGGGCCTTCGACCCAGGCTGTTATGTTGACGGGCCTTGCGGCCCTGCTGGATGACGGGAACAGGTAAAGGCGGAGAAGAACCTGGCCGATGCAGGCTCCTCAGTGGGGGACGGCTCTCGCTATGAGTTTGGTCTGTATGCAAGAATGCGATGCATCACATGACACCTGCTGCTTACAGATCACAGACAGCACGACCGAACTCGTCTGATACTGCGGAGCCCTTCGGCGCACCCAGCGCACGCGTCGCGTCCCGGCATCTTGGACTGGACCTCTTGCGCGTGCTGGCGATCTACATGGTGGTGCAGATCCACACGGGCGAGTTCTACTACATCGGCCCGGACGGTGTGGTGCTGAACACGCCCGCGGCGCACTGGGTGGGATGGTTGAACTCGCTGTGCCGTGCATGCGTTCCGCTCTTCGTCACGATCTCGGGCTGGTTCCTCTTTCCCGTCGGCGATGAGCGCATCTTCTTCCGCAAGCGCTTCAGCCGCGTCCTTGTGCCGTTTATCGTATGGTGCGCGGTATATGCGTTCTACTTTTATCTGCGCGGAGAAGCGACGCTGCGCGGTGCGCTGCTCGACATCCTGCATATTCCGGTGAACTTCGGCACGGATGTGGGCCACCTGTGGTTTGTGTACATGCTGCTGGGCCTGTATCTGCTTGCGCCGGTGCTGTCGCCGTGGGCGGTGTCGGCTAGCCGCCGCAGCATGGAGCGGTTCCTGGCGCTATGGCTGCTGGCCTCGGCTTTGCCGTACATCCACTTCATCTTCCCGGCATTTCTGGGTGAGGCGTACTGGGATGCGTCGCCTACGCTGTACTACTTCAGCGGCTTCATCGGCTATGTGGTGCTGGGTGCGTACCTGAGGCGCTTCCATGCGGGCCGCACCCCGGCCATGACGCGGGTTTTCGCGTTGCTGCTGATCACGGTGGGCTATGCGATTACCGCTGGCGGCTTTCTGCACCGGCTCTCCACGCAGGTGCGCGTGCGTGACCTGGAACTGACGTGGGAGTTCACCACCCTTAACGTTGCCATGATGACTGCGGGGCTTGTTCTTTTGCTGAAAAACCTGCAACCCGCACAGCCGCAAGGCGCACCGTGGCGGCTGGTGCGTGATCTCTCAAAGCAGAGCTACGGCATTTACCTGGCGCACATCATCGTGCTGAACGCGGTGCATGGCGTTGTGGACTCTCGCGTGGGTGTCATGCCGGTGAAAATGGGAGTGATCGCGGTGACGACCTTCACCATCACGTATCTGCTGGTGAAGCTTCTATCGCTTCTGCCCGGCAGCAAGTGGATTGTGGGTTGAGCGATGTATCGCGCCTTCAGCGCTCTGAAACTGTAGCTCACGCTACCTGGGCCTTCGGCCCAGGCTGTTATGTTGCGAGCCCTTGGCCCTGAATCGAACCGTGGAAGGCCATGTACGGATGTTTAGCTATACCGTTCGACTTCGGCGAGCAGCTTGATCTTACGCTCCGGCGGGAGAAAGCTCGCTTCGACGGAGTTGGCGGCGAGTTCGCGCATCTGCTCCTGGGTGAACTCAAACTCGCGCTGCACCATCTCGTATTCATCCAGCAGGTCTGCGCCGAACATGGGCGGATCGTCGGAGTTGAGCGTGATCATCAGGCCGCGCTCGAAGTAGTGCCGCACAGGATGGCTTTGCAGCGAACGGCAGCAGCCGGTGCGCAGGTTGCTGGTGACGTTGAGTTCCAGCGGAATCTGCTTCAGCGCAAGCACGTCGAGCAGCTCCGGATCGTCCACCGCAGAGAGCGCGTGACCGATGCGCTCCGCGCCGATGTTGATCGCGCTCCAAATGCTCTCCGCGGGAACGTTCTCGCCAGCGTGCACGGTCAGGTGGAGGCCAGCTGTTTTTGCTTCGGCATACAGCGCCTTCCACTCCAATGCGGGGCCGCGTGCCTCATCGCCACCGATGCCGACACCGACGATGCTGGGATACGTCCGCCGGAGTGCGGCGGCCTTGCGGAAGACGGCTGCGCCTTCCTCCACGCCGAAGTGGCGGACCGCGTCGATGATCCAGTACACGGTCGTGCCGAAGTCACGCTCGCCGCGCTCACGTCCGCGCTCGATGGCGGCGGTGACGTCCTCGACGGTGAGGTGCTGCTTAAAGCGCATGATGATGCCGAAGGAGATGTAGACCTCGGCATGGCGCACGCCCTGCTGGCTGAGCCGGTGGATCATCCCGTAGGTGATCAGTTCGTAGTCGTCGGGGGTTTGCAGGCGCTCACTGACCTGCTTGAATGCCATGAGGAAACCAACGAAAGTTTCGTAGACGTAGAGCTTGCGCGCGGCTTCCAACGTGAGCGGTTCGGCGTCGTGCCGGGCAGAGAGCGTAACCAGCGTCTCCGGCACGATGGTGCCTTCGAGGTGGAGGTGCAACTCGCATTTGGGCAGACCGCGCAGCCACTCGCGCGGAGAAACGGGTTCCCTGGCCATCTAGCTCCGATAATCGCGGTAGTGGATCAACTCGGAGATGCCGATCCAGAGGTCCAGCACGCCCAATCCGCTGATGAGGCCGCGCACCGGGCCAAGCATCAGGAAGTCGTGCAGTGACGGATGATGCACCAGCAGCGGATTGCGGTCCCACATAGCCTTCCACCACGGCAACACCGCGATGATGAGCCCCAGATACAGGCAGAAGACGACCAGCACGCCCAGCGACAGGCGCTGCAGCCACACGGGCGCGGGTGCCGTGTTCGCGTCGTTCTGCTGTGCCGGGTTGATGGACGGAGCCGGGGTGGACTCACTCGTCTCAGGTTTACCGTCCATGGCCAACGGCAGTTGCTGGGGTGCGGACATCTCTCTTAACGCTATCAGAGTGCGTGGGCGGAGCAGGACGTGTAAAAGGGTTTGCAGACCGATCGCACGGCGGACGTCACGACACCGCAATGCTGACGCACCGCCTTCACCGTTGAAGGTGAAGGCAGGGCAACCCCGGGTGTGTTACGCTTCCTGCATTTGCTGGCGGCGAGGACGGCGGTTGGCCTGCAGGATCTTCTTGCGCAGGCGCAGCGCCTTCGGCGTTACCTCGACCAGTTCGTCGTCGGCGATGAACTCGATGCACTGCTCCAGCGTTTGCTGCTTGTAGGGCACCAGGCGCAGTGCTTCATCGGCGGAGGAGGCACGCATGTTGGTCAGCTTCTTTTCGCGGACACAGTTCACATCCAGGTCGTTGTCGCGGCTGTTTTCGCCTACGATCATGCCCTCATAGACATCAATGCCTTCACCGACGAAGAGCACGCCACGTTCCTGCAAGCCGTTGAGCGCGTACGTGGTGGTGACGCCCGCGCGGTCGCTGACCAGCGCGCCCGTGGGCCGCTGCGGAATCTCACCCTGGTACGGCATGTAGCCGTCGAAGAGCGTGTTCATGACGATGGTTCCGCGGGTCTCGGTCAGCATTTCGCTGCGCAGACCGATGAGACCGCGCGACGGCACTTTGAACTCCATGCGAACGCGGCCCTGGCCGTGCATCTTGACCATCTCGCCCTTGCGCGGCCCAAGCTTCTGGATGACGGTTCCGGCAAACTCCTCCGGCACGTCGATGGTGACGTATTCCACCGGCTCCATCAGCTGGCCGTCGATCTTCTTCGTGACGATCTCCGGGCGGCCCGCCATCAGTTCGTAGCCTTCGCGGCGCATCATCTCGATCAGCACGGCAAGCTGCAGCTCGCCGCGGCCCAGCACCTTGAAGGCGTCCGGCGAGCCGGTCTCTTCGACGCGGATGGAGACGTTGGTCAGCAGCTCGCGGTCCAGGCGGTCGCGCAGGTTGCGGCTGGTGACGTACTGGCCGTCACGGCCGGCGAACGGTGAGTTGTTGACCGAGAACTGGATGGCGATGGTCGGCTCGTCGATGACGATCTGCGGCAGCGGCGCGGGGTTTTCCAGGCCGGTAATGG
>CAXUHI010000014.1:71454-90993 GCA_964251045.1 uncultured Terriglobus sp. | reverse complement strand
CGGGTGTCGCCTTTTTTCTTGCCGAAGGCGCACAGCCGGCAGCTTGCAACGCAAACGTTGGTGGGGTTGATATGGCGATTCACATTGAAGAAGGTCAGGTTGCCGTGCGCCCGCTCGCGGACCAGGTTTGCCAGCCAACCGACTCCAAGGATGTCAGGCGAGCGATAGAGCGCAACGCCGTCCTCCGCGCTCAGGCGCTCACCGGCCACCACCTTGGCGGCGACGGGCCAAAGGGCAGGGTCATCGGTCTGGAACTCGTGACGTGGGCGGCCTGTGGGTGACTCGGCAAGCATACTTCTACTTTAGACGCAAAGACCGCGACACCGCTCCGCTGTCCGGGAAGACCGATGTCGCAGCACCAGAAGGATGCGGTTTAGCTTCCGCTGCGTGGAAGCTGCGCTGAATCGACCATGCGGGGCTGGATAACGACCCCATCAAATGGCGTAATGCCGAGCAGGTGGTCGCCGACAGGAAGCACCTCGGAAAGCACCCATCCCGTGTCACGGTAGGAGACCTTCATATCCGGTGTGTGCACGGTGAACACCAGCGTGTTCTGGTTGCTGGTCACCAGCATGCGTTCGCCATTCCGGTCGAAGTAGATGCCGGTGGTACCCGGCACAAACAGGTCATGAACCGTCTTCCATGCCGCTCCGTTAGTATCGGAATACCAGACGCCCTCAGTCCCGCCAACCCATAAACGTCCGCCGCCGTCGATCGCTACCGTGTTGATACGGGCAAGTTCCTGCGGTCCTGAGATCGTCTTGAAACTCACACCTTTGTCAACCGATAAGGCAAGTGTATGGAGGTCCGCCGCCAGAACACGTTCTCCGCGCGCGCTCACGTCCCGCCATGGCGTGCCATGGGCGGTGCGTACGTGATTCCACGTCTTACCGTTATCTGCAGAAGCAATCAAGCCTTCCTCTGTTCCGGCGAAGACTGTGGTGCTGTTCGAAGCAAGTGAGAACACTCCCGTGGTGGATTCCTCCGGCGGAACTGTTTTCACCGGAGCCTTGCTGACAGACGCTGACCGTTTCGTGCCGGTGCGCACAGGGCGTTCCCTGGAAACATTCTTTGCTGTTCCGCCCTTTGACACAGGATTGCTGTTCGCCCTGGCGCGTGCAATCTCCTCGCGCGTGCGGGCAACAGGCTCCTGCGGAGTCTCAGACTCCTCCGGCGTAAGCGCCAGCGTCAGACCGGAACTCTTCCATGTGTCCCCGTCCAAGCGAAAGATGCCGTGACGTGTTCCCGCCAGCAACGTGCCATCGGGAGCCTGGGTCATAGAGAAGATATCCGCGCCCTTCAGCCCATCGCTGCGCTGCGTCCAGGTTAGGCCACCGTCCGCGCTGCTGAAGACACCCCCCGCCATCTTGTCATTGATCACGCCCACGTACAGCTTTGCGGGATCAGAGTGGTCCTGCGTTACGGCAGAAATCTGCCGCGTTGAGAACCCCTTGTTGGAGGGTGTGAAGGTCATCCCGCCGTCGTTGGACAGAAGCACACCCGTACGGTCCGTGGCGAGCAGGACGCGCTTGTTGTTCTCGGGATCAATATTGACGTCGTTGATGATCCAACCTGGGTCGCCATTGCGGGAGAATGTATGACCGCTATCGGTGGTGCGCCACAGGCCTTCCGTTGTCCCTGCAAACACGGTGCCGGGCTGCTTCGGGTCTTCCATCAACACGCGTGTGCGGCGCGCCGTGCTTGGAATGCCTTTGACCTTCTCGAATTTCGCAGCCTGGTCAGTGCTGCGGTAGATGCCAGAGCAGGCGGACAGATAGATGTTCTTCGCATTGGCGGGATCGACAATGATCGAGAACACGTCGGAATCGTCGATGAGGCCCTCTTTTGAGGTGATGTTTGTCCAGTTGCTCCCGCCATCCGTGGTCTTCCAGGGCAGGTGCCAGGTTCCGGCGTAGATGATCTTTGGGTCTTTGGGATCGATGGCGATGGACTCAATCTCGTGGAGTTCGTGGCTGCCCTGCGGTGTAATGAGCGTCCAGGTTGCACCCGCATCGGTGCTGCGATAGACACCATCCAGGGCACCGAGGATGACCGTCTTAGGGTCGGAGGGTGCCGCCGTCAGCGCGCGGATGGAATGACCCTTCATCTGCTCATCCGGAGCCCAGGTCTTACCGCCGTCGTTGCTGACATACAGGCCGCCATCGACGCGGTCCAGCACCCATCCGCCGACGAGCACGTGCTGTGGATTGGCTGCATCGACGACAATGTTGTCCAGCACCAGGTCGTCACGCTTACCCACGCGCGCCAGGCGTGCCCAGCTTTGTCCGCCGTCATGGCTGTCGTAAATGGTGCCGCTAACCGTGCCTAAATACACATGATCGTGATCCTTGGGATCGGAGGCGAACGAACGCGCGTCACCCCCGTCCGGCCCGTACGGAAGCCAACGGCCCTGAGCCTGGAGCGTTGTGGCGGATACGGCGAGAAGCAGCAGGGAAAGCAGCAGGCGGCACAGAGACTTCATAGGATTCCTTGTATATGACGAATCCCATTGTAGAATCTGTCTGCCCGGATGCAGAACACCGCGAGGAATCTGAACAGGTACGCCCTTCTACAGCAGTCGTTAGAGTTCGAGCGGCGAATTTTCAATGGCCCGGCGAACGTTTCCATCAGACTTCTGCAGACGCCGCACTGCCTCCATCTTGTCCACGTTCGCCTTGAGCATGACAACGGCGATCGGGATGGACTTACCTGCAGACTTGATGGTTCGAATGGCTTGTTCACGATCCACGCCGGTGACGCGCTGCAAGACGTTGATGCCGCGTTCCACCAGCTTTTCGTTCTTCATGTGCACGTTAACCATCAGGTTGTCATACACGTAACCCAATCGGGTCATGGCACCGGTGGTGATCATGTTCGTAATCATCTTTTGCGCAGAGGAGGCTTTCAGGCGTGTTGATCCGCTGATGACCTCAGGTCCTACCTCGGCGACGATCGCGATGTCCGCTGCCTCGGACAGCTTGGTGTCCTTGTTGCAGGTGATGGCGGCGGTCTGTGCGCCGCGCAGCCGTGCATATTCAACGGCACCCACGACATACGGCGTACGCCCGGAGGCAGAGATGCCGATGACGATGTCTTTTCGGGTGGGGCGTCGCTTTGCGATGTCGCGCTGGCCCATCTCCGGGGAGTCTTCATTCACATCCGCGGCCGACGCCAGCGCTTTCGGACCACCGCACATGATGTACTGCACCTGTGCGGGCTGCGTAGAGAAGGTCGCCGGGCACTCAGCAGAATCCAGCGCAGCGATACGTCCGGACGAGCCTGCGCCAACATAGATCAATCGACCGCCATCACGGAGGCATCGCGCCACGACGTCTATGGTCTGTGCTATCTCAGGAAGGGCTTTCTTGACGGCCGCAGCTACCTTTGCGTCCTCCGCGTTGATGATGCGCGCGATGTCAAGAGACGACTTTGTGTCGAAACCTTCAGAGGCTTCGTTGGGTCGCTCCGTGGCCAGGGAGCGAATATGGTGGGTTTCACGCGGGGCCGCGTGTTCCGTCTGTTCTTCCATCAATGCTGGCATGAGATCTTTGTCCCTCCGCCACCTGCGATTTTAACTCAACGAAACTGTGATGCGCGGGGTGCCTGACTGGATACCATGACTCAAAACAGAACACCACGGCACGCCTGACGCAGACCGGGGTACAGCCTGCCGTGTACGCGCGTTACCGGCTGGAACGTCTTACTATCGAAGAGCGAGTACAGAGAACGTGAACGAACCAGCGCAGAGGTCGACGCTTAAAAACACAACCCATGCGTCACTGGCGTGGCTGCGGGATGTTCTTGCGTCTGTTGCGGTGTCTGTCTTCATCATCCTTTTCCTCTATCAGCCGGTCCGGGTTGAGGGCACCAGCATGGTTCCCATGCTGCAGGACCAGGACCGGCTATTCATCAACAAGCTGGCGTATCGCGTGGGAGATGTTCATCACCTCGATGTGGTGGTCTTCCACTACCCGCGGGATCCAGCCAAGAGCTACATCAAGCGGGTCATCGCGCTGCCGGGTGACCGCATCCGGATTGACCATGGTCGCGTGTACGTGAACGGCGCCCGGCTCAGCGAGCCCTATGTGCCGGCGCGCTACACGGATGAGCGCTCACAACCGGAGATGACCGTGCCGCCGGACGAGTACTTCGTCATGGGAGATCACCGGTCGATCTCCAGTGATAGCCGCGACTTTGGTCCAGTAGGCCGCCACTTTATCTATGGCAAAGCCAGCTTTGTGTACTGGCCGTTCGATCAGGCGGGTGTCGTGCATTAAATCTGTGGATTAAAGCGAGTCTCTTAGTGGCGCAGGAATCACCTGAGGTGCTTACCCGTTTTTCACAACGGCAGGCAGCACAAGTGCGTCACACTATCAACAGGCCCAGCGCCGAGGAGAACCTTTTGAAACTGACTGCTGCCAAGACCCTGCTATTCAGCATCGCACTTGTACTGGTGGGGACCGCGTTTGCGACACCCAGCGCAAGTGCGGCATACCGCCACCACCGTCATCACCACCACCACCGCCGATAAATCCGATGCTCTGGGGCGTCCTGGACGTCCCAGAGCGCGTTAGTGCGGGCTATTGATGACCGCGGCGAAAGATTCGGGTTTCAGGCTGGCACCGCCAATCAACAGGCCGTCGATCTCTGCTTCGGCTAACAGCGAGACGCAATTGTCCGGGGACACAGAGCCTCCATAGAGTATCCGGGTTGCAGACGCCCTCTCCTCTCCAAAAAGAGCCCTCAGTTCTCCGCGAATAATCTGATGAGCCGCATTTGCCACATTGGGCGAAGCGTTGGACCCCGTTCCGACGGCCCAGACAGGCTCGTACGCGATAACAAGGTCACGCACGGCTTCCGCTGAAAGGTTGGACAATGCCGCTCCCATCTGGGCGAGCAGCGTGTCCTTGGTATACCCGTCCTGCCTGTCCGCAGCCTGCTCCCCAAGGCAGAGCACCGGCACCAGAGCGTGTGCCACCGCGGCTTTCAACTTGAGGTTGACGTGCTCGTATGTCTCGTTCGCGTACAGACGGCGCTCACTGTGCCCCAGCAGAACGTGTGTCGTCCCTATGCTGGTCAGCATGGTGGGCGACGTTTGGCCGGTATACGGGCCTTCGTTTCGCCAATGCATGGTCTGTGCACCGGCCTTGACGTTTGTTCCACGGACCCGGTCAATCACCGTTGACAGCGAAGTGGCAGTGGGAAAGAGGATGATCTCGTCCCCATCGTGGTTCTCCACCATCGGAAGAAACGCATCCAGAAAGGCCAGCGATTCCTTCGGATTTTTGTACATCTTCCAATTGCCGGCAATGATCGGCTTCCGCATCGTTCCCTGTTCTCCTCCGCGCGATTTCTTCTGGCGACGCTACGGTGAGCCCGTCACCTTCGTCAAGACTTCTTCGTGGATCTGTGGTCCGTTACAACGCCGCAGGCAGGTTATGTTTGTGTCAACGCCGCAACTCCGGGCAGTGTCTTGCCTTCGAGGAATTCCAGCGATGCCCCGCCACCGGTTGAGATGTGCGTGATGCGGTCTGTGACTCCGGCCATGTGCGCGGCTGAGACGGAGTCGCCGCCGCCGACGATGCTGGTAGCATCTGCGTTGTCCGCCACAGCGTGGGCCAGGGCCATTGTGCCCTTTGCAAACGCCGGCATTTCAAAGACACCCATCGGGCCATTCCAAATGATGGTGCGCGCGGCCTTAATCTCGTCCGTGAAGAGTGCGATTGATTTCGGCCCGATGTCCAACGCCATGCGGTCGGCAGGAAAGTCGCCTGAGCCGTCGAAGAGCTCTGGTTTTGCGTCCGGGGCGAAGCGGTCTGCCAGGATGTGATCGACCGGCAGAAGGAAGCGTACGCCCTTTTCTTCTGCCTTCTTCAAGGCTGCTGCAGCCACGTCGACCTTGTCTCCTTCGAGCAGGCTCTTGCCCGTCTTCTGGCCTTCCGCGTTGAGGAAGGTGTACGCCATGCCACCGCCTACGATGAGCGCATCGACTTTGTCGAGCAGGTGATTGATGACTTCAATCTTGTCGCTAACCTTGGCACCGCCGATGATGGCGACGAAGGGCTTGTCCGGCGACTCCAGGGCCTTGCCCAGGTAGTTGAGTTCCTTCTCCATCAGCAGGCCGGCCGCGCTCTGCCGGACGAACTTCGTGATGCCTTCCGTCGAAGCGTGAGCCCGGTGTGCAGCTCCAAAGGCGTCATTGACGTACACGTCCGCGAGCCGCGCCAGCTTCTGGGCGAAGCCGGGGTCGTTGGCCTCCTCTTCCTTGTGAAAACGCAAGTTCTCCAGCAGCAACGCCTGGCCGTGTTCCAGGTTGCTGACCAGCTCTTCCGCGATCTCACCCACGCAATCCGGCGAGAATGCAACATTGCGCGAGGAGCCCAGATCGGCGTCCAGTACCATGCGGAGCCGGTCCACGACGGGACGCAGGCTCATGCTTTCGACGCGCTCACCCTTTGGCCGTCCCAGGTGTGCGGCAAGGATGACTTTGGCCTTGGCACGCAGGGCGAACTCGATGGTGGGCAGCGTCTCGCGGATGCGCGTGTCGTCCAGGATTTCGCCTCCGTCTTTGGACAACGGAACGTTGAAATCGACGCGGATGAAGACGCGCTTGCCATGCAGGTCCAGATCATGAATGCTGAGTGTCGCCATGAGCTTGATGATAGCCGGAGTGCAGCGGTTACTATGCATTCTGAAGCCGAACGATCGAACGCGGCGTGCGCAATGGTCGCGCAACGTTCGCGGCATCCGTTCTTTCCTTACAGACCTTTGCTCCGGCGGAACTCCCGCACTACGTCCGCCGGATCGCGATGATCGCCTTCAACGGCATGGTTCATTGCCTGCATTTCGGTTTCATTGATTTTGCCGCTGAGTTGATGGAGAGCTGCGCGCATACGAGGATGTTGCTGGAGCGCATCCTGCCGGACCAGCGGCACGGCCTGGTACGGTGGAAAGTAGTGGCGGTTATCGGCGAGGACGCGCAGATTCATCGCGGTGATTTGCCCGTCAGTGGAGTTTCCGGAGACGATGTCGACCTGATGGTTTGCCAGCGCGCGGTAGAGCAGGCCCAGGTCCATCACGCGCGGCTCTCCGGCAAAGCGGATGCCGTATGCCTGTTCCATGCCGTGCAGGCCGTCCGGGCGCTCTTCAAACTCGTACCCGACGCCGAGACGCAGATGCGGCGCAACTGCCGGGAGATCGCTCAATTTGGTTACATGCAGCCGCTCGGCGTCGGACTGCCGCAGAACCATGGCAAACGTGTTCTCAAAGCCCAGCGAAGGCAGTACGGTCACGTGGTACCTTTCCGCGTAGATGCGCTGCACGGTGTCGAAGGCGTGGGCGGCATCGTGGTCCAACGGCTGTTTGAGGATGGAGGTCAGCGCCGTTCCGGTGTACTCCACGTAAGCATCAATGCGGCCGGAGACGAGTGCCTGGTGCGCGATGTAGCTGCCGGCCAGGTAGAAGCGGCGGTCGACTTTCTCGCCGGTCGCTTCGATCTGCTGCGCCAGCAGTTCACCCAGAAGGACCTGTTCGGTGAAGTTCTTGGCGCCAATCACAATACGGGTGCCATGAGGCGGATCGCAGGCGGTGAGAGTGAGCAGTAACAGCAGATACACCGTGTACCGGGAGAAGCGTTGACGAGCGAACACGGCGTACGCAGCGGTTCCGCGGCGATCTGCTCGTTGCATCTTCAGAGGTCTCTCCGCACGATGAATCTGCGCTCCAGCAGCCCGAGGAGTGCGTCGGCGGCCAGCGCAAGGAGAGCTGCCGGGATGGCTCCCGCAAGGACGAAGCGGTTATCCACGGAGGCCACGCCACGAAAGATGAGTTCGCCCAGCCCACCTGCACCAATGGCTGCGGCGATGGTCGCCACCCCCACGCAGGTGACGGTGGCTGTGCGCAGCCCCGCCAGCAGGACGCTGGCGGCAAGCGGAAGTTCCACTTTCACTAAGCGTTGTATGCTGTTCATACCAAGTGCATTACTCACATCGATGAGCGCAGGATCAATCCCGCGAATGCCGGTGTACGTGTTGCGCAGGATCGGCAACAGGGCATAGCCGGTGAGCGCGAGGATGGCCAGCCGTGAGGCACGGTCGCCAAGCCACGGGACCGGCAGAAGCAGGCCGAAGAGTGCCAGGCTGGGCACCGTCTGCACGATGTTGGCGAAGCCGATCACGGGCCGTGCCCACCGTTCATGCCGCGTCAGCCAGATGCCTGCAGGAACGGCGATAAGCGTTGCGAAGAGCAGGGCAAATCCGGTAAGCCACAGATGCTCAAAGGTGAGGCGCAGCAGTTCATAGCCGTGCTGGTGCAGGAAGGCGGTCATCCCGCGGCCTCGAATCGCTGTACGGCATGGACGTACGCCTGCACGCCGGGGATTTCTGACTGGAGAACTTCATGTGAGGGCAAGTCTGCCTGCACGCAACCTCCATCGATAAAAATCACCCGGTGCGCAAGGAAGATCGCTTCCTGCAGATCATGCGTCACGATCAGTGCAGTCTTGCCCAATCGTGCAAGCAGGTCACGCAGCATGGTTTGCATCTCGGCGCGGGTCAGTGGATCCAAGGCCCCAAACGGCTCGTCCAGCAGCAGGATGGACGGATCGTGGGCCAGCGCGCGTGCCACGCCAGCCCGCTGCCGCTGGCCGCCGGAAAGCTGCCAGGGCATCCGCTCCGCGAACTGCCCCGGGTCAAGCCCGGTGAGGCTGAGGACTTCTTCTGCCCTGATCCTCCGCTCCTGACGCGAGATCCCGGCGAGTTCAAGAGGCATGGCCACGTTCCGCGCGATGGTCATATGCGGATATAGCCCGGTCTCCTGAATGACGTACCCAATGCCGCGCCGGAGCTGCTGCAGGTTTGCGCGTGCGATGTCCTCGCCGTGCACCAGAACTGATCCGCTGGCTGGCACCACCAGCCCATTGACGGTCCGCAGGAGAGTTGTCTTTCCCGAGCCGGACCTGCCCAGGAGCGCGGTTGTGGTGCCGCCCGCGAGCGAAAGGCTGATACCGCCGAGAATCTTTTTGGCCAAGCCTTCAGCGGAGCGAACCGTGTACACCACATCGCGAAATTCGACCGCGATGCCGGACATGGTTTACCGCACGGAGGTTTCGCCAGACTGAATGACCTCGTGGCGTCCACCTGGCTCGTCCGCATGGGCATCCTGCTGTGCATGGCCTTCGTCTGCTGTACCGCTGTCTGTGGCTGCGTCCTCGAACGGCAAAGCAGAGGCTGCTTGAACATCGGCTTCGCCCGAAGACTCGTCCAGATCGTTTGGCACGGGCTCATTGAAGGCCTCCGCATGATTGTCGATGCCGGTGGGCGTATTGCCCGGCTGACCTTTCACGCGGACCACGGTGATCTTGCTGAAGCCCTCCCGGAAGGAGGGTGGACGCAGCCGCTCCGCCATCTTCTGCATCATGTCGTCGGCGACGCGGCGCTCGCGCTTGCTGTTGCGCTCCATGCAGACGGCAAGTGGAACGTCAAAGTAGACCGCCTGTGCCTCGTACCCGAAGCTCTTCGCCATCTTGATCCATTGCCGCCGCTCGTGGGCGGAGAGGTTGGTTGCATCCACGTAGTTCCATGGCATCTTGGCGATGAGGCGCGCGCGCAACAACGACCGCAAGGTGGAAAACACCAGGCCGCTGTAGCGCTGGTCGGTGATGTCGTCGAAGAGGATGGTGCGGAGCATGTCGCTGCTGAGTGGTGTCACGCCGCGACGTTTGAACCACGTGGTCTTTCCGCTGCCAGGAAGCCCAATGGCCAGCACAACATAGCCGCGCGGTGTGGACTTGTCCCCGGCCGGGATTGCCGCAGGCTCTGCCGGCGGGCCGACAAGCGCTTCCGGCTGGGTTTCGATTTCGATCTTGCCCGCGGTATGACTCTCGCTGGCGTCCTCGTCACCGCCGGCGGACTCTGCCGCTGCGTGCAAGTCGGCGGCAGCATCCGTGTCGTCCTGCGGCTTGGCCGTATGTGCTTCGATATAGCTGGGTTGCAGCGCTGCAGGCTGATCCTGTGGGATCTCCTGCCCAATCTTTCCGGTGGCCTCGCTGTTGTTGGGGCCACGCTTACCGCGTCGTCTCATTGTCTTGCGCATCCAGTCGCGCATGACTCGCTTGTACCATAGCGCGGCTGTGCCCGCAAAACGGTGCAGGGCTACTTCTGTGATACCTCGGCCTCAACCGGAGCGATTACACTGGAAATGTCGCTCAAAATACATTTTCAGCACCCTGAGAGGAAGCAGAACAGCATGGCAGTGAAGGTTGGCATCAACGGATTTGGCCGGATTGGCCGCAACGTCTTCCGCACCGCGCTCGACAATCCAGACATCGAGTTTGTCGCCGTGAACGACCTGACCAGCCCCGCGACGCTGGCACACCTGCTCAAGTACGACTCCATCCTCGGCAACCTGAAGCAGGAGATTGAGGCGGGCGACGACTCCATCTCGGTGAATGGCAAGAAGATCAAGGTGTTCGCGGAGCGGGATCCCGCCAAGCTGCCGTGGGCTGAAACCGGCGCGCAGGTCGTTGTAGAGTCCACCGGCCACTTTACGGACGCCACCAAGGCCAAGGCGCACCTGGGCGAGACCGTGAAGAAGGTCATCATCTCTGCACCGGCGACGAACGAGGACATCACCATCGTGCTCGGCGTCAACCAGGACAAGTACGACCCCGCGCAACACCACGTCCTCTCCAACGCAAGCTGCACGACGAACTGCCTGGCACCGGTCGTCAAGGTGCTCAACGACACCTTCGGCATCACCAGCGGCATCATGACGACGGTCCATAGCTATACCAACGATCAGGTCATTCTCGACTTCCCGCACAAGGACCTGCGGCGAGCCCGTGCCGCCGCCATCAACATGATTCCATCCACGACCGGTGCGGCCAAGGCGCTGAAGCTGGTCATCCCGGAGATGGCGGGCAAACTGGACGGCTTCGCCATCCGCGTTCCCACGCCGAACGTCTCGGTCGTGGATCTGACCTTCAACACGGAGAAGCCGATCAGCATCGACGGCATCAACCAGGCCATGCAGGCGGCCAGCGAAGGCGCGCTGCACGGCATTCTGGGCTACACGGACAAGGAACTCGTCTCCAGCGACTTCAAGGGCGACGACCGTTCCTCCATCTTCGACTCCAAGCTGACCAAGGTTGTCGGCGACAACACGGGCAAGGTCATCTCCTGGTACGACAACGAGTGGGGCTACAGCTCCCGCGTGCGGGATATGATCCTGTTCCTGGTGGAAAAGGGCTTGTAGCTGGAAGTCAGAGTAGAACGCAACCCGGCGTGAGCCGGGTTGCCGCATCGATCTGCCCGACACAACACATTCCTTTCCTCACATCTGCCCACCCGCCTTCACCTCGAGGTACTTCGAAATCGCATCGGCTGCGACGGCGTTTGCTCTGGTCTCCACGACGAGCACGCCCTGCGCGCGCAGTTGTGCGAGAGTCAACCGACGCCGCTCCAGCATCTCCTGCGCCGCGGCGGACGCGAACATCTCCCGCGCATTCGCTGGTGTGCGTGCCGCAAGTTCCTCCAGCTCCGGATGCTGCAGCAACACCAGAACAACGACATGCCTGCGCACCAGGCCTGTGGCGGCTGCAACAATCTCCGGCCGCCCTGCGCTCTCCGTCATCTCCGTAATCCAAAGCACAAGTCCACGCCTGCGCTGCATCTGCCGCAGGCGCGTGGATGCCATCAGGTGGTCCGCTTCCGCAGATTCAGAGTGCACCTGTGCCAAGGCATCGATGATGCGCCGCAGATGCAGCGCACCCGTCCCGGGAAGCAGTTGCTGCTGCACCGCACGTCCGTACGTCAACAGCGCACAGCGATCGCCGGACTGCACGACGACCCGCGCGAGCATACCGGCCGCCGCGGCTGACTGGTCCAGTTGTGTCACAACGCCGAGGCCGCTGTCTGCCGCACCGTGCTCGGCGACAAGCTCAGCGGGCGTCCCAACCGTCCGTGCTGCTTCGCCCACCTTAGCCCCACGATGCTGGACCATCCGGGACTCCTCCGGCACATGTCGCGGGAAATCGCCAAGTACGAGCGCCGTCCGCGACAGCCGTCCCGCATCCAGCACGATCCACACCTGCTGGGAGCGCTCCGTCGCATACTGCTGCGTGATCAGGCGATTGTGCCGCGCCGTTGCCGTCCATGAGATGTTCCGGACCTCATCGCCCGGCTGGTACTCGCGCAGTGTCTCAAACTCACGCCCCAGGCCGAGCTGGCGCACGCGCCGCTTCTCCATTTCGATTTGTCGCGCACGCAGAAGATAGAGAGCCGTGGAGTCTTTTGCCTGCTCGCCCGCGGCATAGACGCGGATGGCTTGCCGCAGGTCGGCGACGGCCCATCGCTCCGCAAGGCCGAGAACGCTGCGATAACGCACGTACAGGGGACCCAACGCTGCGTCGCCGCGCCGCCCCGGCATCGCCCGATACACCGCGCTGGCAGGATCATTCGGATAGCAGGTCATCACTGGCAATGCATCGATGCTTCGCAAGGCCGAGTGCAGGTCGTCCGTGAAGTGAAGCTGGTAGACGCCGCCAGCGTGGTGCACCGCCGTGATCTCCACATCTGTAGGGAGGCCAAGTTCAGGCGCGCGCAGGAAGCGGCGGGTCACTGTAAATCTCTCGGGTGCGGGAAGCATCCATGCGTCCGCCAGCGCCGCCGATAGAAGCAGCGCATCCACCGCGAACATGGACCACGGTGTCCGGCTGTGCAGAAAGGCGGGGATGCTGACGAGGGTTGCCGCCGCAAGCAGAAGGAGCGTGCGCGCCGTCAGCCCAAATCCCAGCGCACGTCCCCATCGCTTCCCTATCGGGTGCGCCTCTGCCGTGACTGGTTCTGGGATGAGTGTCTGCATGCCCGTTACGTCTTCACGTGCTGTCCGCCGGTCCTACTTGGGCAGCGGCGTAGCGGCCAGCACATCCGCGATCACACGGTCCGTGTCGAAGCCTTCCAACTCCGCCTCTGGTCTCAGGATCAGCCGGTGACGCAGTGTAGGGAAGGCTGCCGCCTTGATGTCGTCGGGCAGCAGAAAGGCTCTGCCCTCCCGTGCTGCATAGCCCTTTGCCACCAGCAGAAGACTGGCGCTTGCACGTGGCGACGCGCCCAGTGTCAAAGCAGGCCACTCGCGGGTGCGCCGCACGATGCCCAGGAGGTACTCGAAGAGCGCCGGCTCCACCTGGACGGAGCGCAGCTCCTGCCGCGCGGCATGGAGCAGCCCGGGGGCGATCGGCTGGACCGGCTGATCCTCCAGCCGCTGACCTGTCAGCAACGCATGATGGCGTTCCAGCACTGTCCGCTCATCCGCAGCCGCTGGATAGCTCACGCGTATCTTCAGCAAGAATCGGTCCAGCTGCGCTTCAGGGAGCGGGTACGTACCTTCAAACTCCAAGGGATTTTGCGTGGCAAAGGTTGTGAAGTAGGGATCAAGCGCGTACGTTTCTCCATCCAGTGTCACCTGCCGCTCTTCCATGCTCTCCAGCAGCGCGGCCTGGGTGCGCGGTGGCATCCGGTTGATTTCGTCCGCCAGCAGAAACTGCGTAAACACCGGACCGCGATGCAGGGCGAACTCGCCGGTTTTGGGTGAAAAGATATTCGTTCCCAGGATGTCGGCCGGCATGGTGTCGGGTGTGCCTTGCACACGGCGGTAGTCCAGCACCAGGAAGCGTGCCAGCGTCTTGACGGCGAGGGTCTTGGCCACTCCGGGAACGCCCTCGATCAACGCATGCCCGCCGCAGAGCAGGGTCAGCAGCGCCTGCTCAATGAGTTCGTCCTGCCCTGCCAGTACCCGGCCAAGCTCCCCGCGTCCACTGCGGAAAAGCTCCAGTGAAGCCGTTGTTGCCTCTGTCACGTCGGTGTCTCCACTATGAGCTTACCGGCAGAGCGTGCGCGGAGAACACCGGCCAGGTGCTCGCGTTCCTTACTCAGCATATGGACCAGATGCAACGCGTCACGCGGTCGCAACTTCTCATAGCGCGCCTCCTCGGCCAAATCCAGAGCACGCTCCAAACTGTCCGTTTCAGCAGCGAACCGGCTCTGCACAGCAGCAGCGATACCGCGTGCGGAACCCGTCAGGACGTCAGAGGGTATGCCGCACTCCGTGTGCAGAAAGCTGAGCAGGCGTCGGCGCGCGGCCTCTGTCGCCGGCTGGGTTGCGCCCGCGCGCTGGTAAAGCGCTCCCATATTTCGCGCGAACTCGATGGGTGAGGTTCGCGGAACAAGCACCGGCTCCTGCAACGGACCTTTGCGCCGGCTGAAGCTGAGGAGCAGCAACAGGAACAGCAAGGAGGCTTGCACCATCAGCGAGCGAAGCGGCAAGCCACGGAGGTAGTCGGAGGGTGCACCCTGCTCGCCATGGTAGAACTCGTCAAAGAGTATTCGAGGCGTACTGGAACCGCCTGACGGTCCCACGGACGCCAGCAGCAGCTTCAGGCTGCTGTCCTGCGCGATACCGCGATTTGTCAGCGGCTCGGCCGAAGCCCACCAGACAAACTCGCCGCCGTTCGGGTAGCTGCGGTGGACCACCACGGCATCGTTACCGCAGCGCTGATCCACGTGCACCAGCGGCTCCGTGGCGGCCCAGGGCGACTGGTCATACATGGCCAGCGAGTCGACGGCCCCATACACACTCCAGCCCTCGCCGGTGGTTTGGCACAGGCCGCTGAGAAATTGTGTCGGTGCGCCCGTGCGGCCACCCGGCAGGAAGTATGCACCGCGGAAACCGGTTGCCACGACGCGGCCACCGCGTTGCAGAAAGCGTTCCACAGCCGCGTACTCCTCCTTCTCCCTGTCCTCGGACGGCGCATTGGGGCCGGCAAGGATGTACGTCGTATGCGGCGCATCCACTTGATCCAGCGCCGTCGCCGGGCTATCCGCACGGGAGATGGTGTATCCCAGCGCTCCAAGCAGGAGGTACGCCGCCTTTGCACCATGCGTACCCGTGTTGTAGCTGCTGGGTACGGGGTCGTCCTCTCGCGTGGCGGGCGCGACAAGAGACACAAGCACAATCAGCAACAGGATGCCGGCCAGCAGCCACAGCGCGATCCGCCGGTCTGCGTTGGGTGCGCTCATGCGGTGGCGCTCTGCCGGGCAACCTGCAGCGCCTGATGCTGCCGCAGTGCCTCCGCATACTCATCAGGAGACGCTGGCCTCAAACCATACCAGATGCGCTCAAAGCTGGCAGTCTGCGCCTGCAATGGACCACGCAGATGGGACGCCGGATCGATCAGTTGCAGCGCCTCGCGCGGCGTGCGTGTGGGGCTGCGGCGCAGGGTGCGGCGATCCTCGAGCAATACAATCGATGCCCAGTAGAATGCGTGGATCGCATCGCGCCACTTTCCTTGCCCGGCCAGCCTACGTGCCTGCTCGGCCCACGCACGCGACTCAGCCTCGCGTTCCGCAACTGCCGCATCCCCACGCAGGCTGCCTAATGCCACGCGCTGCCGATCCAGCGCACGGTACACCCAGAAGAACAGCAGCCCTGCGGCAACCGCCAGCGTGCCCCACTCGAGTGCAAGCCCGAGCCACGGCGCCATGCGGCCCAGCGATGACACGCCTCCGAACAGCTTGAAGATCAACGCAGAAAACCATGCCGAGATCCTGTCTTGCAAGCTGTAGGTCTCTGCGGTACGGAACTCGCTGCGTTCCAGAACGGACGACCGGGCGGAACGCATCCGTGCTGTCAAAGCGACGCCGGGTGCGGGCACTTCCGCCAGATCCCGTTCGAGACGCTCGGCGGCGTGTGGCAGCAGTGCCCTCCGTTGTGTGTGATCGGGATCGTTGCGGTCTTCCAACAGGTCGCGCAACCATGCGTACCGCACAACGACCGGCGCACCGCCATCCATCTGAACGGCATCGTCCAGCTCGCCGACACGCTTGGCATCGCAGGCAGCATCGGCTTGCTGGCACGTTGCCACCAGAATCTGGAGTTCCTCAAGGTGCTCTCGATACGCGGCAGGCGTTATCGTACGCAAGCCCGGCAGCCCTGGGTGCGGCACCATCGGCTCCGGTGCCTGCGCACCCAGAGACAGGCAACCGCATAGCAGCACCAGCGCGGCGGCACACTTCGCTCCGCGGCTGAACGAAACCACTTTCACGCGGCCGGCCCAACACTGGCCTCTGCCGGGCCCGGGTGCATCAGCGCGCTGCCTGTCGTCGGGCCGAAGTTGCCGTGCATCAGCCGTTCGATGTCATACCCCTCGCGCCGCACGCGCTCATCCACATAGAAGAGATACAGCGCGATGGACGCAATCGGGGTAACCAACGCCGTCGCCACAAATTGCACAGTCACCTGGATGATCTGCAACACCACCTGCTGGCCACCGTGCGCCATCGCGGCCAGCAGAAGCAGGGGCACTTGCACCCCACTCGCCACCAGCTGCAATGCGTACACCAGAAGCAGCAGGAGGAAGATGCGGCCCTTACGCCCTGCTACCAGCGCACGTGAGCGGCGCACGGAGGCGCTGACGCCGAGACCTTCTTGCACGCCTGCTGGAACCGCAAGCGCCACCCGTAGCAGATTCAGAACACCGAACACAAAGGCCGCACCCGCGACAATGCCGAACGCCAGAAACAGCGCTCCCACAGCAAGGGTGTTGTTGCGTACACGCGAAAACGCGAGCGGAAATCCCAGAAGCACCAGCGAAATCAGGATCGGCCAAAAGAAGGCCCAGAACTGCCGTACCGCAATGCCGGTCCACCGCAGCCACCGGCTGCGCACCGCGCGGTACGCCGATTCGACCGTCACCGCGTCTCCCTCCGTAATGGCCGCGACGGCATGTACGACGGCTGCGTGGGAGACGCTGTACGCGACGACGAACAAAAACGTGACGGGCAGCAGATACAGCGAGAGACGCGCATCACCCACCACACTGGCAAGCGCATCCGCGGGTGTGCCGCGCAGGGTCGGCAACGGCCTGTGCGTCGCCGTGATGTAGAGCAGCCTGATCAGAGCCGACAGGGTCAACACCGCTGCCGGCAAGGTCCCAATGCCCACGAACAGCCAGAACCGCCTGCGATACAGCGTGAATGTTCTGTCCAGAACCTCACCTGTCGAGAGTGGCCGCAGCACCATCGAAGGTGTACTGTTAGCGCTCGTCAGCCGATACACACCCGTGTTCCGGTATGCTCCTGGAGCCACTTGCGCGTCATCCTGTGGGTCCATCACGTGCACCTTAAAAGAAGACGTTTTCCCGGAACTGAGAAGCATTGTCGCAGAAGTCGTCCAGTCGAGTACAACGCCTGCAATGCATTTGCGCACGTCACTCGCCTGTTGACCTTTGAACGTATTACTCTGCCGTATGCGCCAGGAGCACGCTGCGCGCGCCGCAACCATACATCTGTGCGGAGGTGAACTGTTGCAACAACGCCGCTTGGTATGCCTTGCCTTCTTCTTTCTGCTTTGCTCCTCAGCGTTCGCCGCGTCTGTTTTCAGCACTCGCATCGATGATCCCAAGGCAATCTACGTAGATGCAGGATTTTCTGGAGCGCGCGCGAACGACACAGCCGATAGCACCACGACGATTCAGCAGGCCATTGACCGGGCGGCATCCGGCGCACCGTCCGAGGGGATCGTTTTCATTCCCTCAGGCCGCTACCGCATCACGAAGACGGTCTACATCTGGCCGGGTGTGCGCGTCTTCGGCTATGGCGAGACCAGACCTGTCTTTGTGCTGCCGGACAACACACCAGGTTTCCAGCAGGGCGTCGCGGATATGGTGATCTTCTCCGGCGCGCGGCGCGGCGGAACACGCCCCGGAGGCTATCGCGTACCGTTCCCGCCGCCCGGCAGCGTGCCTCCTGACCCGAACATCGCCGATGCCAATCCTGGCACCTTCTACTCCGCCATGAGCAACATCGATTTCGAGATAGGCAGCGGCAACCCGGCAGCGATCGCCATTCGTGAACATGCGGCGCAGCACGCCTCTCTCAGTCACATGGACTTCCATATCGGCTCCGGCCTTGCAGGCCTAACGCAGGTCGGCAACGAGGCAGAAGACCTGCACTTCTTCGGCGGACGCTACGGCATCCTTACGGAGAAGCCCTCGCCTGCCTGGCAGTTCACGCTCATCGATTCCACGTTTGAAGGTCAGCGCGAGTCGGCCATCCGCGAGCATGAAGCAGGGCTGACGCTTGTGCACGACACCTTCCGCGATGTGCCCATTGCCATTGACATCGACCCACGCTACTACGACCAGCTATGGGTCAAGGACGGACGCTTCGAAAACATCTCAAGCCAGGTTCTAACCATCAGCGATGAGAGGAGTCCGCTGAACGAAATCGGATTTGAGAACGCTATCGTGCAGAACGCCCCAACGTTCGCACTCTTTCGCGAAAGCGGGAGAAAGGTGGCTGGCAGGGGTTCTGTCTACCAGATTAAGAGCTTCAACTTCGGTATGATCCTGCCTGCAGTCGGCAAGCTGGGCAGCGTTGGAATGAAGTACGAGGCTTCGCCGCTCACCACCATGCCTGCGCCGCTGCCGTCGGCCATTCGTCCGTTGCCGCCTACCAGTGACTGGGTGAACGCCCATACGCTTGGCATCACGGGCGATGGTAAGACGGACGACACTGCCGCCATCCAGAAAGCCATCGATTCGCACCACGTCCTGTACTTTCCCAGCGGACACTACGTCGTGCACGACACCGTGACGCTCAAGCCGGACAGCATCCTCATCGGCTTGCATCCGCTTGCCACGCAATTCGATCTTCCCGATGAAACTCCTGCGTACCAGGGCGTTGGAACACCCAAGGCGCTCATCTCAGCCCCGTCCGGCGGTACGAACATCCTCTCCGGCATTGGCGTTCTTACCAACGGGATTAATCCCCGTGCTACCGGCGTGCTGTGGATGGCTGGTGAGGGCTCGCTGATGGACGATGTCCGTTTCCTTGGCGGGCATGGCAGCGGGATTCCGCCATACAACAACGATCACACCGCCGATCCTGACCTGAAGAAGCGCTGGGACGGACAGTATCCAAGCCTGTGGATCACGCACGGCGGAGGCGGGACGTTTGCCAACATCTGGACACCCAGCACGTTTGCGCAGGCCGGTTTTTACGTGTCCGATACCAAAACACCGGGGCATGTCTACGAACTCTCCAACGAGCACCACGTCCGCACGGAGATCAAGTTTGACCACGTAGAGAACTGGGAGATTCTCGCGCCGCAAACGGAGGAAGAGGCCGGCGAGAGTCCGGAAGCCCTGTCCATCGAGATCGACGCGTCCCGCAATCTCCTGATCGCGAACTACCACGCCTACCGCGTTACCCGCACGCGCGCACCCTTCCCAGCGGCAGTGCGCATCTACGACGCACATGACATCCACTTCCGGAATATCCATGTGAATGCCGAGAGTGGTTACGGCGCGTTCGACGCGAATGGCCCTGGCACATACCTTCGGGTCAGCAAGTTTCCTTATGAGAGCGCTATCGAGGACATGACGCACCACCTCCAGGTGCGGGAGCGCGAGTTTGCCGTTCTCGACATTCCATCCCAGCAGCCTGCGACCGTTCCCGCAACCAATACGGGCCTCACAAAGCT
>CAXUHI010000014.1:0-71444 GCA_964251045.1 uncultured Terriglobus sp. | reverse complement strand
GGCGCGACGGTGGATAACAAAGGCAAGCTCTACTTCGTCGACCACCACGAACAGCGCATCTACGGCTGGTCGAAGGGCGAGGGGCTCACCATCGAGCGCGACACCCCGCTCGATGCCGTCAACCTTGCCATGGACGCCAGCGGCAATCTCCTGGTCCTGTCTTCAGCCGGAGCGGACGGCACTGTGTTCACCTTCCGCCCAGGGTCCCCGAAGGACCAACTCACGCTGATTCCCCTGGCCATGGCGCAGCACCCCAACGCCTCCGTGCTGCTGCCGGTGAATTACTGGAACAACGGGGAGTTCAAAGACCAGCTCGATCCGGCTACGATGACCTTCAAGACGCTGGACCAGATGTTCGCGGAGGACGTCTCCACGCCCAAGACGAAGTGGTACGTCTCCGCCGATGGCAGCGTCATGTTGCCCTCCGGCCGCGTCTTCCGCCAGGGCCCGGTCAACGACATCTCGGGCTGGCGCTTCTCTGACAACCTGGACACCTACGCCTTCATCAAGGCAGCTCCAGGAAAACGCACGTACGTCAGCAGCGAGTCCGAGGATCGCACGTACAGCGGGCTTGTACAACCTGACGGCAGCCTCGCCGACCTGAAGCCATTCGCCGAGCGCGGTGGCGAAAGCGTGGTTGCCGGCCCGGACGGAAATGTGTACATCGCGAACGGACAGATCCTCGTGTACAACACCTCCGGCCGGCAGATCAGGGAGATCGATGTACCGGAACGTCCACTGCAGCTTATCGTCGGGGGCGATGGAAATCGCACGCTCTTCATCCTGTGCCACCATGCGCTGTATGCGCTCTCCCTCTGAACCCCGGCGATTGACGTGGTTGGTCTCAGCCAGCTTTCCCGCCTGAAAGGCACCCCGTTGTTAACATAGAGGCAATCCCAGAACTGTTAGTCAGAAGAAACATGACATCGGCAAGAAGATTGAAGTGGAGCGTAGAGGCGTTCGCACTTGTACTTGGACTGTGTGCAGGCACCGCTTGCGCGCAGAGCCCATCAGTCGACGAGGCCGTTCTGCGCGGCTTGTCTCCTGTTGCGACGCTCTACAAGACGGAGGCAGGACGTGGCGCGCTGGGCGCGAACCTGACCGTGACCGGCGGCATCCAGACCGGGACGTTTCAGCAGCCTGCATTGATTTCATTGGAAGAGGCCCGGCTGCAATCGCTGCGGGATGCCTCCAGCACGACCGGAAACGCTGCGCAATTGGCCGACGGGCTGGGTACAGCGCTGGGGTCGGCGTATGTGGCACGCGCGCACTACATGGATGCAACGCACTTTACCAGCGCAACGCAAAGTATTGCCGATTTGCTTGCGTATGCCATGCGCATTGCTGGCGGCCACTCGCAATTGGGCAAGTATTTCTTCGCGAATGGTACGGTCGAGGGAAAGACACCTGTAACGGATGCGGAGAAGGCGATTCTGAACGCCAATGGCGGTACGGCGGATCCGTTCGGCAGGGCCTATCACCTGCCCGCCGGAAGCCCAAAATGGGGACCGGTATGGCGATGCGCGTCCCTAC
The DNA here is from genome assembly GCA_964251045.1 of uncultured Terriglobus sp. Lineage (GTDB taxonomy): Bacteria > Acidobacteriota > Terriglobia > Terriglobales > Acidobacteriaceae > Terriglobus. Next base: position 69,911 of record CAXUHI010000014.1, on the reverse strand, counting down.
CAGACTGAGCCGGAGTTCCGCCGCATCACGGGCCGCGACTACTACAACCTGCTGACCGACAATACGGCCTACACACGCGGCCCCGTCCAGGATCTGACGGACAGCCCGTCGTACCCGAGCGGTCACACGACCTACGGCTTTACCGAATCGTTGATCCTGGGCTTGCTGGTTCCAGAGCGCTACCCGCAAATGATCGTGCGCGGCGCGGAGTACGGCAACAGCCGCATCGTGGTGGGTGCACATTACGCCATGGATGTGCTGGGCGGCCGCACGCTCGCCCTGTACGACGTGGCACATATGCTGGCCAAGGACTCCGCCTATCCCGCATTTCTGACGCAGGGGAACGAACCTGGCCAGGTGATCAGCGACTTCCCTTCTGGCATCAAGCAGGCCCGCGCAGACCTGACGCACATGCTGGAGGCAGCCTGCGGCAAGCCAGTGGCCCAGTGCGCCATGGAAGACATCAGCCGTTTCAGCGACCCGGCCACAGACACGGCTTTCTATGCATCCACGCAGACCTACGGTTTACCTGTCGTGCACCCCGGGATGGCGGACAGGCTCGAAGATGTGAGTGCGATCGCGCCCGAGGCAGGCAATCTGCTGACAGCAGCATACCCTAAGCTCACTCTGGAACAGGCAAATCGCATCCTGACCCAAACCGAGGGACCCGGCGGAGGCTTTCTGGACGATGGCTCAGCCTTCGGGCTCTATTCCCGCCTGAATCTATACGCCGCAACGCTGGAAGCTCAGCGGCAGATCAGGGCTGCCATTCGCTGACTTGAGCTCAGCTGGACGCCGCGCGTTCGCTGTGCCCCGTCAACTCCGCCGCACGCGCTTCCGCATAGGCAGCCGCACCGTACAAGGCGCACTTCTCTTCCAGAATCACGCGTACGGGAATCCTGTGCAGCAGCGGCGAGAGACGTCCCTTGTCCAGGAAAGCCTGCCTGAAGACTCCATTCTGCAGCGTCTTAAGAATCTTCGGCGCGATTCCGCCGCCCAGATACACGCCGCCGGACGCCAGCAGCTTCAGCCCCATATTGCCGCATTCCGCGCCGTACGACGCACTAAACAACTCCAGCGTCTTTGCTGTCAGCTCGCTCGACCCATCCTCACCGGTCGTGCCAATGACAAAATTCGGATCCTCGCTCGCCATGCGCTCGCGCAGCCAGGCGGGTTCATCCATCTTCTTGGCGTCGCGCAGAAACTCGTAGATGTTCTTCAGCCCGATGCCGCTCACCACGCGCTCCGTGGACACCCGGCCATTCAGCTTCGTGATCAGCCACTGCAACATCTCGATCTCAAGCGGAGTGCGCGGTGCCCAGTCCACGTGACCACCCTCGCTGGCCAGCGGGACATGCCTCCGCGCTGGCGCGTTCCACACCAGCAATGCCTCACCCAGTCCGGTCCCGGCTGACACCAGGGCGCGATGTCCGACGGCGGACTTGTCACCCGTTTCCAACTCGAAGATCTGGTCTGGACCAAGCTCCGCGACACCATAGCCGTTCGCTTCAAGATCATTGATCAGAAAGATATGTTCAATGTTGAGAACCTTCGACAGGTCGCGCGCGTCCAGCTCCCATGGCAGGTTGGTCAGCTTAAGATGACCATCCTTCACCGGCCCCGGGCATCCAAAGCAGGCTGCAACCACCTCGTGCTCGACCTTTTCTCCGACATCGCCGGTCCCCAGAAAGGCAATGACTACATCCTGAAGTGTGGGGTACTGCGCTGCCGGAAACTTCTCCTGGCGAACCACGCGCAGCTTGCCACCTTCAAAGTTGCACAGTGCCAGATCGACCTTGGTGCCGCCCACGTCGCCCGCAAGGATCATCGTGTCAGCTCCAGGGTGCCGGTATCCGCATCGCCGTGCATGCCAACCTTTGGCAGGCGGCGCGCAGCTTCCGCGTCCAACAGCAGATTCACCGTGCCACTGTCAGGCCGGATCAGCTGCGATGGCAGCCGCTCCGGGTCGTAGTCACCCAGCAGAACCTCGTGCAGGCGATCGGCCTTGGCCGCGCCTTCGATCAGAAAACACACAAACCGCCCATGATTGATCACCGGCCATGTCAGCGTGATGCGCCATGCGTTTTTGTTCTCAACGTGATTGGCCGTGACCAGCCGGCCCATCTCGTGGATGGCTGCTGAGTGCGGAAACAGGGACGCCGTGTGCCCGTCATCACCCATGCCCAGCAGCACCACATCGAACACGGGTGCCTGCGCACCCTCCAGTTTGAAGTTGTTGCGCAGAGCCGCCTCGTACTTCGAAGCGGCCACCTCTGGGTCCAGCTCGCCTTCCATGCGGAAGACCTTGTCCGACGGAAGCGGCACCTTGCTCAACAGTTGCTCCCGTGTCATGCGGTAGTTTGAATCCGCATCATCCGGACCGACGCATCGCTCATCCACCCAGTAGAGTTCCAGCTTGTCCCACGGCACCTGCGTGACGAATGGCTCTGCCGCCAGCAGCGCGAACATGCGCTTGGGTGTCGATCCGCCGGAGATGGCGACCCGCGCCACGCCGCGTGACGACGCTGCATCGTTCACGTACTTGGAGAAGATTTCAGCAGCGGCGTCCGCCACGCGCTCCGGCGTGTCGTAGACCAGGTAATTGGCAATGCATGTCCGTGCCATAAACGTCGTCCTAACGTGCAAATGTGCGTCGCACCGGCACCATCAAGCACCGGGAGATTGCATGATACCTGTCCGAAGACAAAGAGCGCCGGTACTCACCGGCGCTCTTCAGGCTGCGCGTTGTTAAACGCGCCATGCGCGCCCGTCACGGGCAAGAAGCTGGTCGCCCTCATCGGGTCCCCAGGAGCCAGCCGCATAGTTCGGAAAGTCTTTCTTCTGCTGCTTCCAGGCTTCCAGGATCGGCGTCATCAACGCCCATGTGGCTTCTACACCCTGCCGCTCCGCAAACAAGGTGCCGTCACCCAGCATCGCATCCAGCAGCAGCCGTTCGTATCCGTTCGCGGATGATTTGCCGAACACATCCGCATATGCGAAGCTCATGTCCACCTGCGCCAGATTGGTCGTCGGACCAGGTATCTTCGCTCCGAACTTCAGCGAGATACCGTCATCAGGCTGTATACGGAGCGTCAGCACATTTGGCTCCAGCTGCTCTGCGCCCTGACCGCCTGCGTTCTTGAACAAATGCAGGGGCGGCTGCTTGAACGTGATCACAACTTCGGTGATCCGCTTCTCCAGCCGTTTGGCCGCACGGATGTAAAACGGCACGCCAGCCCATCGCCAGTTCTCAATGCTCAGCTTCATCGCAGCATATGTTTCAGTCTGCGATTGCTTGCTGACACGGTCTTCCTCGCGATATCCCGCAACCTGCTTCCCCTCAACGGTGCCCGGTCCGTACTGGCCACGGGCGGTGTTCTCCACCGGGATCGCGTCGATCGCCTTCCACACCTTCAACTTCTCAAAGCGCACCGCGTCCGACTCAAAACTGTCAGGCGGCTCCATCGCGACAAACGACAACACTTCCATCACGTGGTTTTGCAGCACATCCCGCAGGGCGCCCGCAGCCTCATAGAATGGCCCGCGGCCCTCGATACCGATGCTCTCTGCCGCCGTGATCTGCACATTGTCAATGTAGTTGCGATTCCAGATCGGCTCAAAGATGCCATTGCCAAAGCGGAAGACAAGGATGTTCTGCACCGTCTCCTTGCCAAGGTAGTGATCGATACGAAAAATCTGATCTTCATGCAGAACGGCGTTGATCGCACTGTTTAACTGCTTCGCGCTTTCCAGATCAACGCCGAAGGGCTTCTCAATGATGACGTGTACCCAACCCTGCCCTTCACCGCCGGTCATGCCGTGCTTACTCAGACGCTCGGTGATGTCCGCGAAAAACTCCGGTGCCACGGCCAGGTAAAACAGCCGGTTGCCCTTGGTTCCATACTTTGTATCGAGTTCTGCGAGATGGGCCTTGAGTCTGTCGAATCCCTCGTCGTTGTCGAACTCAGTCGCAAAGTAATCGACGCGATCGATAAACTTGCCGAGCTTCTCCTCGTTCTCGTCGACGCCGCCGCCCTTCAAAATGCCGTCACGCATATCAGGCGCAAACGTCTTGGAAAGATCACGCCGCGCCACGCCAACCACCGCGAAGTTCTCCGGCAGAAGGCTCTGCTGCTCCAGGTGGTACAGAGCCGGCAGCAGCTTTTTCTTTGTCAGATCACCCGACGCGCCAAAGATCACCACGATGCAGGGCTCAGGAATACTTTCCTTGCCCTTGTTTGCCTCCACCTGCCCAGGCGATACGTCAACGCCAGTCGCTGCCATGCATTCTTCCCCTCATACGCCGTGTATTGCCTTTGTGATGTTCCAGCAAGCCTATGGTTGCGTCTATTCCTTCTTCATGGCGTGGCCGCCAAAGGCATTGCGCATCACCGACAGCAGGCGGTCCGTCAGGTTGTTGTCCTCCCGCGAACGGATGCGCCGGATCAGCGACTCCGTGATGACCGGCGCGGAGATATTCAGGTCGATCGCCTCAAATACCGTCCAGCGCCCCTCTCCAGAATCCGTCACCCATGGTGCGACACCCTCAACCTGCGGATTGTGCTGCAGAGCCTCGGCTGTCAGGTCCAGCAGCCACGAACGCACAACGGAACCATACCGCCAGATCTCGGAAATCTGCGCAATATCGAGCTTCAGCGGCTCCTTCGCCTTCATGATGGAGAAACCCTCGGCATACGCCTGCATCATGCCGTACTCAATACCGTTGTGCACCATCTTGACAAAGTGGCCTGCGCCGCTCGGTCCGGTGCGTCCCCATCCCTTGTCCTTGGCCGGTGCCAGCGTCTCAAAGATCGGCCGCAGATGCTCCACAACATCCTCGTCGCCGCCCACCATCAGGCTGTATCCCTCCTTCAGTCCCCAAACGCCACCACTCGTCCCCGCATCGACGAACTCAAAGCCCTCCGGCTTCAATGCATCGTGTCGGCGGATCGAATCCTTGTAGTTGGAGTTACCCCCGTCGATGAAGATGTCGCCCTTCTGCATCAGCGGCTTCAGTTTGGCGATAGTCTCGTCCACGGGATCGCCGGCCGGCACCATCAGCCAGATGGCGCGGGGTGCCTGCAGGTTCTTCACCAGGTCTTCAAGCGAATCCACGCCAACGTTACCCTGTGCCGTCAGCTTGGACGTGGCCTCCTTGCTGAAATCGAAGCCCACCACCTTGTGGCCGCCCAGGCGAAGCCGTTCCGCCATGTTGCCGCCCATCTTGCCAAGCCCGATCATCCCAAGTTCCATTGCCGCTCCTCTTTTCCGGTGTTGTTGCCTGTGTGATGCAGCACACGCAAAAGCGCGTCGTCTCGGGCCCATGATCAAGCATAAAGACGACGCGTTTCTCTGCGTTTACTTGCTGATGGCAGCCTGCGCCGCCTTCACGATGTTCTCCGGCGTAAACCCGAAGTGCTCCAGCACCTCCGGCCCCGGTGCCGACCCGCCGAAGTGATCAAGTCCCACGATGGAGCCGTCGCGGCCAACATACTTCCACCAGCCCATGGTCGCACCGGCTTCCACGGCGACTTTTGGAACGCCGTGCGGGAAGATGCTGTCCTTATACGCCTCATCCTGCTCGTCGAAGACCTTGAACGATGGCATGGAGATCACACGCGCCTTCAGACCAGCCTTCTCAAACTCCGGTAGCGTTTTCATCACCAGCGACACCTCTGAACCCGTCGCTACCACAATCACATCCGGCTTCTCCTGCTCGATCAGGACGTATGCACCCTTGCGGGCCTTCTCAAAAATGCCGTACGTTTCGGCATCCATCACAGGCAAGTCCTGCCGCGACAGCGCCATGAACGACGCCGACTTCCGTTCGATCATCAGCTGGTAGCAAACCGCCGTCTCGTTAGCATCCGCCGGACGAAAATCCGTCATCTGCGGGATCGCACGCAGCGCCATCAGGTGCTCCACCGGCTGGTGCGTCGGACCATCCGCGCCCAGGCCGATCGAATCATGCGTGAACACAAACAACGAGTGCACGCCCATCAGCGCGGCCATGCGCATCGCCGGACGCGCATAATCCGAGAACACAAAGAACGTTGATCCAAACGGGATCAGACCCCCGTGGGCCGCCATGCCGTTCACCGCCGCGCACATGCCAAACTCGCGCACCCCGAAGAAGATGTTCTTACCCTTTGGCTCCATGTGGAAGCTCGGCGAATCTTTAAAGATCGTCTTTGTCGAAGACGTCAGGTCGGCCGCGCCACCGATAAACTCCGGCACCGTCTTGCCGATCAGGTTCAGCACGGTACCACCCGCTGTACGTGTCGCCATCGGCTTGTCGGTCGGGAACGGCTTGATCTCCTTGTTCCACCCCTCGGGCAGCTCCTTCTGGTTTAAAACCCGGTCAAATTCGCGGCCCAGGTCCGGGAACGATTCCTTGTACCTCGCAAACATCTCATCCCAGCGTGCGTGGGCGTCCTTACCCTTCGTAATCGCCTGGCGCCAGTTGTCCACTGCCTCCCGCGGCTCCACGAAATCCTCGTCTGGGTTGAAGCCGAAGAACTCCTTGGTCGTGCGAGTTGCTTCCTTGCCAAGCATCTCGCCGTGCACCTTGTTGGTCCCCGCATGTGGCGATCCATACCCGATGATCGTCCGCACCCGGATCAGCGACGGCTTCTCGTGCATCGTCTGTGCCTGGTGCAGCGCCTTTTCCAGCTTGTACAGGTCGTTGCCGTCGTCCACGTACGCCACATGCCACCCATACGCCTCGAACCGCTTCTCCACATCCTCCGTGTAGCTCAGTTCCGTGGGTCCATCCAGTGAAATCAGGTTGTCGTCATAAAACACAATCAGCTTGCCCAGGCGCAGTGTTCCCGCCAGCGAGCACGCCTCATGTGAAATCCCCTCCATCAGGTCCCCATCACCGCACGTGACGTATGTGTAGTGATCGCAGACCGGGAACTCCGGCTTGTTGTAGACCGCGCCCAGGTGCTTCTCCGCGATCGCCAGGCCCACGGCCATGCCCAGGCCCTGTCCCAGCGGACCTGTGGTCACTTCCACGCCAGGCGTAAAGCCGAACTCCGGATGCCCTGGAGCCTTGGAGTGCCACTGCCGGAACTTCTTCAGATCGTCCAGGGAAACGTCATACCCGGACAGGTGCAGCGCACCGTACTGCAGCATGGACGCATGCCCATTCGACAGCACAAAACGGTCACGGTCGAACCACTGGGAATCCGATGGGTCATGCTTCATGTGCCTGGCATACAGCAGGTAGGCCAGCGGCGATAACGCAAGCGGCGCGCCCGGATGGCCGTTCGCTGCCTTCTCGATTGCGTCCACGCAAAGCAGGCGAAGGGTATTGATGGAAAGCTGGTCTAGATCGCTCATTCGTTCCTCGTACATGGGTTGGCGCCTTGACGCCGGGGTTCACTCATAAACTGCAGGCGTGATGCCTTGCCAGGGCCGTCGCGTCCACGTGCAGGACGTTGGGCACACTTGGGCCAGTGTACAAGCCCAAGGTGTCTCTGCGGTGACGGCGTCTTATGCCTCCGCCAGCTGAACCTGGTAGTTGCGCCCCAGCCAGCGGTTTCCAGCGGGCCAGAACATCGTGAACTCCAGCACGCCACCCCTCGCGTCATCCAGCAGCGGCTCCGCTCCAAACCCGGCGTATCCAAGCAGCCTCGACTCGGTGCGGTGTGTCGTCTGCCATCCGTCCGTCGTCCACAACAGGCGGAAACGGTCCCTGTCCAGAACCTGGAGCCGCTTGCCCCGGGGCAGCACGTTCAGCGGACGCGTCAGCTGGAAAAACTCCGTCCTGCTCAGGGATGCGCGCTTGCCCCGCGTCGAAGCGTACCGTTGCTCCACGATGGGGATGCGGTCGAACACCTTCCCGTCCACGCAGGAGCGCAGCAGCTTTACGTACTCCGCATGCGCCCATACAAGAGGCTGCGCCGATCCCGCGGACCGGCCAAAGTACAGGCTCTTTTCCGGCATATCCGCGTAATCCCATACCTGCTCCGGCAGCATGCCGCCAACCGACGCAAACCGCTCCACCGCTCGAACCAGCGTGCGGTAGTCTCCACCCGCTGCCAGCTCGTAATGAGCCCGCTCGCCTGTCAGGATCGGCCACGCGCGTCCCTGGCCGTAATGAATGTACGGCTCACCGTCTTTCTGCTGACCGTACCCATCGTGGTTGTAGCGGCGCCAGCACGCGCCGTACGGTGTATCGATCTTCAGCACATGATCGACAACCTTCAACGTGTCCACGATCAGCGGGTCGTCGGCCCGCCGCACACCGTACCGCACCAGCTCCAGAAACCCGCCGTCCACCACCTCATTCGCAGCAAAATTGTATTTCTCGTCCGGACCGCGGTTTGCAATGTTGTACCGGCCTTCACCAAACGACGGATTGTAAAAAGGGTCGTCCGGTGCTGGCGGCTGAATGCGCACGTAATGCCGCTTCACCTCCGGCAGCAGCACGCCATCGTTCGTCGTCGTCCACTCGTCAAGATGCTCTTCGATCCAGTCCGCATAGCTTTCCAGAAATCCGCCCAGCTCTGGCGCGCCATGCGCACGTGTAATGTCCGCCGCGCAGATCAGGGCCGCGATCACCGTGGCAAGGGTGGACGGGGAATACCCTGCAGCCTCTTCCCATCGTTCCTGTTGCGTCACCGGCGCATACCGCGTCAGAAAGGCTGCCGCTCGTTCCACGAAAGGAAACACATCGAACGTCCCAAAGCCATCCATCTTCCAGATACGCCACGCCAGCATGATGGGAAACGCCACCTCGTCCAGCTGAATGCCCGTCCAGTACGGCGTGCCGTCAATCCAGAAGTTCTGCGCAAACGATCCGTCCGGCCGCTGCGTACACGCCAGGTACACCAGCGCGCGCCGTGCCGTGTCCACGCGGCCGCAGGCCAGCAGTGCCGTCGCTGACTGGATCATGTCGCGCGTCCACACCAGGTGGTATCCGCCCAGGTCGTCATCGCCCTTCGCATTCCCCCACGGAATCGACGCCGATGCAATGAACGCTCCCGTGTAGGTCTTGTCCTCGTGCGCCAGGATGACGTTGTGGCTGATACGCATCAGCCGTCCGCCGTCCTGCGACGCTGCTGCCAGCCGCTCCGGCGACGCCGCCCGGTGCCACTGCTCCACAAACCGCTTCACGTGCAATGGGAAGGGCACGGAGAGCGCCTGCATCATGCCGGAAAGCGCCATGTGATACCCATCACCCAGCGCGATCGCCAGCGTAAATTCGCGCGTCTGCGCAAGGTCGATCTCCCCCATCACGGCGATGTTGCCGTCCAGTGCCTGCCCAAACTCCCACGTCATGCGCATGTTGGTGATCAGGTCCTGGAAGCCGTCGGACGAACCCACATACCCGCACGATGTCCGTGTAAATCCTCCACTGACACTCATCGCCAGCGACGTGTTCTCTTTCCACGCCATGATGCTGCGCTGGCCGGCCACCTCGATCGACCGCGCCGAGTTGCCCGCGCCCCCGCCATTCAAATGGGGCGCCAGCAGGGCGTAGCACTTCAGGCGCGAGAGCACGCTCTCGTCGCCGCCGACCGTCACATGCATCAGCACCACGGGCAGATGCGGATCTGAGATGAACTCCTTGGTGACCGTGTACCGCCCATCCAGGTCGTTCGCGACCACGCGCACTGCGGGCGCATCCGGGTCAATGTAGTGAAAGTCATACTCGAAGTCGCGCTTCTCTTCATGGACGAAGCTCTCCCCGTCCGTGAAGATCAGCTCCATGTCGCGGGTTTGCGGTCTGTCGATCGTCGGATAGTAGATCTCGTTTAAGGTCCCGTGCGACAGTGTGAACCACACGCGGCTGCTGGCGGAATACGCCGTCGAAACAGCATCTTTCTTGCTCGATGTCCAGCGTGGTTCCAGCCCGGGTGCGCCAAAGGCAGGCCCCTGATCGTTCAGCCAGCGGTATGCGGCGGTCAATGCATTCATGCGTATTCCTTGTGAAACAAAGGGGCGATGCTGCCAGTGTGCAACATGCCGCCCGGGTTGTCACCCCTGCAAAAGCTGGCGGCTCTGAGCGCATCCGCCAGCATGGCCCCTGCATCCAAGCCAATCGTACGAGCGGCGCCACCATGTGCGTACGCGATGCTCGAAAAGAGCCTGACAGGAGACAACCGTGCCCTTTGAACTTCCGCCACTCCCATACGACTACAACGCGCTTGAGCCGTTTATCGATGAAGCCACGATGAAGCTTCACCACGACAAGCACCACGCCACGTACGTCACCAACCTGAACGGCGCCGTTGAAAAGCACAGTGAGCTCGGGGCAAAAAGCCCGGAAGACCTTATCAAAAATCTTGATGCAGTTCCGGAAGACGTTCGTGCCGTCGTGCGCAACAACGGCGGCGGTCACGTCAATCACACCATGTTCTGGCAGATCATGAAGCCCGGCGGTGGCGGCGAACCCGGCGGCGCCCTCCAGGAACAGATCAAGGCCGACTTCGGCGACTTTGAATCCTTCAAAAAGCAGTTCAACGAGACTACCGCCAAGCAGTTTGGCAGCGGCTGGGGCTGGCTCATCTTCAAGGGCGGCAAGCTCGCCATTGTCACAACACCCAATCAGGACAACCCCATTAGCCAGGGCAGCTACCCTATCCTCGGTAACGACGTTTGGGAGCATGCCTACTACCTCAAGTACCAGAACAAGCGGCCGGAGTACCTGGCAAACTGGTGGAACACCGTGAACTGGGAAGAGGTCAACAAGCGTTTTGAGACTGCGAAGAGCCAGGGCTGAAGCCACTGGTCCTTGCATACAAAGGGGCCGCGCCACCTGCGGCCCTTTGCTCTTGCACCCTCCCGGAACAGCTCCTTTCGCGCAGCGTCCAACGGCCTGTCGAGCACGTCCCGAAACCGAACAGTTGACCCTTAAACCGCGGTGCTCAAGACCATCCAGGCTTTCGCGTCAAACTGTATGCGCCTGTATGATTGGCGCAATGGGCCATGAACGTGCTTACAGACCATTTCACTGAGGCAACAAAGCCAATCCTGGGCGTCGTCGTCGATGACGTCATGAACAAGCGTTTAATCGAAAGCGCTGCCGCCCACCTGGGCCTCGCGACAGAGTTGGTCACGGTGGACGACCTCACGGACGAGCGCCTGCTGTACATGGAAATGGTCTTGGCGGATGAGGCTGCGGCCCGCGCACTCGCCCAACGGCGCCAGACTGCAACAGAATCACATCCGGTCTATAACACCCCGATCGTGGCGGTGGTTTCCACGGGATACAGCGTCCGTGACGACATCCGCAAAACCTATGACGGTGTCCTCCCCATGCCCCAGCCGCCCGACACTGTGGCAGCACAACTCAGCCTTACCCTGTACAGCCACCGCTCGTTTGTGCTGCGGTATGAAGATCAAAAGCAAGAGCTGCAGCGGCATCGCCAGATCTTCGGCTCCATTGCCAGCGGGGTCTGTGTCGCCAACGCCACAGAGCCTGATCTCCCGGTGGAATACGTGAATCCAGCCTTTGAAGCCCTGACCGGGTACACTTTGGAAGAGTGCCGGGAGAAGAACTGCCGCTTCCTGCAGGGGTCCGAGCGCGATCAGCCCGGCCGCACCCGTCTGCGGGATGCCATTCGCGATGGAAAGCCGATCGTCGTCATCCTCCGGAATTTCAAGAAGGATGGATCGGGCTTCTGGAACGAGATTTCCTTGGCACCCATCCGGTCGGCGGACGGCACCATCACACACTTTGTCGCAATCCAGTCCGACGTGACCCAGCGGGTAGAGTTCGAACGCGCTCTTCGCGAAAGCGAGAAGCTGGCCGTGACAGGCCGGCTCGCCTCTGTCATCTCCCATGAAATTAATAACCCGCTCGGTTCCATCACCAACCTGACCTATCTCGCCCGCCGCTCGGAGACCTTGTCCGAAGTGCACGCCTACCTGGACACTCTGGACAGGGAACTGCGGCGCATCAAGTTCATCACGGATCAGGCGCTGCGGTTCGCACGGCAGTCATCCAGCCCTGCGGTGATCCGTGTGTCTGAACTCCTCCGCTCCATCCTTGAAGCCCAGCATGCACGCATTCACGTCGGGGACGTTCAAGTGGAGCTGCGCGAGCACTTCAGCGGTTCCTTCATCGGCTTTGAGAGCGAGGTGCGCCAGGTGCTCAACATCCTGATCGCCAACGCCACGGACGCGCTGCGCTCCAGCCCCGGCACGCTGTACGTCCGAAGCAGGCACGCCACCGGCATGCGCACGGGCGAACCAGGCGTCCTCTTCACCATCGCCGACTCCGGAGAGGGTATGTCAGACGAAACAAAGAGCAACCTCTACAAGGCCTTCTACACCACGCGTGGGTCGCAAGGCACCGGCCTTGGCCTCTGGATCGGCTCTGAAATTGTAAAACGGCACCGTGGCTCTCTGCGCGTCCGCAGCAGGCGCGGCTCCGGTTCCGGCACGGTCTTCCAAATGTTTCTGCCATGCCAGCCGTTTGCCACGGGCGCGGATCAAATCCCCCCGTCCCTCACGATGACGTTGTAAGTCACACGCAGGCTGGTTCCCGAAGTTGCCTGAACACCTCCGCCGCCGCAGAGATCGTCCTGCTGATCTCCTGCGCTCCATGCGATGCAGAGACAAACGCTGCTTCATACTGCGACGGCGGCAACCACACCCCTTGTTCCAGCATGCCCCGGTGAAAACGCCCAAACAGCCCTGTGTCGCTGCGGCTCGCGTCCTCAAAATTTCGCACCGGTCCATCCTGGAAGAACCACGTCACCATCGATCCAACGCGCGCGGTGTACATCCGGATGCCAGCGTCCCGCGCTGCTCCGGCAACACCCTCTGCAATCTCCTGCGTTGTCGCCTCCAGCGCCGTATACAGCGTTGAACCGTCGCGGAGCAGCGTTCCTACCTGCGCAATGCCCGCCGCCATCGCCAGCGGATTCCCGCTCAGCGTCCCCGCCTGGTAGACGGGCCCAAGCGGGGCCAGCATCTCCATCATCTCCGCGCGTCCGCCAAAGGCGCCCACTGGCAGCCCGCCGCCAATGATCTTGCCCAGCGTCGTCAGGTCCGGCGTCACACCGTACAACGCCTGCGCCCCGCCCAGTGCCACGCGGAAGCCGGTCATCACCTCGTCAAAGAGCAGCAGCGCACCCTCGCGCGTACAGATCTCCCGCAGCGCCTGCAGGTATCCGGCCTCTGGCGCAATGACTCCGGCGTTTCCCACCACCGGCTCCAGGATCACGCATGCAATCTCACCCGGATGGCGCGCAAACACCTGCTCCACTTCAGCCACATCGTTGTAGCGGATCGCTGTCGTAAACTGTGTCGTCTCCACCGGGATGCCTGCCGACCCGGGTATGCCCAGTGTCGCCACGCCGCTCCCCGCCTTCACCAGGAGCGCATCGGAGTGCCCGTGATAGCACCCCTCGAACTTCAATATGCGCTTTCGGCCAGTAAACGCCCGCGCCAGCCGAATCGCGCTCATCACCGCCTCGGTTCCGGACGAGACAAACCGCATCTTCTCCATGGAAGGGACAGCCTGTTGGATCAGTGCGGCCAGATCCGCCTCTGCCGCAGTCGATGCGCCAAAGCTCGTGCTCTTCCCTGCCGCCGCGCGCACCGCCTCCACCACGACGGGTGCCGCGTGCCCCAGGATCATCGGTCCCCACGATCCAAAGTAATCAATGTACCGGTTGCCGTCCGCGTCGTACAGATACGCACCGTTCGCGCGCTCCACAAACGGCGGATCACCACCGACTGAGCGAAACGCCCGTACCGGTGAGTCCACACCGCCAGGAATCAACTGCTCCGCGCGGCGTTGCAGCAGGCGCGAGCGATCCAAAACCAATGTCATCTCCCGTAGTATAGATTTCCGGCGGTCAGGGTCCGGCAATGCCTCTGTGTAACACCGCCCTGCTATCCTCAAAGCTCACCTGAACACCTATCTTCCAAGGAGCAGACGTGAACGACCGTGCTGCAAATCCCACAGCGCTCTCACACAAGGCCTTCCAGACTCCCGTAACCTACGCTGACGCCGGCGTGGATATCAGCGAAGGCGATCGCACCAAGCAGCGCATCAAGATGCTTGCCCGCAAGACCTTCAACAAGAATGTCCTCAGTGAGATTGGTGGCTTTGGCGGCCTCTTCAGCCTTGACCTTCAGAAATTTCCCAACCCCGTGCTTGTCTCCTCTGCGGACGGCGTCGGAACCAAGCTCAAGGTCGCCTTCGAGCTCGGCATCCATCACACCGTCGGCTGCGACCTCGTCAATCATTGCGTCAACGACATCGCCGTCCAGGGCGCAACTCCGCTCTTCTTCCTCGACTATCTCGCCACCGGCAAACTTGAAGGCGGCGTTCTGGAGAAGGTCGTCGAAGGCCTCTCGGAAGCGTGCAAGTCCAATGGCTGCGCACTGGTCGGTGGTGAGACCGCGCAGATGCCCGGCTTCTACGCAGACGGCGAGTATGACCTGGCCGGCTTCATCGTCGGTGTCGTCAACCGTGACAACATCATCACCGGCGAGAAAATTCAGGCGGGCGACGTCCTCTACGGATTGCCCTCGAATGGCCTGCACACCAACGGCTATTCACTCGCGCGCAAGCTGCTCTTTGAGATCGCCAAGTACGGCCCTGACCAATATGTCAACGAGCTCAAGGAGAAGACCGGTACTGCGCTCATGCACCAGCACCGCAGTTATCTCGCCATCATCCACAAGCTCTGCAACGCGGGTGTTGTCAGCGGTATGGCACACATCACTGGCGGCGGCATCACAGAAAATCTGCCGCGCGTCCTGCCCAGGGGCCTCTGCGCTCAGGTAGAGCTCGACGCATGGGAACTTCCGCCGCTCTTCAAGCATCTCCAGGAACTTGGCTCCGTCCATCGCGACGAGATGCTGCGCACCTTCAATATGGGCATCGGACTCATCGTCGCCGTCCCCGCCGAACACACGAAAAAGGCCAAAGCCATCCTTAACCGTGCCAATGAACGCCATTGGATCATTGGCCGGATCGCCCGCGGTGAACGTCGCGTGCAGTACTCGTGAAGCGTCCACCCAAGCGCCTGGGCGTCCTGCTTTCAGGCCGGGGATCAAACTTCGTCGCCATCGCGGACAGCCTTGCCGCCGGGACGCTGCGCGGCTGCGAAATCGCAGTCGTTCTGTCAAATCTAGAGATGGCACATGGTCTCTCGGTCGCGCGTGATCGAAACTTGCCGGCCATCGCAATACCTTCCAAGGGTGTACCAAGGCAGCAGCATGATGCGCGTATGCTTGCGGTTTTGCGCAAACACGCCGTGGATTTGGTCATCCTCGCCGGCTACATGCGCGTCCTCACGCCGGAGTTTATCCAGGCCTTTCCAAGCCGTATTCTGAACATCCACCCCTCGCTCCTGCCTGCCTTCCCAGGCCTGCACGCCCAGCGTCAGGCTCTGGACTACGGGGCCAAGGTCGCGGGATGCACGGTTCACTTCGTCGATGAACATGTCGACGGTGGCATCATCATCCTGCAGCGCCTGGTGCGTGTGCGTGAAAACGATACAGAGCAGTCGCTCTCCCAGCGCATCCTGATGCAGGAGCACCGCGCCTATCCTGAGGCCATCGGGCGTGTCCTAAGCGGACGATACAAAGCTGTCGGGCGCCGCTACGTCTCAAAAAGCAGTCCAGACGATGACGCATGAGAAGGCGGTCCGGCCTCATGCTAAAGCAAAGCTGACCTTCTGACTCCCAACCCACTGACCGGCTGACCCGCTGCTCCCTCAGACCTGTTGTGCCGCTGTCGCCTCGCCCAGCGTGACCGGTACGTCCACCCGTCTGCGTCCGCGAAAGACCGTCACCGTCACAACATCCCCTGCCTTGTGCTGGTTCATGACCGCCGCAATGTCCTGCGCGTTCGTGATCTCCTCACCATCAATCGCAACAATCAGGTCACCGCCCAGCATCACGGGTGTGTTGCCGATGGCGTATCTCTGCGTTCCGCCGTGCAGGCCGGCCCGTTCCGCCGCTCCGCCGGGCAATGTCCTCTGGATCAGAACGCCATAGTCGCTCGGCAGCCCGATCTGCTCTGCCAGGTCGGGGCCCATGTTCAGGGGCAGAATGGCAAGCGTTGGGCGCCGCACATGACCATATTTCGCAAAGTCGTCCAGCACCGCCCTCGCCGTCGCCATGGGGATCGCAAACCCGATCCCGGCGCTCTGGTCCGCCCCGTTGTTGGACGCGATCATCGTATTGATGCCGATCACCTGCCCGCGCGAGTTCATCAGTGGGCCGCCGCTGTTGCCAGGGTTGATCGCCGCATCCGTCTGGATCGCGTTATCGATCGGATTGCCATTTGGTCCGCGCACGCTTCGAATCGCGGAGATGATGCCGCGCGTCATCGTGCCCGACAGGCCAAACGGATTCCCAATGGCAAACACCTTCTGTCCCACCATCAGATTCCGCGAGTCCGCCAGTTCGACCGGCTGCAGGTTGGGCGCATTGATCTGCAAGAGCGCCAGGTCGTGCATCTTGTCCACGCCGACCACCTGCGCCTTGTACTTGTGTTTGTCGTAGAGCTGTACTTCAATGCTGCGGTAGTTCTCTCCAACCACGTGGTTGTTCGTCAGGATATGTCCCTGCTTGTCTAGGATGAAGCCTGACCCCTGTCCCTGCTGCGGCACTGCGCCATAGAAAAAGTCAAAAGCCACGGTGTTCGACGTAATATTCACCACGCTTGGCGTCACACGCTTGTAGACCGCGATGTTGTTCTGTTCTTCCGCGTCGTACGCAGGCTGCGCGTTCGCAACGTTGAGATCGAAGGAACCCAGCGGCCCACTGGTCCGAACCAGCGATGCCTCAGAGCTGAGCGCGGGTGCGTACCGCTGCACCACCTCGGCCACCGTGCCTGCGGGCCACAGATGCTGCGTCAGGTAGTAAAAGCTGCTCACCAGCAACAACACCAGCAACACACGACGAACCTTCATGGAGTGCGCCTCCGTGCATCCATCCTGGCAGCGCGGCCAGTCAGGGGTATTAGACGCTGTGTCAGCCTACATCGCTTCCGCTGCCCGGTCGATGGCTTCCTGCCGAAGCCGCTCAAACAGGCGTTCCACGGCGGAACGGAGTTCTTCCAGCGTTCCCTCGTTCCGCACCACATCGTCCGCCAGCCCCGCCTTGCGGTCATCGCTCCACTGCGCCGCGGCGCGCCGCTCAAAATCAGATCCTGCATCCTCCGTCCTCGACCCGCCAAGACGTCTGATGTAGCGCGCCTTCCGCACGTCAACGGGCGCGGTAATGACAACGATCCGGTCGAACCGCGTGCGCCACGGCGCGTCTGACGTCCCGTCACTCCATCGCGTCTCGAAGATCAGCGCAGACTCGACCACCGCCACAGCATTCACATCCTGCTCACCAACAGACGTCATCCAGCGCTGCTGCTCCGCCAGGACGGCCGGATGCACAATCGCGTTCAGTTCCTCCGCACGACCGTCCTCAAACGCTATCCGCGCCAGGGCCGCCCGGTCCAAAGTACCATCATCCATCAGTACACCGCGTCCAAAGTGTTCGGCGATGCGCTGGTACACATCCTGACCACGCTCCATCAGTCTCCGCCCAATCGCATCCGACGACGAGACAAATGCGCCAAGCTCACTGAGCATCGCGGCAGCGGCTGATTTCCCGCTCCCCACACCGCCCGTCAATCCAACCCGCAGCATCAGGTCACAACATCCCGCGCCGCAGCTTTGCCGCTTTGACGGTGTTATGCATCAGCATCGCAATTGTCAGCGCTCCCACTCCGCCCGGTACCGGCGTGTACATGCTGCTCAACGCACATGCCGCCGGAGAGATGTCCCCCATCACCAGCGCACCGCGTTTCCGGTACACCTCCATCCGCTTCGCGTCATCCCCAAAGAACCGCCGCACCATCTGCTCGTCCGTCACGCGATTGATTCCAACGTCAATCATCACCGCGCCGGGCTTCACCATCGCCGGCCCAAAGAATCCAGGACTTCCAATCGCCACCACAAGGATGTCTGCCTCCCGGGTATGCCGCGCAAGGCCCACGGTTTTGATATGGCAGCAGGTCACCGTTGCATCCGCATTCAACAGCATCGCAGCGGCCGGCTTACCCACAATGTCGCTGCGCCCCACCACCACTGCGTTGGCACCTTCCGTCTGTACATCTGCCCGCCGCAGGATCTCCATCACCCCTGCCGGTGTGCAGGGTGCCAGGCAATCCTGGCCGATGTGCAGCCGCCCTACATTGACCGGATGGAAGCCGTCGACATCTTTGTCCGGCAACACGGCTTCCAGCACGCGCTGTGTGTTCACCTGCTTCGGCAGCGGCAGTTGTATCAGGATGCCGTCCACGTCATCGCGCCCGTTCAGGTCCGCAACCAGATCCAGCAACTCTTCCGTTGTCACGGTCTCGCTCGGCTGCAGCAGCGTGCTGCGAATGCCAAGCTCCGCGCACGTCTTCACTTTGTTACGCACATAAATCGCGGACGCCGGATCGTCGCCGATAAGGATCACAGTCAAGCCGGGAACCACGCCAGTGGCTTCCAGAGAAAGGAGTTCCCGTTGTACGTCGGCCTTGATCTCCGCCGCAATGGCGCTTCCATCCAGAACGCGTAAACCCATACTCCCGCAGAATACAGTGCCGTGCCGTCGCGCGGCGGGCGGCATGGAAACGACCATATCTTCAATACGGCGCAAAATGGACCCTGCAATTCAACCGAGCAGGGTTCTACTCGGCAACCCCATGGAAGTTGTCACGTCTAACCAGCAACTTGAACGGAGGAACGTGTGATGAACATGCTGCCGGCAGATGGGAAGTTTTCCCCGCAAGATGTTGCCAATCTGCGGTCAGAACTGTTGCAGTCCGGTCTGGACAGCTGGCAGGCAGCGGAACTGATCACAAGCTTCCTCGGCGCGAGAGGCTACGGCATCTCCAGCGATGGTGCCCGCAGCGTCATGGCGCGGCTGGACGGTCTGCACAGCACACTCGAGTACATCCATGGCGAGCTTGAGCGTGCCGCCCTCGTCATGTAAGCCGGCCTGCGGAAGCGGATGCTCAGCTTGCGACGTTCGTTTCTCCCACCCGTGCCCTGAAGTACTCTAGCGACATCTGCAGGCCCTCACGCAGCGCAACGAGCGGCTCCCACCCCAACAGACCCCTCGCCTTCGTGATATCCGGCTTCCGCTGCTTCGGATCATCCTGCGGCATGGGCCGGTGCACAATGCGGCTCTTTGACCCAGTCACCTCCAGCACAGCATGCGCGCAGTCCAGGATCGTCCACTCCTCAGGATTACCGATGTTTGTCGGCAGCACCTCGCCCGAGTGCGCCAGCGCCACAATGCCACGAATCAGGTCTGAAACATAGCAGAACGAACGTGTCTGCAGGCCATCTCCGTACACTGTCAAATCCTCGCCCGCAAGTGCCTGCATCATCAAATTTGAAATGACGCGCCCGTCGTTCGGCTGCAACCGTGGTCCGTACGTGTTGAAGATACGCACCATGCCGGTCTTCACACCGTAGTAGCGGTTGTACGCCATGATCGTGGCTTCGGAGAACCGCTTGGCCTCGTCATACACCGACCGTGGTCCAATCGGGTTGACGTTTCCCCAGTAACTCTCCGTCTGCGGATGCTGCTCCGGATCGCCGTAGCACTCGGACGTGGAGGCATGCAGGAATCCTGCGCTGTAGCGCCGCGCAATCTCCAGAGCATTGACTGTGCCGTCAGAACCCACCCGCAGTGTCTCGGGTCCAAGCTTCATGTAGTCGACGGGACTCGCCGGGCTGGCGAAGTTGAACACGAAATCGACCGGCCCGACATCCAACGGCCTGCAGATATCAGCCTGCTCAAACGTGAAGCGCGATTCGTTTTTCAGGTGCGCAAGGTTGTGGAGGCTCCCCGTGCAGAGATTGTCCACACCCACCACGCTGGCCCCTTCGGCCAGAAGAGCGTCTGTCAGGTGGGACCCAAGAAATCCTGCGGCCC
Organism: uncultured Terriglobus sp.; assembly: GCA_964251045.1. GTDB lineage: Bacteria > Acidobacteriota > Terriglobia > Terriglobales > Acidobacteriaceae > Terriglobus. Next base: position 49,997 of record CAXUHI010000014.1, on the reverse strand, counting down.
CTGTAACAAGGACCCGCTGACCAAGCGGCATAGTGACGTACTCCAACGGTGAAAATGGGATGCAGTATCGGTGGCGCTGACCGCGCGCGGTATCAGGCGTGGACCGCGACTTCCTCGCGAACGGGATGGGCGGCTGGCCTGCCGACGCTGTAATAGGTCAAACCGTGCTTCGCCACGGCCGCTGGCTCATACATATTCCGTCCATCGACCAGGATGGGATACCGGAGCGTCTTTCGCACCCGTTCCAAATTCAGCGTGGCAAACTCCGGCCAGTCCGTCAGGATCAGCAGAGCGTCCGCGTCTTCCGCAGCATTATAGGCATCCGCCACATACGTCAGGCGCTTGTCCGCGGGCAAAACTGCCTCGCTGCGCTCCATCGCGGCAGGATCGAACGCCTTAATACTGCATCCCTCGGACAAGAGCATCTTCACGAGTTCGATGGCAGGGCTGTCACGGATATCATCCGTGTCACCCTTGAACGCCAGGCCAAGTACGCCCAGGCGCTTGCCCCGCAGCGTCCAGAGGGCCGAGCGGACCTTGGATAGAAACCGCTTCTTCTGGACGACATTGATCTTCTCGACTTCATTCAGGAGGCTGAAGTCCACACCCATCTGGTCGGCAACAGACCGGAACGCTGCCACGTCCTTGGGAAAGCACGAACCGCCATACCCAATACCGGGACGCAAAAAGCGCGGTCCGATCCGGCTGTCCAGCCCCATGCCTTCTGCCACCTGCTGCACATTGGCGTCTGTCGCCTCGCACAGGTTTGCAACGGCGTTGATGAACGAAATTTTCATGGCTAGAAAGGCATTCGAGGCGTGTTTAATGATCTCCGCGCTCTTGGTGGACGTGAGCAGAAGGGGCGGCGGCTCCGCGCTGTGGAAGCGTCCAGGGATGATGTTTCCCTGCAAATAGTACGACCCGCCGGTCAGCGGCTCATAGATCGCCTGCAAGACCGCTGCCGCGCGATCGCTGTCTGCCCCTACTACGATGCGATCCGGATGCAAAAAATCGGACACGGCAGACCCCTCGCGCAGGAACTCAGGGTTTGAAACAACGTCGAAAATGCGCCTGTTCACGCCATTCCGCTCGATGGCCCGGCGAATCCACTCATTCGTATACACCGGAACCGTGCTCTTTTCGACGATGACCTTGTAGCTGTCCAGATGCCGCGCGATTTCACACGCCACGGCCTCCACGTACGACAGGTCGGCATCGCCCGTCTCTGACTGCGGCGTTCCCACCGCAATAAAGATCGCTTCCGCGTTCGCCGTGGCACTGCCCAGGTCCGTTGTGAACTGTACACGCGTATTGCGGTAGCGCTGCAGCAGTTCCGGCAAGTGTTCCTCATGGATCAACGAATCGCCGCCCTGAAGCGCAGACACCTTCCGCGGATCGTTATCGACGCACGTGACCTGGTGGCCCATCTCGGCAAAGCACACCGCGGCAACCAGGCCAACATACCCCGATCCAACAACGGCTATTTCGACAGACTTGCTCATGGACACAGAGTACCGTACGGACCGGCGATCCGTACCCTCCAATCAACCGGATCCAAAGCGTTTGCTGCACTATTCCGGAACACCAGCCCGTTTGACGGAGACAGTAACACCCGTCAGGTACACTCGTAACAAATGCCAATTGGGACAGACCAGCCCCAACCGCAACCAGCGGTCTCCCCCACGCTGCAGGGCAATTCTTCGGATAGCACCCTGACCGACTCTCTTGCGCTTTTGCGTAAACGCAAATGGGTCTTGATTGCCTGCCTCATTCTGGGATTGATCTACGGCATCTACCAGTCCGCAACCCAACCGATCCTGTACACCGCCCAGGGTCGCATCGAGGTGCGCAACTCCAGCACCGCAAGTGAATATTCCGTCGGCGCCGCAATCTCCGGGCGTCAGGACAGCCACCTGGAAACAGAAGTTCTCATCATCACAAGCGACACCGTGCTCCTGAACGTCGCGCGAGAGATGAACCTTGCCAACAACCCGGACTTCATGGGTGCCGGGTTTGTGGTTCCCGGTCACTACCGGGACCTCAATGATCCCGCTGTCCGCTATTCAGTCCTGGGCACCTTGCAGGGCGATCTTTCCGTCACTCTTGTGCCTCGCACGGAGATCATCAAGATCACCTGTGTCACGTCCAAGGCACAACTCGCGGCGGACATCGTCAACCATGTCATCAACGCGTACATCCAGCGTTCCTACGAGTCCCGCTTTGCGTCTACCCAGCGCGTCTCGCAGTGGCTTTCCAGCCAGTTGGACGACCTCAAGCAGCAGGTTGAAACATCGCAGGAGCAGTTGATCGATCTCCAGCGCAGACTCGGCGTGCTCGGCATCGGCTTCGATGCCAGCAAGCCGCAAACCACGGAAAGCTCGGCCTCCGTCGACGCCCTGGTTGAGGCCGCTGGCAAGGCCAAGGTCGACCGCATCCTTGCGGAGTCCCGGTATAGGGTTCTCAGCAGTTCCGACCCCAATCTGTTGGAAAGCAACCTCGACGTAAACGGTGGCCAGTCCGAGTTGTCACGCCTCCGGAACGACGCCGCAACCACGCGATCCCAGATCGCCCAGGACAGCATCACCCTCGGCCCAAAGAATCCTGAAATCCTCTCGCTGCAGGCACACCTGCGCGAAACGGAGCATGAACTCCAGACGGAGCAGACCCGCCTGCTTACCGAAGCCAGGCAGGCCCTTGTCGCGGCGCAGGCTAACGAGCGCGAGACGGCCGCAGCCCTCAACGACGAGAAGAATGACGCCTATCGCCTGCGCGATGCCTTGGTGGAATACACCCTGCGCCAGCGCGACTACGAGGCCAACCGCACACTCTACGAGAACCTGCTCTCCCGTCTCCGGGCCGCCAGCGTGCAGGCGGGCCTTGACTCCATGGAGATCGATGTCGTCGATCAGGCATACCGGCCTGCCACGATCACCGCGCAGACGCGCACCAGGATACTGGCAAAGACACTTGCACTGGGCCTCATCGCTGGCCTTGTACTTGCCTTCACACTTGAAGGCCTGGATACCGGCATACGCAGCGTCGCGGAGCTGGAACAGGTTACGCAACTGCCGTCGCTCAGCATCATTCCGCGCGTTCGTCGCGCCGGACCGGAGGGCGGTGGTCCGCAAAGCGTGGCACGCAGCAACCTTGGCGTGCTGGCCACATCCAAATCTCAGTTTTCAGAGGCGTTCCGGTCACTGCGCACCTCACTCCTCCTCGCCAGGACCGGCAAACCCCCAAAGATCATTGTGATCACCAGTTCAACCCCAACGGAAGGCAAGACAACCGTCTCCACAAACCTCGCCGTCATCCTTGCCCAGCGCGAGACGCGCGTGGTCCTCATCGATGGCGACATGCGACGCCCCAATGTGCACCATCGCTTCGGATTCAATGGACGCGTCGGCCTCTCCACCGTCTTGTCTGGCGGCGCGACTCTCCAGGACGCCGTGCGCAACGTCCCGGAAGTACCAAATCTGGATGTTCTCTGCAGTGGGCCCGTGCCTCCGTTCCCAACGGAAATGCTCTCGTCAGAGGCCATGCAGGAGCTGCTGCGTGAGTGCGCCGCCCGCTATACACACGTCGTCATCGACACGCCGCCCGTTCTGTCCGTAACAGACGGCATCATCCTTGCCCGCTACGCCGACGCCGTGGCACTCGTCGTACGCTACGGCAAGAGCAGCCGCAACGTTGTGCGCCGCTCCCGCGAGATGCTGGTCCGCTCGGGCGCCGCGGTCACTGGCGTCATCCTGAACTCTGTCGACATCACCGCGCCCGAATACTACGGCTATTATGGGTACTCCGGCTACAGCTACTCCAACATCGACGCGGAATCGTGGGAAGCCTCGGACGGCTCAACACGAAGCCGCCGGGAGGACGACGGCCAATGACATCTCTTCGTACGCTCTTCGCGCTCTGCACCCTCGCCGCCAGCCTCGCAGGAACCGCGAGAGCGCAGTTCAGTGGAACCGCACCAAGCTCGGCCCCGGGCCTCAACGTGCGCCAACCTCTCACGACCGACCCGGCCATCCTGAATCCTCCCGATCGCGAGATGCGCATCCTCTCCGGCGACCTGCTCCGCGTCTCGGTCTATGGCATAACGCCCGGCTATGTCGACATCGAACGGGTCTCCCTGGAAGGCACTGTGCGCCTCAACCTTGCCGGTGTCATCCAGATGCAGGGACTTTCGCTCAAGGAAGCAGAGCAGGCCATCGCCGCGCGCTTTGAACAGGAACAGACCTTCCATAATGCACAGGTCTCGGTCGAGATCACGGAGGCGCCGAGCCACAACGCCACGGTCATCGGTGCCGTGCATGGATCCGTGCCCATCGTCGGACGGATGCGCCTCTATGATGTGCTGGCACATGCCGGCACTATTCCGCCGACCGCAAGCACGGTGCTCTCCATCGAGCGTCCGGGCAACCCCCAGCCCATCATCGTCGACATCGGCAGCGATCCTTCGCACAGCGCTGCCGGCAACATCCCCATCTTCTCCGGAGACACCATCACCGTCAGTGAAGTGGGCCTCTATTACGTCGTCGGCGCCGTCAACAAGCCCATTGCAAATCCGCTCAGCGGCTCCACGCCGACAACTGTCGTGCAGGCAGTGACGGCGGCCGGCGGTCCCGTCTTCGCTGCCAAACTCGACGACAGCAAACTGGTCCGCACCACCGGCACACAGCGCACCGTGATCAACATCCAGCTTGGCAAAATGTTGCAGGGCAAGGCGGAAGATATTCCGCTGCAAACCGACGACATCGTCCTCGTCCCTTCAAGCACCCTCAAAAAGGCGCTGAGCAACGGCGGCGCCAGCACCATCGCCTTTGCCGCCATCTCACTCGCTAGCATCCTGGTCAACCGTTGATCTGGAGAGCCAAGGCCAAGGACATGCACTCGTTCCCGTACAGCATGACCGTGCACCGGACACACGACATCGGCAAGATCGTACGCGCGGTAGAACACGGGTTGTAGCGGCCAATGCACATCCTTCACATCATCAGCACCATGGATCCCGCTGCGGGCGGTCCGACTGAAGGTGTTCGCCTGCTGCTCTCAATGACGGACGACCACTGGACCGGCGAAGTCGTCACACTGGACGCCCCGGATGCGCCGTTTCTACGCGCCCTGCCGTTTACGGTGCACGCGATCGGACCCATACACAGCGTCTACGGGTACGCACGCACTCTGCTGCCGTGGCTTACAAAGAACAGGCACCGCTTTGATGGCATGCTTGTAAATGGCATGTGGCAGTACTGCGGTTTGGCGACCATGCTGGCCGCCCGGCGCCGCATTCCATACATGGTCTACGCCCATGGCATGCTCGATCCGTACTTCAAGCGCCGCTTCCCCTTGAAACACTTCAAGAAGATCCTGTATTGGTATCCCATCGAATACTGGGTGCTTCGGCGGGCGTGGCGCGTCCTCTTCACCACGGAAGCCGAACGCATCCTGGCCAGAGAGAGCTTTGCCCTGGCGTCCTGGCGGCCGGCAATCGTTCCATACGGCATCGCATCGCCTGAAACCTCCCGCGAGGAGAACATCGCTGCCTTCCACAACAGTGTTCCCGCCCTGAAGTCCAGGCGCTTCATCGTCTTCCTCGGGCGCATCCACCCGAAAAAAGGCTGCGATCTCCTCATGGAGGCCTTCTGCTCGCTAGCCACGCTTGACCCGGATCTGCATCTCCTCATGGCTGGCCCGGACCCGGACAACTGGGCGGCCAAACTCGTACCCATCGCCACGGCGGCCGGCGTTGCTGACCGTATCCATTGGCCCGGCATCCTTCGTGGACCAGCCAAATGGGGTGCCTTTCAGGCGGCCGAAGCCTTTATCCTGCCCTCGCACCAGGAAAACTTCGGCATCGCTGTCGTCGAGGCGCTGGCGTGCGGCTTGCCCGTCCTCCTTTCCAGCGAAGTCAATGTAGAGTCTGTCATCAATGACGCAGGCTGCAGCTACATAGAACCGGATACGCTGGAAGGCACGCGCCGCCTCCTGCAGCGCTGGATCGGGACTCCGCCTCCTACGCGGGAAGCCATGGCCTGCGCCGCAACTGCCTGTTTCGAAGCACGTTTCGACTTGTGTGAAACAGTCGTCGCCGTGTCCAAACTTTTCAGCGAGGCCGCTGCAAGCGGCCGCTACACAGGAACGCGCCGCTGATGCCCCGCAAGGTCTACTACAACGCGGCTGAAGGCGTGGCGGCCGGTGGCGCTCCTGATCCGTACCTGCGGCCCGCGTTCACACTCCGCAACCGCCTTGCTCGCCTGCTATGGAACATCATCTGGCTACTGCTCTACCGCACATCGCCGGTTCCTCTGCATGCCTGGCGCAGCTTCCTTCTACGCTGCTTCGGAGCCACCATGGGAGCCAACTGCCACTTCTACCCCGCCGCAAAGGTCTGGGCGCCCTGGAACCTGCACTGCGCCGACCAGGTAACCGCCGGCAATGGCGCGGAGATTTACAATCCCGCGCCCATGCACTTCGGCTCGCACTGCATCGTCTCGCAAAGCGCCTATCTTTGCGGAGCGACCCACGACTATAACAGCCCCGCGTTCCCGCTGCTGGCCTACGAAATGACCTTCGGCGCATACGCCTGGGTGTGCGCCCGCGCTTCGGTAGGTCCTGGCGTCCAGATGGGCGAGGGTGCTGTACTGGGCATGGCTGCCGTTGCCACCCGTTCGCTTGATCCCTGGACCGTCTACGCCGGAAATCCGGCAACAGCCATTCGGCAGCGCACAAAGACCGCGCCCTCTCTCGAGCCTGCCGTATGATCTCCGTCGTCATCCTTACCCGGAACGAAGCCTCCGACATCACTGGCGCCATCGCAAGCGTCTCGTTCTCCGGCGACGTTCATGTCTTCGATTCCTGCAGCACCGATGGCACGCAGGAGCTTGCGAGAAAGCTCGGCGCCACCGTCCACGAGCGCGCCTTTGACAACTACGCGGCGCAACGCAATGCATCCCTCACGCAGCCGCTCTTTCGTAACGATTGGATTCTGATCCTTGACGCGGATGAGCGTCCCTCACAGGAACTCGTCCATGAGATGGAGCGTGCTGTCGCCTCCGCGTCGCCGAGCGTCGCAGCCTTCCGCCTTCGGCGCAACGATTATCTCTGGAACACATGGCTGAAACACGCCCAGATCACACCGTTCTACACCCGCCTGGTACGGCGAGGCCACGCGCGCTACGTCCGCGAGGTCAATGAACTGCTCGAAGTCGACGGCAGCATCGTTGAACTCACCGCGCCGCTTAATCACTTCCCCTTCTCCAAAGGGATCACGCACTGGATGGCCAAGCACAACACGTACTCCACGATGGAAGCGTCATTGATCGTGTCCGGACATGCAACTGCAAACGCATCGCTGCGGACAGCATGTTTCGCAAAGGACCGGCAGGAGAGGCGCGCCGCCCAGAAAGCACTGTTCTTCAGAATGCCGTTCCGGCCCGTACTGAAGTGGTGCTACATGATGTTTGTACGCGGAGCCGTTCTGGATGGCTCTGCGGGATGGAGCTATGCAACTCTGCAGAGCATCTACGAGTACTTCATCGTGCTCAAGACCCGCGAACTGCGCATGAACGATAAGCTCCCGTCAGAAAGAACCTGATGGAGAGGTTTCGTGAAGAGTCTTAGGGGTTGGGTTGCTGGGCAGCCAGGGTGTCTCATAGCGTCTTGCTGAATCGCATCCTGGAAGACCGCCATGGAGCGCGTTCCGGAAGGCAGCACGCATGTTCCCAGGTGAACAATTCGGGCGCCCCTGAAAGCATCTTCCAACACCACACTGCTAGCATTGCAGTTGAATGAATACAGATGCACTGAAAATTATCCCGCTGGGCGGCCTCGGCGAGTTCGGCATGAACTGCATGGCCATCCAGTGGCTTGACGACATCATCGTCATCGACGCCGGCCTCATGTTCCCCGAAGACGACCTCCTCGGCGTTGACATCGTCGTCCCCGACATCACCTACCTCCTCGAAAACCGCGACAAGGTCCGCGGCATCATCCTGACCCACGCGCACGAGGACCACATCGGCGGCCTGCCGCGCATCCTCTCGCAGCTCAACGTGCCCGTCTACGGCACGGAGTTCACCCTCACCTTCCTTGAAGGCAAGCTCGAAGAACACAAGCTGCTCGACGACGCCGACATGATCGAAATGCTCCCCGGCGAGCACTTCGAACTCGGCCCGTTCCGCATCGCCCCCATCCGCGTCACCCACTCCCTCGTGGATTGCGTCGCGCTCGCCATCCGCACGCCCGTCGGTGTGGTCGTCCACACCGGCGACTTCAAAATCGACCTCTCCTCGCCCGACGGCAAGCCCTTTGACCTGCACAGCTTTGCGCAGCTGGGCAAGGAAGGCGTTCTTCTCCTCCTGCAGGACTCCACCAACGTCGACCGCCCCGGCTACACCCCCGGCGAACTCGCCGTCCTGCCGCGCCTGGATGAGATCTTCGCGCGCACAGAGCGGCGTCTCTTCTTCTCCTGCTTTTCCTCGTCCATCCACCGCATCAAGCTCGCCCTCGACCTCGCCCACAAGCACGGCCGCAAGGTCGCGCTCATCGGTCGCTCCATGGACAACGCCACGGAAATCGCGCAGGACCTCGGCTACATCAACCCGCCGCCCGGCCTGGTCATCCACAGCAGCCAGTTGAAGGACATGCCGCCGGAAAAGGTCTGCGTCATGATCAGCGGCACCCAGGGCGAACCCATGTCCGCCCTCAGCCGCGCCGCCGTCGACAACCACAAGCACGCCAAGATCGAGCCCGGCGACACCGTGCTCTTCTCCTCGCGCGTCATCCCCGGCAACGAGAAAGCCATCTACAACGTCATCGACCACCTCTACCGGCGCAAGGCCAAGGTCATCCACGATGACGGGCGCAGCGGCCTCATCCACGTCAGCGGCCACGGCAGCCAGGAAGAGCTGCGCCTGATGATCAACCTCCTGCGGCCAAAGTTCTTCGTGCCCGTGCACGGCGACTACCGACACCTGACGCAGCACATCGAAATCGCCACCGGCACCGGCATCCCGGACAAGTCAGTCCTGCTGGAAGACGGCGAAGTCCTGGAGCTAACCGCCAGTACCGCGGAGAAAACCACCAAGGTCCCCAGCGGACGCATCCTCATCGACTCCGGTTCCACCGCCGACGTCGTCGAGGAGATCGTCATCCGCGACCGCCGCCATCTCAGCGAGGCGGGCCTCGTCCTCGCCATCATCACCATAGACAAGATGAGCGGACGCCAGCAGGGTCAGCCGGAAATCGTCACCCGCGGCTTCGCCGTCAACGAGGGAACCATGATCACCGAGGCCCGCCGCATCATCGCGCAAACCCTGGAACAGTCCTCCCCCGAAGAAAAGCGCGACTGGATGCTCATCAAGGAGAAAATCCGCGCCGACCTCAAACGCTACATCCAGAAAAACACCCAACGCCGCCCCATGATCATGCCCGTCATCCTGGAGATATAAGTACAAACCACTCCTGATTACTAGTGAGATATTGGTCTGTCGTTCATGTCCAAGCCGAACTTCAACTGACCACCATTACGGGAAAGTATTCTAATTCCGTAGCTTGCAAGAGGATCGTCTTCGCCTTTTGGGATGGGAGATTCGCTGCCCCATAAATAGCCCACGGCGACTTTCCCGTCGATGCGGCGATTGCTGAAATAAAGTGTACTGTTGCCCTTTTCATCGATGGCTGTTTCGATCACCCTGCGCCCGTTGTTATCAAACAGGACCAAAACAGGCGACAGCTCATCCTTAGAACGATGCCCAAAAATGGCGGTTGTGCGCCCATCATTGCCAGTCACCTCGAATCTGCTGGCGCGAACAACATTGCTCGAGTAACCTGTCTTACTTTGGAGGTTCAGAACCTCTAGCTTTTTCTTCAAAGTAACAACGTAGAACAGCAAGCAAACTGTTGCAATCAGATTCACGGTGACAAGGATCCTACCTGTCATTGGCAACCTCCTTTCAGATAATCGGTGAAGGGCCTGTTGCCGAGATTGAAATAAGTGATTATGTCGTTATCAGACTTATTTCCGAACAGATGCACGCCTTCATGAATTAGCGTGAAAGCTTGTGTCGTGTCATCTTCAGCGTAAAAATCTGGAAACAGATTTATTTCATTGTTGGTCGGAAAAGTTCGAGCAATGTAACCTGTCGCATACCCGGGCGGGTAAGGATAGTTCACCGACGTGTACTGATAGAACGTCGCTCCGTAAAGCTTTGCAAAGAAGGCAGATGTTGAGTAGCCATTGAGGAATCCGGCCAACCGGTTTTGACAGTTCTGATTCAAAAGCTTCTTTGCTTGCGCGATTCGTCTGTTTGTATCTATTGGTGATGAAGAGCCGCTGTTCGTGCCTGGATCGGGTGCCGTTATGAAGCAGGTTGAGTCGCATTCGACGTTTACCGATGCGTCGGGTGGATCACCCTGTGTGTCTGGAGGAGGGTCCGGGTAAGTAACGACGCATGCGTCGACCGGACAGCTGCCGGGCCCTCCCGAACCACCCGAGTCAGGTGGCGAGCCGCCGCCACCGTCACCGCCGCCAGGATCAGCTCCACCACCGCCGCCGCACGAATCACAAGTAGGTACTCCGCATCCGTATCCGCCATCACCGTTATCGTCTCCGTCATCGCCGTCACCTGCGCAAAGGCCTTGCAAGTCGCTGAACTTCAATGGATCATTCGTGACGTAAGCGTAAAGATTGTAGGTTTGAGGGTTGTCGAGGCGGGCGAAATGTTCTGACGACGGATCGGCGGACATCCAGCGGCCCAGACGCGGGTTGTAGCTGCGGTACTGGTAAGTATCCAGGCCGGTTTCGGGGTCGTGCACCTCATCGGAAAAACTGATGGAACTTGCCGCAGTGCTGCCTTTAGCTTGGCTGCCGAACGGAGCGAAAATTCCGGATGACGCAATGCTGCCATTCATGGACAGACTTGTGCGCGTGACACCGAGAGGGCTGGTGACGTAGTACGTGACCTGTGGCGCGGGTTTGACATCGTTCGTTGCCGGTTGTTGCAGAACGCCCGCGATGCGGACGTCACCGGCGTAGATGTAGTCCGTCGAGCTGCCGTCTGGTGACTTCTCCGCCAAAAGCTGTCCACCAAGCCAGACATACTCATGCAGTCCATCAGCAAGCTGCTTCTCTAAGCGGTTTCCTTCCGCGTCATAGCTATAGCGGATCGTGCCATCATCCACGCTAACGATCAGGCCGTCGCCGTCGTAGGCATAACGGTGGGCACCATCAAAGGTCATCTCACCGGCTTGGTCATAGGTGTAGCCCGCGCCGCCAGTGATTTGGTTACGCGCATTGAAAGCTTCGGTGCTGTCCAAAGCCAGATTGCCGAATGCGTCGTAGGCGAACTGCTCGTGTGTTGCTCCATATGCGCTTTGCACACGGCCTAGCTGGTCATAGTTATAGGAAGAACTGTCCTTGGTATGTAGATTGTCAGTAACCGCTGACAGACTGCCGGTATTGGTGTATGTGAAGGACTCATCCAGCAACGAAGATCCATCGCTATTTGCCAGCACTAGGCTGGTGAGGTGCCGCTTACTGTCAAACGTTTGGTGGATAATGACGCCGTTACCAAGCGTTGCCTGTTTCAGATGCCCGGATGGAGCAAAGTAGGCTGGATGCGACAGGTATTGGTAGCTGCCCTCCGCGATTGAGCTAAGAAGTCCAGCACTTGTCCAAGTCTGCGCGATGGTACGGCCATCAGGATACGTTATGCTGTTGAGCCGTCCTGCTGTATCGTACCCCTTACTTATCGTATAAACTGAGCCGGACGCATGGACTGTAAGGCTTAGCAGCCTGCCTTGCGCGTCGAAACTGTACTCCCGCTTCGCCTGTGGGTTAGCCTGCGAGCCCGCATAAGACGAGCGGCTAAGGCCGTCCGCGCTGAATGTGAAGCTCTGCGCGGGTGTGTTGTCAGTGTATTGCTTCGCCACCAGCCGTTTGCTGGCGTCCCACGAGTATGTGATCGTCATGCCACGAGCGTCCGTCTTGGTTGCAAGATTGCCTGCGGTGTCGTAGGTGTAGGTGGTTTTGCCAGCTTCGGGACTGGTCGCCGATACGATCCGCTCCTGCGCGTCGTAGTCAAAGGTGCGTACACGCGGAGCGTCGCCGTTCGCGCCGTGCTGTGTGATGGACGTGACCTTGCCCGCACTGTCATACGTGATGTCGGTAGTCAATGCGGCTTGCCGGAAGCATCTGGCTCAACCATCTTGACCAGATTGCCTTTAGCATCCAGCGAGCGAATCGTTTGCGCCGACCCGCGCTCCTGCAGACGGCTCATCCCGAGCGCTCTTGCGCGCGACGGCTGCACACGCATGCGGTGTACGGCGGTTTGGACAGGCGTTGATCCCGTCTGACCAGACAGCGCGTGGGCTAAACCAAAGGCAAGAAAGCTTCCAGCCATGATCTTCACGGTCTGCATCTTCATATTGACCTCGTACTCCGTGCTGTGGCACTGCTGTTCGGTGTACGAGAACAATACGTCAGGCCTCTATTTAGCGCAAGTTAATTACGTGCGCATCGGCGCACTGCTGCCCATGCCAACGGAGTGGATGCGCGATCAGGAATCCGGCCCTCTACACCGGAGGACGTTCCAGTGCCACCGGCGGCTGCGACATCTTGAGCAACGCGCCCACAAGAGACCTGTCCAAGCCTCCGCCGGAAGCTAACGCGGCGTCGCTACATCGTCCCGGTCGCGTCCAGCACTAGAACATGCTTGCGATATTCTCCGGCCATGTGCAGGAGCGCTTTGTCGAACGTGGTTAGCACCAGCCCCTGACGCACGGCTAGGCCGAGCAGGTACGCATCCGTCACCTGATTGTGTCCGTGCACGCGCTTCAGGAACGGCCCGGTCAGGGCGTGCCAGTCGGCAGCGACCGGCTGATAGTGGTAGCCCGGCTGTTGCTTCAGCCGTTCGAGCATCGCTGTTACCTGCCTCATACTCATCTCACCTGTCTTTGGCCGTGTGAGAAACCGCAGGACGCCAGCTTCACTGAAGGCACACAACGCCCACTGCAGGCCCGGAGTATAAAACCACTCTTCCACTGCCTTATTATGAATGTGCGCTTGATCCAGCAGAGCCAGCACCACATTGACGTCCAGCAGGTGCACCACCGGCGGCTCAGCCAAGATCGTCCTCTGAGAGTTCGTTGACCATCCCAGGCGTCACATTCCGGCCCGCTTTCGCCTTCACCAATAATCCACGGCTGGTCGTCGTCAAAGTGGCTGTGGGCCGCTCAGGCGCATGTTCCGCGCGCCGCAGAAGTTCGCTAATGGCTGCGCCCAGCGGAATGCCTTTCGCACTGGCGTACGAAGACGCAAAGGAGTAGACATCGGTATCTAAATTGATGTTTGCTCTCATTGCGTCAGTATGCACCGAAAACGTACCCGGTTCAACTTTCAGGCCTGGTGCATACAACCTTGCTCGGGCATTTACTTAGCAATCCGGCAGCGTTCAGTCTGCAGTTCTTGCTTTATCGGATGCCCCTATCTAGGGACGCTTCTCGGAAGGGCAGGGCTTCAGCAATGCCATAAACGTAAAAGACGCAAAGCGGCTTCACCTGCTGAGGGTGAGCTTCAGACTCAATCAGAACTTCCCGCAATCTTGTCTCACCGGTGCGTTGTGCCGACACAGGTGGCGTACTGCTCGCTGGTGCGGTGCCAGGTCTGCGAGCGGCCGAGCGCCTTGAACCCGACGTATCCCCGCAAGTGAAGGTCGTTCCCCTCGCTCGTCATGACAGACTTGTAGGTCTTTCCACTTTCAGGATCGTAGATTCTGCCGCCCTCCGCGTGATTCGGGTCGACCAGTTGGAAGCCCGCACCAATTTGGAGCCTGCACACCGGGCGCGAGCGCAGCGCGGCATCTGGATTGCGGGCATCGATCACGCCGGGCGCCTTCTTAGAAATGGTCCGGATGGTGATGCAGACACTTTCACCACAGTGGTCGATCTGCAGCACCGACCCGGCGTCCGTCGACCAGTATCCAAGCACGCCCTCCGCTGGCGGCACCGCTGGGGCATATTGAGCATTGATGATACTCCAGCAACCGGCGAGAACGATCGAGCTACAGAGAACACTGCGGCGTAAAAGCATGGGAATCCTGAACCATCAATTCTTTAGAGTTAGCACCCGATCCATTCAGGGCGCTTCGTTCTACTGCAAGATTCAGATGCAAGCCTGGCCCGGTTCTGCGTCTGTCTTCAAACATGACGCACAGTGCGCGACAATACGTTCATGCCCATCGCGACCGAAGCCCTGATTACCCTTGACGACATCTACGCCGCGCGTGAGCGGATTGCCGGAACTGCCGTGCGGACTGGCCTGCACCGGCTTGATCCGCACCGGCTGCGTGCCGCAGGCTTCCATGCCGCGGATGACCTGCCAGAGGTATGGCTGAAGGCGGAGAACGAGCAGCCCATTGGCAGCTTCAAGCTGCGCGGCGCGTACAACAAGATTGCCGCGCTCTCGCCGGAGGAGCTGCGGCGTGGCGTCATCACCTACTCCAGCGGCAACCACGCCCAGGGTGTTGCGTATGCCGCGCGGGCGTTGGGGGCGAAAGCCGTCATTGTGATGCCGGAGGGCGCGCCGCGCATCAAGCGCGACGCCACGCTGGCGTTGGGTGCGGAAGTCGTCCTGGTCGGTCCGGCCAGCACGGAGCGCAAGCAGCGCGCGGAAGCGCTCGTCGCTGAACACGGCTACGTGATGATCCCGCCCTACGACGATGAGCAGATTATTGCGGGACAAGCCACCTGCGGCCTGGAGATCGCGGAGCAGGCACGCGACGCGGACCTGGTCCTGTCGCCCGTGAGTGGCGGCGGCCTCTTGAGCGGGGTTGCCACCGCAATTAAGCTCTCCGGGTCCTCCGCGCAGATGTGGGGATGCGAACCGGAGTTGGCCGGGGACGCCGCGGAAAGTTTCCGCCGTAAGACGCTGGTGGAGTGGCCCGGCGCGCAGACCACCCGCACCATTGCCGATGGCCTGCGCACCCAAAGCCTGGGCGAGCGCAATTTTCAGCACATCCTGCGCTTCGTGGATGGCATCCTGACCGTAACGGAAGAAGAGATACTTGACGCGACGCGTCTGCTCCTGCTGGCCAGCGACATCGTTCCGGAGCCAAGCGGAGCCGTGACGCTGGCCGCCGCACTCTTTCACGCCGCGGAACTTCCCGCAGCGCGCAAGGTCGTGGTCATCGTCAGCGGAGGCAACATCGATCCTGCGCTCAAGGAAGAACTGTTGGTCGCAGAGGCTTGAGTGCTACGACCCGGCGCCGTCTAATACTATGTATGCGTCACGAAGCCTACGTCCTGCTTGTCGCTGCCCTGCTCGGCTCCAACCTGAATGGTCAGAAGAATGCCTTGCCTCCACCCGACGCCATGCGCGCCACCGTGCTGAAGGTAGCCGACGTGTATGTCGCGCCGGACGCGCAGTCGCAGCGTGTCTCGGTGGTGACGCCGGGGCACGAGGTTGTCATCACGGAACGCTCCGGGCCGTGGGTCAAGGTTTTCGCAAACACCGATATAGAAGAGGAAAAGGCTGAAGACGAGCCGGAGTTTTCCGTTGATCCCGCGGTTCTGCCCCGGGCGGGATGGATTCGCGACAAAGGCGTCGTAGGCCCGGCCACGCCGAACGGTGACAAGCTGATCTACGGTGAAGCCGCCAGCCGCGAAGTTGCAGCAGGTGAGCCACACGCACCCAAGGCTGCCGCCGGAGAAGCGCATCTGCTCTACCGGCGGACCGCCGAGTACTTCCCCAACTCGCCTCTCGCGCAGGAGAGCATGTGGCGATCCGCCGATATCCGCTGGCAGGAAGAAAAGTTCGACGCACGCACATTGCCTTCGGCGAAAGAAACCGACCCCACTCTGCGTCCGCCCATGTATACCAAGGCATTGCAGAAAATCGTAAAAACCGGTAACGGCAAGTATCCTGCGTTAGCCGCCTTTGATCTGCTGGATGCCAAACTCTGCGGCGACTGGCAGGGCCTGCCAAAGTGCCCAGAGATGGAGAGCGGCCTCTATCAAAAGTACGCAGATCAGTTTCCGGATGGGCCAAAAACACCCGAGGCACTATGGGATGCAGCGTACCGCCAGGGCGTGCTGGTCACCATGTATACGACCGAAGAGAATCGCAAGAGGGCGGACGCTGCTGCGGCAAAGGCACACGCTCTGCGCGATCAGATGGTTGCGCGGTTTCCCACCAGTGATTACACAATGCGCGCGGTCAGTCTGGTATACAGAGTGGAGCAAGGCATTGCGATCTACGGCAGTGACCGCGACTGATATCCTACGAAAGCCTGGTACGCGCCGCGTTGAACGTCTACATTCTGTCCGTCATCCTTGGCATTGTCGAAGGACTGACTGAGTTTCTGCCCGTCAGCTCCACGGCGCACCTTCGCCTGGCGGAGGCGGCGTTGCACATCTCGCTGGCCGACCCATTCTGGAAGATGTACACCATCGTCATCCAACTGGGTGCCATTGCCGCTCTGCTCTTGTATTTCCTGTTGCGGATCCTCGCGTACGTGCGCACCTTTCCAAAGGGTGAGCGTGGCAACAAGACGTGGCTCACCCATCCTATTTCGCTCACGTTCATTGCGTTTGTCTGCACAGCGATACCAGCCAAGCTGCTGACAAAGAAGATTGGTGAGAACCTGGAAAACCTGACAGTGATCGCGCTTGCACTTCTGATTGGCAGCATTGTGATGTGGGCGGTCGACATCTGGGCTAGCCGGCGTGAGCCCTCCACCACTCACGTGGAAAACATGAGTCTGGCCCAGGCTGTGTGGATCGGACTTTGTCAGATTCTCAGCGCCGTGATCCCCGGAACCTCACGGTCCATGGCTACGATCACTGCCGGCCAGGTTGCGGGCATGGACAGGCCCTCTGCGCTCGAGTTTTCGTTTCTGCTCTCCATTCCGACCATGGTTGCCGCGACCGGCTATTCCCTGCTGAAAGCGATTCATCCCAGCGCTAAGGATGTTGCTGCTGCCGGCGGGGCGGATGCTCTTACACCGCTGGTGATGGGACCGGAGCGCTGGCTGGTTCTCATCATCGGGATGGGCGTTTCGTTCGTCGTCGCCTATGTCGTTGTAGCGTGGTTTCTGGCCTGGGTTCGGAAGCGTGGCTTGACCCTTTTCGCTGTGTACCGCATCGCGCTTGGCATCGCTCTGCTCGTCTGGTTGCACGCGCACAAAAGCTAGGTAGCCAACAAGGGCTCGCGCACAGTGGGTCGCGTGTACACCCACGCCCAATACAGAAGTGGCAGTTGCATCGGGATACGCAGCCATAACGCCCACTTGGGCAAGCGTGCAAATCGCCAGGGATGAGCCGCCATATAAAAATGCACGTCAAAGTACACCAGCAACATCGCAACCAGGCCCCACGCGGCCAAGCGGCGTGTCTGAGGCGGTAGCAGGCCTAATCCGCCCGCGATCTCAGCTACACCTGTAAAGTTAACCCAGCCAAGTGGATGATCGTAGTGCGTCGGCATGATCGCCCTATAAAAGCGGTAGTGCCAGAGATGATTGATGCCGCCTGCGATGTATAGCAGCGACTGAGCGATCAGACCTACGGTGTAAATGGGCTTGCGCATACGAACTCAGATGCCGGCAGCGGTCGCTATCTGCAGACGTGACCAAGGAGTACCCGACAAACACAATGCCCTGCCAAAGCAGGGCATTGTGACACAGCTTCGAGCCAGACTATTTCCGGCTGTCGCGCGCCGCTTTGACATAATCATGTGAGGTTTGCACGTGCGCGGCCTGCTCGCTCAGGAGTTGGTGAACAGGCAACGGAAGGTCATGTTTCAGCGCATCAGCGTATGCCTTCTTGATGATGTCTTCGCCCTGTTCGGCAGACTCCAGCAACGTATGATCACTCCCACCCAGTTTTGATCTGAGATCTCCCCAGGTCCTGTGCAACGCTCCCGCAACGCTTCCCTTCTCTTTAAACGCGTCCGAAACCCCTTCCTTGATCAGCACGTCTTCCAGATCGCCTTTAAACTGCGCACGCTTCAGGCTCTCGGCAAGAAAGTACCGCTTCAGCGTGTCATCTTTCAGCTCCTCACCGATATGCTTGAACCCTTCCTGGCTGTCAATCAGCTTTTCAACGACATCTTTCAAGACGCTTTCAGTATCTTTCAGCAACTCTGCCATGAGTCTTATTCCTTTGCGGCGCATGCGCCGTCTTGCTGGTCGGGCATTCAGCCCCGGAAAAATTGGTGTGGCGAGTGATGTCCACCGGTTGCAGTGCGATTCTCCTTCACCGGCAGCAAGGGGAGGAAATCGCGAAAACCCCCTCCATCACCCGCCGCATGCTTCCAAGGTCCCACGGCGCTGGGCCAGCGGGCAAGGCGCAGAGCGCATGGCAGGTGAACTGCTGAACGCACTGCGTTTAGTACTGCGCCATATGAGCAAGTAGAACGGACGCGGGTTGCCCACACAGATTCCCTGTAAAGAATCCCCGCACGCTCCTCATGCTGAGCGTTGACAATGAGGAACGATGGCATCGTCCTCGTCTACAGCACTTGCCCCGACATCCGAGAGGAACATCGCATGAAGCCGCTTCGACTGGAGCTTTCCCCCACCCGCAGCCGGCGATTGAACGAAGTGCTTGGATTGGTCCTGCTCCTGTGCGCCTTGCTCCTCTTGCTTGCGTTGGTAAGCTATTCCCCCGGCGACTCCTCGTTTGACACGGTGGGTGCGCTTACCTCTGGCAACATGTTGCATCCCGTCCACAACTGGGCCGGCCGTGCGGGGGCACTCATCAGCGATCTGCTTTTACAAGGTCTGGGGATTGCCGTCTTTGCGTTCCCGCTGGTACTCGCGCGCCTTGGTGCGCGCTGGGTTCGGTCGCGACCACACGATGCGCCCGCGGCGAAGCTGATGGGGCTGTTCCTGTGGGCGTTAGCGGCACCTGCAGCGCTGGCTTTGCTACCACTTCATCTTCTGTGGCGTGGTGCGTTGCCCATTGAGGGCGTGGTGGGCCGTGTGCTCGTGGACACCTCCATTACACTGCTCAACTTCCCGGGTGTATGCCTTATAACCGGCCTTGCGCTCTTGCTCAGCATCTCTCTCAGCACCACCTTTACCTTCAACACCGCCCAGGAGTGGACCGGCCAGCGGTTAAGCACCATTCACCGGACACGGGAGCGTTAC
Organism: uncultured Terriglobus sp.; assembly: GCA_964251045.1. Classification (GTDB taxonomy): domain Bacteria; phylum Acidobacteriota; class Terriglobia; order Terriglobales; family Acidobacteriaceae; genus Terriglobus. The sequence goes on along the minus strand of CAXUHI010000014.1, from coordinate 30,852 downwards.
ACCGAGTGGCGCAGCGGACACGCCAACCTCCGTGCGGCGCGCGCGGCCAACCGGCTGGAAATTCGACGTGAACGCGCCGAAGCGAAAGCTGCCGCAGCAGCGGAACGTACCCGGAACGGCTCCCTCATCAACAGCTTCTTCACGCGGCTCGGGCTGCGGCGTAAGGCTGCCAGCCCCGGTGGGGTGCTCGGCCTGGAGATACCGGCATCGCGCACCATGTGGTCGCAAATGCCGCGTACGGATGTGGACGCGGGACCCGAGCCGGAATTTGCGCCTCTGCCTCCAAGTCTGCAGGCAGAGGCCGATGCGCAGCTGGAAGCACACGACCTGCTGAGCCAGGCTGCCCCCGCCCAGGAGAACTTCGCGGACTGGACCGAGCCTGCACCAATCGAAGAGCAGCCTTTTGCATGGGCTGATGGCAGTACCGGAACCCGCAAAGGAGCAGTTGTTCCCTTCCCTGTTTCCCCGACCCTGGTCGAGGCTGCGCGTCCTCAAGACGTTCCTGCGGAGCATGCCATCGCGTTCAGCAAACGTGCTGACGACACAGTCAAGACCGTCGCGCTGCCGGTTAAGAGCGTCCACGGCTACCAACTTCCGCCGTCTTCACTGCTCTACCGCAGCGACGAGCACGCCGCTGTGCGTGAGGAAGCGTTGCGCGCCGAAGCGCGCGTCCTCGTGGAAAAGTGCGGCGAATTTGGTGTCGACGGGCAAGTCACGCAGATCAATCCAGGTCCGGTTGTGACGACCTTTGAGTTCCGCCCTGATGCGGGCGTGAAATACAGCCGTGTGACCGGCCTTGCAGACGACCTGTGTTTGGCGATGGCCGCCGAGTCCATCCTGATCGAACGCATGGCTGGCAAGAGCACGGTGGGCATTCAGGTGCCCAACCACGAGCGCGAAACCATCTGGCTGCGCGACATCGTCGAAAGCGAAGGCTTCGCCAACAGCAAGAGCAAGGTCGAGATGGCGATGGGTAAGGACATTAACGGCCGCATCGTCACGGCCAACCTCGCCTCCATGCCCCACGTGCTGATCGCGGGATCGACCGGATCCGGTAAGTCGGTAGCGATCAACGCCATGATCATGAGCGTGCTCTTCAAGGCAACGCCAGAGCAGGTCCGCATGATTCTGGTCGATCCCAAGCGCGTGGAGCTTGGGATGTACGAGGGTATTCCGCACCTCTTTACGCCCATCATTACGGAGCCAAAGCTGGCCGCCAACGCCCTGCGCAATGCCGTCCGCGAGATGGAACGCCGGCTGAAGCTGCTGGCCTCACGCCACGTCCGCAACCTGGATCAGTACAACCGCCTCTTCGAGAGCGGCCAACTCTTCAATGAGGATGGCGAGGAGCAGCAACCACTGCCTTACATCATGATCATCATCGACGAGCTTGCGGACCTGATGATGCTGGATAAGGCCAACGTGGAAGAGAGCATCACGCGCCTGGCGCAGATGGCACGCGCCGTCGGCATTCACTTGGTGCTGGCAACGCAGCGTCCGTCCGTCGACGTGATCACCGGCCTCATCAAGGCCAACGTGCCTACACGTATGAGCTTCCGGTTAGCAACCAAAGTGGATTCGCGCACCATCATCGACAGCAATGGCGCCGAGAGTCTGCTCGGGCGCGGCGACATGTTGTTCCTGCCGCCCGGAACCTCGCGGCTGCAACGTGTGCACGCGCCCTTCGTCACCGAAAAAGAAATCAGCGATGTCGTCGACTTCTGGAAGCAGCAGGGGGAGGCGGAGTACGTGGAAGGCTTCCTTGAGGGTGCAAAGGACGACAAGGGCAACGACCTCGCGAGTAGCGAGTCCGAACAGGACAGCGACCCAATGTTCGACGATGCAGTGCGCCTTGTCTTTGAATTCGGAAAAGCCAGCACGTCGCTTCTGCAACGCCGCTTGCGCATTGGCTACGGGCGCGCCGCTGCACTGATCGACATGATGGAACGTGACGGCCTGGTCGGCCCTGCGGACGGCTCGCGTCCACGCGAAATCCTGAAGCGCCCGGATTTCTACCGCGAGGTGGATGAGGCGTTGCGCTGACACCCCACAAGTAGAACTGCTACGCTGTCTGGCATGAAAGCGTATGCGTTTGCCTCGCTTATCGCGGTTTTTGCGTCGGTACCGTCTTTGCACGCGCAGTTCGGCGGTGAAGGCAAGCCAACGAACGACACCGCGACGATCCACAGCACGTGCGCACCGGATGGAACGCAGACCATCACGGACGACTACTCCGGCTCCGTCTACATCGATCACTCCGCGACGAAGAAGTACATGCTGCCTATCGATGGGGCACGCGCACGCGGCGAATGGAATGAGGTCCTTCGTCTCTCGGACATGAGCATCAAGGCTGCACCCAAGTGTTACTACGCCTACTTCTCGCGCGCGCAGTCACTGCTGTACAGCTGCAAGCTGCCTGAGGCAAAAACCGCGATGAACTCCTTCATCTCCGTCGCAAGCGGCAATCAGCCCTATGAGCAACTCGTGGTTGTCGCAAAGAATTTGCTGGATTCCCTGAACAGCGGCGATGCGGCGGCACACTGCCGCTAGGGCTTGCTGCGCCAGCCACGAAGAAGACTGGCCACGATCAGGAGCGCGCACCCCGCATAAAGCGCCGCCAGGAATCTGTTCACGTTAAATCTGTCCCTGACAGGCGATTGCATGTTGAAGTCCGGATTCACATCTGTCGGCCCGAGCGTGGAGAGCAGCGGCACCGCGTCCGGCTGGAAGTGCGCAGCGTAGTCATACCGGACCGGCCGCGCCTTGCTATTCCCAAGGAACAAAACCAGCGGCGCGCGTGACAAAGGCTGGAAACACAACTCGCGGCGCCGCATCTCCAGCACAAAGGCCTGCACCACCGGCATCGCTCCGTGTACCCCAACGCTGATGTCTGCCGTGGTTTGCAGGTTTGCACCGACGGTGAAGTTTACGGCCGGAGTCTGCGGTGTGAGCATCACTTCGAGCGTTTCCCGCTCTTTCGGTTTCCCGTATTGCCATGCATCCATTTCTATCGACTCCACCCCTGTCACCTCTGGCACAATCCGAAGGCGTTCTACGGGAACGTGCGCCGGCAACTCGCCATTGCCGTAAAACCAGCCTGGCAGTTGCTCGGAGTTCGCTTGTCCAGCCACTCCGGCGTGGTACGCAGGCAAGGCAGGGATCACCAGCGACGTTTCGTACTGCGCTCGATTGCTCGGCAAGGCAGCATGCGCTTTCGCTGAAGCCGCACGGTCGAATGCCTCATCATGACTCTCATCCAGTGCGTAGGGAATTTCACGTCCATCCTGCACCAGACGCAGATCACGCAACCCCGGCGCGGCATGGCTGAAAACATCCGCGTCCAGAATCACGCACTGCTGTGCTACTGGCAACTTCGGCACGGTAAGAACATGCCGTTCATATCTCCATGCCGAATGCGAATGGGGCGGCTGAGCCGTATAAGTCGCTAACGCCGCTGCAAGTACGAAGGAGAATGTCATCAGCGTCAGCGCCCGGAGCAGCGTTCTCGCGATTGTAGCGGCATCTGCGACCCACTGTGGCGCAGCACGTATCGCCTGGTCTCCGCAGGCAATGTTCCAGTTTGGGTCACCTGCCCTCCGCTGCGATGGGCACCTCCGCTCGATTGCAGAGCGTCTCAGTAGGGTAGAGGATGGCTCGAAGAGTAGCGACTCGCCGCCTCAGAGGATAACGGAACTATGAAAATGATGTTGCAGAACGCCGCGAAGTTGAGCATCACCGCGGTCCTGTTAAGTACAGCAGCGCTGACGGTAGTTGCGCAGGAACTGAACCCCACCGCCGACCCGAAAACCGCAAACCAGCGCGGCATCCAGAACGGCGGACGTCCCGTGGGTGAACTGAACGGCGTGCCGTTGTATCGCGTCAATGTCATTCAGCGGGACCTGGATGCTGTGAACTACTTCCATCGCAGCGGTGCGACGCGCGTGTCCATGGACGGTACGTCCCTCCTGTCGGGAGCAAAGGGTTACGCGAAGGTCCAAAGTGAAAAGGGAAGCCTGAATGTTGACGTCCACGTAGAAGGCCTGACGCCTGCGAACGGCTTCGGTCCGGAGTACCTGACGTACGTCCTGTGGGCCATCACGCCGGAAGGAACGCCGCAACGGCTTGGTGAAGTGCTTCCCACCGGCGGCGGCAACAAGGTCGACCTGCACACAACTACCGACCTCCAGGCATTCGGCCTGATCATCACCGCCGAGCCGTATTTCGCTGTCAACGTTCCCAGCGATGTCGTCGTCATGGAGAACCACATCATCGAGGACAAGACCCAAGGCGTCCTGACCAAGGTGAATGCACATTACACCCTTTTGCCGAAAGGTTTGTACGCTCAGACCGAAGGCTCAAAGACAGTCTTCAATCCCGTGACGCGCAACGAGCACAGTCCGCTGGAACTGTACGAGGCCCACAACGCATACAACATCGCCGTTGCAGCGGGTGCCGACCGCTATGCTGCGGACATCATGGCCAAGGTCAAGATCGACCTCCAGAACGCCGACGACATCGACACAGGCAAAAAACGCAATGGCGATGCCAAGAAGGAAGAGATCACCTTTGCCCGGTCCGCCGTTCAGGGCGCTGAAGATGCGCGCATCAGCACGCTGCGCAAGAAAGAAGCGGAGCGTCAGCAGGCGCAGGTGGACGCTCGTCAGGCTGCTGAGGCACAGGCCGCGCAGGCACAGCTGGCCGCTCAGCAGCAGGCTCTGAATGCAGAACGCGCGCGTGCCGCCGCGGACCGCGAAGCCGCTGAACGCGCACGCGCCGAAGCTCAGGCGGCCAGCGCCAACGCTGCCGCTGCGGATGCCGCCGCGCGCGCCGCAGCCGCGCAGCAATCGGTTGTTGCCATGCGTGAAAAGCTCCGTACACAGCTGAATGCCGTGCTTGCCACGCAGGAGACGGCACGCGGTCTCGTCGTTACGCTGGGCGATGTTCTTTTCGACACCGGGAAGAGTGCCTTGAAGGAAGACGCGAAGATTTCCCTGGCGAAGGTTGCCGTCATCCTGCAGCAATATCCTGACCTGAAGCTTCAGATTGAGGGCTACACCGACGCCGTTGGCGGCGACGAGTACAACCTGAAGCTCAGCCAGGACCGTGCCAACTCCACACAGGCGTTCCTGGTCAACAACGGTGTGACTCCAGGCAACGTCACAGCGACAGGCTACGGCAAGTCCCGCCCCGTGGCAGACAACACCACCGCGGCTGGTAAAGCGCAAAACCGCCGCGTGGAGATGGTCGTCTCCGGCCCATCCATCGGCGTCACCACGCAAGCACCGGACGCAGCACAATAACGCATCCTGCGCACTGAAATGACAGGGGCTGCCACGTGGCGGCCCTTTGTCTTGCCCGTAGGATAGTAGCGGGAGACTTCGAACGTGGGCATCAGCATTCAGGGCAAAATCGCATTCATCACCGGCGCAAGCGCAGGCATTGGCCGCTCCACCGCGTTTGCGCTGGCAAGGCATGGCGCGAAGCTGCTGCTATGTGCGCGATCCACGGACACTCTAGACGTCATGCGCGACGAACTCATCCAGACGGGTTCGGCTGACGTCCGCACCTTTGCACTCGACGTGCGGCAGCGCTCCGAAGTGGAACCGGCTCTTGGCGGCCTGCCGCCCGAATGGCGCGACATCGACATCCTGGTGAACAACGCAGGCCTGGCGCGAGGGCTGGCCAAACTGTACCAGGATGACCCGGACCACTGGGACGAGATGATCGATACCAACGTGAAAGGAATGCTGTATGTCACGCGCGCCGTGCTGCCCGGCATGGTGGAGCGGAACAGGGGCCACATCGTCAATCTCGGCTCCACCGCTGGATGGATGGCCTACGCGGGCGGTTCCGTCTACTGCGCCACCAAGGCGGCGGAGCGCATTTTGAGCGAGGGCATTCGCATCGATCTGATGGGAACGAATGTGCGCGTGACCAGCATCGACCCTGGCATGGTCGAGACGCGCTTCAGCGAAATCCGCTTTGGCGGCGACAAGGAGCGTGCCTCCAAGGTCTACGCCAATACCACGCCTCTGACCCCGGACGATGTCGCCGATGCGATCGCCTGGGCTGTGACGCGGCCCGCGCACGTCAATGTCTCGTCCGTGCTGCTGACTCCCATCACGCAGGCCAATGCCGTGACAATCCATCGCAGCGCATAGCGCACGCCGCTGTTTGCCGCCAATGCAGCAGGGCCGCGGGCCTGCGCATTTATCCTGTAAGGGATGTCTCTTCCGAAACAGCGAGCAAAAACAGCGTTGGCATGGGCGGCTGTGGCGCTTGCTCCTCTCCTCACATTCTCAGCAGTTGGCCAGGGCGCCAACGCTGCCTTGTCTGGCATCGTGCGCGACAGCACCGGTGCGCAGATTGCGCATGCGCACATCACCATCACGGAAGAGAGCCAGGCTTCGCGGCGCAACGCCGAAACGAATGATGCGGGCCTCTATGCAGTGCCGCAACTTTCAGCGGGCGTCTACCGCATCGTGGTGGATGCGCCAGGCTTTGCGCCGAAGCAGAGTGAAATTTTGCTCACCGTCGGTCAACAGGCTCACCTGGACGTCACCCTGAGCGTGCAGGCAACGACCGCAGACGTGACCGTCAGCACCAACGGGACGAACGTCGAAACGCAGGACGTATCACTTTCCGCCGTCACCAACCAGCGCTCCATTGAAGAGCTGCCCTTGAACGGACGTGACACCACACAGCTCGCGCTGCTTTCACCTGGTGTCGTACCGTCGCGTCGTGTCAATCCTGACTCACAGGGGAATGGACGCCAAATTTCCATCGCGGGCCGCAGGCCCAACCAGGTGGAGTTTCTGCTGGACGGCACCGACGTCGACGACGCCTACAACAACACACCGGGTGGGGCCTCCGGCGTCATTCCGGGAGTCGACTCCATCGCTCAGTTTCGCGTGCTCACCAACGGCTACGGCGCGGAGTTTGGACGTACCGGCGGCGGCATCATCGACGAGATTACCCGCAGCGGAACCACCACTCTTCACGGCGCGCTCTTTGAGTTTGCGCGCAACTCCGCCATGGACGCGAAAAATTACTTTGACTCCGCGACTGCATCCATCCCGGCCTTCCAGCGCAACCAGTTCGGTGGCGCGCTGGGCGGACCCATCACGCATCGCGGCACCTTCTATTTCGGCAACTACGAAGGTCTGCGGCAGAACCTCGGCATCACCACGCAAGCCCTGGTGCCAAACGCGACTGCCCGCGCCACTGCCGTCGCGGCAGTCAGACCATATCTCAGTATCATCCCCGTCCCGAACAGCACCGTGTACACGGATGGCACAGGCATCTTCCAGACCACCAACACCGCCGTCACAGGTGAGGACTTCTTCGTCGTCCGTATCGATCACCAGCACTCGGACAGGACGTCGTACTTCGCGCGCTTCCACTTCGACAACGCAAACGTGCGCACGCCGGATTCGTTGCAGCTCTCCGCGAGCCACAACCGTTCACGTTCGCAGTATGCCAGCGTGCAGATGACGCACAGCGTCTCACAGCGACTGGTCAATGAGGCCCGTGCCAGCTACAACCGCTCGTACTACACGCTGGAATACAACATCATCCAGAACCTCGACCCGTCGCTATCGTTCGTGCCCGGTAATCCCTTTGGATCCATCAGCATCACGGGGCTGGCCATGATCGGGCCCATGCGCTTCGGCCCGAACGTGAACGTCCTGAACCTCTTCCAAGGCAGCGACGACCTCACCTTCATCGCGGGACGCCACACCCTCGCGTTTGGCGTGAATGAAGAGCAGACGCTCTTTCCGCAGGAAGCGGCACAATCGCAGAATGGCTTTTACCAGTTCACCTCGGTGGCTAATTTCCTTGCCGCAAGGCCCTCCGCCGTTGAGATCGCACTGCCCGGGGCGAACCCGCGCCGGCACTGGCGGCAGCACCTGGATGCGGCCTACGTTACGGACACCTACCGCGCCTCACAAGCTCTCAGCATCACAGCCGGACTGCGGTATGAACGCGCCAGCGTGCCAGCGGAAGAGGACGGTCTGCAATCCACTGTGCGCGATGTGCTGCACGATACCAGCGACACTGTCGGTCCGCTGTACACCAATCCGGGTAATGTGAACTTTGCGCCGCGCGTGGGCGTTGCCTATGCGCCCACCGCGCACACCAGCATCCGCAGTGCCTTCGGCGTCTACTTCGACCCGTTGTGGACAGACTTCTATCTGAACTCTGGCAGTCGCCAGCCGCCCTTCTACACCGTGGGCAGCGTCAACAATCCCACCTTCCCGCACGTCAGCATTACCCCAGCCAACTTCGTGCTGGGCCGCATCGACGTCGTGCAATATCATCCCGCAAGTCCATACGTCATGCAGTGGAACGGCAGCGTGCAGCAGGAACTGGCGCACGGCACGTTGCTGACGGTGGCGTACTCCGCCAATCGCGGCGTGCACGATCAGCGCATCGTGGACGAAAACCAGGCCATTCCGCAACTCGTCAATGGCCGCAAGTTCTTCCCCGTAAACTCCGTCGTGCGCAATCCAAACTTCACCTCCATCCGCTACAAGGAGACGAACGGGCTCTCCAGTTACCACGCGCTCCAGGCCACGCTGGACTATCGCCTTGGCAATCGCGTGCAGATGCGCTCCACCTATGTCTGGAGCAAGGCGCTGGACACCAGCTCGCTGGTCACCGCGCAGGGGACGGAGAACGACCTGCCGCAGGATCCGGATAGCCTTGCCGCGGAGAAAGGCCTGTCCAACTACGACCTCCGCAACTACAGCAGCACCTCTGCGACAGTCGATCTTCCGCGCCTGCATGGTCCGCGCTGGATCTCCGACGGCTGGCAGGCCAACGGCATCATGCTGCTGAGTTCTGGCGCACCCTTCTCTGCACTGATCAGCTACGACAATGCGCGCGCACGGATCGGTACGGGGCCATCGCAGGAACGGCCCGATCTCGTCCCAGGCCGCAGTTCCAATCCCATCAAGGGAGGCCCTGTACAGTACTTCGACCCCGCCGCGTTCGCGCTGCCCACAGCCGGATACTTCGGCAATCTTGGTCGCAACACGCTGATCGGCCCGGAACTGATCTCCATCGATGGAGCTATCAACAAGAGCTTTGTGTTCGGCGATCGCGGACGTCTTCAACTGCGAGGTGAGGTGTTCAATATCCCAAACCGTCCCAACTTCGCCATTCCCAGCCAGCGCAACGTCTTCACCACGACCGTCCGCGTCGCCAGTGCGGGTCTCATCACCAACACGCTCACCAGCTCCCGCCAGGTCCAGTTGGGTGCGCGGTACGAGTTCTAAGAGCGCATCAGACACAACACATGGCAAAGAAGGCAGCGAAAAAGAAGGCCGTCAGCAAGAAAGCAGCCGTAAAGAGATCCTCGCGCGCTATGAGCAGGACACAACCTGTCACGCACATGGTTTCCAGCGGCGAGTTGGAGCACAGTCTCAACGCCCTGCTGCACACGATGCGCTGCATTGCGCAGCATGAGGATGAGCTTTGCACGTTGCTGCACGATGCGCGCAAACGCACGCGTCCCACTCGAGCGCTTCTGCGCGAATTGGCTTCCATTCTGACCGAACTGCCAGACGAAGACTACGTGGACGACTTGCATGCAGTGCAGCAGATGATGAATGCTTCGTAGCACACAACCCACTACACTCAACATCGTGCCCACGGACGAAGCCCCTTCCGACCCGTTGAATGCAACTCAAAAGCGCGTCGAATCCACAGTCTCCGTCGCCATGATCGCGACCAACGAAGAGAAGAACCTGCCACGCACGCTGGCGGGCGTAGCGGGATGGGTGCATGAGATCGTCATCGTGGACTCCGGGTCAACGGACCGCTCGCCAGAAATCGCGCGCGAGTACGGCGCGAGACACTACGTCAACCGCGACTTCAAGGGTCACGCCGAGCAGAAAAACATCGCCATCGCAAAGTGCACAGGCGACTGGATTCTGCTTCTGGACGGCGATGAAGTCGTCACGCCGGAGTTGGCTGCAGAGATACAGCACACCCTCGAAAGCCCGGAACACAACGCCTACTGGGTGCCTCGCCTCAACATCTTCATGACACGCTGGATGCGCCACGGCGGCCTGTATCCCGATGAGAAGCTGCGGCTCTTTCGCCGCGGCATGGCCATGGTGGACGAGAGCATTGGTCCGCACGGCACGCCAAAGTTCAGTGAACAGAAAGGTACGCTAACCAACCATCTCCTGCACTACGGCTACCCTGATTTTGCCGGCTACCTGGGCCATATGAATGAGTACAGCACCGGCACGGTCGCCGCACTGAGCCGAAAGAAGAAAGCCACACCGGACTGGTGGCTTCTTATGCAGTCGCTCTTTAACCCTCTGGCCGGCTGGCTCAAGAACTACGTGCTGCGCGCCGGCTTTCTCGACGGCGCGGAAGGCTTCATCTTCCACCTGAACCACGCCGTCTATGCCCATTGGAAGTACGTCAAGGTCTGGGAAGCGCGGCGCAAGTACAAACAGACTGCTGGGTGAGCTGCCTGCTTAGTGCTCGTGAAAAAACTTACGGTTGATGCTGGGCCAGAACTCCTTGAACGTAAAGTTCCCGCTGTCGATCAGAACACTTGTTAACCACTTCTGACCCACCTTGGTCCATGTGTGGTATCGCTCCGGGTAGTACAGGGACGACACCTCGGATGCTGCGCCCGCACCTACGATCTCTGAAAAGTTAAACGTTTCGTTGCCGGAGTCTGTCCGGGTGATGAAGATACGTGACCATGCATACGCTGCGCGATGGCCTACGCTGCCGTGTCCCAGCGTGTAAAACCGCGAATCTTCGCGGAACGCAATCGGAGCGACGCCGCTGACCATGAAGTTTTCATCTGCGGTATCCGCCATCGTATGCCAGTAATAGCGAAAGTATCCGATCGCACCCTGGCGAAACTCCGGGTAGGACTTGGAATCCATGGCAAAGCCCGCCTGTACACCGGCCAACAGAAATGACGAGTAATCGAAGGAGTTCCTCGCGGCAATCCTGAACTTCTGCTTCGCCGTCTCCGGCGGCAACGTCTGATCCGCTGTTACGGACTGGAAGTTCGGCACGATGCCAAGAATACGGCGTGTCTGCTGCGGCTCACCGCCGGTCGACCCAAACTGCTTCTCCTCTTCGTCGTGGTCGCTGTTCTGTTCGGGGCTTGCGCTGCTTGAGGGAGTTTGCTTTTCTGGTGTGGTCTGCTGTTGCGATGAGGGCCGGCTTTGCGCCTCCTGCTGCGAGGCCATCAGAACTGTTCCCGGCGAGTCAGGCAGCGCACCTCGGGAAGTTGGTTGTATCACTCCAGCCAGTGCGGCGGGCGATTGTGCGGGTGAGGTGGTTTGCGCACCAGCATAAATCGCTGTGACAGATGCAATCGTAAGCACGGTCGCACGTCGTGAGTTGAACCGAAACACACAGGGTATGACGTCTCGAAACGGCCCACGATTCAAAACAACTCCTGTGCATTCATCGCTTGAACAGGTTCTTGAGCAGAAACAAGACATTGGCGGGCCGCTCCGCCAGCCGCCTCATAAAGTAGGGATACCAATCCGTCCCAAACGGCAGATACACCCGCACACCGTACCCGCGTGATAACAGGTCAAGCTGCAAATCGCGCCGTACGCCGTACAGCATCTGGAACTCGAACGCACTCTTTGCAATACGGTGTTCCTCTGCAAATCGTTCTGTCGCCTGTACCATCGCTGGATCATGCGTGGCTATGCCGCAAAACACGCCGGATGGCAGCATCATCGTCATAAGCCTGATGTAGTTCGCATCGACATCTCCCTTCTTCGGAATAGCAAGCGTGGGTGGCTCCTTATAAGCCCCTTTGCACAGACGGATGCGTATGCCTTGACTGAGCAGACGCGTCGTGTCCTGCTCCGTTCGGTACAGGTAGGCCTGTAGAACCGTGCCGACTGCACCCGGGTACGTCCTGTGTAGACCCTCTGTCAGAGCGAGTGTTGCCTCTGTGTACGGCGTCCCTTCCATGTCAATCCGTACGAAAGTACCCACCTGAGCCGCATGCGCAACAATGCCCTGCATCGTACTCCCCGCCAGTTCTGGGGAGACATCCATGCCAACGCCAGTCAGCTTCACCGACACATTCGCATTCAATCGCTCCACTGCAATCCGGTCCAAGAGCCGATGGTAGACTGCAGCTGCCTTGCGCGCCGCTTCCTCCGTCCGTACACTCTCGCCCAGCGAATCCAGCGACACGGCAAAGCCGCGCCGGTGCAGATCGTGGGTCACACGCATCGCGTCGTCCTCGCCAAAGCCGGCGACAAAGCGGCTTGAAACGCGGCGTCCTGGGGCAGAACTCTCCACCACGCGCCGAAGGGTCGTGCTTTGTGACAGGGCGATGAACATGGACCGGAGCATCCGTCAAGTGTAGCCGGATCAGATGCAAAAACCTCAACAGGCAGAGTTCTCACTCTGGAGACTGCTGTATGATGGTGCTAATCCTCATGAGAAGGATGATGCTTTGCTCTTGCCGCTTTGGCGAAAAAATCTATCTCGATAAGGTCAACTATGAAACTTACCCGTCTGTTTGCGCTCGTCCCGGCAATTGCTGCCATTTCCACCTGCGCTCATGCATCAGCCAATCTCTCTGGCGTCGTTGGGAGGACCGTTGCGAGCGCGAGTGGGCCGGTATCTGCACAGCCCATGGCTCTCCTTCCGTGTGCGCCGTCTCCGGAGAATGCCACTGCTTTTTTGGTACTTTTCGGTGCTGCCGGTCTCGTCGCCGGGTATCAACTTCGCCGCTCCAGGCAAGAACACACTGGCGCCGTCGCGCGGTAAGACGTGGCGGCAACATCCGCAACGAGTGCCTCTATAGAGCTGCAGAATCAGGCAGAGTCCTTGCTTCTGCTACTTTTCTTTCTGTTTGCCGGTGCACTCGGCATGTATCCGTTGACGCGTACTCTGATCGCGCTTTGGGGTACGGATCCGTTGCGCAGCTTTGGTGGTCTCGTTCCGTTTGCCAGCTGCGCGTTGATCGTCCGCAGTTGGTCCGATCTGTCCTGGGAGCGAAACGGGACAGTGTGGGGCCTGGCCCCGCTTGCCGCCAGCGTTCTTTGTAGCCGGGTGTCTGCACCATACCGGATCGAATTGCAGGCCGGCGGTTTCCATATCGATCCCATTCAGCCGGGCTTCATCCTTTTCGGATACATCTCTGGCGTCGTGCTGCTCCTGGGTGGCGGCGCCCTGTGGAGGCGATGCATCTTTCCGCTCTGCCTCTTGCTCGCTGTTGACCCCATCCCGCATGTCTTTACACGCCTCGTCGATCTGCCCCTGCAAACCGCTTCCGCTACTGTGGCGCGGCGCTTTGCGTATCTGATCGGACTTCATCCCACCGGCAAACAGCTCGACCTGCTCTTTACACCTGTCCTTGGGATGACCATCGTACCAGGGTGCGATGGGATGCGTGGTACGGCCACAATGGCGTATGGAGCCCTTCTGATCGGCTACGTGCGCAGATATCGTCCAACTGTTCTCACTGGACTCGTTGCAGGAGCTGCACTGCTTGGATATCTGCTGAATTTTGTCCGCCTCTGCGTTCTGGTCATGTACTACTGGGTGGCGCTTCATTTCCCCGCATTTGGTGCTGATGGTGTCACGGTGGACTATGTCATCGGCGGAACGATCTTCCTCCTTGTCGGAGTGTTGGCAGGAGCACTATGGCTTGGAGGATCGGAACGCCGGGGCGGTGTTACAGCGTCGCCGTCTCACGTCTCCTGGCCTTTGATCCTCCGCCACCGGCGCGTCGGGGCTGCAGGCGTTCTGCTGTTGCTCGCGATGGGTTCCGCCGTTCCTTCCGCGTACGCGCTTCTGCGGAAAACGAACGGGTACGCCGATCCGCAGGATGCCGCAAAGGCGATCCCCTCCACAGCAGGGCCATGGCACGCGACCCGCCAGTTCACGCAGAACATCGGCGATCGCACGGTTTGGCAATGGACGGAGTACAAGCGGAGCGATGGCCAAACAGTGCAGGCTGCTCTCTGGCTTCAGCCTGACGTACACCACGCCATTGACAGCCTTAACGTCCACGGTGAAATCCCCCTTTGGCACGGCGCGTTTGACGATCGGGCGATGGAAAACATCCCGGTGCATTGGGAGTCGTATACGTTCATCGACCACTTTGCAGCAGGAGGCGCGGTGCCAACCTTCTTGGCTGAGACCGAATGTCTGCAAGAGACGTGCGGCCAACCACCGGCGCGCGGAGGGAAGTTCCTGACGATCCAGTCTGGGTACAGGAAGTCACTTTCAATTTTGATGAAGGTGCAGCACCCGGTTGGGTCGTCTGACGTGACGGCGCGGCAACGCGGGTCGGATGAGGCCGCTGTAGACGACCTGATCCAATACCTGGACACGCGCACACTGACGGAGAGCATTGGATTCAATCAACCCAATTAGCACTGTCGGTTTTACCGCCTTCGAGGATGTTCACAGGGCACCATGTACACTCGAACACGTGCGGGGGCAAACGCATGACAAAGGCTGATTTAGTCGATCAGATTTCCGCCACGGGTGAGTTGACCCGCCGGGACGGTGTAGTTGTGATCGAAACCTTCTTCAACGGCGTAATTGATGCACTCCGCTCCGGTGACAAGGTCGAAATCCGCGGCTTTGGATCGTTCCGCACCCGTCAGCGCAAACCACGTACCGGGCGCAACCCCAAGACAGGCAGCAAGGTAGAGGTGCCCGCCAAGCGGATTCCCTTCTTCAAGCCGTCCAAAGAACTGCGCGACCTGGTCAATGCATCGTCAAAGATCGACGACGCGCGTCTAGCCTCTGACGAGGAGCTCTGACAACACTCCTTCGTACTCCTGCGGCAACGCTCGTTTCTCCATCTGCCGGTTCACGACGATGTGGGTCGTTGTTCCCTCGCATAGCAGGGTTTCATGACCGGCGCGTACTACCTCATAGGCAATCTTCATGACCGATCCGCGCAGCGTCACGAGGCGTGTACGTACGGCAATTTCATCGTCGTAGCGCGCTGGTGCCCGATAGCGCACTTCTACCCCAACCACTGCAATCAGGCAATCGTAGTCCTTCTCCAGCCGCTGGTAGGAAATGCCCAGCGACCTCAACAACTCAACCCGGCCGACCTCAAACCACACCAGGTAGTTCGCGTGGTACACCACACCCATCTGATCGGTCTCTGCATAGCGTACACGCAGGCGCGCCTCCGCATGGATTGGTCGGTTCAGCATCGCTTGAGTGTACCGGATGGCTCTCCGCCGTCATCTCAAGCATCGAGGCTCACATGGCTGCAACCGGCAGAGAAGCACTGATTGTCATCGATGTGCAGAACGACTTTCTTCCTGGCGGCCGTCTGCCCGTACCGGAAGGTGATGTTCTCATTTCTTTGATTAACCGCTTGGGTGAGCGCTTCGAAGAAGTGGTTCTCACTCAGGACTGGCACCCGCACGGCCACATCTCGTTCGCCAGCACGCATGGGATGCAGCCGTTTTCAGACACGGTGGAGGCCACTTACGGTACGCAGTCTCTCTGGCCGGACCATACGATCCAGGGTGAGACCGGCGCGGCGTTCCCCCCAACGCTCGACCTTCCACATGCCAGCCTAATCATCCGCAAAGGCTTTCGTCAGCACATGGACTCGTACTCAGCCTTTCTGGAAAACGATCACCAGACATCTACCGGCCTTGCCGGTTATCTCCGCGACCGTGGTGTACATACTCTGTACCTCTGTGGTCTTGCGACCGATTATTGCGTAGGCTTCACAGCGCTCGACGGAAAGGCGCTCGGGTTTGACGTCGTTGTCATTGAAGACGCCATTCGGGGGATTACACGGGAGACAAGCCATGCCATGACGCAGAGATGGCAGACTGCGGGAGTGCACACCCTGAAAAGCTTCGAGTTCCCAACTGGCAAATAACCCCCGGCGTAGTAACGTCCATGGTTCACCGTTCCGGCTTTCTACTGGTTCAAGAGTGTTCTTTGGAGATTTACTCTTGACTTAAGCGGTACCCCGTATCACAGTAGGAACATCGCACTGTTCCTTTATCGGACATGCGTATGGAGCCCGCTCTGGCATCCATTCCGCAACACACAACATGGCAACCATGATGGCTCCTGTTGAGCAGCGCGAGGTTCTGCGTTGCGACAACTGCAGTTTGGTACAGTTCCGCACATCCAGTGCACTCTGCCGCAAGTGCCGCAAGCCACTGGACGTAGACGAGCCTGAAGTTCAGGCGGCTCCTGCGCTTACCCTGGTTCAATCGCCAGCGCACACACCAGACGATAGCGGTCTTCAGGTCGCGACGGCTGTGCGTGACCTGCGCCGGGTGCGCAACCTCAGCCAGCGCCAGCTGGCAGGCCGCATGAACGTTCCACGCACCTACATCTCAAAAATCGAGAATGGCAAGGCAATGCCAACGCTGGCCTCCCTTGAGCGCCTGGCGCGTGCCCTGCAGGTCGACATCAGCGTTCTTCTGCGTGATGCGAAGACACGTCATCGTGATGAAGCAACCGTCTTGATGAACGATCCGTTCCTGGCGGAGATCGCCCACTACTGCTCGCAACTCGACGCTCTGCAAAAGTCCATTTTCATCAACCACGTCCGGGAGCTTGCCTCCGGTCGCCGCCGCATCGCATAATGCCAGCCTAACGTCCCTCCTCTCCGCGCGTCGTGTGCCCGGGCCGGTACAATGCCAGTACCGGTCCGGGCAGATGCGCCAAGACCGGGCGGTTACCTCTTCCGGAGCGTTCACCCTTGCCGTTGCAGCAGCCCTTGCGAGTCCACGAGCTCTCCCCCGAAGAGCTTACGGTCTACCGCACACTGGACCCCAACCGCATTCCCGAACACGTCGCCATCATCATGGACGGCAATGGCCGGTGGGCAGGCAAACGGGCCCTGAAGCGTTTTCTGGGCCACCAGCAGGGCGCTGAAAGCGTGCGCTACGTTGTCGAGACGGCAAGTCGCATCAATCTCCCGTTCATCACGCTGTACGCTTTCTCGTTGGAGAACAACCTGCGACGGCCCAAGGCTGAGGTCAACTTCCTGATGAAGCTGCTCCGCAACTTCCTGGTCGGCAACATCAAGCGCATGAACGACAACAATGTCCGCATTGCATACATCGGCCGGACGCATGAGCTTCCAGGCGAAGTGCAGGAAACAATGCGGTGGGCCACGGACCAGACCTCCCGCAACACCGGGACGACGTTGACGCTCGCGCTGCAGTACGGCTCCCGCGCCGAAATCGTAGACGCAGCAGGCGGTTTACTTCGCGCGCTCAGCACGGAAGCACGCAGGCGTGCATGCCCTGTTGAAGACCTGCTGGCCACCATCACCGAAGATGATCTTTCCCGCCACATGTATACCGCCAGGATGCCCGATCCAGACCTGCTGATTCGTACCAGTGGAGAGATGCGTCTTTCCAATTATCTCCTCTGGCAGATCGCCTATGCTGAACTCTATGTCACGGAAAGGCTATGGCCGGACTTCCGAGGCCTCCATCTCTTGGAAGCTATTGCCGCCTACCAGCAAAGGAGCCGGCGTTTTGGTGGTCTGGATACGGTGTTTACGGACGAGACCCTGCCCGAACCCCTGATGCCGGAACTGGCGCGCGGCTAATCGCAAGCAAGCAGTCACGCCTGCAAGCCGGTATCCTCTTCAAGAACACATGAAGCGCATTCTCACTGCATCCGTTCTCATCGCTGCTGTTGTCGGGCTCATCTTCTGGGCAAATCAACCTGCCCTGATCGTCTTCTCCGCAATCGTCGCTTTGCTGGCCGCCTATGAGTATGTGGCACTGACACGCGCCGGAGACGAAGCAGTGCCAGCGTGGTGGCTTCTCCCCTCAGTCTTGCTACTCTTCCTGGTCACCTATTTCCGCCCACTCGAAGCCGTATTGCCCGTGCTCAGCGCACTTGGCTTGAGTCTGCTGACCATCCTCTCATTTCGTGAGGCACGCCAAGGACATCTGGAACGCGTGCTACCCATCACTGCAGCTGGATTCTTTGGGCTCATCTACATTGCGTATCCGCTGACTCTGCTGCCGCAGATGGTGGCACGGGAGAACGGCCCCACGCTGCTCCTTTTCTTGATGCTGGTGGTCTGGATGGGCGATATCGCGGCACTGTACGTCGGCAAAGCATTCGGTAAACGCAAACTCGCCCCGGCACTCAGCCCCAACAAGACGTGGGAAGGAGCCTTCGCTTCATTGGCAGGCTCCATCCTGAGCGCAGGCGTGCTGATTGCTTCCAGTCAAGCTGTGGGCCGGCGCGGGAGCACCCTGCTGCACATCTCAGAGCCACTTTGGCAGACCCTTGTACTTGCTGCGCTGGTCAACATCGCCGCACAAACCGGCGACCTGCTGGAGAGCGCCCTGAAACGCGGCGTCGGCATCAAGGACAGTGGAGCGATGCTGCCTGGCCACGGCGGTATCCTGGACCGCATCGACGCACTTCTCGTCGCAACGCCAGTGCTCTGGTATCTTCTTCTGCTGAAGGAAGCCGCTGGCCTAGGCTCCTTCTAAGTACCGGTCGTGATCAGGAGATCGCACAGGCAGACCGGTCCGAGCACACAACGGAGCAGCATCCCAGACGCAGTGCCCTTTACCGGTTACAGCCGCATGAAAGCTTGCCGATAACGTCTACGGCGTCGCCTCTTAGATGACGTCACATGCCCGCGCAAACAGGCTATAAGGTCACGCCACAACACATCGCCTCCGGTGCAACGGGGCGAAACAGTAGAATGGAAGCACACCACACTCACCAATACGGAAATACAAGCCGAAAGCGGACATCGCTTGACCGCTACTTCGAGCAGGACCGAGCAGACCGAAGTACCTGGCTTGAAGCAAAGGAGAGCGTTCTGAAACGCACCTTGGCGGCAGTTCGTGTGTTCCAGTCTGTAGAGATGGAACCTGAAAGGGATCACGTTGGAAAGCAGTAAACGGAACAAGCTCCATGCAGGCGCCCCAAAGCCGATGGGCGCCACATGGGATGGCCAGGGAACCAACTTCTGCCTCTTCAGTCAGAATGCAACAGGCGTTGAGCTTTGCCTGTTTGACGACACCGGCACCCATGAGATTGCGCGCGTCCCCTTGCCGGAGTACACCGACTCGGTCTGGCACGGATACATGGAAGGCTTGCGTCCCGGCTGTGTCTACGGCTATCGCGTGCATGGACCGTACAAACCGTCCGAAGGCCACCGCTTCAATCCCAACAAGCTGCTGCTCGATCCCTATGCGACCGCCCACACCGGCACGCTCATACCCGGCCCGGAAATCTACGGCTACGTCTTCGAGACAGGCGACGACACAACCTTCGACACGCGTGACAGCGCTCCCTTCGTGCCGAAGTGCGTTGTCACCGAGCCTCCCTTTACCTACAGTGATATGCCGTTTCAGCCGCGCGCCGCGCGTGTTCCCTGGGACAGCACCATCCTGTACGAACTGCATGTGAAGGGGTATACCAAGTTGCATCCGGAGGTCCCCGAAACACTTCGCGGAACCTACGCCGGACTCGGCGAGCCGCTCGTGGTTGACTACATCAGGTCTCTCGGCGTTACCTCCGTCGAGCTGCTACCCATCCACACCTTTGTTGACGAGCCGCACCTGAAGCCACTGGGCCTCACGAACTACTGGGGTTACAACACCATCAGCTTTTTCACGGCCGATCCCCGTTATGCCGCATATCAAAAGGATGCATTCCAGGAGTTCAAGACGGCAGTCTCCCGCTTTCACGACGCCGGGCTTGAGGTGATCCTGGATGTGGTGTACAACCACACTGCTGAGGGCAACCAGAGCGGACCGACTCTGTCATTTAAGGGGATCGACAACGCGAGCTACTACCGGCTTCTGCCGGACAACCAGCGTTATTACATCAACGACACGGGCACCGGCAACACCGTCAACACCAATCACCCCCGCGTCCTGCAGATGGTGTGCGACAGCCTGCGCTACTGGGTAGATCAGGCCCATGTCGACGGATTCCGTTTCGACCTGGCGTCCATTCTGGGCCGTGAGCCCGGCGGCTTCAGCGAAAACAGCGCCTTCTTCAAAGTCCTCACACAGGATCCCGTCCTGAACCGCGTCAAGCTCATCGCAGAGCCCTGGGATATCGGTCCCGGCGGATATCAACTCGGCAACTATCCTGCCGGCTGGATGGAGTGGAACGATACCTTCCGCGACCGCACGCGCGGCTTCTGGACAGGCCGCACGTCCGCAGCAGACTTCGCCGAAGCGCTCCGTGGGACGCCTTCCATCTTTGACCGCAAGGGCCGTCACGCATGGGCATCCGTCAACTTCGTCACCGCGCACGATGGCTTCACGCTCTGCGACCTTGTGAGCTATAGCGAGAAACACAATCTCGCAAATGGCGAACAGAACCGCGATGGCAGCAATGACAATCGCTCGTGGAACTGCGGTGTGGAAGGTCCCACGGACGACCCTGCCATACGTGCCCTCCGTCAGCAGCAAATGCGCAACATGCTGTCCAGCCTCCTTCTGGCGCAAGGCACGCCCATGCTGGTGGCAGGAGACGAATTTGGACGCACGCAGGGCGGCAACAACAACGCCTACTGCCAGGACAACGCCATCAGCTGGGTCGACTGGACGCTGCGGAGCACGAACGCGGATCTGGTTCGCTATGTGCAGCACCTGGCCGATATCCGTCACGTATACGCAGCGTTACGCGGCACCTATCCCGACAGCACCAAGTTGTTCGGCGTCGATGGCAAAGAACTCGACCCAGCCGTGAGCGGCGCAACTGCTTCACCTTGCTTCGCTTTGTTGAGCTGCGATCCACAGAGCAAAGACTTGACCCGGTTCCTGGTTTTAGTGAACGGTTCGCACATGCAAGCCGAGTTCACCATGCCTGAGCAACAGAGCCGAACGTGGACTTTGCTGGCGGACTCATATGCTATCGATGAAGAAAAGCTGACCTGCGCGGGCAACGACTGCTACACAGTCCAGGCTTCTTCCATGGCTCTCTTCGTGCGTCCAAGCACGGACCACGCTTCAGAATCCATACTGGACTCCACGCTTCCCCTCGAGTACCAGGCGTGAAGAGCGTTCGTCGTGAATCAACGATGCATTTGGTCTAAAGCAAGGTTTAGTTCCAAGACATTGACGCGCGGCTCACCAAGCAATCCAAGCTGTCGTTCCGTCACATGCTGCCGCACCAGCGACTGTACGGCATCTGCGGGCATGTGTCTCTCCTGAGCCACGCGGACCACCTGGTATTCAGCCGCCGCCGGGGAAATATCTGGATCGAGACCTGAAGCAGATGTCGTCACCAGGTCCACCGGCACCGGGGCGGATCCAACCGATTCTGCCTTGACGCTCGCCGCCACGCGGTCGATCAGCGCCTTATTCGAGGGTCCAAGATTGGACCCGCTGGATGCACCCGCATCATATCCAGTACCCGCCGCGGAGGGCCTGCTGTGGAAGTACCCAGGCCCGGTAAACGGCTGTCCGATCAGGCGGGAACCGACCACGACGCCGTTGCGCGTGATGAGCTGCCCGTCAGCCTTGTCGCGGAACAGCAGATGCGCGATGCCGGTGATCGCAAGAGGGTACACAAGACCCAGCAGAACCGCCGTCACCAAAGTGTAAAGAATCGCCGTAATCAGTTGCCGTTTCATAAGAATCCTATGCCAGGTGGATCGCTGTAATCAGCATGTCGATGAGCTTGATCCCGATGAACGGCACCACAATGCCGCCCAGACCGTAGATCAGCAGGTTGCGTTGCAGCAGCGCGCTTGCGGCGAGCGGCTTGTAGCGTACGCCCCGCAGTGCCAGCGGAATCAGTGCGATGATCACCAGAGCGTTGAAGATGATGGCGGATAGCACCGCTGATTGTGAGTTGTGCAGGTGCATGACGTTCAGCGCATTCAGCACGGGAAAAACACCTGCAAACATCGCCGGCAGGATCGCAAAGTACTTAGCGACATCATTCGCAATGGAGAAGGTCGTTAGCGCACCGCGCGTCATCAGCAACTGCTTACCGATGGCGACGATCTCAATCAGCTTGGTCGGGTTTGAATCCAAATCGACCATGTTCCCGGCTTCCTTGGCTGCCTGCGTACCGGAGTTCATGGCGACACCCACGTCCGCCTGGGCCAGCGCGGGTGCATCGTTCGTGCCGTCGCCGGTCATCGCTACCAGCTTGCCCTCGCTCTGCTCCCGCTTGATCAGGTCCATCTTGTCCTTGGGCTTTGCTTCAGCCAGGAAATCATCAACACCTGCCTCACGTGCGATGGCAGCAGCCGTCAGCGGATTGTCGCCCGTGATCATGACCGTACGGATTCCCATCGCCCGCAGCTGGTCGAAGCGCTCCTTCATGCCGCCCTTCACCACGTCTTTCAGGTGGATCACACCGAGCGCACGTCCATTCTCCGCCACCACCAGAGGCGTTCCACCGCTGCGTGACACCTCCTCGACGCTCTTGCGCACCTCGTCCGGCATCGGTGAGCCGTTCTCCTGCAGATACCGTGCCAGCGCATCCACCGCGCCCTTGCGGATCACCCGTCCATCCACCTCGATGCCACTCATGCGCGTCGTCGCCGAGAATGGGATGAATTCCGCATTCATTTGCCCCAGCTCACGCCCGCGCAGGTTGTAGCGCTCTTTGGCAAGCACCACTACGGACCGGCCCTCCGGCGTTTCGTCCGCCAGCGATGAGAGCTGGGCCGCGTCCGCAAGCTGATCCGCCGAAACACCCGGAGCAGGTAGAAACTCTGACGCCTGCCGGTTGCCAATGGTGATGGTGCCTGTCTTGTCCAACAGCAACGTGTTCACGTCGCCCGCTGCCTCGACCGCGCGGCCGGACGTTGCCAGCACGTTGTACTGCACCAGGCGGTCCATGCCAGCGATGCCGATCGCCGAAAGCAAGCCACCGATGGTCGTCGGAATGAGACACACAAGCAGCGAAATCAGCACAAACACAGTTTGCGGCGCGCCGGAATACTGCGCAAATGGCTGCAACGTGACGACCACCAGCAGGAAGATGATCGTCAAGCCGGCCAGCAGGATGTTGAGCGCAATCTCGTTCGGCGTCTTTTGCCGCTCCGCGCCCTCGACCAGCGCAATCATGCGATCCAGAAAGGTCTCGCCTGGATTGGAGGTAATCCGAACGGTAATGACATCGCTCAAAACTCGTGTACCGCCCGTCACCGCAGACCGGTCACCACCGGCTTCGCGGATCACCGGTGCCGACTCACCCGTGATTGCGGATTCGTCGACCGACGCCACACCCTGTGTCACCTCGCCGTCACCCGGAATCATCTGCCCGGCCGTCACGCGCACCACATCATCGGCGCGCAATTGCGAACTCGGAATCTCCTCCACCTCCCCGGCTTTGGAAACGCGATAGGCCGTCGTCTCCGATTTAGCTTTGCGCAGTGAATCGGCCTGCGCCTTGCCGCGGCCTTCCGCCATGGCCTCTGCAAAGTTTGCGAACAGCACCGTAAACCACAGCCAAAGGGTGATCTGCACATCAAATCGGAAGTCGCCGTGATGAGTCATCATGTTACCGATCAGCAGCAGCGTCGTAAGCACGCTTCCAATCTCCACGACAAACATGACCGGATTCTTCATCATGACACGTGGACTCAACTTGGCCAGCGCATCGACTAATGCACGCTGCACAATTGCGCGGTCGAACAAGGAACGTTTCTGGGTTGCCATTTTAGCTCTCTTACGTCGTTAGAACAGTTGTCCTGAGCGCAGCAGCAAATGCTCAAGCACGGGACCAAGTGTCAGCACAGGAAAGAATGTGAGTGCGCCGACGATCAAAATAACGCCGACCAGTAGCACGACAAAGAGTGGAGTCGTGACGGGAAACGTCCCCGCCGATGCCGGAACACTCTTCTTTGCAGCCAGGCTTCCAGCAACCGCCATCATGGGAACGATCATCATGAAGCGTCCCACAAACATCGCCACGCCCAGCGTGAAGTTATACCAGTGCGTATTTGCACTTAAGCCCGCAAAGGCCGAGCCGTTATTTCCCGTGGCTGACGTGTAGGCATACAGAATCTCAGATAAACCGTGCGGACCGTGGTTCGCCAGACCGGCCAACCCGGGTTGAATGCGTAATGCGATGGCGGCAAGGATCAGGATCACCAGGGGAAAGATCAGCAGATACAGCATCGACATCTGCACGTCATAGGCTTCGATTTTTTTGCCCAGATACTCCGGTGTTCTGCCCACCATCAAGCCTGCGATAAAGACCGCAAGAATGACATAGATCAACATGCCATACATGCCCGATCCCACTCCGCCAAAGACAATCTCACCTAGCAGGATGTTGGTGAGAGGAACCAGTCCACCAAGCGGTGTAAAGCTGTCGTGCATGCCGTTCACCGCGCCGCAGCTTGCATCGGTCGTGACCGTGGCAAACAAGGCTGAATTAGCGATGCCAAAACGCACTTCTTTACCTTCCATGTTGCCGCCCGGCTGCAATGCGGATATCTTTTGGTCTACGCCATGCAACTCAGGGTTTCCGCGTGCCTCCGCACTAAAAGAGATCAGCGTTCCCGCAAACCAGAGTACGGTCATCGCTGCCAGCACCGCCCATCCATGCTTCGGCGATTTCACCATCTCTCCTAATGTCACCGCCAGACCCGCAGGAATCAGGAAGATGGACAACATCTGGAGGAAGTTGCTGACAGGTGTTGGATTCTCGAATGGGTGCGCACTGTTTGCGTTAAAAAATCCGCCACCGTTCGTCCCCGCCATCTTGATCGCTTCCTGAGAAGCAACCGGCCCCTGCGCAATAGTCTGCGACGTTACCGTCGTTTGTTTCCCATCCGTTCCCGTGACCGTCTGCTGCTCGACAAGCCTGGCGGTGTCATACCCTCGCAGGTTTTGCACCACACCCTGGCCGACCAGCGCGATGGCAAACACAGCAGAAATGGGCAGCAACACCCATAGGGTTCCCCGGGTCAAGTCAACCCAGAAGTTACCCAACGTCTTCGTCTCACGCCGGGCGATGCCGCGAATCAACGCAATCGCCAAGGCGAGTCCGGTCGCAGCGGACCAGAAATTATGAGTCGCCAAACCAAGCATCTGGGTCAGGTAACTCATGGTGGTTTCAGGCACATAGGACTGCCAGTTTGTATTGGTAGCGAACGAGATTGCCGTGTTGAATGCCAGATCAGCAGGCACACCGGGCAGATGCTGTGGGTTCAACGGCAGCACGCTCTGCAGTCTTTGGATGACGTAGGTCAGAAGCGCTCCAACGACGCTGAAGAGCAGCATGGAAGAGGTGTACTCCTTCCATCCCATCTCCTCCTCTTCCCTCACCCCTGTCACACCGTACAACACCCGTTCCACAGGGCGCAGGAGCAGATCCAAAAACGTCCTTCGCCGCTCAAAGACCGCTGTCATGTAGTTGCCAACTGGTCTGGCCAACAACAAGACAGCCGCTATAAACACTGCAATCTGCAACCATCCATTGAGCGACATCAGAACTTCTCCGGACGCAACAGCGCATAAAACAGGTAGCCCATCAACAGAGCGGAAACTACTAACAACAGGACATTTACCATGGACTTTACCGTTTCCCTCTCAGGCGTTCGCAACCCTCGGTGTACACCAGGGATGCCGTTAGGAGCATAACTATAGCGAGAATCGAACCTATGTCTAACATGTGTACTTCCTTCTATGTGTGACCGGATGTCCCTACCAGCCACCCTGCTTTGTTCCCCACCAATACACCATCCCAAGGGTGGCCGTCGTTTGAGCATGCAGCAACACGCCGGCCCGGTCTGAGAGAAAGAATCGCTGGTTGGAAAAATCCCGCCGGTACTCCGCCTTGGCAAGGAACCCGGGCGCAAAGGTATGGTCCGCCACAAACGTAATCTCCTTCAGCGCCTGCGTTGAACCGCTAAACAGTCCACCCCGGTCATCAAAATATTCGAAGCGCGACCCGGTGCTCCAATCTTTGGCCAGCAGATACTTGGCCATTACAGAACCGATCGCGACGCGCGCGGGCTGGCTCTCTGCTGCCGTTCGATTCAGCACGTAGTCTGCTTCGCCCACCAGCGTCAGCTTGGGGCTGGCATTCCACGTTGCGTACGTGTCAAAGATGTGCTCGCGCCCATTGGGAGCAGGAGAGATGTTCGCAACAGGCAGTCCGGGCTGCGTGGGACCGGGAGGCAACAAGGGATTCAGCACCGCCTGGACGTCCCGCTGCTCTTGTCCGAAGTAATAATTCACATTCCACGTGAGCGACGTGGCAGGTTTGAGTGTCCAGATGAATGCCTCTGACTTGAAACCGTTGAAATCTTCTGTTTGCTGCGCGCCATTTACCAGCCAGTAGGCCACGCTTATCTTCGGGCTGAAGTTGTAGGTTGCCCGCAGACCTGTGTGATAGAACGGCAAGTAATTGAAGGAGTAGGCCCGGGAGTACGCGATCTGATCTTTCGTGTAATTGCCCTCGTTCCCCAGCGAACTGGCGAACTTACCAAAGTCCAGTTGCAGTCCACTGCCTACCGGTGCCAGATAACTTCCGTACGCCTGGAATAAATTGCGGTAGACCTGCGGCCTGAGTTCGTTTGCGGATGATCCCTGCAGTGTCTCTGTGGCCTGACCGAACTGCAGATCGATCCGGCCACCAAACCGTTCCGTCGCGGTGGGCAGGTGCTCCACAATAAAACTCGCCTGGTTGATGCTGAAGCTATTACTGTTCACGTCATAGGCTCGTAACAGATTGACGCGTCCAATAGGCTGGTTGAAGTTATATCCATAATAGCCATCAAAGCCAAAATTGAGGGTCGTCCCACGAAAGAAGCCCAGCGTAGTTGTGTCCTCCGGTTGAAGCTCCGGTATGTTTGTGCCCGGCGCAGGGGGCGCAAGAGTCGCGGCGGCGGAAGCAGCATCGTGTGTACCCGACGAGACGGTCGTCGCAACGCTCTCACCGCCGGTGGACGGTGACGGCTTTCCCACGCCCGTGTTGCCTGGTGCCGCGGCGGCAAGAGTTGCGGATTGACTAGAAGACCCACCTTCCAGATCGTCCAGCCGCGCTGAGATCCGCTTTAGCTCCTGGCGCAGCTCACGGATTTCCGCCGCCCGGTCCGTGCCGCCCGGTGCAGTTTGTGTATGTGCCAGTACGGGCAGCACAAGGGCCCCGGCCAGGAGAGATATGGTGCGTGAGTAGGGTGTCATGCTGACCATTATGCCCACTCGCAGCGTATCGCACGAAACCTCTCCCGAGGCTGCATAGCGAGATACCGTTAAATCCTTGTGCAAGGTCATGGGCGCCTAGAAATGGTACGTGAAGTCGCCAGCAACAACGAACTGCGTCTTTTTGGTTCCCAGGTCGTAGGCGGACAGGTTATACGAGTGTTCCAGGCGTAACTCCGGGCGGAACAGGATAGTGGAACCAATCCAGTGGCCAAAGCTGATCAGGTGCTCGGAATATTTTGTCGTATATCCGGTGCGCTGACCCTTGATGTCATCCACGAACTCGTTACGGATGCTCAGATAGTTATGGGTGTTGAACTCGCGCTCCGTGTAGTTCACGATGGCTGTCTCCGGAGCAAAACAAGTTAGTTCGCCTGCGGAGCAGAACGCTCCGTTGGCACCAATCTCCGGGGCGATAGGGTTTGCTACGTTGCCCGCGATATTGGGAACCTTGCGCTCATACATATACCAGGCTTCCGTGTCGGTATGCCACTTCGCATTGAACTTGTGATACCACGTCTCGTAAAAACTCTGCACGTTGTTATACGCGTATACGCCGCTGTTTAGAGAGTTCACGCAGGTATAGGAGGCGTCACCGCCCTCGTGCCACGTGTAATCGACGCAACCCGTAAAGGTGGGCTTCACATCCTTTGTCCACGGTGCCACATCGTTGCCGCCGGAGAAGCCGGCCTGCACCAGCCAGTGATTTGACAGCTTGATGCTGGCCACAATGCCCGTTTGCGTATACGGATCAATGGTGTACAGCACCGAGTGCGAATACGTGTAGTTATTGGGTGCTAACTGTGCTTCAATGTCGGGCAGCGAGATGTAGCGGCCGATACGGATATTCATTCCTTGCGCGACATGAGGTACATAAATATCCACATACGCCATCACTGGATCGTATCCATTCTGGTGGTTGCGCGCGAGAAGCTGCTGCGAAAAGATTCCCTTCGACGTAGTGTAGCGGTAATCTTGCCCGTACAGCTGAGCAAACCTGAATCCCCAGTCCACATGGTCTCTCTGCACGGTATTGGGCAGCCGCTCCACGTAGAGCACTTGCTGGTCCGCCGTCAGGCGGTTCGGTGAGTAATAATATGCAGCCGGCGAGTTAGCTCCGTCCCCCTTATTGGAGGTACTTACATTGAAGCCGCCATTCAGCCACCCATACACCTTGATGCGGCTCCGGTTACCGTTGATCGCTTCCATCAACGGATACGTCTGCGTATCCGGAGCACCGATGACTGGAGTTCCTCCGACTGAGTAGTCCGAGCTCGGAAATGGCGGCGAGTCGAGCGGCCCGGCGTATCCTCGGCGCTCTGGGTTTGGTGCTGCTGTCGCGGCCGGATCCGGAAACCAGTCAGCATGGTAGGCTTTGCCAAGCCGTGCAAAGAAGCTGCCGCTGGGCGGGACGACCGGTTTTGGAGCTTCCGCATCCCGCGTCTGCTGTTGCTCTTCAGCATCAGCAACGGCGTCCTTATGCGCCTCCACATACGACGCCATATAAAACGGTCCAGCGAAGCGAACACCCGCCGCCGATGTCTGCGCACTCAGTGAAGCGGCCAGAGAAAAGGAAACAAGTGTTGCAACTGCATTGAAACACATACCTTCGTTTCAACCTCCTAGTCATTTCAACCGAGGGCGCCATAGCGAAGCTGGTACAGGCTCATAACGAATCCGTAAAGGTTTCAGGAGATATCCTATCGTCCGGCTGGAAGCGATATCCTACCCAGGGCTCACCCTTGATGTAGCGCTCCACCTGCTGGGGATCAAGCTTCTTGCGCAGCCGCCCGATCAGCACGCGCAGGTATTCGGTCTGGTTCGCCCCGGCATCGCCCCACACCTCTTTCAGCAGCATCTTGTGTGTCAACACACGTCGGGGGTGGCGCGCAAAGCACAACAGCAGGTCGAACTCCTTCGGTGTCAGGTGCACCTCGTGTGATCGCACCTGCACCGAGTGCGCCAGCGTGTCGATGACAAAGTCGCCCTCTTTGATCTTTGTTTCTTCTGGTTCCGTCTCGGCGCCGCTGCGCCGTAGCTGCACACGTACACGCGCCAGCAGTTCCGGCATGCTGAACGGCTTGGTCACATAGTCATCCGCACCCGTGTCCAGCGCACCCACCTTCACCGGCGCGGCGTCCCGGACGCTCAGGATGATGATGGGCACCTTCGACAATCGCCGAATCTCCTCCGTCATGGCAAAGCCGTCCATCTCCGGCATGCTCATGTCTGTAATCACCAGGTCGGGCTGTGTGCGCACAAACATGTCGTATCCTTCCATGCCGTTACGTGCGCTCACCACCTCGTAGCCGCTGCTGGTCAGCGACGCACGCAGCATGCGCACAATTTGTGGCTCGTCGTCGACAATCAGGATTCGGCTCATTGCTGACGAGTATCTTGCGTCACGATGTGCAGGTCAACGTGCGTGGCTTCCGACATGAACTTCTGAATTGCAAGATAGTACAAATACTTCCTGAGTCCGCGCAGTGCGGACCTGCCAAAGAACACCTGCGTGATCCGTTCCTGCGTCACAAACGCTGCTGTCGCAGCGGCTACGCTGCTGCCCGTGAGCCGTACCACCTTTGCGCCCAGATTCGTCGCAAACTGGATATGGTTTTCCAGCATCACCCTGCGTTCGGCCTGCTCGTCCCGGCGGTCCGCCACGTGCACCACAAACAGCGCACCATCCATTCCCTCCGCCAGCCGCGCTCCACGCACAATCAGGTCCCGTGCCTGCGGACTGGCGCTGATGCACACCGCCACCCGCTCCGTCACCGACCAGTGCGCACCCAGTCGTTTGCGCTTCACATAATCATCGAGCGTGCGATCGACCGCTTTGGTCACCCGCTGCAGGGCCATCTCGCGCAGCGCAATCAGATTGCCCTTCCGGAAGAAGTTGGCGAGCGCCCGCTCCACTCGCTCCATCGGGTACACGTCGCCGCGCCGCATCCGCGTGGCCAGTGCTTCCGGCGTTAAATCACTGATGACGATCTCATCCGCACGGTCCAGCACCCAATCAGGGACCAACTCGCGTACCGCAATGCCCGTCAGCGACTGCACCCGTGTGCTGAGACTCTCCACATGCTGAATGTTGATCGTACTCAGCACATCGATGTTGTTGTCTAACAGCAGCAGCACATCCTCATACCGCTTCGGCAGTCGGCTGCCTTCGATATTGGTGTGCGCCAACTCATCCACCAAGGCCACTTGCGGTGCACGCGCGATAATGGCATCCACGTCCATCTCGCGAAACACCGTTCCGCGATACTCCATCTCTCGTGGCGTTACCTGCTCCAGCTTTGTGGCCAACTCAGCCGTTCCGCTGCGCCCGTGCGTCTCCACAAAGCCGATGACAACATCCTCACCGCGGCCCTTGCGCCGGATGCCCTCGCTCAACATGCTAAAGGTTTTACCAACGCCGGGCGCATAGCCCAGAAAGACCTTGAAGCGTCCTGGCTTCTTCTCCGTGTCACTGGAGGCAAGCCACTCTTCCGGCGACTTCCGTTCGCTCTCCACTACAATGCTCCCCATGAATCATGCCCGATTGGTCGTGGCGTTTCGCTGGCTCGCGGCGTTGGCAATCCTCGCCGGAATTGTACTCGTCTATAGTCGCTGGCTTCACGTTAACCAGACAACCGTCGCACTCACCCTGTTGCTGTTCATCCTTGCGCTTGCTGCCCGGTTCAGCCTTCGGTACGCAGTGGTCATC
>CAXUHI010000013.1:0-95411 GCA_964251045.1 uncultured Terriglobus sp. | reverse complement strand
CCCGGAAAAATAACGCGCCAACGGGGCGCTGACATAACCCCCGGGGCCGACGGCCCAGGTCAGCGTACCCCCATGAATTCAAGGGCTGAAGGCCCGGCGCATCTACCGGGCTCAATCCCAGATGTATTTTTCATCGAAGGTAATGCCGTATTTGGTCAGGAACGCGCGCATCTCGTCCTGAAAACTTTTGTGGGCGTGGTGCGTCTTTTGGTCGTCGACGTACCGGATCAGCGCATTGAGGTCCTGCGGCCCTACAGAGAACAATCCGTATCCGCGCTGCCAAGAGAATTTCACAATGCCTTGGTCTTTCATCCAAGCCGAAGAGGATGTTTTCAGACGCGACACAATGTCCGCTGCGGTCTTGGTGGTCGGCAGGCGCAGTGCAAGATGCACATGGTCCGCAACGCCGCCCACGCGGAAGCACTCGCACCCGAGCTCGCGTGCGGTGCCAGCCAGATAGGCGTGCAGCCTGGGGGCGATTACATCATGGATCAACAGCACGCGGCCTTTCGTGCTGAAGATGATATGAACCAGATTCAGGCTCAGCGTCTGGGGCATGGGTGTGTCCATGTTACGGGCTTTCAGCCCTTTAGCGCTCAACCGGCCTTCTACCTAGGCCTTCGGCCTAGGCTGTTATGTCAACGGGCCGTTGGCCCTTTCAGAACATACCTAAGCATTCAGCGCCGAAGGCGCGACAGCATAACAGCCTGGGTCGGAGGCCCAGGTAAACGTCCCCCCACGACCTCAAGGGCTGCAGGCCCGGCACAGACACCGGCCTCAATCCCACATATATCGTTCGTTGAAGCTTACTCTCGCAGGAGCCGCATCTGATCGAAGCTATTAAATCCGTGCTGAGGCAAGCGGCTCATGCGCGCCGCAGCGGTGAGTCAGCCGAGGCCGAGCGCCTGTACAAGGAAGCCGCCGCCGAAGCCAAGGCCAAGGACGATGCCGCGCGCGCCGAAGCCCTGATGGGCACCGCGCAGATGCGCCGCGACCAGGACGACCGCGTCTCCGCTGCTATCTGCTACGCCGAGGCCATCACGCTGCTGCGTGCCGCCAACGACACCTGCCTGCTGGCCCACGGACTGCGCCACGCCGCCGACGTCCGCAGCGAACTGCATGAGTACGCCGTTGCCGCCTCGCACATCGACGAGGCTATCCGGCTGTACCGCGCGCTGCTGCGCTCGCCCGATCCGCCACCCGCGCTGGACCTGGCCAACGCGCTCCGCGTCTCCGCGCTGAACAACGAGCGCGCCGCCCGCGCCGCCTGGAACGAGGCACGCGAACTCTACGGCTCGGTTGCGGCCGGTGACGTCACAGAAGATGCCGGTGTGAAAGAGTCCTCGACACACCTTGGCTATCTGGCTGCGACTGCGGAGGAGCACGCATGATGCGGTTTGCGGTGCGGAAAAGATGCCCTCAGCGGCTAAAGCCGCTTCTCATTGGCGGCTTGTACGGCATGGCTGAAGCCATGCCCCTCCGAAAGCAAGCGAGTCGCGGAAGGTCGGCTGAAGAGCAGATCTCCTCGGCAGCTCAGGGCAGGATTCAGTTGCGCTGCGGGATGACAACCTATTTTCGTTTGCCGCAATACAAACTTGTTAGACACACTTACCTGTTTGTGCAGGGACTTGTGATACGTATCGAGGTCACACAATGACAGACACACAGATGAAAGCACCAAGCCACGCACCCACACTGACCGGCGCGGAAATCCTCTGGGCCACGCTTGCCGGCGAAGGCACCACGACCGTCTTCGGCTATCCGGGTGGTGCGATCCTGCCCATCTATGACGCGCTACGCAAGTTCCCGACGATCCACCACGTGCTGGTGCGGCATGAGCAGAGCGCCGCGCACATGGCTGACGGCTATGCGCGTGCCAGCGGGCAAGTGGGCGTGTGCATGGCGACCAGCGGCCCCGGTGCGACCAACCTGGTCACCGGCATCGCGACGGCCATGCTGGACTCGATTCCGCTGGTCGCCATCACCGGCCAGGTGGCCAGCAAGGTGCTGGGCAGCGACGCCTTTCAGGAGGTGGACATCACGGGCATCACCCTGCCCATCACCAAGCACAATTTCCTGGTGACGCGCGCGGAGGACATCGCCACCACCGTGCGCGAGGCCTTCCAGATTGCGCGCAGCGGGCGGCCTGGCCCCGTGCTGGTGGACATCACCAAGGACGCGCAACAGGCGGCGTGCGTCTTTGATTTTGAGATGTCGAAGCCGAAGGCCTACCGCCCGCACCCCATGCTGCACGCCGTCTCGAACGACATGAACCGTGCACTGGAACTGATTCGCGACTCGCGCAAGCCCATCATCTTCGCGGGCCACGGCATCATCCACTCCGGCGCGGAGCAGGAGGTGATCGCCTTTGCCGAGCGCCACGGCATCCCCGTTGCCACCACACTGCTGGGCCTGGGCGCGTTTCCCGCGTCGCATCCGCTCTCGCTCGGCATGATGGGCATGCACGGCGAATCGTGGGTGAACCACGCCATCCAGAACGCTGATCTCTTGCTCGCCTTTGGGATGCGCTTCGACGATCGCGTGACCGGCAACCTGGCCCACTACGCACCGAACGCGAAGAAGATTCACATCGAGATTGATCCCAGCGAGATCAACAAGAACGTGAAGGTAGACGTCGCGCTGATCGGCGACTTGAAACACGTGCTGACCACGATTGAATCTGTTCTTACTTCATCAGCTTCAATCCCCTCTGATGTGTCATCCCGTAGCGAAGCGAAGGGATCTGCATCTTCTTCGGTAAGCGCGGACCAGACGCGCGCATGGCGAGAAGAAATCCGCGCGTTGAAGGGTGATGCCAGCGTGCGGGACATTATCAACCTCCCGGACAACGGCCACCTTTACGCCGCGCATGTGATCCACGATATCTGGCAGGAGGCGAAAGCCGCGAGCCGCCTTGCGAAGACAATCGTCGTCACCGATGTAGGCCAGCACCAGATGTGGGAGGCGCAATACTTCAAGCACGAAGACACGCGCACGCTCATCACCTCTGGCGGCCTGGGGACGATGGGTTTTGCGCTGCCTGCCGCCATCGGCGCGAAGATGGCCTGCCCGGAGAAGGACGTCTGGGTGGTCGTGGGCGACGGCGGGTTCCAGATGACGGCGGCGGAGCTCTCCACCATTCAGCAGGAGAAGCTGCACATCAACATCGCTGTCATCAACAACGGCTTTCTGGGGATGGTGCGGCAGTGGCAGGAGGCGTTCTACGACAAGAACTATGCGTCGTCGCCGATCCTCTCGCCAGACTTCGTGAAGCTGGCGGAAGCACACGGCATCCCCGGCGCCCACGTCACCTCACGCGCCGATGTGTTACCCACCGTAACCCGCTCTCGCACCGGTTCGGGAGCTTTCTTAATCAACTTCGCGGTTTAGATGGAAGATGGTGTGTACCCTATGAGCGCGCCGGGGAGTGCGTTGCACGAGATGGTGCGACGGCCCACCAAAGATCCTCTGCTAGAAACGAGTGAAGAAGCGTGAAATCACTTTCGCTGGGGAGGAAGCTTCGAGGCAAGAGAAGCGGGCTGAAGGCACGCGTTACTCGAGCCTGGGGCAACGCCCCAGGTCAGCGGCCTCTCACGTCATGCGGGCTGAAGGCACGCGCTAAACGCCTAATCCCACACAAACCGTTCGTCGAAGGCGACACCGTACTGCGTGAACATGGTGCGCATCTCGGTTTGAAAGTCGCGCCGTTGGTGATGCTTCGCCTGGTCGTCGATGTAGGTGACCAGCGCCTTGCGGTCGCCCAGGCCGACGGAGAACGCCGCATAGCCGCGTTGCCAGGCGAACCTCGTAAACTCCGGGCCTTTGGCTTTGATCCATTTCGTGGATGCAATCTTGAGCTTCTCCACAACATGCGCGATCGTCGCCGTCCGGGCGAGAAACATCGCAACGTGGACGTGGTCCGCAATGCCGCCGATGCGCACGCAGATGTTCTCGGAGTTGCTGAGGATCGTCGCGAGAAAGGCGTGCAGTTCGGGCCGGATTGTATCCGTGATGAGGGGCCGACGGTCCCTGGTGCTAAAGACGATGTGCACCAGCACGTAGGAGAGGGACTGCGGCATGGTGGCGAGTATAACTTGCCTTTGACCGTGTTGCGGGTGCAGGCGTTTAGCGCGTGCCTTCAGCCCGCTTGCCCGACTGCGGCTCTGACCTGGGGCTTCGCCCCAGGCTACGGTAGCGCCGGCCTACAGCCGGCAGTTCGTCGCGAGATGCAACGTTTGTTGCAGGGCGGAAGGCCTGAGCCGGTAAGTATGTCGTGTACGGCCTTGCGGCGGATGAGCGGCTTAGACCGGCGAAGCAGGCACTTGGCTCCTCCTGCATACGACGGTTACATTTCATACAAACCTGACATGCGCCGCGCACGCTTGCGTGATGCGTCCTCTCGAAAGGCTGCTTGATGCTGCATACATTTATCGCTTTGGTGGATAACAAACCTGGCGTGTTGACGCGGGTGGCGTCGCTGTTCCGGCGGCTGAACATTAACATTGCGTCGCTCACCGTGGGTGAGACGGAGCGCGAGGATGTCTCGCGCATGACCATCGTCTGCGAAGCGCCGGACACGGCGGCGTTTCGCATTCGTGCGTCGCTCTACAAGCTGGAGATCACACGCGACGTGGACGAGGTGAACCGCAGCGAGGCGGTCGTGCGCGAGCTCTGCCTGATCAAGGTAGCCGCCGGTCCAGCGTCGCCGCACGGGGTGCACTCGCGCACGCAGATCTTTGAACTGGCGCAGGTCTTTCGCGCGCGGGTGGTAGACCTTGCACCGGAGAGCATCATGCTGGAGATGACCGGCTCCGCTTCGAAGATCGAGGGTCTGATCCAGGTGCTGCGCGAATCGGGCTATGAGATTCTTGAGGTCAGCCGGACGGGACGCATGGCCATGCGGCGTGGGGCGCACTCCAGCAAGGTGATGAAGGCGCTGGGCAGCAAGGCGCACCAGACGGTCTTCGATCCGGAGGAAGACCCGGATTCTCTGGACCCGATGGACTCGCTGCCCAACCAATTCGCGGAGCATGACACGTAGGGCCGCTGGCAGTCACAAGAATGTTTCACGTGAAACACTTTCCGGCAAATAGAAAACACGACAAGATATTTGGGCGATTATTGATTAAACAATATTCCGATCAGCTTATCTTTGTGTCGCGAAGGAAAACTGTTGAACGCTGCACAGTCTTGATCTTTAGGAGAAGGACCTGGATGTTGAGCCGCCGTTACTGTCCCGCGGTGTGTGCGAGTCTCATTATGGGTTGTAGCTCTATGCTGCTGGGCAGGAGCGTATGCGCGCAGGACTACACGTTTCAAGATGTCCCGCCGACCGGCGCGCCCACCAGCACGTGTACGGTAAAGCCGGACGCGGATGGATCAAAGCTGCGTGTGCTGACTGGTACGGCTCCGGTGACGTTTGTCTTTGCCTGCGGCCACAACCGTCCTGCCGGACAGTGCGCCGTGATGACCATGAAGCCAGGCGGACGAGAGATGCCAACCTCCACCCGCTTCGCAACGCAGGGACAGGAACAGAATGGATGGACGTGTGTGGATGAAGACGGCATCATGGGATGGCTTCCTTCTGAGCGTCTGATATCGTTGCCCTCCACGCCCGCTATACCGCTCCAGGACTGGATGGGCTGGTGGCGGGAGGGTCCTGATGCGCACGGCATCAAGAGTGACCGGCTGCTCATCGCGCGCGGCAAGGTGCCGGGAACGCTGCATGTCAGCGGGCGCGCCTACTGGTATGGTGCGAATGATAATGTGCATTTGGAGAGGTCAATGCCGATGCAGCGCCGTATGGGGATACGCTGCATGTCGTGGATGGCGACGATCAGGGAGCTTGCGTGTTGAATTTGGTCTACCACACCTCAACACACACCTTCGACGCCAGCGACAACATGAATTGCGGCGGCATGAACGTGCGCTTCCTGCGTACATGGCGGCGGTTCACGCCCACAACCAAAGAGAACAGAGTTCAATAAAGGAAGAACAGACAGACATGGCAAAGACGTATCACGATCAGGACGCGGATCTTTCTCTTATCCAGGCGAAGAAGGTAGCCATCATTGGCTACGGTTCCCAGGGGCACGCGCATGCGCTCAACCTGAAGGACAGCGGCGTGGAGGTGAAGGTAGGCCTGCGCGAGGGCAGCAAAGGCGCGGAGAAGGCGAAGGCAGCAGGGCTTGAGGTGCTGTCCGTTGCGGATGCGTCGCAGTGGGCGGACACCATCATGGTGCTGGTGCCGGACCAGAACGCGGCCAAGGTCTACAAGGAGATTGAGCCTGCTCTGACCAAAGGCAAAACCTTGATGTTTGCGCACGGATTCAACATCCGCTTCCGCACGATTAATCCACCTGCGGATGTGGATGTTTCATTGGTCGCGCCCAAAGCTCCGGGACATCGCGTGCGCGAGGTCTTTACCGAGGGTGGCGGCACACCCGGCCTGGTTGCTGTGGAGCAGGATGCGAGCGGGAAGGCGCTGGAGAATGCGCTGAGCTATGCCAAGGGCATCGGCTGCACGCGCGCGGGTGTCTTGCAAACGACCTTCACCGAGGAAACCGAGACCGACCTCTTTGGCGAGCAGGCTGTGCTCTGCGGTGGAACGGCGGCGCTGGTCAAGGCGGCCTTTGAAGTTCTGACCGAAGCCGGCTACCAGCCGGAGCTGGCCTACTTCGAGGTGCTGCACGAGCTGAAGCTGATTGTGGACCTGATGTATCGCGGCGGCCTGGAGTACATGCGCTACTCCATCAGCGACACGGCAGAGTGGGGCGACTACATCGCCGGACCGCGGATCGTAACGCCCGCGGTAAAGGACGCTATGCGTGGCCTGCTCAAGGACATTCAGGATGGCAGCTTTGCGAAACGTTTCATTGACGACCAGAACAGCGGACGCAAGGAGTTCACCAAGTTCCGCGAGCAGGATAAGCAACACCCCATTGAAACGGTGGGTGGCGACCTGCGCAAGGCGATGCCATTCCTTAATCCGGTCAAGGTCGAGAACGGGGCCGTCGTCAAGGCCTAACGGATGAGGGCGGCGTAGCACAGCTCATGCCGCCTCATCGCTTCTGCTTCAAATTACGACGGAGACGGATCGGCGACTGCTGTCTCGTCAGGATCGGCGTCGGCATCGTCGGACCAATCGTCCAGTCCGGTTTGCACGTCCGGCAGTTGCGGGTCATTGGGAAAACCCGTGGCGGGCTCAGGCTCGCCCGGAAAGATGTCGTTTCCAAAATCCTGCGGATTCATTGCATAGCCTCGTTTCAACCTGTCAGAGTCGTGAATGCGTCTGCCTGGTTGTGCGCGGCTGTGATGCCCTGGCCAACGGCGCATCTCATCGGGTATGCAGGCTCAAGCGTTACGACTGACGGATAAGTTCACGTTCGACGGTCTGACCTTCGATACAGTGGAAGTCGCTGATCCAGGGCCAAACGAGGTTCTGGTCCGGGTTCGGGCGGTGTCGCTGAACCGGCGCGATCTGATGCTGGTGAAGGGCACCTACGACCCGAATGTCAGCAAGCCGCGCGTGCTTTGTTCTGACGGCGCGGGCGAAGTGCGGCCGTTGGCAGGGATGTGAAGGCGGAACAGCGCGGCGACCGCGTCGCGGCGGGATTCTTTCGCGACTGGGTGGACGGGCCGCTGACCCATGCGGCGACTGGGACGGCACTGGGCGGTGCGATCGATGGAATGCTGGCGACGCACATCGTTTTGCCGGAGCATGCGCTGGTAAAAGTTCCCGAAGACATGACCCTTGAGGAAGCCGCGACGCTGCCCTGTGCGGGCGTGACCGCGTGGCACGCACTGGTCCCACTGGCCAACACCGGGAAGAACGACACGGTGCTGATCCTGGGCACGGGCGGGGTGAGCGTCTTTGCCATGCAGATTGCCAAACTGCGCGGTGCGCGCGTGATCGTCACCAGCGGATCGGACGAAAAGTTGCGCCGCGCCCGGGGGCTGGGTGCGGACGAGATCGTCAATTACAAGACGACCCCGGAGTGGGACAGGCGTGTGCGGGAACTGACCGGTAAACAGGGAGTGACGCATGTCATCGAGACAGGCGGAGCGGCCACGCTGCCGCTCTCGTTGCGATCTACGGCGTTGAATGGGCGCATCAGTATCATTGGCCTGATCAGCGGCGTGGAGCAACCCGTGGATTTAAGGCAGGTGATCGGACGCGCATTGACTATCCAGGGCATCTACGTCGGTTCCGTGCAGATGTTGCGTGATCTGGCTGAGACGTTTAGCAGTGCGGGAAAGCATCCCGTGATCGATGCGACGTACACCTTCGAGCGCTCCGTTGATGCTCTGCGCGCACTGGAGGCTGCGGGGCACTTTGGGAAAATCGTGATTACGTTGCGCTGATTCGCGCGCAGCTGTTCTGAGCATCCAAGTGAGCATGATGCGGTTGCAGGTGTTTGCCGTGGGTGTCCTGGGGATTGTCTCGCTTACGGGATCAGCGCAGAAGGATGTCACGCTGCAGGCCCTGCGGGATCAGAAGCGCGTGCTTCTGGTCTTCGCAAATGGGAACAATCAGGAGGCGGAGGCGCGACTCAGCGTAGCCGCAGACCACGCTGATGGCTTCCGCGAGCGCGACCTTCTGCTTGTCGGGCTGGAGGGCAGCAATCCCTCTGTGCCGACGGGAATGCTCTCCCCGCTGGAAGACCAGGCGGCACGCAGGCGATTTCACGTGAGCCCGGGCCAGTTCACCGTCGTTCTGATCGGCAAAGATGGCGGCGAGAAGGTGCGTTCACACCAGGCAATTCCGTGGAAGACGTTGCAGCAGACGATTGACGCCATGCCGATGCGGAAGGATGAGATGAGGCGGTAAGATTCGAACCATCCAGGGAACCGGCGCCTCCGGGGATGCATATCGCTGTCCGGCCCTGAGATCCAGCATTGCAATGCAGCAAACCGGATGTGGGAGTTCGCGCCGGAGTAGGATCGGTAGGGTCAAGGGAGAAGCTCATGAGCCTCGCGTTGGAAGCTAACCCGGTGGAGGAACAAGCGCAGGCCGCCGGTGACCTGTACCGGTTTAAACCCCGCGAACCCTCCTCGCAGGAGGATATCGTTCGCGCTCTCCGGCAGGTGAAAGCCCTGGAAACACTGCACCAGGACGACCTGCGATGGCTTGCCGAGCACGGCAAGGAGCGCCGGGCAGATGACGGCGTCCAGGTGTTTCGGGGAGGCGAATCGGTCCATCACATGACCGTATTGCTGCACGGCGAAATTCATGTACGGCGCAGCAGCGGTCCCGTGATGTACTTCATCGGGCGCAGCGCTCATCTCACTGGCAAGCTGCCATACAGCCGCATGACCAGCTACGGCGGTGACGGATACGCTCAGGGTGACCTCTGGACGCTGGACTTCGACGAGGGCATCTTCCCGGAGATGCTGGCCGCGATTCCACAGATGGGCCAGATCTGCGTTTCCACGCTGCTCGACCGCGTGCGCGAAGTAACGCGCATGGAGCAGCAGGCCGAAAAGCTGAATGCACTGGGCAAACTGGCCGCAAATCTTTCCCACGAATTGAACAACCCGGCTTCGGCGGCGCGCTCCGCGGCAAATAATCTGTGGACGGAACTGCGCAACTACGGCGACCAGAAGTTCAAGCTTGGATCGCTGTGCCTGAGCACCGGGAGCAAGCAGGCCTATGGCGAATGGATCGCATCCATACGCCACCTGCTGCAGGAGGACGGACGCCCCTTCCGCACCGATGCCGCGGATACAGCAGAACGCGAAGAACAGATGTTGCGTTGGCTGGAAACACGGAATGTGGAAGATGGCTGGCGCATCGCTCCCGTGCTGGCCGAGACACGCGTTGAGATCGCCGATCTGGACCGGCTGACAGAAATCTTTCAGGGCGAAGCGCTTACGACCGCGCTGAGTTCGTTCGCCAGCGCGCTGCATGCGGAGCGGATGACGGATGCTGTGATTGATTCGACGCGACGGATCTTCGGCCTGATTACCGCGATCAAGGATTACTCGTATATGGACCAGGTGCCCATCCAGGAGATCGATCTGCGCGAAGCCCTGGACAATACGCTTACGATGATGAACTCCCGCCTGAGTTCCGTGGACGTTCGCCGGGAGTACGGCGGTGATGTGCCGAAGATCTCCGCGTATGGCGGCGAACTGAACCAGGTGTGGACGGCATTGATCGAGAACGCACTTGATGCAATGCAGCAATGTGAAGATTCAGTCCCGCCCGTTCTACGGCTGCGTACCTGTCTCTCGGGATCGACTGTGCTGGTTGAGGTGTGCGACAACGGTCCTGGCATCCCACCGGAACTTCGCTCGCGCATCTTTGAGCCCTTCTTCACCACTAAGGCCGTCGGCGCAGGGCTTGGCCTTGGGCTGGACACGGCAAACCGCCTGGTGACGAAGCACAAGGGACAGCTCTCTGTGGAAACCAGCACGCCCGGCGAGACCTGCATCCGCGTGCGTCTGCCTGTGGAGCAAACCGGCGCCTACTAACCGTCTGAGCGGTACAATAAAGTGATTTGCATGAGGTTCTACCGTTCTCTGAAGGAGTAGCTTTGCCCACACGCGACCGTTTCCTGTTTACGTCTGAATCCGTGACCGAAGGTCATCCTGACAAAATTGCCGACCAGATCTCCGATGCCATTCTGGATGCCTGCCTGGCGCAGGATCCCATGAGCCGCGTGGCCTGCGAGACGCTGACCTGCACCGGCCTTGTCGTGGTTGCGGGTGAGATCACGACAAAGGCGTATGTGGATTTCCAAAAGTTGGTGCGCACCACTGTCGCCAACATTGGCTATACGCATTCCGAGTACGGCTTTGACTCCAACACCTGCGCGGTGATCTCTACGATTAACAGCCAGTCGCCCGATATCGCTATGGGCGTGGACACGGGCGGCGCGGGCGACCAGGGCATGATGTTCGGGTATGCCACCAACGAAACACCGGAATTGATGCCGACACCGATCTCGCTGGCACACAAGCTGGCACAAAGGCTGTCGGAAGTGCGCAAAAGCGGTTTGATGGGGTATCTGCGGCCTGACGGTAAAAGCCAGGTGACCATTGAATATGACGGCGATAGTAAGCCGGTCCGCGTGGATGCCATTGTCATCAGCAGCCAGCACGATGAGCACGTGGAAACCGACAGGCTGCGCGCCGACGTTATCGAGCATGTCATCCAGGCAGTGATTCCTGCTGACTTGCTGGACCAGGACACGAAGTACCATATCAATCCGACGGGCCGCTTTGTCATTGGCGGGCCCATGGGTGACAGCGGCCTGACCGGGCGCAAGATCATCGTGGACACGTACGGCGGCATGGGCCGGCATGGCGGTGGTGCCTTCTCCGGCAAGGATGCGACCAAGGTGGACCGCTCCGCCGCATACATGGCGCGCTACATCGCAAAGAACATCGTTGCCGCTGGCCTGGCGGACCGCTGTGAAGTGCAGCTCGCCTACGCCATCGGCGTCGCCGAGCCGGTCAGCGTGCTCGTAGACACCTTTGGCACGGGTACCGTCAGTAGCCAGGAGCTGACAGAGCTTGTGCGGAAGAACTTTTCACTGACGCCGAAGGGCATCATCGAGACCTTGGATCTTCGCAAGCCCAAGTTCCAGAAGACCGCTGCATACGGCCACTTCGGTCGCGAAGGCGAGGGCTTTACCTGGGAGAAAACAGACAAAGCAGCTGCTCTGAAAGCCGGTGTTCAAGAGACTGTGGGGGTATCCAGGTAAGCCCGTCTCGCAGCTACAAAAAGGGCAGCCGATTCGGCTGCCCTTCTCTGTTTCCGGCGTGGGAAGAAGACATGCCTACTGCACCTTTGCGTTGTGCTTGTCGCGGTAGATGCGGCGGCTTTCCTGATTCTGCTGATGTTGAAGTGTAGCGCGGTCGCTCCGGGTGAGATGGCCGTTGTCTTGGGCGCGCATATTCCGCTCTTCGTGGTTGATGGCGCGCTCCTGATGTTCTACGTGAGCCGTCTCACCCGCCGTCATCTGACCGGACCGGGCACCCTGTCCGATGCGCTGCTGCTGCTCTGCCTTACGCTGATTGATGGTGGCGTTGCTCTCCTGCGCGTGCGCCAGAGAGGCTAG
Source organism: uncultured Terriglobus sp. (assembly GCA_964251045.1). Lineage (GTDB taxonomy): Bacteria > Acidobacteriota > Terriglobia > Terriglobales > Acidobacteriaceae > Terriglobus. The sequence continues at coordinate 83,343 of CAXUHI010000013.1, read as the reverse complement.
AGCCAGCGTGGAAACGAGTGCGAAGATTGTGGCTTTCATAACGTGTACTCCCTTGTGATGGCTTTCGGTTCCGCTAACGTACGCAGAGAAATGACACTGCAGGCCACGGTCAAGTTGCGGTTGCGGAGAAAAGTGTTGCTGCCCATTCGTGAGCGACTTTCTTCGTGTGCCAGTGTCGCGCTAGCTCTCTTTCGCAGCCGGTTGCGAGACGCCGGTGGGCTCGTAGTCTCTGAGGATGAGGGCGGTCATTGTGGGCTGACCGTCGCCTGCCGGCACCAGCAGCAGCGTCCGCGCCGCACCCGACGGACAGTGGACCGCCGGACCGGAGTACAACGGTGCGGCTGCATGCAACGGCACGCCAGGGGCCATGGCGTACAGCATGTACACACCGGGTGGAGCGGACACGTATGCGCTGCTTGCACCGGTGGCTACGGCGGGAAGCAGTACGGTCCTGAGGTGTTCGCTGCTGAGCGGCACCAGGTACAGGTCAGGCGCATTGCTGCTTTGGCCGTCCCGCAGCACGCGTAGAGAAACCTGGCCTGCGGGCGCGGGCCGGTCATGGTCTGGAAGCGTTTCGGCGGATACGCCGTGTACCGTATCCCGCAGGACCACCGTGTAATGCCCGGCCTCGCCGAAGTGGATGTTCGTGCGTGCCTCTTCATACCGGCTGTCTGAAGCGGTGAACGCGTAAACGCCCGCTGTCGCGGGAAAATAGGTCGTTACTGTACCAAACCGGATGCGGTATGCGATGGTGCTTGCCTCCGCGTCGCCTTGCGCAGCTTGCACATCAAGCGTTCCGGCCCGGAGCGACGCATGCACTACCCGCATCTGTGGCGTTGGCACCTCCAGGGCCGCACCACATCCAGCAATGCCAAACAGCAGCAGCGAGGCCACCATGAACCGCCACACATACCGGACGATGCGTGTGCGGTATGAGATCGTGACATTGAACAGCTCAGGCATGACTGCTCCGTGTGACGCAGAGTGACAGCGCGGGGTATTGCGATCACTCTAACGGACAAGCGATCCAAGGTAGCCATGTCAAACACATACTGCGACACGAGATGTTCCACGACGGGAGGCTACTTTGCAGGGCGATGCGCAATGATCTGACTGGCGATGGCTTCATACGTTGCTTGGGGCAGAATGCCGCGTGAGAGCAATTGATTCTTTGCAGTGTACGGGCGGCCATCGATGATGCGTTTGGAATAGGCCTGTCCCACGCCCGGCAACTGCATCAACTGATCGGGAGTTGCGGTGTTGATGTCCAGTGGCTCATTGCTCTTCGTATTCGCCGCCTTTGTAACAGCGGCTGCAGGCTTGTTGGCGACTGCGGGCTTGGTTGCTGGTGTTTGCGCTGCGAGCGCACAGCCCAGCGTGAGCAGAGCGGCGAGTGAAAACAGGCGGTGAAGCTTCATGGTGAAATAACTCCTGTAACCTTTAGAATGTGATGCTATGCCAGAACTGTACTTTAAACCGCAGCACCATGACGTCACGATTCGTCTGCTTTTCACAAAGAACTGGCTGGTCAACATTGACATGACACGCAGGCGCAGTTAGCCTCAAGGCATTGATGAGTTTTTCTACGCACCAGCACCGGCACGGACACCATGCGCATGGCGCAGTGGCGGCTGTCTCCGGTGCACACGTGTAGTAAAGCAAGACGCACACAGGATTCATACAGGCCCGCCACCGCGAGAGACGCAGGCGGGCTTTGTTCTGCCTGCTGGTCAACAAGGCAAGCGGAAAGACGAGGAGAGATGAGCGCAACAGAAGCGGCAGCGGTTCAGATTGACTTCGCAAAAATGGAGGGGCTCGTTCCTGGCATTGTGCAGGACGCCGTAACGGGCGAGATGCTGATGCTTGGTTTCCTGAATGAGGAGAGCTATCGCAAGACGCTGGAGAGCGGGTTTGTGACCTTCTGGTCGAGGACGCGCGGCAAGCTGTGGATGAAAGGCGAGACGAGCGGCAACCGCCTGCGTGTCGTGTCAGCCAGCACGGATTGCGATGCTGATACGCTCTTGTTTCGTGTGCATGTCGAGGGGGATGGGCTGGTGTGCCATGAGGGTACGGTGAGCTGCTTCACGAAAGAGATTGAGGTGGGCCAGTAATGTCGAACGTTTTAAAGTTAGGAATTCCGAAAGGCTCGCTGCAGGATGCCACCCTTGATTTGTTCAAGCGGGCGGGATGGCAAATCTACCCGACGGGCCGGTCATACTTTCCTTCGATCAACGATTCGGAAATTGAGTGCATGTTGGTGCGCGCGCAGGAGATGGCACGCTATGTAGAACATGGCGCCCTGGATGCAGGACTTACCGGCAACGACTGGATTTTAGAAAATTTATCGGATGTGGAGAGGATTACTTCGCTGACGTACTCCAAGCAGAGCCGTCAGCGTGTGAAATGGGTGTTGTGCGTGCCGGAGGATTCGACCTTCCAGAAGCCTGAGGACCTCGCAGGCAAGGTGATTGCAACGGAGTTAGTGGAATATACGAAGCGATACTTCGCGGAGAAGAATATCCCAGTTACCGTCGAGTTCTCTTGGGGTGCGACAGAAGTGAAGCCACCCATGCTCTGCGATGCCATTGTGGAAGTAACAGAGACCGGCTCGTCGCTGCGTGCGAACCGTCTGCGCATCATCGAGACTCTGATGGAGAGCGAGACGCAGTTGATTGCGAATAAGGCCGCGTACCAGGACTCGTTCAAGAAGCAGAAGATCGATAACCTTGCGTTGATGTTGAACGGCGCGATCAACGCTCTCAGCCAGGTGGGATTGATGCTGAATGTGCCCAAGTCAAACCTGGATCAGGTGCTTGCCGTTCTGCCCGCGCTGTCGTCGCCTACGGTCTCGCAGTTGAAGGATGAGAGGTGGGTTGCAGTCAACACCATTCTGGATGAAAGTACCGTGCGGGAAGTCATCCCAAAACTGAAGGCCGCGGGTGGCAGCGGAATTGTGGAGTACCCGCTGAGCAAGGTTGTTCTGTAATGTACTCAGGCCTGCGTCTTGCGTTGGCTTTCCTGTCCGTGTCAGCCATCGTTGGCTTCTGGCTTTCTAAGTACAGTCACATCTCAAAACTGCGTCAGTCAGGTAACGAAATACTTGCGGACGTTCTTGAGGTTAAATATCTGGGTCATATCGATGGTGCGGGTGTTCAGGTAGGACTTGGCTTATCTTTGCAGAATCCGGATGGAACTACTAGGTTGCTATCCACCGTAACTACTGCCGATTCGAGCGAATCGTTCAAAGTAGGTCAACGTGTTGTGGCACATGTTAGTAAGTTGGATATGAGTGATGTAGTTGTCGATCAACCCGGCAGGACCTATAAATAGAAGAACGGGTCGGAGCCAAAGAGCAATGAAACTAATTAAAACGACACGCCGCTATGCGAAGGAAGCGTACGCGCTGCTTGCCACGCTGGAGCAACGCGGTGCGGTGAAAACCGCGGAGGTGGAACCTGCCGTCCGCAAGATTATGCTGGCTGTGCGCAAGGGCGGCGACAAGGCCCTGCTGAAGCTGGCGCGAAAGTTCGATGCCTTGCATGAAAAACAGCCGCTGCGCGTCACTCCCGGCGAAATGCAGGCTGCGTGGAATGCCACGCCAGAGCCTCTAAGGCAGGCCATGCAGGCCGCGGCGGAAAACATCCGCAGCTTTGCCGAGCAGCAGAAGCCCGAGGAGTGGACGACGGAGAACACGGCGGGGGTGACGGTGGGGCAGATCGTGCGTCCGCTCGAGTCGGTGGGCTGCTATGTGCCGGGCGGGCGCTATCCGCTGCCCTCGACGCTGCTGATGACGACCATTCCGGCACAGGTGAGCGGTGTGCCGCGTGTGGTGGTGTGCAGCCCCAAGCCCGCGCGCGAGACGCTGGCCGCCGCGCACCTGAGCGGCGTGACGGAGATGTACCGCATCGGCGGAGCGCAGGCCGTGGCGGCGCTGGCCTACGGCACGGAAACGATTGCGCGCGTGGACAAGATCGTCGGCCCCGGCAATCTGTATGTGACGGCGGCCAAGGTGATCGCGTCGGCGGAGTGCGGCATCGACATGCCCGCTGGCCCGACGGAAATTGTGGTGACCAGCGAGAGGGGCGACGCCGCTGGGATCGCTGCGGACCTTGTCGCGCAGGCGGAGCATGACCCGGAGACGTTGGCCGTGTTTGTCACCGCGAACGAGACGCTGGCCAAGCAAGTGGTGAAAGAAGCCGGTCGCCAGAGCAAGAACAACAAGCTGGCACAGATCTCCCTCAAGGCGCGCGGCACGGTGTTTCTCTGCGGATCGGTCGAGGAGACGCACGTCATCACGAACCGGCTGGCACCCGAGCACCTGACGGTGGATAGCGAAGCCGACCTTGCGTGGGTGACGAACGCGGGGTCCGTGTTCATCGGTAACTACTCGCCGCAGTCGATGGGCGACTACATCTCCGGACCCAACCATGTGCTGCCAACGGGGCGCGTGGGACGAATGCGCGGTGGCCTCAGCGTGTACGACTTCCTGAAGGTGATTACGGTGCAGAACTATACCGCCGCCGGACTGGCCACGCTGGGCCCACATGCGATTGCACTGGCCGAAGCGGAAGGTCTGACGGCTCATGCCCAATCCGTGCGCGTCAGGATGAAGGCTGGCGCGTGATGAGCAACGGCCCATTGCCGCGTCGCGCCATTCTCTCCATGCCGGAGTACCATCCTCCGCTCGCCGGACGCACCGCGCTGCGGCTGGATTTCAACGAAAACACCCACGCACCTTCGCCACGCGTGCGCGAGGCGCTGAGCAGGCTGACGCTGGAAAGCCTCACCGTCTACCCGGAACGCGCGCCCGTTGAGGCTGTCGTCGCACAGCACCTTGGCCTGCAGCCGGAGCAGGTGCTGCTGACCAACGCTGTTGATGAAGCCATCCATCTTGTCACCTTCACGTTTCTAGGAGAAGGGGACGAGTGCCTTTTTGCAGTTCCTTCGTTCTTTATGTATGACGTGAACACGCTGGCCATGGGCGCGGAAGCCGTCCGCATCCAGGCAGACGCGACGCTTCGTTTTCCTTACGAACGGTTGCTGGCAGCCATCACGCCGAAGACGAAGCTCATCATCCTGTGCAGCCCGAACAACCCTACCGGCACGGTCATCACGCGTGATCAGATTCACTCCATTGCGAACGCCGCACCGCACGCCGTGGTCATGGTGGACGAGGCCTACTACCACTTCTTCGGCGAAACGGTGATGGATGACCTAATTAACAAGGCCTGTCATCCTGAGCAAAGCGAAAGCTCCCGAGTAAGCCAGGCAGCAGCAGAGCCGCTCACTCTTTCTCGCGAACACCTTCCCCGCAACATGATGGTTGCCCGCACCTTCTCCAAGGCGTACGGTCTGGCCAACTTGCGCGTGGGTCTGCTCGCCGGTCCTGTCGAACTGATGCAGCACCTGCGTAAGGCTACGTCACCGTACAACGTGAATGGCGTGGCACTGGCTGCGGTAGCCGCAAGCATCGACGACACGGAATACATCGATTGGTACGTGGAGCAGATTCAAACAGGGCGGGCACGGATTGAGAAGGCGCTGGACCACATGAAGGTGCCGCGATGGGAGTCGCACGCGAACTTCGTGCTGATGCACATCGGTCCAAGGCACAAGGAGTTTGTAGCAGCGATGCGCGCACGCGGTGTGCTGGTGCGTGATCGCTCCGCCGATCCGGGGCTCGCAGGATGCGTGCGCATCACTGTCGGAGTCGAAGATCAGGTGGACACCGGCATTGCCGCTCTGCGCGATTCACTGGCGACGATGGGCTGGGCGCCCGCGGAAGTGGACAGGCCGGAAGAGCAGCCGAAGGAGATGCCAGAGTATGAGTGATGTAAACGAGAATGCCAGCGACCTGCACATCGCTCCGGTGGGATCTTCGCCTCTGACCGGAGTGTCCCAGACACCGTCTTTGACGTCCGGGCCGGAGCGCATCGGCACCATCGACCGCGCCACCACGGAGACGCAGATCAAGCTGCGCCTCAACCTGGATGGCCAAGGCACGTACCATGTCTTCACGGGCATCCGCTTCTTCGATCACATGCTGGAGCTGTTCACGCGGCACGGCGGCTTCGACCTCGACCTGCACTGCACGGGCGACCTGGACGTGGACCAGCACCACACTGTGGAGGATGTGGGCATCGCGCTGGGCGAGGCGTTCGACAAGGCGCTGGGCGACAAGAAAGGCATCCTGCGCGCGGGCTACTTTGTTATGGCGATGGACGAGACGCTGGCCGTGGCCGCCGTGGACATGAGCGGACGCGTAGGCTACGCCGTGGACGACCAGGTCAACGTGCCCGTGGTGGGCGACCTGCAAACGGAACTCGTCACCGATTTCTTCGACGGCTTCGCGCGCGGCGGGCGGTGCAACGTCCACGTCAAGACGATGTACGGGCGCAGCAATCACCACAAAATAGAAGCAATCTTCAAAGCCTTCGCGCGGGCGCTGCGCGGCGCGGTCAGCCGCGATGAGCGGATGAAGGATTTGCTGCCGAGCACGAAAGGATTGTTGTGAACGAAACGTCGGCCAAGCACAATGTACGCATGGTGATCGGTAGAATCGGTTTCTACAGCTCGTTCGTTGTCTCTTTTGTAATTCTATGTGCTTATGCTGTTATACAAGCGGCATTGAGAACTTGGACCGTTGGAAAATATGTAGCTGGTCGAGCAGGTATGTTTGTCGATGGTTTTCTGCTGTTGGGAATATAGTCGGTACTAACGCTACTAGCCACTCTTCTTTGCAGGCGTAAGAAACTTGCCCTTGGAGCTGTTGTAAGTGCCTTGAACATAGCCGTAATCCTTTTTATCTCCTAGTTGATCCGCATTGAGACGTAGACTTTAGCGCGGGCCTACAGCCCGCAACTTCTAATTCATACATGACCTAGGCCTTCGGCCTAGGCTGTTATGTCACGGGCTTTCAGCCCGTTTGTGTGCTCCGGGCTGGCCACCATCCAACATTCGCAGATCACACGAATTTGGTTCTGAGCATTGGCTCGGCGTGGTTAGCGAATTACGGCGCTGACCGTCGGAATTGGATTCAGTTCGCCAACGTGTCAGGGCCGAAAGGCCCGCCGGCATAACAGCCTGGGCCAAAGGCCCAGGTATGCGACGAAGGAATACGTGCAGCGCTGAAGGCGCGACGCATGTGGATAAGTACATCTGAACGCAACCTTGTTTACCCGAGTTGGATGGTTTTGGGGTGCATCCACTCGCGGAGGCCGGGCTGGCCGAGGGCGCGGCCGTGGCAGGAGCGTTTGCTGCCGCCGGACGGATAGGCAGGATGTTCGGTCGGCAACGCATTCACCGCGACCGTGCCTGCCGTGATGCCATCAAGGAGCACCTGCTGTTCGCTTGGTTCCTGCGTCCAGATCGAGGCACCCGCGCCGAAGGATGTGCCGTTGGCCAGGTGAATCGCTTCCTGCACACTGTCAATGCGGAAGAGCATGGCAAGCGGACCGCTGAGCGCCTCCTGCGCAACGGCGGAGGCAGGCGGCACATCGCTGAGCAGCGTTGGCTCGAAGAAATTACCGCGCCCGATCAGGCGAGTGCCTCCGGTCAGCACGCGCCCTCCGGCTTTGACCGCCGCATCCACCCACTCTTCCAGCGCTGCCAAGGCCTGCACTGTGCCAAGCGGACCCAGCTCCGTTTCATCCTTGATCGGATCGCCGACGCGCACCGCTTCCAGCGATTCCACCAGACGCGGCGCGACGGTGTCATAGACATCTGCGTGCACCAGAAGCCGTTTGCCGTTGCTGGTGCCCTGAAGCAACGCCCGCACTGCGGTGGCTACGGCTCCGTCCAGATCGGCGGAAGGCATGATGATAAGCGGATCGCTGCCGCCAAGGTGAAGCGTGACTTTCTTGAGCAGCCAGCCTGCCTGTGCGGCCAGGGCACGTCCCACCGTTTCAGTGCCGTGCACTGTGATACCAGCGACGTGGTCGTTCCGCAGTGCGGCTTCAATCAGTTGATCGTCGATCAGCAATGCGGAGAGCGCTCCGCGTCGAAAGCCCGCACGGCGCACCAACGCTTCCGTCAGCAACGCACATTGCGGCACGCTAGCGGCATGCTTTAGCGACACGGCATTGCCAGCGGCAAGCAGCGGAGCCGCACGACGAAAGACGCCCGCCAATGGTGAGTCCCACGGTAGCACCACAAGAACAAGGCCCACCGGTTCCCACTGCACATACGCCTGGCCAGGGCCTCCGGTGAGCGCCTCCTGGACCAACATGCGCGCGGCGTATTCGGCGTAGTAGCCGCAGATGTCCGCGCACAGCGTCACCTCATCGCGTGCGGCGCGGACCGGCTTGCCTGTCTCCAGCACAATGGTGCGGGCCAGTTCTTCGCTGTCTTCCACGATCAGCGCGGCGAGCTTTCGCAAACAGAGGGTACGGTGCTCCACCGAAGAGCCGCGCTGTTGAGCGGCAGCCGTGGCGGCTTGCGCCAGCTTCCCGCGGAGACCGTCTTCGTCCAGCGTGTCCACACTGCGCAGCAGTTCGCCAGTAGCCGGATTGGTGGAGTGCAGGGGCATGGCGCATGAAGACAAACGTCGACGCCTCTACGCTAGCAAACTCTTACCAGCAGGAGGAGTACCAGAAGCGGGCTAGCCACGCGGCGAGTCCCATGCAGGCACAACGGCCCATGCGATACTGCAACACGGATGAGTGCAGCGGACCCGCCAAGACCAGAGTTCATGCGCATGGCGATCGACCTTGCAACAGAGAATGTGCGCACCGGCAGGGGTGGTCCGTTTGGGGCGGTCATCGTTCGTGGCGATGAAGTGATCGCGGCGGAGGCTAACTCCGTCACCCGCACCAACGATCCAACGGCACATGCCGAGGTCAACGCCATCCGCGCCGCCTGCGCAACGCTGGGCACCTTTCGACTGGATGGCTGCGACATATACGCCTCCTGCGAGCCCTGCCCCATGTGCCTCGCCGCCATTTATTGGGCACGGTGCGCACGCCTCTTCTATGGCAACTCCGCGCAGGACGCAGCGGCATCGGGCTTCGACGATGACTTCCTCTACCAGGAGATCAGGCGGCCCGTACGCGAGCGCCGCATTCCCACGGCACGCCTGTTGCGTGACGAAGCCGCAGCCTCGTTTACTGCGTGGAACAGCAGCGCAGCTAAGATCGAGTATTAGGTATGCCAAAGCGCGACGAACTTCCACCAAAGATCACCCGTGTTGCCATCCTCGGATTTGGCACAGTCGGTTCCGCCGTGGCACATCTGCTGCGCGCGCAGAACTTCCCCAACATTGAGCTGTCGCAGATTTACAACCGGGATGTGGAACGCAAGCGGACAAGCGCCGCCGCCCAGGGCCTGGACAAGGACATCATTTGGACCAGCGACATCGAAGATGTTCTGAACAGCGACAACGACGTGATCATCGAGACCATCGGCGGGCTCGATCCCGTGGGTGGCTGGCTGGAACGCGCCTTGAACGAGCGCATGCACGTGGTCACGGCCAACAAGCAGCTTATCGCCTATCGCGGTCAGCACCTTGCGGAGATCGCGCGGCAGAACAATCGCGTGCTTATGTATAACGCTGCCGTCGCGGGTGGTGTGCCCGTCATTCCTGCCACGCTGCACGGTCTACAGGGCGACAACATCACCCGGCTCTCCGGCATCCTGAACGGCACGTGCAACTTCATGCTGTCGCACATGGAACTGGGCGCGGAGTATGCGGACGTTCTTCTGCAGGCGCAGGCACACGGCTACGCCGAGGCCGATCCCACTGCAGACGTTGATGGCTATGATGCGCGTGCCAAGCTCTGCATCCTGGCCCGTGCCGCCATGCAGGCCGGCGTCGATCCGGACGCGATCAGCACGCAGACGATCCGCACCATTGCCGCGGTTGATTTTCAATACGCGCGTGAGCTGGGCTGCACCATTCGCCAGATTGCCCGTGCCGAACTGCGCGACGGCACCGTCCGTGCCCGCGTGGGCCCCACGTTGGTGCCGAAAACTTCGCCTGTCGCGTGGTCGCACGGCACGCAAAACATGGTCGTGACGACCGGCAGCTTTGGTGGCGACGTCGTCTTCAGCGGCCACGGCGCCGGCGGCAATCCCACGGCGGTCGCAATCGTCAGCGACCTGCTCTCCGTGGTGCACGGCTCCAACTCTGTTGCTTTGCCGGTGCGCGACTACCCCGTAACAGGTGAGTTTTTTGCGCCGCATTACCTGCGCTTCATCGTGCGCGATAAGCCTGGCATCGTCTCCGCCATCAGCGGCGCACTGACAGACGTGGGCGCAAATATCGACAGCATCCTGCAACGGCCCGGCTACCCCAAGGAGGCGCTGCCGTTCGTGGTCACCACGGAGCCCTGCCTCACCTCGACGGTCCACGCCGCCGTGCAGCGCATCGCCGAAATGCCGACCATGCTGCAGCCCCCGCTCGCCCTGCAGATTCTCACGGAAGACGACAAGGCAGAAGACTGATCTGTAACCGTTCGGCACGTATGCTGGAGCAAGGAGTTTCCACTTGCTTCCGCTGCGTTCCTTTGCGTCTGGTTTATTCGCGCTTGCCCTGCTTCATGCCTCCGCGCAAGAGACACATCCGGCATACGGCTCAGCCAAGCCCCTGCCGGATCTCATCCAGAACACCGGTGGCGCGCCCAACAATGCCCATGCGCTCAAGCAGCATTACGTTGTGCTGGTTTCGCTGGACGGCTTCCGCTACGACTACCCGGAGGAGCACGGCGCCACACACCTCCAGCAACTGGCGAAGGACGGAGCCCGCGCCTACGATGGCATGTTGCCGTCGTATCCTTCGCTGACCTTTCCGAACCACTGGACGCTTGTCACGGGGCTCTATCCTGAACACCACGGCATTGTTCGCAACAGTTTTTATGATCCGGCCCGAAAGCAAACCTACGAGTACAAGAACTCCGCCGCCAACAGCGACGGATCCTGGTACGGGGGCACGCCGCTCTGGTCATTGGCGGAGCAGCAGGGCATGCGCTCCGCCGTCTTCATGTGGCCCGGCTCTGAGGCGGAGGTGGCGGGTCACCGGCCAGATAGTTACGCGAAATTTGAAGACCATCTGGATGGACATGTGGGCCTGGACCAGATTGGCGCATGGCTGAAGCTGCCACCTGAACAACGGCCACACCTCATCGCCTTTTACATGCCGACCACGGACCACGCAGGGCACTGGTATGGTCCCGACTCCGCCCAGGAAACGGAAGCCGTGCACACCGTGGATACGCTCATGGGCGAACTGCGCGCCCGGCTGGATGCAACCGGGCTGCCGGTCGACCTGGTTATCGTCGCCGATCATGGGATGGTGCTGAGCGATAACACCTGGCTCCAGTGGGACCAATACGCAGACCTCTCCCATACGACCGTCGTGGACTGGTCGCTTTATCCGGAGACAGAAGCGGAAACAGAAAAGGTCTACCTGGAGTTTCTCGCCCACCCTGACCCGCGCTTCAGCGTCTACCGCCAGAAGGAGGTCCCGGACCACCTGCACTATACGGGCAATCCGCGCATCGGCGATCCCGTGCTGGTGCCGAACGGGGCGTACATCGCTCACCTGCACGCATCCAAACCGCGCGCCGACCTTGGCGAACATGGCTATGATCCAACGAGGATGACAGCGATGAAGGCAGTCTTCATCGCCAACGGACCGGATATCCGGAAAGGCGTGTCGCTGCCGGTGTTCCCGAACGTAGACGTCTACAGCTTCATCGCAAAGCTGCTCGATTTAGAGACGCCGGCCAACGATGGTGAACTTGGACCTTTGCAGCAAGCGCTAAAGAAGTAGGTGGGCAATCTTTCGGCTTTGGCCGTCGTGGTAGCTGTAAGACACACGAAGGGCTTCGGCTTTAGCGGCCGCGATCGCTTGTACGCGTTCTTAAGCCTTCGAGATGATCCCATCCCGGTCGGCTGCCGGCTGAACCCTGCGAGCGAACAGCGAAAAACATACGGATAACAGACCACGGTTCACGAACAACGAAAACTACTTCAGACTCTTGTCATCCAGCACAGTCCAGCCTTCGGCCTTCTTCATGGCCATCTCGCGCCCGCCGGAGGGCACCGTGCCCACGCCCTCGTCGAGCTGGTTGATGCTCATGTGGTTCGCCTTCATGGAGGCGTGGCAAGCGACGTAGCTCACATCCTTGTCCAGCGACCCCGCCACCGCACCCGTCATGCTCGTATTGCCGTTGTTGATCAGCTTCAGGCCATCACCAGTCACCAGCATCTCCACCACGGTGCCGGGTTTGGCGCTGCTCATGGTGCTGTTCGCCTTATCCATGGCCGCCTGCCAGTCCGCCGGATTGTCGGAGTGGATGTGAATCAGTATCTTCTCTGAAGGCGGCACCGGCGCGGGTGCAGCGGCCGATTGGGCGACGAGCACCGCAGGCAGGATGGAGATGGCGATACCGCAGGCAATGTGGCGTATGGTCATGGGCACTCCCTCATGCAATAGGAGCATATCGCAAAGAGTGGTTCGATAGCGTTTCTGCGTCGGCTCATACATGGCGATCATCTCCTACAGAGGAGAAACACATGCCCAAGGCAGTCCGCTTTTATGAACTTGGTGGTCCCGATGTCCTGAAGATCGAAGATGTACCGTCGCGCTCACCCGATTCTGGTGAGGTTCTGCTCAAAGTTGAAGCCGCTGGTCTTAATCGTGCCGAGAGCATGTTCTACCACGGCCAATACATGGAACAGGTCAATCCACCTTCAGGCTTGGGCTATGAGGTACTCGGCACCGTCACTGCGGTGGGACCAGGAGTGGATGCAACCCTCGTCGGCAAGCGATTCGGCACCATTCCTGGCTACTCCATGAGCAAGTATCCATCCCTTGCGGAAGAGGCAGTTGTTCCAGCGGAGGTTCTGGCCGCTGTACCGAACAACTTCTCTGCGGTGCAGGGCGCAGCGGTATGGATGCAGTACTGCACCGCGTACGGTGCGTTGGTTACGTTCGGCAAGGTCACGCAGGGAGACTTCGTCATCATTACCGCAGCCAGTTCGTCTGTCGGACTTGCCGCAATTCAGATCGTCAAAGCGGAAGGCGGAACGGCCATTGCGACAACACGCACCGCCGCGAAGCGCGACCAGTTGCTCAAACTTGGAGCCGACCACGTCATTGTAACGGACGAGGAAGACCTGCCCGCCCGCGTGCGAGAGAGTACCGGCGGCAAAGGCGCCCGCATCGTTTTTGATCCAGTCGGCGGTGAGTACATCAACACCCTGGGTCAGGCCACGGCTAACGGCGGCAGCATCTTCCTGTATGGCATGCTCTCCGGCAAGCCGACGCCCTTTCCCATGACGACGTTCGCCCGGCGCATCGCCATGTATGGGTACACGTTCAATGAACTGCGCGGCACGCCCGACTGGGAGACGATGAAACAATACATCTACGACAGGCTGGCAGATGGTACCTTTGTGCCGGAAATCGCACGTACCTTTACCTTCGACAAAACCGTCGAAGCGTATACCTTTCTTGAGAGCAACGAGCAGATCGGTAAGGTCGTCATCACGCTCTGATCGACGCACCAGAGGCCGGTGCGCAGGTCTAGCTTAGAACGACAGAGAAAGGGACAGCTATACGTAGCTGCCCTTCTCGTGAGTCTTTTGGCAGACTCGGGTCAATGCGATCGGCCCCAGGTGAGAATGCCGCCGCTGCCGGTCTTTGCGTTGGTGAAGCCGTGGTGCTTCAGGATAAGCGCGGCCTTTTGTGAGCCCGCGCCGCTGCGGCAGTGGGTGAGGATTTTCGTCGTTCTCGCGGCCCTTCAGCTCGCCAATGTGGTCCTACAGGCCCCGCCCACGCAATCTCTCGTCATCATGTGGACATTTCAGCACATTGCGGAACAAGTCTTCTTCTTGTCATCGGGCGCGCTTACTGTAGAGTGACAGGTCTACGGCTTCGCGGCCCTGACTTTCATCCGCACGATCTGTTGGAGGTATACATGCCCGCTATGTCAGACAACAGCACACCACTTCCTCCGGAAGATCTGCGCAAGATCAACGCGTACTGGAGTGCCTGCAATTACCTCTCTGCGGCGATGATCTATCTGCGCGCGAACCCACTCCTGCGCGAGCCGCTCAAGCCCGAGCACATCAAACGGCGTCTGCTGGGCCACTGGGGATCCGATCCGGGTCAGTCCTTTACATGGGTGCATCTGAACCGGCTGATCAAGAAGTACGGCCTCGACGTCATTTACATCGCCGGACCAGGTCACGGCGCGCCGGCAACGTTGTCCAACAGCTACCTGGAAGGCCATTACTCTGAGATCTATCCGGAGTGCAGCCAGGATGCGGAAGGCATGTTGCGGCTCTTTCAGCGCTTCTCGTTTCCCGGGGCCCTGGGAAGCCACTGTACGCCGGAGACTCCGGGATCGATTCACGAGGGCGGCGAGTTGGGATACAGCCTGTCACACGCATACGGCGCCGCCTTTGACAACCCGGACCTGATCGTCGCCTGTGTTGTTGGTGACGGAGAGGCGGAGACCGGCCCGCTGGCCACGTCATGGCACGGCAACAAGTTCCTGAATCCGATCCGCGATGGAGCGGTGCTGCCCATCCTGCATCTGAACGGCTATAAGATCGCGAACCCCACCATCCTGGCGCGTATCCCGCGGGAGCAGCTGGAACACCTGATGCTTGGCTATGGCTATACGCCATACTTTGTGGAAGGCCACCAGCCGGAAGCAATGCACCAGGCCATGGCATTCACGCTGGAAAGGTGCATCCAGCAGATACGCTCCATTCAGCAGGAGGCACGCAGCAGCGGTACGGCAACGCTGCCTGCCTGGCCGATGATTGTCCTGCGGTCTCCCAAAGGATGGACCGGACCCAAAGAAGTTGCAGGCCATAAGGTAGAGAACTTCTGGCGCGCGCACCAGGTTCCCGTGCTGGACCCCGTGACAAACGAAACCAGTCTTAAGTTGGTGGAGAACTGGCTGCGGAGCTACAAGCCGGAAGAACTGTTTGACGAAACCGGCAGGCTTGTCCCGGAGTTGCAGGAGCTGGCACCCAAAGGGCCGCGCCGCATTTCTGCCAACCCGCACGCGAATGGAGGCGTGCTGCGCAAGCCCCTGGAGCTTCCCGCCTTCCGCGATTACGGCATTGAACCGAAAGGTCACGCGCAACTCTACGTATCACCCACAGCGACACTGGCGACGTTCCTGCGCGATGTCATGAAGAAGAACATGACGAGCTTCCGTGTCTTCGGGCCGGATGAAACAGCCTCCAACAAGCTGGACGGCATCTACGAGGCCTCCCAGAAGACTTGGATGGAAGCCATACTGCCTGAGGACGCCGACGGCACTGAAATCCGGCCCGACGGGCGGGTGATGGAGATGTTGAGCGAGCACACGCTGGAGGGCTGGTTTGAGGGGTACGTGCTCACGGGCCGCCACGGCTTTTTCTCAACGTATGAGTCGTTCGTCCACGTCATCGATTCCATGTTCAACCAGCATGCAAAGTGGCTGGAGAAGTCAAAGAACGAGCTTGGCTGGCGCGCACCCATTGCATCGCTGAACCTGTTGATTACCTCACTGGTGTGGCGCCAGGATCACAATGGCTTTACCCACCAGGACCCGGGGTTTCTTGACGTCGTCACCAACAAAAGTCCGGATGTGGTGCGCATCTATCTGCCGCCGGATGGCAACTGCCTGTTGAGCGTGGTGGATCACTGCCTGCGGTCAGTGGACTACTACAACGTGATTGTGTCGGACAAGCAGCCGCACCTTGTGTTCGTGAACATGGATGAGGCCGTGAAGCACTGCACCAAGGGCATCGGCATCTGGGACTGGGCCAGCACGGATGAGGGCTCTGAGCCTGATGTCGTCATGGCCTGCGCGGGCGACATCGCCACCATGGAGGCTCTCGCCGCGGCCGCCATCCTCAAGAACCGGTTCCCTGACCTGAAGCTGCGCTTTGTCAACGTGGTCGATCTGTTCAAGCTGATGCCCTCCACGGAACACCCGCACGGCCTGTCAGACCGGGACTTCGACTCGCTCTTTACTGTGGACAAGCCGGTGATTTTTAACTTTCACAGTTATCCTTCACTGATCCATAAGTTCACGTATCGCCGGAAGAACCACGACAACATCCACGTGCGCGGCTATAAGGAAAAGGGGAACATCGACACACCACTCGAGCTCGCCATTCTGAATCAGGTGGACCGCTTCAGTCTTTCCATGGATGTAATCGATCGCGTGCCACGCCTGCAGAAGACCGGTGCCCACGTGAAGGAGTGGCTGAAGGATCAGATCACCAGCAGCCTGCAGTACGCCTACTCGGAAGGTATCGATCGTGCCGAGATCAGCAACTGGATCTGGCCGGAGCAGGAAAGCCATGCCTGATAGCGGCAGCAGCATCCTTGTGTTGAACAGCGGCTCGTCGTCGCTGAAGTTCGGGTTGTTCCGCCCGGGTTCCGGCGATGAAGATTTGCTCTTGCAAGGCAGCGCGGAAGGGATTGGCCGGGAGGGTGGCAGTCTGCGCATCCATGACGCCAGCGGCACCGTTGTTGTGGAGAGGCAGCACGTCCTTGAGTCGCAGGCAGACGCCCTGAGAACGGTTGCGGCGGCGCTCGAGGGACACGGCTATCCAGCGCTTGCAGCGGTGGGACATCGCGTGGTGCACGGCGGGCCGCATCTGCGGGAGCATTGCCGTATTACACCGGAGGTTCTCGACACGTTGAGCGCCTCTGTCCACTTTGCACCGCTGCACATCCCCATGTCCGTGGAGCTGATCCGGCAGGCACAACAGGCGTTCGCCGTCCCGCACGTCGCCTGCTTCGACACAGCCTTCCACCGCACCCTGCCGGAGGTCGCCTGCCACTTGCCCCTGCCCACGCGGTACTACGAACAGGGTGTTATCCGCTACGGATGCCATGGTCTTTCCTGTGAGTCCGTCCTGCACCAACTGGGTGCTCGCGTGCCTGCAAAGGTCATCATTGCGCACCTGGGTAGCGGTGCCAGCGTGACCGCGGTGCGTGATGGCCGCTCTGTTGACACTTCGATGGGCCTGACACCCACGGGCGGCATCCTGATGGGGACACGTACGGGCGATCTTGATCCCGGCGTGCTCCTGTACCTGATGCGGACAGACGGCGGGGACGCGGACGTTCTGGAGAACCTGCTCAACCACCACTGCGGCCTGGATGGCCTTTCAGGAGGTGAGAGTGACATGCAGGCCCTGCTGAACCGGTCGCATGCAGGCGACCCAATGGCTCAGCTGGCTGTGGAGGCATTCTGCATGAGCGTTCGGAAGGCCATCGGTTCCTATGCCGCAGTGCTCGAGGGGATCGACCTGCTGATCTTCACGGGCGGCATCGGCGAGCATAGTCAAGCTGTGCGTGACCGCATCTGCAGCGGCCTGGAGTGGCTGCTGGGATCCTCGCCGGGCAACGCTTCACGAGTGGTGGTTCTACCCGCCGAAGAGGAATTGGAAATTGCGCGGCATACCAGGGCCTTGCTGAACTCTGCACGCTAGGAAGAAAAGGCACCCAAGTTCCGTGGCCTTTGTGCATTAGCAGATTTCGCTTCAGTACTTCGGCATAGCCGGGTCAATGCGATCCGCCCATGCCAGAATGCCGCCGCTGACGTTGTGCACGTTGGTAAAGCCGTGCTGCTTCAGGATGAGCGCCGCCTTTTGCGAACGCGCTCCGCTGCGGCAGTGAATAAGGACCTCGTCGTTCTCGTGGCCCTTCAGTTCGCCAATGCGGTTTTCCAGGTCGCCCACGGGGATCATCGGCGCGCCCAACGTGGCGATCTGCGCTTCGTGCGGGTCGCGCACGTCCAGGATGAACGCCTTGCCCTCGTCACGTTTCTGCTTCAACGTCTCGACGCTGATCTGCGGGATACCGTCCTTCTCCAGGAGGTCGGCGGCGATGGCGGAGTGCGCGCTGACTTCGAGCGGCCCAGTCTCCGTCGGCGGAGCGATGCCGCAGAACTGGTTGTAGTCAATCAGTTCCTTGATCTCGTGCGTGCCGCAGGCGGGGCAGTTCGGATTCTTGCGCAGCTTGAGCGTGCGGAAAGTCATGCCCAGGCTGTCTACGAGCAGAAGGCGCCCGATGAGCGGCTCGCCGATGCCGAGGATGAGCTTGATGACCTCCGTCGCCTGGATCACGCCGACAAGGCCGGGCAGGATGCCAAGTACGCCACCCTCCGCGCAACTGGGTACGAGACCCGGCGGCGGCGGCTCCGGATACAGGCAGCGATAGCATGGGCCTTCCTCCGTGGCGAAGACGCTGGCCTGCCCCTCAAAGCGAAAGATGGAGCCATACGCATTCGGCTTGCCGGTCAGGACGCAGGCATCGTTGACCAGGTAGCGCGTCTGAAAGTTGTCCGTGCCGTCCGCGATGACGTCGTAGTCTTTGAAGATTTCAAGAGCATTGGCGCTGGTTAGCATCGTGTTGTGCTTGACGATGGTGACGTTCTTGTTCAGGCCTTTCAGCATCTGCTCGGCGGAATCCACTTTGAGCTGGCCGACCGTCTGCTGCGAGTGGATCACCTGCCGTTGCAAATTGCTTTCGTCCACAACGTCGAAGTCCACCAGGCCAATGCTGCCCACGCCTGCGGCGGTCAGATAAAGTGCCAGGGGCGCGCCCAGGCCACCGGTCCCCACGCAGAGGACCTTCGCGGCCTTCAGCTTGCGCTGACCCTCCATGCCAACCTCCGGCAGGATCAGGTGGCGCGAGTAGCGGGCAATCTCCTCGTTGGTCAGCTTAGGCAACTCGGCTGCCGGTGTGTCTTCCGCAAGCGCCTCTTCCGCGATGGCGGGCGTGCCGCCAGCGATGGACGGGATGATCGACAGCTCGTCATTCGCCTTCACCGGCGAAGCGTCCTTTTCCGGAAGGTCGCGGATGTCGTCGTCGTTCAGATAAACATTCACAAACGAGCGCAGCTTGCCCTCCGACCCGAAAAGGTGCTGCTTCAGCGCGGGATGCTCCTCGGTCAGCTTCGCAAGCGCATCCTTCACGGTGGGCGCGTCCACCTCAACCGTGGACTTCTGCCCGGTAAAGCCACGCAGCGGTGTGGGAATCAGAATCGTCATGGTGTCCTTTGGATTCTCTCTGCGCGCTATTGGATGCGGGCGACGTTTAGCGCGGGCCTACAGCCCGCAGTCATCTTTTGTACCGCTGACCTGGGGCGTTGCCGCAGGCTAATACAGCGCAGGCCTTCAGCCTGCAAACTCAATTGGCTGGTCTTCGAACCGCTTGTCCTCTTCGCCGGTACCGCGCAGGAGAAACGCGTTCGTCACTTCGGCCTTGCCCTGCGCCACGCCCGTGATGACGTAGCTGCAGCCGAACCAGTGCGCCTCCGCGAAGTCCGTGGCGGACCACTGCGCCGGGTGGTCGGGGTGCGAGTGGTAGAAACCAACGATGTCCAGACCCTTTTTGCGGCCTTCGCGCTGCGCCTGGATGAGTTCCTGCGGCGCGATGTGGTAGCGATTATGCGCTGAATCCGTGCGCGTGTTCCCAGCCCGCATCAGCTCAACGACGTCGTTGCTGTCCGCGCCCATGTGGCCAAGCATGATGCCGCAGCACTCGTGCGGATACGTCTCCTCACCGTGGCGGCGCAGCGCTTCGTAATCGGCCTTTGTCAGCTTCAGCATTGCACCTTGATTTTAGGTGAGTCTAAAACTTACCTGTTAACGAACTTATTTTAAGCTCAAGGTCGCGTGGATTACCTGGAGTTTGCCGTCGTCGCCTCGTGGAACCAGAAAGATGTACTCACCGTCTCCAACGCAGGTTGGCAGTGGCCCTGATTCCAGCGCTACTGCCCTGAAGAGAGAGCCGTCAGTCGGGTAGAAGTCATCGATTTCCGTCGAGAAAAACCCATGCGGGGCTGTCTTCTCGGCAGCAATTGTTGCTTCAGTTCCGGAAACACGGGGCGAGCGCATCTCGCCAACCACCGCGTGCAACAGGTCATCAGTCGATGGCAGCAGCGAATACGGCACCTTACCAGGCGGTACGGCCAGCGGTATCGTGCGGACAAGTCCATGTTGATTGAGTTCAAGGACTGGGTAGTTGACTCCTGACGCCATAAATAAAAGGTCGTCCTTGCGTGGAATGATGCTTGCCGTTGATAGCATCGCGAAAAGATCAGTACCGCTGGCCAGTATAGAAGTACTTTCTTGATGTTTTGCGGCAACCCCCGGTTGCTGGGCAAGATCGGCATCAAATAACTTGAGTTCAGACTCGTACCTGCCATTCGCGTCCAAGAGGGTGACGCGAGTGTTGTGATTGAGTCTGTCAACCTCAAACAACAAAATCTCTCCACTGCTAAAGGTAGCGAACGTCAACGGATTCGCATCTGGCGGAAGAGTCACCGTACGCAGGTGTTCACCTTTGTGGTCAAAGACCTGCAAGAAACGTGACCGCCCGACGATGGTTTTGCTGTCTTGTGTATCGACTCTATCGCCCGTCACGAGCAGATACACCTCCGACGCCGTGATGTAATAACGGAAAAAGGACATAACGTTCACATATCCATCGATTGGCACTGGAAGAATTCGGACCGCTTCGCCGGATGGCTGCAAACCAACGACGATCATGGATGGATTAACCGGTCTGCCTGATTGGGCCTGCTTAATATCTGCAGCCGGATCGCTCATCGGAACGTACACGGAACCGTCAGAAGAACATTTGAAATCTCCAAAAATATAGCTCTGCATGCTTCCAACCGGAAACGGAGTCGGACGGCCATATTGGAGAATTAACGGTGTGATTTGTTTGCTTGTCGGTACTATGGTCGTTGATGGTACCTGCGCAAGAACAGGAAGAAATGAGACTAAAGTTAGACTGATACCTAGAAAAACACGCAGGAGAGCAATCGAGAGCCATCCTGCGCTCATATACATTCCAACCCGCTGCTTAGATCCAACAGCGACCTTTTGCAACGCCTTATTCACAATGCAAAGCATTCACCCTCTCCAAGTCCATGCGAGTTAGTTTCATAATCATGCTTGAACGGCGGTCACCTATTAATCCAGATGGCCTGCTCCTTTAACAATGAAATCTGGGCCGGTTGACCCGGAAAATGGAGGATCGGTGTTTCACGTGAAGCTGTTGCGGTTTCCGGTTGCCCAAGCTCCCGGAACTTACCATCGCAACCTGCTGTAAGTATCGGACGGCCTCCGGCCAGTCGTTCAAGATCGTTGTAGGCTTCCCGATCCATAGACTTTACTGCATTTGGTGGATAACAGCTGCCACCGTCAGTTAGGTTGACTTGTACCATGCCACACGATGAGCCACAGTAAAAGTCAGCGGTATGGACGTACGCTTGACCGC
The DNA here is from genome assembly GCA_964251045.1 of uncultured Terriglobus sp. Taxonomy (GTDB): domain Bacteria; phylum Acidobacteriota; class Terriglobia; order Terriglobales; family Acidobacteriaceae; genus Terriglobus. The sequence goes on along the minus strand of CAXUHI010000013.1, from coordinate 62,090 downwards.
CATTGTAAATAGCCGATGTATATCCTGGAGAGTACGGATAATTGCAGGCATCAGGACATGGGAGACGTCCTGTTGGGGTTCCACATTGCTGTGCGGGACAGCTAAGACATAATCCAAGTGCGACGGGCACCAAGGAACGCGTCAGGAAACGGGTGAGGGGGGGGAGTTTCATAATCCTCCTAGCGAAGTACCGTCCCAAATTGCGCTGCGATTTGGGACGGCGACACGTTAAGCCTCAGTCGGCACCGCTGTCAAGCATTTCCGTAACACGATCATTTGTTTACCAGTCGCGAAAGCATCGCGGCCACGGCGTGGACGTATACGGCCTTCATGCTCTTGTTGTAGGAGAGCTACAGTTACTCTTCCGTCCAAAAACGCTCGCTAAGGTATTTTTCAGCGCCGTCGCAGAGTACGGTGACGATGACGGCTTCGCGTCCGGCGGCGTACTCCTCTTCGGCGATCTGGAGCGCGGTGGTGACGTTGGCACCGGCCGAGACGCCGACCAGCACGCCTTCCTCCCGCCCCAGGCGCTTGCACATTGCATACGCAGGTTCGGTCTCCGCCCAGATGTTACGGTCAGCCAGGGTTGGGTCGTAGATCGGCGGAACGATGGCGGTCGGCATGTGCTTCAGGCCTTCAAGGCCCGTAAACGGTGAGTCAGGCTGCATGCTGATGCACTGAATCTTCGGGTTCAGCTCGCGAAAGCGGCGCGTGCAGCCCATGAAGGTGCCGCTTGTCCCCATGGCCGCGATGAAGTGCGTGACCGTGCCTTCGGTCTGCTGCCATATTTCGTTGGCGGTGGTGCGGTAGTGCGCCAGCCAATTGTTGTCGTTGCCGTACTGGTCGGCATAGAAGTACTTCTCCGGGTGCGCGCTGTACAGTGCGCGCACTTTGCGAATGGCACCGTCGGAGCCGTCACCCGCGGGCGTATAGACGATCTCCGCACCGTAGGCGTGCAGCATCTTCTTGCGCTCCGGGCTGGCGGAGGCGGGCACGCACAGCGTCACCGGGAATTGCAGGGCCGCACCAAGCATGGCGTAGGCAATGCCGGTGTTACCGCTGGTCGCGTCCAGAAGAGCACGCTCCGGCTGCGCATCGCCCAGTTCGCCGGCTGCCATAGCAGCCCGCACGATCGACGATGCCGGGCGGTCCTTCACACTGCCGCCGGGATTGGCGAACTCCGCTTTGCCCAGCAGCGTGATGCCGGGCAGGTGCGACACGATGCGGTCCAGCCGGATCATGGGCGTGTTGCCAATGCGATCCAGCACCGTCTGTCCCAGCGCCGCTTTATCGGCCAGCGTTTCAGTCATCTGCCTCTACCTGCATACACCTTCGTGCACTGAGATGTGCGAAAGTAAATCGTACCGTTGCCGCAGGCCACGCTCTGCATTCAACCTATCCGAGGCCCACACGCTCATGATCTTCCGCAAGAAAGCACCCAAGCGCACATACAACGATGTCCTGAATGCTCTTGGCGCTCAGAAGTTTGATGTCAGCCCAGCCGGAGAAGGTGCTGGCGCGAAACGGGTTTCCGGTTCCTACCGCGTCTCGAAGTACGGCTGTGCGGCAGAGATTGCGCCGTCTCCTGCTGTCAGCGAGAAGATTGTTCCCCCACCCGCGCCCGCTGAGATCGTCACCCGGTCCGGAGTGCTGCTGAGCGGTCAGATTGCGCGCATCGTTGATCGCGGCTACCAGAAGTTTCTGAAGACGCCCAAGCTTGAGATCGTCGCTACTGCCGACCACCTGCGCGCCCTGCACCAGTTTCAGGCGGAACTGGACGAGGCCGCCGGCGTAAAGATGCTCTATAACGAGAGCCTCGGCCCGGTTAGCGACGTGTACATCTACGACCGTGTGAAGGGACGCGAGGCGCACGTGGAGACCGGCCATCCCACCGCGGATGCGCTGCAGCGGTCGCAACCCGCTACCGGCAGCAGTACGGATGCGGCAAACGATCTGTAAACATCAGGCCCGAACCCTGGTTCGCTGCCACTCGCGATACGCGTCGCTCTTGCCCATGCCGCGCTCCCGTGCGACCTGCTTCAGTGCGTCCTTCTCTTCCATCCCGGACCGGATAAGGGCCCTGATGGCATCCGCCAGGCTGCCTGCTGGTGCTTCGCTTGCCTGCACCAACTCTCCAGCAAGCAGCAAGACCATCTCGCCCCGGATACCCTCGCGCGCTTGCAGTGCGGCCCTCACCTCTGAGACGGTCCCACGCAGGTACTCCTCATGCAGCTTGGTCAGTTCGCGCGCCAGGACAATCCGGTGCGTGGGGCCGAAGACTGCTTCGACATCGGCCAGCGCTTCACCAACCCGATGTGGCGTTTCGTAGAAGATCTGCGTTGCCGGCGTCCCTGCAGTCGGCATCGTGCGCAGGACAGCTTCAAGCGTGGACCGGCGCTCACCCGCCTTGGAGGGTAGAAAGCCATGAAATGCGAAATGCTCCGCACGCAGGCCGCTCGCAACCAGGGCGTTCAGAGCGGCATTTGCGCCGGGAATGGAGAACACAGGGATGCCCGCCGCGATAGCAGAACGGACAACATCCTCCCCGGGATCGGAGATGCCCGGCATCCCCGCGTCGCTGACCACGGCAATGCGCGCGCCTTCGCGCAGCCGCGCTACCAGTTCGTCAGCGCGGCCGCGTTCGTTGTGGAGGTGATAGCTGACAGTTGGCGTCGTGATGCCGTAATGATGCAGCAGCTTCGCGCTTTGCCGCGTGTCCTCGCACGCGATGCGATCCACCGACCGCAGCACACGCAGCGCACGCAACGTGATGTCCTCCAGGTTGCCGATGGGCGTCGCGACCAGATAAAGCCCCGGTGCAAGCGGCGGATGTTCGCGCCCGACTCCATGAAAAGCGTCCGCGCGTGCCGGCGGGGCAGCACTGCCCTCAGCGGGATCAGCCACGACGGTCCGCGCGGCCCTTGCGCTCCATGCGCCGGCTGCGGCTCACCACGGCCATGGCCTGAGCCAGGTTCGCTGGTGTCACGATACCCACCAGCCGCTCGTCCCGCAGCACGTGGAGCAACTGCGCCCCGCGGTACCCTTGCATGCGGCGCAATGCCGGCGCCAGCAAATCTCCTGGAGCAACCACTTCGACCTGCTTCTCCATGACGCTCTGCACGTACCCGTCACCATCAACACGCAGCGCCATCATCAGGGTATTGCGGGTGATGGCGCCTACCAGCACCGGTCCACGTACCACGGGGAAGACCTCCTGCAACGACTGCACGCTGCGCCGAAGCGCCTGCTCCAGGGTGTCCGAGGCGGAAAGGGTCGAGAATTCTCGCAGCATGACATCTTCCATGGTGATGCTTTCCGCGGTGGAGAGCGCCAGGACCGTCTTTAACTCGCCCCGGCTGGAGAGCAGCACCATGACACCCATCAGCAACACCCACGTGTTGCCCATCAGGGCGCCCAACAACACCAGGATGAGCGCAATGCTCTGGCTGATGCCAAGAACCGCCCGCGTTCCTGCAACTTCACCACGAATCTGTCCGAGTTGTGTGCGCAGCAGCACACCCGCGTCCAGCGGAAAGGCCGGCAGCAGGTTCAGTCCCCCCAGCAGGATCTGACACCAGATGGCAGAGCGCAGCAGGTGTGATGGCGTAAACCATGGCTTTTCGAACAGGTTGATGCTGGCGGTTGCCGCATACATCAGCAGCGCCATGGTGATGCCTGCAAAGAAGTTGCACAGCGGCCCCACGGTGGCCAGCAGACGATCCACCCCGGGTGACAATCGCCCAACACCTTCCTCCGGCGCAACCGGCACCGCTCCCATGGGCAGTAGCACCAGCCGTGATGGTGTGCGGCCAGCCACTGCCAGCCCGATGCACCGTCCCGTCTCGCGCACAAGCACGGCTGCCAGCAGCAGCAGCCATAGCGCAAACCCGCGAAATGCCTGACCCGTAAAGGTCGAACCAAACAGCATCATGCACGGCATCAGCAGCACGAAATAGGCGTGCAGGCGGAGTTCCACCCCAAAATACTTGCCCAACGGAAACGCCCAACCGCGCATGCTTCTATTCTATTGGTCGTTTGCACCCGCTATGAGGAAGCAAACAGGCTTAACATGATTTCCTCTGAGGGTTAAGAACAGTTTCTACTTCGCCGCGCCGCCTCCAGAAGAAAGCTCCGGCAGGCGAGTCGGATTGGACCGATCCGCTGGTACGTTTGATGCGGGTTCAGCTTTGAGGATCTTGGAAAGTCGCTGATGGACACTCGAGAAGACGCTGAACCAGCGAAGCATTAACGCACAACGAACTCTCTTGGCCTGGACCTGTGTGCGTGCGACGATGAAGCGATGTCTATCCGAGACGTACTTCCTGCGGCAGGGGCAGAGATGCTACGAATACTTCTGCCGGCTGTGCTGTGTTGCGGGTTTGTATCCGCACAGCAAAGTTCCCTGCCAACGGTTCCTTTCGAGCAGGCAGCACGGATCGCTGCCTTGAAGTCAACACTGGCGCAGCCTGGAGCGGCACCGTTTCACCTGCGCGCGGTCATCTCCGAGCAGAAGAACCATGATCCGCAGTGGGACGCAGAGGTGGAGGAATGGTGGGTGTCCCCCACGCGCTACAAGCGTGTCTTCCACTCCGCCCGCTTCGCGCAAACGCTTATCGTGGACGGGGCAAAGACCCAGGAGAGCGACGATGGCCCGGTCTTCCCGGAGCTCCTGCGCAATCTCGCCGTCGAACTCACCAATCCCATCCCGCGCCTCGATGAACTCGCGGCACTGCACCTCTCCATGGCGCAACCGGATGGGTCACCCGGGCAGATCCTGACCCGCTACACGATCCTCACGACTGACGGCGCAGGTGTCACCGCAAGCATGGACGCTTCCGTCGCCATCGATCGCCAGACCGGCTTGATGGTCTACGGCGGCAACTTGGACTGGGATGTGGCCCTGCATGACTTCGCCCCGTTCCACACGCTTCAGGTGCCGCGCCGGCTGACCGCGCAGACGCAGGGCGGTCCGCGCCTGACCGCGCAGATCACCCTGCTGGAAGACCTGCCATTCGCTGATGCCAAGCTGATCCAGGTGACACGTCCAACACCTGCTGCACAGCAGTTGCGCGTCCTGGTCGTTCCTGAACCGCACTTGCGTAAGCTGGCGCTCGACACACCCGCACTGCACTGGCCAGACATGCCAGGCGGCCCGCTCTCTGGCACGATGACGATGCGCGTTGTGGTGGACCGCACGGGACAGGTGCAGTCCGTCGACAACTTCTTCTCAAACAATCCCGCGCTCCAACATGCGGCGGAGCAGCAGCTCCTGCGCTGGCGCTTCCGCCCCTGCCTGGATCATGGAGCGCCTGTGCAGGTGATCTCGACGTTGACATTTGCGTACACCGTGGACCGGGCAGTCCAGTAGCACGTCCGAGAGTTTGGAAGGTAAACCGCGAATGCGTGTAATCGCAGGAACGTATCGCTCACGGCTGTTGCAAGCGCCACGCGGGCTGGACACCCGGCCCACGAGCGATCGGCTGCGTGAAACGCTGTTCAACGTGATTGCAGCACGGGTACCGGGGAGCTGTTTCGCTGATCTTTATGCAGGCTCGGGTGCCGTCGGCATCGAAGCGATCTCACGAGCGGCGGCGCACGTCACGTTTGCTGAAATAGCCACGCCTGCGCTTGCCGCCATCCGCGCGAACCTGCGCACGCTCGGCATTGCGAGCGGGTATCGCGTCGAGTCGGGGGGTGTCGCTCCACTGCTGCGCTCTTCTCCCCAAAGACCGTTTGATGTCGTGTTTCTTGACCCTCCCTACGACGATCACGACGCCTACGGCCAGGCGCTTGCCTCTCTGGGACGGCCTGCCGGTGCACTGCTGAACCCCGGCGCGGTCATCATCGCGGAGCATCGCCGCAAGCAGCCGCTTGAGGAACGCTATGGACTGCTGGAACGCACGCGCACGCTGGTGCAGGGCGACGCCGCACTTTCCTTCTACAGCCTGTCAGCATCTCTATCCAGAATGGGCGTTTAATACCTGCGAGGTGCAACAGATGTGTGTGCGTGTATTTGCTTTGGTGATGGTGCAATGCGCGATCGGTGGTGCGCTCTGCCAGACTCCTGTGCTGCTGCATGATGGCCAGCAGTTGACCCTGAAAGGCGTGCTGACGCCGCAGCCCGCCGGGCGGCTTCAGTTTGTCGTTGTCCGAACCACACAGTTCTATGTTCCGGTGATGCACTATGACGGCGCGGACCACCGCGGCGAACCAACGCGCGACATCGCGCTCAGCGATTATCACGACTACGCCCAGCTGTATGCGCATCGCGGCGAAACAGTCACGGTCACAGGTGTTGTCAGCACCGACCCGGCCAGTCCCTACTATCTCCAGAACATGCGCCTGGGCATTCGAAGCATCCGGGGCACGCATGGCGAGAACCTGCTGCGCACGTCCTCGGCAGCGGCCCGTGTGGCGGTGGATACCGGCACATACCGGGCGTCCGCTCTCCTGCCTGCCGACCCGGCTGCACCGTGGCAGTACCGTGTGCAGGGCGGCTCTGGCAATGGCGACGCGTTGCTGAGCTGCAGCAGTAACGGCGGCGGCGATGTGGTGAACTGCTACTGCGCCGACGGATTCCGGCCGACGGAAGCTGTCATGCTCAAAGCCGGCAACCAGAGCAAGGGTGACCTCTTCCCGGACGGAAGTCTCGCCCAGTTCGGCGTGGGAGAAGACACGGCTGAGGTTCATCTGAGCGTCACCTGCTCGCGCTGATGCCGCCGCATCAAACTGCCTGATGCCACCTCGTACCTTGCCTGAAACACCGCTCGAACAAGCCCCGCTTGCATATGAGAACGAAGCCTTCCTCGATAGCCCGGATGCACGCATCCTGCGCATCATGGCCGAGTACCAGGAGCCGATGGCACGCTTTCGCCGCGAGCGCATTCAGGACACGGTCGTCTTCTTCGGCAGCGCCCGCTTTGCCGCGCTGGATGTTGCCGAGGCGAAGGTGGAAGTGCTGGCCAACACTGGTAGCGCCGACCTGGCTCCGCCGGAAGAACAGCCCGCCGCCCCTGGCGATGCGGACGTGAGCGACCTGAAACGCAAGCGCGCCGAGACCGCTGTTGAGATGGCGCGCTACTACGAAGACGCTCGCAGGCTGGCGCACATGCTGACCACATGGGCCAAGGCGCTGCCGGGTCGTCGGCGACGCTTTGTTGTGACCAGCGGTGGCGGTCCAGGCATCATGGAAGCGGCCAATCGAGGCGCGTTTGAGGCATGCGGCAAGACCATCGGGCTCAACATCGCACTCCCCTTTGAGCAGCGGCCCAATCCGTACGTCACGCCCGCGCTCAACTTCCAGTTCCACTACTTCTTTATGCGCAAGTTCTGGTTTGCGTACCTGGCCAAAGCATTGGTTGTCTTTCCCGGCGGGTTCGGCACGCTGGACGAGATGTTCGAACTGCTGACGCTGGCGCAGACGCACAAGCTCGCCAAGCAGATGACGATTGTGATCTATGGCTCGGACTACTGGAAGGGCGTCATCGACCTTGATCTGCTTGCGGAGAAGGGTGCCATTGCCATGAAAGACAAAGATCTGTTCCGGTTCGCGGACACGCCGGACACCGCCTTTACTCTGTTGCGTGAGGGCCTGGAACAGCACCTGTATCCGCTGGACCACGCCAGCGTACCGGATGAACCCGCGCCATCCGCACAGGAGCAGCTTGGCCCCGACATCACGCGGACGCGCTCCTGATACGTTCTCGCTGGACCCGCGCTCCGCAAGCGGGGCGTAGTCAACCGGCGCAGAACTCGCCGCAGCTATCGATCTTTCAACTCCCGGTTGAAGAAGTCTGCCGCGAGTTCATACGCGTTCACCCAGTCGCGGTGCAGCAGGAAGTCGTGCACCTCATCCGGGAAGACCTTCTCCTCCACATGCACGCCTTGAGCACGCAGCGCGGCAGCGAGGCAGACGGTCTGGCCGAAGAGCACGTTGCGGTCGTCGTCGCCCTGCATCAACAGCACGGGCGAGCGCCACTGCTTCACATCGGCCATGGGCGACGCTGCAAACGCAGTCTTCGCGGCTTCCGCCGTGTTGTGCGCGGGGTCGCTGGTGGGCTTCCACAAGTCCAGTTCGTAGCTCCAGTCGTGCACGCCGTGCAGGTCCACGCCCGCGGCAAAGTCGGCGGAGTCGCGCGCCAGCGCCAGCGCCGTCAGGTAGCCGCCGTAGCTGCCGCCGCACGCGCCAATGCGCTTCGCGTCGCACCACGGCTGCGCCTTGAGCCACGTCACCGCGCCCTGGATGTCCAGGTACTCGCTGCCGCCAAAGGCACCGTAGCGCTGCGCCTGCCGGAACTCCATGCCGTAGCCGGTGCCGCTGCGATAGTTCACGCTCAGCACGGCATAGCCACGCGAGGCGAAGTACTGGTTCAGCTCATACGTCTGCGCGTAGTACTGCATAGGGTTGAACCCCAGCAGCATCTGGCGGCGCGATCCTCCGTGAAAAAAGACGATCGTGGGCAGCTTCTCGCCGGGCTTCGTGTTCTTTGGAAGGAAGAGTTGGCCGTGGATTTGCAGGCCGTCGGTCGCGGGGAAGATGACCTGCTTTGGCTCAACAAACCCACTAAGCACATGAGTGCTGCGCGGCATAAGTGGCTTCAATCGTGCGCCAGCTTCACAGCGGTCTGGATCAAGCTGCTCATCAGCTTTTAAGCATTCATGCAGCAACATTCCATGCAGAGACTCTGGCCTAGGCGAGAGCAGGACGGGAGCAAAGGGTACTTGCCAATTTGCCTGCATAGCAGCAACTGCGCCATCTGAAAGTATCGCAGGATTAGTTTCGAGACCCGCTCCCCATGTGAGCACCTCATCCTTTGCTGTTGTGGCATTGACACTCCATAAATGCTTTCTGTCGATATCGTCCTCTGAAGATTCGCCAACCTGATTACTGCTATAGACAATCCGCTCGCCATCGCTGACGATGTTGTCCACCTCAAACTCACCCGGCGTGAGCAACTGCGCGGACTTCGCACCCGGAGCCAGAGCGTACAGGTGAAGCCAGCCAGTCTTCTCCCACGGAAAGACGATGCGGCCGTCCTTCATCCACAGCAGTTGGTTCTTGGCGGTCATCTCGTGGAAGAGCGAGCCGGTGCCCGCATCGGCTTGCCATACCTGCCTGCCCTCGCCGCTGTCCGCGTCGGCAATGCGGATGGACCACGGCACCGGCACCGAGCGCATCCAGCGCAGGTCAAGCTCCGTTTCCACCGGCGACTCGCGGATAAACACAATGCGCTTCGAATCCGCCGACCACACCGGATCGTGGTCCAGCCCGGTACCCGGATCGACATACGTCAGTGTTCCCTTCGCGCTGTTCCCGTCAGCCGACCCGCTGTTCCCTGTCCCCTGTGCCCTGTTTCCTGCGGCAGCCGCAAAGGTGAAGACGCCGATAAAACTGTGATCCTCACGATGCGAGACAAACGCCAGCCGGGTTCCATCCGGCGAAGGTCGCAACGCACTCGCCGCGCCACGCGCAAACACCAACTGCTCCGGCGCGGCATCCGGCTTGGTCAAATCGTCAGCCCACACCTGACCTTTACGCACAAAGAACAAGCGCTTGCCATCCACGCTGAACACTGGCGCATGTCCCTCGCCCACGACACGCACCCCGCCGTCCCACGTGGCAATCTCGACGCGCTGCTTTACGCCCTCCTGCAGGTGCGCGGGGTTGGCCGCCGTGGGATGCTCGCTGCCCTCCGGCCCGGTGCCGTGCGTGTACGCCACACTCTCGCCATCCGGCGCCCAGGTGATGCCGTCGATGTCCTGGCCGTCATCCTCGGTGTAGTGCGTCAGCGAACGCGCCTTCTCCGTGGGCGATGCAGCCCACACATTGCGCCGGCCCTCCTGATCCACAAACCACGCCACGCGACTCCTGGCCGGAGCGGCGGTCAGCTGATTCATGAACGGCGCGGAGAGCGCATCCGCGATGGAGAAGGATGCATTCTGCGCCCGGCAGCACAGACCGGCGAGTACAACAACCACAAAACAGATGGTACGGCGCAGCATGGGCATGCTCCCTGCGGAAGAAGATGAACCAACAGAATAGCGCCGCAGTCGCGGTGGTCACCCGAAGAGCGTTGGTTCCTGCCCGGGGACGGACAGGCCGGGTTTGCCGCCGCCGCAGTGGGGGCAGGTGCGCCCGTGCACCCGGATGCCGGGCGTGCCGTACGTGTGGCTGCAGCGGGTGCACTCCAGCACATAGACGGATTGGCCCGGCAAGTCCTCTGTTGCGCGTCCGGCTCTGCGGAGCACCTTCTGGCCTTGCGGATTGATCTGCCCCGGCTCTATGGTCAGTGCGCGCGCGCCCGTTCTCGCGGCGGGCGCCGGTGGGATGTATCGCCGTAATCGCATCACCTTCTACGATAGAGAGCATGCGCCCTGAAGGTACCTACGATGTCATCGTTCTAGGTGCGGGCGCGGCTGGGCTGCTGTGTGCAGCAGAAGCGGGCGCGCGTGGCAGGCGCGTTCTCCTGCTTGAATCCGGTGAGCGCGTCGGGCGCAAGATCCTCATCAGCGGCGGCGGACGCTGCAACTTCACCAACCTGCACACCACGCCCGCGAACTACCTGAGCGAAAACCCGCATTTCGCCAAGAGCGCGCTGGCCCGCTACACGCCGCAAGACTTCATCGCGCTGGTGGAGCGGTATCGTATCCCGTACCACGAGAAGACACTGGGCCAGCTTTTTTGCGACGGTTCGGCACAGGCCATCGTCACCATGCTGGAAGCGGAGTGCCGCGCGGGCGGTGTCGAGACCCGTCTGCGCAGCCCTGTGACCGCCGTGGCGCGCGGCGCGGATGCGTTCACCGTCGCAACCGCGTCCGCAGAGTTTCGCGCGCGGAAGGTCGTAGCGGCCACCGGCGGTCTGTCGATTCCGAAGATGGGCGCAACCGGCATCGGCTATGATGTTGCGCGCGGCTTCGCGCTGAAGATCGTGGAGCCGCGGCCCGCGCTTGTGCCGCTGACATTGGGTGGCGCAGATCGTGCATGTTGGAGCGACCTGTCCGGTCTTTCCGCCGCAGTCATCGCCTCTGCTGGCGCGGAGCGAACCTTCGCGAGTTTCCGCGAGAAGATGCTCTTTACGCACGGTGGCCTCTCCGGGCCGGCGGTGCTGCAGGCTTCCTCGTACTGGCGCCCGGGGCAGGCGGTCGCGTTCGATCTCGCGCCGAAGCAGCACGTCTTTGCACCGCTTCTGACGGCTGACGCCCGCAAGGATGCCGCGACAGCAACTTCACTGCTGCGAAGGCATCTGCCGGCCCGCCTTGCCGAGCGCTGGATCGAGGCCAACATGCCTGCTGACTGGAAGAACGCGTCGGTTCAGCGCATGGAGGAGCGGCTGCACGCCTGGACGGTGGTGCCCGCCGGAACCGAGGGCTACGCCAAAGCCGAGGTCACCGCGGGCGGCGTCAGCACGGCGGAGCTCGATTCGGCCACGATGGAGGCCCGGCGCGTACCGGGACTCTATTTCATTGGTGAGGTGGTCGATGTTACCGGCCACCTGGGTGGATTTAACTTTCAGTGGGCCTGGGCCAGCGCCCACGCCGCCGCGCTCGCCGTATGACATCTGCATCCGGAGGTTTGCGCCAAAGTGCACCGCTCGGCATAGAATAGGGGCGATGTCACACCGTTCGCGCTATGCGCGACGTACTCTCCGCTCCACAGGATCAAATGTATGCGCCGTCTGTGTACCAGCACGCTCGCTTTCGCCGCCCTCGTCTCCGTGTCCACGTTGCTGCACGCCCAACAGCAGGGCATGGGCGGTATGGCGGGCATGCAGCACAACATGGATGAGAAAGCCACACCCATCGCCGACGGTGGCATCTTTGTTCCGGGATGGATGGGCAAGGTAGACGCCGGAGCCGCCAAGCAGGGCCAGAGCGAAAAGGATTCGAAGTTCGTGAAGGAAGGGGATGCCTTCCACATCACCACCGGCCCGGCCATCACCTATTGGAACCCGTCGATGAAAGGCACCGGAGACTACACCGTTACCGCGACTTTCAATGAACCGAAGTACATGAATCGCAACGACCACCCGCACCCGTACGGCATTGTGATTGCCGGCAGCGGCATGGGTACGGCGGATGAGAGTGAACTCTATTGCGCGGCGTACGGCAATGGCCGTTTTATCGTGCGCGGATTTGCTCCGGCACCATTTCAGCTAAACGGTCGCGGAGAATCCAATGACGCCGTGCACAAGGCCTCCGGCCCGGGCCAGCCTGTGACGCAGAAGATTGCCATGCAGGTCAAGGGTGACAAGGTCTCCTGCATCATCAACGATGTGACCGTGGGCAGTTATGACAAGTCTGCCGTGGTCACCGACGGCAAGTTGAAGACGACGGATGGCGTCGCCGGTATCCGGTTCGCACACAATACGGACGCGACGGTCACAGGCTTTGCTCTGACGAAGTAGAGTGCTTCTGCTAACAAAGACTAAGGACCTGCTTGTGGCAGGTCCTTTTCGAGTCTGGAGCACCGGGCCGGGGTTGAACCGGCGAATACTGGTTTTGCAGACCAGCGCGTTAGCCACTTCGCCACCGGTGCTCATCCTGCTGTGTTGACGCGTTTGCCTGCTGCGCCAAACAAAAACTAGCTTGGCTGCGTGGTGGTGCGCAGATAGGGTTTGACGGTTTTGTAGCCCGGGAACTTTGTTGCTGCGTCCTCGTTGGAGACTGCGCCCGTGATGATCACGTCGTCGCCCTGTTTCCAGTTGGCGGGAGTGGCGACGGGGTGCTTGGAGGTCAGCGTCATGGAGTCGAGTACGCGCAGGATTTCGTCGAAGTTGCGGCCGGTAGTCATAGGGTACGCCAGAGTCAGCTTGATCTTCTTGTCCGGTCCGATGATGAAGACGGTGCGTACGGGAGCGTTGTTCGCGGGTGTGCGGCCTTCACTGGTTTCTCCGGCATCGGCGGGCAGCATGTCGTAGAGCTTGGCGACCTTCAGCTCAGGGTCCCCAATCATGGGGAAGTTCACGGTTGCACCGCTTACATCCTGAATATCCTGCTGCCACTTGTCGTGGTCTCCAACCTTGTCGACGGAGAGGCCAATCACCTTAGCTCCGCGCTGCGCGAACTGCTGCTGGAGATTGGCGACCGCGCCGAGCTCCGTGGTGCAGACGGGCGTAAAGTCCTTAGGATGGGAGAAGAGAACGGCCCAGCTGTCACCGATCCACTCATGAAAGTGAATGGGACCCTGCGTCGTTTCTGCGGTGAAGTCGGGTGCGATGTCGTTGATGCGGAGTGACATGGGAATCCTTGAAAGAGGTCTGGTAACAACAAAGCCCACCGTGAGCGGTGGGCCGGGAGCGTGCGGTGCTGCGAACGTCTGCGCGCTACTGCCCGGCGGGACCACGGCAACAGCAGGTCGAGTTCAGGCGCATCGTCATCACCTGCAACAATAAGCCGGGAGGCGTGCGATGTCAACGGGTATGGCAGGAGGGCGTTCGCTGGAGTGGGCGCAGGTCGACGTTTTTGCGGAGCGTGCCTTGGAGGGAAATCCGCTTGCAATCTTTACCGATGCGCGCGGTTTGAGCGATGCGGAGATGCAGGCGCTGGCCCGCGAGACGAATCTTTCCGAGACGGCGTTCGTACTGCCCGATGATCCCGCCGCAGAGCTAGAGCATGGTGTGCGGGTGCGCATCTTCACCGTGGAGGAGGAGTTGCCGTTCGCCGGGCATCCGACGCTGGGCACGGCAAGCTGGCTGTGGGCCAACCATCCGGCATTGCAAGGCTCCGCGGAAATACGTGTACGGCTGCGGGCGGGCACAATTCCGGTCCGGTTTACACCACCAAAGTCAGATGAGGCGGGCGTATTTGGAGAGATGCGGCAGCGTGACCCAGAGTTTGGGCCGAAACCGGATACTGCAGCTGTTGCGGAGGCGTGCGGTCTTTCGCTCAATGATCTGCATCCGTCGCTGCCGCCGCGAGTGGTCAGCACGGGACTGCCCTTCTGTGTGGTGCCATTGCGTTCGGTGGACGCGCTTCAGAGACTCAGGGTCCGGCCCGAAATGGGTGCGCTGCTGTCCAATACCGGTGCCCGGTTTGTCGATGCGCTGGCTCTAATCGATAACGGCACCTGGCGTGCACGCGTTCCATTCCATGGGTCGGACGACCCGGCGACGGGTTCGGCAGCCGGCTGCGCGATCAGCTACCTTGTCCGATACGGTGCCGTCTCGCCGGATGCGCAGGTGGTGATCGAACAGGGCGCGGAGGTGCACCGGCCTTCGCGGCTGTACGTCCGCGCTTCGATGGCGGCTGAGGGCGTGCGCGACGTGTTCGTCGGTGGGCGCACCATTCCTGTGGCAACGGGACGGTTTACACTCCCGTAATCCAACTGCTTTCCACAAGGTGGGTACCCGCCAACGCATAGACACGGCGTGAGTTGTTCGAGTACGTGGATTGCTTTCCCAAATCGAGCGCTCTTTTCGCCTTATATTCGCCCTTGCGCGATCGCCCGTGCCTTCGTACGTTGAGGAAGTGCTGATTGGCTGAAGAGCAGCAAAGCCACTGCGGCCTGACCGCCGTAGCCAGCAGGTATTCCTGACAGTCTTGGGTTCCTCACTGTGCCCCTGCGCACAGCACGTACCCTTCTGCGCCCTGAACAGGCCAGAACACATGATCTGCTCTCAACAAAATGAGAGCGCAACCTGATGGAGAACGACCGAGACATGCGCCCGAGAAAAATCATCCTTTGCGTCGACGACAATGAACAGACCCTCTCCATCCGCAAGTTCCTGCTGGAGACCCGTGGCTACCGTGTACTGGCGGCGACAAGCGCGCACGAGGCTCTGGAGCGTTTGGAAGGATTTGCGCCGGGGGAGATTGCGCTGCTGCTATGCGACCTGATGATGCCCCAGATGGATGGCGCGGAATTGATCCGGCGCGCGCGGGAGATGCAGCCCGGATTGCCGACGCTGATGGTCTCCGGCACGGTGGCAGGGTTTGAGCGCGGCAGCGGAGCGGATGTCTTTCTGCCCAAGGGAGCATGCTCGCCGGTGGAACTGCTGGAGCGTGTGCGGGTTCTTGTGGCCCGGAAGCGTGGGCCAAAGAAGACTGTTGCGGCGGCATCGGTCTCCACGCCTCCGATGGTCCCGGTTAGCACCTCAGCGGTGATGGCGTCGTAGCCCACGAAAACAGTCCACGGATCACGCTTCGACAAGGCCGTAGCGGCGCTGCCAATGCATCTTGAGTTGGGTGCGGACGACCGAGCGCTCATCATCGGTGACGTTCTCAAGACGAAGATTTGCGAAGTCGGACGCTTCGTTCTTGGCGAGTTCCAGCAGGCGGCGATCGCGGAGAAGATTGGCGACACGGAAGTCTGGCAGGCCTGCCTGCTTTGTGCCGAAGAACTCGCCAGGACCGCGCTGCTGGAGATCCAGTTCGGCGAGTTCGAAGCCGTTCTGGGTGCGGACCATGGCTTCGAGGCGCTGCTCGGCTTCCGGCGAAACACGGTTGCCGGTCATCAGGACGCAATAGCTCTTTGACGTGCCGCGGCCCACGCGACCGCGCAACTGGTGCATCTGCGCGATACCGAAGCGCTCCGCGTGTTCGATGACCATGACGGTGGCGTTGGGCACGTCTACGCCCACCTCGATGACGGTGGTTGTGGTCAGGACATCGAGGTCGCCGCGCTTGAATTGCTGCATGATGATCTCTTTTTCATCGGGTGCAAGCCGGCCATGCAGCAGGCCGAGGCGCAGACCGTGCAGCGCGCCGTGACGGAGTTCCTCATACATCTCCGTCGCGGAGCGCAGATTGGGTTTATCCGCTGTGAATAAACGGTTAGTGTTGCTCACGATCTTTGTCTTAGCGGCATCCTTGCCTTTGCGTGGTTTGACAGATTCTCCGGTTTGCGGCTCTGGTTCACTGGTCTCTTTGGCAAAATCAAACTCAGGATGATCCTCGCTGGCACCTTCCACGATGGGATAGACGATATACGCCTGCCGCCCTGCGGCAACCTGCTTGCGAACGAAGGCCCACACGTCATCCGCGCGTTCCCGGGTGGTGCGGCGCGTCGTAATGGGCGTGCGTCCGGGTGGCAGTTCGTCAATAATGCTGACCTCAAGGTCGCCGTAGATGGTGAGAGCCAGCGTGCGGGGGATGGGCGTGGCCGTCATCACGAGTACATCGGGGTCGCCTGCACCAGGCTTCTTCATCAGGGTGAAGCGCTGGCGCACGCCAAAGCGATGCTGCTCATCCACGATGACCAGTCCGAGGTTCGCGAAGTCTACCTTTTGCTGGATCAGCGCCTGCGTGCCGATAATCAGTTCCGCGTCACCGCGTGCGATACGTGCGCGTGCCCGGCGCTTCACGGCGTCTTCCAGCGAACCGGTTAACAAGGTGACCCTGTATTCGCGGGAAGAGCGGTGCAGCAGCTTGCGCGCGGAGAGATAGTGCTGCGTGGCAAGGATCTCGGTGGGTGCCATCAGGACGGCCTGGTAGCCGTTTTCCATGGCGATGAGTGCGGCTTCCAGCGCAACGATGGTCTTGCCACTGCCAACATCACCCTGCAGGAGGCGGCGCATGGGCCGCGGCTTGCGCATGTCCTCCACAATCTCCCCCAGCACACGCTTCTGAGCGGCGGTGGGGCGAAAGGGCAGCATCTCTTTGATGGCATTGCGAACGGTCGTCCCGGTGTTGAAGGCGATGCCCGCGCGGTCCCGCAGCCGCTTACGCTTCAGTTCCAGCCCAAGTTCCAGGTAGAACAATTCTTCAAAGATAAGCCGCGCGTGTGCAGCGGTGGTGCAGCTTTGCAGTTCCGCCATGGCCGTCCCGGCTGGCGGAAAGTGCGCCTCGCGGAGGGCGCGCAGACGCGCGGGCAGGCCGAGGCGCTGCAGGATGGAGTGTGGCAGCGGCTCGGGAAGGGGCGGACCACTGGCGAGGTCTTCCAGCAGCTGCCAGACGACGCGGCGCATCCAGCGTGAGCCGAGCTTTGCGCCCCATGGCGTGGTGCCACCCAGCGATTCGTACACAGGCACGATGCGGCCCACCTCCAGCAGACGTGCACCGTCCGGTTCGCCCTCCTCAGGCAGGAGCTCAAAATGCGGCTGGATCATCTTGAACTGGCCGGTGGTGGATCGTGACGGTTCGAGCTTGCCGTAGAGCGCGATGGGCTGGCCGGGCTTGAACTTGTCCTGAAGGTACGTGCCGCGAAACCAGATCGCCTTCATGGTGCCGAGCCCCTGGCCAACGGTCATCTCAAAGATGGGCATCGACTTGGCGCGAAGCACGGTGCTGCCGCGTACTTCGCCGATAACGGTTGCGGTCTCGCCTGCCTTCAACTCGCTGAAGGGCCTGGGATGAAGCCGGTCTTCATAGCGGAAGGGCAGATGATACAGCAGGTCTTCGACAGTTTCGACACCGCGTTTGCGCAGCGCCTCCGCATTGCGCGGACCCACGCCTTTGACATGCTGCACCGGCGTGGAGAGTTCGAACATCGTCAGAGCGATGCTATCAAGCCCGCACCATGAAATACTCTCGCGGCAGAACCCTTAAACGGAGCTGGTCCAGCGTGGAAGGTTTGTCCGCCGTTTGTCAACGCTTCTGAGCGTCTACGTAGGCTTTCAGTACCGCATTCATACGGGTGAGGTGTCCCTTTCCATTCAACTTGAACCACTCCACCACCTCACGGTCCAGGCGAAGATGGACTGACGTTTTCCCCGTTGGCATGACGATGCGGGCTGTCTTCCAAAAGTCAGCTCCTAGAGATTTGGCTTCCGGCGCGGTCGGACTGGTGGTGTCCAGGCCTTGTTCCCGCATGGCTCCCACCTCCCTAAGAGAGTGTCGCGCCATGGTAGATTTCATTTTCATCTCTGCTCGCTTTCTGGGCGCTGATGATGCGGATGAGATGTTCGTCACGCCAGGTAAACACCGACTCGATAAACCTCTGCCTCAACCCTGCCGAGGGCAATCCAACGGATCTCTCCGTAATCTTCCCGGTCGTCGATCCGCTCCAGTATCTCGTTTGCAAAGATGGCGGCGGCTGTCAAGAACGAGACACGATGCCTGGTGAGATTGGCTCTTGCTTGCCTTCATCCCACTCGAACTCCAACTCCACGTTTTCATGTCCCAGACGAATAGTACACGAGTGTGTACACAAAAGCATTTGCCCGGTAGCGGCCGCACCGCATCTGCGTACTGGCGAATACCGGGTCACATCCGCAACGGGGTATTAGACTGATGACTGCGGCCCAAATAGAAATACGCCTGCATCACCTAGATGTCCACCGTCGAACTCGATCGAATCCGCAAAGTGTATGAGAACAAGGTGGCTGTGGAGGCTTTGTCGCTGCGCATTGCGCCCGGCACGATGTTTGGGCTGCTTGGTCCGAATGGCTCGGGAAAGACCTCGTCGATCCGCATGATGATCGGCATTACCGTGCCGGACTCTGGCAGCGTGAAGCTGTTTGGCAAGCCGTTTGAGCGGGACAGCCTGAAGCGCGTTGGATACCTGCCGGAAGAGCGCGGCCTGTACAAGAAGATGAATGTGCTGGAGCAGATCGTCTTTATGGGGCAGCTGCGCGGGTTGACAGCAGCCGAAGCGGAGAAGCGCGGACGGGCATGGGCCAGCCGCCTGCAGATTACTGAGGCGCTGCCCAAGCGGACGGATGAGCTGTCCAAGGGGATGCAGCAGAAGATCCAATTCA
This sequence comes from uncultured Terriglobus sp., assembly GCA_964251045.1. GTDB lineage: Bacteria > Acidobacteriota > Terriglobia > Terriglobales > Acidobacteriaceae > Terriglobus. The sequence continues at coordinate 43,455 of CAXUHI010000013.1, read as the reverse complement.
TCACGGCGCTGCTGCACGATCCGGAACTGGTGATTATGGACGAGCCGTTCAGCGGCCTGGACCCGGTCAACGGCGCGCTGTTGCAGGACACGCTGCTGGAGCTGCGCGCGGCAGGCAAGGCCATCCTGTTTTCTACCCACCGCATGGACCAGGTGGAGCGCATGTGCGACGAGATTGCGCTGATTCATCGCGGGGAGGTGGTCCTGCAGGGCAGCATGCGCGAGGTGAAGAGCGCCTACCCGCGCAACCGCGTGGACGTCGCCTTTGAGGGTGACAGCAGCTTTCTGCGGAATCCCGTGGTAGAAAGCGTGAAGGAATATGGCGGAGGCGCTACCGTGAAGCTGCGCGGCGCGCAACCCGATGCACAGCCGCTGCTGGCGGACGCCGTCGCACACGGCACACGCATCACGCGGTTCGAGGTCAAAGAGCCAACGCTGGAAGACATCTTTATCGAACGCGTGGGAGGGGACGTCGATGCATAACATCTTGCTGATTGCGCGGCGCGAGTACCTGGAGCGCATCCGGACGAAAGGCTTCCTGGTGATGACGGTGCTGATCCCTTTGCTGATGGGGGGCGGATTTATTGGCTCCGTTCTGATGAGTAAGAATGCCAAGTCCGATTCGCGGGTGGTGATTGTTTCCTATGACTTGCCACTGGCCGAGGACCTGCAGCAGGAACTGAAGAGCGGCGCGAGCAGCGACATGCAGGTGAACATCATCGCGCCGCCCAGTGCAAATACCCGGCCTGCGCTGGACAGCGAACTTCAAAGTAAGTCCATCGACGGGTATTTGTGGATACGCTCACCGGAGCATGCCAGCGGCCGGCCAGCCGTGGAGTACAAGCCGCGTTCCTCAGCCGACCTGTCTACCCGGGAGCGGTTGCAGGATGCGCTGCGCACGGTGCTGATGCGCGAACAACTACAGCACCAGGGCATGTCCGGCCAGGATGTGAACGCGCTGATGCAGCCGGTGCAAATTAATGCCTCGGCCACCGGTGAGGCGGACAGCACGACAGCCAACTACGTCGGCGTGATCGTGCTGTTTCTGCTGATGTACTTCGTCATCATGATGTACGGCATGAACGTGGCGCGGTCCATCATCGAGGAAAAGACCTCGCGCGTCTTTGAGGTGATGCTGGCAACGATCAAGCCCGGCGAACTGCTGGCTGGCAAAATGCTGGGTGTGGGATCAGTCGGGTTGACGCAGGTTGCGGTGTGGCTGGCAGCGGGTTTCATCCTGTCCAGCACGTCACTGATCGCGCACTACATGGGCGGTGGCGTGCATGTGCACCTATCGCCCACGCAGATCGTCTTCTTTGTCGTCTTCTTTCTGCTGGGGTACATGCTGTACTCGTCGATCGCTGCGGCGCTGGGGGCGATGACAAACTCTGAGCAGGAATTGCAGCAGTTGAACATGTTCCTGGTGCTGCCGCTCGCCATCTGCATGTTTTCTCTCGGTGCGGTGGTCAACTCGCCCGATGGCAAGCTGGCCACGGTGATGTCGCTGATCCCGTTCTGCACGCCTCTGCTGATGTATATGCGCATTTCGCTGGGGCATCCCTCGGTGTTGCAGGTGGGCGCGTCCATCGCCCTGATGATCGTGACGATCTACGCCGTGCTGTGGATCGCCAGCCGCATCTACCGTGTAGGCATCCTGATGTATGGCAAGCGGCCTACCCTGCCGGAGATCATGCGTTGGCTGAAATACTCGTGATGCAGTAGTACCGTTATGTCATGCGCAACGCGTGGCTGTCTTCTGCCGCTCTTCTCCTGCTTGCCTGTGGCATCTGCAAGCTGATGCCTGCCGAAACGATGAGCGCGCCTGACGCGGGCATTTCACGAGCACTGGCGCGTGACCGCACGTTACGAGTGTCTGACCTGCACTACAACCTGCAGTTCACCTTGCACCCACATGCCGCAGCGATTCCGGGCCGCGAAATCCTTCACTTTATGTTGGCTGAACCTAAGGTCACCGACCTGCCAATCGAGTACCGTGAAGGCTTACTGCAAAGCGCGACTCTGAATGGAACGCCGATTGCGGCAGACCTTAAGAATGGTCATCTGATCCTGCCCGCGGCGCAGCTTCATGTCGGTGAAAACACGCTGGAGACGGCGTTCACCTCGCCGGTGGCAACAGCGGGCGCGGCGATCACGCGATATGAGGATAAAGAGGATGGCAGCGAGTATCTCTATTCGCTGTTTGTGCCGATGGACGCAAGCATGGCGTTTCCGTGCTTCGACCAGCCGGACTTGAAGGCGCGATTTTCGCTCAGCATCCAGGCGAACGGTTTCCGCGGCGGAGAGCCTGACGCATGGACGGTCATAAGCAACACATCCGCTAACATGGAACGTCTTGATGGGCCGCCAGATCATCCTTCTCGTAACATCTCGTTTGGCGAAACAAAGCCGATCTCGACCTACCTCTTTGCCTTCGCCGCAGGCCCATGGGCAAAGCTCGCTGGTAAGGCCGGTGAGCCGGACCTCTACGTCCGCAAATCGCAACTGAAGCGCGCGCAGGCCGAGGCACCGCACGTGCAGGAGATGACCGCGAGGGGCATCAGCTTCCTCAGCGATTACTTTCAGCAGCCGTTCCCCTTTCCCAAGTACGATCTGGTGCTCATCCCCGGCTTCCCCTTCGGCGGCATGGAGCACGCGGGCGCGACCTTCCTCAATGAAAACGGCGTCCTCTTCCGCTCCGCGCCGACAGCCAACGACCGCTTCAGCCGGGACACGCTCGTGCTGCATGAGTTGACCCACCAGTGGTTTGGTGACCTCGTCACGATGCGCTGGTTTGACGACCTGTGGCTGAAGGAAGGCTTCGCACAGTACATGGCATACCGCGCCCTCGCCACGCTGGACCCGGAGTCGCAGCCGTGGAAGCACATGTATGAGGACATCAAGCCGCTGGCCTACGGCATCGACGAGACCGAGGGCACCACGCCCATCTTCCAGGACATTCCCAACCTGAAGGACGCCAAGAGCGCGTACGGTGCCATCGTCTACCAGAAGGCACCGTCCATCCTGAAGCAGCTGGCCTTCCGCCTGGGCGAGGATGGTTTTCGCAACGGTTTGCGCGCGTACCTGAAGGATCATGCCTACGGCAACGCCCAGTGGGCGGACCTGGTCAGCGCATTCCAGACCGCGAGCGGCCAGGATGTGCAGGCGTGGGCGAAGGCGTGGGTGCTGCAGCGCGGCATGCCGGAGGTCACGGCATCGTGGCAGTGTGATGCAGCGGGCAAGCTCCGCCAGATCACGCTGACGCAGGGCGATGTGTTGCCGGATGGCTACACGTGGCCAATTGTCAACGAGGTGCTGCTGCAAGATGGCGATGGCCTCGCGCCCGTGCGCATCCGCATGGATTGGCAAACAGCGCACGCGGATGTACCAGGCGTGAACGGGAAGGCGTGTCCCGCGTATGTTTTCGCCAACAGCGGCGATGAGGCGTATGGGCGCTTTCTGCTGGACGCAAAAAGCGAAGCCACGGTGAAGCCGGTACTGCTGGACGCGGGGCTGAACCGAGTAGGGACCGGCCCGCTGCTGCGGTCCATGCTGTGGGGTGCCTTGTGGGAGAACGTGCATACGGCGCGCTCCGCTCCCCGCGGCTATGTGGAACTTGCGCTTGACGATCTGCCAAGGCAGGATGATGAGACACTCGCCCGCATCCAGTACGGCCGCGCGGGAGGTGCTATGCAGCGCTACATGGGCGACAGCGCGCGTGTGCCTCTGGTGGCGCAGTTAGAAGCAGTTGCGACCGACCGTATGCAGAACGCGCCAGCCGTCGGTCTACGGCTGGTTGCGTTTCGTGCGCTGAGCAGCAGTGCGGAAACACCTGCCGCGCGCGTGACGCTGAAAGAGATGCTGACGGGTAAGCTGACGATCCCCGGCGTGGAACTCCGTCCACTGGACCGGTGGAATCTCCTGAGCCGGCTGGTTGTGCTGGGCGATGTGGACGCGGACGCGCTGCTTACCGCGGAGACAAAGCGCGATACCAGTGACGATGGCCGCCGCTCCGCGTGGGCGGTTGCTGCCGGTGCGCCCGACCCGGCAGTGAAGCAGCGCTACTTCGACGCCTACATGACACCGCCAAAGGCCGCCGATGCCAGGCCCGAGGACTGGCTGACGCAGAGCCTGCGGCCCTTCAACAGCGTGCGGCAGGCATCGCTGACGCTGCCGTATCTGCAACGCAGTCTGGATCAGTTACCGGAGATCAAGCGCGACCGCAAGATCTTCTTTCTTGGCGCGTGGCTGGGATCGTTTCTGGATGGGCAGACCAGCTCCGAAGCAGAAGCCACGGTGAAGCAGTGGTTGGCGAAGCCGGGTATCGACCCGGATTTGCGGCGCAAGGTGTTGGAAAACATGGACCCGCTGGCGCGCACGGTCCGTATCCGGCAGAAATTTCCCGAGTAGCCAATGGAGGACACAAAAGAGACGCCCCGGCGGCTGGTGCGTACCGGGGCGAGGTGTTCGCGTAGCGGTCCGGTTTAAAAATACAGTGTGACGGAGCCCTGGAAGTCGCGGTTGTCGCCGTTGGTACCGGTGATGACACCCGCGTTCGCTGAGCCGATCGAGGTATTCGGTGTGAGCAGGTTTTTCGTGTTGAACACATTGAAAGCGTCAAACTTAAATGCCAGGCTCTTCTCCCGGTAGAGCTGAATACGACGCTGGAGACCCACGTCCCAATTCTTGGTGGCAGGACCGTACAGGACAGACCGGCCTTCGTTGCCATAGGTGTACTGGGCCGGGGTCTGGAAGGCGCACTGACCATCGTCCACGCCCACCGCACAGAGGCCTGTGTTGAAGAAGTGAAGGAAAGTACCGTGGTCGATCTTGCCGCGTCCGGCGAAACGGTTGGGCCAGCTGGCAGAGGCGTTCGTGACGCCGGTGTTCAGGGTCGCGGTAAAGGGCGGTCCGCTGGCGTAGGTGGTAATGGCGTCGAACTCGAAGCCTCCCAGCACATGAGACAGGATGCCGTCATGCAGGAAGGCGCGTCCGCCTCCGAAGGGCAGCTGATAGGTGATGCTGCTGACGAAGCGGTGCTTCTGGTCGAAGCCAGATGCGCCATAGCCTGCGCGCAGATTGGTGATGGTCTGCGGATTGCCCGCCGCGCCGCCACCCGAAGCAGCGGAACCGCCATCGTCCAGCGACTTGGAGAAGGTGTAGTTGATCAGCGCGGTCAGGCCGTGCGAGAAACGCTTGGTGTACTTGGTTTGGAGCGAGTTGTAGTTGCCGTAGTTGATCGGATCTGCTTGCACAAAGGTACCAACGTTGGCAATTGGCTGCAGAAGTCTACGCGACGCCGTACTGCCTGGCCCCGGTTCGGTTTCGTTCGGGTTGTAAATATAGGTGAGGTGCAGGCTGTGGCTGCCTGCATACGCGATTTCGAAGACGCCACCCAGCGCCTGCTTCTCCAAACCCAGGGTGTACGTCTGCATGCTGGGAGTCTTGTTGGTCAGCGAGTGCGAGACGATGGCCGGGGTTAAGGAGTTGACGCCCGCCGTGGTTTGCAGAGCTGTGGGGCTAAGTGAAACTGCACCCTGCGGGAAGATGTTGTTAATGACCGGCTGGCAATTGGCAGTGTTGGTTGCGGTACAGACGTTCGCCAGGGTGGCCGCAGTTGGATACGTTGTGCTCTGCGAGGAAGTCTGTGAAACAGTGAAGGGGGGATTTTGGCCCAGTTCGTCCGAGGCGGAGAACGGGTCTTCGAAGTACGCGATGCCAAAGCCGCCGCGCAGGAAGGTGTCGCCCTTGCCCGTCAGGTCATACGCAAACCCGATGCGCGGAGCCAGATCGTTGTAGCGCGTCTGCACACCTGCCGTGCGGGAGACGCCGTTCACGCCCGCGTAGATGAAGTGCAGCGCGGTCAGGTCAAAATTGGCGAGCTTGTTGTTCTTTTCCGTATCCGGCGTGAAGACATCGTAGCGCGCACCCAGGTTGAACGTCAGCCGTGGCGTCACCTTCCAGTCATCCTGAATGAATCCGGCGTAGTTGACCTTGATGATGTAGTAGGGCTGGATGAGGAAGTTGCGCGAGTCGCTGGCAGGGTAGCCGAGGAGAAGGCTGGCAAGCCCGTTACCGCCAGTTGCGCCGCTTGAGGTACTCGTGGCCGATTGGGTATTGGTGTAGTTGTCGTTGAAGGTGATCTGGCCGCGCGTGGTGGTGTTGGTAAACGGTGAGGCATAAATCCGCACATAGCGGAAGCCAAGCTTCAACTGATTTGTGCCGTGCGACCAGGAAATTGTGTCTTCAAACTGCACGTTCGTCTGTCGTGGATTCGCGGGCAGGAATGCTGTGCCGCCCTGCAGGCAGGTGAACTCATTGCCGCAGCCGCTGCCGATCTGGATGTTGGGCAGACCGGTGGTGTACTGGCTGATGTTCAGACCCGCGATACCCAGTGAGGTAGCCGCGTTGTGGCCGAAATCGCTTTGGCGCGTGAACGGGTTGGTGCGGGCGTAGCCGACGCGCGCTTCGTTGAACAGATTCGGCGTGAACAAGTGCGTTTCATTGACGGATGCGCCCTGCGCGATGAGCGACGTCACCTGCAGACCCGCAACCTGCGGACCTAGGTCGAACTTGGCAGCAGCGGCGGCGGGTGTCGCCAGGCAGCAGGTTCCGGAGCCGCCGACCAGCGGGTTCGGAGCGGTCTGCTCGAAATCCTCGTAGCTCCAGCGCGCGAATCCTGAGTCGGTGGCACTGGGGTGGTAGTCCACCCGCACGTTGCCGCCGTTGTCATCGATGATGCGGTTCGCGGTGGAGATGTAGTTATTCAAGCTATTGACCGTGGTGAACTGCGGCATCGGGTAGATGCTGGCGACGTTCAGGCCCACCTGGTTCAGACGGTTGGGGCAGATGACGTTCGGGGTGGCGCCATCGCAACCCATGAACTGCGTGCGCACCGAGCGTCCATTGACGACCTGCGTGGTAGCTGGATCGTAGATCGGAATGAGATTACCGCTGGCGTCCTTGTAGTCACGAAAGTCGCCGATGCGCTGGCCCGCTGTAGGTACGCTGTTCAGATTTGTGATGCCCTGCAAGGAGCGCTGGCCGTAATAGTCGGCGAAGGCGAAGAGCTTGTCCTTGAGGATGGGCGTGGAGACTGCACCGCCAAACTGGCCACGGCGGTAGGGCGGCTTGGGACCGGTACGCGCGAAGAAGTTACGGGCATCCAGCGCACTATTGCGGAGATAGGTGAAGAGTTCACCGTGCAAGTCATTCGATCCGGATCGCGTCGATACAGACAAGACGCCGGAGCCGCCGCCATACTCCGCCGAGTACGAGCCGGTCAGCACCTTGAACTCGGCAATGGACTCAACGGAGGGCTGCACCATGACGGTGTTGAAGGTGTACTCGTTGTCATCGATGCCGTCGACCAGGTAGGCGTTGGTGTTGGCCTGGCTGCCCAGCGCGTTGAAGTTGGATGCAGCGCGCGGATTGAACGAGCTGGAGCCGGAGAGGTTCTCACCCTGCTGACCGGGCGTGACGCCTGGGACCAGGTAGGTCAGCTGCACGAAGTTGCGGCCGTTCAGCGGGAGGTTCTCTACTTCCTGTTTGCCGACCACGTCGCCAAGTTCAGAGGTGTCGGACTTGATGAGCGGCGGCGTGGTGTTGACCTCCACGGTCTCCGTCGTACCGCCGGGCGTCAGCGCCAAGTCCACCCGCGCCTTCTGATCGATATCCAGGATGATGTTATTGGAGATGGTCTTCTTAAAGCCTTCGCTCTCGACCGATACGCTGTAGTTGCCGGGGATGAGAAAGGGAACGGTGTACTCGCCCTCGGCGCTGGTTTTGACGGTGGTGGAGGTGCCTTTGCCTGTATCCGTTACCGTGACGTTGGCGTTCGGCACCACGGCGCCGCTCTGGTCACGTACCGTGCCCTGGATGGCACCCGTTGTCACCTGTGCGGCAAGCGTTACAGAAAACGTGAGAAGAGAAAGACAGAGAAGGACGTACTTAGAAATCGCGGAACGGACCATGAAGCCTCGCCTTATTAAGTGTGTGCGCCCTGGCGCAACGGCCGGGTTTACCACGTGCCTTTTCACCTTCGTTGGAACAGGCGATTTATATGCGCTGCTGCGAAAGACTGTCAATGGCGACGGAGGCACGTTGCGTGTGTTTGGCAACCGGATTAACTGTTTCCGTGCAAATCGAGGCAAGTACCCTGTATGACGTCCCAAACTGATACAGTGTGCTGAACCTGCCGAACGACTTCATGACAAACGAAACACACCTACAGCCTCTGCACACACCTGCTCTGCGCCAGCGCTGGGGGCGCATCCTGCCCGTCGTTTTCATCACGTACAGCCTTGCCTATGTTGACCGGACGAACTACGGTTTCGGCGCGGCGGCGGGGCTGGCCAGAACGCTGCACATCACAGAGTCTCAATCCGCCCTGCTGGGCGCGCTGTTCTTTCTTGGCTATTTTTTGTTCCAGGTGCCAGGCGCGGCGTATGCCCGCAGCCGCAGTGCGCGGCGGCTCATCCTGTGGGCGCTGATCAGCTGGGGTGTGCTGGCCGGTCTGACCGGCATGGTGAAGAACTTCTGGGGGCTTGCCGCAGTGCGGCTGCTGCTGGGCGCGGCGGAAAGCTTCATTTTGCCCGCCATGCTGCTGCTGTTGTCGCGGTGGTTCACGCGCGCGGAGCGCTCCCGCGCCAACACGGTGCTCATCTTGGGAAATCCTGTCACGGTGCTGTGGATGTCAGCAGTGACGGGATACCTGATTCGCGCCGTGGGATGGCAGAACACGTTCATCCTGGAAGGGATACCGTCTATCCTGTGGGGCGTTGCCTGGTACTGGTTCATGCGCGACCGGCCGGAGGAAGCGCCGTGGATGGATGCGGAGAGCTGTGCAGAGCTTGAGGACGCGCTTTCGCGAGAGCAGTTATCTATCGCCAAGGTGGATACGGTCAGGGAGGCGCTACGTTCACCCACTTCGCTGTTGTTATGCGTTCAGTATTTTCTTTGGTCTATCGGCGTGTATGGCTTCGTGCTGTGGCTGCCAACGATTGTGCAGCAGGGCGCGGCTCGCGGCATTGCGGTGACTGGATTACTAAGCGGCATCCCCTATCTGGCAGCGACATTGCTCATGCTGCTGATCTCGTATCTGTCGGACCGCGCGGTTCGCCGCAGACGGTACATCTGGCCTTTGCTCATGGTGGCCGGGATCGCTCTGCTGGGGTCCTACGTGACGCACGCGACGAACTTCCCTGCGGCATTTGTCTGCCTGGTGCTGGCAGGCGGGTTGATGTATGCGCCGTATGGACCCTTCTTTGCATTGATCTCGGAGACGTTTCCACGCAATGTATCGGGTGAGGTGACGGCGCTGGTCAACGGCTTCGGTGCATTTGGCGCCTTTGCGGGCAGTTACGCCGTGGGCCTCCTACAGGCGCGCACCGGCAATCCGCGCGCAGGATTTCTGCTGATGTCTGCGGCGCTGCTGCTGTCGGGCGCCATCATCGCGCTGCTGCCCAAAGCGCGGACGGATGCATATCCACCGATGGAGCAGGTAGCAGCCTGAAGAACGTCGTATCTTACGGCGGCCGGTAAACCATCCAGCGCATCCGGTTTCCAGGCACTCTGACAAGGCTGCGTTCCTCGCTCTTTCTACTCGTAACGAAGAGCCTCAATGGGATCGAGATTTGAGGCTTTCCACGCGGGATAAATGCCGAACACGAGGCCGATGGCGATCGACACGGTAAAGGCGGCGATGACCCATCCGGTGGATAGTACCGATGGCAGCACCGCATGCAACGCCAGCGCGATCAGCGAGCCGGCTGAGATGCCGATGATGCCGCCGATGGCGCAGAGAACCATCGCCTCCAGCGTGAACTGAAGCAGGATGGTTCGCTTCGTGGCGCCGATGGCTTTACGTACGCCGATTTCACGGGTGCGCTCCGTCACGCTGACCAGCATGATATTCATGACGCCCACGCCGCCGACCATCAGACCTACACTGGAGAGCGCGAACATCAACAGGAAGAGGCCGCCGGTGAGCTGTGTCCACAGACGGGTGAGCGAATCGGAGCCGAAGATGGCAAAGTTGTCGTCCTTTTCGACCGGCACCTTGCGGCGGACGCGGAGGCGTTCGCGGATCTCCTCCTCCACCCGCGGGCGGTTCGCGGGATCGTCGTATTTGGCGGTGATCCAATAGTCCAGCACCTCCGGGTGGATCTGGTGAAAGGTCGTCAATGGAAAATAGAGAAAACTATCCTGCGGATTCTTGCCGGGCGCGACACTTTTCAATGGTTCCATGGTGCCGATGACTGTGGCCGTGATGCCGGAGGTGGAGACTTCTTTGCCGATCGGATCCTGATCCGGGAAGAGCGTTTCGGCTGTGTCGTGGCCGACAATGACGACCTTGGCGGCGCGCTGCTGCTCCTGCTCGGTGAAGAAGCGGCCGCGGTCCAGATGCCAGTCGTTGACGATGGGGCTGGTGTAATTCTCGCCGGCAAGACCTGCGTTTTCCTGCTTGTGGCCGCCGCCCTTGACGGTGGTCATGCCCGCACCACCGAACGCCATGTTGGCGTATCGCAGGCCGGCATCCGCGGCTACAACGTGGGGCAGGCCCTGCAGGGATTGCATGTCGTCGTAGGTGAGCTGCTTGCGCGAGAGCTCTTCCAGCGTGGGCCGTGAGCCGAAGACGGGAAAGCGGAAGATGAACAGCGTATTCGATCCAAGCTGCGAGATGATGCCGTTGACCGTTCCGTTCAGGCCATTGATTACGGATGACATGATGATGACGGTGAGCACGCCGATGACAATGCCCAGCACCGTCAGGCCACTGCGCAGCTTGTTGGCACGGAGCGTATCCAGCGAGATCGTAATGGTCTCTTTTACATCTGAAAGGTTCATTTAGTCGTTCCTCAGCGCAGTAATTGGGTCCAGCAGGGCGGCTTTGCGCGCAGGCCAGACGCCGAAGAAGACGCCGACACTGGTGGCGACGATGAGGCCGACGGCAACGCTCCACCACGCGACACGCATGGGAAAGTCGGCGACCATGGCGATGGCGAAGCCGACGCTGATGCCGAACAGCACGCCGATAAAGCCGCCCGCCGTTGCCATCAGGCCGCTCTCAATCACAAATTGCAGCAGAATGTCTCGCCGCCGCGCGCCCAGCGCCTTCCGGACACCGATCTCACGGGTGCGCTCCGTCACGGACACCAGCATGATGTTCATGATGACAATGCCGCCTACGATAAGCGAGATCGCAGCGACAGGGATCGCGATGACACTGAAGAGATTGGTGATGGTCTTGAAGAAGCCGAGGAACGTATTGTTCAGGTCCAGCGTGAAGCTGTCGTCCTCTCCCAACCGGTCGTGGCGGAAGCTGCGCATGAGCGTGCGAACTTCGGAGCCGCTTTCGTCCAGCGGCGCACCGGTGCCGGGCGCTTTGACGTAGATGGTCAGCGTCTTCTGCGTGCCGTAGGTGCGCTGGTAGGCAGTGATAGGCACGGCAACGTAGTTATCCTGGCTGCTGCCAAGCGTCTTGCCCTGCTTTTCTCCCAGGCCGATGATCGTGTACGGCACGCCATCCACGCGAATTTCACGGTTAACTGGGTCGTCACCCTTCAGGAGGTTTTCCTGGATATCCGTGCCGATGATGGCCACGCGCGCGCCATGCTCCACCTCCGTGGGCGTAAAGTTGCGGCCTTCCACGATGTTGAGGTTGCTCAGGTCGGCCATGGTGGCCGTCCATCCACGTACCTCAACACCGGTAACGGAGTCGGTTCCGGCTTTTACGGTGACGCTCTTGCTCTGGCTGGCGCCAACAAGGACGCAGTGCCTGCAGTTGTCGTTGACGAAGTTGTACTCGTCCATCGTGAGGACGCGTCGCTTCTGGTACTTGCTGTATTCGTCGTAGCTGGTAATCAGGTTGGGCTGCTTGGAGACAGTAAAAACGTCGGAGCCGTAACGATTCAGCTTCTGATCGACGTATGCGTTGGCGCCATTCACGAGCGTGACGACGGCGATGACGGCGGCAACGCCGATGACGACGCCCAGCAGCGTCAGCACGGTGCGCAGCTTATTGACCCACAGCGATTGCAGCGCCAGCTTCAGCGCCTCAGACCAGTGCATCCCTGACGACCTTTACGTACAGCCTACTCTTTGTACGCGCCCGCACCCGAAAGGGTTCAACGGGCAGCCACGCATGGTCCAACCGCAACACACGAGTCCGCGAAGAATCGCGGGCCCGTGTGTTGACCCGGCGGGAAGTTATGCCAGACGGCGGCGGCGCATCACTCCGGCCGCGCCCAGGAGGCCCGTGCCAAGAAGCGCCAGCGAGGAAGGTTCTGGCGTGACCGCGATTGCGGGGGCAGCGAATTTCAGAACAAGGCTATACGACGGGTCAGAGAAGCAGTCACCACTGCCCGCAAGGGCTGACTCAGAAATATGCAGCGTGTTGCCTGTGAGCGAAAAGGTGAAGGGACTGTCCTGGTTGAGTACGGAAAGCGTCATACCGGAGAACGCGCTGTCAGTAAAGTAGTAGTCAGTCTTCCAGTTACCAATTCCAGTCGTATTCGTCAAGGTGAGCGTGTCGGCAGTGATATCTGCCTTCACTACGTCAGAGTAGTACTGGAAGGCAAATTCGGTAGCGTTCGACACCGCAACCGTGGTCGCGCCCTTAGAGTTGGAATAGCCGGACGGAACGTAACCGTAACTGGAATTGAAGAAGTTGTAGGAGCCATAGCCACCGATGTTCATGGTTCCAGTAACATTGGTGCCCATCAGGCTGGCGGCGTGGGAAGAGCAGGCAGTGGCGACTATCGTGGCAAGCGCCATGGCACAGAGAAGCTTTTTCATAACAGACCTCAGGCAGAAATCGGAAGAATTTAGAACAGCAAGTTAAAGCAGTTTGTCTAACAAGAGTGAGTGTAGACAAAAACTTTAGCTTCGCAGTGTCGCATGGTGACGCATTCTGACCTGGAACCGGTATGAGGTAGCGTGATAACAATCGTGATGCGCGGAACACGTGCGTGGAGCGACTCCGCACCTGACGTGGTGCCTCCTCGCGCCAGTCCTGGCGGCAAAGATTGCGCAGACGCTGCTCCGTAGCCCGTGTGGAGGGTTCGGCAGCGTCCTGTTGGGTCGAGGCTCCCCGCAGCGAGAGTGTCACGATGCCCGAAACGCTGCACGGAACGTTCAGCCCAGCTTGCAAGCAAGAAGAACGAACGCAGGGTTCACCGCGGATGCGGGCGGCCGCGGCGAAGCTTGTTGATGAATGCGATGCGATGTTCAGCGGGCATAGTATCCGGCCCGTGCGTGAATGGTTTGCTTCTCGCGTGGAGTGTCGATCGTCAGGCGGTGCCACGGATCTTTGCCGTGCGCTTCCGTTGGCGAAAATCGGAGTGTGTAGACACTATCTGCCTGCGCAAGGAAGCGCGTGATGCCATCAGCGATGTCGTTGCTGACGGTTTGCGCTGTGCCGCCGCTATGTATCGCCAGCACAGGAAGCAGCATGTCATTGAGATCGGCGGATCGCGATGATTGCGGCGGCTGCAAATAGTTTTTATAGAAATCGCTGCCGAAGTTCTGCTGGGGTGCTGTGATTGAGGTGCTGGTTGGTCCGGCACCGCGCTGCTGCGGCATGAGGAACTGCGGCGAAGCGGCGTGGTCCGTGGCTGCGCCTGTCGGGTCCAGCATGGAGAGCATGACGCGGGAACCGCGCAGCAGATCATCGTAGTAGACGATCGAGTCAAATATCTGGCTGGCATACCTGCCCTGGGTCATGTGGACGACAGGCCAGCCGGGACTGATCCACAGGATGAGCTTCGGTGCGGAGGGTTCCTTCATGGCTCCTGCCACAAACCCGAGGGCTTGCAAGGAAAGGCGAACACGCTCACTGCCGCCGGGGACGGCCTGCGCTTCCTGAATGCGCGAGAGCGCCGGTTGCCATGCCTGAAGTGCTGCCGCCAAATGCAGTCCGCTATGCGACGGGGCGACGCGCATGACATAGAGTTCATCTTTGAGCAGTTCCCATCCAGTGACTGTGCCGGGCTGCGTGCCGCGGAATCTGGGCCTTGTGTCCGCGATGACGAAGATGCTGGTTTCGCAGGGCAGGTGGTCACCGGCCGCCGTAAGGGCATCCAGAGCCGTCTGCTTTACACGTCCGAGGTCTGGGAGTGGCGTATTCATCGCGTCCAGTAGCAGGAGCATCTGCGGCGTTGCCGGGCTTACGTTGAAGGACGATTCTGCCAGGCGCTTGCCGTCAAGACGCACACTGAGATCCTTGGCCGGCGGCATTGGGCAGGTTGCTCCGGTGGCGGTTTGACAGGTGAAATCGAAGGTGAGCGTACTGTCGGCAGCGGTGCGCGACCTGAGCGTGGGATTCGCTTGTTGCGCGTTGCTGCTCCGCGTAAGGAAAAGCGCAGTGACGATGGCCAGCAGGGCTGTTCTCTGGTGGCAACTTCTCACGGTGAACGCAAAGGTTGCGAAAAGGGCGCGAAGGTTGCGTTGTGCGCGACAAAGCATGATCTACCAGCGAATGGAGACAGTTTGGGTGGCAAACCCCTTATCCGGCGGCATGGTCACCGTCAGTTTGCCATCCGCAACAGAGGCACCGTTAACCGAGGGTCTCGCCCTGCCAGCAACTCGCATATCTAAGCTGACGGAGGTTCCCGCAGGTGCCTCTACGGTAAAGGTGAGCGAACGTGCGCCGTACTGCTCATCCGTGACGCGGGGCTGGTGGGTGTCGTCTCCGAACTGTGCCGGTAGCCCGCGATCCAGTTCAACCTCGACATCAGGTAACGGAATCGTGAGGGAGTGGTGTGTAGAGGCTGCTTCGCGGCAGTCGCGCGTGTCCACCATCACATCGGCTTCTGGTTTAAGGCAAAGTACGGACACCTTGGGTGAGGATGCGTCGATGTTGAGTTTGTCACCCGCTCGTTGCATGGTGACGTTGTAAAGCGTGTCACCGGCTCGCACATTGTGCAGCGTGGCGTGCTCCCACGTTGCGGGCAGGTGGGGATGCACGGCAAGTACGTGATGGATGGCGTCCGGTTCCAGACCGAAGAGACCCTTGAGAGCGGGTGACAGGACCATGGCCGACGACCAGAGCTGGTGCGTGCTGGATCGTCCGAGCGGCTGGTAAAAACGGCCGGACAGGACCTCTGTCACCGCGCCGGGATCCTGCGCCCAGGTGAGGTCCACGTTCCGCCGCAGCGCGGCATAGCCAGCCAATGGACGATTGCCGCGGTACTCCGCCATGCTGGTCCACCCGGTGAACAGCGGCCACACGCTGCCGCGATGGTAGGTGATGGGGTCGTACATGGGGTCAGTGCTGGCGATGGCGCGCGTACCCCAGTCGGTGGCGAAGGTGTGCGAACTCCATTGCTGAAGCATGGTGTCCGGCTTGACCATGCCGGTGGACGAAGCCCACAGCGCGACAGATGGATACACGGTGAGCGTTGGATCGTACGTGCCGTTGAGATTCTTGCTGAAGGCGTACTCGCCGTCTGGCAAACGATACCTTTCCACACTAACGGTCAGGGTGGCGGCTGTGGCTTGTGCTTCGGCCTGCAAGTTGGACTCACCCATCCATTCCGCCAGTTGTGCCATGGCGCGAGTGGCGTCGCGGTCGAGCGCGGCCAGGTACATCTCCTGGTGCGGCATCGCGGGAGCCCAGTCCTCCACCCATCCGGTGCCCTGTGCGTTGTCGTAGACGCCGTCGCCATCGCTGTCGTGTGTGCGCTCAAAGCGATAGGCGCGCTGGATACTGTCCCAGTGCGTCTTGAGATAGGCAACGTCGCCGGTGGCGCGAACGTAGTCCTGCATGGCCAGGAGATACAGCGGCGTGGAATCGGCGGCGGCGAACTGATACGGGAGTTTGGACCACTCCAGGCTGCCGGTCAGCAGGTCGGCGGTTTGCGAGAACTCGTGCATCATCTTGCCGTCAGGACGCTGGCGCTTGATCAGGAAGTCCAGCGCGCGCCGGGTGAGCGCGGCATCGCCGTAGCTGTTGACGGCGTAGAGTGACCAGAGCGTGTCGCGCCCGAAGTACCACCCAAAGCCGGGCCGGGCTGAATCGAAGGACGGAAACCAGCCCGCGACGAGCCCAACATCGCCGGTGGCGGACTTTACCTGCGATTTGTCAATGGCAAGCTCCGCCCAGCGCAGAGCCAGATCAAACTGCTTGTCGGGCGTTTCAACAATCAAACGAGCATCGAAATAATGAGCGTAGTAGGCTCGCGTCTCCGCCCAGAGGTGTGGCAGGGCTTCGGCGCGGGCGGCGAGGCGCTGCTTGAGAGCCAGAAACGCTGCCGCAGAGTTCTTCTCCCCGGGACGGGCGACTTCACACAGAAGCGGAAACACCTGCCCGGCATTCTTTGCCGGGTCGTAACGCAGCTTGAACTCCAGCGGCAGCGTGCGCGGATGCTCCTGGTACGGGGAAATCGTCCCAGGTGTCGTGCCGGGCCTGCCAATCAGGCCGAAGAGTTCCGGGTTGTCCGTTGCGACGCCGTAGACGCCGTTTGTCGAACCGGCTGGGCCCATCGGCTGCCAGTCCCAGCCAGGCTGGCCATACTGCGGCGCTGGCCATTGCAGCACCATCGCAGGTGTCAGCGAGATGGTGAGCGTGGCCGGGCGAATGGATTCGATCTCGAAGACGATGACGCCGCCCTCGCCGATGTTCTTCTCCCCCGCGGGAACAAACATGTGCTGGCGCACCGTGATGGCTGCGTGTGAATAGGTCAGTGTGGTGTGGTCCGGGCTGACGGCGAGAGTGGCGGCATTGCTATTCAGGTCGATGGGGACCGTGTAGCCGTCCACCTCGGCGCGCAGGTGCAGGCCGCTGAAGAACTTCAGCGGAAACTGCCAGAGTTCGGCGGTGCCGTCGCCCATGCCAAGGATTGCGCCACCCGTGCCGGTGACTGTGAAGGGCCGGTTCGGGACGGCGGGCACACGGATGGTGAGCGGGCCTTCGTCGAAGTGCAGCGCCGCGACCGCGTTCAGCACGGGCGGTGGCGGCAGGCGGGCCGGCGGCGGCAGCTGCGCGGCACCTGCTGCGGCGGATAGTACGCAAAGGGCTGTGAGCCAACGTAGAGACATGATGTGGCGCAGGCAGAAAAAGCAATTGACTCCGCCGCGCCGCGGGATGGCAACCGTTACAGGTCCGTGTCGCATGCTAGTGGCCCAGGTGGTGCTGCATGTCTTCCAGTGTGTAGCCCTTGGTTTCCGGATAGACAAACAGGACAACAAAGAACTGTACCGCAGTGAATGCCGCAAAGACGACAAACGGAATGGCCTTGGTACTGCGCGCCAGAATGGGAAAGGCCTGCGCAATGATCGCGTTGGCAATCCAGTGGGCGGAACTGCCAAGGCTCTGACCCTTGGCGCGGACGTTGGTTGGAAAAACTTCGCTGAGATACACCCAGATGACCGATCCCTGCGAAACGGCGAAGAAGACGATAAATGCGATCAGCAGCGGCAGCAGCAATGCCTGGTGACTCTGGAGACCGAAGACAGCGGCAACACCCGCCAGGCATGCCACACATCCAGCCGCGCCCACCAGGAGAAGCTTCTTGCGCCCGAACTTGTCGATGATGCTGACGCCGAGCATCGTCGCAAGCAGGTTTGCTACGCCAATCGCAACAGCCTGCGCGTTCGCGGAAACGTTGCTGAAGCCGGCACTGGCAAAGATATCGTTCAGGTAGTACAGGATGGCGTTGATGCCGGTGAGTTGGTTGAACAATCCGACCGTGATGGCAAGGAAGATGGGGAACTTGTATCGAGCCGAAAACAACGTGGTCTTTGCGGCACCGCCCTCTTCCTGCAAGGAGAGTGCGATGGCGTCCACGTCCGCTTTGGAGTCCGGCGAACCCATGCGCGAGAGGATCAGCATGGCCTCGTCAAGCCGGTTCTGGCTGACCAGCCAGCGCGAACTCTGCGGCACGCTGAACAGCATGATGAGGAACAGGACGGCTGGCAGCGCGGCAATCCCCAGTTCCCAACGCCAGAGTGTCTCGCCGTGCACGAAGTGCGCAATGATCGCGTTGGACAAATAGGCAAGCAGGATGCCGATCACGACGTTGGTCTGGAAGAGGCCCACCAGGCGTCCGCGCCATTTTGCCGGAGCAAGCTCCGCAATGTACACCGGGCCAAGGACGGATGAGCCGCCGATGCCCAGGCCGCCGATGAAGCGGAAGATGAGGAACATGGGCCAGTTCAACGCAAAGGCGCAGCCCAGCGCGGAGAGGATGTAGAGCACGCCCAGGTAGCGAAGAGCCGCGCGGCTCCCAATCCACTGGCCGAATGGACCGCTGGTGATGGCGCCCAGGACCGTGCCCCACAGAGCGATGGAAACGGTAAATCCGAGTTGCGCGTCGGAGAGCCCATATTGCACGGTGAGCGGGTGCGTGGCGCCCGCAATCACAGCCGTGTCGAAGCCGAAGAGCAGGCCGCCCAGTGCACCGGTAAAGGCGCTCTTGATCAACAGGCTCAGTGCTCGTGTCTGCGCTGTGCTCACCTTCGGATGACTCCTGAACTGTCCTGACAGCTATCGGAATGACAGTACCACCTGTCCTATCGACTCGGCTATGCCGGTAGTCTCCGCGCTGTCAGGAAGCGACGCTGGCGGCATTTCTGCTCACAGCCTGCTACGGCGCGGTGGAAGCAGTTGCGGGGCGAGTGGGGGCGCGGTGGTGGTGCAGCAGTGCACTGAGATCGGGTGAGAACTCACGAAAAACGGTGAATCCCGCCTGCCGCAGGCAGGCATAGGTAAACTTCTCAGCCAGAACCCCGAAATCTTCCGAGCCTGCCGGGTAGTACGTCGTCGATACGGCCTGTGTACCGACCTTGCCAAGCAGTCCCGCGGCGTTGAAGATGGGTTTCTGCTGGTAGTTGTGCGCCACGACAAGCGCTTCGACGGCGTGAAGTGTCCGGCGTTTTTTCGATCCCCGTCCCATGGCGTAGTACCGGGTATCCTCACGCAGAAGAGCGGGAAAGAAGAAGGTGCCCTGGTAGGTCCCATCTGTCTTGTCCAGGAAGCCTCGCCAGAGATAGGCCCAGTACGGTGCGTTGGCTCCGTTCACTGTGTCCAGAGCGGGATGCGAGTCTTGCAGGTACGCGACGGACGATGTGATGAAGAGAAAGCTGACAGACGTGTAGTCGTAATTCTGCCGATTGGCGATCTTGAAGTCTGTCTTCCAGCCGGCGGGTACAGGTTTTGTACCGGCGGAGATGGTGGTGAAGTTCGGCATCACACCGAAGAGCCGCTCCTGCTGTGGACGCGGAGTACTCTGGGACGGGGAATCGCCTTGATCCTCCCGTTGCGCCGCCGGGCTCTGCTGCGAGGACTGCCCGCCGCCGAACGTGGAGAAGAAACTACTCCGTTCCAGAGCAAGAGGCTGGGGCAACGTATCAAGCGCCAGGCGTGTCGACGGATCTTCAGGTAAAGCGTCCATCGCCGGGCCATGCTGTGCCATCACGGCCGCTGTTCCGCCTGGAAGCAGCAGAAATAAGGCCAAGCAGAAACTCCCAGCGGAAAAATGCACCTTTGCCCCTCGGACCAGAACAGCCTTCATGATTGTGCCTGAGAAGCGGTCGCTGCGCTGCCGCCGATTTGGGACTATTCCACGGAACCACATCCGTGGGAACGGCATGACCGTATGATTTTAGTGGAGAGTTGATGGGAATCCCCGCAAATGCGCCGCCCACGCGGAACCGGCACCTGATCCGGTGGGTGGAGAAGACTGCGGAGCTATGCCAGCCCGCGCGCATCCACTGGCTGGATGGATCACCGGAGGAGAACACCGCGCTATGCAATGGTCTGGTGGATGCGGGAACCTTCCTTCGCCTGGACGAGAGGAAGTGGCCCAACTGCTTCTATGCGCGCTCCTCGCCAAACGATGTGGCGCGGGTGGAGGACCGGACGTTCATCTGTTCACTGTCCAAAGATGGAGCGGGACCCACCAACAACTGGGAAGATCCCTTCGTCATGCGCCGCCGCTTGAAGGGTCTGTTCAGCGGCTGCATGCGTGGGCGCACGATGTACGTCATGCCCTTTTCCATGGGACCCATCGGTTCGCCGTTCTCGCAGATCGGCGTGCAGCTGACGGATTCGGCCTATGCCGTGGTGAACATGCGCATCATGGCCCGCATCGGCCTGCCGGTGTACCTGGAGATCGACAAGGACTACAAGCGTGTCGTGCCGTGTGTCCACTCCGTCGGTGCGCCGCTGGAGCCAGGGCAGGCTGACGTGCCCTGGCCGCAGAACGACACCAAGTACATCGTTCACTACCCGGAGACGCGCGAGATCTGGAGCTACGGTTCCGGCTATGGCGGTAATGCCCTGCTGGGAAAAAAGTGCTTCGCCTTGCGCATCGCCTCGAACATCGCGCGCGACGAAGGCTGGATGGCGGAGCACATGCTGATTGTTGGCGTTGAATCACCGCCGGATGAGCAAGGCAGGACGGAGAAGACCTATGTCGCCGCTGCCTTTCCGTCTGCCTGTGGCAAGACCAACTTCGCCATGCTCATCCCGCCAGCCGGTTTTGATGGATGGAAGGTGTGGACGGTCGGTGACGATATCGCCTGGATCAAGCCGGACAGCACCGGCCAGCTGCGCGCTGTTAATCCGGAGACGGGGTTCTTCGGCGTTGCGCCCGGCACGAGCGAGACGACAAACCCCAACGCCATGGCAACGCTGCGCGCCAACAGCATCTTCACCAACGTTGCGCTGGTCACAAAGGATGGCGAACCCACGGGAGACATCTGGTGGGAGGGCATGACCGAAGCGCCTCCGGCGGAAGCGCTGGACTGGCGTGGCGAACCCTGGACGCCGTCAAGCAAGACGCCCGCCGCGCATCCCAATGGCCGCTTCACCGCGCCCGCCCGGCAGTGCCCTTCGATCGACCCCGATTGGGAAGATCCAAATGGCGTCCTCGTCTCGGCGATTGTCTTCGGAGGACGCCGTCCCACCACCATGCCGCTGGTGTACCAGGCGTTCAACTGGTCCAGCGGTGTGTACGTCGGCGCAACCATGGGATCAGAGACGACGGCGGCAGCGGGTGGCGCGCAGGGGCTGGTCCGCCGCGATCCCATGGCCATGCTGCCCTTCTGCGGCTATCACATGGGAGACTATTTCCGGCACTGGCTCCGTATGCAACGTGAACTGACCACCACGCCACGGATCTTTCACGTGAACTGGTTCCGCAAGGACGCCGAGGGCCGCTTCCTTTGGCCGGGCTATAGCGAGAACATGCGCGTACTGAAATGGATCGTCGACCGGTGCCGGGGACGCGTCCGAGGCAGCGAGACCCCCATCGGATGGACACCCAAGTATTCCGACATGAACTGGGATGGGCTCCACTTCAGTGAGAAGCAGTTCTCCGTCTTGCAAGAGGTTGACCGCACGATCTGGCGCCGCGAAGTGATGGGGCATGAGGAGATTTTCCTTCTCCTGCACGACCGTCTGCCGCCGGAGATGATCTACGAGCGCGAACTTCTGATCTGCCGCCTGTAGTACTTCAGGTCACAGCAGACATCGCGGAACGATCATGTCTGTGACAGGTTGCCGATAACTCCTTTGAAGCGAAACATCTCGCCTCTGAGGAGTCTCACGCAATGCCATCTGCAGCGGAAGGCCGGATTTGCGATTTACAGGCAAGCACCGTCCGAGCCTCGGAGGTCATCTCCGCGCTGTCGTATGCACTGGACCTGACAGAAGGGCAGACGATGGGGCATACGCTGCAGACCTGCCTCGTCGGCATGCGGCTGGCCAGGGCGATTACCCTGCCGGACACGCAGCAGGCGGATTTGTACTATGCATTGCTGCTGAAGGACGCGGGATGCAGCAGCAATGCCTCCAAACTCTTCCACATCATGGGCACGGACGAAATCAAGGCGAAAGGAAACCTGAAAGACAAGGACTGGACGCGTAACAGTCTGGACAGCGTCAAGTACGCCTTTGATCATGTTGCGACAAACAAGCCGTTAATTGAACGGCTCCGCACCCTGCTGCGCGTCGCCGCGAGTCAGCAGAAAGACTCCCGCGACCTGGTTAACATCCGGTGTGAGCGGGGCGCCTCCATTGCGCGCCGCATGGGATTCTCCCTGGCCGTGGCAGAAGGCATAGCCTCGCTGGACGAACACTGGAATGGTGGCGGCTACCCGATGGGCCTGAAAGGCGAGGAGATACCGCTGTTCTCGCGCATCATGAACCTGGCACAAACGCTGGCGGTGTTCTGGACAGTCGGCGGCCCAAAGGCTGCGCGGGACGTGCTGAAGAGCCGCTCTGGCCGCTGGTTCGATCCGGAGTTGGTGCGCGCGGCACAGGCGCTTGGCGCACCCTTGTATGCCGGTCTGGAGAGCCAGGACTTGATAGTTGCGGTCTCAGCCGTGGAGCCCGTCGCGTTGGAACTGCACATGGATGGTGAAGCACTCGACGGCGTCTGCGAGGCCTTCGCCGAGGTCATTGACGCTAAATCGCCCTTTACCTTCATGCACTCGCGCGGTGTTGCCCGGGCAGCCGTTGCAGCTGGTACGCAGCTCGGCCTTTCCCAGCACGAGATTGTGGACCTGCGCCGGGCGGCGCTGCTGCACGACATCGGCAAGCTCTCCGTGCCAAACACCATCCTGGAAAAGCCGGGTAAGCTGGACGATGCCGAATGGGCCGTGGTC
Organism: uncultured Terriglobus sp.; assembly: GCA_964251045.1. Taxonomy (GTDB): domain Bacteria; phylum Acidobacteriota; class Terriglobia; order Terriglobales; family Acidobacteriaceae; genus Terriglobus. Next base: position 20,848 of record CAXUHI010000013.1, on the reverse strand, counting down.
CGCAAGCACCCGCAGTACACGCTGGAAATCCTGAAGCGCGTCCCAGGATTCGAAACTCTGAGCGAAGTTGCTGCCGCGCACCACGAGAAGCTGGACGGAAGCGGGTACTTCCGTGGGTGGGGCGCGCGCCAGATGGACACCCACATGCGCATCCTGGCCGTTGCGGATATCTATGATGCGTTGGCTGCTGCACGGCCATACCGTGGGCCCCTGCCGCGCGACACAGTCTTTTCCATCATGGGCAAGGACGCGCCCCACGCCCTGGACGCGGAGTGCCTGGCAGCCCTGATGGCTGCACCTGAAGCGGAGTTGATCCTTCCCGCATCGGTTGCGCCCGTACCGCATACCGTACCGGAACCGCTCGCGATGCCGGCGCTTGCACCACAGTTCGCTTAATCCCGAGGAGAGTTGTTGTGAAGTTCAAGGTACTTGTTTCAACCGGTTCGTTGCTGCTGGCCTGCGTTGCGTCCACACCCGCACAAAGCGTCTATTGGAACTCTGCTGGGGCGCGTGCTGCCGCCTTCGGCGGTATCGCCCTGCCCTCATCGGAGGGTGTGCTGGATGCGATGAGCGCGAATCCCGCCGGTTTAACGTACCTGCAGCACCCTGTCGCCACGGTCTCTGGGCTTGCGGCCTTCTCGCGCGGCAGCTTCAGCAACTCCGCGAATACAAACGCTCCCATGCAGGCGTCCCCCTCGGCGGCGGCATACGGTGCCTTCGGAACGCCGCTTCCCGGCCACCGCTTCTTCCTGGGCCTGTCGGAGACGCCGCTGGTCACTGCCAAGGCTGACTGGACCTACGTGGATGCTCCCGGAACCGCTGGGGCCAGCTACGGCCTGCAACGCAACCGGTCGGAGATCCTGGTTGCGCGTTCCAGCGCAGGCTTAGGGATCAACGTGAACCGCCGCGTCTCCGTGGGCCTGACCTTGGGTGCGGACTACAACCGCAACCTGCTGCACGGCGTGTACATCTTCCAGACACAGCCCGTCGTACAAGGCCTCAAGACATTGCTGGACCTGCACACCAGCGGCTTCGCGGTCAATGGCGGAGCGGGCGTCCTGGTGCAGGCCTCCTCGCGGCTCAGCGTCGGCGCGGCGTGGAAGTCGAAGTCCGAGATCGAGAGCCACGGCAGCGCCACCGGCAACCTGGGTGTGCAACTGGCGGCGGCAGGTCTCGGCGGCGCACGTCCGGATTTTGCCTACAACGCTGCGGTGCACAACACCATTCCGCAGTCGTTCCTCATATCGCTCAATCAGCGCGTCGGCAATCGCTGGAGCCTTGCCGCGCAGGGCGAGTGGGTTGGCTGGAACTCGGCCTTCCGCACGCTCAACGTCGCGCTGACGAATGGTAACAACGCCGATGTCAATGGCCTGCTCAAGAGTTCCTCGCTGAACGACAGCGTGCCCCTGTACTGGAAGAACCAGGTGCCTCTGCGATTCGGTGTGCAACGGTCTCTGGGTGAGTCGCTGACCGCGCGTGCCGGGTTTGCGCACACAAACGGAGCCGTTCCCGCCAGCACCATCATGCCGCTCACGGCCGCCATCTTCGAGAACCAGTTGACCGCGGGTGGCGGGTGGCATCACGGCCGCGCCGTGCTGGATGCTGCGTATGGCTTCGTGCCATCGAAAACTGTCGCCGTGGGTACCAGTGCGCTGCAAGCCGGCGAGTACAGCCATAGCCAGATCCGTGCAGGCCTGCAGACTGTGACGGTCTCCGCATCGTACGTCTTCTGAACGTATTTTCTCTGCCGTAAGCAGGATCAAACTTCGTGAGAATCGCAGCACCGTGCGCCCAGAGCTGGGGATGAAGTATCCTGCTTGCGTCAGGAGAGTGCACTATGGCTGCGACGTTCGCCGGTTCCACGCTCACCAACAATGGCAGCTTTAATCCGGCCTCGGACCACAAGACGCCATCGCTCGGTTCGCTGAACCTGAGCGCCATGCCGACCACGACGGCGCTGGCCGGCACCACGGGAACGGACGCCAAGCTGATCCACGGCGATCGATGGCAGCAGATCGATGGCCTCCAGAACGAGACCATCAACAAGGATTTGATCACCCTTGTCAAAGAAAACGAAGAGTGGACGGTCAATCAAAACCTGGAATACACCATCCACGGCACCACGGAGGACACGCGCTGGAAAGACGTCAAAGTGCTCTTTAAAGACGAGAGCCTCTTTGAGTACATCCTGGCGCACACCGATCACCACCACGAGCAGGATCATTTCATCAACCCCACGCATACGTTTGAGATCGCCAACATCGAAGGCGAGATGAAGACCGTGGATCTCGCTCTGAAGGCGTCCGTCTTTGAGGGCAAAGGCATGGTGGTCGATATGACCGTCGCGAAGCTTGAAGGCACCGGCTTCACCACAGAAGGTACGGGAGCCACCATCGCCTTTGGCGGCTTCCAGAACGAGATGGTCGCGGTGGACGTGCAGGAGCGGGAACTCGACGCCAAGCTCAAGGGAATGGAGACCAAGATCTCCGCCCTGGACGCGCAGGTGGGCGGCCCGCGCACGCTGATCATGCCAGTACGCATCGGCATCTGTATCGCTGTCCACATCGACAGCCCGTGGGCCTAGGCCGCAATGCATGATGCGTTCCAAGTGACGGAGTCCAGCGCTACCCGCCTTGTCATCACAGCGCCCGCTTCGTCCATGCTCTTAAGCTGGATCGGTATGTTGCTAGCCGTTGTTCTCATCATGGCTGTACTTGGCACGTCTGTCACGGTGCGGAGGGTGATGGCGTATGACCGCACCCCGGAACAACTTGCCTCCTACGTCAGGACCTATCGCGTGATCGGGCTTGCGGGCACCGTGGGGATCCTTCTGCTTTTCGCGGCGCTTTTCTACAGCAGCGGCTCTATCATTCTGGACCACGCAACGGGCACCGCCAGCATGCGTGCAAAGATGACCGCCTTTCTTCCCGCGCAGACCGTGTCGATGCCGTTGCGTGATGTGGAGAGTGCGACGCTGGATGCAAAACCGAACTCCAGACGTATCCGCCTCCTCGCGCGTTCCGGGCACGACATCGGATATCCGCTCTGGAGCAACCGTCCCGGACAGCAGAACGCGGTGGACGCTATCAATAACTTCGTCCGGGAGACACACTGATGTTCTCGTCCCGGCACTGCGCCTCGCATTTCATCCTGTTCGCGCCTCTCGCGGTGCTGGGGTGCTCCAGTGCAGGTTCACAAGCAACTTCGAACGGGGCGGCTCTGGGCGCGGTGGATCTCCTGATGGCAGGAGAAAAAGTTACAGACCAGTACTCGATCCACGTGACAGCCTGCAGGCATGACACCACCTCCCACCAGCTTATCTTCAGCGGCAAGAAAATGGCGTCATTTGCATGGAAGACGCAGGACGCGCTGCGCATCCCGGACACGGGCACATCGTCGATCACGGCGTACCGCAAGGGCCAGCCACTCGTCTTCAATGCATCGTCATGCCGGAACCAGCCTGCCGGGGGTGAAGTTAACCTTGATTGCAGGCAGAGTGGAAACCATCTCAGCGCAACCATTCATTACGGATCGTGCGGAGCAAAGTAAGCTGATGACCATCGCCGCCGAGGCGCACGGGGCCAAGTCGTGACGCCATCCAGCCAGCAAAGTCAGAAACGAAGCCGTCTCTCAGACGTGCGGTCACAACGTGACCTCCTGCCGTTTTATCGTGCCACCATGATCGACGATGCGTCCGTCTACTGGCTCTCCGTGAAGCGCTTCCCAATCGAGTTCCGCCAGCGTCGCTGGCTGCTGGACTTCGTAGACCGGCTGAGCGCGCAGCTGCGAGAGACGCAGCAGCAGACGCCCGAGCACTTCCTTTCCCTGAAGTACACGCGCACCGAGCTGAACGAGCGGTTCATCAACACCATGCTCCAGTACCGTCCCATGGCGGGCATCATGCTGGCACCGGGACAGGGTATGCCGGAGACGCCCACCTCACTGGAGATCAAGGAACTCACGGAGAACCACGACAGCGAAGGTCTCATCAACCTGGATCACCTGGTGCCTGAGTACGCCGGGTGGTTTGCCGGTGGCACCGAGGCTGAGCTGCGGCAGGATTTCTTCGGCACGGGGGGCATGGTCGTTCTTTGGCTGGACGCTGGACAGGAACCCGCGGCACCCAAGTTCGACATTCCTCCCGTGCTGCGTTCGCATCCTGCCATGCAGGGAATGGACATGGAGGGCCAGATGGCAAAGGGGATGCGGCTCCAACACCCATTTCTGAAGCGCAGCCGTGAGATCTTCGGCGCGCATCTGCCAGACGGACCGGTCAGACGGCATGCTCTTTTTATTGCGCCCAAGCTGAACAGTCAGGATGTGATCGCGGCCACGGCAAACGCCCGTGCAATTTGGTTTCAGATGTTCTCCGCGTACCTGAACGAAAGTCCGGAAAGTAATGGCATTCTGCTCATGCTGCGCGATCCGGAGTTCGACGACACGCTGATCAACCTGCTGCAAACCATGCGCGATGAGGGCAAGGAGTTTCCGCTGTGAAGGCCGGCTGCACCATCGTTTTGGAGCCGGTGCGCTGCGCCGCGCCCTTTGAAGCATTCCATGTAGACGGCCTTCGATTTCCCCTGGACGGTGCTGAGGCTTTCGCGGTGAAGGGGTTTGTCACACGAGTGATGCAGGCATGCGGTATGGTGAGCCTCGGCCAGCCGACCGTCTGGCTTGATAGCCGTCCCTTGCACCTGAACGGCGGATCGAAACTTTACGCGGAACGTGGTGCGGAGTGGGGCAGCCGCTGGGGCTTCGGATTTGATCCCTCGGCGCGGCCTCCACGCAAGGTGCAGTTTCAGGACTTTCTGGACTTGAAATTCGGCGACGAACTGCGGATCGACCAGCGTTCGAACTTCTTCGTCCGCTACACGGAACACAGCATGGATGCTTACCAGACCATGGCCGGTCGCGGCCTCTGCACCGTGCTGGGTTTTGCGGAGAAGGATGTGAAAACCGCTGGCGAACGATACATGAAGCACACGCGTGACGTACTTTATCCGCGGTTTCCTCCAGGTGAATTCGGGTCGTACCGCTACTATCTTCCGCTGCTCTCCAGCGCCTCCGTAGCAGGTGCCAGTGCGCAGTCTCTGTCCGGGTGGATGGGCGAAGCAAGCGTCTATCTGCGCGAAGCGTACGATACGGGCGAGCTTCTCCTCGTCACGGCGCAACCGGCACGCCCCCTCTTGCAAGCGGCGGGCCTCCGAGCACTCTCCTCTGCGGCGGAGACACCATGGGAGTTCATCCCTGAACAGGAGCGTGCCGATGCGCAATGATCTACAGGTCTCCGTCAACTCGCCGGAAGCGGCTCGCTCTTTGCAAGAAGATTTCGATGAGTTGCTGGCACGCGTCAACGGCGACATGATGTTCCAAAGCATGAACCCGGCGGACCCGGTCAGCGTCGAGGCTGCTATTACTGTGGCGGAGCGCTCCATCGACAGCCATCTGCTTGAGTTTACGCAGAACCCTACGCTGCAATCCTTGCGTAATGACATCCAGCAACGCTTCAGGAGCGCAATCCAGCAACAAGCATCTGGCAGCAATCGCTAGAAGTGCCTTAGGCAGACATCCAATCGAAGGCACGCTGCAGGTACGCCTTTAACTCCTTGCGTGGAACCACGGCGTCCAGGAATCCGTGTTGCAGCAGAAACTCTGCACGCTGGAACCCTTCGGGCAGTTTCTGCCGGATCGTCTGCTCAATCACGCGTGGCCCCGCAAACCCGATCAGCGCTCCGGGCTCGGCGATGTTCAGGTCCCCCAGCATGGCAAAGCTGGCTGTCACGCCGCCGGTGGTAGGGTCTGTCATCAAGCTGATGTACGGCACCTTTGTATCCGCCAGGCGGCCCAGCGCGGTGGAAACCTTGGCGAGCTGCATCAGGCTGACGATGCCCTCCATCATCCGTGCACCGCCGCTGGCGGAAATAATCAGCAGCGGCTGCCGCGTGTCACAGGCGCGGTCCACCGCACGGGCAATCGTCTCGCCCACCACCGCGCCCATCGAGCCGCCGATGAAGTTGTACTCCATGGCAGAAACAACAATGTCGCGCCCGCCCAGCTTGCCCAACGCGTTGACAATGGCGTCGTTCAGGCCGGTTTTCGCCTGCGCCTCTGCCAGCCGGCGTTTGTAGGGTTTCAGGTCGCAGAAATCGAGTGGATCGGTCGAGCGCAGTTCCATATCGACGAGTTCGTAGCCCGGCTCCAACAGGAGGTCCAGCCGCGTACGCGCATCCATCTTGAAGTGGTACGCACAGTAGGGGCAAACCTGGAGGTTGGCCTCCAGTTCGGCGCGAAAAATCGCCTTGCCGCAGTCCGGGCACTTGGCCCACAGCCCCTCCGTGCGCACCGTCTTCTCCGCATCGCTCACGATTGCGCTGTCTTCACGTTTAAACCAGGCCATCGGCTAGTAGTGTATCGTCTCGTGCGCGCCGCTTAGCGCTCCGGCACCTGATCTAATCCGCCAGGACTGAAGGGCTGGCATCTCCCGATGCGGCGGAGAGCGAGCCAACCTCCGCGCAGGAGGCCGAAACGGGCGATAGCGACTTCGGCATATTCCGAGCAGGTGGGCTGGAAGCGGCATGTGCTGATGCCCGTACTGTGCAGCAATGGCGACACAACGCGGCGGTAGCCCGCAAAGGCGACACGCGCGACGGTACGTGTCACGCCTGCTCCGGAACTGCGGTTGGCGCATCAGAGCGAGCCTGTGCCAGGGGAGACAACGTGAGGCCAGACGCACGCTGCCCCGCCTCGCGTGCCGCGTACTGCGTGCGAACAGTGCGGAAGACATGCAGTACGTCAACCTCCAGCTTTGTCCAGTCCAGCGTCAGCACACTTTTCCGGGGATGCAAAATGACGTCCACGGCAATGCCCGCGAGAACCTCCGCGTGCCGCGCCACGGCGGCACGCATGCGGCGCTTGATGCGGTTCCGGTCGTGCGCCTTGCCCAGCGCCTTGGGTACCGTCAGTCCGATGCGCGGCCCGGTTGCGGGCGTTTCGTCCGGGTGCAGGCGGCGTTCCGGCAGCCGGTCACGCAGGGCGAAGAAGTAGCTCAACTCGCGGGTGTGCTGCTTCCGCGCGCCCGCATAGGCGCGCTGGTAGTCGGAGTGTTTGCGCAGCCGAATCTCCGGAGGCTTCAGCTTCAATCCAGCATCTTCAGCACTCGAAATTTGCGAAGGCTCCATGCCACACCCTACAATGCGCCTGACTCACTTCAGGAGCAATCATGATTCTTTCACGTCGCGACTTTAGCCTGCTTGGAGCCGCCAGCATCGGCGCTGCCGCGCTTCGTCCGCTTGCGCTGCACGCACAAGGCAGGCCCGACTCCAAGATCAATGGCGTGCAGATCGGCGTCATCAGCTACAGCTACCGGCAGATGAAGCCGTTCGATGCCGAGTCGGTGTTGAAGTATGCGGTGCAGGACGGCATCAACGCCTGCGAACTGGAAAACGTGCAGGAGCTATGGGCGGGTGCGCCCGCGCCGCCGCCGCGCCCCATGCCTGCCCGGCCTTCACCCGGCCAGCAGGTGGGCGAGCGCCGTCCGCAGACGTCACCCGAGGTACGTGCGGCCATGGCCGCGTATGCTGACTCACTTTCCAAGTGGCGCCTCTCCGTCGATCCCGCCAAGTACAACGCTCTGCGCACGATGTACAACAATGCCGGCGTGAGCATCTACGCCTTTAAGATCACCCTAAACATGAAAATGCCGGATGCCGAGTTTGACTACGCGTTCAAGTCGGCCAAAGCCTGCGGCGCGAACCAGATGACCATGGAGATGCCGGACGGACAGCCTGAGCTGACCAAGCGCATCGGCGATTTTGCCAGCAAATACAAGCTGATGGTGGGCTATCACGCGCACCTGCAGGCAAAGCCCGATACGTGGGACGAGGCCATGGCCCAGTCACCCTACAATGGCATCAATCTCGACATCGGGCACTACACGGCGGCCGGCAACCACGATGTGGTGGCCTTTATTCAGAAGAATCACGCCCGTATTACCAGCATTCACATCAAGGATCGTAAGTTCCCGGAAGATGGCGGGCAGAACACACCGCTGGGACAGGGCGACACACCGATCAAGGAGGTGCTGCAGCTTATAAAGAAGCAGGGGTACACGTTTCCCGCCACCATCGAAATGGAATATACGGTCCCGGAGACCTCCGACGCAGTGAAGGAAGTCGCAAACTGCCTGGCCTATTGCAAGCAGGCACTGGCGTAACAGCGCACCAGAACAGAAAACGCCCGCGCAGCGCGGGCGTTTTTGTTTCCACGTCCAAAGATCCTAGCTGTCCTGTTCCTTGCGCACCTTCTTGCGATTGCGCTTGCGTGCCAATGCTTCTTTGACACGCTTCTTCTCGCCGGGCTTCAGGTAAAAGGAGTGGCGCTTGACTTCCTTGATGATGTCTTCCTGCTGCACCTTGCGCTTAAAGCGGCGCAATGCATTCTCAAGGGGTTCGCCCTCTTGCAACCGTACCTCTGCCAAAACGAAAACACCCCGCTCTCGAGCCTTGGTGGCCATGGGTAGTGTATCGCAACCTGGCATCCTCTCCCGGCAATCACCTCACGTCCATCTGTTGTCGCTCAAGACCTGAGTGCCGCTGGAGACTTGATCGGTGGAGTCGCCGCTTCTGGAACAAGTGACGCAGTCGCTGCCGGACCAGTTGAAACAGCATGAACGGTGGGAAATCTCCGCTTCAGCCTGAGAAATGGCGTCTCGAGGTATCGGAACGAAAGAACGGCAGCAACAAAGGTTAGACACATGCCAACGATAAAGACCAGGCCCAGATGTACCTCCCTGCTTGCTGAGGGGAAAACTTTGCTTGCGATCCAGCTGTACAAAGGAATCAGGAGAACGTGATACACATACAGCCCATAACTGATGGAGCCAACCCATCGGATCCATGGCGTACTCATGAGATCACTGAAATGACCCCGCCTTAGTGCCAGCATCAGAAGGCCGGCACATGTGATCCACAAGAAGATCAAGCCTACGCTAAAGTCCAGCGGCTCACTCACGTGATCGATGCCCATGAAGCAGATCAATCCACACACGGCGGCGGCGGGCGCCCCCCGCAACACATGGGGCCGCCATTCGGGTGGTCCATACGAAAAAGCGATCAGACTGCCGGACGCAAGAGCGCCCATGTTTCCGAAAAATGGCACATGAAGCCAATGGCCGCAGTTGAGTGCGAAAGTTACGTTCGCGACCGCTGACAACAGGATGACAATGATGCAAGCGAACTGGCCCTGACGCCGCGTCTGAAGGCGCAGGAGTATCCATGGCCAAACAAGGTAGAACTGCTCCTCAACAGCAAGGCTCCAAAAGTGTCCTAAGTGCAGCGCAACCGGCCATTGCCGGCCAACGCTCGGGAACGTCTGGAGATACAAGGCAAAGATCCACAAGCTACGAATATTCCGCCAACTATAGCCCAACAGGACCGAAGCGATCAGTGTAAGCAGCAGGCTCGCATAGTAAAGCGGAAAAATACGGAGTGCGCGGCGCATGAAGAAGTTACGCCACCAGTGCGGTGAGCCTTTGGAATCCCACAAGATACCCGTAATCAGGAACCCTGACAGCACGAAAAAGAGCGTAACGCCTGCCCATCCGTATCGGGTTATCGCCCCAAAAAGGCGAAGAACGGGCTGATGGGACTGTGCACCTCCACCAAGGTGAAGAAGCAGCACGGATAACACCGCACATCCGCGGAGCCCATCAAGAGAGGGGATGTGAGCATCTTTCGCCATGCTGACTGTGCCTTGAGAGTATCACTCTGCGTGCCCAGGCAACTCCTCAGTCGGCGCAAAATGAAGTACCTCAAGGCATCTGTGACGGAAGCTGTCTGCTATGCGTTTCAGGCAGTGAGCACGTTGCCATCATTGTTTCTCATACGTAACTTGTATATCGGAGATGAGTAACCTGTAAGGTACTCGCGTTCTCTGAGGCGCTTCAGAACTCCAGTTTCACACTGACCTGTCCTGTGCGGTTGCCACCAAAGTCGGAGCCGCGGGACTGGGTGATCTGGCCGAAGTTCGCCTGCGTCAGGTCCAGCACCGGATCGGCAAGGTTGGTGTGGTTCAGGATATTGGTGAAGGTGCCCTCGGCGCGGAGGCGCAGACCTTCAACCAGCGTGAAGGATTTGCTGAGGCCGCTGGAGAGGGCGACGGTTCCGGGGCCGTGCAGGTCGCCGGTGGCTTCGGTGCCGAAGCGCCCAATGGGCAACGTGCCCGGCGTGGTACCGGTACCGACAGCGCAGGTGGCCACAGAGGCGGCGTTGCTGCTGCCGGGGCAGGCAAAAGCGGCGGTGTTGAACCATTGGTTCCGGTTGTGCGCGCTGCTGTTGCCATTCGCAATGCGGTCTGGCCGTTGCGCCGCGCCGCCCACGTAAGTACCGGATCCGGTACCGGACGGATCGATGTCGCCCGCAGGAAAAAATGCCGTTAGAAACGGCCCGCTCTGCCAGAGTAAGATGTTGCTCAGCTGCCATCCACCCACCAGCGCATCGGCAACACGGTTCATGCCGGAGCCGAAGGCGCGTCCGCGACCGACAGGCAGTTCATAAATAGCCGTGCCCAGAAAGCGGTCGCGGCGAGTGCCTGCCACATTGCCATAATCAGCGTGCGGGTCGGTGCTGTCTGTTGCGCTGTAACCACCCTGCTCATCGACGAAGCCGGATGCGGAGCTGTAATTGCCGAAAGTACCCTGATTGTCAGCCAGATTCTTGGCCAACGTGTAAGTCGCGTTGAAAGACAGGCCGCGTGTCATGCGATGGGAGAGTTCCGCCTGCAGCGATTGGTAGTCGGCCTGGGCGGAGGTTCGGCGGTCCGTGATCTGGTAGAAGTTGGGAAACTGGTACGCCGTTTGCGGCATGGCAGTGGACGGTGTTGTGGTGGACCGTGGCAGCTGGTTGAACTGCGGCTGCCAGATCAGGTGCCACGTGTGCATGCCGATGTACGAGATACGTCCGCCAATGTTATGCCCGAAATCATGATCAATGGACAGATCGGATTGCAGTGAGTACGGGTCGTGCCAGTTGGTGTCGATAGCGCTGTAAAAGTACACGCTGCCCAACGCAGGCGCGAACTGGCCCGATGCGGATGTGTTGGGGAAAGAGAACGTGGGACCGGTCGCCGTGTAGGAGTTGGTAAAGGTCTGAAAGTTCTGCTGGAGCGTCTGCTCCGTTGCATAGAACAGTGCGCCGGTTGTTGTGATGTTGTAGTAGCCCGCGCCCCCGCGAATCGCTGTACGGTCATTGCCGAAAGGCCGGTATGCAAAGCCGAAACGCGGCATGAAGCGCAGCAGAGGAGCATTGCGCAGCCCGGGGCCGACGCCCGCCTGAGTGTTCGTCACCACCGGTGTACATGGAACGCCGTTGACCGGCTGACCGTTGGCATACGGATTATTGACGCCCGCCGTGGGGCAGGCGTTCACATTCGCGAGTTCTTGCACATCCAGCGTGCTGGCGTACCCCGCCGGATAGATCAGGCGGCCCGTGCGCGGGACTGAAGGATCAAAGTTCCCTGTAAGGCCATTGGTCGAGGCAAGCGCCGGGTGATACTCATAGCGCAAACCAAAGTTCAGGTTCAGGTTCGCGGTCGCCTTCCAATTGTCCTGCGCGTAGAAGGCATACGAATTCGCTGTTGCATTATTGTCCTGGCTGATGTGATTGCTGTTGTTCTGGTAAGGCACGCCAACCAGGAAGTCTGCCCACTCATTCCCGGTCGCTGAGTTGTTGGAGTCAAAGGTGAAGTTGCCGTAGTTCTGAGAAACAGTATCACCGCCAGCTTCCGTATGCGCCAGCAAATGACGGATATCAGCGCCGAAACGCAAGGTGTGCGTACCCGCCTGATAGGTCACGTTATCGACATACTGGAACAGGTGCGAAGCCTCATCGTATCCCAGGCGCGAGCCGACGCTGTAGATGTGGTTGTCCGCAAACTGGATGTGCGGGATACCGTTGAAGAACGCTGGCAGCGATGGCAGGTTTAATCCTGTCTTTGCGGTAAATCCCGGCCCATCGAACGGATTGCTGTTACCATCCTGCTCCAGCGTAAAGCCAAAGCGAAACTCATTGGCCAGCCGCGACGTAAATGCATAGTTAAAGCTGCTGGCAAAGATGCGGTAATGCGCGAAGGCCGTGCTGTTCGGCAATGTAAGATCAGTAGGCTGTGTCTGGTTATTGTTCTTGAACGTATAGCGTGCGGAGATCGTCGCCTTTGCTCCAAGATTGTGGTCGCCACGCAGATCGAATTGATTGCTGTTAATGCTGTTCGCGCGCGTGCTCAGATAGTTGTACCCATCCTGCGCCGTGGCTGCTGCCAGTGACAGGTTAGCCAAGTGGTTCGGATCGGGCCAGAACTGCAGAAACTGCGCGGAGGTGGCATTCATCGGAACCATGTTCCCCGCGTACTTGGTGCCGTTGAACGGGTTGGTGAGCGGCGTGCTGGTCTCCTGCGACAGGTTGCCCTGCTTCATCAGCGTGGTCGGCACAAGTGCCTGGACCACCGTCGTCTGCGGAAACCGCAAACCCTCATATGCGCCAAAAATAAACGTTTTATCGTGCCCGTTGTACAGGTGGGGGATCACCACCGGACCGCCAAAGCTCGCGCCAAAGTCCTTGGCCTGCTTTTGCGGCTTGTTGGCGGCGTCCGTGCCATAGGGCGTGGCGTCAAAGCGGTCGCTCTGGAAGTACATGTAGGCCGAGCCATGCAGGGTGTTGCTGCCGGATTTAGTGACGGTGGTGATCTCGCCGGGCTGGCCGTACTCCGCATTGTTATTTACGCCGTCGACCCGAATCTCGGCAATGCTCTCCGCGGATGGAAATGCGTCGGCCTGCACGTTGTTGCTGGTCTGATTCTGCGCGGAGATGCCATCCACGGTGGTTTCCGTCTGCGATGGCAAGCCGCCCTGCAACGAGAAGCGGATGCTAGGCACCGGGTGCGTGGAGGGCGCGGGCGGATAGCTGCCGGTATCGGGCTGCACGCCGGGCAGCGTCTGCACCACATTCAGCGGCGACGTTGATCCCGCGCCGCGATAGTTCGCCGGCAGGTCCAGCACTTCGCGCGGCGTCAGCGCGGCGGAGATCTGCGCGTTCTCCGTCGGGATCACGCCAGCATCCGTCGCGTTCACGGTGACGGTCTCGTTGGTGGCGCTGACGGTTAGTTTTGCGTCATATCGAAGCTGCTGGCGGGCCACCAGCGTTACGCCTTTGGCCGTGGTCGTCGCAAATCCGGATGCGCCCGTGCTGATGTCGTACGTACCGGGGTCAAGGTTCAGCATGGTATAGCTGCCGCTGCCGTCCGCTGTCACGGTGCGGTCCGTGTTTGTCTCCACGCGATGCAGGGTGACCGTCGCATTGGGCACGGCGGCGCCTGCGCTGTCCTGCACGGTACCGGCGATGCTGCCCAGTACCGACTGCGCATGTGCCAGCGGTGACAGTGCCGCGAGTGCGAAGGGAACGAGGGGAGTGCGGAGTACAGCAAACAGGGAGAGCGCGCGTGCGCTGCTGGATCGCATCGAGTCAGGTGGCCTCATAAGCGGTTGTGCCGCGCGCCTCTTTACCGTCCGGGCACACATGCATGATCAGGAAGCGACACACCCGGCAACCCGCGCGGACGCACATCACGTCAGGGTGCGAGTATACCCCTCGCAACCGTCTTGTCTATCTTGCCTAGCGGACTGTCCTAGCAGCGGCAGTATCTCTCCCCTCTTTCACGGAGCCAACGCATCGCAGGAAAAGTTCACGGAGAGTAAACCCAATGAGATGGAGACCTACTCGCCGGGGTGGTAGCTTCGCTCCGTATGTCCGCGCAGCTGGTCAGGGTAGAACATCACCTCGCGCAGAGTGCCGCTGGCATACCGCTCTGCTTCATCGGTAAAGTGCTTTGATGCCGGGTCGCCACTCTCGCCGCCGCACGTCACGGCGCGGGCGTGGACGCGCTCCGGCCCGAACTCCACCACTGCCACAAAGCTGTTGCCGCTGCTGCCATACCGCTTCTTTGTGTTGGGGTACGCACGCGCTGCGAACGACGCCAGCGAACCCCACGTGGCACCAGCGAATGGCACGGCCATGCTGGGCTGCGCGTCGTCGAAATGCGGCGCAATGCTATCGTCCAGCCGCTGATAACGGTTGATCGTGCCCCATGGCGTCTTCCAGGTGCCGAAATCAGCGGTCAGCTTGCCGCTGGCAGCCTGCAACGCGGCCAGCATGGTTGTCGGCGGCACTTTCGTGCTGACGTAGTCCTCCCACAATTCACCAGATTGCCGCGCCTCTCGCAGGACGGGCACGCCCGCAGCCTCGCCCCAGTACACTGCCAACGACTCCGCCACGGAACCCGCGCCCCAGGTGTAGTCCCATGTGCGCAGCGTCTCCACCTGTTCATGCAGCGCTGCTTTCTGCGGATCGTCCACAGGCAGCGCGTCATAGGCTTGCAGCAACGCGGGCACCGTCCGGGCAAACCATGGCTGATACGGGTCGAACGCAGCTGCCAACAAGCCGTCCAGCGTGAAGTCTTTGCGGTTGTTCAGCAGCCGCGCCATATGCACGCCGCGGCTGGTCTCGCCGCCCTGCTCCACGTACGGCGGATAGTCAGCCCTCTTGAGCGAACTCTCGCCCGCGCCATTCCACGGACTGTCATTCACATTCGCCAGCCATCCGCTGCGGGGGTTGTGCAGTTGCGGCACATGTTCCAGCGGCATCAGGCCCTGCCAATCCGTCGCGGGACTGCTGCCGTCTACCGGCTTGGTGAAGTCGTACTGCGTGTCGCGCTCCGGAATGTAGTTGCCGTGCCGGTAGGCGATGTCGCCATCCGCATCCGCAAAGATGGTGTTGTTGGACGAGTTCGCCATTAATTCCATGGTGGCGCGGTACTCGGCATAGGTGCGCGCCTTGGTGCGCAGGTAACTCTGCTGGAGCGCGAGCACGGGCCGGTTCATCAGCTCCACGCTCACCCAAGCATCGCCGTCCTTGCGCACCACTGGGCCCCGGTGATCAAACTTCGCGTCAAACCCGCGCTCCTTCAGCGATCCGTCATCCGCCTTGTAGCGCAACGTGATCCGTCGCGTCGTAAAGGGCCGTATCTGAGCGCCATACTTGTACCCAGTCACTTGGCTATTCGGCCCGGCCAAGACCGTGTTGCGAAACTCATCGATCGCGTCCACATTGCTGGAGGTGTGCATCCACCCCGCACGGTCGTTGAACCCCTGGTAAACGAAGAACTGCCCCCACGTCACGGCTCCATAGGCGTTCAGCCTCTGCTCGCTGCTCATCTGCAGTTCACTGCGAAAGTAAAACGAAGTGTGCGGATTAATGAGCAGCAGCGCATGATGATTTGCCGTGTTGGCTGGTCCAATCGCCGCACCGTTTGACCCGCCCGGCTCCACATCCCGGTCCACCTGCGTTAACTGCGCAAGCTGGGCGTTGCGTGCGTCGGTCCCCGCCTGTGCAGGGCCGGATGCGCTGTAAAACTTCTCCAGTTCCTGCAGGTTCACGCGCTCGATGTCGCCGCCGATGGATCCTTCGGTAAAGCTCAGTGCCATCCACGGCTCAAAGTGCGTCAGGACGCGCGGGTGCACCTCCGGGTGCTTTATCAGGTAGAAATTCGCGCCGTCGGCCCATGCTTCCATCAGCGACTGCAGCCACGCCGGGCTCTGCCCATACATCTGCTTCAACTGCACCGGGTCGATGAATAACTGCTGTCGCAGATCCTGCCATAGCTTTCCCTCGCCTTCCGCCTCGGACAGGCGGCCGAGTGAGACCAGGTAGTTCGTCTCCACGCGGTTGAAGTCGTCCTCGCACTGCGCATACATCATGCCGAAGACAGCATCGGCATCCGTTTTGCCCTTAATGTGCGCGATGCCCCAGGTGTCACGCGTGATGGACGTCTGCTTCGCATGCGCGGACCACCGTGCAGGCTCTGGCATGGTGGCAGGCACCGCGCCCTTCTGCGCACGCGCGCCCCATGTGAGCCAAGCCAGGCAAAGTACCGCAGCACTACGCAGTCGCATGTGCGCACACCTCTTCATGAACTCTTCAGACTGGGCATAACTCTAGCAGAGCGTCCAAACGGTTTGAACTGCGATGTCAACGCGCAGCGCCACACCTCAGAGTCAACCTGTTGGCCCGCCACCTTTCATCTCACGTTGGGCGCTACGTCAGTCGCGATATCCATCGCAAGATAATCCATCGGAAACTCCGGCTTGTAGCCGGCCTGCCGCGCCAGCATCGCTGCCTGCGCAAAATGGCGGATGCTATGTAGCAGTGCATGCGCAAGCATCGCTGCGCGCGAAGACGAAACACGTCCCCACGTAATCGTCTCAAACTCCTGTCGTGTCTCCCAATCGAAGCCCGTGTCTCGCAGCCGCCCAGCCATCAGTTCGTCTGCGCGGTCATGCGCCGCAAAGATTGCAGCAGCATCCATACCGATCTTGTCGTACGAGGACTCCGGTTCAGCGGCCAGGCGCTCCGCGTAGCGCAACTGCACGACCGCGATATGGTGCAGCAGACCGCGCAAATCGTTAACGCCGTACACGTCACATGGAACAAGAAGCACTTCCGGGCTCCGTTCAACAAGCAACTTCCACCCGGCCACCGTAGTTTGGTGCCATGCCAGCATCTGCTCGCCACTCAAGCCCGCTTGGCTCATGCAAAAACCTCGTCATCCCTAAAAAAGAAGAGCCGGACCGAAGCCGGCTCTTCTACAGTCTTCGTGCCGCTTACTGCAGCCGGAACGCATACACCGTATCGCCCGCGCCCTGCACCACGTATTGATGTCCGGCCAGCATGTAGCTCTCCGGCGCGTTTGTCGCTCCCACGTGCGCATGCCATAACTGCTTCCCATTGGCCGCATCGTAGGCCACCAGATTGCCATGCGTGTCCGGCGCAAAGACGAGGTGCCCCGCCGTCGTCATGACGCCGGGAGCGCTGCCGCCGCCCGTGCCCGGGTACTTGTGCTCCCACGCGGGCTTACCCGTGTGATAATCCATTGCCACGAGGTACTGCCCCAGCGAGCCCAGGCTCAACTCATCCTTGCCGCCGAGTCCCATCGCACCGCGCGGGTCCGTCGTCGCCAGATAGTACATGGCATAGCTCTCATTTGCGTTGACATAAAACAGACCCGTCTGCGGGCTGTACGCCGGCGGCGGCCAGTTCACAATGCCACCGTTCGCGGGTGAGACCAGTGCACCGCCATAATCGTAGTCTTTTGCTGGCACGCGGATCGGCGCACCCGTGGTGTCCAGTTTGTCCGGCTCCGCCCAGTTCGGCGAGGGCACAAGCTTGCTCGTCAAGAGATGTTCTCCGGTGATACGGTCCAGCACGAAGAAGTACCCGTTACGCGCCCCCGTCAACACCAGCTTGCGCGGCTTCCCGTTCCATGTGCCATCCACCAGCACCTGCGTCTGCGCGGAGTCGAAGTCGTGCGTGTCATGCGGCGATGTCTGGTAATACCAGGCCATCTTTCCCGTATCCACATTGATCGCAACCGTAGAACAGGTGTACAGGTTCGCCCCCGGCCCGCGCATCTGCGACGTGTACGCCGCCGTTGGGTTTCCCGTGCCAATAATATAGAGGTGCGTCTCCGGATCGTACGACCCGTTCACCCAAACGTTGCCGCCGCCGTGCGAGGCGGCGTCCAGATTGCGCCACGTATCCAGACCCGGATCGCCCTGCTTCATCGGCACGGCGTACCACTTCCACTGCACGTCACCTGTTTGCGGATCAAACGACTGTAGCATTCCAGGCTCGTCTAGATCATTGCCCGTTCCCACCAGCAGGTGATTGCCGATCACAACGGGCGAAAACGTCGAGAAGTATTGCAGTTCGAACGACGCAATCTCCTTGTGCCAGCACTCCTTGCCCGTCTTGGCATCCAGCGCCACAAGATAGTCATCGGGCGTCTCGAAGTAGACGCGGTCATGCCACATGGCCACACCGCGATTCCCAATGTGCGTACCGCCGCGTGTCTTCCAGAAGAAGTGCCACAGCACATGTCCGTCCAGAGCATCCATCGCCCACACATTGTCGGGCGTCGTCGCATACATCACGCCATCGACCATCAGCAGGTTGCCCTTTAGCTGGCCCATCGGCGCTTCGTTGGTGCCGACCCCACCCACAATCGTCGGCGCGGTTGCTGCTGCCGGGCCAAACGGAACCGACGCAGGAGCAGCGGCACCACCCTGCAGACGCTGCGACCACGCCAGCGTCAAGCCATGCACGTTCGTCGTGTTGATCTCCGTCGCCGGAGAAAAGCGCGTGCCGGAGTAATCCCCTGAGTAGGTCGGCCAGCTATCCGGCTTGGGGTGCACAATCTGCGCCGGATCCAATGACTGCGCACAGAGACATGGCGGCGCAACCAGCGCGACCGCAAACGCCGCCAGACTTATTTTCGAAAGAATGCGCATAACCAAACCTCTTACTTCAGCGTTTCCAGATACGCGGTGATGTCGTGAATCTCTTTATCGTTGTACTTCCGGAAGAGCGCCCGGTGCGCCTCCAATGGATCATGAACCTCCACCCTTGGCACGTCATTCGTGCGTGTGTACCGGTGGACCACGCCATCATCCGTGGTCACTTCCACATAAAAGTCATCAATCGTTCCAAGCTTGCCCGTCACCGGCTGCATGCCCGGTCCGCTCACCGTCGCTGTCACAGGCGGTACATTCAGCTTGGGTGCGTTGGCGGCGGGGCCGCGTCCCATCGCCACAGGCAGAATCCAGGTCTGCTGCATCGTCCGGGGATCGGCAAACTTCGCCGCGAAGCCCTGCATCGACGCAACCGAGTGGCACGACGAGCACGTATTCGCAAATGCCACCTTACCCGCGTCCGCATTGCCCACCAGGATGTTGATCTTCTCCGTCGACCGCATGTTGCCGCCCGTTTTGAGGCTGTGCAGCCACGCAGCAATGTCCGGTACCGATGAATCCGCGATCTCGATCTTCGGCATGCCCTGCGCCGCGCGCGCCCCATGCACAATGGGCAGGATGTTCTCGCCATCTTTGTCGGACAACACTACCTCCGATCGCAAAAGATTCGGCCCAATGGACCCGCCACCCGCGTCCGACCCGTGGCAGAACGCGCAGTTCACGCTGAATGCCGCCTTGCCCCGGTCAATCACTGCCTGCGGCGCGCGCGGCCGGTCGGGGTACGCCACCAGCCCGCCCCGCGCCTGTCCTGCCGGTGCTGCCTGCCCGCCATGCGCAGGGTCGGCCGCCACCGCCTGGCCGCCCTCGCCCGGACCCGCTGCCGTTCCACCCGTTGGCTTATTGCTGCCGCCGGGCTGCGGCGACCCCTTCGGGGTCTGCTGCGCTGCCACCGGCGTCTCGTGCCGGATCGCGTATCCTGCAAACACAATCGAACAAACCAGCGCCACACACGAAGCAGCGGTGCGGCTTGATGGAAAACGTTTCATCGTCATAAAAGCCTTCACCTGAAAGACGGCGCAACCGCGCTTCATGTTTCTACCAGCTTTTGTGTATGTCGCGATAGCACACAATCAGCCGTCCGCTCGTGCGTCGCCTCAATGTGCCACCCGGAGGAAGCCGAAAGCAAATGCGCATCCAGCCTTGCCTGACCTGCTGTACGTTAATCGCCGCATCCACCCTTGCTTTTGCGCAGGACCAGCAGTTGCGCCCGCACAGCATGTACGAGCCGCCCGCTGCCACCGCCGCTGCGTCCCTCGCCGCCAGCGCCCAGGGCGTCGCACCCGAACTCCTCACCTACGGCGAGAAGACCGGCTGGGAGAAGACCGGTCTCTACGCCGACGCGGTCGCGCAGGCCCGCCTCTACGAGAAGCGCTCGAAATACGTGAAGGTGATCGAGTTCGGCACCACGCCCGAGGGCCGCACCATGTACGCCGTCATCGTCTCCAAGGACCACGCCTTCACCCCCGAGGCCGCTCACAGGACCGACAAAGCCGTCATCCTCATCCAGAGCGGCATCCACTCCGGCGAAATCGAGGGCAAGGACACCGCCCTCATGCTCGTCCGCGACATGGCCGTGACCAACAAGCCCAAGCAGGCCGCCTGGCTGGACAAGGCCATCTTTGTCGTCATTCCCGTCTTCGAGATCGATGGCCACGAGGACCGCAGCCCCTACAACCGCGCCAACCAGAACGGCCCGGATATCACCGGAACGCGCCCGCAGGAGCAGGGCCTGAACCTCAACCGCGACTACCTCAAGGCCGACGCACCGGAGATGCGCGCCTTCCTGAAGCTCTACAACGACTGGCTGCCCGACTTCATGTTCGACAACCACGTCACCGATGGCGCGGACTACCAGTACGACGTTACCTGGGACATGACCCAGCACGAGGACATCGGCCCGGCCAGCCGCGCCTGGGTGACCACCCGCTTCGTGCCCGAGTTGAACAAGCGCATGGAAGCCGACGGCCACCTCGTCAGCCCCTACGGCGCCCTGCGCGGCGACTTTCCCGGCACCGGCGGCGCGGGCATGGCAAACGCCTCCACGCCGCGTACCAGCACCACCGCTCCCGCTACCCCGCAGGGTGAGGGCGACAACGCCCGCCGCTCCGCCCGGCCCACTGGCAACGGCCAGCGCGACTTCATGGTGGAAGTCTTCTCCCCGCGGTATTCGCATTACTGGTCCGGCGCGCGCAACCGCCCGTGCCTGCTCGTCGAGACCCACTCCCTCAAGCTGCCCAAAACCCGCGCCTGGTCCAACTACGACATCATGCTGCACTCCATCGACATTGTGACCGAGGACCCGCAGGCCCTCCGCAATGCCGTCCGCGACTCCGACGCTGCCGACGCGGGGATGGCCGGCCACCGCGACCGGCAGATGTTCCTCGGCGGCAAAACATCGGACACGTCGCACCCGCTGCTCTACCACTCGCTCAAGCG
>CAXUHI010000012.1:35854-105797 GCA_964251045.1 uncultured Terriglobus sp. | reverse complement strand
GTGAAGTCGTAAGCGTCCTTCATTTCGGGTGACATCTCACCAATGGGTGTTTCTTGATAGCGGCCGAAGCTGCCAAAATCGGAGTCTGCTGACATCCTGTATCCCTCCTTGTTCCTGGTCGTAGTTGATGGTGAACCGCTGGCCGCATCAGCCTCCGCAAGCCCGCCAGTCTGGAAGGAGCTTTGATCCCTGAACAGACAAGCTGCAATCAGGATCGCTGGCAGGCCTGGGTGAAACGCGCTTGACGGTGATGGCTCCCCCGGCTAGCTTTCCTGTATACATAGATGCTCAGTAAGAGAAGGCTTGGACTCGTTTGTATCGATCAGCACGATCACCAAAGGCGATCAGATGGAACTAAGGCACATGCGGTACTACACAGCTATTGTGGAAGCGAAAGGATTTCGCAAAGCTTCACGTCGCCTGCACATTGCGCAGCCTGCCCTGAGCAAAACAGTATCGGATCTTGAGGACGAACTCGGTCTCAAATTGCTGGAGCGGCAAGGGGCTCAGGTTCAGCCGACTTCCGCAGGCATGGCTTTCTACAAGGAGGCCAAACGGACGCTCGAACAAGCCGATGAGGCGGTGGACGCCGCCAAGAGAGCAGAAAAGGGCCAGACCGGTTCGCTCAAGATCGGTTTCATCCCATTCGCGACCCAACACTTCATGCCTGAGTTGATCCACAAGTACAAACAGCAAAACCCAAGGATCGAAATCTCTTTGATGGAACTTACACCCGCGAAGCAGTTGGAGGCATTCTCCAGAGGGGAGCTTGACGTGGGGTTCACTCGCCAAAGCGTTGGGATTGACTCTGAATTCACCTCACGCCTCCTCTTCCACGTCCCTCTCTTGGTCGTCCTTCCCCTTTCGCGGCTTGTGGCGGACGGCAAAATCCACATCAAGGACTTGGCATCCGATCACTTCATTCTTCTGGATCGATCAGAGGCGCCTGCCCTTTTCGATAGCATCGTTTCGCTCTGCCGCGGGGCAGGCTTCACTCCACAGATCGATAGCCGCGGTAATCTAGTCGAGGCAATCTTTCTGCTTGTAAAGGCGGAGGAAGGCGTCTCCATCCTTCCGGCCTGGGCACGGGCAGTCACGACAGATGGTCTCCAATATGCTCGACTGGAGCCGGAGAAGGTCCAGACAGAGTTGGTGCTCTTATGGAAGCCGGCGAGACCCACCCCGGCACTTGTCTCTTTCACCGCGCTCGTCGAAGCCGAGCTGAAACATATCCAGGAGAAAACAATCACGGAGCTCGTAGCTTGACGCTGCCAGCGCTCTTTCCGGGGCTGCGTACCCATTAGATCTTCAGCGGCTGTATTCCAGGTAGAACGAGTCATCATAGTATCTCGTCCAATCCGCTAGCTCTTTGTGCGGTACACCGTATTTCGACCGGAGGCGAAGAACAGTTTGAGCGCCGGCTGAATCGAATCTGCCTTGAGGCTGAAATCCTTCCATACCTCCGATCATGAGCTGCCACGCTGCCTTCGCCAGTTCCGTGGTTGCTTTCGGAATGTTCCGGATGAAGATTTCGCACGCTTCGTCCGTGTGCACCGGGTCGCCCAGCCAATTGCTCGCAGCGACATAGGCCCCGATAAAGGCCCGTAGATCGTTCCCGGCTTGCGCTGCCCACGACCGGCACGCAACACCACACACCGCCTGGTAGGGACCGATCATCGTCTGCACATCGCCCAACCGATTGAAACCATTCTGCTCGGGCAAAATCTCTTGGGGTGAACTGACCATGGTGGCGGCGATTGCTCCCTTGGCCAGTGCCTCGACCCTGCGCGAAGTACCGCCAGTCTTGCTCAGTGTGTAGCTTCCGGGCGGGACACCGTTCATCGCCAGCAGTTCATACATGGCCAGCGTGTACCCGGTATGTTCAGCATCGACTCCCAAAGTCGCTCCCTTCAGCTCTTGGAATGACTTCACCTCACGCGTAGCGAGCAAACGGAGTGAGCTGCTGATACCACCCATAAACGCGAAGAGACCCGAAGCATCAGCGACAGGAACTTCGCCTTGCTTTTCTCGATAGGCCACTACGTTGTCGAACGGTGTCATAACAATGTCGTAGGTTCCAGAAAGAAGACCAGTGACTTGTGCTACCGAATCGGTGATCTCAGTGATCCGAACATCGAGGCCACCCTGAGCGAAGAAGCCTTTGCCTTTGGCGATATAGACCGGCCAGCTCAGACCGCCGGCAAAGATTGCAAGATTTAACGGCTTCATAAGCAAACCTTCCTTTCTGATCACACCTTATGGTTTTACCGAGATGCGCTAAGCCACGCTGCATCGCCTCTCCCGCTGAAAGCGAAGGAGGCTCGCTTTGGAACCGTCATCCTTGTCTTGTAGAACCCCTGAACGCAGCGGGAACCGGCTGTAATTGAAGTTTCAGCAGCTTTGCCGTCTGCAGCCCTTCATAAGCCGGAGAGGCAGTTCCGCCATCAGAGGTGATGAACGCGACCCGTCCGTAATCTGTGGGTCCCCGTCTCCATGCGACGCTTGACGGACCGATCAACTCTTCGGTGAAGGGGTGTCCCGCAACGCTCTGCGTGAAGCCGCTATTCAGGCCAGGATCCAGTCTCCAGATCAGGCCTGCAAAGGCATCCGCAACAAGAATGACTCGACGATATTCTCCAGAAAGTAGTCTCTCGGAAACTCTGCTACCACTGCTAAGCGAGCCTGCAGAGCCTCATTCTGTGACATCGGCTTTCTCCTCCTGCTTATGATCAGATGACCGGGATACCCACTCAAACTTCTCCCGCACCAATCCTTTGTATCGATCACATCGATCACGAACGAACATCGCTTCTGAACTTGTGCACCGCCTTCAATCAGTCGCAACGAGCGCAGGCCATCTACGTGCCCAAGGAGTCCAGCAAGGCTCAAAGTATTGAAGCCACGGCAAGCCTGCTGAGACTGCGGCAGGAGATACCACTACACGACGATGAGACCCGGGCCGTTAATGACGAAATCGCCGGGCACGAAAACTGGGCGCCAAGCTTGTGTCTTGCCCACTCCGGCTTTCAGATGATTGCTTCCGCTAATGCGACTTGGCAATACCGATTTCTCCCGCACGTGGGGCACGATGTCCCTGCCTAAGGCAGGAATTGAGGGCAGTAGTTGACTGACTAGACGGATATCGGTATACACTTGGAACATGCCCAGGGTGAGGAGCGACGAGAAACGAAGCGCTATTCTGACTGCGGCGACTCACCTGATCGTGGAACAGGGTTTGGCAACACCAACGATGGGCATTGCGAAAGCGGCCGGAATACCCAACGGGTCCCTTTTTACCTATTTCCCAACA
The DNA here is from genome assembly GCA_964251045.1 of uncultured Terriglobus sp. Taxonomy (GTDB): domain Bacteria; phylum Acidobacteriota; class Terriglobia; order Terriglobales; family Acidobacteriaceae; genus Terriglobus. The sequence goes on along the minus strand of CAXUHI010000012.1, from coordinate 102,487 downwards.
AAAGCAGATCTTTTCAATCAGCTGTATCTCGAACTCAAATCGGAAATGAGTGCAGCTGCAGTGCAGGACGTGAGAGAAGCCAAGTTGTCTCGTGAACACTTCTTCCAGGTCTGGAGAAACTGGACGCATTGGGCGGTCACCTTTCCTGAAAAGCGCAACGCGTTGACCCAACTTGATGTTTCTGAGGCGATCACTCCTGAAACGCGTGCCGCCGCGCAAAAGATGATGAGGCCACTCGGAGAGTTGATGGAGCATTTTCGTGCTGCGGGACCGATGAGTAAGGTTCCACCGGCATTCGTCGGCGTGCTGCTTAACTCAGTTGCGGACGCGACAATGGCGTTCATGAGTCAAGACCCGGAGAATGGCAAGAAGCACTGCAAAGACGGGTTTGAAGCGATGTGTCGCATGTTGATGTGAAATTATGTCAAGGTAAATAACTGGCTGGTCAGACATAAAAGGAGGAAAGCATGTCCCTTCGTAAGGGCACTTCGGAAACCAGGGCGTATATCATCACGGGGCCAACCTCAGGCGTCGGCTATGCAACCGCGCTGGTGATGGCAAAAGAAGGCACGCTGGTGATTGTGGGGAGGAATCTCAACAAGCTCCGAGACGTGCAGAAAACGATCGAGAAAGCGGGCGGACAGGCGGTGCCCATTTTGTGTGACATGTCGGATTTGCGGAGCGTTCATCGTGCGGCTGCCGAGATACTTTCACTCGATCTCAAGCTCGTCGGCTTGCTCAACAACGCTGGTATCCAAAATCCAGGCGTGACAAAAACTGCAGATGGTTGGGATAACACGTTTGTGACGAATCACATTGGCCCCTTTGCACTAACAGAGGCCTTGCTCCCGCATCTCGAGAACGGTGCGAATGTTCTTTTCGTTGGTTCCGCCACGGAAGATCCAGAGCGCAAGCCTGCGGTGCGGGCCGGTTTTCGCGGCGGCCGCTACGTCTCTGCCGAAGCAAGTTTGCGAGGCGAATGGAAGGCAGGTGGTTCCGCCAAGTCCGGGATGGATGCCTATGCCACGTCGAAGCAGTGCAGCATCGTTACAGCGCTGGTGCTTGCGCGTGAGAATCCACGGCTGCACATCAACGCCATCGAACCCGGAGTCATGCTCGCCACAGGCCTGCATGGCCATATGAGCACCGGGCGCAAAATCCTGATCTCTGTGCTAGTTCCAGTGCTTTTGCCGTTTGTGAAAGTGCTGAACACACCCAAACGGGCTGCGCGCGTATTCAGGAGGATCCTTACCGCTACCGCCGGTGCAACCGGTGTCTATTTCGACGAAGGCGGCCATCCGATGAACGGATCCGCGTTCGTGCGGGACACCGACTGTCAGAACCGTGTTGTCGCTGAGACGCGCGCGTTGCTTGCAAACAGTTCAGGGGTCATGCGCGAAGCTGGCGCTGGTAGCGTGATTGCCACTTAAGCCAACGCCTCACAACAGCATAAGGCACGACGCTAGTTACCGACTGGCACGATTAGTACCGAGAAATGCAGTTGTCGGATGCCTACTTCGAACTGCCCAGGCCGGAGCTAGCGATTCTTCAGCGGGACGTAAGGCTTGTTGGAGAGATAGACGAGGTAGAGAGCGGCGTTGAGGGTTTCGATGGAGCTGCGACCCACAATCCACTTGGCCATTCCAGCCGGTCTCTCTCAAGGTAAGTGCCGGCATTCGGGTACCGCACGGAGCGGGAACCAGCTTCACAAAGCTCTTGATTCTCTTAAACATGCGTCTATAACTCCGCGCTCTTCCAGGCAAAGGCTGAGAGGTTATTCACCCGGCCGAGCGAGTGCCTCATAGCGGCTGATCTGCTCCAAGGTGAAGGCATGCATGTTTTCACCTTGATGCTGTGCTTTGTACCACTCAACAAGCCAATCCAATGCGACACCAAGGTCTGTTCTTGGCTGCCAACCTAGCTCGGCCCGTGCGCGGCTTGCGTCCAGCTTCAGGAAGCCTGCTTCATGCACTCCGGGATCTCCGTCCCGGAACCAGGACGTGCCCTCGCCCCAGGTCTGAACCATGCGGTCCGCGATCCAGCCGACCGGTTTTGCATCATCATTGGCCGGTCCGAAGTTGAAAGCGGTGGCATAGCGTGGAGCGTTCTTTGACAGCAGCTTCTCCGCTACCGTGAGATAACCATGCAGCGGCTCCAGCACGTGCTGCCATGGGCGGATGGCTCCAGGCCTGCGGATCGCAACTGGTTCCCCGCTCAGGAACCCGCGGACCAAGTCCGGCAGCAAGCGGTCCATGGCCCAGTCTCCGCCACCGATCACGTTACCGGCGCGGGCGGTTGCGACTCCGACCCGGTGCTCAGAGTGTTTGTCCACTGGAAAGTACGACTGCCGAAACGTCGCGGAAACGATCTCAGCACACGCCTTAGAGCTGGAGTACGGATCATAGCCGCCAAGCGGATCCGTTTCGCGATATCCCCAATGCCACTCTTTGTTCTCGTAGCACTTATCCGTCGTAACAGAGACCACCGCACGCACCGAAGGCGTGCGACGCACCGCATCCAGCACGCGGGCCGTCCCAATGACGTTGGTCTCGTAGGTTGTGATGGGGTCGGCATACGAAAGCCTCACCAAGGGCTGAGCCGCAAGGTGAAACACAACCTCAGGAACGAACTCCTTCATCGCCGCCTCGACGCGGCTCCCGTCGCGAATATCTCCTCGCACGTCCTCGATGACGTCACCGACGCGGGCCTCCTGGAAGAGGTTGGGTGAGGTACCTGGATCAAGTGCATACCCACGGACGATCGCGCCACGGCGCGCGAGCCAAAGCGCGAGCCATCCGCCCTTGAAGCCGGTATGCCCCGTCAGGAACACCCGCCGCCCGGCCCAGGTGTTGCTTTCCGCGTTTGAAAGTCTTACCAGGTCTTCCATGGTGCCCCTTTCTGCCAAAGCTCCTCGAGATTTTGCCTATCACGGAGCGTGTCCATGGCCTGCCAGAATCCATGATGAAAGAAGGCATGCACCTCTCCCTCCCTCACGAGCTCTGTGATCGGTTCGCGCTCGAACATCTGGGTATCGTCGGTGACGGCGTCGATAGCGGACGGGTTTAACACAAAAAAGCCGCCGTTGATCCACCCACCTTCATCTGTGGGCTTTTCCTGAAAGGAATAGATCAGCGTATCCTTCAGCCCCAAGGCGCCGAAGCGTGCCGTTGGCTGCACACTTGTCAGCGTAACCGCCTTGTTGTGGTCTTTATGGAATGCGATGAGCGCCGTGATGTCCACATCAGCCACTCCGTCGCCATACGTTAGACAGAACGGCTCGTCTGGCGCCAGGTACTTCCGCACGCGCCGGAGCCGGCCGCCCGTTCCGGTGGAATGGCCCGTGTCGACAAGAGTCACTTTCCACGGTTCAGCCACGGAACTATGTACTGTCATTGCGTTGATCTGCATGTCAAATGTCACGTCGGAAGTGTGCAAGAAGTAGTTGGCGAAATACTCCTTTATGACGTAGCCCTTGTAGCCGCAGCAAATGACGAAGTCATGGATGCCGTGCTGCGAGTAGATCTTCAGGATGTGCCAGAGGATCGGCCGGCCGCCGATCTCCACCATGGGTTTGGGCCGAAGCGACGTCTCTTCAGAGAGGCGCGTACCCAGACCACCAGCTAAAATCACTGCTTTCATTGTCGTTTCCTCAGGCCAAAGCCTTTCCTATCCCGTTGCGAAGACCGGTGTCTTCAAGCTTGGTTTACATCCCTAGGGCATTATGTCAGCATTCATCGCACGCCTCGTCGGTAGATGCGTGGCCGTGTGCATGTAGCGTCAGCTCCGGGTGCAAGCGGCACCGACTAGGAGTCCACAGCCTGATTTCGCCTTTGGCAGAGCGCTGCGGCGTTCCTCCTCCTCCAGTGGCAAACGCCCATCCCAGCAAGTTCAATACGAGCAGACGACATCCCTCTCGGCTGGTCCGGCGCGTGCAGATCGGCTAAAGGGCAAATGACCAGAAAGTCCGTTACCTGTCCATAGGATTTGCGATACAAAAGAGGTTCCAGATAACACTGACAGTTCTTGTCCTGTTCCGGCGATGACGCTTACCTCCCGCTACTCAACGACGCCGTTCACCGGACGCTTTGACACCAGCACTTCAGGACGACGGAGGGAAGCCAATGCTTACGGAAGGTTCATTCAGTGAGGAAGAACATCTGCGCCGGGAGCTGGTGAAATTCAGTCGCTGGCTCTCACGTTTAAGCTTCACCCCTGGGACCTCAGGAAATCTCTCCGTTCGACTCGACGGGGAACGGCTTCTCGTGACGCCGACCGGCATGAGCAAAGCTCTGGTAAAGGCTGCAGACATGGTTATCGTCGATCTCCACGGATGTCTGCTCGCCGGCACAAGGAACGTCACGAGCGAAGTCGGCATGCACCTCGCGGTGTATCACGGGCGCTCCGACGTAAAAGCGGTCATTCACGCCCATCCCTCAACAGCCACCGCGTTCGCCTGCTCTGGCCGGGCTCTCGACGAGATCCTGTGTCAGGAAGCAGTGATGACCCTGGGCTGTGTCCCGCTTGCCGGGTACGCAACTACAGGGACGCACGAAGTGGCGCAGAGCCTGGAACCACATATCGGTGAACACGATGCGGTTTTGCTGGAAAATCATGGCGCTGTGAGCTTCGGCCCTACGCTGCTTGACGCCTTCATGAAGATGGAAACCGTGGAGCACCTCGCCCGGATAGCTCTTGCAGCCCATCAGATAGGGTCGGCACAGCCTCTTTCGCCCGAGCGGGTGAGACACCTGCAGAGGGCCAAGACGAAGTACCAGCAAAACGCCTTTACGCGATCAGATCTCACGGTGTAAATCACAGAGAAACTCTCCGAGGGATGTGTTTGACATTTCGCCTGCCCTCTGCGAGAGTTGCGACTATGGTTGAATGCAATACCTTTACGCACGAGTAAGCGCTTCCCTGCGGCACATCTTTGATTCGTGAAGCGTTCGCATCCTGATGGGGGTGTTCGCCTATAGTGCTGTTTCAGGGGCTGGTCTGTGTTGAAGAGTATTTCCTCGCGAATCTTAGACAAATACAGGCTTTTTACGGCCATGAATGTCCGTCTCCGCCGGCCGGCAGCGTATCTCAACTGGGTCCGCAGTAACTACGAACTCAAGCACGGCGTCGCAAAGATTCAGGCCAAGCCGACAAAGCTGACCATCGATCCGACGAACGTGTGCCAGCTACGCTGTCCGCTTTGCCCTACTGGTCAACGCGTCCAGGACCGCAGCAAGGGTCATGCGGAATACGAAATGATCAAGCGCCTGATCGATGAGGTTGGCGACTCACTTTTTTTCATCGACTTCTTCAACTGGGGCGAGCCGCTTCTGAACCCGCACACGGAAGATCTGCTTCTGCTGGCGTCGCAAAAGAAGATCGTCTCAAGCATGAGTACCAACCTGAGTCTGCCGCTTTCTGATGAGCGTCTGGAGCGCCTTGTCACCTCCGGCCTGAACGAACTTGTCGTCGCGGCAGACGGCATCAGCACGGAAACCTATGGGCAATACAGGCGGCAGGGAAAGATCGATCTTGTTCTTGATAACCTCCGCCGCATGATCGCTCTGAAGCGTCGCCTGGGACAGACGACCCCGATCATTACCTGGCAATTTCTGGTGTTCTCATTCAACGAGCACGAAAGAGGCCGCGTCACCGAACTGGCCACGGAGCTGGGAGTGGACCGGCTGGAGTTTCGCACACCCTTTCTGCAAACCGATCGCTTTCCTGTGCCGGAAGCAGATCGTCAGAAGATCGCCGGTTGGCAATCGACCGACCCCCTGTACCAGATTCAAACACATAGTGCGTCTGCCACGAAGAGCCATTCGCGGTGCGGATGGCATTACATGTCAGCCGCAGTCAACTGGGATGGCACCGTCACGCCGTGCTGCACAACCTTTCAGGTGGCCGACGACTTTGGCACCATCGGCCACACAGGCGAGAAATCGTCGTACATGGATGTTGTGAACAACTCCACGTTCCAGTCGGTACGGAACAGGTTTGCGGGCCGCGGCGGGCCCGTCAACGCGATCTGTGAAAAGTGCCCAACACCCATGATCATGGATTACAACGAGTTCCTGAACCGCCAGGTTGTTCTGGTCACGCTTGTCGCTTTCATTAACGAGATCAAGCGGCTCTTCACCTCCAACAAGGTCGCTGTCCCGCTTCGTACGTCTGTCCATTCGGAAGCTTGATGACTGGCTGAGCGGAACCTGCCACTGTCCGACTTTAAAGCGCAAAAAGTTCCGCGAACACTCAAGACGAATCGTTCCCTGCCGATGAGGTCATCTGAAGGGAACAAGAACATGATTATCCCTGCAGTTCTCTACTCGGTCGTAGCAGGTCTCTTTTTCACCAACAGTGCAATCGAGCGGAGTGAAAACGCCTGCCTTGGTGAGATGAAGGCTCTTGACCTAGCGCGCATCACCGCCACTTCGATCTTCTGGCCAGCGGCATGCGCCGTTGTAGCGTACACCGTACTCAGCGATAGCTCGCGTGGACTGCCCGGCGCTGCTGCCCGGCAAGACGAGACCTTCGCCTGAGCATCACATTGCAGTGCTACGACTGTGGGTGTCGGCGCAGCGTCGCGTGGCCGTGAGCTCGGAATGAACCCAGTCTAGTAAGCTCCGCTGCCGCGAATGACGGCAGGCAAGGTCTTGGCGAGGATCTTCAGATCCAGCCAGAAAGACCAGCGGTCGATGTACTCCATATCAAGCTTCATCCACTCTTCAAAATCGATGTCGCTTCTGCCGCTGATCTGCCACAAGCAGCTCAGGCCGGGCTTCACGCTGAACCTGCGAAAGTGATGGTCCCGCTCGAAACCCTCATAGTCGCGAAGCGGCAAAGGACGCGGTCCAACCAGGCTCATCTCCAGCTTCACGACATTGAACAGCTGCGGTAGTTCATCCAGACTGTATTTACGCAAGATTCGTCCGATCGGCGTGATTCTTGGGTCTTGCCGCATCTTGAAGGTCGGTGCGTTGTTCACCTGTTCGGCGTTCAGATGTTCCACCTGGCTTTCGGCGTTCACCACCATGGTTCGGAACTTATGCATCCGGAACTTGCGTTTGTTTTCTCCGAGCCGCACCTGGTGAAAGAGGATCGGACCGGGAGATGTCAGGGCGATCGCCACGCTGATGACCGCAAGCAAGGGTGCCGTCAGGATCAGCAGGAGAGATGCAACGGCAACATCAAAGGTCGCTTTCGCCATCCGGGCGGCGCTTACCGAAGACTCCGGTATCACCGTCAACAGGCCGAAGCGGCCCAGCGCATCCATCCGCGAAATCGACAGGCTCGGACCCACTGAGTCTGCAACAAGCCTGGTAATAATCCCATGATCGCGGCACACCTGGCATACAGCAGTGATCTGTTCCATGTGCGAGTGCAGGGGCAGCGAGAGCGCCACTTCATCGACCACTATTTTGCGAAGAAGGACCGGCAGTTCGGAAACTTCTCCAAGGACCTCGATGTCGCCCGGAGCAGCGGAAGCCTGACCGTCTTGCGCGATGAAGCCGGCAACAACATAGCCAAGCTGCCGCTGGCCTATGATTTCGTTTCCAAAGTCGAGGGCACGCGGGTTAGTTCCCACAATTACCATCCAGCGCAGGTTCCGACCTTTTTGGCGCGCGTGACGCAGCGCGACGCGAAGCAGACTGCGAACGACCACCTCGCTGAGAGCGCTGAAGATCCAGAGCAACACGGGAAAGACTTTGCCCAGGTGACTCTGCGCGACCAGATTGATAGCCTCAATACCGATCGACCCCAGGAGCGTCGCTTTCAGCAAGGCCCGCGCCTGCGTACGAAACGAGGACAGCCGGAAGGACTGGTAGGCATCCGCATAAGTGAATGCCTGGTGCCAAACCAAGGCGACTAGCAGGCAGAAAACCATGTTCACGAGCGAGAAACGGTCGATGACGCTCTCACTCAAGAACGTCCGCAGCCTCAGCGGGGAACTGATGCCCAACGCACACCAGTACGCCAGCGGGAGCATGGCGAGATCCATGGCACGCAGCAGATTCATTGTGATCAGCCGTTTACCAGTCACGTGCGCCGCCCTTTCTATCGTGCCACGGCATGGATACCTCCAGATGGGTGCGGCATCAGCACCCGCTATGGTGCCTGCCGCGCGGAACGCTTACAGGATAAGTATCCTGCGCCTTCCCCGCGCGCAGGAAGCGGTGGTTGGGAAATTTGCGAACTTTCTTAGGACACCGTCGCAAATTGCTGGCAGGAGCAGGCATAGCCTGAGAAGATATGCCAATCACAATCCTGACGTAGTAATGCAGGCCGGTGGAGTGCAAGATCATGAGCACGATCAACAGTAATCTTTTCTGGCAGGATCGCCGAGTTTTTGTAACCGGCGCAACCGGCCTGCTGGGCAGCACGCTTGTAGCCTGCCTGCTTCAGCGCGGGGCAAGAGTTACCGCATTGATCCGCGACCACGTCTCAAAGAGCCGCCTCTGGTCCACGCATATGAGCGACCAGATCACCTGTGTTTATGGCTCTCTCACGGACCCGCACCTCCTGCAGAGAGCGCTTGCAGAGCATGAGGCGCAGACCGTGATCCATCTCGGCGCGCAGACACTCGTTGGCATTGCAAAGCAGGATCCTGTCGGCACGCTGGAGTCGAATGTTCGAGGCACCTGGTTGCTGCTGGAAGCGGCGCGGCAAGTCAATGTGCAGCAGGTGCTCATCGCCTCTTCAGATAAAGCTTACGGCGCCACCGACACCTTGCCATACCGGGAAGATCATCCCCTGCGCGGGCAGTATCCGTACGACGTGTCGAAGAGCTGCACCGATTTGATTTCCAAAATGTATGCCGCCACCTTCGGGCTTCCCGTCTCAATCGTTCGCTGTGGGAATCTATTTGGCGGAGGAGATCTGAACTACAGCCGCATCGTACCGGGCGTCATTCAGGCTGCCCTGCACGGCGAGCCGTTCGTGATCCGCAGTGACGGGAAGTTTGTCCGTGACTTTCTCTATGTGGAAGACGCGGCACTCGCCTACCTCATCCTTGCGGAAGCCATGGAGAGCAATCCCGCGGTTTATGGTGAAGCATTCAACTTCAGCCTGGGCCTGCCGCTGACGACCCTGGAACTAGCGGGTCTGATCGTCAAGCTCATGGGCTGTAGTAACCTGCAACCCATTGTGCAGAACAACGTGTCGACCGAGATACGGGAACAGTATCTCGACGCGACCAAAGCGCGAACATGGCTCTCGTGGGCACCCCGCTACAGACTCGAGGAGGGGCTGGAGCGTACCATCGCCTGGTACCGCAGTGACTTCGAAGCCTCCTCGAAGGCGAAGTCGCAGAGAGATGGAAATAGGGCGGCAATGCAATGGCCGACCCCCCGACAACGCAACCAAATTAATTCTTGTTGAAGTAGCTGATCAACCGGAAGTTTGTATAAGTGCCCAGCGCCAGCTCTGCGGATTGCAGAGGTGAGTTGATAAAGTCGTTTACAAAACGATTTATCTGGCTGCGTGAATTTTCCGGGACGAACAGGACATCATCCGCCTGCATGGGAAGCGCGCGCAGGCCAGCGTACGCGCCGGGCTGTGACTTGTCGGCCGCCGGAATGACGGAAATCTTCAGATGGCCATCTTCGCTCAGGCGCATCAGCGCGACCGCTTTCGTTGCGGAAGACCGGCGGAACCCACCGGCCAGGGTCAACGCCTGCAGAGCTGTCGGTGCGTCCCGCAAGGGAACTGCCACAGACGCCTGGCCGACATCACCGGTGACATACACCATCGGCTGCCGGAACACGGTGGGAATCACCGCAACCTCAGGATTGAGATACCGTTTGGCTAAGAGTATCGTGAGCTCTTCCCGCAGCTCAGGCGGTGTCTTCCCGGCTGCCTTCACCTCATTGACTACCGGCAGAGAGATGAATCCGTCCGGTCGCACGATGACGGTCCTTGAAACTTCTGGACTCTTCATCACAGAAATCTCCATCGCATCTCCGGGCACAAAGACATAGACCTTCTGGAACCGCAGCGAAGACGTAATGACTTCAGGAGCCACCGGTACGGAAGTAACAATCGGCTTGCGATGCCCGCACCCTTGAAGAAGCAATGTAGAGGCGCACAGAAAAGTGCCTGCGACACGCAGCAGTACCGATCGCGATGGCAACAGAATCATGATTGTCCCTTTGCATAAAAGTAATTCAAAAGTCGAAGCAGCGCATGGCTAACTGTTGAGGCTTCCTCGTTGGAAAGATCGGCAGAGAGAGGCAGAGACAGGGTGGTCGCTCCGATTTGTGAAGCGTTCGGAAAGTCGGCGTCCTTGAACCGGTAACGATGCCGGTAGTACGGCTGCTGATGCACCGGGACGTAGTGGATACCGGTGCCGATGTTCTCCGCCTTCATGCCTGCTACAACATCGTCACGTGTCACACCGGCGCCGTCGAGACGCAGTCGAACGGAGAAGAGGTGGTACGCGTTCCTCGAATCGTCCGGAGCGCTGCCAGCAAGGATAATCGCAGGGTGACGAAGCACCTCTGTGTAGCTCTCAGAGAGTCGCTTGCGGCACTCCCATCGGCTCTCCACCGCGGCCAGCTGGACTCGGCCCATCGCAGCTTCGATGTCGGTCATGTTGTATTTGAATCCGGGGGCGAGAATGCGTGTGCGATGAAGCTTGGTTTCACGTGCCCACGCGTCAGCACTCATGCCGTTTTGTGAAAGCAGTTTGATCCGGCGATGCAGCTTCGTGTCTCGGGTAATCACCATGCCGCCATCGCCCGTGGTGATGTTCTTTGTAGGGTAAAAGCTGAAGCAGCCAACGTCGCCGAACAAGCCCGCGTGCACGCCACGGTATGTCGTTTCGATCGCGTGGGCGCAATCTTCAATCAGCCGGATTTTCTTTGACCTGCACAGCGAAACGATGCTCTCCATATCGCAAGCGCGGCCGGCGATATGGACAACGATGACAGCCTTGGTCTTCGAGGTGATCCGGCGTTCGATTTCCACGGCTGTGATGTTGTACGAGTGTAGATCACAATCTGCAAGCACCGGTGTCGCGCCAACGTGCAGAATGGCATGCACGGTCGCACAGTACGTCATCGTGGGCGCAATCACCTCGTCACCGGCACCGATGTTCAGCGCGATGAGCGCAAGGTGCAGGGCGGCGGAACAGCTGCTGACCGCCGCCGCGTAGGGGGCTCCCGTGTAGGTGCGAAAGTCCTCTTCAAACGCAGTCACACGCGGCCCAAGGCCGATCCACCGGCTCCTCAGGCATTCCGTAACGGCGTCGATCTCAGCCCCGGTAATAATGGGGGCCTGAAAGATGAGGCGATGCGAGGCCTCAAACGCTGGCGTTCCCCCTGCCAGTGCAGGCAGGTCTCCCAAGGGCGTCCGCTGTGCTACCTCACTCATGCACTGGCTGTATGCACAGCGTGAGCTTTGGCAAGTACGCTGCGGTATACGGCCATCGTGCGGTCAAAGTGCTGTTCCGGTGACCACAGGCGCATCGCCTTCTGCCGGGCACGCGCGCCGAGTTCACGGCACAGGTCAGGATCATCCCACAAAAGCTTCATCTTGGAAGCGAGTTCGATGCTGCTGCCCGGGGTAAAGAGCAGCCCGTCCACACCGTCTTCGATGAGCTCCGCAAGAGCACCGATCCGGGAGGCGATCACAGGAATCCCGAGGGCCATTGCTTCGGCCGCCGCGAGGCCAAAGGTCTCGAACCAGACGCTCGGCACCACCAGCATACGAGCATGCCGATAGAACGTTTGAAGCTCGTTTGGAGTATCAGTCACCAGTACGTCCGCCTTCGAAGGAAGGTTTATTTCCACGAAGCTTACACGATTTCTCGAGAGTCGCACGGGCACCCCGCTCAACTCCCCGGCCTCGAGCAGTACACCGATGCCTTTTTCACGCACAAACCGCCCCGCGAAGGCCGCGTACGTTCCTTCCGCTGGGTTACACGCATGCTCCGGGATGGCCACTTGCGTCGCGACCGCGGTCAGACGGTTAGAAGAAATGCCCGCATGCTTGCCGAGCCACTCGCCGGTGAACTGTGATGGAACGATAAAGTGGTCGACATTATCAAGGTAAAGACGGAACGCGTTCACCATGGTGCAATAGGCTGCCATCACGGCACTCTCTGCGTACTTGCCGCGGCAGTTGTGAACGACCGACGGCAACACTCCTCGATCTACGCACTGTGTGCAGATCATATCGTCGCGAAAATGATTTCGCGCAGGACAGGTGAGGTGATAGTCGTTACAGGTCATCACCACGGGAATGCCTCTTTTCCTGCACTCCGGCAGAATCCATGGAGAGATCAACGGGAAGACCTCGTGGCTGTGGACCAAGTCCGGCTCCACCCTGTCTAAAATCTCCGCAAACTGGCGCACGGTTTTGCCCGGCACGAACACACCCAGGCCGGCCTGCAGATGGCCCAACACGTTTTGCGGCAGGTCGCGGCTGGACCGCTGGAACATTTCCACCTGAACGCCCCGGCTTCTGAGCAGATCGATCAGAGCGATGGTTGCAATGGTTGCGCCGCCGCCGCTGCGATGCACGTTGAAAGCCTGAACGACTTTCATCGCTGGGGAGCTCCAGCGGACGAGACTAGCCGCATGGGCGTGGCAGGCGCGGGCGCAAAATGCAGCGTGGCAGGCACCGATGGGGCGTTGGCCGACCAGCGAAGAAGGGCCGTGGCCATGTGCAAATGGCGGCCCCATTCGTGACCTTTGCCTCGCGCCAGCGGTATCGCTACCAGGCAGATGCTGCTGCGCAACAAGCCTGCGGCCAACGCAGCGAAACGGTAGGCCCAACCCGCAAGACTTCCATGATGCTTGCGTAGGTAGATCCAGACGGAGTGACAAAGCAGCGCGTAGAAGTCCGCGTCGCGCTGCACACTCGCGCTGCTCTGCTGCCAGTAGTGCGTGACATACGCATCAGCTGCATAGAAGAGCCTCCACCCAGCATCCTGAATACGCCTGCAGTAATCGATATCGTCAAGGTAGAGCGGAGATGCGCCATCCAGCAGCCCCACCTGTTCCAACACAGCTTTGCGGAACATGAGGCACGCGCCCGACAGATATGTGATCTCCGTTGCCCGGTCCCGCGTCCAGCTCAGGAGTGTGAAACCGTCCAGCCAACTTGACCTCGGCGGGATAGCGCCGCGTGTGCGTTTCCCACGAAAGCGGAGTCGCCACTCGAGCTTATCCAGAAGAAAGAGCCAAGAGATCATGTAGTAAGGCGTGGGAAGACGGTGCGCGGAATGATCTTGTACAACACCATCGGCAAACACAAGGGCCGGGCCCACTGCTCCGTATGCCGAGTTGCTGTCCAGGAATCCCATCAAGCGAGCCAGGCTACCGGGTAACAGGACTGTATCGGGATTCAACAGGAGGATCTTATCGCCCGTGCAGAGCGGAAGCGCCATGTTGTTCCCTGCAGAGAAGCCGATGTTCTCGCCACGAATCAGAACAACGGAAGGGTAGCTTTCCGCGACGATGGCAGGGCCACCGTCCTTGGACCCGCCGTCATAGACAAAAATCTCCGTCGTCAAGGTCTTCGTGGCCGCCATCAACGAGTCAAGACACGCGGCAATGAAAGGTTCTGAGTTATAGGTGACGATGACAACGGAAAGATCCACGCTCATCCGCTAACCCTGCTGTCCGTGCTGTTTTCTCTGGTTAAGGGCTTCGTCCGGGACGTGGTCGCGAGTGCCGCGGCAGCAGCAATCAGAAAACAAGTGTTGTAGTACGTATATCGTTTGAAGAGACGCCGAGGTTCCTGCGCCAGGCGAAACAGCCATTGCAGTCCGGACCGCTGCATCCACTCCGGAGTGGGCTGGCTGCGGCCCGACAGCATGTCGAACGAACTACCCACGCCGACCATCGGGATCCCTGCTTGTGGGGCGGCATACGACATCCACGCGTCCTGCGCCGGAGTTCCCATACCAACCCAGACGATGTTTGCGTGACTTGCTTTGATCTCGTCCAGAATGCGGGCAGTCTCGTTCTCCGGCAGCGGACGCTTTGGCGTCGCTTGGCCCCCAACGATCTGCATGCCGGGATACCGCTTGCGAAGCTCGCCAGCGACGTGTTCTACCTGGCCTTCACGGCCACCCACAAGGAAATGCCTCCATTGGGGAAAGTGCCCACAACAACTCAGAAACAGGTTATCTCCGTGCACGCGTTCCGCTGACGAAAAGCCGAACGCGCGAAGCATCCAGACAATCGGCATGCCATCTGCATTTACGTACGAAGCGGCAGCAAGGTTCCTTCGCAAGCGACTGTTCTCGCGGGCCAGCATGACGGAATACACGTTGGCATTACAGACATATCCCGCAATGCGTTCCTCGACCATGCCCCCCAGAAACTCACGTGCCTCGTCAAAGGTGCTCACGGACACGCTGGTTCCCAGCAGGTTGTGGCTGCGTGGGAACAGTGTGCCAGAAAGTTTCCGTCGGTCGTTCTCGTAACACGTGGGCACACCGGAAGAAAGTTGCGTTGCGTCCGCGCGGCCGGGCGCGAGTTTCCAGTAGGGCCGCACGAGTTCTCGTTTGGCGGCGCGGTATGCCCGTGCGAACGGCCTGCTCAGGAGGTAGGTGAGGGAACCGTGCCGCAGCAGATGACTTGCGCCGCTCCCGAGAGTTCTGGCGGAGCACATCATGGAGAACGCGATCAGCGAGTGGTGGATTCGGCGCCGGCGCCGCACTACCCCGGTGGGCAGTTGAGGGGCAAACTGATCAAGCAGCCCGAGGCACTCCCACTGGACTTGCTGCCCTTTGAGCTTTGTCAGATTGCCACTATGCCAGCGGTAGAAGCAGACCGGCTCCTGCACGGCGTACGCGGTGAATGTGCGAGCCAGCGTCAGGTAGAGGTAATAGTCCGGCGTAAGGCGGATTTCGTCTGGAATCTGAGGAACCTGCGCAATCGCGGAGGCGCGCAGCATCGAGCTGCTCATACAGATGAAACAGGAGTCTTTGAATAGCTGCTCGAAGATTTCTCCTTCGGGAAGAGCGCTCCACTCGTGACGGTGGTCATACTCCTTCAGTTGCACGGCTTCGCCAAACCGCAGCGTACGCCCGTAGATGATGGCACACTCCGGATGCCAATCCGCCACTTCCACCTGCCGCGCCAGCTTGGTTGGTGCCCAGATGTCATCCTGGTCCAGGAAGGCGACCCACTCTCCCCGGCACGCCTCGATGGCCATTCTGCGGCTCTGCCCGAGCGACTCGCTCTTTGCGGAACTCACTACTCGAAACCTGCTGTCTCGGAAACTGCGAAGAATGGCGCATGTCTCGTCCGTCGAGCCATCGTCCCAAGCGACAAGCTCCCAGTCGGCGTACGTCTGCGCCAGCAGACTGTCCACGGCCTCCTGGATATATTCCGCGCCGTTTCGGCAGTTCATCAATACACTGACGCGTGGATTCAAGACGCATCCTCGGAGGAAGCAACCGCTATAATCGAACGCACGATGCGCCTCCGCCTCCAGCTGTTAGGAATCGCCGGAGCGGTCATGCTGACGGGCTTTGCGCTGTCCAGACATGCTCCTTCAAACTTATCGGATTTGTCAACGGATGACACGGTGAGCGCACAGGTGAATGACTTCCCTCCAGAACTGCTGACGAACACCGGTTTTGAGACCGCAGGTGGTGATATCGCCGCAGGCTGGACCCGGGACATGGCGCATACCGGTGAGGAGGGCTCGGCTCAAATCGACCACGCTATTGTCCACTCTGGGAGCGCCGCACTGAAACTGGAACCCAACGCAAAGAACGCGGGAGGCCAGCCGCTTGCAGCAAGCCAGATGGTTGCCACCAGAGGGCTAGGCAAGCAGTCTCTTCAATACTCAGGCTGGGTACGCGTGCAGGGCGCTGCCGTTGCGCACATCGGCATGCTGACCATCGTCGGCAATAAGCCGCAAAACCTCGCGATGCTGACACAGCCTGCTCTGAACAGCTGGACCAGGTTGGAAGGGAACTACCCGGTTCCGGGTGGCTCAAACGCACAGGTGGTTTTCATCTGCTGGGTCGACGGCAAGTCCGGCGCGGCATGGTTCGATGACCTCTCCTTGGGTGTGGCAGGCCAAACCTCTTCCGCGCCCGCACCCGTGAACTCCGTTACCGCTAAGCCGACCAATGCTTCTATCCAGATTGATGCGGGCCAAGTGTTACGAAAAATTCCGGAGACTCTCTATGGCACCAACATGGAATGGATCTGGAATGGAAACGGGGCGTGGCTGCCTGACCAGCACAAGGCTGACCCCAAGCTGATGAGCCTGTCGCGAGGTATGGGTATCAAGCTCATTCGCTATCCCGGCGGCGTGTACTCCGATGCCTATCAATGGAAGAACGGGGTAGGCACGCCGGAGAAACGACCGGAGATGCTCCACCTGTCAGGCGGCAGGGACCGCTCGCGGGCATACTTCGGGACGGACGAGGCCCTGCAGTTTGCACACGATGCCGGCGCGGAGCTGCTTATCACCGTGAACGCAGGCACGGGCACAGCGCAGGAAGCGGCGGACTGGGTGCGCTACGTCAATGTTCCGCATCAGCGCGTCCGGTATTGGGAGGTTGGAAACGAGCTGTATCTGAATAACCCCAACCTCGGGTCGGCAGGAGCGATCCTGACGCCGCAGCAATATGCCGACCGGTTCCTGGAGTTCTCGCGAGCCATGCGGGCCGTCGATCCCACCATCAAGATATTGGCGATCGGTGGGCAGAACCACGGCAGTTACACCACCATGGCGTCGTCAGACTGGGACAAAGTTCTGTTGGACCGCGCGCAGGATCAAATCGACTATCTCTCGGTACACAACGCATACGCCCCGCTGCTCAAGACGGACACGCAGGATGTCCCCACCGTGTACAAAGCGATGCTGGCCGCCCCTGCGTTGATCGCAGAGAACCTGGAAACCATTCGGCAGCAGATTGAACAGTACGCGCCGGCACGTGCTTCGCATATCGGTATCGCCGTCACGGAATGGGGTCCTGCATTCCGTTTCGATTTCAGCACGCGTTACATCGACCACGGCAAGACGCTTGGGTCAGCCTTGTTCGCCGCAAGCATGCTCGAAACTTTGATGTCTTCGCAGAAAACGGACATTGCGAACTTCTGGCAACTGAATGACTACAGCGTGCTCGGCTGGATCGGTACGAAGGACACACGGTTTCCTCCTCAACCGGACTGGACCGAGTCAGCCAGAGCTTATGTCTTCAAGATGTTCACCCACTATTCCGGCACGGACCTCGTCCGCAGCCAGGTCAGATCTTCAACCTTCCAGAGTGAAACAGTTGGGCTAACGGATGCTGTGAAAGACGCACCCGACCTCATGACAACGAGCACGTTGAGTGCAGATGGCCGTCAGCTCTATGTCATGACGGTGAACCGCAGTCTGGATCATGCTGTTGTGACGCAGCTCAAAATCGAGGGCTTTCGCCCTCAGCCACAGGCAGAGCAGCATCTGCTGAACGGCACCGCGATCGACGCAAATACGGGCACGGGCATTATCGCAGTCCCCGGTCTCCACCTGCCCCCGCAGGCTGAGGACGGACCTGCGGGACGCTTCCGCCAAGGCTCCCCCTCGGAGATCACAATCACAGACAGCAGCGTGCCGGCAGGCGCAGCCATGGAGCATACCTTCCCTGCGCACTCGGTCACCGCTCTTGTCTTCACCCGTGCAACGCACTAAGCTGGCGGCAATGGAACCAGCGGGTTCAACAACACGGCGACCCTTAATCACCGTTGTAATACCCGCGTTCAAGCGACCCCGGCAACTGGAGCTTGCGGTCCGCTCTCTGTTCACGCAAACGCTCTCTCCCGAACAGTTTGAAGTGTTCGTGGTGGACAGCTCGCCCGACGAGAGCAATGTACACATGGTGAACGCTCTTCGCGATCAGGCACCATGCCGCTTGGCATGCCTGAGCAAGAAGCCCGAGGGTCCGGGGCCTTCACGCAACCTTGGTGCCCGCACCGGTACGGCAGACATCATCGCTTTCATGGACAGCGATTGCGAGGCTTCGCCCGAGTGGCTGATCGAGGGACTCGCGGGTTTCAAGGCGCCGGAAGTGGGTCTCGTTCAAGGAAGAACGTTGCCAGATCCAAAGGCGCCTCACAACGTCTTCAGCCGAACCATCAAGGTTGAGCGGGAAGACTTTCTCTACGAAACGGCAAATATCTTTTACCGGCGTGAAGCGTTTGAGAACTCCGGCGGATTTCTGCACGACAAGCGCCCCAACGCGGAACGGCCTCTTGGCGGAGAGGACGTCGATCTCGCGTGGAAGGTAAAGCGGGCTGGCTGGCAAAGCGCGTTCGCCAACGGAGCCCTTGTGTTCCACGAGGTGATGCCCATCTCGGTGCTGCGCTGGTTTGTGAACCACCGGCTATATGTTCTGCCGAAGATGCTGCGGGCGTATCCGGAACTTCGCAAATTTCTTTTGTACGGCTACTTCTACGACGTTATCCAGGTGTGGATCCTGATGGCTCTGGCAGGAATCGTGCTTGCCTGGTTCAGCCTCTGGAGCCTCGTGCTCGTGCTGCCGTACATCTGGGTACGCGGCTCTGAGACGTCGAAGACATTGAAGGGTCCGCTTCGCCTTGTGCGCGTGCTGCTATACGCGCCGCGAGACCTGGCATCGTTTGTATTGCTCACGGCGGGCAGCCTGCGTTTCGGTGCGCTCATCCTCTAGCGACCGATCCGGCGTCCGCACCTTTCTCCGGGCGGGACATGCCGGCGATCTTTGCGACGGCATCGGTTACGAAATCCGTGTTGCCAATGCGCTTGATGACGGCGCGATTCAGCAGTGAAACCGGAAACGGCAGCGGCCGCTCAAAATCAACAAACAGCACAACCCGCTGCTCGTCCGTGTCGTTCCACACCTCGTGCAGGTGCGCGTCATCGAAAATCAGGCTCCTGCCGGCTTCCCAGTGCCTGAAGTCGTTTCCGACACGGATACGGCACTTCTCCGCCTGTTCCGGAATGATGAGGCCCAGGTGGTAACGCAGCACGCCCTTGTACGGCCCGCGGTGCTCAGGGATGTGCTTCCCCGGAGCCAGGATTGAGAACATCGCGGTCTTCATCCCCTTGATACGCCCGAGTGCCTTTACCGTCTTCGGGCATTGCTGGCAGTTCTCCGTCAGCTCGCGTCCATAGGCATACAGAAAGAACGTCTTCCAGTCAGTCCCTTGCGTGAGCACAGCCTGATCTGCGGAAACGTCCTGAAAGTTCGGGATGTTGTCCCGCTTCAAGAGCAGCTGCTGCAACTCGGTAAGGATCTCGGGCGTTGCCGCTTCGACCTCTGCCACCCAGGGGAACTCTTCGGGAGCGAAGAACGTCTTGTCCCCTCCCGGAGAAGTGAGCGTAATCATGCGTTCCAGTCCGGAGCGAATCATGTGTCCTCCGTTGCTCTCGTTCCATTTACGACGGCGCAGCCAAACAGCTATGGAAGCTCTTGTCTCCGTTGCGAGTTATAGCCCGCGAAGATGTTCCTTCGCAGTACGTAGGAATAGTAGAAGTCAGTCATGCCGTTTCTTGGGCTCTTCAGAACACCGGCGATTCGAAAGCCGAGCCAGGTGATTGGGTTGTCAATCAAGTGAAAGCGCACGCGTTTCGCAATGCTTCTGACGTACGGCACCGGACCGAATCTGGGCGAGATGATCTCAAACCGCTGCATCACTTCGGGATAAGGATAGGCCTGAAAAAATCTGTAAAGCCACTGCCCATAAAAGCGGCCCTTTTTCGCCACGTCGCTAGCCTTCAACTCGTGCAGATGCGCTCCCTTTGCCGACGGAAGAAAATGAAGATGCATGCCATTCGCCTGCAGGCGGTGCGCGCAGATCACGTCCTCGTAAAAAAGAAAGGATTCATCAAACATGCCCGCGCTCAGCATAAAGTCTCGCTTGAGCGAGACATTACACGTCCAGAAGTGCAGGTAGCTGAGCCTATCGAGCCCGCTTACCTCGTGATACGGAAAGCTATGGAACAGCGTCATGGGATCTTGTAGCAGCTCAGGCGGTACATACACCTCTCCAAGCGCAGCATGATGTGCTGCAGGGTGGTCGCGATGAAACTTCGCATGCTCCAACACCATCGTCGCATCGGGCAACACGTCATCATCCTGGATGATGACGATATCGCCCTTCGCCTCGCGTATCCCGTGGTTCCTCGGTGCCGAAGGACCACCCGTCGGATCGATATAGAAGTAACGCAGTCGGCCTTCATTGCGTGCTGCCGCCTCGCGGAGCAACTCGTCCGTCGCGTCAGAAGAGCCGTTGCTCACAAAGATCACTTCGTAAGCGAACCACGGCTCCGTGACCTGCTCGAGCAGGGCCGGCAACGTTTTGCGCAGTAACTGCGATCGATTGAAAGTCGGAATCACGAAAGAAAGGAGCATCATGCACCCTGCTCCGGTGCGGGCCGTTGAAAGGCGTCCAGCGGGCCTGGCTTCGCGTGGAGCGAGGGTTTCTTTACCCTTCCACGAACGATCACCCCCGAAGGAACATCGAAGTCCATTCGAAAGGTAAACAGGCCCGTCTTCACGTCGTCGCCCATTGTCATCGGCCCGAGAATAGCCTCATGGGCGGCGATGGTTACACGATCCCCGAGATACGGTGACTGGTCGACAGGTCCGTCGGCATACGCTACATCCGCGCCCACGGTCGCGAGTGAGTACAGCGTGCAGTCACTTCCCGCGGACCCGCAAAAGGTTATGCCGCAGGGATGAGGAATGTGCAATCCCGGCCCGATGCAGCTTTGGGGTGGGATATTGATCTTGTGAACCATGCTATTCATGCGGGTCAGCAGCGTCGCGGTGAACAACCATCGGCGCACATAGCAGTAATGGGCAAACCGATAGATCGTCTGAGCCAGAAGCTCAGGGGTTAGAAACGCGCTGACGCGGTGAAATGTGTCATCAGAAGCGGCGAGGCTGGCTTCTGACTTCGTCATGAACCGTCGGATATCTGAGAAGATTTCCGCGCGCAAGGGCAGTAGATTGCCGTGCTGGTACGCAGCGCATCTGGCTTCGACCCGTGTCATGCCAGGTCCTTCCTCTTCAGAAAGCGCACGTTCGGAGATTCGACGTAGGTGTCGTCGGGCACATCGAAGCATAGCGCCATACCCGCCCCCACGCGCACACGATCGCCAACAATCACGGGGCCCAGTACACCACAGTGGGGCTCCAGGATGACGTCATCACCCAGCACCGGTACGCCGGGGCCTCCCCCAACGTCCAGCAGGCGACCGAGTTCACCGCCCAGCCCGGCGCACGGCATGACGGTCAGGTTGCGGCCCGCCTTACCCATCAGGGCTGCACCGGCAGGGCTCAGGACAACCAGCCCCCCACCGAGGTCAGCAGGTTCGCTCACATCGGCACCCGTAAGCAACATGTTCAGGTGCCACCAGAACCGCGCGATGTAGCGGTGCCCTGAGCGATAGAAGTGGTTCGACAGCCGGTACAGACACGTACACAGAAACGAAGGGTGGCACCAGACCAGCACCGGCGGTTGCGGCTGGCCGCGCGCAAGTAGTTGATACAGCCGCTCATAGTCCGCGCGCATCAACTCGCGGGTCTGTCGCCGACTGTAGCGCTGCAGGATATACGGCATTCAGATCTCAACCAGCTTGCGGTACATGTCCAGGTAAGCAGGCTTCAGCGCCTGCCAATCAAAGCGTTCGCGCACGCGCGCGGCCCTTGCCGCGCCAGCAGCAGGATCAGGCGAGTTCTCGTTCATCATGCTCTGCAGGCGCTGTGCGAGGGCCATGGGCTTCGCCATATCGACCAGACCGGCATCCTCGCCCGTCAGCCAGCGAAAGTGGGGTGAGCAGTGGGTCAACACAGGTATGCCTGTCGATAAGCCTTCGACGATGGATAAGCCGAATGCTTCTTCCAATGCACCATGCACCATCACATCGGCCAGGTGATATAGATCGCCGACATCCTTTGTGGGTACCAGCGTGACTCTGCACTTTTCGCCGAGCACCGCACGTGCCTCTTCGATCAGAGTCGCGTCCTCTGGATTGCCGTCGAGCCAGAAGAGGAAGTTTCCTTTGAGCTGACTTAGCTCGCGGATGAGGTAATCCGTTCGCTTGTGTACACGCTTGATGGCTGCAACGGACAGGATCACAAACGTGTCTTGCGGCACCTGGTACTTGCGGCGCAGTTCTTCACGAGTCTGCGAGCGCTCGAATTTTTCGGTGTGGATACCGATCGGGATCAAGTGGACAAGATCAGGGCACGCTCCCTGCGCAAGCGCATCGTCGTAGCTCGGCTGCGTGATCTCATGGATGCAGTCCACGCGGGGAAAGTACTTGGGAACCATGCAGCAGCCGTTCGTCATGAGCAGCTTCTGCTTGAGACGAAACATAGGCTTGAGCCTCTGCATCATGTAGCCCAGTGGCAGGTCCAGGAAGTGGACGATGTCGTACTTGCCGGCAATCAGCTCAGGCAACAGACCGAATGCACATGCCAGGCAGTCCGCTTTGTACTGCTTGTATTCAGATCCTGCGACTGCTTTGAACGGCAGCAGCCTTGCCGGCCTGCGCGCCCATCGTGCGAGCCGGAGCACGCGCTCCTGCCCGTCCATGGTGCTGCCACTGCCCTTGATCAGGGTGATGTCGATGTCGCTTCGCACCAGCTCGAAAAGATCACGGACCAATCGTTCATAGCCGCGCTGAACCTCGCCCATGGTCACTGAGACCAATGCGACACGGCGTACCCGGCCTGTCTGGCTTCGCTTCACAGCACCAGACTGCCAAACCGCAGGCTGCCGTAGATCAGACCGGCGCTCACGAAGAACTGCCGCAGGGAAAGCAGCATCACTTGGGCGATCAGCTTCGGGATTCGCAGCACGCTAAAGTTCTCCCGCGCCATCAGGTAGAAAACATAGATGAAATAGGGCAGGCATGCCAGAAAGAAGTAGTGACTGGCAAAAATCCCCAGCAGCGCCGCGAGGAGAGCAACATCAAACAGCAGGTTTTCCAGACGAAAAAACAGTCCGCCCATCAGCAACAACGGCCTTAATCCCGGATGACGCTTCACCAGGGCAGGCACCGCGAAGATGCGAAATGGATCGACGATCCAGTTCAACGGCTTACGGTTCGCGACTTCGTGATAGATAACCGCATTGCGCGCGAAAGCATTGCTCTGGCCCGCATCGCGGATGCGCCATGCAAGGTCTGTATCGGCGCACTCCACCGGCTTGCCGTCGATGAAGTTGCGGAAGTAGAGCGACTCGTCAAAGCCGTTCATCTGCAGGAAAACGTCGCGACGATAGAAGATATTGCACGCGGGGTAGGTGGGATGCTCTTTGGTGACCGGGGAATACGACCCGGAGAACAGGCGAAGCTTTTGCTCCGGCTTGTCGAGCACGGCGCCGCTCACGAAAGCGACGGGGCCATTGAAGGGCTCCAGGCCGCGTCTCAGCCAGTCACTCTGCGCGCGGCAGTCGCTGTCAGTCAGTGCAATCACCCGGCCGCGAGCGATGGTCACACCGACGTTGCGGGCATGGACAGGGCCGCGATCATGCACGAGCGGGTGATAGACGATGCGGCCGGGGTGCTCTGCCTGCAGGGCTTCAATCATCTGTGCCGTATCGTCTTTGGAACAATTGTCGACGACGATAATTTCGTAGGTTGATGGATCGACATCCTGCGCCAGAAGAGAGTTCAGGAGTTCGCGCAACAAGATGCTGCGGTTACGTGTGGGAACCACGATGCTTGCCGCCAGGCTGAAGGGGGCGCTTGTGCTTGCGCTGGTTGTCTCGTCCTGTATCACGGCGTGGCCCGAAAGCTGGCATGGGGCAGAACGGCACGCTGTCCGCGATAGCCCGTCATGAAGCGGTTTGTAAGCTCGACTTTGCGGAAGCCTGCATCAATGACCATCTGCTGCAGTGCACCAAAACTGAGCGACCACCAGGTGTTGTGCACCTCTCCGCCCTCGTAATACATCAGCTTCTCGTTCTCCGGCAGGCGCGCGTCATACACCTCTGCGATGACTGCGTGGCCCTTGGTAACGGAGCACATGTTGTTCAGCGCCTTCATGGGGTTCATAAGATGAAGCAGCAAGTCGCTGACAAAAACGAAGTCGAACATGCCGAGCCGTTCTGGAGACAGATCGTACACGTTGCAGATTTCACGATGCACAGGCAGGTTTAGCACTTCACGGGCGAGTGCAAATCCCTCGCCGGTTTTGCGTTCCAGGTATTCCTGGGTCTTTGTGCGGCGGATCCGCGGCGACATGTCGACCGAAGAGAACGACTCAATATCGAGCGCAACAACATCTGCGCCGCGGCGCGCGAACTCAAACGCCCAAAAGCCGTCGAACGTCGCTACGTCAAGCACACGCATGCCATCCATCCGCGCCGGCAGCGGATACTTGTCCAGTTCCCCACGCAGGTCGAACCATCCGGGCGTGACGACGCCATTTCCCAAGTCAATCGTGTGATACCACTCGATCGCGTCCACCCGCTTCTGCAAGTCTGCAGTCGCCGGGTTTGGTTCTGCATACGGCATCTGTGCGAGGTGCTCTTCCCCGTCCTCAGAGGGCTTCGACAGAATTCCACCAAGACTGCGAACTTTCTTCGAGAGGCCACCGGGGTAAAACACAACAGCCTCAACGGGTCCCACTTTCAACGCTTTGCGGCTCATGTAAAGGACACCCTCTTTCTGAGAAGATTACGATTTGCTCATTGTTTTGTATATCTCTCGTTAAGTGACAGGCTCTGGGTTCCTGGCGAGGAGTTGCTTCACCTCTGACACTTTGACAATGCTTGCCGCCAGAACGATGGCGAGGTAGAGCATTGCGGCGACGACTGCCGCTGCGATGCCGTGAAGCTTCAACAGGGTGGTGACGGCAATCACAGCAGAGAGAGTGAGCATCACCTTGATCGGTTTGGCCCAATGTACGCGCCACCCGGTGAAGCTGCGGATCATCAGGACAGTGACCGTGCCGAACGCGATCTCGAGCCCGATGCTGATGCCGATAACAGCCGCATAACCAAACCTTCGTACCAGCAGCGATATCAGTACGACCTTCAGAACCAGGGCTACCGATACCATCTTCAGGAGCTGGCGCTGCGCAAAGGTGATGTAGAGAATAGGTCCCAGTGTGATGGTGATGGTCTTCAGGAAACAAAGGAGCGCCATGCCCTTCAGCGCTTCGCCGCCGTCTGCAAGCTGTGGCCCAAGCAGCCGCATAAAGAAACCGGAACCCGCGATCAGGGGAGCGACCGACAGACCGGCAAGCACCAGCACGGATTCCAATGCGCGTTGACAGGTCTGCCGGAACTTGTCCTGGTCCGCCGGCCAGTAACTGGCGAAGACAGGATAGAAGGTGGAAGCGACCGCAGCCATCGCCATCATCACCGGTGTCACCAGCTTCTGCGCGCCGGAATAGACGGCGACATCGGTAAGTGACCCGAAGCGCGAAAGCAGCAGAATGTCCGTCGTCTCGTAACCAACTGCCAGAAAACCGGCAACACCGATCGCGAAAGAGATGCGCGCTCCCCACGAGACTTTTTCGAAAGCCTCTTTGTCGGGCAGGAGCGGTACCGTGCCCCTGTCGACCCACACGCAACATGCGAAGAACACGATCCTCGACAGGAAGTAGGCCCAGAAGATTGCAATCAGGCCGAGATGGTAGCGGCACACCAGCAAGGTACATGGAACCAGTACCAGCACGGACAGGAACTCGGCAGAGACATCCAGTTCCACTCGCATCTGTGACCGGAATGCAACCCGGTAGACGAGAACGCCTGCAAACCAGAAGAGGCTCAGTGCGCCAACCATGCCCGCTTTCACCACGACGGCCGGATAGCGAAACGCGATTAGAAGGGAAAACAATGCCACCAGACAAATGGGGAACTGGACCACCTTCACGGCGCTGAGCGCTCGCAGCAGCCGGCGCGAACGACCCGGCTCTCTGCAGACCTCACGGGTAAAGGCGTCGGTGGTGCCGAAGTCGACCAGCCATTCGCCCAGGCTGAGGATGCCCAGCACGATGGAGTATTGCGCGAATAGGGTTCGGCCGCCCGTGCGCAGAATTGCCGCAACCATCACAAACCGGGTTAGAGCTACGGAGAAGCGGCCAACCAGCTGTGCAGCCGAATTTTTCAGTACCTTGCGGCTGACGTTGCCGTCCAGCAGGCCAGACTGCGGCGGATCAAGGGCTTCAGCAAGTTCTGTGTCGGCTATCGACTCATTCATGATGCGCCTTCGAGGACTTTCACTTCAGTCAGGTCCGCGTCCGGCCCAGCCTCATGCTGCAGGCGCCAGTATGAGATCGCCATGATCATGCCGCTCATGACCCAGAAGGTCCGGTGAACGGTGGTCATCCTCCATTCAAAGCTGAAATTGCCATCTACCAGGAGCGCGATATACCCGCCAATGCAACAGGCGTTCACCATGTAGAGCATGTCGTTTCGAACACGCAAATTGAATAAGGCCTGGACAAAAAGTGTGCCCCAAAGCATGACGTGGCAGGTGAATCCCACAATGCCGGTCTCAGCAAGCCACAGCAGGTAAATGTTGTGGACGGGGGGGAGAAATCCACCCTCGAAGGCAGCGACTGAGAAGAGCATGTACGGCTGCACCGCGACGGTATACGTGTTGAGGCCAAATCCGAAGATGGGCTTTGCCGCGATCATGCGCTTCGCATCTTCTTTGAAGGCCTCACGGCCGATCGTTGCGTCGTCTTTGCTATGCAGCAGCCGAGTGATGATGCTTCCGGAAAATGGCGCCAGTATCGAGATACAGACGAGCGCCAGTACGGGAACCGCGAAGACTGAAAGTCGGCTGACTCGGCGATGAAAGAAACTTAGCAGGAGGACCGTTGCACAGGACGCAACGAAGCCCAGCCAGCTGGATCGCGACTGCGTGATGATCAGCGCGGGGACGCTGGCGGCGAGCACGATAAGGCAAAACACCCTGCCGTATCGGCTTGTTTTTACCAGCAGCAGACCAAGTGCAAAGGGCACTACAACGGCCAAAAAGCAACCGAAGATGTTTGGGTGCAGCATGAACGCGCTGACGCGGTACACCTGTTCGCCCTGGACGGAGGTCTGCGACAGGATCTCGGTTGTTCGCGCCGCGGTCTCGCCAAGATCGGGATATCCGAGGGGGCTGCCATGCACGTACTGCGCGAGACCGACAAGCGACTGCACCAGCGCCCCAAGCAGCATGGCGGCACATACATGCAGGAAGCGCGTGACGGTCCGCAGCTCTGACGAGAAGACGATGAACACGAGCGACATCTTCAGCATGCGGACAAGCTCGTGTCCCACCAGGTTATGCCGCGGGAACGTGAGCGCAGTCACGCAACCCATAGCAAAGATCGCAGCCCACCAAAGCAGCACCTTCGGCGTCTTGAGACCCGCTCTACGCCCGGTGACTACCTCTCGCAGAATGTAGAACAGCATGATGGCGAAGAAGAAGTCGCTTACCTCGATGCGATAGGCGATCTCGCCACTTACCAGGTCGATGTGGCCGATGTATTTGCTGAGATTGAAAGGCGCCGTGAAGAAGAAGGCCCAGATGGCCAGCAGGCGGGGATTGCCCGATAGGGCCGAGGCGATGATGTAGCCGGCCAGGGCGGCCAGCAGCGCGCCGAACTTCAGGCTGACGATCGCCGTACCCGCGATCACGATGCATAGTAACGCGGTCAGAGATAAGGCGAGTGCCGTGGTCTGGGCACGCTTGTTCCAAGGTTCGGCAACGCCTGTATCCAGCATCGCATGCATGGCCATGCTTCCGTCTGCCCTAGACAACCTCGTGCCGTTCGACCAGTGTGACGTGGAGTCGTTCAACTCCACACATCTTCAGGGAGTGCCCTGCTTCTTCAAACAGTTTTGTCGGCGTCTCGTTCTCAACCACCAGCAACAGCACCGCGCCATAGCAAGGTGCGCTGGCAAGCGCAAACGGATCGCTCAGAATGGCGCCGGCGGCAACTACGGCAAAGTCGAAACGTAGTGCCGCCTGCTGCAGCAGCCTGTCGCTGTTCTCGGGGCTGTAGCCTTTGCTCCGCGTTCCGCTCGGCAGAAAGGATACATCCGCGAAAGACGTTGGCAGCACCAGCTTCTCAAGTCCAAGACTGGTGTCTGAGAGCAGGTTGTTCAGGCCGAGAGGAATCGCGTCTGCAAGCGCAGACGATAGCATGCCTTCACGAGTCGCGTCCGCCAGCAGCACACCGCGACCCAGCTCTTCTGCCATGCAGCATGCAAGGTTTGCAGCAACACGCGCGCATGTGCCCGCGTCATCCGGGCTGACCACAAGCACCGATCGCGATGTCGGGCCGTGGCCGAGATCGTGGTGTAACTGCAATGCGAGCCGGCGGTAAGCTGCCAGGCTGCCATCATTACGACCGAGAAGATCGGGTGCTTCCTGCGAACGCAAGCTAAGTGATTGCGTCGGATCCGTAGTTGCCATGTGATCGCGTTCCTGAAATTTACTTGAACTGCAGGGCCTCCGGCCCACCAGCGATCTAAGTAGTTTATTCCAAAGCTTTGGGCGTCCGGGGGGCGAGCACCGTAAGAGGAAAGACCCCGGTATGTACACCGACGGTGGAGTAGATCGGCACGCCGCTCTGTACCAGGTCGAGCCGAAGGACACGCCCACGCAACCACAGCTTGAGCACCGCAGCGAACAGGCCGACGACAAGGCCCAGCACAAACACAGCAGGATACAGAAGCTTTGTCTTAGGCCAGTATTTTCCGCCAGCGGGGGCAGCGTAGTCCACCACGCGCACGCTAGGCATCGCTGCACGGGCGGTCGCGATGGACACCTGCGCCTCTTCTGCCTTCGTAATCAGCGTCTGGTACTTTGCTTGCGCAGCCGTAAGGTCCTGGTCCAAGTCGCGCAGCTGGTTCTGCCGTCCTGGAACGTTGTGGAGCGATGCACCAAGCTGCCCGTCGGTTTTTGCCATAGCCGCAAGTGCGGCGAGAGAGCCTTGCAGTTCCGCAGATGTCGTGTTTCTGCTAGAGATCAGCTGCTGCTGAACCTGGTTGAGGCCCACCGTCTCGCCACGTTGAATTCTTTCGTCTGAGCGGGCGATCACCGTGTCCAGCGTCTTCAGGTCGCCAAGCAACAACTGCACCTCGGGTGAGTCTTCTCTGTATTTATCGCGCGCCGCGATCAATCCCGCCTCGGTCTCAAGGCGCTTCATCTTCGCCGCTTCCCGAACACTGTTGATCTCCATGTTCTGAGTGATGGTGCGGGTGGCCGGCTCTTTTGCAAGCTGCTGATCGATCTGCGTCAGCGTGGACTGCAGAGAGGCGGCCCTGGCGCGCTCTGCTGCCATGGAGCCCTCCAGGTCGGTACGCTGTTTCACCTGCTGCGTCTCCCGCTGGAAGTCAAAAGTGAGGCCATTCGCATTCGCAAATGCGACACGTCTGGCGCCTGCCGCATTGACATCCATTCGTGCCTTCGTCGCTGCGTCCTCGAGGATCGCGTACGACTGCATTGCCTCGTCGACATGCGTCTGACTGCGGTGCTTAAGATAGGTATCGAGAATCGCGTTCGCTATCTGCGTAACCTTCTTATTGGGTCCCTTTAGCGATAGCTTACCCATCGTGGTATCGCCGATGGGCGTGACGGTAAAGCTCTGGGCCAGGTCGGCGACCGTCTTACCAAGCATTACCTGATCGGGCGGCAGTTCATCGTCGGAACCGAAGATCGCAGCCTTTGTAGCCTTGTAATGACGCCCGATCCAGGACTTTTCCCAGAAGTAGGTGAGTTGCGCCGTGATGGGGTGGTAAACATCGTCGTAAGTAAGGTGTTCGTTCCGAACTACATCGGCGAGAACGCCGGCGGAAGATATCAACTCAATCTCTGTACGGGCATCATCTTTTCGGAAGATGTTCCACTGCGTGTAAAAGGCGTCGCGAGCAGGGTCCGAGTCGCGTTCTGCTACGAGCGTTGCTTCTACTTTGTAGATCGGCGGCCAGGCGTACACATAAATCGCCGCGAGCACCACCATTCCAACTGCAACGGACAGGATGAAGCCCTTGTAGTACCGCGCCGCGAGGGTGAACCGGTCAACCGTTCCGCGTACGTCAAAGGTATCTGGATCGCGATATTTGCGTGCCAGTTCATTTGATTCGAGCACAGGCCATCCTCACAGGGTAAAGATCCGAAGATTGTTTGCAGAAGGAAAAACGGCGAATGCTGAAGATATACACCCGCGAGGCCTTCGCCGTGACTGGATGTCCACCTGCGGTGCGCTAAAGGAACGTAAGATGCACCCGGCTCCGGGTGCAAACCCACGGTACCACAGCTTCTTCGTGATCCGGCGAATTTTGCTGCCGTACCAATATCACCCCAGGAAGGCCAGATTCGACGACGAGAAACCCGACAGCGTCGGAAACACTGTCGTGAGCTGTGACGGCGGCACACCGAACCACTGCGCAAGCGTCGCTGCATACTGGACGCTCGGCGTCGAGGGTATCCAGCGGCCCGAGTTGCCGCTGTCGTCAGGGCCGCCCAGGGCCAGCGTCGGGAAGGTGCCATACATCCGATTCCCGACAACGGAACCCCCTACGACAAAGTGGTGCGAGCCCCATCCATGATCACTGCCGCCGTTGCTGTTCGGCTGCAACGTCCGGGCGAAATCTGACATGGTGAAGGTCGTCACCTTGTTTGCAACTCCCAGCTCCTGGGTGGCCTGGTAGAAGCTGCCGATTGCAGCAGAAATGCCGCGCAGCAGTTGTGCCTGGGTTTCAAGCTGGGTGCTATGCGTGTCGAAGTTTCCGATGCCGCAGAAGAAGATCTGACGTTGCGAGCCCAGGGCGGAACGCGCCGCGATCATGGACGCGACCTGCTGCAACTGCGCCGCAAGGCCATTTCCGGCCGGGAAAACGGTCGACAGCGGCGACACCGAGGCTGTCGCGTCCGCCAGGGTCTTGGCATACTTGTAAGCGTTGCTGGTAATGCCATCATCCGCGGTGACCAGTGACAAGCCGCTGTTGAAGGTCAGCAGTGCCTGGGCCGCCGCGGAGCGTGAGTTACAGGCACTCCCCGCCGTGCAAGCGGCGCCTGCGGTATTTCCCGGCGTCACGGCCATCGGCATGGTGCTGCTGCCATTGCAAAACAGCGTGTCGCCGGCAACGCTCGTGACCATGGGAATGCTTGCGCCGCGATTGTAGTTCGCACTGAGCGCGTCGGAGATCCGGCCCGCCCAACCGGTCGTGGTGCTGCCGTCTGCCCCGGCGTTCTGCCACTCGTCCTGCTGGTCAGGATGGGAAAAGAGATTCGATGGACTGGACACTTTGCCCGCCAGGTACGAAGCGCGTGTGGTCGGTTGCAACAAGGTCCCAACGTTGGCAACGACCGCTGCATGGCCGCCGTTCATGAGTGCCTGTATCTCAGGCAGGCTCGGGTGAAGCGCGTAGTGCGGCAGACCGGCAAGTGTCAGCAGACCATTCTGCTGCAGGGCAAGCGGCCCGCGTAAGGCAGCGTAGTTGGCATACCCGGGCGTGTCGACGGGGATGATCGTGTTGTTGCCGTCGTTCCCGCCATAGAGGAAAACGCATACCAGCGCCTTGTAGTCATCCGCCGGGGTTGGGCTGGCGAGCGCATTCAGCATGCCGAAGGGGCGCAGGCCTGCGACATTGCCTGCGGCGGCGAGGGACGCGTAGCGCAGAAAGGAACGGCGATTGGGCTGGCTCTGTTTGCTATCAGGAAAGAATGTCATCGATTCGGGCGCTCCCCTCCCGGCTTTGTCGTAGTGATGCAGCAGTCAACCTGCTCGTGAATGGAAGTGCCAAGAAATCAGTGCATGATCTTATATTGCGAACTGCTCAGGACGAGGTAGGCTGCGACACTGACACGCTGGCTGTTGTCGGTGAGCGGCGTGATGGTAGAGACGATCGTGCTTCGCATATTGGCAGGCATCTGCCCATGCATAAGCAGCAGGCTCATAACATTCGCGAGGTTCCCCGCGTCGCCGGCAATGGGACCAAGCAGGCCGGTCGGGCCGAAGTTCGCGCTGAAGGCATACAGGTTGCCGCTGCTGATCGCATCAGCAAGCGTAAGGCGAAGGTTCACTGTTGCTGTGTTCTCAAGAGAGAACTCCGGAGCATTCAACTGCGTTCCTGGAACAACATAGTTCGCGCTATAGAAATTGAACACGCTTGGAGAACGCATCGGCTGCTCGCCAAGAGCCCCTGTATATGTCGAGAGGCCCATATACGCCCAGGCGTTGCCGGTATCGGTGTTTGTGGAGGCGTAACCCAGCGCGCGAAGAGCCGACGCGAGGTAAAGGATCGGCTCCCGCAGGTGTCCACCGTCAAAGCTGGGATTGGTGTCTCCCGCGCGGGCTTCGCTGTCCGTCAGAATCGCCGCGAGTACCGCCTTCATATCGCCTCGCACACCCGAGCCGTTGTCGATGAACACGGTGGCGACACGCTGCACGTAGCCGGTGGAGGGCGTGCTTGTGACCAGGTGCTGAATCAGCTGCTTGCAGACGAACGGCGGCAGCGATGGATCGGCAAAGATGTTGTCGAGGGCTATCTTCAGATCACCCTGCGCCGTTCCGCCCGCCGGCAACAGCTTGCCGTTCAGCAGTGTCTTTGCTGTGGTGTCGTGTGCTGTGTCCACACCGGCGAGCGGGTAATAGATGTTCGCGACTGGCGCCGGAAAGACAGAAGAAGGGTCAGGGCCGCCGGTCGCCGCATAGGTCCAGCCGGTGTAGGTGTCCGCAAACGCCTCGACCTGCGCCTGTGTGTAGTTGGGAATGGTGTGACCGCTCGCATCCAATTGCGGCGTGCCATCGATATTTAACTTGACCAGGCCGATCGAGAACAGCTGCAGCATCTCGCGCGCGAAGTTCTCGTTTGCATGTTGTCCGGCAGCCGGCTTTCCGTTGTCCAGCATGTTCAGGTACATCCCCATAGCGGGCGACCTTGTCACGTCTTCCATAATGGTGCGCCAGTTGCTGAAGGAGTCAGCCAGAAGCACGTTGTAGTACGGCACCATTACATAGGCGTTCACGCTTTGAGTGCTGGTGACAAACATCTCGCTCAATGTGAACGCAACGCGCTGTCTCAACTGGTCGGGAGCGGTCAGTGCAGCCTGCCAGAACTCGGATTCAAAGCACGGTGTTGGGTCCGCAGGGCATGCCTGCGGCAGGGGTACAGGCAACATCGGCAGGACCGTCGGTGGGGTCGCGTACTGTATCCGCAACCAGGTCGAAATACCGACAGCCTGCACAAGAGAAATGTCGTTGATCGTAGGCCCGAATGTGGCCTGATCCAACAGCCGTGCTGCAGCGCTCACAGACGTAGTGGTCGTATCTGGTGCACTCGATGTTGACGTCGTGCTGGATGCTGAGGAGGTACCGGTCGCCGAAGTAGAGCCCGAGGCAGAAGTTGTGCCGGATGCGGTGGTCGTACCCGTTGCAGGAGCGGTGCCTGACGCTGAGGTCGCACCCGATGCAGGGCTGGTTCCCGACGCGGAGGTAGCGCCCCCTGTTGGCGGTGTACCTGTTGTGGATATGGTGCCGGATGCAGAAGTTGCGCCTGAAGCAGTGGTGATACCTGTTGCAGGGGTAGATCCAGACGCTGTGGTAGTCCCGGATGCAGAAGTCGTACCCGAGGCTTTTGTGGTGCCGGATGCAGGGGTGGTAGTACCCAAGGCGGACGTAGCGCCCGATGTTGTGGCAGTACCTGATGTCGAAGTGGTGCCAGAGGCGGAAGTTGTACCCGACGCCGAGGTACTGCCTGATCCGGCGGCGGTTCCTGCCGTCGAGGCGCTTCCGGATGTGCGCGAAGCATCTCCGCCCGAGCCACAACCCAGGAGCAGCCCCGCCGCCAAAAGTGGGGTCACAGCCGAAATGCAAGACAGACTGATTCGCACACTTACCTCAAGGTCCAGGGCGGATGAACCGCTCACGCCCGTCCAGATCCCTTATCGGCCAGGCCTCGAGGCGCTTTATGAGCCCACGATGCACCACAGGTAGGTCATTCGCGGAGCAAAACGAGCGCCGGCCGGATCTACGCAGCCTAGGCAGACCTGGTACATCGGCCGCTGCGCAGGCTAAACAACGCGCTCCTGGCGAAGGAGTTATCGCTAACTCTGCCTTTATCCGGACACTATCTGAGTTCTTAGCCAGGGCGACGCGACTTTCGCAAAGCAGTCCCAATCTGGATATTTTTCGAGAAGACGCATGAATTTTGCTACCTTTTGAATTTCTTCGGGTATCCTCTCCCATTAAGCAATCCACTTACCCATTACGCTCACCAGGAGCTCTCCCTTGCGCTTATCCCTTCTCCTTGCCGCCTCCCTTCTCGCAGCGCCACTCGCAGCCCGCGCTGATGTCGTGAAAACGTTCGACGTGTCGGGTCTTTTCGACGATCTGTCGACAGTGACCGGTACCGTGACGGTGGACACCACCTCTGGAACACTCCAGAGCGCGAACGCCTCTTATCTTGGGCAGTCCTACACCATGGTGGATTACGCCGGGTACGACAATACTTCCAACGCCTTTATCTACTTCCAAAGCCAGGCCAGTGCCACATACCCTGTACTTATTCTCGGTCTGAACGGAACGACGAGCCTTGTCGGCTACTCCGGGGGACTCCTTTGCTCCGAAGCGAACCTCTGTAATGGTCTGGCGAGCGCTTTTGCAACGGCCCCGGGTACGTTTTCGACCTACCTCGCGTTCGGCTACATCACGCCACAGGCGGCGGTTACACCGGAACCCTCCAGCCTGGCGTTGCTCGGCACAGGACTTCTGGGTATGCTCGGAGTTGCACGCCGGCGATTCGCGTCCTAAGTAATAAGACGGTGCTTACCTGAGAGCAGCTTGCTGCAGCCTTGGCGAGGCTCGGTCTTCGCGACCGGATTTGCTGAAGCTGGATATGACGAACGCGCTCCGTCCGAGCGAACTGTTCGCCTTTCGGTGGAGGTGCCATCGGGTCGCAGCGGTCTCGCTCACCATGGTGGAGACAATCTACAAGGGGAAGATCAGGCCCTTCGGAAAGACGAAAGGAAGTCTGACCGAAGTGCCGATTGCGAAGGAACTGTCAGAGAACCTCATCGCCTGGCGACGAGTCAGTCAGCAGCAGTACGACGGGACGAAGAAGACAATATGGCCTGCCGCCGTCCGAGCCGGAGCCTTTATGTTTCCGAATCGGGACTGGCAGAGCGTCGGCAGATGGCAAATTGAGATTTGCTGCTAATTTGGCTGCCAAGCTCTCGGAGGGGTTCCTCTAAGTTGTTGAAATATTTGGTGGACCTGATCGGGATCGAACCGATGACCTCTTCCATGCCATGGAAGCGCGCTCCCAGCTGCGCCACAGGCCCACGTGTATAGAGCATACCCGGTTTCGCTCTTGCGGTAAACGCCACCGGGCCAGGACCGGCGAGGCGAACGGTTCCCTCTGCACGGGCAGGCGCGTAGCGGTTTTCCCTGAAGCGTTCGTCTGTCACTCTGAGGCCAGGACCGGACGCGAAGGAGCGGTTGCGTTGAACAACCGCCCTGCGCAGGGAGGTCTTCGGCGATCGCCAGTGCCTTCGCGCCAGTAACACCCGCGTGGGCTGGATGCCCAGCGGCCCGGCACCCGGTAGGCATGCGGACGGGGCAGTGCTACAGACTCACCCGGCACCCACACGTAACGCGCACCGTCCGGCGATGGTAGCCCGCACCCCACACCAAGCGGGGCGGCGGCGGAGGCGGAGAAGAAAACCCGGCTCGTAGCGGGCGGGAGTGCCCCGGCGTTCACGGGGCCTTTGCGTGGCGGTTTATGTTAGCCCTAACGTAAAACATGCTCGAAACGCGTGCAAAAGTGCATGGAAAAGCCCGGCGCGGGGCCGGGCTTTGTTGAACGTCGAGAGGCTGTGAGAAGCGTGTCAGATGCGCATCGGCATCAGGATATAGCGGTATTTCTGGTCTTCGTTGCCATCTTCGGGGCGCATCTGACCCGCCGACTGGGCGTCCTTGAACTCCAGGCGAACCTCGCCTGCCGTGCCGATTGCTTTAAGGAAATCAATAAGATACGCCGAATTGAAACCCACCACCAGGGGATCGTAGTTGTACGGTGTCTCGATAATGTCTTCCGACTCGCCCGACTCCGTTGACTGCGACGAGACGCGCAATTCATTCTGCTCCAGCCGGATCTTGATGGCGCCGGAACGCTCGTCCGCAAACTGCGACACGCGCTGCAATGCTCCCATCAAATCTTCGCTGCGCACAATCACGAATTTGTTGTTGTCGCGCGGTAAAACCGCCTCGTAATTGGGAAATTGGCCGGTCAGCTTGCGGCTGGTCAGGACGCGTCCGCCGATGCGGAAGAAGAGCGTGGTCTCGTCGTCGGCGAACTCGACATGCTCGTTTTCACCGGCATTGGCGAGCAGGCTTTGCAGTTCGCCAAGAGCCTTGCGCGGGATGAGGGTCTTCTTTTCGCCATTGAGGGGCTCGGGCAGCTCGCCAATGCGCTCGATGTGGGCAAGGCGATGGCCGTCGGTGGCGACCATGGCCATGCTCTCGGTTTTGAGGACGAGCAGCGCGCCGTTGAGCGTGTAGCGGCTCTCCTCGCTGGAGATGGCGAAGATGGTTTTGCTGACCATGCCGCGAAGGGCGGCTGCATCGATTTTCACCACGCCCGCGTTAGGGAAATCCGGCACCTGCGGGAAGTTGGCACGCGCCATGCCCACCATCTTGGTGTTGGAGCGGCCGGCGCGAATCTGCACCCAGTGGTTGTCCAGCAGCTTGATGGAGATGTCGCCCTCGGGGAGCAGCCGGATGTAATCGAAGAGCTTGCGGGCGGGAACAGTGCAGGCTCCAGGCTTCTTCACCTTGGCGGGGCAGCTGGTGCGCAGACTTTGATCCAGGTCGGTGGCGGTGACGGTGAGCCGGTCGTTCTGCGCCTCAAAGAGGAAGTTGGAGAGGATGGGGATGGTGGTCTTGCGCTCGACGACGGATTGCGCGGCGGTGAGTTCGCGCAGCAGCTCGGCGCGGGAGACGGTGATGTCCAGGTTGCCGGTGGGCGGCGCCGTTGGGGTGGTTTCAAGCGCGATGGGTTCTGCGGCGGTCGGCATGGACAGGTCCTCCAAAGTGAGCAGTCAAGGGCAGGCTGCGCGGACTACAGCGGAGCGTACCTCAGCCTATCACCGGCCCTGTTCACTGCGAAAGCACTTGCGATGCGACGCGGTGGGCAGTGTTCCCGGCGGCTCTTTGTGAGGCTCAGGATAGCGCGTGCCGCCGTGTGCAGGAAGAGCTTTGTTTGTGGGAAACGAGGCTGATGCAACGAAGCGAGAGGGGCCCAATCAACGCGAGAGATGTACTTTTTTTTCTCAGATGTCTTCTTCTGTTAGTTCACAGCCGTAGAAGCCGTTCTGTTCGGAAATGTGGAAGTCTGGCACAACTGGCACATGCGGCTGCACTTATTGGCAGTGCACGATTTAGAAAAGAGGGTGCCGGAGGGTGGCACATCGTGGACGAATGGTGGAGAGTCTGTCCGGAGCCACGGCGATGTGAGCGAAATGCACAGCGATCCTCCTGCGGGAGCACGCCCAGCAGGCGTGAAGAAGTGGAAAGATCAGGCAAAACCGCATGAACACTGGTGATGGATCAGCCTTTGCATCCACACGCACGCACGGGGAGACAGGTAAATCCCGGCTTATCCACGGCTTCCACGAAGCGGAGGATGGCTGGGGAGAAAGTGGGACGTTGCCGGCGCAATGACGACTGAATCACTTCTCCCTGACACTCAGCATGTGCTTCACCAAAGTGGAAGCGGGCGCGTAAGGTGGTTCTCATGCGTAAGGAACTGTGCGTTCTCCTGGTGACCGGCTTTGCATTTTGTTCGTGTACCCATGGGCAGACTTCCACGGCACCGCCGCAGGCGAGCGCGACCGTAAAGGCAGTGCCTGGGGCAATTGCAGCGCACCCCGAGTGGCCAAAGGCGGCAGCGGAGGATGTGAAGAGTCCACAGGCGATCATCGCGGCGCTCAGTAGCAGCATCTCCGGCGAGGCAGGTGCGGCGCGCAAATGGGACCGCTTTCGGAGCCTGTTTGTGCCGGGCGCAGGACGGCTGGTGGTCACGCGCGTGCCGAAGAGCGGGCCGGCGGATGTGACGGTGCTGTCGATGGAGGACTACATTACACGGGCGTCGTCGAACGCAGGGCAGAGCTTTTACGAGATCCCGATTCTGTACCAGGTCGAGAGTTTTGGCCGGATGACGCACGTGTACGAGTCATACGGTCTGCACCACACCCGCACGGACGACCCGTATGTGCAGGGCGTGAACAGCTTTGAGCTGTTGTTCGATGGAACGCGGTACTACGTGCTGCAGGTGTATTGGGACACGGAGCGGGCGGACAACCCGCTGCCTGCGGGGCTCGCGGGTAAGCTACCGTAGCGATCCTTAGAATGGCCCGATCGTTGAGCTCATTGCATCTAGAACATCAGCTTCGTACTCAGCAAAGACCCATTTCTTCCTCCGTGCACTGGAGGCAGTGTTGATGTTCTTGTCGTCGTTCGCCACAGTACAGGACAGCCGATGCTACGCCAAGTCCATGCAAGAGGCGGCGAGGCCACGTTTCATGCCTGAGCGGGATGAGACATCCATGGCATCGTTGTTCTGCTCTAAGCTGCCATGCCACTCGCAATGTGACATTGCCATGTGCGCAACAGTTCACAGGAGAGTCAACGATGGACCGCTTCACAGTACTCCGGAGGACAAGTCTTGCTGCCGCGCTTTTGATGCCGGTGGTAATGCTCTCTGTCCATGCTCAGCAGACGCCTGCCACCTCGCCCGTCACCAAAGCAAAGGCCAAAAAGCACGCCAAGACACCGGGTGCGGCATCGCCGTCCAGTGGCGCCGGCGCAACCGGCGGCGCATCCGGCGGCGCATCTGGCGGCGCATCTGATCCGATCAACCCGAGTGGCAGTCCGGAGCCACCGGTACCCACGACGCAGGGCCCGCCGCCCGCGCCCACAACGCCGCCCACGAACGCACCCGCACCAGCGACTGGCGGAACGCCGCGCACATCACCGCAGTAGTTGTTCTGGTACGCACGGCTGCGGCGTGACTGTACACGTCATGCCAAGCTGTGCGTACCGGACGCAGTCACGGTCAGCACGTTTGCGCATCATACGGTGTGAAAGGCAAACAGAAGAATGGCACAAGTACAAGGAAAGACCCAAGAAGTGAATGGCGCGAAACTACCCACGCGCATGTACAAGAACCGCGTCGCGCTGG
Organism: uncultured Terriglobus sp.; assembly: GCA_964251045.1. Classification (GTDB taxonomy): domain Bacteria; phylum Acidobacteriota; class Terriglobia; order Terriglobales; family Acidobacteriaceae; genus Terriglobus. Next base: position 63,341 of record CAXUHI010000012.1, on the reverse strand, counting down.
AAGATGACGTCAAGCAGAAAGTCGTTGTGGAGATGAACAAGACTCTCGCGGCCGCGCTGGATATGCACACCCAGGCCAAGTTCGCGCATTGGAATGTGAAGGGACTGAACTTCTACCAGCTGCACCTGGTCTTCGACGACACGGCCAAGACGATCTTCAAACAGATTGATCCGATTGCGGAGCGCATCACGCAGCTTGGCGGTGTGGCCAACGGCACCGTGCGCCAGTCTGCCGCGACGTCGGAGATACCTGCCTACAACGTGGACGCCATTGATGGACCGACGCACCTGAAGGCCCTTGCGGATTCCCTTGGCAAGTACTGCGCCCTGCTCCGCGAAGCCTCAGACAAAGTCGACGAGATCGGTGACGGACCGTCGAGCGACTTTTACAATCAGCTGATTGTCGATGCTGAAGAGGAACTCTACTTTCTGGAAAGCCACATGGAAGCGGGAGACGTCCAGTAAGACGAATCTCGCGCGTAGCACACCGTACGAAGGGCAGACCCACCAGGACTGCCCTTTTGCGCGGGTAACGAACCGTTGCATCTATCGCGCTTTGCTTTGAGAGCTCCTCAAGGACGCCAGAAGGGTTGTTAGCCTTACACCGGACCTCTAAGCCGCAGCATGAATCGTTGTGAGCTTAAGGATTTCCAGCGCGCGCTTGCCGTTCGGAGTCACCACGGTCGCTTCGTCTCCCACCCGCTTGCCAACGAGCGCCTTGCCGATCGGTGACGTCGTACTGATCAAACCTTTGGTGACGTCACTTTCTTCGCTCGTCACCAGCTTGTAGGTGATTTCTTCTTCCTTGGTGGTATCAAAAACCACGACGGTCGATCCAAAGCCAACCTTGTCCGCCGGGATGTTCGCCAGATTCACAAGTGACAGCTCGGCCATGCGCTTCTTCAGCTGTCCCAGGCGCGCGTTCACAAACTCCTGGCGCTGCTTGGCCATGTGGTATTCGGCGTTTTCGCTCAGGTCGCCCAGTGCGACCGCCTTCTTGATCTCCGCTGGCAGCTCCGTCGTCAGCTCATATTCCAGCGTCTTGATCTCTTCTTCTAACTTCTTCGTGATATCCAGCATCGAGTGTCCTGGTCGGTCAGATTTTGGGGGTGAAGTGGACGAGCCGGACACCTCCCGGGAGAATGTTTCAGCTGAAAACAGCAGCGCGGCGGTCCCGTCTCGAACGTCGGAAATGACCGACCTTCATTATCCTATGGTTCGGCTCTGCTGCATACCCACGTCAGGTTGCTGTGTCTCTGCTCCGGGCATATGTTGCTGGCCTTGCGCATCCAGCCACCCCTGCAAGATGACGACTGCGGCTGCCTGGTCCAGTACACGCTTCCGCTCCGGCCCTCGTGGAAACCCTTGCGCATCCAGCAACTCCTCTGCCGCATGCGAGGAGAGCCTTTCATCCCACAGGTGCACCGGCACACCGCAGTGCTGGCCCACCGTCTCCGCAAACTCCTGCACACGCCGTGCCTGGGCACTTACCTCTCCCGACATGTGCAATGGATTGCCCACCACAACGGCAACCGCACCATGTTTCCGCGCAAGGCGCGCCATGTCTTTGGCGTCCTTTCGGGGATACGTGCGCCCCGCAGTCATCAGCGGGCGCGCGATGCCCATTGCATCGGAGATCGCCACGCCAATCCGCCGCTCTCCCACGTCAAGGCCCAGAATGCGCCGCTGTTCCTGCATCTCACCAGCATAAGCGTCCCACAAGGCGCGCACCGGCGGCGCAAGCAACAGGACAGTAAAGATACATGAGTACACGACGCGAATTCATTGGGACAACAACCGCACTGGCGGCCGCGCTGACCGCGGACGCACTAGGGCAGACGGCGCAGGACACCCGCAAAGCCGAACACGACGGCTCCGCCAGCAACCCGGCGCAGCAGAATGGTGCCATCGTCGCGCAGAATCCCGCCAGCAACATGCCGCCTGCCACCGACCATGGCTCTGTGCCGCCGGTTTGGTACTCGTTTGACCTGACGTACCGTCGCGTACAGGAGGGCGGCTGGACACACCAGGTTACCGACAAGGAACTGCCCTCTTCCAAAGAGATCGCAGGCGTCAACATGCGCCTGACGAAAGGAAGTTACCGCGAACTCCACTGGCATCTGGCGGACGAGTGGGCCATCATGCTCTCCGGCCGCGCCCGTGTGACCCTTCTGGCACCGGATGGATCCATGTTTGTCGATGAAGTCGGCAAAGGCGATCTGTGGATCTTTCCCGCAGGCTACCCGCACTCGATCCAGGGCGTTGGCGAGGACGGGTGCGAGTTTCTGCTCGTGTTCAACCAGGGGTCGTTCTCGGAAGAGAGTACCTTCCTGCTCTCCGACTGGCTGAAACACACACCGCCTGACATCCTGCAGAAGAACTTCGGCCTGAGCGCCAGTTCCGTCGACAAGCTGCCCAAGGGCGAACCGCTCTACATCTTTCCCGGCAGTGAACCCTCACAGGCGCTGCCGGAACAGCAGGCAGAGGCGGCACGCAAGACTGGAACGCCGAAGAAGGCCTACACCTTCAAGGCCAGCACCATGACACCTACGCACAGCAACGATCATGGCAACGTCAAGATCGTGGATGTGCGCAACTTTCCGGCGTCAGCCAAAATTTGCGCAGGGATTGTCACCGTGAAGCCCGGCGGCATGCGCGAGCTTCATTGGCATCCTACCGTGAGCGAATGGCAGTTCTGGATTCAGGGGCAGGGCCGTATGACGGTGTTCAACGCGCGTGAGGACGCACGCACCATGGACTTCCACGCCAATGACGTCGGCTTCGTCCCCGCCATGGCGGGCCACTACATCGAGAACACCGGAACGGATGATCTCATCTTCCTGGAGATGTTCTCCACGGGTGAATTCGAGGAGTTCTCACTGAACCAGTGGTTGCGGGCCCTGCCGCCACAGGTGGCCATGGCCCACACCACTCTTAGCCTGGAGGAACTGAGTCGCATTCCCTCCCAGGCGCGGGCGCTGGTGGGGTAATCCGCTAAAGCCTTCCGACGATTTCGACGCTGACGCGTGTAAGGCCAGCCTTCATCATGCCGAGTTCGCGCGCGGCGGCAGACGAAAGATCGATCACGCGATTGGGCGCGAATGCTCCACGGTCGTTGATGCGCACAATGACAGATCGCATGGAGGTGAGATTCGTCACCCGGACCAGCGTTCCCAGAGGCAGGGACTTGTGCGCTGCCGTCATCTGCGACTCGTCGAAGGTTTCGCCTGACGCCGTGGGCCGGCCGTTCCACATGGAACCGTACCACGACGCAAGTCCGTGCAAGGGATTGCCGAAGAGGCGGTGTTTGGGATGCGCAGGGTGACTGGAAGGGGGCAGTGGCGGTGGTACTGGAGCCAGCGGCATGGCTGTCGCTGCCGTCTCAATGCGTGTTGCCACATGCTTTGCCGTAAGGCAGGTTGTGGCTCCGCAAGCTGCGAGTGCAAGGCCCAGGACTCCTGCGCGCCGTCGCGAAAGCCGCAGCATGCCACGGAGGTGAAGCGAAGTCTGTGCCAGGCGGCTTGGTACAAACCGCTGGTAACCCGAATGGGTGGATACATGTTCAGAACTGTGTTCTGTCGCCTTCAAGCTCAAGCAATATGCCTCATCGACAGCGGACATAGCGGAAGTCATAGCAATGTCCAGCGGCGTGGATGGAACATGATCGCCAAGGCGCGCACATGACTCCACTGTCAGCTGGTGGTTCCGCAGTCCCGTTGTCTTCCTTTAGCTGAGATTTGTGCGCTCTCGTGGCGCTTGCCTGTCGCGGCTTAACCTCTCCGCAACCCTCCTCCCGGGTGGGAGGAACGTGATGCAACGTTGAGCTCCGTCCCGGATGAAACTGCTCTGCACGAGCCCGGCTGACTCAACCTGAAACAGTCTACCGCATGCCATCACCGATATGCCGTGGCCTTCGCGATTTAAGGTAAGTATTTTGTAATGATCTACTTACCCCAACAGGACAGGAACGCAGCCGCCGGCTCATTTACGATAAACCTGAGGTTTCCATGGACACCCTACCCACAGCGCGCCGCACCGAGGATATCGCGCTTGACCTGCTGAAGTTCATCGCGTCCACCACCAACGTCGTCAAGAGCAGCGGTGGCGGCACGCCCGGCTTTGCCGCTGCGTCTGCCTCCAAGGCAGACGACCAGGTCACACAGCTGCTGGAACTGTACGGACGCTGCAAATCCGCTGTTGAGGGTCCCGCAAAGAAGTGAGCGCCTCACCTGACCACGGTGAGCGAGGTCCACTCCGGATCGCTGTCGTCGGTGTGGGAGCGTTTGGCCGCAATCACCTTCGCGTCTACAGCGCCTTACAGCAGGAAAACGCTGCATGGGTGCAGCTGGCCGCCTGCGTTGATCCCAGTCCCGCCGGACGCGCAGCAGCCACCGCTGAGTACGGCATCCCTGCCTTCGCGACAAGAGGTGAACTGCTCCACAGCGGCATCGGTCTGGACGCTGCCAGCATCTGCACGCCCACCGTCCATCACGCGGAAGCAGCACGAGAGCTTCTTCAGGCTGGCATCGACCTCTTGATCGAAAAGCCGCTGGCATCCACGCTGGACGAGGCAGATGCCATTCTTGCCGCGGCACGGCAGCACAACCGTATCGTTCAGCCAGGGCACCTGGAACGCTTCAATCCCGCGGTCGCCGCTGCCATGCCGCTGCGCAACCGGCCCATGTTCTTTGAAGCGCACCGGCTCAGCGTCTTCACGCCGCGTTCGCTGGACGTGGATGTCGTGCTCGACCTGATGATCCACGACCTTGACATCGTCCTGACACTCGCCGCATCGCCTGTGCGCGAGGTGCGCGCGGTCGGCCTGCCCGTGCTCTCACCCAAGACGGACATTGCCAATGTGCGTGTGGAGTTTGAGAGCGGTGCCGTCGCCAACTTCACCGCATCACGTGTCAGCACGGAACGCGTGCGCAAGCTGCGCTTTTTCCAGCCGCATCAATACCTGTCGCTGGACTTCGCGCGGCAGGACCTGCTCATGATCGATGTCACCGCAACTGCCTCGCTGATCCCTGCCCAGATGCACGCCCTGTTCAGCCCGGGCCGCGACGAGGCGCACTCCGGCAGCGAAGTAGAGACGCACCTGGCCATGCTTCGCACGAGTCAGGGCCGCGCTCCGGCGGCAGATGCCGTCAAGGAGAGCGCTCCTCACCAGCGGTTCGCGAGCACGCCGGACGTCGAAACACAGCCGCATCCCTCGAGTGGACTTTCGTTGCGCAAGGTTCCCACAGTTCCAGGCGAACCCCTTCGGCTGGAGATCGAGAGTTTTCTGCATGCCGTCCGCACCCGTACGCCACCGCAGGTCAGCGGAGACAACGGCCGCGCCGCCCTTGCGCTGGCACTTGAAATCAATGCGGTGATCGCGGAACACGCCGAACGAACGGGCATCGCTCCGGCGCACAAAGGACGCCATGGAACTGGATAAGCAGACACGCGCGGACGCGGTCGCGTCACTGAAACGCTACGTCGAAGAGAACCTGCCGGAACCCATCGGCGACCTGGCCGCCGGCATGCTGCTGGACTACTTTTTAGAAGAGATAGGGCCGGTGATCTATAACCAGGCCATCGGCGATGCCCAGACCCGCCTGCAGCGCACCGTCGCCGACCTCACCGGTGATCTGTATGAGAAGCCGTTCACCTATTGGCCCGCACGCGACGCCCGCCGCAAGACAAGACGCTGACCCACCTGGGTAACACAGCACGGTAAAGCCTCTATCGCTGCTGCGCCGCCAGCATCTCGCGGCGAAGGATGGCATTGATACGAGACTGGTAGCCTTTGCCCTGCGACTTCAGCCACTCCAGCACATCCGCATCCACGCGCGCCGTACTCTGCCGCTTCACAGGCCGGTACAACGGACCCCGGAGCCTAACCGCATTGTTCCACGTCTTTGCGTCGATGGGTGGTATGTCACTGTAATCGATCTCGGAACCAGGGCGTCCGACTGCGCCTTCAGTGCTGCCGTACGCTCATCCGATATCCTCGGCAGCGTCTCCAGCGTGTAGCTAACGAGTTTCGCTTTCATACCTACGCCTTTCGCGCCGGTCTGCATGACGGGCGGAGATGATGCGAATGACCAGATCGTGCGTACTTTCATCATGCGTCGTGTGTGCTACCAGCAGCAATACACCTCCGCCAACGATCCCTAGCGTCTGCCAACGCTCTTCGCCGTCAACGAAACGATCCTGCACGGACATAGTTGGCGTCCAGAAAGACAGCTGCAGCTTCCTCAAAGCTGACGCCGTGCTTGCGCTGGTTGGAGTGGATCTTGGCTTCGTCCCACTCCAACCGGACCGGCATCACACACTGGGTTTTAACTACAGGAATGTAGTTACAGCTTTACCGGATGGCCTGCATGCTATAGCGGAAGAGCTGGTCGAAATCCGTGCGGATCGTAAGCTCTGTCCCCTCGTGCTTCGCAATCGCCGTTTCGATCGCCTTCTGTGCGCTCTCGCGCTTATAGCCCAGGTTAACCAGCGCCGACAGCACATCGTCCGCGACAGGCCCGTGCTGAAGCCCGGTGGCCGCCTGCGTGGGCGCGCCCTGCAGATCATCCAGCTTGTCCTTCAGCTCCAGCACGACGCGCTCGGCGGTCTTCTTCCCGATCCCTGGAATCCGCGTCAACTGGGCATGGTCACCGCCCCGGATGGCCGTCACAAGTGCCGCCGCCGGCAAGCCGGAAAGCACAGTAATCCCCAACTTCGGCCCAATCCCGCTGACCGTAATCATTCGCTCGAAAAGCCGCTTCTCTGCGCGGTCGAGAAATCCGAAGAGAGCAATGGCGTCCTCGCGCACCTGCGTGTTGATGTGCAGCGAGACCTCCGCGCCCTCACCCGGCAGCGCGGAAAAGGTGGGCACGGAGATGCTTACGTCATAGCCGACGCCGCCGCACTCCACCACCACCTGACCCGGCGTTTTGCTCAGGAGCCGTCCACGGATATGCGCGATCACACCGTTGATTGTAGATGCCGCTCCAGACCGGACGGAACGTCAGCGTGGAACATCACGGACCGGCATACGGACATACTTGATGGTGTTCCGCTTGTACGTGTAGGTCATCAGGAGATCGCCGTTCGCCGCCTGCACCAGCGCTGGATAGGAGTACTCGCCGGGAGCGTCTTCCAGCGTGCGGAACATGCGAAAGTGTTCCCCATCGGAGCTGACGGCGAGATTCAACGGCGTGCGGCCCGTGGTGGTGTTGTTGTAGATGAGGACGATGCGCCCGTCCTTGAGTGAGACGGCATCGATGCCGGAGTTCGGGTTGGGAACGTCGATGGGCCGGGCTTGTGTCCATGTCTTCCCGAAGTCGTCGGAGTCAGCGATGGTTACGCGCGCCGTCTTTGCCGTGAACCGCGCATAGAGCCGCAGGTTCCCGCCGCTGAGTTGCACCACGGAGGGCTGAATGACGCCCTGGGTAAACTTCCAGTCGTTGGAACCGGGCACATCCGTGGCGTCGCTCGAGTTGCCGTCGCCGTAGCCTTGGCGATCGAGATCAGCTGGCGGAACGATGGGTCCGATCTTGGCCCAGGTGGTGCCGTTGTCGGCGCTGCGCTCAATCCAAACGGCCCACGCGCGGTAGCTCTCAATGGAAGAGCCGCTCACAATCGTTCCGTCCTGCAAAACAAGAGGCTTCGCGCGGATCGGTCCAAGCAAACCGGCGGGCAGATGTTCGGGTGACGACCAGGTCTGCCCATTGTCACTACTCACCATCCGTCCCGCGCTCCACGTGGCCGGGCTTGGGCCGAACTTGTAGTAGAGCCACAGCCGTCCATCGTGCGTGTAGAACAGCACCGGGTTGTAGCACGGCACGCCAGGCTCACGCACCAGCTCCACGGGCTTCGCCCAACCCTCTTTGCCGCGCCGGGCACTCCAGATGGCAACGTCGGGCTTGCCCTCCTGCGTGCCGCCGAACCATGCCGCCATCACGTCACCGTTCTTTAGTTCGACAACCGTCGAAGCGTGGCTCGAGGGAAAGCTGGTGGAGCCGACCTGGAAGATGAGCTCGGAGATGGTCTGTGCATGGGCTAACCAGCTGAAAGCAGCGATGACCATGGTAATCAAAACGTTCCGATGGATGAGCATAGGCTCCAGCAAGTCTACTCAGCGACAGCATCCGCAGACCACACTTCAGAGGCGATGCAAGCCAGAAGGACGTCTCAGGCCACCATGCAGGCTTCGCCTGCGGCCCTAATTTCCGTCCTCATCAGTTTGCGTACTTCGACATTCACTGCGTAAAACGTGGCACCGCCGCCTAGGTCGGTGAGCCGTTCACTGGTGAGCATGTTGACACCTTGTCCGCCGCGCGCCAGCTTATTCCACCCAAGCGTCGCGGCCACGGTGCCCTGTGACACGCGGTCAGTGAAGGCGGCGCGTAACTGAAGCATTCCCCGCTCGTTCTTCACCTCCACAGCATCCCCGTCTGCAATCCCGCGAGCAGCCGCATCATCAGGGTGCATCTCCAGTACACCCAGCCCAATCCGCCCATTCTCCATCGCGCGATGCCGTGGAACATTGGCAAACGTCGAGTTCATCCAGTGGTCTGCCTTGCGCGCCAGCATCCGCAGCGGAGCATCCGTGCCACCGCGCTCCGGCGAAGGCACATACGCAGGCAGGGGGTCAAGCCCCTGCGCCGCGAGCGCCTCTGAATAGAACTCGCCGCGTCCGCTTGGCGTCCTGAACCACGATGCATCGCTGAACGGCAGAAACTCACCCCGTTCGTTGCGCGGCAGCGCCAGCGGAATCACCTGCCCTCTCTGCAAGCGTTCAAGAGTGATGCCGCGGTGCCACGGGTGCGCGCTGTCCACCGCCTGCGCAATGAGTTCCTGCTCGGCGTCCCTGAAGCATGGTTCGTCGAATCCCACGCGCTGCCCGAGCAGGCCGAACAGCCACACGTTGCTGCGTGCCTCGGCCAACGGTTCCATCGCGCGCGGCGAGAGCTGCACGTTGTAATGGCCGTACGCGCCCTGCACATCGTCCTGCTCCAGGAATGTCGGTGCGGGCAGCACGATGTCCGCGTAGTCCGCCGTATCGCTGAAGAAGCAATCGTGCACCACGGTAAACAGGTCGTCGCGCCGCATTCCGCGCAACACCGCGCTCTGGTTCGGCGCCACTGCCGCCGGGTTGGAGTTATAGACAAACAGCGCGTGCACCGCAGGGTCGCGCAGCTCCGTCAAGGCGTGGCCAAGACGGCTCATGTTCACCGTCCGCGCAGTCCGGCCCAGCGGGCTGGCCTGCATCAACTCCGGCATCTCCAGCCTGGCCTTGTTGAAGCCGAACGCGGCTGACGTGGACAGCATCAGCCCGCCGCCATGGTGCTTCCACGCACCTGTCAGGAGCGGCAGCATGCCCACCGCGCGCGCCGCTGTTCCGCCATTGTCCGTCCGCTGAATACCGTAATTCAGCCGGATGAACGCTGGTGTTGTGGTCGCGTAGGCACGCGCCAGTTCCACTGTTGTCGAACTATCGATCCCAGTGATCCCAGCCACGCGTTCCGGCGCATACTCCTCGCGAAGCACGCGCTCGCGCAGCGCTTCAAACCCGTGCGTGCACTGCGCGATGTAGGCATGATCTTCCAGCCCCTCGCGCAGGATGACATGCATCATGCCCATCGCAAGCGCGGTGTCCGTTCCGGGCCGGATGGCAAGATGCTGGTCCGCCAGACGCGCCGTCTTCGTCTGGTAGGGGTCAATCACCACCAGCCGCGCTCCGTTGCGCCGCGCCTGCTCGATGAAGGGCCACAGGTGGATGTTGTTCCCGTGGATATTCGCGCCCCACGCGATCATGAGTCTGGCATGCACGATGCTCTGCGGCTCGGGGGCCAGGCGCGTGCCATACACGGCATTCAGCGCCGCCGTTCCCGCGCTCGCACAGATCGTACGGTCCAACTGCGACGCACCCAGACGATGAAAAAAGCGCCGGTCCATGGATCCATATCCCAGCTGCCCAATCGTGCCCGCGTAGCTGTAGGGCAAGATCGACTCCGGCCCATACGCATCGCTGACCTGCTGTAAGCGGGCCGCGACTATCCTCAGCGCCTCGTCCCAGCTGATGCGCTCAAATGCTTCCGCCTCGCTGCCGTGCTTCAGTGCACCCTTGGCCACGCCCACACGCCGCCGCATGGGATACAGCAGCCGGTCCGGCGCATATACCCGGTCCAGGTACCGCGCCACCTTGCCGCACAGGAAGCCGCGCGTGAACGGGTGGGCAGGATCGCCCGTGATCTTCACCACGCGTCCGCTCGCCGTATCCACCGTGGCCAGCACGCCGCAACTGTCCGGGCAATCCAGCGAACACGTTGCGTGCACCACGCGCGTTGCCGCTCTGCTTTCATCCGGCAAAGACCGTGCTGCGTCATCTCCGCGTTGCGTGTGCACCGGCATAGGATGATTGTAGAAACTTCATCCCGGCTCTGCACCGTTTTCTTGTACGGAGGTCCATCCCATGCGCCGCCTGCCGCTCACCCTCACTTTCGCCGCCTGCCTTCTCATGACCGTCGCACCGCCGGCGATGCCCGCGCAGCAGCGCGAAGGCGAACAGATGAAACCCCTCCCGCAGGGCGAGCTTGATGTGGTTAAAGTCCTGCTGGCGCAGGAGCGCGCCTGGAACAAGGGAGACATGACCGGCTTCACCAGCGGCTACAAGAACTCGCCCGACACGCTCTTCATCGGCACGGAGGTCTACCGCGGCTACGACGGGATGCTGGCCCGCTACAACAAGAACTACCCCAACCGCGACACCATGGGCCGCCTGACGTTCAGCAGCCTTGAGCCGCACCTGCTCGACGACAAGTTCGCCACCGTCACCGGCCAGTATCAGCTTGAACGCAGCAAAAAAGGCGGAGGGAATGCCAGCGGCATCTTCTCCCTCGTCCTCGAAAAGACTGTCGAGGGCTGGAAGATCATCCTGGACCACACCACTTAGAACCTTGAAGGACAGCTATCCACGCCGCCCTTAGACTCCCGCAGGGCAGCCGTGTCATCGGGTACGCCTGCTAAGCACAGGCGTCCAGGTTCCCCACGGGATTTCCGGCAGCACTCTCGTTCTCCCGGTTCCTCCGTTCGACCTGCACGAGGTCGTCGCCATCGCACTTGGCGAATAAATGTCGTGTACAAGGCAAACGCAGAGGATGAGCTCGTTACTGCCGCATGTTACCCGTGTTACCAAGGTGCTGGACATTCCCCCGTATATGTGAGATGGGCGACTTTGCCTGAATGCCAGACCGCGTATACATGTGTCAGATGATGAAAGCAGTCGAGACTACTGCGCGTTCCTCAAAGAGCAAGGTCACACCGGGCATGGCCCACCTTGCACCGCACTGCTGCGAATCCTCATCATCGCACCGTGAAAAATCTCTTAAGGTACCGTCCATCAGGCGGGTCGACCTGGTCGGGGATGGTATTGTGATCGACCTGCACGACGGTTCGTCGGTAATCCTGGATGGGGATCTACTCGTGGAGGCCTTGCAGCGCGGCCACCACTTCGAACCGAGCGATGATTTGTGCCGTATCGTACTCCGCTCGCCCACAACCCGCCGTCCCGTTCGCCCGAATTAATCCACGCTGCCATTCAAAGCGACGTCACGAGCACGATGCCTTGCTTTCTGGCACAGCAGCGCCGCACCTCACCGGGTGCTGCCATCGCTCAGGATCAGGTCCCCTACCCGGATCGGCAAGCGGCGCACGCGCGTCCCTGTCGCATGAAAGACGGCATTGGCAATCGCCGCATTCAAGCCGGTCACTCCAAGCTCTCCCACGCCCTTGATCCCAAGTGGGTTAACCAGGTGATCCACCTCATCCAGCAAGACCGTCTGCACATCGCAGATATCCGCCGCCACCGGCAGGTGGTACTCCGCCAGATTGTTGTTGACATAGCATCCCCGGGTCCTGTCGATCTCTGTCGCCTCCCGCAGCGCGGCGGACATGCCCCACACCTGCCCGCCCTGTAGCTGCGAGTGCGCCGTCCTCCGATTCATGATGCGGCCCCCGGTAAACACGCCCACCATGCGCGGCACGCGGATTTCGCCAGTCCAGCGGTCGATACGAACCTCCACGAAGTGCGCTCCAAAGGCAAATTGCATCCGGTCCTTCAGGTTGGAGCCGCCGAGAAGAATCGGCTTGCCGCGCCCGACCAGGGCCGGTCCCACCAGCGGTGGAGCACCATGCGGGGAATACTTCTGATCCTGCACCAGTTCACTGCGCCCGCGGCTTGTGCGCCGGATGGCATCGGCCAGCCGCTCGCTGCGCTCACCCGCCACAAGAAGTCCGTCCCGCAGCCGCATCGCTTCCACCGGCACGCGATGCAACGGGCTTCCGGGCGACACCTTCGCGTTCCTGGCCATGCGTTCCCGCAGAGCATCGCAGGCCAGCGCCACCACGCTGCATACGCTTGCCGTTGAATTGGATCCCGCGGACATGGGTGCGGCGGGCAGCCTGCTGTCACCGATGCAAATTTCGATCGCGTCAAGGGGCAGGCCCAGCAGATCGCTTGCCGTCTGCGCCACGACGGTCCGGATGCCCGTGCCAATCTCGTGCGTGCCCACCTCCACGCGCGCTCGCAACGCGGTGGTGAGTGTCACGCGACACTGCGCGGGAGCCACCTGCGTCGGATAAAACGCTGTGGCGTAGCCGTACCCGATCAGGTCAGCGCCGTCGCGCATACTGCAGGGGCGCGGATCGCGCTTCGCCCAGCCAAACAACTCCGCACCGTGGTCCATGCAGCGCAGCAGCGAACGGCTGGTGTACGGCTTGTTGGTCACCGTCTCGATGGCTGTCTCATTGCGCCGCCGCATCTCCAGCGGGTCAATACCCAGGGCATACGCCAGCTCATCCATCGCCGTCTCCAGCGGGAAGAGATAGGGCGTTTCCGGTGGAGCGCGCATGAACCCGGCAGACTGGCGGTGCGCCTCCACGTTGTGCACCTTTGTCCGGACGTTGGGGCAGGCATACAGCCGCGCGGTGGAATCCGAACCCGCGACGGCAAACCGGTCTTCCGTACTGGTCAGCTCCCAGCTCTCGTGGTCGAGCGCGGTCAGATGGCCTTCACTGTCGGCGGCCAGCCGCAGATGATGCCGCGTCTCCGCGCGAAAGGTGCGCAGCGTAAAGCCCTGCGCGCGCGTGGCCACCAGCTTCACCGGGCGCTTCAACAGCCGGGCCAGATGGGCGATCCAGGCCGTGTATGGGCCCATTTCGCCGCGGGAACCAAACGCGCCTCCAATATACGGCGACACGACGCGTATTTTCGACGGACGTATGCCCAGCTGCTTTGCCAGACCATACTGCGCGCCGCGCACGCTCTGGGTGGACTCCCACACGGTCAGCGACCCGCCCTGCCACGCACACGTGCACTGGAATAACTCCATCGGATTGTGGTGCTGCGCCGGCGTTTCATACCACGCATCCACCACCGCCACGGCCTCTCGCAGGCCGTGCTCCACATCACCTGCGGAGAGCTCCGTTTCTCCTAGGGCTTTCGGTTTGACCAGCTTCGCTCCCTTGCTGTCCATGGTGCCGGACGGCTCGCGTTCGTCGTAGTCGAACCGGATGGCAGCAGCAGCGGCCTTGGCTACTTCTTCCGTCTCGGCGATGGCAATCCCCACAATCTGACCCGCGAAGTAGATGCGGTTGGATTGCAGCGGCGTCACCCCCTGTGCCATATAGCCACCCTCCAGCATCGTCTTGCCGGGCTTGACCGCCTTTCCGGCGTTCTCATGCGTCAGCACGTATACGACGCCGGGCATCCGCCGCGCCGCGGAATCATCCATGCAACGGATGGAACCATGCGCAATCGGCGACACAGTGAGCGCCGCGTAGACCTGCCCAGGGAGTGCGTGGTCCGCGCCGTACATGGCACGGCCGGTGATTTTCGCCACACCGTCGACGCGGCGCGGATCGCCGCCGATCACGCCATTTCCCGGATGAACCTGTTCCATAGCCCCGCCCTGCTTTGTGATGGGATATTGGATGCCCTCCGCCGGCCCGGGTAGCCGCACCGCCAACACCGGCCACAACCCCGGATGACCGGCATGGATAAAGCGAGTTCTGTCCTTACCGCAGGGGGGCCAGGTATGCCGTTCAGCACACCGCGCCAGCCTCCGGATGCTCAAAGGTGTCCCGGTTGCCTGCCTCATCGCGGTCCAGACAGGCGAAATCCTTCTCCACGACCAGCTGCAAAGGCTCACCCTCGCCCGTCTCGACGCGCGCATACACACCCACCTCATCCGGCAGGCACCATCTCCTGAACGCAGCCTGCGAGAGTACGACCTGCACACTGCCGTTTACACATGACACATGCGCATCGTGCTGCTGTTCCGGCCCGGCTACCGCCAGCGCATAGCCGATGCAGCCCTCGGCACCCGGCGCAAGCCGCACGGTCTCCCGCAGGACCTCACCCGCCTCCAACCGCGCCAGCTCCGTCCGCAGGATACGCAGGCGCAGGGCGTGCGCCGCCAACCGCAATTTCATCCGTGCACTTCCTCCCGCGCCTTGCCTTCCGCACCGGCACCGGCGCGCTGCAAACCGATAATCCGCTCGTCGCCGCTGTAGATGTTACATCGTCCATCGCGCAGAAACCCTACCAGGGTCACCCCAAACTCCTGCGCCACACGCACAGCCAGGCTGGAGGGCGCGCCGACCGCAGCCACCACACCGATGCCCGCCATCACGGCCTTTTGCAGCAGCTCAAAGCTTGCACGTCCGCTCAGCAGCAGCACGTGCCTGCGCAGCGGCAGCTCATCCTGAAGAAACATCGCGCCGATTAGCTTGTCCAGGGCATTGTGCCGGCCCACATCCTCGCGCACCAGCAGCAGCTCGCCGTCCGGGCTGAACAAGCCCGCGCCATGCAGCCCACCCGTTGCATGAAATGTGGTTTGCGCAGCACGCAGGCGGTCTGGCAGTCCGTGCAGCACCTCGGCTTGCATGCGTACATCGTTGACGAGCCGTGGCGGGCACACACTGCGCAGCGCCAGCAGCGACCCCTTGCCGCACACGCCGCAACTGGATGTCATGTAGAAGTTCCGTTCCAGCGTCAGTGGACTGATCGCAACGTCCGGGGCGATCTCCGCCACCACCGTGTTCGAGACGGACTGCCGTGCCAGCCCTGGATTCGCCTCACGCCCTTCATGCGAGTCACCCTGCCGGACCGCAGCCTGCGACCGGATCGCCAGGACATCGGACCGCTCCCGCACCACACCTTCTGTCAGGAGGAATCCCGCCGCCAGCTCCGCATCATGCCCTGGCGTCCGCATGGTCACGGTGATCGCCTTTGACTGCCGCGCGTCCGCCGAACCGTGGATCAATCGCAGCTCCAGTGGCTCCTCCAGAGCAACCATATCCTCTTCAAACGCCGCGATGCTTCCGCAGACATGGCGCACCCGCACGCGGTCACTGGACCCGGAGATGCCGTGCCTGTTGTCCCGCTTGGACGTTCCATGCATCGTGAGGGATTAGATGCTGTTTCGCGACGGTCTCCTCACGTTGCCACGAAGCCGCTTTGTACTGTCCCGTACCCAGCGGGCCTCGTGCATGTGCCACAAGTATCCGGCACATACGGGACGTCAGCGCGTGAACTGTCATACTGCGGAGATGCGGAAGGTACTGGTCACAGGGGCGGCGGGGTTCATCGGTTCGCATCTCATGGACGCGCTGGTTGCACGCGGCGACGCCGTGCGCGGCCTGGATAACTTCGCAACCGGACGCGCGGAGAACATCGCGCACCTGCGCGGTCAGGTTGAGTTCATTGAAGCCTCGCTGCTCGATGGGGAGGCACTTGCGGCCGCCTGCCGTGAGGTTGACGTCGTCTTCCACCAGGCGGCGCTGCCGTCCGTTCCGCGCAGCGTACAGGATCCGCGCACCTCGCACCGGACCAACACGGATGGAACCTTCGAGCTGTTGGAAGCGGCCCGTGCAGCAGGCGTACGGCGGGTTCTGTACGCTGCATCCAGCTCGGCTTACGGCAACCAGCCCGGATTCCCCCGCATGGAAACCATGCGTCCACAGCCGCTCTCACCGTATGCCGTGCAGAAGCTCACCGGTGAACTGTATCTCTCCAGCTACGCTGCCGTGTACGGCATGGAGACGGTGTCGCTGCGCTACTTCAACATCTTCGGCCCGCGACAGATGGCGGACTCGCCGTACTCCGGGGTGATCGCGAAATTCATTCTCCAGATGCAACGCGGAGAGCGCCCTACCATCTTCGGGGACGGCGAACAGGAGCGCGATTTCACCTTTGTCGGAAATGTGGTGCGGGCAAATCTTCGGGCCAGCGAAGCGCCCGCCGGGCAGGTGAGTGGGCGCGTTTTCAACGTGGCCTGCGGTGAACGCCACACCTTGAATGAGGTATATGCGGTCATCGGCAGCCTGCTTGGAAGCACAATGCAGCCGCTCTATGGGCCGGAACGTTCCGGCGACGTCCGTGACTCACATGCCAGCATCGATGCCGCCCGCAAAGCCTTTGGGTACAGCCCTGAGATCAATCTGCGGGAAGGCCTCTGCCGCACTGTGCAGTGGTACCAGGAAAGGTCCGGGCAGTAAAACGGCCAGCAGCGCATACAGGCGCCGCTGGCCGTTCGAGGAGCGATTCAGCTATCTACCGGCGTTGGACTTGCCCGCCCGGAACATCTGATTGACCGTGCTGACAAAGTGCTGCGCGCCAGCTGGCGTCGGCACGGAGCCGGACAGAATCTGCTGGTACGGGATGTCCTTGCCGTAGAACTCGTTCGTATCCTTCGCGTTCTGGTGAATCTCATCACCCGTCAGATCGACACCAGCGAACAAACCCTTCGACCGTGAGTAGGTCAAAAATTCCGCATTCGCCAGAATAGACGTTGCTGCCTGCGAGTCGCGTCCGACCGGACCGGCTGACGCTGCGATATCGCCGCCCAGCTTGACCTTCTCCTTCAGCATGTCGTCCATGCTCTTGCGATTAATCCCCACAAGGACCAGGTCGGTCGACTGACCGCCAATCTGCAGCCCGAAGCTCGCTCCGGTAATCTGGATGAACACCGGCGCACTCCACCCATGACCCGTGCGGCATGTTGCAACACCCTGACCATATTGGCCACCGACCACGAATGCACCCTTCTTAAATCCGGGGACGACTGCCACACAGGACGCCTTCGCCGCGATATCCAGGGGAACGCTCTTGTCCGGGGTCGCCATCAACTGGTGCAGCACAGCATGTGCCGCTTCCACCCGTTCTGCCAGCTTCGATGTGTCATCGGCCTTCGCCATGCTCACGAATGCGACAGATGTGCAGAGCGCGGCAGCAACTTTGTTCTTCATTGTTTGTCTCCTTTGGTAGACCCAACGAGAGCATAGGATGCGCAACTCACCGCTCCTGTTGAATCCAGAGGAACTTTTTTGTAGTCCAACGCAAGAAGTTGTGGGAGGTATGGGTGCATAGAGGTCTAGGGTTGGCAGTCGAGAGCCTTCGGGAGACCACCTCTGTCCTGTCCCTGGCGGCGTGGCAGGACAGAGTCAACAGCCGGGAGGCGCGTGTCGGCATCATCGGGCTGGGCTACGTCGGCCTGCCGCTGACACTTCTCTTCGCTGGTGAACGTTTTCGCGTCACCGGGTTTGACATCGATGAGAAGAAGGTGGCCATGCTCAACGGCGGCGAGAGCTACATCTGGCGCATCGAGCCTGAGCACATCGCCGCGGCACATGCACGCGGATTCTCCGCGACCAGCGACTTCTCGCGCATCGCGCAGATGGACGCAGTTCTGATCTGCGTTCCCACGCCGCTGAATGATCACCACGCGCCTGACCTGAGCTACGTGGAAGCTACCGTGCACGCCATCGCACCCTATGTGCGGGAAGGCCAACTCATTATCCTGGAGAGCACCACCTATCCAGGCACGACCGAGGAGATCGTGGTCCGCATCCTGATGGAGGCCGGCGCGGAGCGCGGCGTCTCCGTCCAGATCGCCAGCGACGGCTCCGACGTGATCGATGGCGTTCTTGTCGCGTTTTCTCCGGAAAGGGAAGATCCCGGCAACATGATCACGCCGCGCCGCGAGATCCCAAAGGTGGTGGGCGGCATGGACGCCGTTGCCACCAGGGCCGCCTGCGCGCTTTACGGTGCCATCTTCGACAAAACCGTCCCTGTCTCTTCACCCGCCACAGCGGAGATGACCAAGCTCCTGGAGAACATCTATCGCTCGGTCAACATCGCGCTGGTCAATGAGTTGAAGCAGCTTTGCATGTGCATGGGCGTGGATATCTGGGAGGTCATCGACGCCGCCGCCACCAAGCCGTTCGGCTTTCAACCCTTTTATCCCGGGCCCGGGATCGGCGGGCACTGCATTCCGGTGGATCCCTTCTACCTCACCTGGAAGGCTCACGAGTTCGGATTTACCACGCGCTTCATCCAGCTCGCCGGGGAGATCAACGAGCAGATGCCCCTCTTCGTCATGCGACAGATCGCACGCGCTCTGAATGGAAGGGGCATCGCGACCAAGGGAGCAACGGTGCTCGTTCTGGGCATAGCGTACAAGGCGGACGTGGATGACCTGCGGGAGTCGCCCGCGCTTGTGCTGATCGAACACCTGCAAGGCCTGGGATGCCAGGTGAGCTACAACGATCCATTCTTCCCCTTCGTCGGGCGCGGCCGCAAGTACGACCTCAACATGCGATCGACATCGCTGGACCGCGTGGGCGAGTTTGACTGCGTGGTGGTGGCAACGAACCATTCATCCTATGAAATGGAAACCATTGTTGCGCACTCCAGGCTGGTGGTAGATTCAAGGAACGCCACACGTGACATCGTCTCCCCCAAGGTTGTGCGCTGCTGACGGCCTTGCCCACGGTGCGGGTGTGGCCACACGGCCACTGAGAGCCGGCGCGTCTCCTTCAGCTTTTTAGCCTCCCTCGGGATCAGGAACACCTGTTGATTTCGCGAAAAGGCTGAGAGCATTCTCACCCGAAGGCCTCTGTTGCGGAATGCCAAATGCACCGTGCACGGCTGCGCGCTGCGTTTGCTCAAAGCGCGCAGAGGACTTTTGTGCACCACCTGCAGGACCGGACAGCCCGAAGGCATACCCATCCGGCTTGTCTCCCAGAAACGCCGCGTCCGCGCCTTGGCCTCTGTGTCACCGCCGCCGTCCTGCTGGCCATGCTGGTGTGCGCCGCCGCGGGCGCGCAAGAGACCCTGACCCCGGCGGAACACGCCGCCGCAGCAAAACATCGGGCCGCACAGTTTCTCCGCGGCAGAACGTCCACCGCAAACGGCACCACACCGCCTGCCGAGGCCCTGGCACAGGCGCGGGCGCAGCACCTCGCGATGCAGTCTGAGGCCGGGCCGCTGCCACGGGCCGGTTCGGCCAGCGCGCGCTGGACGCCCGTCGGACCCCTTCAGGTACAGACCGCGGCGTACGGTCGCGTTACCGGCCGCGTCACCTCCGTCGCCATTGATCCCAACGACACCACGGGCAACACGGTGTACGCCGGGACTTCCGGCGGCGGTGTGTGGAAGAGCACGAACGCCGCAGGCAGCGCCGCATCGGTCGTCTTTAGTCCCCTCACCGACACGCTGAGCGCCTTTTCTCCGAATGCTGGCACCAGCGCCATCCCGTCACTCTCCATCGGCGCGATCTCTGTCCAACCCGGCGGCACCGGCGTCATTCTGGCCGGAACCGGCGACCCGAACGACGCCACGGACAGCTACTACGGCTCCGGCCTGCTGCGTTCAGCAGATCACGGCTCCACCTGGTCACTGATCACCAACCCGAATGGCGGTGGCTTCACCGGGGAGGCGTTCGCAGGCTTTGCGTGGAGTACGGCATCACCCCAGCTCGTGGTCGCTGCCGTCAGCACCTCGACAGAATCCGGCACCGTGCAACACGTACAGGGACAGAATGCCAGCGGACTGTATTACTCGCAGGATGGCGGCGCGCACTGGACAGCAGCATCGCTGAAAGACGGCGACACCATCATCCAGTACCTCTATACGGATTTCTCGACCTTTCACGGCAACGCAGCCACCTCCGTCGTGTGGAACCCCGTCCGGCAGAAGTTCTATGCCGCAGTCCGGTTCCACGGCTACTACGAGTCGCCGGATGGAATCAACTTCACACGCATGGCCAACCAGCCGGGTGCGGGATTGACCGCCGCCAACTGCCCCACCCGGCCTAATACATCCGGCCTGGCAAGCTGCGCCATCGTTCGCGGCGCTCTTGCAGCCCAGCCCGTCTCCGGTGACCTGTTCGCGCTGACCGTCGATACGGTCAACAACGATCAGGGCCTGTGGCAGGACACCTGCAACCAGAGCAACGGTGCCTGCGCCTCCGCAACGGTGCAGTGGGGCACTCAGATCAACGCGGCTCCCATGGAGAGCAGTGGCACCATCCCGCAGGGCGACTACAACCTGGCGCTTGCCGCGGTTCCCGCCGCCACCGCGCTCAGCATGACCGACACGCTGCTCTTTGCAGGCACTGCGGACCTGTATCGCTGCGGGCTGTACGGTGGCTGCTCGCTCCGCAACACCACGAACACCAACGACGGCTGCGCCGCCCCCGCCGGTGTCGCACCCGCGCAGCACGCCATTGCGTGGCAGGCCAATCCGTCCAACAGCGCCGCTCCTGTGATGTACTTCGGCAACGACGGCGGTCTGTGGCGTTCGCTCGACGGCGTGCGCCAGCAGCAGGCCGTGTGCTCGCCCGACGATGCCGCGCACTTCGACAATCTCAACAGCGCCCTAGGCTCCCTTGCGGAGATCTCCGGCTTCAGTTCGCATCCGTCCGACCCGAATACGCTTCTGGCCGCCCTGGGTGCAAACGGCAGCGCCGCCAGCACGACCGCGGCGCAGGCATCCTCCGCAGCACCCTGGACACAACTCAGCGCGGGTGAAAGCGGCACGGTTGCCATCGATCAATCCAATGGGCAAACCTGGCTCCTGCAGTCCGGTGCGGGTGTCGCGCTGCATGCCTGCACGCGCGGATCAGCCTGCGGCACGAACGACTTTGCTGGTCCAGCAGCCATCGGCAGCGCGCAGGTGCAGGGCGACGAGTCACAGGCTGACCCGCCGGCCCTGCTCGATCCCAATCTCAACACGAATGCCGTCGTGGGCACCTGCCGCGTCTTTCGCGGTCCCGTCAGCGGTGGCAGCACGTGGTCCGCCTCCAACGCCATCAGCCGCTTCCTTGCGGGTCCATCCGCACCCGCCTGCAACAGCAGCGACGCTTCCATCCGCTCGCTCGCCGCGGGCGGCCCGGCGGTGCAGGCCAACGGTGCACAGAACAGCGGTTCCAGCGTTCTCTACGCCGGTCTGGCGGGACTTGCGGATGGTGGCAGCACCTACGGTGGCCACCTTTACGCCACCACCCTCGGTGCGACGGCGGCATCCTCCACGGCATGGACGGACACCAGCCTGAATCCCGTATCCAACGATCCAAACGGCTTCAACCAGGGTGGCTTCGACATTTCAAGCGTCGCGGTCGATCCAAGCGACGCGACGGGCAAGACCGTCTACGCCACGATCATGGGCTTCGGCTATCCGCACGTCTATCGCTCGACCGATGGCGGCAACACGTGGCTCAACATCTCCGCCAATCTCCCCAACGCACCTGCGAACGGCGTGGCCGTCGATCCAAACAATCCGCTGGTCGTCTACGTCGCCATGGACACCGGCGTGTACGCCACGGCGGACGTTACCACCTGCGTTCCCGCGCAGACGGGCACCACCTCAAGCTGCTGGGGCGTGTTTGGCACCGCGCTTCCCAATGCACCCATGCTTTCGCTCGTGGCATCCCGCACGACGGGCCTTTTGCGCGCGGGAAGCTACGGCCGCGGCATCTGGCAGATCCCGCTCCTCACCGCAGGGCAGACCGTGCAGCCGGCGGTCACCTTCTCGCCAGGCTCACTCACCTTTACGACGGAGGCGGTGGGTACCACGAGCGCCGCGCAGACCGTCACGCTTACCAACACCGGCAACGCTGCTCTGAAGATCTCCGCTGTGTCCGCGAGCAATGGATTTGCGGAAACGGACACCTGCGCCAACACATCGCTTACCGTTAATCAGAGCTGCACCCTTTCCGTGACCTTCTCACCGAGCACACCGGGCACCGCGAACGGCACCGTGGCCGTGTACGCCAACGTCGGCGGCGGCTACGCGTCACTGCCCCTCAGCGGCACGGGGCAGGGTACACCCAGCCTTGTGCTCGCACCCGGTACCCTGTCGTTTCCCACCACCACGGTGGGCAGCACTTCGGCGTCGCAATCGGTGACGCTGCGTAACACAGGAACCGGCGCGGCCACTCTGAGCACTCCCACCAGCAGCGCCGATTTCAACATTGCCGGAACCACATGCGGCAGCACCCTGAACCCGGGCAGCAGCTGCACCCTTTCCATCAGCTTCAGCCCGTCGCAGAACGCGACCGAGCTCGGAACGGCGTCGATCTCTGACGGCACCACGATGTACACCGTCTCCCTGAACGGCGCAGGCACGGGCAGCTTTGCGGTCACCGTGTCGCCGGCGTCCATCGACTTCGGGAATCGTGTCGTCAACAACACACTCGGCCAGACGATCACAGTTCAGACTGTTACCGTACAGAATGGCGGCAACGTTGCGGCGACGCTGGGAGCGCCCGTCCTCACGGGCGACTTCGGCGTCTATCACAATGGGTGCACGGCGGCGCTTGCTCCCGGTCAAAGCTGCACCATCGACCTCTTCTTCGTGCCCACCGCAGTGGGCCCCCGTAGCGGAACCTTCACCCTCTCTGACGGCAGGTTCAATCACACCGTCACACTGACCGGCCTGGGAACCTCCGCCGACATCACATTCTCTCCGGCATCGCTTGACTTCGGTACGGTCAACGTTGGCAGCTCGTCTTCCGCACAGACTGTGACTGTCACCTACATCGGCACACCGGGTAGTTCTCCGATCGTCTGGGGTGTACTCTCACCCTCCGCCGACTTCAGTGTGCCGTCCGGTAGCAATACCTGCGTCGGCCTCATGGGCCCTCCCTTTACCTGCCACTTTAGCGTGGTCTACACGCCCACCGTGGACGGCCCCCGCTCCGGCTACATCACCCTGACGGAGAGTTTGCACACGGCGGCGCACATCGTCATGCTGACAGGCAATGGCCACGGCACACCCAGCGTTGCGGTTGCACCGGCCGCGCTCTCCTTCGGCACAATTGCGGTCAACAGCACCTCCGCGGCGCAGACCGTCACCGTCAGTAACAACGGCTCCGCCGCGCTCGGCCTGGGATCCGCCACCATCACCGGCGACTACTTCATCGCGGCTTCGTCCTGTGGAACGGCTCTTGCCTCTGGAGCCACCTGCACTGTCTCGGTTGACTTCACACCGCACGCCACCGGTACTCGGACGGGTACGCTGACGGTTACCGATGCAAACGGTCCGCATCTCATCAGCCTCACCGGCAACGGCATTGGCGCACCCATCGTTACTCTCGCGCCAGGCCTGCTCGCCTTTGGTCAGGTCGGTGTCGGCACCACCTCCGCCTCGCAGACCGTCACCGTCAGCAATGGCGGCACCGACACTGCCACACTCAGCGCGGCGAGCATCACCGGTGACTTTGCCATCGCCGCCAACACCTGCGGTACCACCCTTGCCGCAAACAGCGCCTGCAGCATCAGCATTACGTTCACGCCTGCGGTCAGCGGCAACCGCACCGGCGTCCTCTCCCTGCCGGACACCCAGGGCAATCACACCGCCAATCTCACGGGCAGCGGCGTCACCGGCGCACTCACGGTCAATCCCGCCTCGATCGCCTTCCCTGACACCGTCTCCGGCAGCACCAGCGCAACCCGGGTCGTCACCGTCACCAACACCGGCAACGGTCCGCTCGCCATCGCCAGCGTCACCATCACCGGGGACTTTAACGTCACGGGCAACTGCGCCGGAACAACCCTCGCAGCCGGCTACACCTGCCTTCTGAACCTGACCTTTTCGCCGACAGCCACCGGCGCGCGGGGCGGCACACTCACCGTCACAGGAACCGCTACAGGACCGGTCACAGCCACGGTCAACCTCAGCGGCAACGGCACCGGTGCCTACTCCGTCGTCCTTACGCCCACCGCGCTCGACTTCGGCACGCAACTGGTCGGCACGGCCAGCGCCGTCCGCAACATCACCATCTCGAACACCGGCACCCTTGCCGGTTCGCTCGGCACGGTCAGCGTCTCCGGCGACTTCACCCTGGCCGCCAATACCTGCGGCACATCGCTCCCGCCGCAGACCGGCTGCACCGTCTCCATCGCCTTCGCACCCACGGCCAGCGGCATCCGCAACGGCACCCTGTCCGTCAGCAGCGGCGCAGGCACGCAGACCGCCACACTCACCGGAGCCGGGACCACCGGTGCCACCGACACGCTCTCAGCGCTGTCGCTAACCTTCCCGTCACAGCAGGTCAACACCACGAGCGGCCTGCAGACCGTTACCCTCACCAACTCCGGCGACACCGCCCTCACCCTCATCACGGCGCAGGTCCTTACCGGTGACTTTACCGCCAGCAATGGCTGCGGACCGACTCTCATTGCCCACAGCACCTGCTCCATCACGGTCGCGTTCGTGCCCAAAAGCGTGGGCACACAAACGGGCACACTCCAGATCACCGACGTCCAGCGCGCCCAGACCGTCACGCTCACCGGTACGGCCACCGCGGGTCCGGGCGTCACCTTCCTGCCCTCAAGCCTCGCCTTCGCCAGTACCGGCGTCGGTGTCGCCGGAGCCGCCCAGAGCCTTACATTGACCAACAACGGCGGCACACCACTCACCATCACGGCGGTCACTGTCATCGGCGATTACGGCATCGTGGCAGGCACCGGCACGTGCGCGGCCTTCGCTACGATCCCTGTCGCCGGCAGCTGCACGCTTGGGATCGCCTTTCTTCCCACAGGCGCGGGGCAGCGCACCGGCAGCGTCGTCGTCACAAGCAATGCGCCCACCCAGACCGCGCAGCTCAACGGCACCGGCGTCGATTTCCAGCTCGTGCCCAACGGCAACACGTCCGTCACCACCTCCAACGGCAACAACGCCGTCTTCCCGCTGCTCCTCCGTCCACTCGTCACCACAACGGACCCGGTCACCTACACCTGCACCGGCGCACCCGCCAACTCGACCTGCAAGATCACCTCGCAATACAGCGATCTCTCCGCCATCTCCACCGTCTCCGTGACCGTCCTCACCGGCGTCAAGACGGCCGCACGTCCCGGCACTCCCACCAGCAGTGCCCGCCCCGCAAACCGCATTGCAACCTGCCTTCTGCTGCCCACGCTCGCGTGCATTCCCTGGTACGTCCGCCGCCGTACGGGCAGCAAAGGCCACTGCCGATCACGAAACACGGATCGCACATCACCTGCGCGAAGCGGATCACGCATCCACATCCCAAGCCTCTTCGCGCTTCTCCTCGCCTGCCTGGCAACAGCGGCACTCCTCGGCTGCGGCGCCGACAAAACGTCTGCCGTTTCCGGCACGGGAACCGGCTCAGGCTCCGGCACGGGAACAGGAACCGGCTCAACCGCCACCACCCCGACCGGCACCTACACCATCACCGCCAGCGCCACCGCCGCCGGCGTCACCCACTCCGTCCCGTTGACGTTGACCGTCCAATAACGAGTATTTCGCCCAGCAGTTTGCCGGTTGTTAGTACCGTGGTTTTAGCGTATTCGATCGAAGCGGGGAGAACTTCCGATGCACTCCGGAGTGCAGCAGGAAAGCGCCGCAGGGCAGGCTTACTCGAGGGCGCGACGCAGATTGTCTCCTGCCGCCTGAAGGGCTGCTTCGGCAGCCCCGCGGCCGAGCTTGCGTTGATGCATCACGATTGCGGTACGGACACTACCAGCTTGCTGCAGCAACTCCGCCGCCCGTTGCGGTGTAATCCCGGTTGCATCGGCGATGATGCGTTCCGCGCGGTTCACCAGCTTCTCATTGGTGGGCTGGACGTTGGTCATCAGGTTGCCGTACACATAGCCGAGCCGGACCATGAGGCCAGTGGAGAGCATATTCAGCACCAGTTTGGTCGCGGTACCAGCCTTCATGCGCGTGGAGCCGGTGATGACCTCAGCGCCGGTCGCGGGCGTGATGGGGATGTCCGCAGCTTGCTCGACCGGTGAGCCGGGAACGCACGAGATCCCAATGACCAGGCAGCCATGCTGGCGCGCCTGCTCCATGGCTCCTAAAACATACGGAGTGCGGCCACTGGCAGCGATGCCGACCAGCGTATCCAGGCCGGGCGACTGGTTGAAGCCGTTCGCTAGAAGGTCAATGCCGCCCTGTTCGCGGCTGTCCTCCGCACCCTCGGCGGAGACGCGCAGTGCGGGGTCGCCGCCCGCGATGAAGCCCTGGACAAGATCGCGGGGAACGCCAAAGGTGGGTGGGCACTCGCTCGCATCCAGAACGCCCAGGCGGCCGCTGGTGCCGGCGCCGGTGTAGTAGAGCCGTCCGCCCTGGACGACACGTTCGTGGATGGCATCGATCGCGCGGGCGATCTGCGGGATCTGCTCGCGGACCCGGTCAGCGACGGTACGGTCCTCGTCGTTCATGATGCGGAGCATCTCTCCCGTGGACACCGCGTCGATGGCCAACGAGCGTTCATTGCGGGACTCCGTAAGCAGGCTGCTGAAATCCATGGGATCAAACTCATTATCGCGTGCGGCGCGGGTGGCGCAAGTGGCGTGCAAACCAACGTAACCACCTGTGATACGGTTTTCATACTCAGTTCACACCAACTTGACATCCGGCTGCGTACGCGCTGCCGGATCAGCAACAAACACCTGCTGTTTTCTGGAGGAAGTGTATGCGTCTTCGTCACATCAGCATTGCCAGCGCGGCGGTTCTGGCCGCCGTTCCCACGGCACATCTGCATGCCCAGGCCAGCATCGGCGGCAGCCTGCGGGGCACCATCACGGATGCGTCCGGTGCCGTGGTCTCCACCAGCACCGTGACTCTGACAAATTCGGAGACAGGCGTCACCTTCAGCGCGCCGGTGAACGCAGCGGGTGAGTACAGCTTCACCAACATCCAGCCGGGACGGTACAGCCTGCTGGCCAGCAGCACGGGCTTTACCAGCGCCAAGTTCGACGACGTCATCATCGACCTGAACCAGACCAAGCTGCTGCCGGTGAAGCTGCAGGTGGGCGGCAGCAACACCACCGTGGAGGTCACCACGGAAGGTGAAAAGATCGTGACGCAAGAGACCAGCGTGACGGGCCTGTTCACCGCGACGGAGATCGCGAGCCTTCCTCTGAATGGCCGCGACTACCAGAACCTGGTGTACCTGTCGCCGGGTGTCACTCGCTCCGCGAGCGGAACGGGGCAGGGATCGGGCGTGGTGGCTGCGGGAACGAGGCCGACCAACAACAACTACCTGATCGACGGGGTGGACAACAACAGCCCCAGTGTTCCGTCCGGCGCGGCGGGCGGCAGCAGCGGACAGATCGGCGCGGTGCCGCTGGACCAGATCAGCGAATTCACGGTCATCAGCACGAATGGATCGGCGGAGTTCGGGCGATCGTCCGGC
>CAXUHI010000012.1:0-35844 GCA_964251045.1 uncultured Terriglobus sp. | reverse complement strand
TCACGAAGAGCGGTACCAACACGATTCACGGCACGCTGTTTGAGTTTGTGCGCAATCCGAAGTTCAACACGCGGCTGTGGTTCGATCCGCTGAACTTCAAGTCGGCGCTGAAGCAGAACGACTTTGGCGGACGCTTCGGTCTGCCCATCATCAAGGACAAGACGTTCATGGCGGGCGCGTACGAGGGCTATCGTCAGCGGCAGAGTGCCACCTCGACGCTGACGCTGCCGACGACCGAGGCGATCAACGCGATCACGCAACCCGGCCTGCAGGCGCTGCTGCGCGCAACATTTCCCGCAGACTCCAACGGCGGCACGCCGGTGACCGCGACCAACTTTTCAACGCCCGGCATCGCCTCCGCCACCATCAACGTGCGAACGCTGAACCCGCTGGACGGCGATACCGGCTTTGTGCGCTTCGACCAGGTCTTTTCCGACCGTAACCAGGCGTTCCTAACCGGCAGCATCAGCAACATCGTGCAGAGTCCGGGCCAGACCAACGTGGTGCCGTTTGCCGGCTATGGACAGACGCAACGGCCCTATCACTTCGTGTTGGGCGACAACATCACCTTCTCGCCGCATGTGCTGAACTCCTTCCGCCTGGGCGTGCAGCGGCAGTCGCTGGCGTTTCCGGGGGAGATACCAAGCACAGCGCTGCTTGCCTCCGGATCGGCGCGCACCGCGGGACCGTTCGCGGGTGCGCCGTACTCGGCGTCCTTGAACTCAGCCAATGGCGTGCCCAACCTGAACAGCCTCTTCGGGCTGTATACGGGGACCGGCGTGACCGCCAATCTGCCACAGGGACGCGCGGAGAACACCATTGTTGCGACGGACGTGGTGAACTGGGTGCGCGGCAAGCACGAGATCAAGATCGGCGCGGAAGTCCGCCGTATCCAGGAGAACGGCTACTTCTCCGCCACGGTGCGGCCCTCCGTGACGCTGAACGACACCACGTTCGCGAACTTCGCTTCAGGCGCGGTGAGCAATATCTCGCAGCGGTTTTATATCAACGGCAGTTCCGAGCGCGGCTTCCGGCAGTTTGAGCAGGGCTACTTTGCCGAGGACACCTGGCGCGCGACGGACAAGCTGACCATCGAGGCCGGTATCCGGTACGACCTGTATCCGGCCTTCGGCGAGTCGAAGAACCTGATCGCGAACATGTTTGTCATCGGCTCCAACGGACAGCCGGAGGCGTGCACATCGCTGCCGTACAACGCAAACATGACGCAGGTGGCGCTGGTCAACGCAAAGCAGTTTGGCTTGAAGGCGTTCTGCACCGACTACAACAACGTTGCACCCCGCCTGGGCTTCTCGTACGACATCGGAGGCAACGGCAAGACAGTGGTGCGCGGCGCGTGGGGTTACTTCTACGACCGCATCTTCGACAACGTCTACGGCAACTCACGCTTCAATGCGCCGTTTACCGTGGCCACGGTCTCGACCTTCCCCTTTTACGACGGCACGCAGGCGGTGGGCGCGCAGGCCAACATCTCCACTACCGGGCAGTACAGCGCCACGACGGTGGATCCCAACATCCGCCAGCCGTACACGCAGCACTTCAACCTGTCCGTCGGGCAGGAGCTTGATCCAAACACATCGGTGACGGTGGCGTATGTGGGCAGCATCGGCACGAAGCTGCTGACGACTGGCTACCCAAACTACGGTTCAACGTTCCCGGTTTCGTTCCGGCCGACAAACCAGGGCAACCTGACGCGCCTGCAGTCCGACATCAACGCGGGGATCATTCGCGGACCGTTCACGTCCATCACCAACGTGCAATCCAACGGCAACTCGAACTTCCACTCGCTCGAGTTTTCCGTACGGCATCGCACGGCGCACGGCTTCTCCGCGCAGGTGGCGTACACCTTCGCGCACAGCATGGATTCCATCTCGGACGAAATCGCGGGCAACACCGATTCATCAGCCCCGCAGAACGCCTATGACAACCTGCTCGCGCCGTACCTGGCACCGGGCACACCGTGCACCTCAGCCACGGTGACCGGCCAGACGACGGCAGCCACCATCTCGAATGACGCGGTGTACACAGCAGCCATGCAGTGCGCGACGCGCAACACGGCGCTGACCACCGTGCAGGCGGCGCAGGCGTTCGCGCAGAGCTACACAGTCTTTCGGCCGATCGGGTCGAACTACGGTGATTCGTCCTTCGATGTGCGGCAGCGCCTGGCGGTGAACACGGTCTATGCGTTGCCGTTCGGCCGCGGCAAGGCGCTTGCCGGCAATGTCAACGGCTTCATCAACGAGATCATCGGCGGCTTCAACCTGTCCAGCACCATCGACGCGCAGACGGGAACACCGTTCATCGTCATCACGGGCGTCGATTCCAACCGCGACGGCAACACCAACGACCGCGCCGTCCTGCTGAACTACGGCACCGGCCACAACCCGCCGCTGGTGAAGAACAGCCCGATCTACACCAACGCATCGAACGGGTTTACGCAAAGTGTGAGCCGCTTCCCGTGCGATCCGGTTTCTGGAGGGCTGAACACGACAACGCGGACCCGTGTCTGCGGTGATGGCAACGGCGTGATCGCCTTAAACCAGGGCATCGGCCTGATCGATCCAACGCAGCGCATGCATCGCGGGTACCTGCGTGAGCCTGGCATCTTCAACTGGGATATGGAGTTGTTCAAGAACTTCCGTATCTACCGGGAGAGCAACTTGCGCTTCAGCGCGGACGGCTTCAACGTGCTGAACCATGCCAACTATGGTGTGTTCAGCAACACGCTGAGCTCACCGACGAACTTTGCCCGGTCGTCCTCCCAGCGCGCCATCAACAACACGTATTCACGGCAGTTCCAGTTCGCCCTGAAATACGAGTTCTAAACAGAGTGCGCACGACGAAAAGGCGTGGCTTTGGGCCACGCCTTTTCCCTTCATTCGTCGTCCGGCTGCTGTCCGTCGCTGGTTGCGCTCGTGCGTTTCGGCGCGGCAAAGGGTTGGCGGATACCGGATTCGGCGGCGGCGCGAATGTCGGGCTGGATGCCCGGCGTCGCCAGCGCGGCCTGGTACTCGGCAACTGCCTGCTTGCGGCTGTTCTGCGTCTGCGCGTCGTACAGGCGGCCCAGGTAAATGTGCGACCAGCCAAGCGTACGCGGATCCTTGCTGGCCGTAACAACCTCCTTGAAGCGGTCAAAGGCAGCTTGCGGGTCACCCTCCAGCAGCTTGGCGCGGGCCAGGACGTAGAGCGCCTCGCCTGACGATGGCTTTGCCTGCAGCTCTTTCTCGGCAAGCTCTTCCGCGCCCAGTTTGTCGCCCTTTTGCAGCTTCAGCTCGGCCTGGTCCATGGCGGTCAGCACGGCGCGTGGGGCGCGGGCGCGGCTGACCGTATCTCCGCCCACCAGTTCCGGGCTGCCCGGGCGGAAGAACGGGATCTTCTTCGCCTGGTCCACTTCATGCGGCACGTCCATGCCGTACACCATCTCGCCGATACTTTCCTTCAGGCTGACTCCTTCACGATCCACGAGCGACAGCTTGTTGTAAAACGATTCGGTCAGAACCCATCCCGATTCCATGTCGAGGACGACCTGTTTGCGGCGCACCGCCTCCGCGCGGCGCTCATAGTCGGTCATCGCCTGCAGGTAGCCACCCTCTTCCGCGCGCTCCTTGCCGTTGGCGGGCTTGGCGGGTTTCGGAATGCCGACGTCCATGGTGCGCGCCTCGATCGCTTTGATCAGGCACTCTGTGGTCAGCGCAACGATGTCGCTCTTGTACAGAAAGTCAATGGGCGCATCGGAAACCGTCTTCAGCAGTGGGAGCAAACGGTTGGTCGCCCCGGCGCGCGCATAAATGATGGGATCGATGTTGTACAGCAGGTACACGTGGCGAATCTGGTCCATCTGCAGGCCGCCCGCGTGCGCGCTCACGGTCAGGCGCGAGCCGGGCGAGACATGTGGCGGATTTGCCGGATCGATTGTGGCAGATGAGGTAACGACGAAGTAGTCGTTACCGTAGATCCGCGCGTTGACGGCCTGCGGGCTCAGCAGCGGCTCCAGCAGCACCATGAAGCGGCGGCCATCATAGCTGGAGACAGGCTGGTGCAGGTAGACGTTGGTTTCCAGCAGCATGCGCGTCATACTGTCATGCACCTGCGCTACTGCTGCCTCATGCAGCGCGCGATGGCGGACGTAGATGCCGTGCAGGTCGACGTTCCGGGCGAAGTCGCGCAGCAGCGGAAGGACGCCGACGACCTGCAACGAGTCTGGCGGCATCTCCGTTTCAGAGACAGAGAGCTGCAGCTCCGGCGGCGGACCAAGGAAGAGCGCAAGGGAGATGTACTGCGCCAGGTTTTGCGCGCCGCCCAGGGTGTGGCTCCGGATGTAGGCGCAGAGTGCCTGCTGACTGGCTCCGGCAGGCGTGGACTCCGCAACTGCCTTCATCACATCCGCCCGAACGGCGGCACGGACCGGCAGGGAAGTCTCCAGGCCGTTGTCGTACCCGCAGCTGTTCAGCGCGGCGGCCACCTGGAACAGGCTCTCGCTGGTCTCCAGCGAAACAGCAGATCCCGTGGCTTCTACGCCGCGGCGGGGTACGACGGAGGAGGAGGGCTGCTCCGCTGCAGGAGCGTCAGACGACGAGGAAGTGCGCTGCGCCAGAAGAGGCGCGGCAAACAGAAGCGAGAGCGCAAGGGATACGGGGCCGGAGAAGAGACGCACGGGTGTTCGACGAACCTCGGCACAAGGTGTACCAGAGGCTGAGTGTAGGCGGCGCGGCTCGCCCGGTCAAATGCCGGAAGAACAACCGCGTCAGCCGTGCACGACCACATCGTCAAAGGTGAGCACCACCCGTCCGTGCACGGGTTCACCGAAGACCTTCGCAGGCTCGAAGATGCCGGTCACCATGCGCTGCCGCAAAGCGGCGTCAGAGCGTGCGTCCAGGGTACCCGAGAGCACTCGATAGTCGTACACGTGACCCGCGCTGTCGATGTATGCCTCCACCATCAGAGGCTGATCGCTGGTGCCCCCCACCGGCTGTTCACCCGCCACGCTGTACAGGTAACGCGGCGCGGAAAATCCGGCCAGCGGCTCATCCTGCGCCTGCACAGCCTGCTGGGGAGTGATTGCGCCCAGCATCAGAACGCCACCCGCAACGGCAACCAAGGCGGCCGCAGCAACGGTGAGATGCAGGGCGAGGGGGCGGAGCGAGTTCTCGCGGAAGACCTCCCACCGGTGCTGGAGGCGTCCGAACACGCGCCGTTCCGCCCGCACACGCTCGTGGGAAAGTGCCAGGCGAAGACGCAGCGCGAGATCGGGCGGGGGCAACGCAGGGTCCAGCGCGCTCAAGGCGCCATCGAGAGCTTTGCGTTCAAAGCTGAGCTCTTCCGGATCCGGTTTCCGCGCGAAGGGCAACGCCTGTTCCATCACCAGCTTAAGTTGT
Organism: uncultured Terriglobus sp.; assembly: GCA_964251045.1. Taxonomy (GTDB): domain Bacteria; phylum Acidobacteriota; class Terriglobia; order Terriglobales; family Acidobacteriaceae; genus Terriglobus. The sequence goes on along the minus strand of CAXUHI010000012.1, from coordinate 30,451 downwards.
TCCAGGGAAACACTCATCGTGCCTCCTTATACGATGCAGACATGACGGGCGACGCCCGATGGAGGGCATTGGCGTGAATGAGCGGTGCGGATCCGGGAAGAACCGGGGTGCGGTGAAACTCCGGCAGGCGCGCCTCCAGCAGCTTACGGAGAGCCGATCTGCCGCGCATGAGGCGGCTCTTCACCGTCCCAATATTGATGTTGAGGATTTCAGCGACTTCGTCATACGTCATGCCCTCCACCTCGCGCAGGATCACAACGGTGCGGAAGGCTTCCGGCACGTCACGCAGGGCGGCTTCCACGGTGGCGCGCAGCTGCGCCTGCCGAACGCTCTCAAAAGGAGATTCGCGCCCGTCCGCAAGTGTGTCCGCAAGCGAAAAGTTCAAGCCGCCATCGTCTTCCCCGGCAGGCTCGTCGATGGTGATTTCGGCCTTCTTGTGGCGCACCCACCAGCGGCGGCTGTTTGATGCCTCGTGCATCGCGATCCGGTAGATCCAGGTCTTCAGGCTGCTGTTCCCGCGGAAACTGCCGATGGAGCGGAAAACCTTGACAAAGACATCCTGGGTGACATCGGCGGCGTCCGCCGGATTGGCCACGGAGCGCAGCAGAAGCGAGTAGAGTGGACCGCTGTACTGCGCGATGAGCTGGCGAAAGGCATCGTCCGAGCCGGCTTGCAGTGCACGAACGAGCGCAAGGTCTTCCGGATGCGGCCCCGCGTGTGCCGGCGCAGATGCATCCGCTTCAGCAAAGCCGCTGATCACGCCTGGTTCGATCAATGCAATGCCGCCCATCTCACCCTCTCACACTACGTCCAGATGCTGTTTGCGTGCAACCTTCAGAGGTTCATCCGCCGGCGGATGCGAGTGCTCTCGCTCACTCTGGAAGTGTAGACACCGAAGCAGGGCAGGAATGTTCCCGCATGTGCTCCCGAAATGCGTACCTCCCTTGTGCGTGGCAATCCGACCTCTTCACCAGCGCACCCGCGGCCGATGCTCAGGTGCATGTGCACGCTGGATCGCCGCCTCCGCTCGATATGCGCCGTCCGCAACACAAGCCGGATTACAACGTGGCGGACGCGTCTCTGCGCCAGAACAGCAGACCTGCAGCTGCAACGCCGGTCAGGGCGAGCAGGAGGCTGGGCGGCTCCGGTGTGACGACGTTTGCCACGGCCTGGTAGCCAGGGTCGGCAGCCGTCAGCGGCGGTACGGCGGTCTGGTAGACGAAGAAGACGGCGGCAGGCTCGGTGACGCCGGATGCCGTGGTGAAGCTGCTGGCAAGCTGCGTGGGCGTTTCCGCGCTGTTGAACTCGAAGCCGGTCAGTGAGCTTCCCGCAGCGAGGAGGTTCGTCGTCGTCGTCCAACGGATGGCGGCACCGCTGTTGGTCGTGGTGGACGTCCAGCCCGCGGGCGACGACACGTTGGCGGGAGCAGCGGAAAGGAAGCCCGCGCCCGGAATCCAGCTGAACCAGAACGTCCCAATCGTGGTCGTCCCTGTGTTGTTCAGCGTCAGCCTGTAGTCGTATGTGGTGGGCGAGAGCTGCGTGGCGTTGACGGTGGATGTCGCCATGAGCGACGCCCCAGCAGGTGCGGAGATCGCGAGTGATGCCGCAAAGAGCACCACGGACGGCAGAGAAAGACGGACCTTCATACGAAACCCCCTGGGAGCGTCTCCAGCTTATAGGCTCGCAGCGCCGCTTGCGTTGAAAAACACAAAGTATTTCGGAGCCGCGAAGACGCCCTTACACGTCAGAAGCAGGAACGACCTGGAGAGCACGGGCGTGAGCCGCCGCGCTTCGTCCTTGACGTCCTGTGAAAAGACCCGGCCGGATCACGTCTTTGGCAGTCTCTTGGCAAGCTCTCGCTCCTCAGACAGCACCTGCTGCAGCGCTGCATCCTTATTTGTCGCGTTGGCTGCAAGCTGTTCACAGCGTTCCAGCATGGTGCGCGCCTCGGCAAACTTTCCTTCCTTGATGTAGACATGACTCAGCAGGACATCAGCCTGAAGCGTACGAACGTGCGAACTGCCAAAGAATCGCTCATTGAGGGCGGCCGTCTTCAACGCTGCGTCTTCCGCTTCTGTCTGCCTGTCGGAGAGATATTCCGTTGCAGCGATGCCGAAGTATGCAGTGGCCCAGATTGTCTCGGGTTTTGTGTACATCTGTTGCGCCAGTTCAAGGCTGCGCCGGTAGTGCAACAGCGCGTCATCGAGCTTGTGTTCCTTGCGCAGCAGATCGCCATAATTCAGCTCCGTGGCGACCTCTGTGCGTGACCGCTCCTTCTCCGCGTGCAACGTTTGTAAGGCGCGGGTAAAGTGAGGTTCTGCCTCACTGTATTTTTTCTGGTTTACAAGGCAGATACCGAGCTGCTTCTCAGCGCTGGCCACATCATGGTGTCCAGGCGGCAGGGATACGGTGAGTATCCTGAGTGCTTCGCGGGCAGCATCCGTCGCACGAGCAAAATCGCCCATCAGCTCATACAGGTTTGAGATCGTGAGCAGGTGTTCCGCGATGTCAGGATGCATCGGACCTTCATCGACCTTGTCCATCTCCAGGCTCTCCTGCTGCAGCTTCAGAGATTCCGGATAGTGCCCCAGGTAATCTTCGACATCTGCCAGATCATTGATCGCGGTCGAGAGGTCATGGCGTCCGTCTGGCGTCCTTCGCAGCACATTGACGGCGTTCCTCAGGATGGTATCCGCTGGTTCATACTCCGCGGTGTGCGTCATGCCCTCGGCAATCATGATGTCAGCCTGCAGCACGCGCAGGTCTGACGGTGGCAGGCGCTTCAGCAGAGTAGTCCGCGCCGCCTGCGCCAGCTTCAAACCCTCCTGCGGCTTACTTTCGGTCACCAGGAGATCAGCCTGCTGCAGTTGGACGTCCGCTGCCTCTGGTGAATCGATGCCATGCGCATCGCTTTCCAGCTGGAATGCGCTCTTGAAGAGTTGATCCGCTCGCGCATAGTTGCCAGCCATCTGGTATTGCGCGCCGAAGGTGTGGTACGCAGCGGCCCGTTGGTCCGGGTCAGACGTTGCCACCTCCACCTGGTGGATGCCACGTTCCAGAACACCGTCTTTATTGGCCTGGGTGTTGATGGATCCGTCGTCGTTATTAAACAATCCGGCGATCACCATCCACTGCTTCATCTGCTGTTCCGTTGCCCGTGTTTTTTCCGCTGTCATCTGTCGGCTGGCATGCAGAAGGCGGCTGTGATCGGCCAGGAGCAGACCGAGTGCCAGCAACGCGCCGCACCCGACGGTGAACTGAATCGTATGACGCCGACAGAAACACTGCGAGACATACAGAAAGGATGGGGCCAGCTTGCTGGACGAACGTGCCGACACCGGCTCCCGGCGCAGCAGGCGTCGAAGATCATTGGCTAACTGCTCGACGCGTTCATACCGGTCCTCAGGATTCCGAGCGATACATCGGGATGCCACCACATCCAGCTCCCGCCAACGAAAACGGCTAACCGATCCAAGCGTGGCTGAGGGACGCGCAGCGGCCAGTGCGCTGGGAAGCCGAAACGCATCGTCCAGCATTGCCTGCCGCCGTCGCGACGGTGTCTCACCTTCAAACGGCAGGCAACCGGTCAACATCTCCGTCAGCACAATGCCCAGCGAGTACACGTCGCAGCGCTCGTTGGCTTCCACACCATGTTCCGGTGCCGCATAGGCGGCGGACATGTACTGCAGTGGCTGATCGTCTGTGCCGTACGCGGCCGCAACGCCAAAATCCAGCAGCTTGACTCCCTGCGCATTGGCCAGGATGTTGCTCGGCTTCAGGTCGCGATGGACCACACCCGCCGTGTGCGCCACCGCTACAGCCTCACACACAAGCAGGAAAAGGCGGAGGCGCTCCTGCACACCCAGCCGCTGTTCCACGCAGAAGTCCGTAACCGGCAGGCCTTCCACGCGCTCCATCGTGAAGTACGCACGGCCGTCCGGCAACACGTCGGCATGATGGATGTGCACGATGGCGGGGTGCTGGCACCGTGCCAGGATGCGCGCTTCGTGAAGCAAGCGCCCGGTCATCGTCCGTCCGCCGCCAGGCCGCGGGTCCAGCAGCTTCAGGGCAACCGGGCCGCCGTGGGTGGCATGCACCGCGTGGTAGACGCGTCCCATGCCGCCGCGCCCGATCGCCGGTCCAAGAACATACGGCCCGATCATCTCGCCGGGCTGCGGATCGCCCTCCTCGTCGCGGAACAGCTGCATTGCAAGCTCGTCCAGGTGGTCGGCCAGAAGAACGTCAGGCCGGTCGTCCACCGGTGCGCTTTGAATCTGGCGCACGGCGGCAAGAAGGTCCTCCCGACCGGCGCATCGTGCGTGCGTAAACGCACCGCGTTCGTTCAGCGGCAGCCTTGCGGCGTCTTCCGCGATCTCCAGGGCCAACACCCAGTCCTGAGGGGACATCATTGTGTCTCATCCGTCGCGTGAAGGTGTGCATGGAGGAACTGCAGGGCAAACTGGATATCCCCGCTTACCGTCGCGTCCCCAACATCCCAGAACTGGCTTAACTCCTCCAGGCTGGCACCACCATAAAAACGCATCGTGATCACGCCTGCTTTACGTGCGTGCTTCTCCTCCAATGCGGTCAACGCGGCCTCAAGGTCGATCAGTTGCTCCGGTGTCACTTTGACAGGTTGCGCGCCATCGGCGGCCGACACGCTGATAAACTCGGCGCCTTTCCGTTTGCGTGCCGCGTCAATCAGCACGTTGCGCATGGCACGCGATGCAAGCCAGATGAAATGCAGCCTGCCGTTCTCCGCGACGGCTAGTGAATACTTAGGATTTTTTCGCAGGCGGAGGTATACATCGTTGATAAGGTCGCCGGTAGCAAACATCGGCGAATGTTCTCGCCTGCACAACGCTGAGGCGCGTCTCCGGAGCTCATCACGTACATCTTCGAATAGCCGGTCGAAGGCTTGGCCGGTTGAAGGTTCTTCTGGAACAACGTCGAGGACGGACACAGACACCTCCAGATGCGGGGATGGAAGCAGAAATCCATTCTGCGCAAAACGCGGCCGAAGCACAAGTGAAAAGTACACCGATTTTCTTAATGTTTTGGCTGATGGGTTGTGCGTCAAACCTGCGCTTACTGTGTAGAAGCGAACTCAAGACGGTAGTCGGCGGACATAGCCATGCGGTTACGTCCTACTCCGTAATCCGGCCTGAATACTTGGGAGATACACATGGCAGTCATCGATACGTCAGAATCAAGCCGCCGGGCAAAGAGCTTTCTTGCCTCACTTTTCAATCTGAGCTTCACATCGTTTATTACGCTGAAACTCATCACCGTGCTCTATGGAATCTCCATGGTGGTGGCCGCTTTGAGCGCACTCGCCATGGTCTTCTCGCATTTAACCTGAACACAAATCTTGGCGTGCTTGCACTTCTGTTGTCGCCACTGTTGTTTATTCTCGTCCTTATGGGGTCGCGCGTATCGCTCGAACTGATCGCGATTTTTTTCCGCATTGAGGAGAACACGGCGCGCCTCACGGCACCTGCGCAGATACAACCCGGTGCGGTTCACTTTCCGTCCCCATCGTCCACGGCATCCGGCATTTTGCATTGATCGCGAGAGGCGGAGGTGCGGTGATGAAACCAATGCATGCAGTGTGCCTGCTTTCTCTGCTTTGCAGTGCCGGTTGTGATACCAAGGCAGCCAACGACGCGAATCTGGAGAACGGGCTCAATCACTACCTCGGACAGATGGAGCCATGTTTGGGGTATACGGTGCGCAGTTTCCCCCTCATACGGCGCACGGGTGGAACAGACACAGCCCTGGACGCGTTGACGGAGGCCGGGCTGCTGACCCGCACGCAGACAGTGCAGAACGGTACCGCGCAGGACCAGTACGACCTGACCGCGAAAGGAAAGGATACAAACTTTCCAGGTCATTCCGTCAAGAAGGGCGACCCCGGGCTGTTCTGCTTTGGTGTCATACAAGTCGACAAAATCGCAAATTTCACCGAACCTGCCGAAGCTGATGGCATGCACGTCACCCGGGTGACGTATACACGCAAGCTGGTCCACCAGCCCTCCTGGGCGAAAAACCCTGCGATACAAAAAGCCTTTCCGAACTATGCGGCAGAGGGGTACGGCCTGCACCCGCAGACGAGCGGCATGATGCTGACTTCACATGGATGGCGCGTCATCAACGACGACCAACCATAGACCTGCAAGGAGGCGAAAGTTCCTTGTTCACCCGCAAATGCAAGGAGTACCCGCGACACCTTGATGCAGGAGGCAGCATGTCCACACCCACCTAATAATCCACAAACGAACTCCTACACTGACCACATGGGCAAGACCTTCACGACGAACGGTGGCGGCACGCCACAATACGGGACCAATCTGACCAGCCAGCAGAATGGACAGACACAACAGGGCTGGTGGAACGGCTCTACGTTTGTTCCGAATAAGGCTCTACGTTTGTTCCGAATAAGTAGTGGTCCCGGCGCGCAGGGTCACGCTCATCCCCCTGCGCGCCGGCCGTTCTCTTCAGGCGGAGAGAGTTACCAGGTCTGGCGTGTGGTCCGGTTCAACGGTGCGTTTGAGCTGGCCGCAGGCGGCGTAGATGTCGCGGCCGCGGGGGCGGCGGATGTAGGTGGGGACGCCGCCGTCGATGAGGATGCGCTGGAAGGTCTCGACTGCCTGTGCCGACGGCTGCGTATACGGAATGCCGGGGCCGGGATTCCACACGATGAGGTTGATCTTGGCGCGGACAGGTTCGCGTGGTCCGTGGTCCGCGATCCGTGGCCCGCTGTTCTGCGTGATCAGGTCCAGGACCTCACGGGCGTGGTGCGGCTGGTCGTTGACCCCGCCCAGGAGGACGTATTCGAAGGTGACCCAGTCGCGCTTGGTCATCGGCACCGCGCGAACGGCGTCCAGCAGCGCGGCGATCTTCCACTTGCGCGTGATGGGCATGATGGCTTCGCGGACGGTATCGTTGGAGGCGTTGAGCGACAAGGCGAGGTTGGGGCGGACCGGCTCGGCGGCAAAGCGGCGGATGGCAGGCTCAATGCCTGAGGTGGAGACCGTCATACGCGAGGCGGGGATGCCAACGCCTTCGACCAGCAGGCGGACCGCAGCCATGACGTTGTCGTAGTTCAGGAAGGGCTCGCCCATGCCCATGAAGACAAGATTGATGCGGTCGCGCCCGATCTGGATGGCGTGCCGGTTCAGCACGGCAGCGACCTGGCCGGCGATCTCGCCCGCGGTCAGGTCGCGCCGGATGCCGAGCTTGGCCGTCAGGCAGAACTGGCAGTTCACCGCACAGCCCACCTGGCTGCTGATGCAGATGGTGGCGCGCCGGTAGCCGAGCGGAGCCAGCGCACCCTGGTTGCGGAGGTCCGTACGCCGGGATCCGTGGTCCGTGATCCGGCCTGTTGGCGGGGCAGCCAGATCTTCGTCGTCGGGCAGGTCGCCGTCGGGCATCCAGACGGTTTCGACGGTCTCGCCGTCGCCCATGCGCATCAGGTAGCGCTCGGTGCCGTCGATTGAGGTGGCGGTCTGGACGATCTCCGGCAGGCCGAGGCTGTGTTCAGCGGCGAGCCTTCCGCGGAGGTCTACTGGAAAGGTGGTGATGCTGTCGAGGCCGGTGACGCGCTGCTTATACAGTGCGTCCCAGAGTTGGCGGGCGCGGTATGGCTTCTGACCGAGGTTGGAGAGCATCTCGGTCAGTTCCGGCAGCGATTTGCCGAAGAGCGCGGGCACATCTCAAGGATACCCTCCGCGCGCCCAAGGCTGCCCTGCTGTGTGCGGTGACGCCTCTCATGCTGAAGACGGACGCCACCCTTGGGACTGCTCAAGGAGGTCTTTCGATGGGCTGCAGGCGCAGCTGGCCGCAACCGCGCGCAGTTCTATCGCGACCTGCCGCAAGCTGCTGAAGAATGGGACCCTGAAAACCTGCAAGGATTTCCCGCACGGCATACCGACAACCCACGCCGACATCATCAACGGCGGCCTCCTGGCCTTCTGAAAGGTTGAAGGCTCTTGTGCCCGTTCAAACATGGTTCCGTGAAGTGACCCTGCACGAAGCGGAGACTCTGAGGGCAATGGAAGAGGGCGGTGCTACTCTCGAACAGGCACATGGTGGACGAGAGAAACAGGCTCTATTACGGTGACAACCTGCAGGTGCTGCGGGAGTACATCGCGGACCGATCCGTTGACCTGATCTACCTCGACCCGCCATTTAACTCGCGGCAGGACTACAACGTTCTCTTTGCTGAAAAGGACGGCAGCCGCTCCGCATCCCAGATTACCGCCTTCAAAGACACATGGGAGTGGAACGAAGAAGCCGCCCGCGCCTACGAAGAAGTCGTCGAGCAGGGAGGCCGCGTTGCCGAAACCATGCGCGCCTTCCGAACCCTCCTCGGCGGCTCCGACATGCTCGCCTATCTGTCCATGATGGCCCCGCGACTGGTGGAACTACGCCGCGTCCTCAAGCAGGCCGGCTCCATTTATTTGCACTGCGATCCCACTGCTAGCCACTATCTCAAGCTGCTAATGGATGGTGTGTTCGGTGTAGAAATGTTCCGCAGCGAAATTATCTGGAAACGCCAAAGCGCGCATGCAGACGCAAAGCGCTTTGGTTCAGTGCATGACACGATTCTCTTTTATTCAAATGGCGCGGATTCAGTTTGGGAACCGCAGTACCAGCTGTACGATCCTGATTACATTCAGCAGTACTACCGCTACAAAGACAAAGATGGAAGATTGTTCATGTCAGGGGATTTGGGAGCATCCGGCCTTCAAGGCGGCGGTTACGAGTATGAGTGGCACGGAACAACCCGCGTTTGGAGAGTTCCGCGTACCACCATGGAGAGGCTGGATGCTGAAGGCAGTATATTCTACACTCGCAATGGAATTCCCAGGCGCAAACGGTATCTTGATGAGTCGAAGGGTATGCCTGCCCAGGATATCTGGACAGATATTCAGTCGCTGCGCTCGTGGATGCAGGAACGTCTGAAATATCCGACTCAGAAACCTGAGGCTCTGCTTGAGCGTATTTTGAATGCGTCTTCGCAAGAGGGAGCTACGGTCCTCGATCCCTTTTGCGGCTGCGGAACGACCGTCCAGGTCGCCCAAAAACTAAGTCGCCGGTGGATAGGCATCGACATTACTCACCTTGCGATTGGCCTTATAAAAAGTCGCCTATCAGATGGATTTGGCGAGCAGATTAAAGCCTCATATGAGGTGATAGGCGAACCGAAGGATGTTCATGGTGCGGTACAGCTTGCATCAGAAAACAAGTTTCAGTTTCAAGCGTGGGCACTGGGTCTCTGCGGCGCACGCAGGGCAGACAGCACAAAGAAAGGAGCGGACCGGGGGGTAGACGGCCGCCGGTTATTTTTCGACGATAACTCCGGTGTCGCCAAAGAAGTCATTTTTTCAGTGAAGGGTGGCGGCAATGTGGGAGTAAGCGACATCCGCGATTTAATTGGGGTGCTGACCCGGGAAGGTGCACAACTTGGAGCCTATATCACGCTTGCAGAACCGACAGGTCCCATGAAGCGCGAAGCAACTGAGGCAGGCTTTTACACGTCGATGGACGGCAGTAGATATCCGAAAATCCAGTTACTCACCATTCGAGGTCTTCTGGAGAATTCAGAAGCTATCAAGCTTCCTCTACATGCACGCGACACAACCTTCAAAAAAGCTCCGCATAGCAAGACTAAGGCAGCCAGGAATTTACATTTAGGGTTCAGCACGAAGGGGTGAACACCTCTTCTAGAAGTGATCGACAATGGCCATCGAGTTAACTCGGGAACTGGCCCGTGCAGCAGGGCTCGACGCCGGGAACAAGTCCATGAGAGTTGCTGGCCGGAAATCCTGGACTCATGAAGACTACGCCGTGGCTGCAACTGAGTTCAACCGGTTACGGCCGTTATGCAGGCACGGTGTCGATCCGGAAGAATGCGGCCTGCGACGAATAAGCACTTTGTTTTGAATGAGGCGATCTACCAAGCGCGTTGGCCGCCGAAGCAGGCTTCTATTCATCTCCCGTCGTACGCTGTTCATGGAGCCACACGCATCCCAACCCGGCTTCAGTCCTGCGGAACACGACGCCGTTGACCGCGCTTTCAAGGCAGTACAGTCTAAACAGAGGCGAGGAAATCGTTTGAGACTGCGATCTGTTGTGTCCTGTTCTGCTGGGTTGGTGTTGATGATGGCGGGAGTGCTGCCTGGCCTGAAGTTGGGGGCGCAGCAGGCGGCAGCCGCTGAGGTGACCCGCGCGACGCTGCCCAACGGTATGCGCGTCGTGCTGGTGCACAATACGTTGGCCCCGGTCGTCACGGTGGAGCTGAACGTGCTGGCCGGCGGCAATGAAACAGCGGCGGCGTTCCCGGGCACGGCCCATGCGCTGGAGCACATGGCCTTTCGCGGCTGCACCGGCATGACGGCGGACCAGACCGCCGCCATCTACGCGCGTCTTGGCGGCGACAACAACGCCGACACGCAGCAGAACATCACCCAGTTTTACGCGACCGTTCCGGCCACGGACGTCGATGTGGCGCTCCGCGCGGAGGCGGCGTGCGTCCAGGGCATCGACAACAGCGACAAAGAGTGGGACCAGGAGCGCGGCGCCATCGAGCAGGAGGTCCAGCGCGATCTTTCCAGCCCCACCTACAAGATGATCACCCGGCTACAGCAGGACATGTTTGCCGGAACGCCCTACGCGCACGACGCCCTGGGCACCAAGGAATCCTTCGACAAGACGACCGGTGCCACCCTCCGCGACTACTACGACAGGTGGTACTCGCCCTCGAACTGCATCCTCGTCATCGTGGGTGACGTCGATCCCTCCAGCACCATGGCACGCGTGCGCGAGATGTTTGCAGCCATTCCGAAGCGTGCTGTCCCGCAGCATCCCGCCGTCACCCTCAGCCCGATTAAAAGTGACACCTTCACCATCCCCAGCAACCTGCCCTACACCCTTGCCGTCATCGGCTACCGTCTCCCGGGAACGGAGTCGAAAGACTATGCCGCCTCGCAGGTGCTGGCGGACGTCCTCAGCAGCCAGCGCGGCGATCTGTACGCCATGGTGCCGGCGGGCAAGGCTCTGGGAACCCAGTTCGGCGTCGCGGCGGAGAACGAAAAAGCCAGCCTCGGCTTTGGCCTGGTCGCCGTGCCTGCGGAAGCGGACGCGTCCTCCGCGCTCAACGAGATGCGCGGCATCCTGAACCGCTACGCACAGAACGGCGTTCCCGCCGACCTGGTGGAAGCATCCAAACGCAGCGAGCTGACCGAAGCGCAGTTCCGCAAGACCTCAATTCCCGGTCTTGCGAGCGTCTGGTCAGAGGCGCTCGCGGCGCGCGGCCGCACCTCGCCGGATGAAGAGGTCGAAGCCATCGAAAAGGTGACAGTGGCGGACGTGAACCGCGTGGCCAAGCAATACCTGCTCAACGCCAACACCATCACCGCTACCCTTAAACCCGTTCCCAGCGGCGAGGCCGTCGCAGCCCAGGGCTTCGGCGGTGGAGAAAAGCTCACCGCCGCCCCCAGCAAGGAAGTCGCCCTGCCGGAGTGGGCCGCCAGGCCGCTGGCGGAGCTTCGCCTGCCGCCGCCCGTCTCCGTACCCAGCGACGAAACCCTGCCCAACGGCCTCCGCCTCATCGTCAAGACAGACCACACCAGCCCCACCATCACGCTGACCGGCAGCGTCCACCACAACGAGGACCTGGACACGCCCAAGGGCCAGGAGGGCGTGGCCGACGTGATGGAGCAGCTCTTCGGCTATGGCACCACCACCCTCGACCGCATCGCCTTCCAGAAGGCTTTGGACGACATTGGAGCGACGGCGAACGGTGGCATGACCTTCTCCCTTAAGGTGCTTAAAGAGAACTTCCCACGCGGCATCGCTCTCCTTGCCGACAACGAACTGCACCCCGCGTTCCCTGCGGAAGCCTTCCCGGTGGTACAGAAGCAGACCGCCGACCTGACCGCGGGCCAGCTCAAGAGCCCCGGCTACAAGACACATCGCGCGCTGGAAGAGGCCTTGCTGCCAAAGGAGGACCCCTCACTGCGCGACCAGACACCCACAACCATCAACAAACTGACGCTGGCTGACGTGAAGGGCTACATGGCCGCGGCGATGCGTCCTGACCTGACGACCATCGTCATCGTAGGCGACATCTCACCCGCCGAGGCACGCGCGCAGGTTGAAAAAGCATTCGGCACATGGAAGGCAAGCGGACCCAAGCCGCCCGTCGATCTGCCGCCAGTGCCGCCCAACAAGGCCTCCGCTGCCAACGTCGGCGACCCGCAACAGGTACAGGACTCCGTCACACTCGCCGAGGAACTGCCGATCAACCGCTTCAGCCCGGACTACTACGCCATGCAGCTGGGCACCAGCGTTCTCGGCGGAGGGTTCTACGCCTCACGCCTCTATCACGATCTGCGCCAGGTCGCGGGTTACGTCTACACCGTGGACGTGAGCCTGCGTGCCACCAAGACACGCTCCACCTACATGGTCGATTATGGCTCCGACCCGGACAAGGTCTCGAAGGCGCGTGCGCTGGTCGAACGTGATCTCCAAGCCATGCGGACCACGCCCGTCTCGCCCGCGGAACTCAACCTTGCCAAATCGCTGGTGTTGCGTTCGCTGCAACTCAGCGAGTCTAGCCAGGGCAGCGTTGCCGGCGTGCTGCTCGCCCGCGCACAACTCGGCCTTCCGCTCAACGAGCAGGACAACATGGCCCGCAAGTACATGGCGCTTACAGCGGACGAAGTCAGAGACGCCTTCGCCCGGCAACTGCGGGTCGGTGACCTTGTGCAGGTGGTGCGGGGACCCGCTCCGCAATGACGCGCGCCCATTGCACGCGGCTGTCCGCGTTCCTCGTCGTACTATCGCTTTGCGGCGGACCGGTGCTGTACGCACAAAAGCAGGAGACGCCGGGCACCGTGTACACGGGCACCGCCGGTCAGCAACATGTCACCGTGTGGCTCGATTTCGATGGCGGCGCGCTGCGGGGCGGCCGCTACCAGTATGACGGCCAGTCCAGCACGGTCCGCTTTGACGAAGTGCGCGTCTTCGGCACCACGGCCGTCCTTGCGGACGAAGACGGCAACACCCTGCACCTCCATATGAAGACCGCATCCGGCGGAGGAACCACGGAGTGGGCCACTGCCGCCGGCCTGGAAGGCTCACTCGAGCGCGGCGACCTGGACCTGCCCGTCACGCTTGCGCGAACCCACGGCAAGTAATCCATGCAACGATCCATTGCCTCCGGGGATAGTGCGTACAGAAACACCCCACTCCATGCAATCCAGCAAGCGATGCCTCCACTCAGCCGCGTGAGCCAGCGCCCGGAAGCGCGCTCCCTGACCCCGCGCACCACCCGCCGCGGATTCCTGCAGCACTCAAGTCTTGCAGCAGGTGGAATCCTCCTGCGATCTTCCAGTGCGCAGCCTGCAGCCGCCGCGCTTCATACCCTGTCGCTCACGGAGGTAGCGACCCGTATCCGCAGCCGCAAGCTGACCGCGACGGAACTGGTCCGCACCCTGCTTGCGCGCATCGAAGCGCTCAACCCCCGCATCAACGCCTTCATCACCGTCGCCCGCGACAGTGCGCTGCGCGAAGCCGCCGTGCTCGACGCTGAAGCTGCCGCCGGGCGCTTTCGTGGCCCTCTACACGGCGTGCCCCTGGCCATCAAGGACAACATCGATACCGCTGGCATACGCACCACCGTTGCAAGCCTGCTCTTCGACGACCGCGTTCCCGCCGAAGACGCTTCTGTCGTCGCCCGGCTCCGCCGTGCCGGAGCCATCATCCTGGGCAAGACCAACCTCCATGAATTCGCCATGGGCGGCACCTCTGCCACCAGCTACTTCGGTCCTGTCCACAATCCGTGGAATCTCGAACGTGTGCCCGGCGGCTCCTCAGGTGGCTCGGCCGCCGCTCTCATCGCGGAATGCGTTCCCGGTGCGCTCGGCACAGATACGGGCGGCTCCATCCGTATCCCGGCCGCGTGGTGCGGCGTCGTCGGACTCAAGCCGACCTATGGCCTCGTGTCGCTGCGTGGCATCTTTCCGCTGATCGACTCGCTGGATCATTGCGGCCCCATGGCGCGCTCCGTGGAGGACGCGGCGCTACTGCTGACAAGCATGGCCGGGTATGACGCGCAGGATGTTGCCAGTGTCGAGCATGCGCCGGAAGACTACGTCGAACAGATGCGGCAGCCTGTCTCGGGTCTTCGCATCGGCGTGCCGCGCGAACCATTCTTCGACCGCCTGGACACACACACCGCTGCGGCAATCGAGGTCGCACTGGACGCCCTCCGGGGCATGGTCAAGTCCGTGCATGACGTGCACCTGCCCGCGACGGACGCCCTTGACTGGACGGCGATCCGCTCCGCCGAAGTCATGGCCGTGCACGAAAACCTCATCCGCCGCAACCCGGGCAGTTACTCGCTCCAGACCCGCGCCGTTGTGGAAGGAACGGTAAAGGAACTGAACGATCCAGCGGAAAGCTCCGCCAGCCACGCCGCGGCACTGATCCGTGCGCAACAGCAACTCGCGGAGCTGCGGAAGACGATCGATGCTGCCTTCGACGGCTTCGACCTCGTCGTCCTGCCGACCAACCGCGTCGGACCGCGCACCATTCACGAGGAACTCGCACGCGAAGAGAAGGCGGCAGCGATCGAGCCGGAGAACACCTTTAACTCGCTTGCCTTCAACCTCTACGGCATCCCTGCCATAGCCTGCCCTGCGGCTTTACGCCGGACGGCCTTCCGGTCGGCATGATGATCGCCGGCCCGCGCTTCTCTGAAGGAAGGGTGCTTGCCCTTGCCGCCGCCTACGAAGCCGCAACACCATGGCACGGAAGACGCCCACGCCTTACAATCACGGGCAGTGGCTTGATATGACGGAATAAAGCTGTACTGTGAGGAGGATGTCTGCCGGTCAGCTTGCGACACATAAGCAAGCACGTCGGTATGCAAAACCGTGAGGTATGCTTCGCGAATGAGCTTCCTCTTTTTTCTGGACGAGAGCGGACACGATCACAGGAACTGCCCGTACGAGGTACGCGGTGGAATTGTTCTTCATGCCCGCGACTTATGGCCCTTTATTCAGGGCTTTTCAGCACTTGAGCAATCTTGCTTCGGAACGCATCTGTCCGAGTTCGGCATTGAAATAAAAGGGAGCCGCATGCTAGAAAAGAAGCGCTTCAAGCATGCCTCACAAGGAGAGTATCTCGACAATCTTGCACGCAGAAAATATTGCCTTGCCTTCCTTAACAAAGGCAGTACTCACGAAAGTCCGAAGGAGATCGAACTACGAGCTTTCGGCCAAGCTTCCCTAGAACTCGTGCGCGGCGTTTTTGAACTACTAAAAGCGCATAACGCCCGAATCTTTGCTGCTGTGGTACCACGATCAATGAAAAAGCCCCCAACATTCGAAGCGGAAGAGTTCCTTCGAAAGGATCAGGTCTTCCTCCTCGAGAGATACTTCAACTTTGTATACAGCAAGAGTGAAACGGGGCTCTTAGTTTTCGATGCGACCGAGAGAAGTGCAGATCGGCACTTCATACGGCAGATTGAGCGTTACTTCACCCGGTCTACGACTGGTCGCTTCCGAGCAAGCGCCATTGTGCCGGTGCCGATATTCGTTGACTCGGGTCTGACACGTGCAATCCAAGCCGCAGACATCTGCATTTACGCACTTAACTGGGGATTTCGTGCGCCTAAGCAAATGACTGCTCCTAGCCGTATGGAAATCGAATCGGGATTTAGTGACTGGATCGAGGAACTACAAGCAAGCGGGAAGTCTCAAAGCCAAGCCGGGACGTATGTTTGGTACAGCATTGTCTTCGTAGAGGACCCGTTCGGAGCGACTTCATAGATAAAGAAGGCAAAGCGGTCGGAACCGTCTTCCGACAGTTCGTATGCAGAGCCTCCGCTCACGAGTGTACCAAACGTTACAGCCCTCTTTAGGGAGTAGCTACAATCTTCGCCGTTCTGTTTGCACATACGTGTACCGGATGCGGTGAATCACCGTTACCGTGCTTAGAAAGGCCAGCACCCACAGCGCTGGCGCCATCACGCCCCAGGTGTCGAACAGCGCACCCAGAATCACCAGCACAATCCGCTCGGGCCGTTCCATGAACCCCACCTTGCACGACCCGATCAGCGCCTCGGCCCGCGCCCGGGTGTAGCTCACCATCAGCGACGCCGTCATGGCAAACGCCACCAGCACCACGTACACAAAGCGGTTGCCGCGCGCGTAATACACCAGCAGGCCGAAGAAGATCGCCACATCGGAATACCGGTCGATCACCGAATCGAAAAACGCCCCAAACACCGACACCTGGTTGGTGGCGCGCCCCCCCCCCCCCACCACCCAGTAGAAGCGCCCCCCCCCCAACAAGCGAAAACCCGCGTACAGAAACATGCGGTGCGCGTTCGCGTTCCGCGCATAGCCAAAGAAGATGGCAGCTGAAATGTTGATGATCAGGCCGATAAAAGTGAGCGTGTTGGGCGAGATGCGCGACAGCGCCAGGCCGTTGACGATCTTCTGCAGCAGCCATCCGCTGCCTCTGCCAAAGGCGCTTGTCCAGGTGAAACGCGAACTCATCTCGTACTTTGCCCTGCTCAGGCGCCAGTAACGCCAGGCAACAGTGTACCTGCCCGGTTTTGGTCTTGGAGCGCAGCGTTGCGCTGCCCCTCTGTCCGGCAGCATCGAGCGTGCCACGCCTGGTTTGTCCGCAGTGGAGTGCAGCCTCTCACATGCACCGTCAGAGCCGTTGCCGTGAATCCCTGGCGTATACGGAGGTCTCAGCCTCTCGCTCAGGCACTTAAATCCCGAGTGCTGCCGCATCTGGAGGGCGTTCCACGCGTTCCACCACGGCCCGGGCATCACTCCGGCCAAGCTGCAGGAGGGGCCGCTCAAGATACCTCCAGCTCAACGCCGCATAGACCAGCGTCAGGGCAAGGCCGCCTACCGTAGCCAGCCGTCCACCTACAACGCGCGACACCACGTCCCGGGCCATCAGGTGCACCAGGTACACCGTGTAGCTGATCGTTCCCAGCCACAGCAGCGGCTTCAACCTGAAGAATGCAGAGAACCAGTTGAGAAGCGCGGCGCCAAACACACACGCCATCAACATCAGGCTCGCTTCGAACAGGAGGGCGCTGGCAAGCTGGGTGGGATGGTACGTACTGATTCCAAGATGCGCGTACACGGCAAAGATGCTAAAGCCGACGACGGCAAGCACGGGTAACATAACGCGTGCCAGGCGCTCTGTTGCGATCTCGTTACGCTCCGGCCATACCAGCGCAAACAAAGCACCTGTTGCCAGTGTGTCCATTCGGAATGGAAGGAGCATGTAGAGAGACAAGGGATTCGGGAACAGGGGCTGGGAGACATAGCGCAGCACGGGTGCTAGCACAATCAGGCTGACTGCCGTGATCACCAGCTTCCTGCGCGGCAAAAAGAACACCACGACCGGCCACACCAGGTAAAACTGCTCCTCCACGGCCAACGACCACAGGGGCAGCGAGTCGATCTGGGGTGTCCAGGTTGAAGACATCAGGTTCATGCCCGCGATGTAATACGGCCACCAGTGCAGCCACCACGTTCCATACACAGCCGCTGCTAGAGCAAGCGTCAGGACGTACGGCGGCAGGATGCGACGCACTCTGCGCTCGTAAAAGTAACCGATGTATCTCCGGAACAGGTCATGCCGGTGCTTCTCACGCAGAAGGATGCTCGTGATGAGGAACCCGGAAAGGATAAAGAACAGGTCCACTCCCATCCAGAGCAGCTTCAGATGAAAAGAATGGTGCGCAACGACCGCAACGATCGCCAGGCCGCGCACACCGTCCAGAGCCGGAATACGTTTGGGATGGGCCATGGGGGTGGCCATCGCCAAAGTGTATCAGAGTGGCACACTTTGGTAACCCGTGCATGCTTAACCGTTACCGAGTGTGCTCTTCCTTTGCTACGAGCGTACTGGTCCCGGTGGCAGGATTCCACGCCCGGCGCTTTCCATGGCTTCTTCTGAAGCGTGAACTGCGACAATCCCGCCTGCCGTGCGGCACACAGCGCACACTTGTGATATTCAATGACTGTTCACGATTTCTACACACTGTAATGGAGCGCTTTGATTGAGCGCCCGTTCCCGTCGCACATAGCGCGGACGCATGTACGTCGTCCGCTGGGATAGATATATGGATGGAAGAACGATTTGCAGGCCTGCGCTCGCTCTCTGCGTTGTTGCTCTGGGCAGCGTCGCAGCGCTGTGCCAACAGGCACCTTCGAACATCGTGCAGCCGGGCGCACCGGGCCAGCCCGGCAAGGCGCTGACCGAGGTGACCGCTGCTCCACCCGCCAAACCGCCCTCCGAAGCCGACATCCGCTTCATGCAGGACATGATCATGCACCACGGCCAGGCGGTCGAGATGACCGAGCTCGCCAGGACGCGCGCCAAGGATCCCGAAGTGCTGGACATGGCGCGGAAGATCGACGTCTCGCAGGGCGACGAAATCCGCTGGATGAAGCAGTGGCTCACGGATCGCGGTATCCCCGTGGAAACCATGGATTCCATGCCGGGTATGGATCACTCCGGCATGGCGATGGACCACAGCGGCATGCAGATGGATCACGGCGCACCAACCGCAAAGAGCGGCGATCACGCGGGCATGGACCATGCTATGGCAGGCATGGACCATGGAGACATGGCCGGCATGGATCACAGCAACATGGCCGGCACGGACCACGGCACCAGCCCCGACCCCATGGACATCGCCATGATGCCCGGCATGCTGACCCCGCGCCAGATGCAGGCACTCCGCGCCTCCACCGGACCGCAGTTCGATCATCTCTTCCTGACCGGCATGATGCAGCACCACAACGGCGCCCTGCTCATGGTCAAGCAGCTCTTCAACAACCCCGGCGCCGGCCAGGACCCGCAGCTCTTTGACTTTGCCAGCGACGTGGACAACACGCAGCTTGCGGAAATCAACATCATGAACGGCATTCTCCGAAAGGAACACCCATGACCGCATCACGTCTCTGCAGTTTGCTCGCCGCCGCCTCCGTGGCCTGCTCGCCCATGCTGGCGCAGGACATGCACGACCATGACACCAAGGCTGCGACACCCACCTCCACCGTATACGTCAACCCGCGCGCCGACGCCAGCGATCCGCGCGTCGGCCTCAAGGCAGGCCTGTATGACGCGGGTGAAGCTGCCATGGGTCTGCAGAAAGTCGCGGCACTGCCCAAACCCGCGGGATTTGCGCCAGAGCCGGACAAAATCCCCGCATGGGAGGCGCAGCCCGCGCCGCAGATGGTCCCCGGACAGCGCCCCGTCCTGCCCGCCGGGTATATTCCCGCGCCCTACGGCACCACCAACTCCGACCTCGCCTTCAGCGGCAAGTACGTCTTCGTCGGCAACTACTACGGCGTCAACACCTACGACATCAGCGATCCAACCCATGCCAAGCTGGTCACCAGCATGGTCTGCCCCGGCGGCCAGGGTGACGTCTCCGTCTACGGGCACCTGCTCTTCATGTCGGTGGAAGCCGCCAACGGACGCATGGATTGCGGCACCCAGGGCTTCGCCTCCACGGCCGTCGCCAACTCCGTCCCGGCCAGCCCTGCCACTCCCACGCCGTCCGGCCCTAGCGCCTCCACCACTACGCCTGTGGCAGGTGCACCTCCCGCCGGTCGCCAGCGGCGTCCACCGGAGCCCGCCGAAAAAGACCGCGTGCGCGGCATCCGCATCTTCGACATCAGCGACGTAATGCACCCGAAGCAGATCACCGATGTGCAGACCTGCCGCGGCTCCCACACCCACACCCTTCTGGTCGACCCCAAGGACAAGGACAACATCTACGTCTACATCTCCGGTTCGGCAGGCGCGCGTGACTCCAAGGAACTCGCCGGCTGCTCCGACGAAACGCCCGACAAGAACCCCGACACCGCGCTGTTTACCATCGTCGTCATCAAGGTTCCCCTCGCGCATCCTGAGCAGGCAAAGATCGTCAGCAGCCCGCGCATCTTCACCGATCCCACCACGGGCGACGTCAACGGCCTGTGGAAGGGCGGCAACCACGGCGACGGCACGCAGACCACCTCCGCGACGCGCGGCTGCCATGACATCACCGTGTACTCCGACATCGGCCTGGCCGCCGGCGCCTGCTCCGGCAACGGCATCCTCCTCGACATCTCGGACCCGGTCAACCCCAAGCGCCTGGACGCGGTCAGCGACCCCAACTACGCCTTCTGGCACTCCGCCAACTTCTCCAACGACGGCAAGACCGTCCTCTTCACCGATGAGTGGGGCGGTGGCGGCCAGCCCCGCTGCCGTGCGACCGATCCCATGAACTGGGGCGCCGACGCCATCTTCAAGCTGGAAAACGGCAAGCTTACCCTACAGTCCTATTACAAAATGCCGGCGTCGCAGACCGACAAGGAAAACTGCGTCGCGCATAACGGCTCCATGATCCCGGTCCCCGGACGCAACATTGAGGTGCAATCCTGGTACCAGGGCGGCGTCTCCATGGTCGATTACACCGATGCAACCCATCCCATGGAAATCGGCTACTTCGATCGCGGACCCATCAGCGGCAACAAGTTCGCCATGGGCGGCCAGTGGTCCACCTACTGGTATAACGGCACCATCTACGGCTCGGAGATCGCTCGCGGCCTGGACATCTTCAAGCTGGTGCCCAGCAAGTACATGACGCAGAATGAAATCGACGCGGCCAACCAGGTCCACTTCGACTACCTCAACGTCCAGAACCAGCCCAGGGTCGTCTGGCCGGCAACCTTCGTCACGGCCAAGGCCTACCTCGACCAGCTTGAACGCGGTAACGGCCTTCCCGCAGCCAAGATCGCCGAAGCCCGCGCCGCCATCGACAAGAAGAACTCCGGCAAGCTGAAGTCGCTTGCCGCCGAGATGGACGGGGCCGCAGCCTCGGCCAAGACCCCAGCCGACGCCAAGCGCCTCCACGGCCTCGCCGAAGTCTTCCGTAAAAACGGCGACGCCCAACCACTGTCCATCGCCAGCCTCAACTAGCCCTCACCCAAGCCAATACGCAAAGGCCGCACACAAGTGCGGCCTTTGTACGTCGCAGCACATCCGCACTACACTGACAAAGCCCATGGCCATGCAGGCATTTGTAGCCAAGTGGAAGTTTTCTTCCAGTGCGGAGCGTGCGAACTCGCAAAGCTTTCTTGGTGAACTGTGCGACGCACTTGATCTTCCGCGCCCTGATCCAAGCGTTGCTGATGAAATACGAAACACTTACGTTTTCGAAAAGCTGGTCTACTTCAAAAACGCGGACGGTTCCAACAGCTTCGGTTGGATCGATCTCTACCGCAAAGGCAGCTTCGTTCTTGAATCCAAGCAGGGCAGTGAAGGCGTAAGTATCCGGCGTGGTACTGCGGTTCGCGGCACCGCAGGTTGGGATCAGGCCATGCTCAAGGCGCTCGCTCAGGCAGAGCGCTACGCCAAGGCGTTACCGGTGGAAGACGGCTGGCCGCCATTCCTCATCACCGTGGACGTAGGTCACAGCATTGAACTCTATGCTGACTTCTCACTCACCGGCAAGGCATACCTGCCCTTTCCTGACGCACGTACCCATCGCATTCGCATCGACGCGCTCACGGAGCCCGCCATCGTAGAGCGGCTTCGCGCCGTCTGGCTTGACCCGCTCTCACTTGATCCCACGCGCCGGACCGCCAAGGTCACGCGGGAAGTTGCGGAAAAGCTTGCGGTTCTCGCGCGTGATCTTGAGCACAAACACAGCCCTGAAGCTGTTGCCCAATTTCTCATGCGCTGCATCTTCACCTCGTTTGCGCAGAGCGTGGGTTTGCTGCCGCCGAACAGCTGGGTCTTCCTGCTTGAGAGCCTCCGTGAAGACGTTGATGCTTTGCCCGGTGTCTTACAGGAACTCTGGGCGGCGATGAACGCCGGCACCTTCTCAGCCGTTTTGCGCAAGAAGCTGCTTCGCTTCAACGGCGGCCTCTTTGCGGAGAACGACGCCTTGCCGCTCGCAACCGATCAACTGAACCGTCTCATTGAAGCTGCACGCGCGGACTGGCGCGATGTAGAACCAGCCATCTTCGGCACACTTCTTGAACGTGCCCTCAACAAGAATGAGCGGCATCGTCTCGGTGCGCACTACACGCCCCGCGCGTATGTCGAACGGCTGGTCATTCCAACACTCGTCGAGCCTCTGCGCGATGACTGGCGCACAGTTCAGGCAGCCGCTTCCGATCTGCAAAACAGCGGAGACATCACGGCAGCCATTGCACTGGTGCGCGAGTTTCACGAGAAGCTCTGCAATACACGCGTGCTCGACCCAGCCTGCGGCACGGGCAATTTCCTCTACGTCTCTCTGGAGCACATGAAACGGCTTGAGGGCGAAGTCCTGAATGCGCTGCATGACTTGGGAGAATCTCAGCAGGTCCTGGAGCACACCGGTTTGTCTGTCAACCCGGAACAACTCCTGGGGATTGAGGTCAACCCGCGTGCCGCCGCCATCACCGATCTTGTTCTCTGGATCGGCTATCTGCAATGGCACTTCCGTACGCGCGGAGACACACTGCCTGCGGAGCCCGTCATTCGCAACTTCCACAATATCGAGTGCCGCGATGCCCTGGTCACCTGGTCCGCCATTGTGCCGCTAAAAGACAAGCAGGGCAACGAGGTCACGCAGTGGGATGGCGTTACCAGGAAGAAGAATCCACTCACCGGAGAAGAGATTCCGGACGACTCTGCGCGACGCACCGTCGTCGAGTACCGCAATCCACGAAAGGCAAAATGGCCCGAGGCCTCCTTCATCATCGGCAATCCTCCCTTCATCGGCGGCAAGGACATACGGCAGGAGCTTGGCGACGGCTACACCCACGCGCTCCGTTCCACGTGGGATGACGTGCCGGAAAGCGCGGACTACGTCCTCTACTGGTGGAATCACGCGGCAGAACTGGCGCGCGCGGGCCGGGTGCGCCGCTTCGGCTTCATCACCACCAACAGCCTTCCCCAGGTCTTCAACCGCCGTGTGGTTGCCGCACATCGCGATGCGGCAAAGAACCCCTTGTCACTCATCTTCGCCATCCCTGACCACCCCTGGTATCGCGCTCTCTCGGATGAGGAGCAGGCCCGCAAAGCCGCTGCGGCGGTCCGCATCGCCATGACCGTGGGCGAACGTGGAAGCCACGATGGCCATCTCTTTCGCGTGGTGCGCGAGCGCGCGACCACGGGCGATGGCGTCGGCGTCGACCTCGCGGAGCAAACGGGACGCATCTTCAGCGACCTCCGCATCGGTGTGAACGTCGCGGGCGCAACAGCCCTGGAAGCAAATGAAGGATTGTGCAACCCCGGCGTCAAGCTACACGGCTCAGGTTTCATCATCACGCCTGAAAAGGCTGCGGAGCTTGGCCTGGGCAGGATTGCAGGGTTGGAGAAGCATATTCGGAACTACCGCAACGGGCGCGACCTGACCGGCACATCGCGCAACAAAATGGCGATTGATCTATACGGCCTCAGCATCGAGCATGTGCGGCTCCGCTTTCCGGAGGTCTATCAGCATGTGCTCGACACAGTCAAAGTAGAGCGCGACCAAAATCGCCGTTCAAGCTATGCGCAGAACTGGTGGATCTTCGGTGAAGCCCGTTCAGAGTTACGCCTTGCGCTTAGGGAACTCACCCGCTACATCGCCACTGTAGAAACAGCCAAGCACCGCACCTTTTCCTTCCTTGACGCCTCCATCCTCCCCGACAACATGCTCGTAAACATCGCCAGCGATGACGCGTTCGTGTTCGGCGTTCTCTCAAGCAACGTGCACGTTCGGTGGGCACTTGCGGCAGGGGGCACGCTGGAAGACCGTCCGCGCTACAACAAAACGCGATGCTTCGACCCCTTTCCTCTTCCGGCGTGCGACGAACAGCAGAAGGCACGAATTCGCGAGCTCGGCGAGCGGCTGGATGCCCACCGCAAGCGCCAACAGGAACTGCATCCCACGCTCACCCTCACCGAGATGTACAACGTGCTCGACACCCTGCGCGCGGGCAATCCGCTCAGCGAAGAAGAGCGGGCCATCTACCACGCCGGCCTGATTGGTGTCCTTCGTGAACTCCATGACGAACTGGACCGCGCCGTCCTCGACGCGTATGGCTGGCCACGTGACCTGAACGGACAAGCCATGCTGGAGCGCGTCGTCGCCCTGAATGCGCAGCGCCACGCCGAAGAACAACGCGGCATCGTTCGCTGGCTGCGACCGGCGTTCCAGGCACCGGAGTCGCTGGCTGTGCAGACCGCCTTTCTGCGCGATGCCGACCTCTCTTCCGCCGCCGCAACACGCACCCGCAGGCAATCGTGGCCTACCCACCTACCGGAACAGGTGCGCGCCATCAAGGACGCTCTCCGTTTCGGGCCGTTCCAGACATCAGCCGCTCTCGCCGCCCAGTTCACGCGTGCTCGCCGGTCCCGTGTGGATGACCTTCTATCCCTGCTCGTCTCGCTCGGTCAACTGCGCGAAGAGGGTGGAAGGTACTCCTTGTAACGGGGTGTCGCGACCCTGATGAGCCCTCTACAGGTGCTATCATCATAGGCACTGCCCGTCAGTTTTGGCCTGTTTTTTCTTTCCGTCTCTCTGGCGGAGAGGTTAACCTGCCTACATAAAGCCATCAGAGGCCGAAGAGCCCGCAAACGCAACACTACAGTTGGAGGTCAGGAAGAGTGAAGTTTTGTCATCGTGAACGGAACCGTCTCGCGACTGTCGCACGCGGCCTTGCCGCCATCACCCTGGCCGCTGCCGCCGCGTCTCCCGTGCTTGCGCAGAACACCACCGCGGATGTGACGGGTACGATCACGGACGCCTCCGGTGCCGTGGTTCCGAACGCGAGTATTGTGCTGACGGACGTGGCAACGCACGAGCAGCGCACTGCAACCTCCGGCTCCGGCGGCGAGTACACCTTCACCCTCCTCAAGCCCAGCACGTATTCGCTCTCCGTAACCGCGTCCGGCTTCAAGACCTTTCAGATTCAAGCCTTCAACCTGTCCGCCGGCGACCGCGCCCGTGAGGACTCGCACCTGCAGATTGGCACCAGCGGCGAGACCGTCAACGTGGAAGCCACCACGCCCGCCCTCCGCACCGACTCCGCCGCGCTGATCACCACGGTGACGGAGAAGGCGACGCAGGAGCTGCCGCTGAATGGACGCAACTTCATCAACCTCGTCCAGGTCACGCCCGGCGCCACGGAAGGCCTGAACAACGGCCTGGCCAGCGGCAACCGCCCTGACGACCGCCGCCAGACCTCCTCCGTCTCCGTCAACGGCCAGGCCGACATGATGAACAACCAGACGATTGACGGCATCGACAATAACGAGCGCGTCATCGGTTCCATCGGCATCCGTCCGTCTGTCGACGCGATTCAGGAAGTCAGCGTGCAGACCAACGTCTTCACCGCCGAGGTGGGCCGCGCCGCCGGTGCCATCATCAACGTCATTACAAAATCCGGCACCAACACGCTCCACGGCACCGCGTACGAGTTCTTCCGCAACGACAAGCTGAACGCCAATCCCTTCAAGTTCGGCGCAAACATCCCCAAGCCGAAGTATCGCCAAAACCAGTTTGGCGGCAGCCTGGGCGGGCCCATCGTCAAGGACAACACCTTCTTCTTCGCGGACTACGAAGGCCTGAACATCATTCGCAATCAGAACCCGACGACGACCACGGTTCCCACGCTGTTTGAGCGCAACACTCCGGGCAACTTCAGCGATAACCCAGCGGTCAACACAGTCGTTGCTCCCGCCACTATCGACAAGATCGGCCTGCAGTATTTCAATCTGTTTCCGCTGCCGACCAACAATCTTCTGTCCGGCAACTATGTGGGAGCACGGGCCGATTCGCAGTACAACAAGACTGCGGACGGGCGCGTCGACCACCGCTTCAGCAACGGCGACCTCTTCTATCTCCGCTATGGCTACAACGCCGTGGACACCACCATTGGCAGCCTGTTCCCCGCGGTCAACAGCGCCGCCGGCACCATCCTGCCGGGCGGCAACCTGAGCAGCTATCCCGGCCCGGCGGTCACGCGGGCGCACCAGGCGCAGTTGAATTATGTCCACTCTTTTACTCCCAACCTTCTTCTGGAGCTGAAGGCCGGATACACCCTGCTGGATAATGCGCAGTACCCGCTGAACTTCGGCAACGCCATCAACACCAAGTTCGGGCAGCCAAACATCAATGTGGACGGGCGTACCGCTGAGCTTTCCGCCGTTACCGTGAACCAGGGCACAACCCCGACGCTGGGCAATCGGCCACCCATCATCTACCACGAGAACACGTGGCAGTATGAGGGCACCGTCAACTACATCCTTGGGAGGCAGACCATCAAGGTGGGCGGCGGGGTCATCCGGCGGCAGGACTCCACCACGCAGACCGACACCGCCAACGGCAGCTGGACCTTTACAACGTTTGCGACCTTGCTCTCAGGGGATTACCTGAGCGGCGGGCGCAATGAGATTCTCTACACGCCGCACAACCGCACGTGGGAGCCGCATGGTTTTATCCAGGACGACGTCCACGCCAGCCAGAACCTGACGCTGAACCTGGGTCTGCGCTATGACCTGTTCACGCCGTACACCGAGATCAACAACATCCTGTCGAACTTCGACATCCGGTACGGTGCCATCCTCGTTGCGGGACGGAACACCGGTTCGCATGGCGGCGTCCAGTTTGACTACACAAACATCGCGCCACGCTTCGGCTTTGCCTACACGCCCGCTCCCAAGACCGTCATTCGCGGCGGCTTCGGCCTCACCTTCGCCCCGGAAAATACCACCTCCGGCTCCGCACTCGTCAACCAGCCCTTCACCGCCACCTTCGGCTCGTACACACCCGCGCAGGCCGCGGCGTTCACCGGCAGCAATCAATATCTGAAGTTTGCCGGCGGCCTGCCCACGCCCGGGCCCAACAGCTACACCAATCCAAGCGGATCCATTACCGCGGCGCTCGACCCCAACTTCAAGTCCAGCTACATCGAGCAGTTCAACCTGACCACCGAGCGCGAATTCAGCGGCTTTGTCGGCACCCTGTCCTATGTGGGCGAACTCGGACGCCGTAACGCCTACTATCTCTCCGACTACAACACGATTCCCGTGGCCAGCAGCGCACTGTCCTTCACACCCGCTGCCCGTGGCGACACCGTCACCAACTCCCCGGCCACGGCCACCGATTTCAACACGCGCCGCCGCTTCGCCGCCACGGCACCGCTCGTCACATCCATTCCGCTCTACCGCAGCAACGGCTCCAGCAGCTATCACGCGTTGCAGGCCGTGCTCAAGCGCCGCTTCAGCAAGGGCCTCGACCTGCAGGTGGCTTACACGCTCTCGCGCCTGCTGGACAACGCCGAATCCATCAGCAACAACGGCGGGAACGGCTTTGGCACGGCGGCTGAGTTGATCAACGTCATCGACTATGGCAACGGCAACCTGGATACGCGCCACCGCGTGACCGGCACCTTCAACTACGCTCTGCCGTTCGGCCAAAGCACGCACGGCTTCACCTCCGTCTTTGCCAAGGGATGGCAGGCCAACGGCGTGGTGGTGTGGAACACGGGCATGCCGTTCTCCGTGACCAATGTCACCAATCGCAGCGGCACACGTCCCACGGCGGGCAACAGCGACCGCCCCAACATGCTGGCAAGCGGCAAGGTCTCGCACCCCACCATCGGCCATTGGTTTGACACCACCGCCTTCGCCTTCCAGCCCGCTGGAACCATCGGCTCCGAACACCGCAACCAGCTCTACGGCCCGGGACTCCAGCGCGTCGATCTCTCGCTCTTCAAGAACTTCGACCTCACGGAACGTCTCAAACTCGAGTTCCGGACGGAAGCCTTCAACGTTCTGAACACGGCACAGTTCGTCAACCCCAACGCCTCGCTCAACCTGGCGTCTCCCGGAGGTCCACCGGTGTCCACCTACGGCACCATCACCTCCACGGCCAACGCCTACAACCCGCGCCTCATCCAGTTCGCCGCCCGCCTCAAGTTCTGAGGACCGTATCAGGTGTAGCTGCTCATCGACTCTTGGGTTCGCTGTTGTGATGAAGACCTCACATAACAGCGCGAGCCCGTAGGGTCGGGGACCCGCAACATCACAGCCTGGGCCGCAGGCCCAGGTAGAAGGTTGGCAAGAGTAACAAGCGCTGAAGGCGCGGTACATCGCCAGGCGTCTTCACCTGCTCAACCTCATCACCGGGCTCAACTCAGGCGGCGGCGCGTTCGCGTGGCCTTTCCTGCTTCCGGGCGCGCCGGGGTGTCCGCCGGATGCCGCCGGAACTCCGGCCGCACATACCCCAGCGCATCCAGCATCCCGCTCAGCTCAAACGCACTCTCCGGCCGCTCCGCCGGGTTCAGCGCCAGCAACCGCCGCAGCATGCGCACAAACGGGTCGTCCGCCGCAAGCCCCGCGGGCACCGCCCAGTCTCCCTGGAGGTGCCTCGCCTGGATCGCCTCCAGCGTCTCCGCCTGGAACGCGGGCACGCCCGTCATCGCCTCCACCAGGATCGCGCCCAACGCATAGAGGTCGCCACGCACCCCGGCATCCTTCCCGGCGATGCGCTCCGGGCTGGTATACAGCGGTGTCGCCCCGTTGAATGGGTGCCGCTCGCCCGCAACGCTCGTCGAAATCCCAAAATCCAGCAGCCGGTAGAAGCCGAAGCAGTCCAGCCGGATATTCCCCGGCGTCAGGTCACAGTGCGTAATGCCGTGGCGCTCCGCATGGCTCAGGATGCTGCTGATCTGCGCCGCAAGCTGCAGCGCCTCATCCCGCGAAAACGGCTGCCCACGCAGGAAAATGCGGTCCAGGTCCTCACCCTCCACGAACGGCATCAGCATGTAAAACAGCCCGTCCATCTCCCCGAAGTCAAAGAGCGGAACAGCGTTCGGGTGCAGCCCCAGCAGCGCGGCATGCGCTGCCTCCTGCCGGAACGCACGTACCACCCCGGGCTTCGCCGCCAGCTCCGGGTGCAGTACCTTGGCGGCAAACAGACCGCCGTGCAGCCGATGCTTCATCTGCACAATGGTCGCCATGCCGCCAATTGCAACCGTCTCCAGCACCTCGAAACGTGTCCCAAAGAGGTTCCGAAGCCGCGCCGGAAGTTCGGCGACAGCGCTCTGTGTTCCGTTGGTGGACGCAACCGCTGTCACAGCAGACGCTTCCGCCGGGGGCCTGCCAGCACCGGCATCGCCTCATACGCCGCACCACGCAGCGGCGTCGCAACGGCTGTCTCCAACCGCGCCCTGTACTCCACCAAGGCATCCGGCTGCATCACGTGCACCGCGTCCGCGTTGAACAGCGTGCCGTCCAGCATCGCCGCCAGCTTGTGCACGGCGTGCTCCACCGTGTTTGTCACGCGATGCCTATCCCACAGGCACACAAACCCCGTCTCGGGATGAACATTCGGGTGCCGCACCGGTTTGCGAAGAAACATCTCCATGGGTACTGCGGGAAAGTGTACCGGGAACTGAAGGGAAAAGGCATGTGCCGTCACGCCATCCCCGTCACTTTCCCAACCCGGCACACCCTTTGTCCGCACATGGGACAGTAGCGCACGAAAGGTCGTATCGTCCGCCTCGAGCTGGCCCAACCG
Organism: uncultured Terriglobus sp.; assembly: GCA_964251045.1. Lineage (GTDB taxonomy): Bacteria > Acidobacteriota > Terriglobia > Terriglobales > Acidobacteriaceae > Terriglobus. Next base: position 846 of record CAXUHI010000012.1, on the reverse strand, counting down.
GTCCGGGTTCAGTGCAGCCAGCGCCTGCAGCAACTCCCATTCGGCGCGCAACCGCCGCTCAAAACTGGCCGTCACCGCGCGTCACCCGTTCGTTGCGATGGTGGACACGCGCAGCACATCATTCGCGTGCACGCCCTGGCCCGGCAGCGCCGTGGCAAAGTCCAGCGCCTTGCCGTTCCACATCACCTCCGGCTCGCCATCGCCCTTCAGCATGTCCCCGCGTTCGCGCAGGTCGAAGAGAATCTCCTCCAGCACCATGTCCAGCGTCTCCGCCTCGTCGATATCGACGTTGTACTTGTGCTCGCCGGTCACGGTATCGAAATACATCTGGTACTTGGGCATGGGAAACAGAACCTGTGTTCGCTAAGTTGGCCGCGCCGCGCCGTTGCCGGCATCCTGCCTGACCGTCATGGTAAGCGATGCGGGCAAGTGCGGCAGGGCTGTACCGCACCTCTGGCACTCCCCAGTGTGGAAGTCCCAGCAGTCCCGGCACTGCGGTCTGCGGCACTTCGGACAGTTCCGCAGATCGGCCACGTCCGGTGCCGCGCGGCACACCGTGCACCGGTCATGCGCCGTCTTTGGACCCGCGGCACGCAGCCACCAGCCTTCATCTACTGGCAACACCGGCACCCGCTGTTCCAGGCACAACCGGCAACGGCGGTACTCGTGCCGCCAGCACACCTCTTCACACACCTGCTGCGTGCATCGCGGACATGTGAATACCACATCCTGCGCCGCAAGATGCCGCGTACACAGGCTGCATCGCGCCTCCGAGCGCCGCAGCATGGCAACAGCCGTCCCGCTGCCCGCCGCCGCCAGCAGCGGGCTGAACCATGCATAAAAGTA
>CAXUHI010000011.1:64768-118522 GCA_964251045.1 uncultured Terriglobus sp. | reverse complement strand
GGTGTGGTGGGCCACTGGATGTCACCGACGTCGCGCAACCAGCCTGACTCCGATGAGTGGACCAAAATCAATGGCGATCAACTCCGTGCGCGCAACGGCTTGCTGAGTGTGCGGTTCGGCGAACCGATGGAGGAGATCAACTACATCGACCATCTCCGCATGGTTGCGGTGGACCATCCAACGGACACGGAGGTGTACCCGGACGAGAAATTCCTGACGGAGCCACCCTTTGCGTCTGGCAAGGCGGTCGTGGAGTCGGCGTCCGCGCACCTGCCTGTGGCAGCGACGGATGCCCTCGGCCGCGACGCGCTGCCCATGCTCTCCCGGAGAGACCACGAGTACCTGCGCGACTTCACCAATCTTCCCTACGCGGGCTTTGCCAATGAACACGCATTGTTGCTGGATGTTGGTGCCTGGTCGCCATCGCGTCCGCTGAAAATGTTTCTGCACGGATATGTCGAGTACTTTAGCGCCAGTTCCATGTATGCGGCCTGGCAGGCGGGCATTCAGCCGCATCCGCCCAGCGTGGAAGCGGAGTTGCCGGACGGACGCTGGAAAGAGATCATCGCCGACATGGGCTTTCCGGCGGGTTTGCCGCGCACCATCGTCGTCGATCTGACGGGCAAATTGCCTGCCGGAGCGCGGCGCATTCGCCTGAAAACAAACCTGCAGATTTACTGGGACCAGGTGCTGGTGGACAACGGTCCGGACGCAAGCCGAGCAGCACGCACCACGGAGTTGCCGCTGACATCGGCGCATCTGGCCTTCCGTGGCTATCCGAAACAGATTGAACTGGAAACGCCCGGTGACCTGACCTACGACTATCAGAGCATCAGCATGACCGGCCCATTCGGGTGGCAGCGTGGCAACTACACACGGTATGGCGACGTAACGCCGCTGCTCACGCGGCGCGACAACCACTATGTGATCTTCGGCAGTGGAGAAGATGTCGATGCCGAGTTCAGCGCTGCTTCACTGCCGCAGCTCCCGCAGGGCTGGAAGCGCGATTACTTCTTCTACGCGGATGGTTTTGTGAAGGACATGGACTTCTATGAGGCTCTGCCCTTCACGGTGGCGGAGATGCCGTTCCACGAGATGTCCGGCTATCCGTACACCGCGCGTGAACGCTTCCCGGACGATGATGGATCGCTGGCGTATCGCCTGAAGTGGAACGATCGTGTGGAGACTGGCGACCGAACGCAACGTTATCAGTTCGACTATAAGCCTGCGGTGTCGGAGCCGATGCGCTAAGACGACGTGGAAAATAGCGTTCTCGCGTAAACCTTGCGTCCTTCACGCCTTGTTTGAACGATGTGGGTATTTGTACAGGTTATCTGGCCAGGATTTGGGGCTACTCTGTGTCGCGCCTACAGCGCTTGAGATTTTCTGCTGGGCGCCCTCCTGGGCCTTCGGCCCAGGCTTTTATGTAGCAGGCCTCTGGCCCTGGGCTGTTGTGAGACGGGCCTCTGGCCCCGGCTGTTGTGGATCGGCCTCCGGCCCCAAAGCAGAACTGCAGAGCTATAAGAGAACCGCTTTAAGGGCCTGTCGCAGGTCTCCTATAAGATCGTCCCTATCTTCAAGGCCGACGTGGAAGCGCACGATGCACCCACGCCCGTACCATGGGCGTTCCAGCCCGGGGTATGCCATGACCAGGCTGGCGGTGCCGCCCCAACTCCAGCCGATGCGGAAGAGCGTGAGCGCATTGACGACCTGGTTGACCTGCTGCTGGGTGTACTCCTCCCGAAAGACTACCGAGAAGATGCTGGCCGATCCGGTGAAATCACGCTGCCACAGCTCATGTCCAAGGCAGTCACGCAGGGCAGGGTGCAGGACACGTGCGATGGCGGGCTGCTCCGCGAGCCACCGCGCGATATGCAGCGCGGATTGTTCCATTGCGGAAAGGCGCACGCCCAGGGTCTGCAATCCACGCAGAGCGAGGCTGCAGTCATCCGGCGAGGCGACCAGGCCCAGCGCGCGCGCCGCATCACCGGCCGCAAGATAGGCAGCTTCATCGCGCACGGAGACGGACCCCAGCAGCAGGTCGCTGTGACCGCCGACGTATTTCGTCAGCGCCTGCATGCTGACGTCGACGCCATGCGCGAAGGCGTCGAACAGAACTCCAGAGGCATAGGTGTTATCCAGCGCCACCGGTTTGCCGCTCGCATGCGCGGCTGCCACGATGGCGGGAACATCCTGCACTTCCATCGTGATGGACCCCGGACTCTCACACCAGATAAGTGCTGTTTCGGGGCGGATGAGGTCCGCGATGCCCGTACCCAGCATGGGATCATACAGCTCTGCAACGACCCCGTATCGCTGCAACAGACCGGCGGCAAGTTCCTTGCTGGGCCCGTACGCCGTTGAGGGCACCAGCACATGGCTATCCTGGCCGCAGAAGGCAAGGTAGACGAGCGCAATGGCGGCCTGTCCGCTGGGCACGATGAAGGTGTGCCGCGCGCCTTCCACTTCAGCGATGCGTGTGCCTAGTTCCAGCGCGGTTGGCGTGCCATAGATGCCGTAGGTATAGCCGGTGGCATGATCACGCCAGCCTTCCCGTACTTCGTCCTGCGACGGAAAGACGATGGTCGATCCGCGGTGTGTCGGCGACGCAAGCGAGTGAAACTCTGGTATGGGCCTTTCCAGAATCTGCATCAGCCGTGTCTGCCATTTCAACTTTGCAGTGCTGTTGGAAGTCATGCCTGTCCCAGTTCGAAGACCGCGTGAAACGCCTGCTCAAAGTCAGCAATCAGGTCCTTTGGCGATTCCAGACCGACGGAAAGACGGATGAGCCGGTCGGTGATGCCCAGCCGTTCCCGCTCGTCGGGTGGAAGGTCGCAATGGGAGGCCGTCGAGGGGTGTGTGATGAGCGTTTCCACGCTGCCAAGGCTCTCCGCACACGTGCACAGTTTGAGCGCATCGACGAAGCGCAGCGAATCGGCCGTGCTCGCGTCCAGTTCAAAGGAGAGCATGCCGCCGAAGGCCTTCTGCTGCTTCTTTGCCAATGCAATCTGCGGAAACGAGGGGAGCCCTGGATAGTGCACCGTTACCACACGCGGATGTGCCTCCAGCCACTGCGCGATCTGCATGGCATGATCGCAGTGCATGGCCAGCCTGGCGGGCAGCGTCTTGACGCCCTGCAGCGCCAGCCACGAATCCATGGGAGCCTGGATGCTGCCGATGATCTTGCGCACAAACCGGAGCCGCTCCGTGACCGCTTGATTGTGCGTTGCAAGTGAACCGCCCAGGGTGGCGTTGTGCCCGTCAATGTACTTCGTGGTGGACAGCATGGAGATGTCCGCTCCCATCGCAAGGCAGTTCTGCAAGAGCGGCGTCAGAAAGGTGTTATCCACGGCGAGGAGCAGGTTCTTACGCGAGTGGGCCAGGTCCGCCAGCGCTTTGACATCCGATAGCCTCAGCGTGGGGTTTGCAGGCGTTTCAATAAAGAGGAGCCGCGTGTTGGGGCGAAACGCCTGTTCCGTCGCCTCCAGCGATGCGGTATCCGCGTACGTGTATTCGACACCGAAATGCGTCAGAACCTCGCGAAAGAGCCGTGCCGTGCCGCCATAGATCACTTCAGACAATACGACGTGATCGCCGGCATGGAGAAGCCCAAGGCACAGCGTTGTGATGGCCGACATGCCGGAGCGGAAACACAGGGCCGAGGGTGTGCCTTCAATGGCTGCGATGGTCTGCTCCAGCGCATTGACGGTGGGGTTGGCTCCACGAGTGTAGCCGTAACCCTTGGTGACACCCACACTCTCGTGAATGTAGGTGGCAGTCTGATGTATGGGAAACAGGATGGAGTTGGACTGCTTCTCGTAACTGCGATTGGAGTGGATGACGAGGGTAGACGGGTCGAAGTCTGGACGGTCAGACACGCAGGGAGCTCCTCAGCGACTGCCTCATCGCTCTGGGCAACGCAACAGCCACTAGCTTTTAGCTTAAGCCTATGCGTACCGTCTTTCTCAGGAGCTGTAGCCCGCTGCCTGAGCGGCGGCACAGCGGCACGACGCACCGCGTGTATGAAAGCGCTTGCAGAATGCGCCATCCGTGTGTAATCATCTGCTCCTGACCACATCGGAACATTCAACCAGAGCTGCTCTGACTCCAGTGTTGCGAGACGCCTATCGATTTGGGAGGCGTACCCGCAGAGCGGGGTGCATGGGCAGCGGGAGCTTCTTTTGAGCGAACGGCATAAACTCGTGCTCATCGGTGCCGGAAGCACCGTTTTTACGCAGCGGCTCGTTGCCGACATCATCCTGAGCGGCGAGATCGACAACTGGGAGTTGGGTCTCGTCGATATCGATCCGGTAACGCTGGATGCGGTCAAGCGGCTGGTGGGTAAGATGCTCGCGCTTAAAGGCGTGAGCTTCCCGATCACGGCCACAACGGACCGGCGCGAGGTACTCTCCGGAGCCGACTTTGTGGTGACGACGATCGCGGTGGGTGGCCGCCGGGGCTGGGACCAGGATGTGCAGGTCCCGCGCAAGCATGGCATCTTCCAACCGGTGGGCGACACCATGATGCCGGGCGGCATATCACGCGCGATGCGCATGATTCCCCAGATGGTCGCGATCGCGGACGATGTCGCGGAGCTTTGCCCCGACGCCTACTTTCTGAACTACTCGAATCCCATGACTGCCGTCTGCCGGGCGATTCGCAAGAAGACAGGCGTGCCGGTGATTGGCCTTTGCCACGGCGTGCATTATGTTGAAGGCGTGCTGGCGCGCTTCCTGGGCGTGGAGGAAGACTCGATCGCCAGTTATGGATACGGATTGAATCATTTGACGCTGCTGACGCACATCACCCACCAGGGTAAGGATGCAATGCCGAGGATGCGGGCGAAGCTTGCCGAGCAGCGGCCACTGTTCGACAAGGAAGTGCGTGAAAAGACGGACTGGCCTAATGGCATTACGGGTCGCGCGCCACGCTACTCCGACGATCCCTTGGCTTGGGACATCTTCAACCGGTATGGCGTCTTCCCGGTCGCGCTGGACCGGCACATCACGGAGTTCTTTCCGGAGCGCTTCCCAGGGGGCCGGTATTACGGTGGCACGCTGGGCATCGATCGCTTCTCCATCGATGGGCGCATCGCACTGGGTGACACGTGGTTCGACGAGATGATGGCCGTGGCGCACTCCCCGGATCCGCTGCCTGCCTCGTATTTTGAGAATGTGCCCGGAGAATCCGAGCAGTTGATGCAGATGATGCAGTCGCTGCTGAACGACAGGCGCGATGTGTTCAGCGTCAACATGCCCAACCAGGGCACTGTACCGGATCTGCCGCATGATGCGGTACTGGAGATGCCGGCGGCGGCAGGTGCGGCCGGCTTTACGCCGTTGCAGTCCAAAGCACTTCCAGCCGCGCTGACCGCGAAACTGCTTTCTAAGATCGCCGCCATTGAGGTGACGGTCGATGCGGCGTTGACGGGACGCTTTGACCTGTTTGTGGAGGCGCTGCTGACAGATGGCTCTGTAAGCGGTCCGGACCAAGCTGTTCTTCTGGCGAAGGACCTGATCAAGGCGCACGCGCAGTACCTGCCGCAGTTTGCCGGACAGGCACGATGAAGGTGCTCGACGCCGACCACGAGCGGCGCTATGAGATCCCCGGTGTACCCGGTCCTGCGCGCCGCCCGGTTGATATCGATGCGGCAAAGACAGGGTTTCAGCGGCTGCGTTCATTGCGGCTCTACCGGTTTGAAGCAGGTTCCACGATCGATGGGCATGCTGAGGAAGATGAGGTGTTCGTGGTGGTAACCTCCGGTTCTGTGCGGATCAGGACCGGAGTGGAGGAATTTCTTGGGAATGCGGAGACACACATCCTGTCCGCTCCGGACGGTGACAACCTAAGCGAAGCGCCATTCGTTGCCTACCTGCCGCCGCGATCCGTGTACCAGATGACTCCGCTTACCACGGTTGATGTGGCGTATGCGCGTGCGACGCCGCAGAGGAGTTCTGCGCCAGCCATCTTCAGCGCGCACATGCCCGATCCGTCCGATGAGATATGCATGCTCATGGACCAACGCGACCACGCCGAGCGACTGCGCCTGCAGGTTCGCCGCGTTGACGCGCGGAGCAGCGTCCGTGTCGAACTGCCGGGCGAGGATGCCGCAGGTGCGGAGGCTCTGGTCCACGTGCAGGGTTCGCCAGCCACGATGGGTACCGTTTCCGCGCCCGGATGGCCACCGCAAGCGCTGCACGCCTGGCAGACCCTGGCCTTTGAACCCGGTGAAGCTGCCTTTCTGGACGTTACGCAGGGAGTCCGGGCTTTGATTGTGACGGTCTTCGCCGTGTGAACGGGAAGAGCGGGGCAGCGTTGAACGGAACGCTCTTGGAACGTGGTCTCCCGGGAGCAAGGAAAGAACTTCATGGCTGAAGTCCGCATCGTCGATGTGCACAAGTCGCATGGGACCACGCCGGTGATCAACGGCGTTGACCTCGCGATCCGGGATGGAGAGTTCCTTGTGCTGGTGGGTCCTTCCGGTTGCGGAAAGAGCACACTGCTGCGGATGATCGCGGGTCTCGAAGAGGTGACATCCGGTGAAATCTGGATCGGCGAGCGCATGGTGAATCACGATTCCGCGAAAGCGCGCGATGTCGCCATGGTCTTTCAGAGCTATGCGTTGTACCCGCACATGACCGTCTTTCAGAACATGGCGTTCTCTCTCAAATTAAAGGGCGTGAACAAGGAAACGGTCAACGCTGCCGTGACGCGCGTGGCGGAGAGCCTGGCCTTGAAGGACTTGCTGGACCGCTATCCACGTCAGCTTTCCGGAGGACAGCGGCAGCGGGTGGCCATGGGCAGGGCCATTGTTCGCAATCCTAAGGTGTTTCTGTTTGACGAACCTCTGTCGAACCTTGATGCGAAGCTCCGCATGGGTATGCGGGCAGAGATCAAAGAATTGCACCAGCGCCTGAAGACAACCGTTGTGTATGTGACGCATGACCAGGTGGAAGCCATGACACTGGCGACACGCATCGTGGTATTGCGCAACGGCAGCGTGGAGCAGATTGGAACGCCGTTGGAACTGTATGACCGGCCTGCGAATATGTTCGTGGCCGGTTTCCTGGGCGCGCCCGCGATGAACCTCGTTCCCGCTGAACCGCGAGGCACTACCGTGCGGTTGCCGTTTGGTCCGGAGCTGGCGCTGCTTGCGCCGGTCGACACAACAGGCGCGGTAACGTATGGCATTCGGCCGGAGCATCTGCGGATCGCAGCGCTACCAACCCCCGGCACACTTTGCGGCACCGTTGCTGTCGTTGAACCAACCGGTGCGGAGACGATCGTGATCTTCGAGTGGGAAGGCGGAAGGCTTACGGTGTTGGTGCGTGAACGGATCAACCTTGAGCCAGGTCAGACCGTTCACGTGCAACTGACGCCTGGGATGGGTCATCTTTTTGACGCGCACGGCGCCCGCATAGGAGCCGCATGAGTCAGCCGTTCACACCGCAACAAGTCACGGTCATCTCCGACAGTTTTCATACCTTGCCACCGGCGGTGGATGTTCTCATCCAGTCTGGTCACCGCGTCAGCTATATCACCTCGCTGACCCCATGGCGGGATCTCACGGGAGCCGAGGCTCAGGCCCTGCACGACGCGGACGCCGTCGTGATGGGCCGGGTGATGCACACGGACGGGGCGGCGTTTGCGCTTGCGCCACGGCTGCGTGTCATCGCTCTGCACACCTCCGGGTCTGACAACGTGGATGTGCAGGCAGCGGCCCAGCGCGGCGTGGTGGTGACCAACGTGAAGGGTGTGAACGCGGAGCAGTGCGCTGAGTTTGCCATGGGCCTGATGCTGGCCGCTGTGCGCAAGATCCGCACGGGCGACCTTGCCATCCGCAATGGCATGTGGAACGAGTGGACGCAGACCAGCATGGATGTGGTGGGATCCACGGTGGGTGTGATTGGCTTCGGGCAGATCGCGCAGGCTTTCGTGGTACGTGCCAAGGCCTTTGGCACGCGCGTCCTGGTCCATACACGCACACAGGATCAGGAGCTGGCGAGGGAATTGGGCGTGGAGTATGCGCCGCTCCACGACGTTCTGCGACGGTCTGACACGGTTTGCCTTTTTGCCTCATTGACATCCGAAACGCGGCACATGATTGGCGCGCTGGAACTCGCGATGATGAAGCCTTCCGCGTATCTGGTCAACATCGCGCGCGGCGAACTGGTGGATGAGGCCGCGCTGATCGATGTTCTCCGCGCCGGGCGCATCGCGGGTGCCGCGCTGGATGTCTTCGAGACAGAACCGCTCTTCAGATCGCCCCTGTTCGCGCTCGAAAATGTGGTGCTGACGCCGCATCAGGCCGGACTGACGCATGGGGGCAAGACCGGGGCGGCGGTGCGTGCGGCGCGGAACGCGCTTGAGGTGCTGGCAGGTGGTATGCCGAAGGATGCCATCAACGCAGCCTGGCTGCGCCCACGCCCTTAGCGTCAGCCACACCTGCGCGCGCATTGGAAAGGCTCTGAAGCGCTCCTTCAGAAAGCGCTTGCATAACTTTGTTTTCTCATGCAGAATTCAGTTCATCCTTTACAAGGAGTGCGTTCCGATGCGGCTGTGGGATGACAGCAGAAGGGTTTACCGGCGTCTGCGGACGGCGATGTACTCTGCGCTGCTGCTCACACCCTGCGCGCGGCTGGCGGGTGCGGAACATATCACGCTCACCATCGCAACGCACTACACAGACGATCAACGTGCCCCGCTGACAGCATGCCTGCGCCACTACGAGCAACTCCATCCGGACATCACGGTTGTCCACACGCAGGTTTCGTTTCGAGACATGTTGCAGACGGTCTTTATGGCGCGCATGGGCGGCACATCGCCTGACATCTACAATCTTTCCACGGCGTGGACGCAACAACTTGCGGAGAGTGGCGTGCTGGCAGAGCCGCCCGCCGGTATCGCAGAGATGGTACGCGGAGCGTACCTGCCGAACACCGTCGCCGGGATGACCGCGAAGGGACGCGCATGGGGATTTCCTTCCGAGACGGATGTCTACATGCTGGTCTATAACAGGGGACTGTTCGCGCGCGCGGGCATCCAGCATCCTCCGTCCACGGAAGAGGAGTGGGTCGCGGATGCGGCCCGCATCTCCAAGGCAAACAGGCAGGGACAATTCATCATCTCGGGCTTTTCCTTCGGTTCATCACAGAACCAGATTGTTGCACCGTTCCTGGCGCTGCTCTACTCCAGCGGCGAGTCCTTCTTCAGGCCGGACGGCTACACAACGACTCTGGGCACCACGGCGGCCCGGGAGGTTTTAAGGGGCGAAGTCAGACTCTTCCAACAGCGCGGCGCTGTATGGGGTACTGTTCCATACCAGTTTCCCAGTAATGCGCTGGGCATGGTCATCGTGCCGAACTGGTATCAGAAGTCGCTGCATCAGGGCCTGGGTGAACGCTTTGCCGATACGGTAGGGGTTGCACCCATCCCTGGCGGAGCGAACTGGCGTACGGTGCAGTACGGCTTCTTCTGGGCGGTGGATAGCGGGAGCAAGCATCGCGCGGAGGCATGGGCGTTGCTGAAGTGGCTCAACATCGCGCAAGCACCAAACATGCGCTCATGCGTGGGCACCATGATGATCGATCTGGGAGGCCTGACCGGCAACAAGCAAGATCTGGCTGCGTCGTCAAGCGAGTTGAACAACAGCTTTATGCGACCGTTTGTCGATGCGCTGTTCTCTGGACGCGCGCTGCCGCAGCCAAGCGTTCCCCATGCGAATGAGATTGAGTCGCTGACCAGCAAGTATCTGGAACGGGCCATGCTGGGCGTGCTGCCTGCGGACGCGGCGTTGCGCGACCTGGATCGCGGTATACAACAGATTCTGGAAGGAAGGGAATGATGCGGCACCGCCTTGTTCCCTATGTCTTTCTGAGTCCCACGCTGGCGTTCGGGGCACTGTTCTTCCTTGTCCCGTTGGCGCTTGCGATGTACCTCGCGTTCACGAATTTCCAGGCATTCGCTCCCTATCACTTTACAGGTCTGCACAACTACTCCTACCTGCTTACCCGCGATCCCTTTTTCCTGGCAACCATGCGGAACACCGCTGTCTTTGCCGCAGGTTCGTTGCTCCTTGGTGTTCCGCTGTCTCTGCTGGTGGCGTATAGCATCTCGAAGAGCCGGTACAAGCCGTTCTGGCGCTGCATCTTCTTTCTGCCCATGGCGACCAATGTCGTCGCGGTTGCGTTTGAGTGGCGCTTTCTGCTGGACGGACCCACGGGATTGGTGAACCGCATCCTGGACTTTTTTCATCTGCCGGGTCCGGGTTGGCTCAGCAATCCCCGGCTTGCGATGCTTTCCGTCATCCTTGTGTTCGTATGGATGACGCTGGGCAGCAACATCCTGCTGCTCTCTGCCGGGTTGGAGGGCCTGGATGAGAGCACGTTTGAAGCGGCGCGCATCGATGGTGCCAATGTATTTCAGATGCTGGTGCGCATTGCGTTGCCGCTGCTGAGGCCCACGCTGCTGTTTGTCATGACGACGGACCTGATCATCTGTCTCAGTGCGTTTCCGCTGATGCTGGTGCTGACCGAAGGCGGTCCGGCGGGCACCACGACTGTGACCGCACTGTACATGTACCAGATGGCCTTTGCCGACCTGCGGCTTGGACGCGCCTCTGCCGCGGCGTTCGTCTTATTTCTGCTGATCTTCGCCGTCACCTTGGTACAACTGCGCCTCTTTCGCAGGGGCGGACTGGAGAGCTACTGATGCCAGCGTCCCAGCAGGTCCTGACCCGGCGAGCAAGCTGCACGGTCCCCGCCACGCGGCCCGTTATCACGCATGCACGTGCTGACCTTCGTCACCGCATTCAAGGAGCAGCGATCTTCCGCTACCTGTTTCTGAGCCTTGGCTCCGTTGTGATGATCCTGCCGTTTGTTGACATGATGCTTGGATCCCTGCGTACGGTTCCGGAGCGGCTGTCGCGTCCTCCCGTGTACTGGCCCGCGCATCCGCAGTGGCAGAACTTTGCGCACGTCTTCCAGGAACTGCCGATGCTGCGCTGGATGACGAACAGCATCGTCGTCACCGTCTCCATCACGCTGATACAGTTGGTCACCAGTTCGGCCGCGGGCTATGCGCTTGCCAAGTTTCGCTTCAAGGGGCGTGATGTACTGCTCCGTTGCGTCCTGAGCGCGCAGATGTTTCCGTTCTTTGTGTTGCTTATACCCATGTTCTTTATCCTTCGCTTCTGGCCGCTTGCAGGTGGCAACAACCTCCTGGGGCAGGGCGGCACGGGATTTCTGACCAGCTACGCCGGGCTCATCCTGCCCTTCGCCGTGTCATGGTACGGCGTCTTCATGATGCGGCAGTTCATGACATCCATCCCGGACGAACTGCTGGACGCGGCGCGTGTGGACGGCGCGGGAGAGTTCCGTATCTTCTTCACCATCGTTCTGCCGCTGGCAAAGACCGCGCTCGCAACGTTGAGCATCTTCGTCTTCATCTACCAGTGGAACGAAGTCATCTGGTCCATGACGGCGACACGCATTGCACCTCGCCTGCAGACCGTTCCAGTGGGCATTTTTCTTATACGGCAGGCGTTCACGGACGAACGTACGCAGTCTCTGCAACAGGCATCCCTGGTGGTGTCGGTGGTACCGGTACTCATCCTTTTTCTGCTGCTCCAGCGTTACTACGTGCGCGGCGTCATGGCGGGGGCAGTCAAGGGATGACCGGCAGTCCAGTCGGTAGTAGCAAAGAGGAGGGTAGTTCCATGATGAGTCGGCGTGCAGCGTTGTCCCTATTCGGCAAGACAGCCATTGCAGGCGCGGGATGGATGATCGCCGGTCCGGCGTATCCTTCGCCCTTCCGCGCTGTCGTGACCACGACCCCGGCTGCACAGGCTCAGGTGTCCAGCACCTATGAGTCGCAGGTGCAGGCGGACATGGCTATGCTGGCGAAGCGGGTGTATTCGGAAGAGGGTATCCCGATGATCCTGGCATGCGAAGACCTGACCGCAAAAGCACCCATCAAGCCAGCTTCGAGAGCGATCAACGATGCGATCGCACCCGCGTTCGAGCGCGTAGTTCAAGCTTGGGAGCAGTTGCATCCCGGCGCACCCGTTGGCGATGTTGCCAAGCTGCTGGAACTGCTTGCCTACCGGGACTTCTCCAGCGGCGGAAAGGACACGGACCTCTAATGCCCCAGACCTTTACGGCACTTTCCGGTGAAATCACCGGTTTATACCGGACCCGTCCGCTCATCCGCGTCGTTAACTATCACAACACGCCGCGCGTCAGCGCTTCCCGCTTCGAGCGCGAGTTGCAACAGTACAGCCAGGCTTTCACGTCGGTGAACGAAGCGGAACTGCGTGACTACCTGCGCACAGGGCGGTGGACCAAACCGAAACCCGGCATGATCCCGGTTCTCTATGAAGGCTACCGCGACGGCTATGACGTGATCGCGCCACTGCTGGAGAAGTACAACTTTGTCGGGTGGTACTTCATCATCACCGAGTTCATCAAGGGGAGCATTGCCGATCAGTTGACATACGCCAAAAGCCACCGTATCGGCATGCTTACGCGAGAGTACCCAGACAGTCGCTATGCGCTGACGTGGGACGAGATCGGAAAGCTTTCAGAGAAGCACGTCATCGCAAGCCATGCACGCAATCACACGGAGCTCTCGACACTGTCCGAAGACGATCGCCGACAGGAGATCTTCGGCTCCCAGGAAGACTTCCGGAAGAATTTTGGGCGTCCTGTGCGGGCCTTTTCATCGCTGCGCGGGCCGGCGCACCTGGAACACCCCGAGGTGGACACGGCCCGGCTGGTACAGGAGGCCGGCTATGAATTCGTCTTCTCGAACTACCGCATCCAGCGCGTCGGCAACGGAGCATCCGCGTGAACGAGCCAACGACGTTTAAGGAACAGGCTGCCGCCGAGACTCCCGACTTGCATTCGAAGCCGCTCATTCGTGCTGCAAATTTTCATAACACGCCGAAGTACCGCGAAGCGGAGTTCGAGGAGCAGCTGCAGCGGTGGTCAAAGGCGTTCAGTTCCGTTCAGGAGGATGAACTCGACACATACCTGACGACGGGCCGGTGGAACAAGCCAAAGCCGGGACTCATCATTGGCCTCTACAACGGCTATCGCAATCAGTACGACATCATGTTGCCGCTGCTTGAGCGCTACGGGTTTATTGGGTGGTACTTCGTGCCCACGGCCTTTGCCAGCACGCCCGCCGCGGAACAGACGACCTTTGTCTCGACGCGCACCTTGAAGATTATCCCTCGTGAGTACGCCGATGGCCGGTATGCATTGAACTGGGATGAGCTCAAGCAGCTGGACAAGCGGCACGTGGTTGCGTGCCATACCCGCAATCACGCTCAGGTTGCCGATGACACTGCCTATCTGCAGAATGAGATCGTTGCGCCGCAGCTGGACTTTGAGCAGCATCTTGGGCATCGCGTGCGATCGTTCGCGTGGCTCTCGGGTTCGGCATACGGCGACCATCCCACATCGGACCGCATGATCGACGAGGCCCGCTACCAGTTCGTCTTTTCCAACTACAAGATCCAGAAGGTACGCCGCACGCAGGGCAAGCTGTGACGGTGTGCTGGCAGGGCCGGATGATCGACAGACACGCCCAACGTTTCAACGGAGACCAATGAGTACCGAACGAACTCTGCGTAGCCAGCAATGGTTTGCGCGCAAGGACAAGAACGGCTTCTACTATCGCTCATGGCTGAAGAACCGGGGCTTTCCGCAGGATCAATTCGAAGGCAAGCCGGTCATTGGCATCTGCAACACATGGTCTGAGCTGAACCCGTGCAACACCCACTTCAAGACCATCGCGGACCACGTACGCTGGGGCATTCTGGAAGCGGGCGGCTTTCCACTTGAGTTCCCGGCGATGTCGCTGGGTGAAACGCTGGTGCGGCCAACGTCCATGCTGTACCGCAATCTGGCTGCCATGGAAGTGGAGGAGTCAATCCGGGCGAACCCGCTGGACGGCGTGGTGCTGCTGATGGGCTGCGACAAGACCACGCCCTCCCTGTTGATGGGCGCGGCGAGTGTTGACGTTCCCACGATCGGCATCTCCGCTGGTCCCATGCTGCGCGGCGTGTACAAGGGAAGCTACATCGGGTCGGGGACCAACACGATCTCCATGAGCGAGCAACTGCGCGCGGGCGAAATTACGCTGGCCGAGTACCACGAGGCTGAGTCATGCATGCATCGCTCGCACGGTACCTGCATGACCATGGGCACGGCGTCCACGATGGCCTGTCTGGTGGAGGCGCTGGGTATCTCTCTGCCGGGCAACGCAGCGATTCCGGCCGTGGATGCGCGACGCAATCTGCTGGCCCGGATGTCCGGCCGCCGCATTGTTGACATGGTTCGTGAGGACCTGATCATGTCAAAGGTCATCACGCGCGCGTCACTGGAGAACGCGATCCGTGTGAACGCCGGCATCGGCGGATCAACGAATGCCGTGATCCACCTGATTGCGCTGGCGAAGAGGATGGAGATGCATCTGGATCTGGACGACTGGGACAGCCTGGGGCGCGATGTGCCGTGCCTGGTGAACATCATGCCGCAGGGCAAGTTCCTGATGGAAGACTTCTTTGAGGCTGGCGGCCTCCCCGTGGTGCTCCGCGAGTTGGGCGAGAAAGGACTGCTCCACAAGGACGCGTTGACGGTGAACGGTCACACGATTTGGGAGAACAACAGCGACGCGCCGTGCTGGAATCGTGAAGTCATCCATGCCTACGAGACGCCATTCAAACCGGTGGGCGGCATCGCCGTGCTGAAGGGCAATCTGGCACCCAGCGGAGCCGTCCTGAAGCCGTCCGCCGCGTCCCCTGCGTTGACGAGACACACGGGGCCGGCTGTGGTCTTTGAGTCCATTGAGGACCTGCGCGCACGCATCAACGACGAGGCGCTCGAGATCGACGAGAACTCGGTGATGGTTCTGAAGAACTGCGGTCCCAAGGGGTACCCGGGCATGGCCGAAGTCGGTAATCTGCCGCTGCCGCCCAAGCTGCTGAAGCGGGGCATCACGGACCTGGTGCGCATCTCTGACGCGCGCATGTCGGGAACCGCGTACGGTACCGTGGTACTGCACTGCGCTCCGGAGGCGGCGGCGGGAGGAACGCTGGCGCTGGTGCGCAATGGTGACCTCATCACGCTGGATCTGGGGGCGCGCAGGCTGCATCTTCACGTCGACGAGGAAGAACTGGCGCGGCGGCGCACCGGGTGGGCTCCGGCGCCTGCCTCCGCTGAGCGCGGTTACACGAAGCTGTATATCGAACATGTCATGCAGGCTGATCAAGGCGCGGACTTTGACTTCCTGGTGGGCCGCAGCGGCTCCGCGGTACCACGGGATAACTTCTAGCCGGCATGACGCCCGCGAGTCTCATGATCGTGCAGGGCGGCGGCCCCACCGCCGTCTTCAATGCAAGCCTTGCCAGCATCCTGCGTGAGGCTGGGCAGCAGAGCTGCATCGATCATGTGTATGGCGCCCGGTTTGGTATGAAGGGGCTTGCCTCGAATGATGTGATCGATCTGACGACGCTCACAGGGCCTGCGCTCGACGCGCTTCGCAGGACTCCGGGTGCAGCCCTGGGGTCGTCGCGGTTCAAGCCGTCCGACGAGGATCTCGACCGGTGTATCCAGCATCTTCGCGCACGCAATGTGCGCTTCATGATCTTTCTTGGCGGGAACGGCACCATGGGTGGTGCGCAGGTTTTCAGCGACTTCTGCGGGCAGCGCGGGTATGACCTGCAGGTGATGGGCTCACCCAAAACCATCGACAACGACATCAGCGCCACGGATCGATGCCCAGGCTTTGGATCTGCCGCGCGATACGTGGCGCAGTGCACGCTTGACCTCTCGATGGACCTTCGCTCGCTGCCGCAACCCGTTTCCATCTTCGAGACACTGGGCCGTGATGTCGGCTGGCTGGCTGCATCGTCCATTCTGGCGAAGCACGGTGAGGACGATGCACCGCACGTCATCTGTGTGCCGGAGATTCCGTTTGTGCTGGACGACTTTCTTGCACGGATTGATGCGGCGGTACAGCGCATCGGCTGGGGACTTGCCGTGGTGTCAGAGGGCACGTGTTACGCGGATGGAACGCCGGTCTTCGAGCAGCGATTGCAATCACCGGGAAACGCCCCCATGCGCCCGCTCATCGGGGGTGTTGCGCAGCACCTTGCCGGCGTGGTTGCGGCGCATCTCGGCTTGCGCTGCCGCAGTGAAAAGCCGGGCCTGATCGGACGCTCGGCCACTCCGTACGTCGCGCCGCAGGATCTGGCCGACGCGGAACGCACCGGGCGCGACTGTGTACGGGCGCTTGCCGGCGGCCGAACCGGCTTGATGGTGTCGTTGCGTCCGCTGGTTGACTCGAACGGTGAAGGAACTGAGTTGGTGCCGCTCCAGATTGCCGCCGGTCCGCGCCGTGCACTCCCAGCCGAATGGCTGACACAGGACGGACTGGCAACCAGCGCGCGCTTCCGTGAGTACCTGGAACCCATCGCAGGATCGCTGCGGTACTACGGCCAGCCGCTTAGCGAAAACGCGATGCCCCTATAAGGAGCGTCACACATTCAGGCCCTCAGCAGCGTCTCTCGCGTCGTCTCGACGACCACATCGATTTCCGCTCTGGTGATGGTGAAGGGAGGTGCCACAACCATGCTGTTGCCTGTGGTTTTCACGTGCAACCCACGGTCGTAGAGCCGCTTCTGCAACTCATACCCATCAAAGCCTGTAACAGCAGGATCAATCTCAACCCCGCCCATCAGCCCATATCCACGCACATCGAAGACTCCTGGCGTGTCTGCAAGGCTGAAAAGACACTGAAGGAAATACGGCGACAGTTGCGACGCGCGCTCGAACAGCGATTCCTCACGGTAGATGCGAAGTGCCGCAAGCGCCGCGCTGCAGGCCACGGGATGCGCTGATCCGGTATACCCATGGAAGAACTCGATACCGCTGCTCTCCGTGTCGACGATCTGGTTCTGGATGTCACCGGAGACAGCGACGGCTCCCATGGGCACCACGCCATTGGTAATCGCCTTTGCCAGTGTCATAATGTCAGGTACCACGCCGAAACTTTGCGCGGCAAAGTTGCTTCCGGTGCGCCCGAAGCCGGTAATGACCTCATCGAAGATGAGCAACACGCCATGCTGTGTACAGATCGTGCGCAGCCGCTCCAGATAGCCCAGTGGCGGCACCAGGGTTCCGGTGGAACCGGCGATCGGCTCCACGATGCACGCCGCGATGTTCTCAGCCCCATGCAGATGGATGAGTCGCAGGAGATCGTCCGCAAGCTCCGCTCCGTGTTTGCCCTGACCGGGTTGACATTGATTCTCAGGCAGCCAGGTGTGGCGCATGTGCACCACCGGCAGCAGAGGCTGACCAAAGGCGCGCCGGTTATTCGGCATGCCTGCCAGGGCGGCACCGGAAAGATTGCTGCCATGGTAGGACCGCTCGCGCGAGACAAACACAGTCCGTGAGGCCTCGCCGCGTGAGCGGTGGTACTGCACTGCCAGCTTCAGCGCAGTGTCCACGGCTTCCGACCCGCTGTTGGTAAAGAACAAACCGCTCAGTGTTTGCGGGAGCAATTCCCTGAGTGCCCCGGCGAGTTCAGCCGCCAACGGATGCGACCGGAGAAAACTAGAGGTGTAGTCAAGCTGCAGGATCTGTGCGGACACGGCTTCCGCGATTTCCGTGCGCGCGTGCCCGGCGGGCGTACAGAAGAGAGCCGAACTGCCGTCCAGAACCTTCTTGCCCGTTGACGTGTAGAAGTAGTTACCGGCGGCGCTGGCGAAGATGCGCGGGTCCGCCGCAAAGTCGCGATTGGGTGTGAATGGCAGCCATACAGGAGTGCTCGCCACGGGGTTCACCTCAGGCATAGTTTACGAGTGCAGTTCGAAGGGCCGCACCACCCTTGTCACTTGTCCGTCCGGGCTTGGGTCGTCAGGGTCCACACCGGCCTGCACGCTGTGCGTGTATGCAAGCAGTTGGGCAAAAAGCACTTCAAACGGCGCACGTAAAGCGTCGGGCAGCGACGGTGCAAGTGCGGGAACCCACCAGCGGTGTGGCAGGTCCCGATGGGCTTCAGCACCGATCAGGCAGACGTTACGATTGCCGCGCGCGGCCAACTCGCGGACCAGATCGCTCTCATACTGCTGCCGCAGCGGGTCCGTTGAAAGCACGCAAACAACCGGTGTACCGGGACGGAGAAAGCTGATGGGACCATGCCGAAAGCCAAGAAAGCTTTCCGCCATGCCAAGGGTCTGCCCTGCCGTCAACTCAAGGGATTTTAACGTCATCTCCCGCGTCAGCCCGTGCATGGTGGAGGACAGCACCACAAAGCGGTCCGATCCCTCACGGGCGATCTCTGCTGCCGTTGCGAACATCGACTCAAGATGCCGGCGCGCCGCCGCCGAGACGAAACGGATCTCCGTCTGCAGCGTGTGGAGGTGCCGTAGTGCGAGTCCCGCGAGCGTCAGGTTCGAGAACGAACCAGTCATGGCGAGGCTGCGGTCATTGGTTCGTTCATCAAGCTGCAGCACCGTGATACCGGGTATCTTCGCCAGCCGGCTCTCAGCGCTGCAGGTAATCACAAGATGCTGAACCTGCGGAAAGAGAGCCTGCATACGCTCCACCACACCGGCGCTCTCCGGGCTGTTGCCGGAACGGGCCAACGACACCAGCAGCCCGCCTGCCGCAATCTGCGGCACCCTGCTCACAACCTCGCCGGGCGATAACAGGAGAAGGTCCGTCGTGGCAAGCGCGTACGCTCCCGGCCACGCCTCTGCAATGCATTGCCCCGCGTACGCGGACGTTCCGGCCCCGGTGAAGATCACCACGCCAGAAAATCCGGCACGGCCGCCTGCCAGAAACTGCTCCACCCGCTCCAGCGTGTCCGGCCATAGATCGGGCTGCCGTGCGATCTCCCGGGCCAACAGGCTGCGTTGTGGATACGTCAACTCAATCGTCTGAGACACATCTTCCTCGTACGTTGTTTGCCCTGGCAGACGGCGCGGGGGGCGGTTACGCTGTTAGACACACCAGCCGGAGCAACTCTCTCTGTTTACGTCTCCCCCGTTAGAAGTACACCTTGCCTGCAAGCTGGAGCTGCCGGTTGCCGTTCGCACCATCGCGTAACGTCGTAATTTGACCGAAGCTTGCCGGCGTTGCAAGGCTGCTCGTGGACGGATTGGAGAAGTTTGCCGTGTTCAGGAGGTTGAACGCCTCCGCACGGAACTCCGCGGTGAACCTTTCCGTGACACGGAAGTTCTTGAACAAGGAGAAGTCCAGCCGACGGTACGCCGGTCCGCGATATTGCGACGGACCTCCTCCCAGCGGCGCATAGCTCGTCTGGCCGTTGACTGTCGCGACGGGTGGATTTACGAATGCCGCAGGATTCAGGAAGTTGTGCACCCTGTACCCGGCTGGGTTTGCGGGGGTATTTGCATACGGATCAACACCGGGCAGGCGATTCACGAAGCAGCCGAAGGTGGTCGTTGTCGTGATGGAGCAGCGGATGGTGCCCGGCTGACCATCTTCCGTGGTCAGGATCATGTTCGTCGCCCAGCCGCCCAGCGCGGCATCGACGAAGCCATTGGCGTGGTTCAGAAATTGGCGGTTGCGACCGACGGGCAACTCATATGTTCCGCTGACGTGAAGCACACGCGGGATGTCGAAGTCGCACGCACCGTAGTCACCGGCAATGCCGAAGCCCGTCAGCGTTGCGGCGCGGAAGCTGCCGATCGCTGTTGCGTTAAGGAAGTCGCGCCCATCGGTCATGCACTTGGAATAGGTGAAGTTCGCCAGCGCGCTCAGGCCCTGTGCAAAGCGATGCTCGTACGTGGCTTGCAGAGAGTTGTAGCTGCCAGTTGCCTCAAAGCTCGTGTAGTTGCCACCAGATGCGAAGTCAGGAAATGGCGAAAACGACAGCGAGTTCTGTCCCGGCCGAAGAATCTGCGAGGGCCGGTTCGGCGCAATGTACACGCCCAGGTGCCGCGTTACGTTCCCCACATAACCCAACTGGAAGGACTGGTTGGCTGAGAGCTGGTACTGCACCGACAGGTTGTAGTTCTGGTTGTACGGCGTGCGGATGTGATTGTCCTCGCCCTGAAGGGTTAGGCCCGTCGGGCTAACCTGCGAGGGATTGAGGTTGATGTGCGCCAGGCCGTTCTCCAGCGTCCCCGTGGTGCCGTCCGCGTACACGATCGGCACGTTCGGCGTGTTGTTCGTGTAGGTCAATGCAAACTGGTTGGGAAAGGCACCAAAGGTGTACTGCGATGAGTTTTCAAAGCCTCCGTAGAAGATGCCGTATCCTGCACGCGCAACCACCCTGGGGTTGAGCTGGTAAGCGAAGCCCACGCGCGGCGCGAAGTTGCCCCACTGCACCGTCTGCAAACCGGCCTGTTGCGAACACGTCAGCGCGACCTTGTCCTTGGTTGCCGCCGCGTACAGCGCTGATGAAAACTGTGTATTGCAATACGCGGAAGCGAATAGCCAGTTTCCACCGCCGCCGGCCAGGGGTTGGAAGTTGGACTGCTGCCCGCGCCGTTCGATCAACGAACCGAACCAATCCCAGCGAATACCGAGATTCAGTGTCAGGTTCGGCGTCGCTTTGAAGTCGTCCTGAAAATACGCGCCGTTGTAGATGCGCTTCATGTCCGTGTTGTTGATGTTGGATGCCTGGACGCTCTCCGCCCCACCCAGGTTGTTGGTTCCACCCGCGACCGTTGCATTGATGGGCGTCAGCAGCAGTTGTGCAATGCCGGTGTTGCCGGAGGTCTGCGTGGGAACATCGGTGAACGCGCCATTGTAGGTGAAATTACCGCGTGCCGCAATCGGCTGCAGCACGGAGAAACGCAGTTGCTGGAGCGTGTAACCCACCTTGAGCGTGTTGCGGCTCAATGTCTTGGTCAGGTCGTCGGAGAATTGCAGCACCGTGCTGTACTCCACGGACGGCAGGTAGCTGACACCGCCGATCATGATGCTGTTGATGCTGTAGCGTCCAAGGCCACCGTTGACGGATGTCTGCTGGATGCCCTGAATGCCAAACTGCGAAGGGATGCCCTGCGTGCTGGAGTTCGGCTGCAGGCGATTGGCCTCCAGCCGGTTCAAGCCGACGCGTGCCTCATTGATGAGCGAAGGTGAAAATGTGTGCACATAGTTCAGCACCGCGCCATAGGCTGTAGAGTTGGTCGTGCCCTGGTTGAACGATCCGCCGTCGGCAATGCCCGCAAATGGCCCCGGGATGAATTGCGGGTTCTTCAGGTAGCTGAAACGCGCAAACGCTGAATCGGTCGCGCGAAAGATCTGGTCCAGCCGTGCATCATAGGAGTTCGAGTTGTTTGTTGCCTGGCGGCTGCTGACGTAGTTGTTCAGCGTGCCGGTGCTGGTTGGCGCGGGCAGCAGTTGCAGTAACTTGATTGCGTTTGCGTCCAGCCGGTTCGCTGGTACTGTGTTGCCTGCGGCATCGAACGGTGTACGTGCGTAGCCCAAGACCGTACCCGCGGCGCTGGTGCCGCATGCCACGATGATGCCGGTCGTGGTATCGGGAACGCCGCACACGACGGGGCGCGTTGTTGCCGGATCGAAGACGGTGCCGATGCGATAGGTCCGGCCCAAGACATCCTTTGTAGTTGTCGTTTGAAGCAACTCAGAGAAGTTGGCGTAGCCGCTGCTTTGCTGCAGGGCCGTTGGCACGGTTGCGGAAACCGTCTGTGACTGCGTGTTCCGCAAGCCCTGGTAGTCGCCGAAGAGGAAGGTGTGGTTGTGAACGACGGGGCCGCCCAGCGTGCCACCAAACTGATTCTGGCTGAACTGGCCCTTCGGCGTTCCCGGCCGATTGAAGTACAGGTTCGCGTCGAAGACGCTGTTGCGGGCGAACTCCCATGCGCTGCCATGAAGGGTATTCGTTCCGCTCTTGGTCGTCGCGTTCAGCACGGCGCCGGCAGAGCGGCCAATCTCCGCGCTGTAGTTGCTCGTCTGGATACGGAACTCCTGGATCGCATCGGGGGGCGGCAGCACCGCGTAGGACGTTCCATTTAAAAAGTCCACCAGGTTGGAGTTGTTATCGATGCCGTCCAGCAGGTAGTTGTTCTGCGCGGGGCGCGTACCGTTCGCGGCGAACGTACCCGTCGCGCCCATTCCCCGCGTGTCTGCCTGGTTCTGCGTCACGCCCGCCGAGAGCTGCGCGAGAAAGGTGAAGTTACGCCCGTTGAGCGGCAGATCGACAATCTTTTTGGCATCGATCACCTCGCCCACGGATGCGTCCTGCGTCTGCAGCTGCGGCGCATCGCCTGTCACCGTGACCACCTGGGCCGCAGAACCCGGTGTGAGTGAGGCATCCACCAGCACACGCTGCTGCACCGCCACCGTTACGTTCTTGTGTTCAAAGCGGGTAAACCCCGGCGCGTCCACCGTGACGGTGTAGAGGCCGATCTTGACCGGGCTGAAGGTGTACTCACCCTCCGCATTGGCGGTGCCCGTCACGGCCAGGCCCGTGTCCTGGCTCAAGAGCGTGATCTGGCTGTTGGGCACCACGGCGCCGCTGGCATCCCGTACCACGCCCACGACGGAGCCGGAGTCCACCTGCGCCCTGAGGGGTGCCGAAAGCAGGACAGCGCCGGCCACAGCCAGGGAGTATGCAGCCTGCCTCCTGGCCAGAAAGTTTACTTCCCAGAATGCCGTCGCCATACGAAGTTGACCCTCTTGAGATGAATTCAACGATCTGCTGCGAGTTGGAACTCTTTTTTCGAACCGAGGTGCGCTGACATCAAGGAACTAAGGCAAAAGTGCACATAAGGCAGACCGCCGGCGCGTGAGCGGATCGATAAAAGCGGTTGCCGGATGCCGCTACATTACTGCACAATGAATCTCTATGCAAGCGTTTTCTGAAATTGCTTGCACATGCACCGTTTACTTCGATACAGGAACGAACATTGACAGCGGTTGGCACTCCAGCAATACTGTGCAAACGGTTACATTCTTGCATTACACAAGGCGCATGCCTGCCTCCAAAGGGTAGTGTGTTGCCGAAGCCTTGCACCCACACGAGGTCTGTCCCATGCCGATGCATCCCTTGGAACCACTCACTTCCATCGAAGTCAGCCATGCCGTCGATCTTTTGAAGTCCGCCTCTCACTTCACTCCCACGACGCGCATCATCAGCATCAGCTTGCGTGAACCTGGGAAGGCGGCTGTCCTTCAATGGCCAAACACGCACGTTTCCGGAAGGCGGGCGGACGCAGTCCTCTTCAACAACGCCACCAACACCGCGGCAAACGTGACGCTGGATCTGTCCGCCGGCACGGTTGAGAGCTGGACGGATGCAAGGCCGGGCCTGCAGCCCACCCTGTCCTTCGACGAGCAGATCGAGTGCGAGCAGGCCGTCCTGCGCAGCGAAGCGTTTCGTGACGCGCTGGATCGGCAATACGGCGTGACCGACACCAGCCTTGTGATGGTCGATATCTGGAGCGCCGGTAACTACGGTTCAGAGGAGGACCGCACACGGCGCCTCACGCGTCCGTTGTGTTTCCTGCGCAGCGATCCAACAGACAACGGCTACGCGCGGCCCATCGAAGGCATTCGCCCCGTGGTCGACCTGAACCGCATGGAGGTCATCCGCGTGGAAGAGTACGGCACATGGCCGCTTCCACCGGAGGAGGGGAACTACTACAGTGAGCGCGTAGAACCCAAACGCACCGGGATCAAACCCTTGCAGATCACGCAGCCTGAGGGCCCGAGCTTCACGCTGGAGGGCAGGCAGCTGCGCTGGCAGAACTGGAGCATGGTGGTGGGCTTCACCGCGCGCGAGGGCCTGGTCATCCACGATCTGCGGTATCAAGATGGCGACCGTAACCGCCCCATTCTGTTCCGCGCATCGCTGACGGAAATGGTGGTGCCCTACGGTGATCCGTCGCCAACCCAGGTGCGGAAGAATGCCTTTGATGTGGGTGAGTACGGCATGGGCATGTGCGCCAACAGCCTGAAGCTGGGCTGTGACTGCGTCGGCCACATCGCCTACCTCGACGCGGATCTATGCGACAGCCGCGGCGGTCCACTTGCGATCGAAAACGCCATCTGCATTCACGAGGAAGACTTCGGCATCCTGTGGAAGCATACAGACCGCCGCCATCCGGACAAGCCGGAGGTGCGCCGTTCCCGCCGCCTTGTTGTGTCGTCGGTCTCTACCGTCGAGAACTATGAATACGGTTTCTTCTGGTACTTCTACCAGGACGGCAACATCCAGTTCGAGATCAAACTGACCGGCATCCTGTCCTTGGGCGCCGTGCATGAAGGGGAGAAGCCGAAATACGGAACCGTCATTGCGCCGCTGCTGTACGCACCCAATCACCAGCATTTCTTCAACATGCGTCTTCACTTTGCAGTGGATGGCATGGAGAACACCGTGCAGCAGATCGACGTTGTTCCCTCGCCCCTGGACGAGAACAACCTTGAGGGCAATGCGTTTTACGCGCAGAAGACCCTTCTGCGGCATGAGAAACAAGCCTGTGCCAACCTCAACGTAGAGACAGGCCGCTCGTGGAAGATCGTCAATCCCAACGTGCTGAACGCGATGGGCGATCCTGTGGGCTACAAGTTCTTCGCCGGAGACAATGCGGTCCCGTTTGCCTCGCCAAGTGCATGGTGGCGCAAGCGCGCGGGATTCGTGGATCACCATGTCTGGGTGACCCCCTTCAACGAGGGGGAACGTTTCGCCGCAGGCGACTATCCCAACCAGAGCAGCGGCGGTGACGGTCTGCCACAGTGGACGGCGCAGGACAGGCCGATTGAAAACACGGACGTTGTCTTCTGGTACACCTTCGGTCACACGCACATCCCCCGGCCTGAGGATTACCCGGTGATGCCAACGGCGTACATCGGCTTTCTGCTCAAGCCGAACGGCTTCTTCGACAAAAATCCTGGGAATGATCTGCCGCCAACGACGGCTACCAAGTCGGGTAGTCAGAGTGCCTGCAGACACTGCTAAGCGGGCACGTCACCGGTTTTTATGAGTTCGCTCGACGGCTGAACCCGCGTAGCCGCGGCGTCCGTGCGACCGCGGTGGACTTACGCACAACCAGCTCTGTTTCAAGGGTGTATTCACCGCCTCTTTGCCGTTTGAGCTTCAACATGCGATCCAGGGTTTTGAAGGCAGTAAGCCCAAGCTGTTCGCGGGGCACCCGGATGGTGGTAAGCGGCGGCCGCGCAAGACTCGAAAACGAGATGTCATCAATGCCCACCACGGAGATGTCTTCGGGAACGTTATATCCGGCCTGCTCCAGCGCCAGCATCACGCCCATCGCGATCAGGTCGCTCCCGCAGAAGATCACGCTTGGTGTGATGCGCGAAGAGAGCATCACCTTGACCGCCTCTGCGGCGGCGTCCAGGTTGTACGCGCTATGCGTGACAGGTGAGGGGTCCAGACCTCGCTGCCGCAGGCCTTCCACCAGCGCCTGCTTGATGGTGCAGGCGGAGCGGTTTGTGGCAGGGCCGGCAATCACGGCTGCACGCCGATGACCAAGTGCGGCAACGTGCTCAATCGCCTCGGTGAGTCCGCGTTCATAGTCGATCACAAGGGTGCTGAGAAGACGCCCTGGAGTCGCCGTGCCGCTCATCACCACCCCGATCCCCTCATTGGTAAGCGCCTCGATCGCTCCGTCTTCCAAGGAGGACGTCATCACTGCCACACCGCGCACATCATTCTCAATCAGCTTGCGCAGGGCTGCTTCTGTGCGCTTCTCGCTGTATTCCGTGTTCAAGAGCAGCACATCAAAGCCGTGGTCCCACGCCTCTGACTGAAAGCCGCGAATGATCTCTGAGAAGTATGGATTCGCAATCTCTGAGATCAGAAGCCCGAACAGATCGCTCTTGCCGATCGCGAGCCGTCTTGCATGTACATTGCGGTGGTAACGCAAGGCGTCGACCGCTGCCAGCACGCGGCGAATCGTCTCTTCAGAAATATAAGGGCTCTTGCTCAAAACACGTGAGACAGTCGCGGTGGAAACGCCGGCCCGCTTCGCGACATCGTTCATCGTGTATGCCATGGAGTCCTTTACACCTGCACCAAACCAGTGCCAGCTTACATGACGCTCAATGCGTTACGCTGCTGCCTCTGAAGGAGCCTGCGTGTATTTGCGCCGGGAAGCACTTACATCGGAAACCCGTGCTGACGGAGAAAGCGCTGCCGAAGGTCAACGTCGCGAAACGCTTCCGTGCCGCCGGCGCCCTGCGTGGAAAGCGCTCCCGAGATGTTGCCGGCTCGTGCGCACGCCACCGGCTCCAGACCTTTCAGGAACGCAGTTAGGAATCCCGCGTCGAAGCTGTCTCCCGCCCCAATCGTGTCCACAGGTTCCACCGGCACGCCCGCGACATGAACAATGCTGCCGCTCATGCGCAGCGAACATCCGCGTCTTCCACGCTTCACCACCATCAGCGGAACCGCCGGGGCAAAGTGTGCCATCGCGCGTTCCGTCTCATCGCAGCCCGCCATCCTGCGAAGCTCATCCTCGTTCGGCATGAAGATGTCCAACAGCGGCAGCAACTGCTGCAGCGGCTCGCCCCAACGATTGGCGGGATCATCATTTGTATCGAGCGAGATTGTTGTTCCCGTCCGCTTCAAGTCGCGTACAAGGTCGGACAATCCATCGTGCAGGCCGGTCTGCAGGTAGAGCGAACAAAGATGCAGATGCCGCGCCTGCCGCATGGCAGCCGGCCGAAGCTGACTGCAACGAAGCGCTGTAATTGCCCCAAGGAAGGTCAGGCTATGCCGCACGCCCCCGTGCGGCAGCAGGACCGTGACACCCGTCCTCAGTGCCGGGTCGATGATCGACTCGCTGAGTTCGACTCCGGCCTCCCGCAACCGGTCCAGTGCCATGCGCCCAAATGCATCATCACCGGCCAGCGTCGTGAACTGGACCCGCAAACCAAGAGCGGCCGCGTTGTGGGCCACAATCGCGGACGAGCTTCCCAGCGTGGATACGAAGTCAGTCGCAAGCAGTTCACGCTCAGGCTGCATGTCCAGCGGCAATCCGTACAGGATCAGATCGAGGTTCAATTCTCCCGCAATGGAGAGGTCGAAGGTCTTATCCGAGGTCAACACACTTCCTTTCTCCAGTACTGTTCTGCCGTTGCGCAACCTGCACATGTGCTCCAAATGCCGCGGCTTGGCCGGCATTCGATTTGCATCCCGAAGCTGACTCCTGATCGTAACGTCTCCTGCCTCAAGGGCAAAGAGAAAACCCGCTTGCGCGGGTTTATGTAGCCTGAGCCTGATGTCCATGACACGGCTTGGAAGTATTTTGGCGTCCCCGACGGGATTCGAACCCGTGTTACCGCCGTGAAAGGGCGGTGTCCTGGGCCACTGGACGACGGGGACGTGGCTTGACTCTCCCAAACTAGATGCGCACGCAAGCAAAGTCAAAGCAGGCTGCTCGAACACCGGCTGACGTGGTCCGCGCTTAGTGCGCCTGCGGAGAAACGAGCTTAAGCCGCGGGTTCAATCGCAACGAAGCGGCCGTGATTGCCCCGGTCCAGAAACTGGACGCGACCGCCAATCTTCGCGAAAAGCGTGTCGTCCTTGCCTCGTCCGACGTTCAGGCCTGCCTTGATGGGTGTGCCACGCTGACGCACAATGATCGACCCACCCGTAACCAGTTCACCAGCAAAAGCCTTTACACCCAGGCGTTGTGCGTTGGAGTCACGACCGTTCGAAGACGAACCGCCGCCTTTTTTATGTGCCATTGCTTGTCCTCGTCTCGGCGTGTTGCGATGGAACGCGTACGCCTGCTACATCTTTCCGTTCACACGGGAGTTTAAGATTGCGTTGCGTCCGCCGTGAAGGTCTTCCCGTTCACCTGGATCTCTTTGATCCTGACCTGAACAAAGCTCTGACGGTGGCCCTGCATCTTCTTGTACTGCTTCTTGCGCTTGAAATGGAACACCAGAATCTTCTCGCCGCGGCCTTCACGGACGACATCCGCAAGCACCTTTGCGCCACTGAGTTCCTGCTCGAACGCGCCGGGTTCGCCGCTGACGGCCAGCACATCTGCAAACTCAATGGCACCGTTCTCGTGCGCCGTCGCTTCGACCTTCAGGGTGTCCCCAGGCGACACGCGGTATTGCTTTCCACCAGTGCGAATCACTGCATACATCTCAGAAACCTCCATGCGGAGCAACTCATCCGCCGCCAAAACCTGTGAACTCTCCCAGTTGAAGGCGGAAGCAACAATCCCTGCTGCTGAACGCGACGTGTGCGAGGAAGATCGCGTACACGGGAAACCGCCGAACCTGATAAGAATAGCTGGAAACAGTCCGATGGTCAACGTTCGCTGGTACATACGCGTTGGCGATCTGGGACGCCTGAGTGCAATACATGCTTCAGTATCGCAACGCGTGTTTGCCTCCCGCGTCCAACGGAACAAACCTGTTTCCGGAGCAAGCTGTGCGGCGTGGGTGTCTGATCTTTCTGAGTTGCAGTTTCATTTTGCTGGCCGGGTGCAACGGTTTCTTCTTTAAAGACTCAACGACGGGTACAGGGACCACCACAGGCACCGGCGCCACAAATTATGTGTTTGTGGCCAACACAGGATCCAATACGGTTTCCGGATTCGGCATTTCAACTACCGGAGGCTTGGCCGCACTCAGTGGATCGCCCATCAGCCTGAGCAATTCCACTCCCACCGCGCTTACGGTCAGCCGGAGTAATACCTTTTTGTGGGTCGGCACGGTGTCGCAAATTTTTGGTTACAGCATCGCCAGCGATGGCACGCTGGCACCCTTGAATAAGGGCAATGCCATCGCCAATGCCTTCTGCGCGGACATGCAGACGAGCCCGGACGGCAAGTGGCTCATGGTGCTGGACGGTTCCGGAGCCAGCATCGACCTCTTCGCCATCAACAGCGACGGCACGCTGTCGCCAGCCAGCGGCGTCGGTTTCACGCCAAGTGGAACCGTTGTCCCAAAGCAGTTGCGCGTCGCGGGCAGTGGTAACTTCGTCGTCGCTGCCATGGGCACGGCGGGGGAACTGGTCTTTGCCTTCAACACCACCTCTGGAGCCTTCACGCAGCTTTCGCAGACACTGCCGCCCAGCCTGACGAGTGATAACGGCATTGCCATCGACAGCACGGGGACCTACCTGTACGAAGCGCGTTCCGGGAATGGTGCCGGCCTGGTGGTGAATACCATTGCGAGCAGCGGCGTCCTGACACCAACCACAACCTCCGTCTACGCCACAGGCACACAGCCGTACGCGGTCACGCTGGATACCTCCGGCAAGTACGTGTATGTGGCCAATCGGGGCGACAGTACCATCACCGGTTACAACGTCGGTACCAATGCCGCGCTGACTCCCATCAGCGGATCTCCATTCTCCTCTGGCGTGGCCGTCACCGCACTGGGCATCGACTCTACCGGCAAATGGCTGCTCGCCGGTGCATACTCCGGCGCGCCCGACCTGTCGCTGTATGGTTTCGATGCAACAAATCTTGGCCGACTGTACGTCGTGAGCTCCTCCAGTACCGGAACCAATGCAAGCTTCCTCGCGCTCTCGCACTGAGGCGTTCCCGGCACCACTCAGGAGACATGGCCTTTGTAAGCTCCGCTCCGTAACTCGCAACCGGTGACCTTGTGTACAGGACAACGCCTGCGCCGCCGTGTAATCTTCGCCTGCTTGATCACAGGAGGTCAGCAATGCGGCCGGTCTTTGTCTACGTTTTCGGTGTTCTTGCCTTACTCCTCTGCATGGCGGCGTACGGAGATACAGTGTTTCATCTGCAAGGCACATTGCAGGATGGAACGGGTAAGTTCGACGGGTACATCGATTTCTACCCGAACTCAAAGCTCGGGGGCGGCAGTGTAACCGGCACCATCACGGACGGGGCATTCTCCTTTACGATTCCCACCTATCTTGGCGAAACTCTGAACGAGGGAGACTACACACATGTGGATGTGTTCTCTGTTGGTCTGAGCTACGACTTGTCGCTCTACTTCCCGAACACTATTCTGAATGGGCCAGTCAGCGGCGCACTCTGCGCGCTGAGCACGCCGTGTGCGGAAGCCTTCGGTAATGTGGTGAGCTTCTTCAACGACTACACGCCGAGCGGCGGAATCGTCTTCGCACAGCAGCCCTTCCAGACGCTTACGGCGACACTTCAGGTCACGCCAGAGCCAGGAACCTTCGTTCTTCTCGGCACGGGCCTGACCGCCATTGCGGCCAGCCTGCGCAGAAGGGCCATGCGCAGAGACGTTTGACCGCCAACCAACTGCTGGACACAGCGGACCAGCGGCGAGGCTTGTTGCGCGAATGCTATCCTCAAGCCTGCGCTGATGTTTCGCCGTTCGCCATCACCCACCTGTCGTCAATGCACGTTCGCGGGCCTGGCGCTTCTGCCGCTGTTGCTGGCGGGGTGCAACCGCTTCAAGCCGAAGATCCTGACGCATTACGTCTACGTCACCGCGAAGGCAACGTTTCTCCGCGACCGTATTGCCGCCGTCTCCAACCGTACCGGCAATGTCGTGAACGGGCAGAGGCTTGAAATCGTCGATCAGAACCGCCGCTTCTATCGCGTGCGCACCGACAAAGGCGAAGAAGGCTGGATCGACGAGCGTGCCGTCGCCACGGAAAAGGTGGCAGACGACTTCACCGCGCTCCACAAGCAACACGCCAACGACGCTCCGATCGCCACCGGAAGTGTACGAGACGACGTCTACCTGCACACGCTGCCAGGGCGCGACACCGACAAGCTCTACCGCCTGGAAGAGGGCGACAAGCTCAAGCTGCTGCAACGCGCCAGCACGCTGAAACCACTGCCACCCGGAACAGTCGTGCCGGGCCTGGCCAGGACCGCCGCGCCGGCAAAAGGCAAGGCGGCCACTCCAAGCCCAAGCGCTGCCCAGCCTGCCACCCCCGAGCCACCTGCCATGGAAGACTGGTGGCTGGTGACCGACAGCCATGGCCTGACCGGATGGATGCTGAGCCGCATGCTGGACACCGACGCGCCCGACGCCGTTACTCGCTATGCCGAAGGCCAGCGCATCGTCGGCACCTACGTCCTGAACAAGGTGCTGGACCCGGAACTGCAGGGCGCCAGCCAGGAAGTCCCGAACTACGTGATGGTACTCAGCCCATACCAGGCTGGCCTGCCCTATGACTTCAATCAACTCCGCGTTTTTTACTGGAACGTGAAGAAGCATCGCTACGAGGGTGCCAATCGCGACAAGAACATCCTGGGCTATCTGCCCGTAAGGATCGGTGTCGATCCCGGCAGTCCTTCACCGGGGCGCGGCATTCCACCCACCGGCCCTGCACCTTCGTACAGCTACACGGTGCTGGCAGCCAGCGCGCCCGTGCCACAGCCCGACGCCTCCGGCCAGTTCCATCCCGCCAAGAGCCAGCTCATCACAAAAACCTATCGGCTGGAGGGCAACAACACCCGGCGCGTCTTGACGCCCGGCACGCAGCCTCCAGCCGAGGCGCGGCTGGAACCAGTCGAAGAGAAAGACAAAAAGGGCAAGAAGCACCGCTAGCAATCCTCTCGGGAACATACGTAACCTTCTGTGTAAAGCATTTGCGGCGGTGGCGTTTCATCTCTGCACGCGATTGGCTTGCTGTCTTCCGGAACTATCCTTGTTTCCCTCCGTCTACACAGGTATGGGTAGAGCAAAGGCCTGGATGGCTGGACTGTGCGCCAGCGCGGCGGTGTGCCTGTGTCCGGCACAGCAGCCTGCCACGCCCTCAGTCCAGGAGCCTGTTCCCCGCAATACAGCCTCCCTCAACGGCAGCATCGTGGACCAGGATGGCAGCCTTGTGCCCGGAGCCCACGTCGAGGTCGTCTCCGGCACCGAGCGCCTTCTGGAGATCGCCGATGACGACGGCGAGTTCCACGCCTATGGCCTGCCTGCTGGAACGTACTCCATCCGCGTCATCGCGGAGGGATTCACCACCACCGAGCTGACAGGTACGCTTCTACTGGATGAGCAGCGCGACCTGCAGCCGATCGCCCTCCACATGACCGGCAACCGCGCCACCGTCACCGTCATTGCCTCGATGCATGAGATGGCCGCCGCCGAGATCGCGGCAGAGGAGAAGCAGCGCGTCTTCGGCGTCGTTCCCAACTTCTACGTGGCCTACTCGCCGCATCCCACGCCGCTCTCCTCCGGGCAGAAGTATCGGCTGGCACTGCGTTCCACCATCGACCCGTTCTCCTTTATTGCCAGCGGCATCACCGCGGGCATCGAGCAGACGGACGACGACTTCACCGGCTATGGCCCGGGTCCACAGGGCTTCGCCAAACGCTACGGCGCAGCCTTTGCCGACGGCACGATCGGCACCTTCCTCGGCGGTGCAGTCCTGCCCAGCCTCTTCCACCAGGACCCGCGCTACTTCTACCAGGGCACCGGCACCTTCGGCTCACGCGCGCGCCATGCGATTGCGAGCGTCGTCGTTACACACGGCGACAACGGCAAGCGGGAGTTCAACTACAGCAACGTACTGGGCAGCTTCGCCTCGGCCGGCATCTCCAACCTGTACTACCCCGCCAGCGACCGCAACGGCGCGGGCCTGACCCTCGGCAACGCGGCTCTCGGCCTCGCCGCCGGAGCCTTCTTCGGCCTGATGCAGGAGTTCATCGTCCCAAAGCTGACCCCACACCTGCCGAAACGCAACACACCCGCCGGTAACTAGCTTGCAAGTCAGCCGTAGCGCAAGCAATTCTGCGAGCGCTCTTTCGTCTCGTCCGTCTGTGGCAGTAGAGACACTACATGACTGCGATGGAAGGATGTGACCTGGTCTTGTCGAGCGGGGCGGCGGAGCGGGTTCAAACGAAGCTGGAAGTGCGGGTCGATGACCTGGTTGTTCCATACTCGGCACTGCTCTTCCGTGTCGCTTTTGCGGTGTTGCGCAATCGTGCCGAAGCAGAAGACGCCGTGCAGGAGGTGTTCCTGCGGGTGCTGACCCATCGTGCCAAGCTGGGCCAAGTGGAGGACATGCGCGTGTGGCTGGTGCGCATTGCCTGGCGGCTTGCCCTTGACCGCACTCGCCGCATCACGCCGGGGCAGATGGATGACGAAGTTGCGCGGAGTCTAGTTTGCCGCGCTCTTCCGGCGGATCAGGTGCTGGCTGAGGCTCGTGAGTTGCAAGTGGTCTTTGCAGAGATAGATCGTCTACCGAAAGCCGAGAGGCATGTGTTGTTGTTGAGTGCGGTGGAAGAGATGAAGACGCCAGACATTGGAGCAGTGCTGGGCAAAAGTGAATCCGCTGTGCGTGCACTGATCTTTCGCGCACGCACACGGCTTCGGGAGCGGCTGGAAGGAAGGGTAAACCGATGAAGGCGCAGCGAACAATTGATGAGCGCGTAGACGCGGCGTTACACGTGCTGAGCAACGCCGGGCCGCAGCCTGGTATGGAGCAGCGCATTCAAGCGGCACTCCACAGTGCTGGAGCGTCTCGTCATGGACCGGGAGCTTTGAAATGGCTGCGCTGGCCAGCAATGTCATGCGCTGCAGCGCTTGTACTTCTCTTCGTTGCTGTGTTCCTTAGCCGCCGATCTGTTTTGCCGCCTACCTTAGCTCATGCAACGCTCGTTCCTGCAACCATGTCACGTGCACGGGAAATGCAAGACACGCACGAAAGCCAAAGAAGGGCATTGCAGCCTGCATCACTGACTTCGCGTCTGCGCTCGCCAGCGTTCGAAGGTATAAGACGTACTGAACACACGCAGAAACCGACGACGGCAGACGGCAGCCTTCCCGAGCCGCCCATGCCACTCACAGAGCAGGAACGCCTTCTTCTCAGGCTCGTACACCATGGTGACCCTGTGCAGCTTGCGCAATTAGTCCCCGATGCACGCAAGGCGGCACTGCAGCATGAACAGGCGGATGTGAGTCGCTTTTTCACTCCTCCGTCACCGCTTGAAGGGCAGCAGCAAGAATAGAAACCTCTTAAGAAATCAGGAGATCAGACAGTGAAGACATGGACCAGTATCTGCATTGCAGCATTCATGGCGCTGGGCGTTCAGGCGAGTAATGCACAAACCCAATCTGGTGCACCGCAGCAGGAGTTCCGTACCTTTCACCTGAGTGCCGCAGCGTCACAAGCCGAACAGAACGAGGTGCTCACAGCGATTCGTAACACCGTCGCTCCAACGTTGAAGCTGTTCCTCGTGCCGGGACAGAACGCGTTGGTGGTGCGCGGCGCGCCAGAGGAGGTCACGTTGGTGGCCGAAATACTTAAAGAGCTTGATCATCCACGCCGGCAATACCGGTTGACTTACATCTTTACCGAAGCGGACAACGGAAAGCGTGTAGGCTTGCAGCGCTACTCCATGGTGTTGTCATCAGGGCAGCGCATGACTATGAAGGAAGGCAGCCGCGTTCCCCTCATTACTGGTTCATACACGAACAGCGACAAAACGACTGAGAAGCAGGTGCAATACCTGGACGTGGGATTCACGTTCGATTCCACCTTGCAGGAGTATGGTTCGGGTTACCAGCTCAAGTCCAAAATCGAGCAGTCCTCCATTGCTGAAGAGAATTCGGGAATTGGATCAGACGATCCGGTGATTCGCCAATCTATTCTGGAAGGCACGACAGTCCTGCCGGAAGGCAAACCGCTACTGCTTGGGTCACTCGATGTGGTCGGTAGTACACGCCACATCGACGTTGAGGCAACGGTCGAACCGGTGCATTAGCTTGACCTACACCAGCCCTGCGCGGAGGAGGTCGTGGATGTGGAGGACTCCGGTGACCTTTTGGTCTTCCAGCACCAGCAGGCTGGTGATGCCCTCGGCGTTCATGCGGGCCAGCGCGGCGTGGGCCAGGTCGTCCGGGTGCGCGGTGCGGGGGTGCGGGTTCATCACGTCGCGGGCAGGCCGGTCGTGGAAGCCGCTCCCAAAGGCGCGGCGCAGGTCGCCGTCGGTGATGACGCCCACCAGCGTGCCATCCGCGCCCACCACGCCCGTCATGCCGAAGCGCTTGCCCGTCATCTGCATGATGGCCTCGGACAACGTGGCTGTCTCCGGCGCCAGCGGCACCTCATCGCCCGTGTGCATCAGGGCACGTACGCGCAGCAGCCGTGCGCCAAGCCGCCCCCCAGGATGCAGCGCGCGGTAGTCCTCCGGCGTGAATGCGTTCCGGTGGAGAAGCGCAACGGCCAGGGCATCACCCAGCGCCAGCTGCACGCTCGTGCTGGTCGTCGGCACCAGCAGGTCCGTGCACGCCTCCTCGCAGTCGGGCAGGTGCAGCACGATGTCCGCCGCGCGCGCCAGCGTACTGTCCGCATCGCCGGTGCTGGCAATCAGCGGCACGCCGAATCGCCGCGTATGCGCCACCATGTCGGACAGCTCCGCCGTCTCGCCCGACCATGACAGCGCCAGCACGACATCGTCCGCACGGATCATGCCCAGATCACCGTGGCTGGCGTCCGCAGGGTGCACAAAGTGCGCGGGCTTGCCCGTTGAGGCGAGCGTGGCCGCAATCTTGCGAGCGACATGCCCACTCTTGCCCACACCCGTGACGATGACGCGTCCCGGAGCATCCGCGATACACCGCACGGCGCGTTCAAAGGCATCCCCGAGTGCGCCTCGGAGCGCGTCCTCTAAGGCCTGCAGACCGCGCGTCGCACAGCGAACGGCATCGATGGCCGAACTGCGCGCGTCAGCCATGTGTACCAGTCTTCATCAAGTGTTTTGCCACTTCATCGAAGGCCATCAACTCGCGCAGAAGCGGTTCCATGCTGCGCAGAGGCATCATGTTCGGCCCATCGCTGGGCGCGTGGTCCGGATCAGGATGTGTCTCGATGAACACGCCCGCCACCCCCACAGCCACCGCGGCGCGCGCCAGCACCGGCACAAACTCGCGTTGCCCGCCGCTGGCACCGTTCAGGCCGCCCGGCTGCTGCGCTGAGTGCGTTGCGTCAAAGATCACCGGCGCACCTGTTGCGGCCAGCACCGGCAACGCGCGCATGTCGTTCACCAGCGTGTTGTAGCCGAAGGTCGTCCCGCGCTCCGTCACCAGCACGCCTCCAGCCGCCCCCTCCAGCTTTGCAATAACGTGCACCATCTCTCCCGGTGAAAGGAACTGGCCCTTCTTGACGTTCACCACACGCCCCGTCGCGGCAGCTGCCAGCAACAGGTCCGTCTGGCGGCACAGAAACGCCGGAATTTGTAAAACATCGACAGCCTCCGCCACCGGGGCACATTGCCAGCTCTCATGCACGTCGGTCAGCACCGGCAGGCCCAGCGTCTCCCGTATCTCCGCAAAGACCGGCAACGCTGCTTCCATGCCGATACCGCGCTTGCCGTGCAGGCTGGTGCGGTTCGCTTTGTCAAAGCTTGTCTTGTACACAAGCCCGATGCCCACACGTGCTGCAATTTCCTTCAGCGCGGACGCGGTCTCCAGCGCATGCGCCCGGCTCTCCATTTGGCAGGGGCCGGCAATGAGAGCGAGCGGCGCGTCGTTTGCGAAGGTGACGTTCCCCGCTGGAACAGAAGACAACAGACCCATCGCTTCCATGATGGCAGATGCTGCACCAGGTGCGCAGCCTGGACGTACAATCCTGTCATCACTCTCAAGGAAGTAGCTCGTATGCGCCGGATGTTGTCTGCCTTTGTTCTGTGTTCCGCACTTGCTTCGTCGGGCCAGGCGCCTCATCTGCTGCGTCATCCATCGTTGTCTGATACCACGATCGCGTTCCGCTACGCGGACGATATCTGGACCGTTCCCAGGCAGGGCGGCACGGCGCGCCGGCTCACCTCCACCGGCAACGTCACGGAGGGCCCATTCTTTTCTCCGGATGGAACACGCGTCGCCTACTCCGCCCAGGTGAACGGTAATACCGACGTCTATATCGTCCCGGCTGCGGGCGGCGTGGCGAAGCGCATCACCTTTCAACCAGACGGCAACTACGCAGCAGGCTGGACACCCGACGGCAAAGACGTGCTAGTGGCCAGCATGGAAAAAGCCTTCCGCACGTACTTTCAGATCTACCGCGTGCACGCCGACGGCACCGGCCTGCCACAACGCCTGCCGCTGCCCTCCGCGTCGCAGGTCAGCTACTCGCCCGATGGCGCTCACATCGCCTACAACCCATGGCTGCAATGGCAGGAGGACTCATGGAAGCGCTACCGCGGCGGCCAGACGCAGCCGGTATGGATCGTCGATGCCAAGACGCTTGACCTGGTGAAAGTGCCACGGGAGAACTCGAACGACCGCGATCCCGTGTGGGATGGCGACGGTATCGACTTCCTCTCCGACCGCGACGGTGTCGTCACCCTCTACCGCTATGACGTCAGCAGCAAGGCCGTCCGGCGGCTCGTGGAGAATCACGGCCTGGATCTGAAGAGTTTCAGCGCGCGCAAGGGCACGGTGGTCTACGAGCAGTTCGGCGCGCTCCATCTGCTCGATACGGCGTCAGGCACCGACACGCCCGTGCAGGTGCAACTTGACGGTGACCTGCCCGCGCTTGAGCCGCACATCGCGAAGATCGCGCCCGATCAGATTCAGAACGCAAACATCTCGCCCACTGGCGTCCGCGCCGTCTTTGAGGCGCACGGCGACATCTTCACGGTGCCTGCGGACAAGGGCGATGTGCGCAACCTGACGAACACATCCAACGCTGCCGAACGCGAGCCCGCCTGGTCGCCCGACGGCAAGCGTCTCGCCTACTTCAGCGATGCCGGCGGCGAATACAAGCTCTACCTGCGCGATCAGAATGGCATCGCGGCACCCACGGTCATCGATCTTGGTCCTGATCCGACCTACTACTACGCGCCGCGCTGGTCGCCCGACTCGAAGCGCGTCGTCTTCAGCGACAAGCGGCTGAACCTCTGGTACATCAACGTTGATCCCTCACTCGGCACGGCTCGTCCGGTCAAAGTCGATACCGACCTGCACGAAGGCTTTGGCCCGACGGGTTTCAGCGCCAGCTTCTCGCCTGACAGCAAGTGGATCCTCTATGCGCGGTCCCTGCCCAGTCTGCTCAACGCCGCCTTCCTGTACTCGCTGGATTCCGGCAAGAGCACGCAGATGACGGACGGCATGAGCAACGTCACCAACCCGGTGTGGGACGCCAGTGGCAAGTACATCTTCTTCACCGCCAGCACGGATGTGGGCCCAGCCATCGACGGCTTTGGCCTGGGCAGCCTGAACCGCACGACGACGGCCAGCGCGTATGTGGCGGTGCTCTCTAAGGATGATCCCTCACCCATTCCGCCGGAGAGCGACGACGAAAAAAGCAAGCCCGACACAGACAAGAAACCCGCCGCGACCGACCAGGCCAAATCCGATGAGAAAAAGCCTGGCACGACCGGCAAGCCGGAGGAGAAGAAGCCGGATGCTGCACCAGCGGTAACGAAGATCGACCTTCCCGGTATTCAGCAGCGCATCCTCGCTTTGCCCATTCCCGCGCGTAACTATGTCTCATTGCAGCCCGGAATTGCTGGAGTCATCCTGCTGGGTGAAGGTGGCCCGGCAGCCAATCCGTCTGCGGAAGCTCCGCCCATGCTGCGCTCGGTCTGGCGCTTCACGCTAGAGACGCGCAAGACGGAAGATCTGCTGCACAATGCGGCCTCCATCACCACTTCGGCCGATGGTCAGAAGCTGCTCTATCGCAAGGGCGACGGCTGGTTCATCGCCGCAGGCAGCGACCTGAAACCGGACGCCGCCGACGGCACGCCCGGCAAGCCGCTGAAGGTAGACGGGATGCAGGCGCGCATCGAACCTCGCGCCGAGTGGAAGCAGATGTACAACGAAACGTGGCGCATCGAACGTGAGTTCTTCTACGACCCCGGCCTCCACGGCCTGGACCTGAAGAAGATCAGCACCAAATACGCGCCCTACGTCGACGGCCTCAGCACCCGCAGCGATCTCACCTACCTGCAGCAGGAGATGCTGGGTGAGATTACCGTCGGCCACATGTTCATCAGCGGACCCCACCACGGCGGCGATGCGCCGAAGAGCGGCCTGCTGGGCGCGGATTACACGATCGACCACGACCGCTACCGCTTTGCCCACGTCGTCACCGGCGGCAACTGGAGCCCGGCACTGTACGCTCCTCTGACCCAGCCCGGCGTTAACGTGCACGAAGGCGAATACCTCCTGGCCGTTAACGGCACACCCCTGCACGCCAGCGACGATGTCTATGAAGCATTCGACGGCCTGGCCAACAAACAGACCACGATTACCGTAGGACCTTCGCCGGACGGCAAAGGTTCTCGCGATGTACTGGTGCTTCCTGTTGCCAGCGAACGTGCGATGCGCGAACAGGAGTGGATCGACGGCAACATCCGCAAGGTCGACGAACTCTCGCACGGCCAGGTAGCCTACGTCTACCTCCCCAACACTGCCGGTGCGGGCTTTGACAATTTCAACCGCTACTTTTTCTCGCAGGTTCAAAAGAAAGCCGTCGTGGTGGACGAGCGCTACAACCAGGGCGGCTTGATTGCCGACTACGTCATCGATGCGCTCAAGCGCACGCCCATGATGAACTACGAATCACGCCAGGGCCTTGCCGTGACGGAGCCCACCGGCGCAATCTTCGGTCCCAAGGCGATGCTGATCAACCAGAACGCCGGTTCCGGCGGTGACGCCATGCCATGGCTCTTCCGGCAGGCAAAGCTGGGTCCGCTGGTCGGCAAGCGCACGTGGGGCGGGCTTGTCGGCATTGGCGGCTATCCCGTGCTTCTGGACGGCGGCTCTGTCACTGCGCCGCGTACCGCACTGTACGGCCTGCACGGCCAGTTCGAGGTCGAGAATATTGGTGTCGCGCCCGATGTCGAGGTCGAAGACGACCCTAGATCCGTGGCGGCTGGGCACGACCCGCAGCTGGAGCGCGCGGTGTCGCTGGTCATGGACGATCTGGCCAAACATCCGCCCCAAACCTTCCCCACCCCAGCGTACCCGAACTATCACAAGGGAGACGGCCTGGAACGCTAGATGAAAGACTGTGGAGCAACATGGAGGCCAAGCCATCGCCGTGCTGGTTCAATCCGGCTAAGCACAAGTCGCTCTGTCGCAGCTACAAGGATCATAGACGCTCCCAGAAGTGGAAAATAGATACCCAGCAGCACGACCGATGCTGCTAACACCGCCGAGAACGGAACCCGCTTCACAGCAACAGGCGCACCGAGCACACCTTCCGGCTTCCTGCGCCACCACATGATTAGGCCGCTGACACTGAGCATAACCAGTCCTGCCGTCGTAAACAGGCTGATCAACTGATTCGCAACTCCAAAGAGTTGTCCTTCATGGGCCGCGATGCCGGCGCCGATCACGCGGTCAAGCCATGGCTTGGAGGAGAAATCGGAGCGGCTGACGATCGCTCCGCTCCTGCCGTCGAGCACCAGGTCAACGCGCAACGGCCGGTCGCGTGTGTCTGACTTCGCGGTCCAGTTGCCGCCTGCTGTCATCGCAGGCGAAATCAGAACCGGGTCTCGCAAATGAAGGGGTTCGACGGCAGCCACCATGGTGTCGAGGGCGACAAATGCGTTGGGGCCCGAAAGGGACGTACGATGACGCCCCCACACCGTTGCATGCTGAGCGTGTTCGCCGCCACTTCCACCCGGCGAACCTGGAACCGCTGGCGTTCCCAAATCGTGCGCCGTCGCCATGCCGCTCATATCCATGGATCCCATGGAGTTGCGCGCGCTGCGAGCGGCCACGATGTCGGCGCTGCTTGTGGACCAGTCCTGCTTCACCGCATGTCCCGCGCTGAGGTGGCGAATCGCCTTCAGGTAGCCGCCCCAGGCTTTGGCCCATGGCAAACCCGTAAAAAGAAGAAACAAAGCGAAGAAGGAAACGTAAATGCCCGCAGTGGCGTGAAGATCTTTCCAGAACACGCGCCCACCCTGCCAGAGCCGTGGATATAAAACACCGCCAAGTCCGCTGCTGTTTCGCGGCCACCAAAGAAACAGCCCCGTGAGGATCATGACAACGGCCCAGCTTGCGGCAAGTTCGACAACCCAGGAGCCGTATTTCCCGATCAGGAGTTCTCCATGAAGCCGCGAGGTAAACGTGTCGATACGGTAATCCTCATCTGCAACATGGAGAATCGCGAGCGTCTCAGGGTGCACATAGACGCGGTATTGCCTCGTCTGTCGATCGACCAGCACCTGCGCGGCAGATGTGGCCGTTGCGGGCAGTTGATACGCGTCCAGGGTCGATCCCGGAACGGCCTTGAGAGCGGCTTGTACCTGACTGTTTGCCGAAGCACGAGCCGTAATCACGAGCGAATCGTACGGCCGGTCGAGCCAATGCTGGATCTGCGGATGAAAGAGAAAGATCGTGCCGGTGATGGAGAGCCATAGCACGAACGGGATGCAGAAGAGGCCGGCATAAAAGTGCCAGCGCCAGACTGCGCGGTATTCCAATCCGCGCCGGCTTACAGACGATGCACCACCGGTAAATCGCTCAGGCACGCGAGCCTCCATGATGTTGCCAACGCCAGAGAAAACGGCTGCAGGGCTTTTGCCGCTGTGGCGATTCTAGCGGGCTGTCCGTACAAATCACAGGCGTTCCAGGTCCGATGAGCGATTGAAGAAGTTCTGAACGGCCGTGACAACCCGGACCTGCTCATCCTCCCGCAGTTCCGGATAGATGGGCAGCGCCAGCACCTCGCGTGCGGCGCGCTCACTCTCAGGAAACTGGCCCTCTCGACACCCGAGATCGCGCAACGCATCCTGCAGGTGCAGCGGGACCGGATAGTAGATCTCCGACCCGATGTTGCAGGCCGCCAGGTGGGCCCGCAGAGCGTCGCGCCGGGGTGCCCGGATCACGTACTGATGCCAGACATGGTAGCCGCGCGGGTCGGCTACGGGAAGAACAATGCCGCCATCGGCAACCGGTCCCACCAGCCCGGTTGCGGAGAACAGGGCCGTGTAGCGAGCGGCTACGGCCCGCCGGCCCTCGTTCCACTGGGCAATGTGCTTCATCTTCACCAGCAGCACGGCCGCCTGCAGTGTATCCAGCCGGGAGTTCCACCCCACCTCGTCGTGGTAGTAGCGCCGCCGCATGCCGTGGGCGCGGAGAGCGCGGGCACGCTCCGCCGCCCCCTCGTTACGGAATGTGGTCAGTCCCGCGTCACCCCACGCGCTCAGGTTCTTGGTTGGGTAAAACGAGAACGCGGCGGCATCCCCCAATGCTCCGGCGTGGGTGCCGTTCCACGCTGCCCCGAAGGCCTGCGCCGCATCCTCGACGAGCAGCAGATCATGGCTCGCCGCCAGTGCGGCAAACGCATCCCACTCTGCGCATTGTCCATAGAGGTGTACAGGCATGATCGCGCGCACGCCGGGGTTCGCGGCAAGTGCATCAGCCGTTGCTGCCGGAGACAGATTGAAGCTGACCGGGTCGATGTCCGCCAGCACCGGCCGCGCGCCCACCCGCAGGATGCTGCTTACCGTTGCAAAGAATGAAAACGGTGTCGTCACGACTGCATCGCCTGGACCCATGCCAAGCGCGGCCAGCGCCAGCCACAGCGCATCGGTGCCGCTGGCGCAGCCCACGGCAGGCCCGCTGCACAGCAGCGCCCGGACCGCTGCCTCGAACTCCCCGACCTCTTTACCCAGGATGAACCGTCCCGCCCTGCCCACCTCGGCCACGGCCTGCTCAATCTCTGCCCCGGCTGTGGCGTACTGGCGGCCGAGATCAAGCATTGGGATTGGAGGCTGCTTCAAAGTGGGCATACGTCTCTCATAGTAGGCGAGCTTCCATCCCGCGTTCCCTCCAGAGCTTTTCCGCAACTTTCGGCGACTCACCTCGCCGAATTGCGTCTAAGGGTGTGAACGTGCAGGATTGCCTTGCCACCGTGCCGCGGTTGCCGTATGGTGATGGGGCCTGAAGTGTTGCAGCTTTGTCACTGTGCTCACGCTGCCAGGGACGTATGCAGGACTTTGCACCACCGTAGAGCGCACATCGCGCATTGAACGAAGGGAGATCGGCGGCATGGAATCGAAGCCGGCACAAAATATTCAGGACACCTTCCTGAACACGGTTCGCAAGGACAAGAGCGTCGTAACCATTTATCTGGTCAGCGGTGTCAAGCTCACGGGCAAGATACGCTCGTTTGACAAGTATTCAGTCCTTCTGGAAAACAATGCACAGGAGCAATTGATCTTTAAGCACGCCATCTCCACAGTTGTGTCCATGCGTGGCGGCTCCAGCGCGGTGCATGGTGACCGCCCGCATGGAACGCATACGCCCGGGGCGCGTCCGGACCAGCCGGGCTCGGAAGGTGTGCCGGCATTCGGCGGCACCGTGGGCTCGTAGAGCTTGGTCATAGCACGCACCCGTTCCGGCTCTCCTCTTGCCCGTCAAGCTGCAGAGGGTCACGCCATGGAGACGCCGCAGGAACGTTCGGTTCTCGTATCCGTGGAGATCGTCGCGGAGCGTGGCCGCACGCTCGGTGCGGCGCGTCAGGCGCGTGCGGCAGCCGTTCTTCGCGATGGCTCGGATGAGCTGACACCATCCACTCACGAACTCGA
This sequence comes from uncultured Terriglobus sp., assembly GCA_964251045.1. Lineage (GTDB taxonomy): Bacteria > Acidobacteriota > Terriglobia > Terriglobales > Acidobacteriaceae > Terriglobus. The sequence goes on along the minus strand of CAXUHI010000011.1, from coordinate 75,075 downwards.
TTTCGACGCGGCGTTGGAGGAGTTCAAGGAACTCGCAACATCAGCGGGAGCAATCGTCGCCGCATCCATCGAACAGCGGCGCGGCAAGGCCGACCCGGCAACCCTCATCGGTCCTGGCAAGGTGGAAGAACTGGCCGCCGCGGTCGCCAGCAGCCAGGCGAATCTTGTTCTCTTCGACCACGACCTTTCGCCATCGCAGCTGCGCAATCTCGAAAAGGCGCTGCCGTGCCGTGTCATCGACCGCACACAACTCATCCTGGACATCTTTGCCCGCCACGCTCGCACCCGCGAGGGCCATTTGCAGGTGGAGTTGGCGCAGCTTGAGTATCAGTTGCCGCGATTGGCCGGGCGCGGGAAAGCGATGTCGCAGCTCGGCGGCGGCATTGGCACACGTGGTCCTGGTGAAACCAAGCTCGAGACTGACCGCCGCCGCATCCGTGCCCGGATCGACCGGCTCAAGCTGCAACTCGAAACGGTGCGCCGCAACCGGCGTCAGCAGCGGCAGCGGCGCGAAGCCGTTCCCGTGCCCACGGTCGCCCTCGTTGGCTACACCAACGCCGGCAAGAGCACGCTTTTCAACGCCCTCACATCGGCGGGCGTGCTGGAATCATCGCGCATGTTCGCCACGCTCGACCCCAAGCTGCGTCACCTGGCGTTGCCCTCGCGCCGCAAAGTATTGCTCAGCGATACGGTGGGGTTCATCCGCAATCTGCCGCATACGCTGGTCACCAGCTTTCGCGCCACGCTGGAAGAAGTGGAGCGTGCCGAGCTTCTGCTGCATGTGCGCGACGCCGCCTCGCCCATGCAGGAGGAACAGAAAGCCCAGGTTGAAAGGGTGTTGGGTGAACTCGACGTAAACCGCACGCCCACAGTGCAAGTTCTCAACAAGGTTGACCTTCTGCCAGAGACCGAACGACGCCAGGTGCTCGCTCTTTCCCCAGCGGATGTCGTCTTCGTATCAGCGCGTACCGGTGAGGGCCTGGATCGTCTGGTGCGCCTCATCGAAGAAAAGATTGGCGGCGCTGAGGCTGCCGACCCCACCGCGACGGCGCACTTTCGCATCCCGCAGCGCGAGGGCCGCACGCTGGCAGCCCTGGAGGGAGGAGCGTTTCTTGAGAACAAACGCTTTGAAGGCAATCTCATCTACTTCACCGCGCACGGTCCTTCCTCGCTGCTGCAGCGTTACCGTCGCTTCATCACGCAGGAACATGGCGCACAGCCAGAGACAGAACCGTCACAACGGCCGCGATACCGCACCAGGCAAGATAGCCAGCGATAAAGCGCACAGCATGAACGTGGCGTTGAATGTCTTGGCAGGTGCGGCGTTGCAGGTCCAACCATCAATCAAGCTTCAGGCTTCATAGCGCTCAAGCAGATTAAGTGAAAGCACGGCGTGAGATGTCGCTGCGACATCCTGGCGAAAACACCTGAGGGAGAGTGAAGTGCATACGTTTGGTATCTGGGCACCCAAGGCAGAGAAGATGTCGCTTCTGTGGCGTGATCAGCCGCACGCCATGAAAGGACCTAACAAGCGTGGCTGGTGGACGCTTGAGGTGCCCGGGGCAACGTGTGGCAACCGTTACGCCTTCTTGTTCAACGACGACCCGACGCCCTACCCGGACCCGCGCTCACTCCGGCAGCCGGACGGGGTGCACGGCCTGTCGGAGCTGTACGACCATAGCAACTTCCAGTGGCACGATCAGCTCTGGCGCGGCGCACCAAAGACCGGCTCCATCATCTACGAGTTGCATATCGGCACCTTCAGCAAGGAAGGGACCTTTGATGGCGCCATTCCGCACCTGAAGTATCTCTTTGAGATCGGTGTCACCCACGTGGAGGTCATGCCGGTTGCGGCCTGGGCCGGGCATCAAGGCTGGGGCTACGACGGCGTCGCGCTCTTCGCCACACACGAGCCGTACGGCGGGCCGGACGGGTTCAAGCGCTTCGTCGATGCGTGCCATGCGACCGGCCTGAGCGTGATTCTCGATGTGGTCTACAACCACTTTGGCCCGGTCGGCAATTACGCCGTCAAGTTCGGTCCGTATCTTAATGAAGATCGCAAGACCCCGTGGGGAGATGCCGTGAATCTCGACGGTCAGGGCAGTGATGACGTGCGGCGCTTCTTCGTCGATAACGCCCTGATGTGGCTCAAGGATTACCATTGCGACGGTCTGCGCTTCGATGCGGTGCACGCCTTCATCGACCTGTCGGCGGTTCATTTTCTGGAACAGATTTCCGTGGAAGTGGAGCGCCTGAGCGCAACACTGGCCAAGGAGTTCTACCTCATCGCGGAGAGTGACCTCAACGACCCGCGGATCGTGCGCTCGCGTGAGGCCCATGGCTACGGCATGGACTCGCAGTGGAGCGACGATTTCCATCACGCGCTCTTTACGCTGCTCTACAAGCCGGAAGGCGGCGAAGCGACCGGCTACTACAGCGACTTCGGCTCGTTTCACGACCTGAAGAAAGCGTTGAAAAACTCGTACGTGTATGACGGCCAGTATTCAGGGCACCGCAAACGGCGGCACGGGCGATCTCCCAGTAATCTTACAGCGCACCATTTTGTTCATTTCGATCAAAACCACGACCAGGTGGGCAATCGCGGGTGGGGCGAGCGCCTGGAGCACCTTGTAGGGCTCGATGCTGCCAAGGTTTCAATCGGCCTGCTCTTGACCGCGCCCTACGTTCCCATGCTCTTCATGGGGGAAGAGTGGGCCACATCGTCGCCGTTTCTCTACTTCGCGGACCACGAAGACGAAGAGATGCGCAAGGCGGTGGCGGAAGGGCGCAAGAAGGAGTTTGCCGCTTTTGGCTTTGGTGATGACGTGCCAGATCCGGAGGACGTGAAGACCTTTGAGATGTCCAAGCTGAACTGGGACGAACAGAACGACGGCAAACACGCGGAGATGCTGGCCTGGATGAAGGAACTGATCGCTTTACGACGCAGCACCATCGCCTTGAACGATGGCGACCGCAATCACCTGATGGTCAGCACGGACGAGGAAAACGGCACCCTTGTCATGGAGCGTGAAGAGGCGCGCGTCGTCCTGAATGTCGGCAAGCGTCCTTACACGTTTGCGCTTTTGGAAGATGAAAGCGTGCGGCTGGTGTCGCGGGAAGGCGTTGAGGCTTCGGAAGGTTCCGTCACACTTCCGCCGGTTACTCTCGCCGTCCTTCTGTCCTCGTCGGAAGCCGTGGAAGATCGCACCGTCAGCCGGCGAGTGACCGCCTTACACTGAGCCGCTGGATTCTCGCGTCGGGCTTGGGGCGGAGCGCGTCACGGCACTGAAAGGAAGAAAGAAGGAGAACACAGATCCTGCACCAACACGACTGCGGATGCGGATAGAGCCGCCGTGACGTGTCAGGATCTCTTTACAGATCCAGAGGCCCAGACCCGTCCCGCGAATTCCTTTAGTAGTGTAAAACGGCTGAAGCGCTTTGCTGACCGTCTCCGCACTCATGCCGGACCCTGTGTCCGCGATCGTAATACAGATGCCGCGCTCCTGTGCGCTGTGGCTGAACGCCTCACGTACGCGGAGGCAGATCGTGCCTCCGGATGGAAGTGCGTCCAGCGCATTGCTCAGCAGGTTTGCGATGACCTGCCGGACTTCACCTTCGAAGCAGCGCACCGGCGTCTCTGTCTTATACAGTGTGTGTATTGTCACTCCTGTGTTGGCAATACGGCCTTTGTAAATGGTCAGTACGCTCCCAATCAATGCGCGCGCGGTAATTTCCTGGGGTCTGGTGGACTGCTTGTGAAAGCGCAGTGTTTGGCTGGTAACTCCGGCCATGCGCCGGAGTTCCTGGTCCGCGGTCTCCAGATACCCTTTGGCTTCGTCCAGCGTGGCGGCCGTGCTCGCCAGGTAGAGCAGGTTCGTGACCGCTTCCATGGGATTGTTGATCTCGTGCGCGATGGACGAGGCTAACCGTCCCACAGCGGCCAGCTTCTCGGACTCAATGAGCGCGAGTTCCGCCTTCTTCTGGTGCGTAATCTCCAGCGATGCCGCCGTGATGCCCTGGATGGTTCCATCCGCGCCGGTCACAGGAAAGTAGCTCACCGTCCAGTAGCGGTAGCTCGAAGGATCGGTGATCAGGGTGCCCTCGAGCGGGTGGTTCACCACCGGCGGCCCGCCGTTCGCCACCCCATCGAACAGTTCCCGCAATCCTGCAATGGGTGCCATCTCGGTCAATGTGCGGCCCACAATCTCTTCCGGCCTCAAACCAAAGAACGCCGCCTGCCGATCGTTCAGGCGCAGGTAGTGATAGTCATGGAGGTCAAAGAGAGCCAACCCGATCGGCGCATTCCGGTAAACAGCTTCAATCTCCGCGTACTGCCGTTGACTCTCTTCGCGGCTCTTCAGCAACTCGTCATAGACGCGACGCTCTTCCGTGATGTCACGGAAGTACAAAATGATGCCATCGTCTGATGGAAACGTATGAATCTCAAACAGGATATTCAGCGGTGCGGGGTAAAACGCCTCGAAGTGAGTGGCAACGCCCTCGTCCATCGTCCGGTGATAGTTCACCCAGAATGGCGTGTCGGGCGCAGCGGCAGCTGGGTAGGCCTCCCACAGGGAAGTCCCGACGACGTCCCCACTTGGCGCCAGCAGTTCTTTCGCGCGGCGGTTTGTAAACGTGAATACGTAGTCACGGTCCAGGAAAGCAATCGCGTCCGAGGTGGCCGCAAAGAAGCGACCCATCTGGCGGCGAATGCGTTCCGCGGAGCGCATCTCCGGACTTTCACGTTCCGGCACCTTGACCATTTCCTTTCCGCACGCCGTATGTCATAGGACAGTCTCCGCTGCACATGATACCGTGCCTGCACTCTCGCAGCGAGAGCCCCGGGCGCGCGTCTGTGTCCAATCAAAGTCCCCTACCGTTCCGTGTGACAAGCGTCAGCGTAATCCGAATAATGACGGGGTGCGATACTCCCTACCGTTTCCGCCAAGCATCATGCGTCCAGCACAGCATTTTCTCAACGCAGGGCGCGTCTGGATCGCGGCGCCAGTTGCCGTGTGCTGCGCTCTTGCATGCTCCGGCTTGTATGCTCAGGCACCGGGTCCTGCCCGCATCAACACACAGCGGGACAGCGCTACGGTACTGGTTGAGCCGTACGCACCCAACATCGTGCGCGTCAGCATGAGCCTTCTCCATGATGAAGCACTCGCACCCCCGGGGTACGGCCTGATCGCGCAGCCTGCCGGAGAAGGCTGGACGATGCAATCAGACGCTGCCGGAGACGTCTTGCGCTCGAACGCGCTCACCGTTACAGTTTCCCCGCAGGGCCCCAGGAGGAGCGGCGGTGCGGGTTCGGAGATCGCGCGCTATTTCAACGGCTCCGCGCCGTATGTCGGACTTAGCATCAAGGGCGCCGATGGCGGGGAGTTGCTTCGGCTAAACAGCTGGGAGATGGCCGTGCCCAATTACAAGGACGGCACGCATGGTGTGCTGGCGGACCGCCGTCCCATGGACAAACCGTTCTACGAGGTGGGCGCGACCTTCTCCGCCGCCGACGATGAACACGATTACGGATTGGGGCAGAACCAGGAAGGATTTCTGGACCGGCGCGGCCACGTCATCCAGTGCGCGCACGACTACAACGCACCCTCTGGCCAGAGTGTCTGCGTGCCGTTCCTCGTCACGAACAAGGGCTACGGACTGATCTGGGACAATCCCGCCAAAACCACTGTGTCTCTCGGCTTCGACAGTTCCAACCAGTTCAAGAGCCAGGTCGGCCAGCGCATCAGCTTCTTCGTCATTGCCGGTGATTACGACGCCATCTACAAAGGCTTCCGCCTTCTTACAGGCGACACACCCATGCTGCCGAAATCTGCCTACGGCTACCTGCAATCCAAGCAGCGGTATGCATCGCAGAAAGAGATCATGGATGTGGCGAAAGGCTATCGCGACCGACATCTGCCCATCGACGATCTCGTCATCGACTGGTTTACCTACACAAAGATGGGGCAGATGGACATGGACCCGGCTGCGTGGCCCAATCCCGCGGGCATGCTGAAGCAGCTGCACGCCATGAACTACCACGTCATGATCAGCGTGTGGCCACGCTTTGTGCCGGAAGACCGCTACTATGACTTCCTGCAACAGAAGGGTTGGCTGGAACACCTGGCCGACGGCACGCCGACCGACGGCCTGCCCTACGATCGCGCCGGCTCCGACATTGACACCACCAACGCGGAGGCCGCTGCGTGGTACTGGAACATTGTGCGTGAGAACTATGTCAGCAAGGGCTTCGATGCCCTCTGGGCCGATGAAACGGAACCCGACATCCCGCCCAACGGATCGTACTTTTCCGTCGGCCCGGGGACGCAGTACTTCAACGTCTACCCACTCTTCCACACCGCTGCCTTTTACAACGGCATGCGGCGCGACACGACCCGGCGCGCGCTGATTCTTGCCCGCGACAGCTACCTGGGCGCGCAGCATAACGGTGCCATCTTCTGGTCGTCCGACATCAGCCCAAGCTGGGACGTGCTGAAACGCTCCGTGCCCACCGGCATCAACTTTGTTGCGTCGGGCATGCCGTACTGGTCCACTGACATCGGCGGCTGGCAGTATCTGCCTGCGTCGCACAAGCCGGAGCACCCGCCGCTGCTCGATCCTTCCGACGCGCGCGACGTCGTGGGCGGCTACGATGACTACCCGGAGCTCTATACGCGGTGGTTTGAGTACGGCGCGTTCCAGCCTAACTTTCGCTCCCACGGCTCGCGCCCGCACAACGAGGTCTGGAGTTACGGCAAGCAGGCCGAGCCCATTCTCGAGAAGTACCTGCGCCTGCGCTATACGCTACTGCCGTACATCTACTCGCTTGGCTGGCAGGCGCACCAGACTGGCGCACCCTTTATGCGCGGGCTGTTTCTGGACTTCGGATCAGACCCGCAGGTCGCCGACATTGGCGATGAGTACATGTTCGGTCCCGCGCTTCTCGTCGCGCCGGTAACGGAACAAGACGCGACCACTCGCTCCGTCTACCTGCCGGCCGGGGCTGACTGGTACAACTTCTGGACAAACGAGAAGGTGAAGGGCGGCCAGCGCGTTACCGCAGCGGCTCCGATCGATACGATCCCTGTCTTCGTTCGAGCAGGATCAATCCTTCCCATGGGTTCGCCCGTGGAGAGCACAAACGACACACAGAGCATCCAGACGATCCGCGTCTATCCGGGGGCCGATGGCAGCTTTACCCTCTACACGGACGACGGCACCACCTACGCGTATGAGAAGGATGTTTACTCGGCAACGGTGATGACATGGAACGATGCCCAGCGAAAGCTGACGCAAGCCGGCACCGGTGAGCCGCTGCCCGGCGTGCCCGTGGAGATCATCGGCTCCTCTGCCGAATAAGTCGTTTGCATCGCGCTGCCATGACGGCGGAAACGGTTGATGCTGCCAAATCCGCGTCACCTTGCGGGTTGCCCCCACTGCCTGGGCTCTCCATCATCAAGAGATGGATGAGCGGCCGGAACTCACGGGAGACAATCCCATCGCGCTGTTCGCGCAGTGGATGACGGAGGCGGAGACGTCAGAGCCAAACGATCCGATCGCCGCGGCGCTTGCCACCAGTACACCTGACGGCCGGCCCAGCGTTCGCATGGTTCTCGTCAAAGGGCATGACAGCACCGGATTCAGCTTCTACACGAATGCGGAGAGCCGTAAAGGCCGCGAACTCGAGGCAAATCCACACGCTGCGCTGTGCTTCCACTGGAAGTCCCTCCGCCGCCAGGTGCGCGTAGAGGGCAGCATCACGCCGCTCTCTGCAGAGATGTCTGACCGGTACTTCCACAGCCGGTCGCGCGGCAGCCAGATTGCCGCGGCAGTCTCAGCCCAGAGCCGTCCGTTGGAGAGCAGGGAAGACTTAGAGCGCGAGGTCGCCACGTTCACCGCCGATCTCGGCGGCAAGGACGTGCCGCGTCCCGGTCACTGGAAGGGATACCTGCTCCAACCGGACGCAATTGAGTTCTGGATCGACGGCAAGGACCGCCTGCATGACCGCGTGCTTTTCACGTCTGGCGCGGAAGGCTGGTCGCGGCAGCGGCTCTATCCGTAGAAGCGCACCGGCTCTATCCTTAGAACAGGACCCGCACGCGGGATCAGGCCGGCTCCCTGCCGGTGGACGACCCGAAAAGGGAGCCTACTAACCTTTTCCCTTTTTGCGTGTCTATCCGTGTGTAGATTGATCTTCTGGCTTTCGGGGTCAGCGCACGATGGCAACACAGGTCTTTGGTGGTGTGGTAGCAAACGGCGGTTTTGCGGCATCGGGCGCATTTGGGCCTGGTGTCGTCGCGATAGAATCGCCGCAGGTGGCAAAGGCAGCGGCAGGCCGGACCGGACGCGCGGCATTGACCCCCGCGCAGTTGGAACAGCGCGCCCAGCAGCGCCTGGAAGATGACGAACTGATCCGGCAGGCGCAGGGCGGACGCCGGGAAGCGTTCGATCAACTGGTGCGCCGCTACGACGGCGCTGTTCTCCGCCTGGCGCTGCACATGCTGGGAAATGAGCAGGACGCGCAGGATGTGCACCAGGAAGCTTTTCTGAAAGCCTACCGGCATCTCTCGAATTTCCGCTTCGAATGTTCGTTCTATACCTGGCTCTATCGCATTGTGACGAATCTCTGCCTGGATGCGCTTCGCCGGCGCAAGAGCCGACGCGAAGATCCATCGATGGTCACGGATCAGGGCGGAGACAGCATCGACCTGATGGCAAATCTCAGCGATGACCGCGCCGGAGCCAATCCGGATTTGGAGTTGCGGCGCAAAACGCTGAACGACCGCATTCAGGGCGCGCTGGGCAAGCTGACCCCACGGGAGCGTATGGTCTTCGAACTCAAGCACTACCAGGGACTCAAGCTGCGCACCATCGGCGAGATGCTGCAGACCACCGAGGAGACGGCGAAAAATACCCTGTTCCGCGCCACACGCAAGCTGCGCGCGGATCTTGTAGACGCATAAGTAGCCATCAGAACACCTTTCAGAACGAAACGGCGGACAACGATCTGTCGAAGTACCAGAGACATTCAGGAAGCCAAAGGAAGATGCATCGATGACCTGCGACCAGGCAAAAGAACAACTCGTGTTACTCGCCTATGAAGAACTGGACGAGGAAGGAGCGGGTGAGGTCTACCTTCACCTGCACACCTGCCCGGGATGCGAGTCAGAACTCACCTTGCTTCATGCCTTTGGTGACTGCCTGCGTGGTGAATCCGTTCCTGAGGTCTCTCCGAACCTGCTGGCCGCTTCACGCATGCGGCTGGACGAAGCGTTGGACGAGGCAAGCCGCGGCAGTTGGATCAACCGTCTGTTTTCCTTGATGAGCGGCGTGTGGAAGCACCTTAGTGACGCGCCCGCGCTTGCCACCCTGCTGCTTGGGGTGGGATTTCTCGGCGGCAACATGCTTGGCCGGCACCAGACGCATCCCGTCGCGTCCACGCCCCGCACCGCGCCGATCAGTTTCACGAATGAAGCGGAGGGCACGATTCAAAGTGTCAGCGGTGTTACCCCCACCTCCGATCCTAATGTCGTGCAGGTTCGATATGATCGCGTGCTGCCCACCACGTTTCAGGGCAGCGTGGATGATCCGCTGGTACGGCAACTCCTGGTCTTGGCCGCGCAGAAGAGTACCGACAACAGCGTTCGTGCCACCAGCGTGGACTATCTGGTGCACGAGTGCATTGCGCAGCATCGTTGTGAGCATGCATCCGACGGGCAGGGTGCTGGCCTGCGTGACACGCTTCTGGTGCGTTTGCGTTACGACAAGAGCCCGGCGGTACGTCTGCGCGCGCTGGATGGTCTAAAGCCATTCGTTGCGGACGATCAGAAGGTGCGCGATGCGGTGCTTGAAAGCCTCATCAGTGACCGGAGCGCGGATGTCCGTAAGCACGCCATCGGCATGCTTACGCCCGTCGAAGGCGACTCCAGCGTGCGTCGGGTACTGCACACAGTTTCCACGCAGGACGAGAATCCCTTCATCCGCAACGCCTCCATGCAGGTGCTGGGGAACGTCGATGGCATCCAGTAAGGCGCTCGACGCCGGCCTTCTTGTCGCACTTGCCGCCTCGCTGGCTGCCGGTGGTCAATCGCACATCGTGCCTGCATCCGGAGCCATCCTTGCGGGTCCGGCGGCCATCCACGGCGCTGCTCCATCCGGCAACAAGAATTCCAGCCAGGGCTATCTGGGCATTGCGGTACGGGGCATCAGCGAGAGCGACGTCGCGACGCTGCATCTGAAAAACACGCATGGCGCCCAGGTCACCATGGTGGATCATGACGGGCCAGCCTGCAAGGCGGGATTAAAGG
>CAXUHI010000011.1:3849-64758 GCA_964251045.1 uncultured Terriglobus sp. | reverse complement strand
TCCTTAGCCTGAACGGTACGCCCATCGACAGCGAAGATCAGGTGCGTCATATGCTGCACGACTTGCAGCCGGGCAGACCCGTTTCTCTCGTGGTTGTTCGCGGCGGGGCGGAACAAACAATCAGCGCTGTCATGGCCAATCGTGAGGAACTGGAGCGGGAGGCCTGGGAAAAGCACTGGGTGGTGCCACAGCCGTCAGACGATGCTCCTGTCGCGGCTGCCTCCTCTGAACAGGTGCCGGCATCGCGTAGCCGCTTTGGAAGCAGCTTCATCGGTGGTGGCCTGCTCTCCTTGCCCTCAACATATACCGGCGCGAAGGTCGACATGGTCGGGGCGCAGCTGGCCGGCTACTTTGGCATCAAGGACGGCAAAGGCCTGCTGGTGCACGATGTGGACGCGAACAGTCCGGCGGCACAGGCGGGTCTGCGCGCGGGTGATGTGGTCACCCGCATCAATACCGCGCCAGTCACCACGAAGTCAGCCTGGATGCACGCCATGCGTGAGAGCAAGGGTCATCCGGTGAGCCTGACTGTCATGCGTGACAGGCAGGAGCAGATACTCATCATGGTCGTCGATCCAAGGCACCGAAGCCAGGCAGACCCGCTGCCCACGCCGTCCGCGTCAAACCGGGTTCCGCTGCTGCTCTAGCAGAAGCCCGTTCCGTTCGAGACGCCCTCATCGGACCGTATACTAGCCGAATACATGAAGTCTCTGGATCCCTTGCGCCCGCACCTGGATGGGTATGTGCTGGACCGTGCCTACGACGAAATGTTCGCAGGGGCGGATCAATTGCGCCCGCACTACGAAGTGCTGATGGATCAGCTCTGTGCCTTGCCTGCGGCAGAGATCGAAAGGCGCAAGCAGGCGGCCGATCTTTCCTTTCTGAACCAGGGCATCACCTTTACGGTGTACGGCCGCGAAGAAGGCACCGAGAAAATCTTCCCCTACGACCTGCTGCCCCGCATGATCACCGCTGCCGAATGGGCTGTGGTCGAGAAGGGCCTGACCCAACGCATCACCGCCCTCAATCTGTTCCTGAAAGATATTTACACCGAGGGCCGGATCCTGAAGGACGGCATTGTGCCGCGTGAGATTGTATACAGCTGCAAGCAGTTCCGGCGGCACATGATTGGCCTGCAGGTGCCGCGTAACGTCTACATCGCGGTCGTCGGCACCGATCTCATCCGGCTGGAAAACGGCGAGTTTGTCGTGCTTGAGGACAACCTGCGCGTTCCCAGTGGCGTGAGCTACATGCTGACGAACCGCCGCGTGATGAAGCGTATCTTTCCGCAGATGTTTCGCCGCTACAATGTGCGTCCCATTGAGCAGTACACGCAGCTTCTGCTCTCCACGCTGCGGTCCCTCGCGCCGGAAGGGCGGCCGGAGCCGAACATCGTCCTCATGTCGCCCGGCGTTTTTAACTCCGCCTATTACGAACACGCCTACCTGGCGCGGCAGATGGGCATTGAGCTCGTAGAAGGCCGCGACATGGTGACGCACGACAACATCGTGTATATGCGCACCACCAGCGGCCTGCGCCGTGTCGATGTGATCTATCGCCGTGTGGACGACGACTTCATCGACCCCATGAGCTTTCGCGGAGATTCCATGCTGGGCGTGGCCGGCCTCTTCAACGCCTACCGCGCCGGCAATGTCACGTTAGCCAATGCCTTTGGCACCGGTGTCGCTGACGACAAGGCGCTGTACGCCTATGTGCCGGACATCATTCGTTACTACCTGACGGAAGAACCTGTCCTGAAAAATGTTGAGACCTATCTCTGCGCGCGCCACTCCGAACGCAGCCATGTGCTGGCGAACCTGGATAGCATGGTCGTCAAGGCCGTGGGCGAGAGTGGCGGCTATGGCATGTTGATCGGCCCGCAGTCCACGGCGCAACAGCGCGAGGAGTTCGCGCGGAAGATTGAAAGCGATCCGCGCAATTACATTGCGCAACCTACCATCCAGTTCAGCCGCGCGCCCTGCCTGTTCGACAACGGCTTCGAGCCGCGCCACGTGGATCTGCGTCCCTACATCCTCTTCGGGGACAAGGTGAGCATTGTGCCCGGAGGCCTGACGCGCGTGGCGTTACGCAAGGGTTCGCTGGTCGTCAACAGCTCACAAGGCGGCGGTAGCAAGGATACCTGGGTCCTCAGCCAGTGATATACGATTTGTATGTTGAGATGAGAAGATGAAGAAGCTGATTGAGAACACTGTTGTTCAGGGAAACTGCTTTGACTTGCTCTGTGGGGTACAGAATGAGTCCGTAGACCTGATTGTGTGTGATGGACCATACGGAGTAACCCAAAACTATTGGGACAAAATTTCTGACATCCAGTCTTTTAATCTTTCTTTGATTAGGGCCTTTACTCCTAAGTTGAAAGTTGGAGGAACGCTCTACTTGTTCGGCAAACCTGATTGTGTAGACTTCATTGATTACCGTCCCTATTTATCTCTCCAAAACAGAATTGTCTGGTATCAGCCAAGCCGTCTTGCGCAAGGTCGGCAAAAATTTACTAATAATTACGATGTCATCTGTCGATTCGTAAAAGGATTGAAGGCTAAATGCTTTAACTTGGATGAAGTTCGTGTGCCACAGTTGGTTGAACTAGAACACCGTCTGAGATGCGAGAACGTTCCTTCCGTCTTACGTGGACCCTACGGTAAAACCAAATTCAATGGAAAAGGTAAAAACCCAGGAGATGTTTGGGGTGATATAAAACAGCTTACTTACAAATCTAAAGAATTGCATAATCGCAGCACGCTTAATACCATTCAGAAGCCCCTGAGATTGATAGAAAGGCTTGTGCTTGCAAGCTCAAATCGCGGCGACTTAGTTCTTGACCCGTTTGCAGGCGTAGGTACCTGCTCGGTTATTTGTAGCCAGTTAAGTCGGCGGTTCATCGCCTTCGAGCTAAACCCCGAATATGTTGTGGCGGCGAACAACCGAGTCGATCAGATGCAAGAGATTTGTTCACGCGCGCTCTTCTCCTATGTCTAAAGAGGTTTACAGTAGGATCATCGACCTGATTCTGCAGGCCGCAAAGCTAGCGAGAAGCGTTGGTATCCACAACATTTTGCAACCTGGGCTTGTGAAGGAGATGATTATGGCAGATCATCTTGGCCATCAAGTAATCCTCACTAAGCGCGACGCAGATGCCTGTGATAAGGACGATCCATCAATCCTATACGAATACCTGTCTTGCAAAGAAGGCGGGTCGGGTCAGCTCGACAGAATGTTTAAAGCGCCAGCGCAGAAGCGTTCTGAGTCGCTTAGAAGAATTCTTCGTAATAAAAGGTTCTACTTTGCCGTGTTCTATGCTCTAGAGCAGACACGGGTCAAGGTGATCTATGAGCTTGATCCACAAGTAGTGTTGCTGGAAACAGAAAGGCAGCTTGACAAAAGTAGAAATGCTATATCACATGTAGGCTTCAACGAGGTTTGGGCTAGAAAGAACGGTCGCGTCGTCTACGAACACGTTTCTACTTAGCATAGTTAGGAGAACGCATGCTTTCACGCGTTGCAGACAGCCTGTACTGGATGAGCCGCTATCTGGAGCGGGCGGAACATACGACGCGTCTGCTGGACGTGAACCTGAATCTGATGCTGGACGAGTCTCCTTCCAGCGCAGACCGGCGGTGGCAACGCGCTTTGCAGGCACTCGGCGCGCCAAAATCTATCGAGTGGAAGGGTGATGCTTACGCTCTGACACAGTGCCTGACCTTCGACGTGGATACACGGTCCAGCGTGCTGGGCTGCATCATCGCGGCGCGGGAGAATGCGCGGCATGTACGTGAACAAATCTCCACGGAGATGTGGCACCGGCTGAACAGCCTGTACCTTCAAGTCACCCGGCCGGAGATGCAGAGCGACATACACGCCGAAGCGCTGTTGCGGCAGAACGAAGCGCCAACCGAATTCTTAAGTCAAGTCATGGAAGCCGTCCACCAGTTTCAGGGTGTCACGGATTCCACGATGAGCCATGGCGAAGGCTGGCAGTTCATCCAGGTGGGCCGCTACATGGAGCGCGCCTCCGCCACAGCCATGCTGCTCGAAGCCTACCAGCCCGAGCTTTGGACCACGCAGGATGCGCTGCCGGACAGCAACGAATACCTGGAGTGGATGGGCCTGCTGCGCAGCGCCACCGCGTTCGAGGCCTACTGCAAGGTCTACACTGCCGACCTCGCACCCGACTGGATTCTTGAATTTCTCCTGTTGGACCAGGACTTTCCGCACTCGCTGCGCTTCTCCATCGACGCCATGCAGCATGCGCTGGAAGCGGTGCAGGACGTGAGCGGCGGCACGCGGTCCGATAAGCTCAGCCGCATGTCCGGCCGGCTCCGCGCAGCCTTAAGTTACTCCAGTGTGGATGAAATCATGAGTGGCAATGTGGTTCGTTATCTGCGCGACATCCAATTGCAATGCCGCGAAATTCATCATGCGATCTATGAGCTATACGTGGACTATTCCATTCAAGCGGCACTCGCCGGCTGAAGGTCGTCGATGAATGGCTCACTCGCTGACTTGCTGACCGTTAACTCGCTGGAGATCTTATGTATTACACCGTCCGGCACCTGACCAAGTTTGTCTACTCCAACGCCGTGAGCGAAAGCATCATGGAGACGCACATGCACCCGCGCTCCGATGCGGTGCAGCGTTGCCTGAACTTTCAGCTCTCGGTGAGCCCGCGCTGCCGCGTTTTCAGCTACCGCGACCACCTGGCCAACCATGTGCACCACTTCGATATTCCGGGCGCGCACGAGCAGTTAGTTATCGTGGCGGAGAGCCTGGTCGAGATGGAGGAATCGCTGCCTTTCCCATCGTTTCTGGCGCCGGATGCGTGGGCAGAACTGGACGCCGACGTGGCTGCGGGAGACTTCTGGGAGTTTCTCTTTCCCAGCGAATTTGCCACACCGACGCCGCTGCTCGAGACGTTAGCGGATTCCATGGACGTGCGTCGCCGCGACGATCCGCTGATGGTGCTGCACGATCTGAACGAGAAGGTGTACCGCTACTTTGAGTATGTGCCAAAGTCGACCGAGGCGGACTCACCCATCGATGTTGCCCTCACAAAGAAGATGGGTGTGTGCCAGGACTTTGCGCACGTTATGACGGCCCTGGTGCGCTCACGCCTGCGCATTCCGTGCCGCTATGTCAGCGGCTATCTTTACCACGGGGAGAGCGACCAGGATCGCAGCATCAACTCCGCCACGCACGCTTGGGTGGAGGCATATCTGCCCCAACTGGGATGGGTCGGCTTCGACCCAACGAACTGGCTCGTGGCAGGCGACCGGCATATTCGCACGGCCATTGGCCGCGATTACAGCGATGTGCCGCCAACCCACGGCATCTTCCGCGGGTCCGCCAACACCGACCTCACTGTGGCTGTGCGTGTGTCACCCAGCGAAGGCACGCCATTGATCGATCAGGAATTACCCGTGCCGGAAGACTGGTCCATGCTGGTGGAAAAGGCGCAGCAGCAGCCGCCTCCTCCACCCACGATGGCCGATCACATCAAGCACCTGCAGCAAATGCAGCAAGCACAACAGTAATCTTGACGTGTTTTGGCGTACCGGGCTGCTCGGAAGTTTATGCAAGGAAGTGGTTTACGCCACAATGTTTCACGTGAAACATATTTTCCACAGGACGGTCAGAAAACACGACAGAGCTTAGCAGTTTATTTCAGCGCTGTGAGTTTTGCGGGTCGGCCTGCAAAGAATGCAGCAGCCCGGCTACACATAAGAAGCACGTTAGCGCTAACGTGAACTTGCGGTTACACTGACGGAGCTTACTCCACAGATTCCGAGGTGTCCCATGCGTCACACGTTTGGTGCTGCTGCTCTGGCGTTTTGCCTTCCACTTGTTGCACCTGCACAGGCCGTCCGGCAACCACGCACCACGCCGGTGACGCAGGCGGAGGTAGACCGCATTACGCGCGAGGCCATCCTCATCGACACGCACGACGACATTACGTCGAAGACGGTGGATGGCTACGACATCGCGCAGCCCAACAAGGGTGGCCAAACCGACCTGCCACGGATGAAGGGCTTTCTTGGCGCGGAGTTCTTTGCCGTCTACGTGGGTGCGAACTACGTCAAGGACAACGCGAGCGCGCATCGTGCGCTGGACATGATCGACACGGTGCGGACGGATGTGATCCTGAAGCATCCGGATGAGTTTGTGTTTGCCACAACGGCGGATGACATCGAGCGCGCCCACAAGGAAAAGAAGATCGCCGCGCTGATGGGCATCGAAGGCGGCCACGCCATCGAGGATGACCTGCGTACCCTGCGTGACTTCTACGCTCTGGGCGTACGCTACATGACGCTGACGCACTTCAACACAAATCACTGGGCCGATTCACAGGGCGATATCGACGATGCGAGCGTGACCCACCACAACGGCCTGACGCCGTTTGGAGAGGACGTCGTGCGGGAGATGAACCGGCTGGGCATGATGGTGGACATCTCGCACACGGCGGACCCGACGTTCTATGCGGTGCTGAAGGTGAGCAGCGCGCCGGTCATTGCATCGCACTCCGGCTGCCGCGCCGTCAGCAACTACACGCGCAACATGACGGACGACATGATCAAGGCGCTGGCCGCGAAGGGCGGTGTGATGCAGATCAACTTTGGCTGCGACTTCCTTTCACAGCGCTACTATGACGCGTCCAAGCCGCTGATGGCGGAGCTTCGCCCGAAGTACGTGGAGGCGCAGTCGATCGCTGATCCTGCGGCACGCGAGGCTGCAGTAGAAAAGCTGATGGCTGATGCTTCTGCCAAGCTGCCGCCCGCGACCCTCGAGGACGTGGTGGCGCAGATCGACCATGCGGTGCAGGTGGGCGGCATCGACGTGGTGGGCATTGGGACGGACTTTGACGGTGTCAGCTGCGTTCCGCCGGATCTGGACTCATACTCCAAATTTCCTGCACTGACGCGTGCGCTGCTGGAGAAGGGCTACAGCGCGGACGATATTAAAAAGATCTACGGCGGCAATCTGTTGCGCGTGATGCGTGCGGTGGAGAAGCAGGCAGCGGAGTTGAAGTCCATGCCACCGATCGAAACGAAATATGTCGCGAGTGCCGGACGATAGTCGTACATTTTCGCTGAATCAACCTTGGTGGTACGTGCGATAAGGGCGTTTATGAGGAGCAATCAGCTCTTAAGAGCTAAAGCTTCCGCTCTCTCCAGGAGTCTCTTGAGTTCTTCGAGGCCAGTCGCTGTGATGGGCAACTCGACCATAGTCGCTTCGTCTCGTATCGTTTCAAGCCTCGGGTCTTTTATCGGCACACTGATGAAGTCATCCCAGTCCCAATCTCCGCCTGTACCCTCAATAAAGTCGCGGATGAATCCAGCCACCTCTTCAGCGGATCGTTCTTTGTTCTTGCCAATGCCGAATAGTTTCAGAAGCAGTATGACGGGTACAGCAATGGGAAGGAGCGCAAATGCCTTCCAGCCCGTGATGTGCCAGTCGCTGCTTCTCTTTGCCATTCCATCCCGATGATACTGAAGCTCTTTTGAGGAAGGACGAACACTGGTTGAATCGGATTAGTAACGATAAGTCGGCTTCTCGGAAGGGATGCGCTGAGCAGAGGTGCCGCAGCCAAAGATGTTCACTTAATCGCCTGCGACGGGCTGCAGTTCGGGGTGGTGAGCGGCGCTGGTCTGCCGGGCAGTCTTGCGTCCCATGCGGGCCACGCGTGCGCGCCAGCGGTCGAAATAGAGGTAGACGACCGGCGTGGTAAAGAGCGTGAGGCATTGTGAGACGAGCAGGCCGCCGATGATGGTGATGCCGAGCGGGCGGCGCAGCTCTGAGCCGACGCCGGTGCCAAAGGCCAGCGGAAATCCGCCGAGCATGGCGGCCATGGTTGTCATCATGATGGGGCGGAAGCGCAGGAGGCATGCCTGGAAGATCGCCTCTTCGGGGGTCTTGCCCTGTTCGCGTTCGGCCACGATGGCGAAGTCGATCATCATGATGGCGTTCTTCTTCACAATGCCGATCAGGAGGACGATGCCGATATCGGCAATGACGGAGAGATCGACCTGCGTAATGAGCAGAGCGAGAATGGCGCCAACTCCAGCAGAGGGCAGAGTCGACAGGATCGTAAGCGGATGGATGAAGCTCTCGTACAAGACGCCCAGCACGATGTAGACCGCCGTGAGTGCCAGAAGGATGAGGATGGGTTCGGACTTCAGGGAGTCAGCAAAGGCTGCGGCCGAACCCTGAAAGCCGCCATTGATACTGGCGGGCACTCCGATGGCGTTGCGGGCTTCGTTGATGGCAAGGGTCGCCTGCGAGAGCGAGACTCCAGGCGCCAAATTGAAGGACAGCGTGGCCGAGGGCGACAGGCCCTGATGATTGACCTGCAGCGGGATGCGCTGCATTTCGAAGTGGGTGATGGCCGAGAGGGGTATCTGCGCACCGTTGGTGGAGGACTTGACGTAGATCTGGCGCAGCGCTTCCGGTGTGCTCTGGAATTGCGGTGCCACCTCCATGACCACGTGGTATTGGTTCAGCGTCTTGTAGGTGGTGGAGACCTGGCGCTGACCGAAGGCGGAGGAGAGTGTCTGGTCGACATCCAGGGCGGTGATGCCGAGGCGCGAGGCGGTGTCGCGGTCGACAACGAGTTTGCTTTCCAGGCCGTGGTCCTGCTGGTCGGTGGCGATGTCGCGCAGTTCCGGCAGCTTCTGCATGGCCGCCATCATGAGCGGTGCCCAGTGGTTCAGGTCGGAAACGGAATCTGCCGAGAGTGTGTATTGATATTGCGTGGCGGATTGCCGGCCGCCGATATTCAGTTCCTGCTGCGAGACAAGAAACGTTTGCACGCCCGGTGTGCGCGAAAGCTGCGGCCGCAGCCGCGCGATGATTTCATCCGCATTTGCTTTGTCCTTACGCTCTTCGAGAGACTTCAGCGCAATGAACATGTTGCCACGGTTGACCGCGGCGCCACCAAACCCGCCGCCCACCGATGCCATGACGTTCAGCACGTCCGGATCCCGTTTCACGATGTTGGCGGCCTGGATGGTCTTGATCTTCATCTGGTCAAAGGACACATCCTGCTGGCCCTGGATGCTGCCGCCCAGACGCCCCGTATCCTGCAAGGGGAAGAAGCCTTTGGGTACCAGGTAGAACAGGTACAAATTCAAAACGAAGGTCAATATCCACATCAGCATGACCGGCCACTGATGACGCAGGACCCAACGCAGGCCGATCTCGTACTCCGAACGCAACCAGTCGAAAAAGCGTTCACTGATCTGGTACAGCTTTCCGTGCTTGCGTGCGGAGTGCGGTTCAAGGAACCTGGCGGAGAGCATGGGCGTGGTGGTCAACGAAACCACCAGCGAAACGCCGATGGACACGGAGAGTGTCACCGCGAATTCGCGGAAGAGACGGCCTACGATACCCCCCATTAAAAGGATGGGGATAAAGACGGCAATGAGTGAGATGGACATGGAGAGGACGGTGAATCCAATCTCCTTGGAGCCGATCATTGCTGCGTCATAAGGACTGAGACCGTCCTCAAGGTGCCGCGTGATGTTCTCGATCACGACGATGGCATCATCCACCACAAAGCCGGTGCAGATGGTAAGAGCCATGAGCGACAGGTTGTCTAACGTGTACCCGAGCAGATACATGATGCCAAAGGTGCCCAGGATGGACAACGGTACAGAGACAGACGGGATGAGCGTGGAGCGGACTTCGCGCAGGAAAAAGAAGACCACCAGGATGACCAGGACGACAGTCAGAACCATGGTGCGCGTGATGTCGCTGACCGAGGCACGGACCGTTGTGGTTCTGTCCAGGGCAACATCCAGCTTGATCGCGGCCGGAATGGACGCCTGCAGCAGCGGCAGCTGCTTCAGTACGGCGTCGACCGTCTCAATGACGTTGGCACCGGGCGACTTGAAGACGATGACAAGAACGGATGGCTTGCCGTTGGTCGTGCCGTAGTTCAGGTTGTTTTCTTCGGCATCCTGGACGTCAGCCACATCCTGGATGCGCACGATACCGGCGGCATTGGTGCTGGCGGTGGCTACATTCGAAGACGGGGTGCTGACCTGGGCGGGTGTGTAGCCGGCGGTGCTGTCGATGTTGACTGTGGTGGGAGCTGTCGAGGCGGCTCTGGTTGCTGCCGCCGGCGTGCTGGAGACCGTTCCGTTGCTGCTGCCCGTCGCGCCCGTGGTGGAGGTGCTGGTAGACGCGGATGACTGGGCAACGCTGGACGGCAGACCGTTGTTTGCTGTGACGTTTGTAATGGAACCGCGGCTGGTGGCGACGACCAGGGGCTTGTACGCAGCCGCTCCAAAGAGCTGGTCCGTGGTGCTGATGGACCAGCGCTGCTGGCTGCCGTTGATGTAACCCTTCGGCTGGTTGACGTTGATGGTCTGGATGGCGGCGGCGAGCTGGTTGAGCGAAAGATTGTAGGCGGTGAGCTGATTCGGGTTGACCTCCAGCCGCACCGCAGGCTTGGATGAGCCGCCGGTAAAGGTCTGCCCTACGCCTGGTATGGTGGCCAGCTTCTGCGCGACGATGGAATCGGAGGCGTCGTAGAGCTGCGGCACCGTGAGCGTGTCGCTGGTCATGGTCAGGATCAGGATGGGCGCTTCCGACGGATTGATCTTGCGGTACGTCGGGTTCATGGGGAGGTTGGCCGGCAGTTGCGCACGCGCCGCGCTGATGGCCGCCTGCACGTCGCGTGCGGCACCATTGATGTCGCGGTTCAGATCGAACTGCAGAGCGATGTTGGCCGAGCCCTGCGATGACGTGGAGGTCATCTGATTGACACCGGCGATACGCGAGAACTGGCGCTCCAACGGTGTGGCGATGGAAGAGGCCATGGTCTCTGGATCAGCTCCCGGGAAGCTGGCACCCACAGAGATGACCGGGAACTCGACGTTGGGCAGAGACGCTACGGGAAGCAGCTTGTACGCGACCGACCCGGCAATGATGATGGCAATGGAAAGCAGAAAAGTGGCGATGGGCCGCTGAATGAAGGGCGCGGAGAAGTGAACGCCTTTTACGGCGCCGAGAGGTGAATGTTCCTCTTCCGCGGGCGATGCGTTGCGGCGTTCGTCCGTGCGGGAGGCGCGGTCGCGGGGATCGGTGTCACCACCGCGCAGGTCATTGCCACGCAGGTCTGCCATGTCGCCAGGACGCGCGTGGTCTCTGGGATCTTTGTCGCCGGGTTGGGGTGCGGTGTTCATATGTGCGCTCGGCGCCAGCTAATCTCCCGCCGCGTACTGCGGTTCATTCTCGTGGCGGTGCTGTTGCAGTTCACGGTCAGCCTTTGCCGTGCCCAGATATTTACGGCCGATGCGGTCAAAGAAGAGGTAGACGACCGGTGTCGTGTACAGAGTAAGCACCTGTGAGACGATCAGTCCGCCGATGATGGTAATACCCAGCGGACGGCGGAGCTCGGAGCCGGTGCCGGCACCGAAGGCCAGCGGAACACCGCCCAGCAGCGCCGCCATGGTGGTCATCATGATGGGGCGGAAGCGAAGCCGGCAGGCCTGGTAAATCGACTCTTCGGGACTCTTGCCGTGTTCGCGCTCGGCTTCCAGGGCGAAGTCGATCATCATGATGGCGTTCTTCTTGACGATGCCGATCAGGAGGATGATGCCAATGAGCGCGATGACAGAGAGGTTGGTTCCCGTGATGAACAAAGCGAGGATCGCTCCCACACCTGCGGATGGCAGCGTGGACAGGATGGTGATGGGGTGGATGTAGCTCTCATACAGCACGCCCAGCACGATGTAGACGGTGACGAGGGCGGCCAAGATGAGCAGGGGCTCGTTGGAAAGCGATGCCTCAAACGAGGCTGCGGTGCCCTGAAAATCGGCGTTCACTGAAAGTGGAATTTTCAGTTCCTTCTCAGCCTTGCGTACGGCGGAGACCGCATCGCCGATGCTGTAGCCCGGGCCGAGATTGAACGACAGGTTCACCGAGGGGAACTGGCCTTCATGCGAGATGGCAAGCGTCGCGGGCTTCTGTTCGAAATGCGTGAAGGCGGAAAGCGGTACCTGGGTTCCGTTGGCGCTCTTTACATAGATGTTGTCGAGTGACTCCGTCGTGCGCTGGTATTTCGACGCCACCTCAAGGATGACGTGGTATTGGTTTTGCTGTGTGAACATGGTGGACACCTGGCGCTGCGCGAAGGCGTCGTCCAGCGTGTCGTCGATGTTCTGCGGCGTAATGCCGAAGCGTGAAGCAGTATCCCGATCGATCACCAGTGCTGCCTCCAGGCCGTCGGTGGTTTGGTCGGTAGCTACGTCGGCCAGCTGCGGCAGGGAGCGAAACTTGCGCAGGATGCGATCGGACCATTCGACCAGTTCGGCGGAATTGGCGTCTTCCACGGAGTATTGGTACTGCGTACGCGCGGTGCGGTTTTCTACCGTGAGGTCCTGCAGCGGCTGCATGTAGGCCTGGATACCTTCCACCTGCGCCAGTTTGGGCTGGAGGCGGCGGATAATCTCGGTGGCGGAGGACTTGCGGTCTTCGCGGTCATGCAGGTTGATCTGGATGCGGCCGGAGTTCAGGGTGTTGTTGGTGGCGTCAATGCCAATGAAGGACGACAGGGAATCGACGTCCGGATCCTGCAGGATGACGTTGGCGAGTGCCTGCTGGCGCTGGCTCATGGCGCCGAAGCTGATGTCCTGGGCTGCGTCTGTGATGGCCAGGATGACACCGGTATCCTGCACGGGGAAGAAGCCCTTGGGCACGATGGTGTACAGGACGAAGGTGAGGACAAAGGTTGCCAGGGTGACCAGCAGGGTGATGACCTGGTGGCGCAGGACCCAGCGGACGCCGACGGAATACTTTTCGATGACCCAGTTGAAAAAGTCCTCGGAGACCGTGTAGAAGCGTCCCTTCTGGTTTTCCGGCGTGTGACGGAGCAGCTTGGCCGCCATCATGGGTGTCAGGGTGAGCGAAACGACGGCCGAGACAAGGATGGTGACGGCGAGGGTTACGGCGAACTCGCGGAAGAGCCGGCCGACGATATCGCCCATGAAAAGCAGCGGAATCAGCACGGCGATGAGCGAGACGGTGAGGGAGAGAATGGTGAAGCCGATCTGCTCGGAACCTTTCAGGGCCGCGTCCAGCGGAGAATCGCCCATCTCCAGGTAGCGGTCGATATTTTCGACCATGACGATGGCGTCATCCACGACGAAACCGGTGGAGATGGTCAGCGCCATGAGCGAGAGATTGTTGAGCGAGTAGCCCAGCAGGTACATGACGCCAAAGGTGCCGACGATCGAAAGCGGCACGGCGATGGACGGAATGATGGTGGCGCGCCACGAACGCAGGAAGAGGAAGATGACGATCACGACCAGGACGATGGTCAGCATCAGTTCAAACTGGACGTCGGAGACGCTGGCGCGGATGGTGCCGGTACGGTCGGTCAACGTTTCAAGTTTGACGGAGGAGGGCAGAGTCGCCTGAAGCTTAGGGAGCAGAGCCTCAATGCGGTCGACGACGCCGATGATGTTGGCACCGGGCTGGCGCTGGATGTTGATGATGACGGCAGGGCTGGTATAGGCCGGCTGATCGCCACTGGCGGCACGGCCCATCCATGCCGCCTGGAAGGCGTTCTCAGCGGCGTCGCTGGCGACGGCAATGTCAGACAGGCGCACGGGTGATCCGTTGCGGTAGGCAACGATCACGTTCATGTAGTCTGCGGCGCTGAGCAACTGGTCGTTTGCGCCGATGGTGTAACTCTGGTGCACTCCGTTCAGATTGCCCTTGGCCTGGTCGACATTCTGGTTGGCAAGAACCGTGCGCACGTCTTCCAGCGACATGCCGTAGCCCGCCAGTGCCGTGGGGTTTGCCTGGATGCGGACGCCGGGCTTCTGGCCGCCCGCGATGGAGACGAGACCGACGCCGGAGAGCTGCGAGATCTTGTTGGCCAGGATGGTGTCGGCGAGATCCTCAACCTTGGTGAGCGGCAGTGTTTCAGAGGTCAGGGCGAGCGTCAGAATGGGCGCGTCGGCAGGGTTGACCTTGTTGTAGATGGGAGGGTTGGGCAGGTCCTTGGGCAAGAGCTGCTGCGCGGCATTAATGGCCGCCTGCACATCCTGCTGTGCCACGTCGATGGATTCTGACAGGTTGAACTGGAGGGTGATGATGGAGCCGCCCCCGGACGAGACGGACGTCATCTGCGTCAGGCCGGGGATTTGACCGAACTGCCGTTCCAGCGACCCTGTGACGGCTGAGGTCATGACGGCGGGAGACGCGCCGGGATAGTAGGTCTGCACCTGGATGGTCGGGTAATCCACCTGGGGCAGAGCGGAGACGGGCAACTGGGTGTACGCTACCGCGCCCGCCAGGAGGATCGCGATCATCAGCAGGGCTGTGGCGACCGGGCGAAGAATAAACGGGCGGGACGGACTCATGCGTTGAAGCTCCGGTTCGATTAGGGATTCGTGGGCTGTGGACGCCTATGCTGGCCGTTGCCGTTGGCACGTGGACCCGGGTTGTTCGGGGTGCTGGCAGTGCCATCCGCATTGGCCGGGTAGCTGCTGTCCCGGTGCGCGCCAGTGCTATCGTTTGGACGGGCGCTTTGGCCACGCACGGTGCGCGCTGTGCCATCCGAGGTGCCGGGGTCACGGTCAGAACCGCGCCCGTTACTAAAGGCGTTGGCGTTGGGATCGGGGTTGGGAGGGGTATTCGCGCTGCCGTTCGCGCGGGCCTGGCGTGCCGCCTGCATGTCGGCTGAAGGCCGAGGGATGACTCGGCTGCCCTCCTGGAGCTTCTCCTGTCCGTCCGTTACGACCTGCTGCCCGGGCTGGAGACCGCTCTTGATAACGACGTCGGTCCCCTGCGTGCTGTCGACGACGACGTTTACCACGTGTACCGGGTAATTCATCTGCGGCCCGCTGCCGCCAGCGCCTCCGCGACGTCCGCCGCCACTGCCATTGGTCCCACTTGCGCCATTCTGTCCACCGTTGCCGTTCGGGTTGCTCCCCGCGTTGGCGGGCTGGTCCGACGGCGGTGCGGCGCCACCCTGTGATGCGCCGGTGTTGCCGCCCCCGTCACCGCTCGAGGGGCTGCTGGTAGTGGCGGCTGACGTCCCCGCCGTGACCGGGCTATTATTGCCGCGCCGCCCGCCGCTGCCTCCGCCGGCATTCGCGGGAGGCATCTGTCCCTTTGTGCGGTCGATTACATAGACAAACGAACCGCTATTGCCCAACTGAACAGCGGCTGCCGGAATGACCAGAGAATTTTGCCGGTCCTCAAGGACGAGGTGGATGTTGACGAACTGGTTTGGATAGAGCTCGTTCTTTGCATTGTCGAAGACGGCTTTGAGCTTTGCCGTTCCGGTTGTCGTGTCGATCTGATTGTCCACGGTCAGGAGTGAGCCTGTGGCGAGTTTTTGTGTGTCGGCCCGGTCCCAGGCTTCCGCAGTAAGTTTGTGGCCGCCACGCATGTGTTCAAAGACCTGCGGCAGCTGATCTTCAGGAAGCGTAAAGATGACGGCGATGGGCTGGACCTGCGTGATGACCACCAGGCCGGTGCCGCCGGCGGCGGTGACAATGTTTCCGATGTCGACCTGCCGCAAGCCAACGATGCCGTCAATGGGCGAGGTAATGCGCGTGTAATTGAGGTTGACCTGGGCCTGCTGGACGGCGGCGCGGTCGGCGGCCAGCGTCCCCACGGACTGTCCTGCGGTATTTTCCTGGGTTTGGACGGATTCGCGCGACACCACGCCGGCGGCGTAGAGCTGTGTATAGCGCTGCGACTCGGCTTGCGTGAAGGCCGCATTCGCCTGATCGCGGAGAAGATTGCCCTGGGCCTGGGAGAGCGTTGCCTGGTACGGGCGCGGATCGATTTCGAGCAGCAACTGTCCCTGGCGTACGTGCTGACCTTCCTGGAAGTTGACTTTCGTAATCTGGCCATCGACGCGGCTCTTCAACGTCACGGTGTTATACGCGGTCACTGTGCCCAGCGCCTGCAGCGAAATGGGAATCGTCCGTCGTGTTGCGACATCAAACGCCACGGGCACGATCTGCCCTGCGGCCCCACGACGGCCGCCACCACCCGGACCGCCCTGCTCCTTTGGCTTGTTGGTCAGGATCCGGTACACCACGAACGCGATGCCGCACAGCACAAGCAGCAGCAAAAGGATGCGTACCCACACGCGCTTGCGAGGCGCTCCGGTCCGAGGGCCATCAGGGTGCTGCGATGCATCGTCAGGCAAGCCGGTTGAGGCAGGTGAGGCGTGCTCCGGCAGCGCGGGCGTTTCGGGCGATGGGGAAGCAGCGTGCTCCGTGGCGAGTGGCGACATGATCTGCGGCGGACCGTCCTGTGATCGTTGTATTAAGAGTTTGTTCCACGCTGAGGGACGGCATCCGGCGGAGCCGCCATACGCGCTTGAAGATAAGACTACAGGGATTGACGGATTACGGCTTCGGGATGTTTCCGGATCTGTGCGTGACGAAAGAGTTCACACAGGCGCCGTCCTGTCTCCCTATACTGATGATGCACACCCAAGGAAAGGGTCTACTGTCTATGCCGGACCTGACGCTGGAAGGCGTCGCGGAAGAAGCCCATCGCACCGCCGATGCCTCTGCGGGCACGGACGTGCCCCTGTGCGTCGATCTGGATGGCACCCTGGTCAAGAGTGACACGCTGGTGGATGCGGTGTTGTTGCTGGCACGGCAGCAGCCATTTTCGCCACTGCACTGGCCAGCATGGCTGCGCAAGGGCAAAGCCGGATTCAAGCAGGAGGTCGTCAGCCGTGCGGCGGTGGAGGTGGAGTACCTCCCGTACAACGAGCCGCTCCTGGCCTATCTGCGAGAGGAACATGGGCGCGGACGCCGCATCTACCTGGCCACCGCGGCAGACCGTGCGCTGGCGGAGCGGGTGGCCGCGCATCTCGGTATGTTCGAGGGCGTCCTGGCGTCGAATGGCACACACAATCTTGCAGGCGCCAATAAGCTGCGGGCGTTCCAGGAGCAGTTCCCGGATGGCTTCACGTACATCGGCAACGCCATGCCGGACCGTGCGCTGCTGAAGGCAAGCCGGCAGCCCATGGTAGCGAATCCGCACCGCGGTCTCAGCCGTGCGCTCCGCCAGGACAACACGGTGCCGCACCGCGCGTTTTACGACCGGAAGTCCACCGGGCGCGTGGTGTTGAAGGCGATCCGGCTGCACCAATGGGCAAAAAACGTCCTGGTGTTCCTGCCCATGTTGTTGGCGCACGATCTAACGCTGCCCAGTCTGCTTCAATCGGCAATTGCGTTTCTGTCGCTGTCGTTCTGCGCAAGTGCGACGTACATCATCAACGACCTGCTGGACATTGAAGCGGACCGGCGGCATCCCCGCAAGCGACGCCGTCCCTTTGCCGCCGGCGATCTGTCGCCGCTGACCGGCGTTGGCATCATCGCTGCGTTCTTTGCTTTGTCCTTGCTGCTGGCCTTGGCGCTGCCGAATGTCTTTCCTCCGCTGCACGTTGTGGGCACGGGCCTGCTTCATCGCAAATACCAGTTCTTGCTTTGGCTGGCCGTGTACACGGTCACCACTTTGTCCTATTCGTTTGTGCTGAAGCGGGTGGCGCTGGTAGACGTACTGGTACTCAGCGGCTTGTACACGATCCGCATTCTGGCGGGAGCTTCCGCCACCGGACTGGCCATCTCCGCGTGGCTGGCCGCGTTCTCCATCTTCTTTTTTCTGTCGCTGGCGTACGTGAAGCGATTTTCTGAGCTGGTGCTGCTGCTGGAAAGCGGGCGCACGAAGGCGAGCGGGCGCGGCTATATCAGCAGCGACATCGAGCAGCTGCGTTCGTTCGGCACGGGCAGCGCCTTTGCCGGCGTGGTGGTGCTGACCATGTACATCTCCAACCTGGACACGGTGCACCTGTATGCGCATGTGTACCGGTTGTGGCTGCTGGTGCCGGTGCTGTTGCTGTGGATCAGCCGGGTGTGGCTCTTGGCCAGCCGCGGGCAGCTGCATGAAGATCCAGTGGTCTATGCCATCACGGACAAGCGCAGCTGGGTGCTGGGGGCGATCTCGGCGGTGATTGTTTGGCTAGCGCTGTAAGATAGGGCAGGAATGAGCGAGTACGCTGCGGTATTTGAAAAGATTTTGACAGGCTGGAGTGCGTACGTGCCTCAACTGCCGGGGCTTGGAGTTGCTGGCGAGACATACAGCGCAACAGAGCAACTGATTCGTGAAGGGATCGACTTCCATATCGAGGGTTTGCGCGCTGACGGTGATCCTGTCCCGGAACCACTCGCGCGCGTGATGACGCTGGCGATCTCCGAATGAGTGCAGAAACGCGGTACACGCTGCCGAATTTAGCGGGTGCATCAGACGAAGACATTGAAGCCGCAATCGCCAATGCTCTACACGCGATTTCCCGTGAAGCGGATGAGTTACGCGGATCAGAAGAGCCTGACAAACTGGAACAATTTAGAGTGCGCTGGTTTGGTGACAAAGCTGGCCTGATTAACAAGGGTATTGCGTCTTGGATACGTCTTGCTAAGGACAAGCGCCGAATCGGCCACCGCTTACAGCAAACCCAGGACGTTGCTGGAGGGGTGTTTGCTGATGCGAAGCGTTCTGTCGAAGGAATTGACAGAGTAGCGGCCAGCGTTATCGCCAGACGAAGTTCCGCACACATCCGGGAAAGTTTGGACATCTCGCTTCCCGGAACGCGCCGCGCCATCGGCGTGGAGCACCCGCTGACGCGGACCATGCGGGAGATGACGGCGGTGTTTGCGGCGCTGGGGTATTCCGTCAGCACTGGACCGGAAGTCGAGACGGACTTCTATAACTTCGAGGCGCTTAACTTTCCGCCGAACCACCCCGCGCGCGACACGCAGGACACGCTGGTTGTCGCGGGGCAGGAGAGCAAGCCGTTGCGTGAGCGGCTGCTGATGCGGACGCACACCTCGCCCGTGCAGATTCGCAGCATGGTGACCCACGCGCCGCCGCTGCGCATTGTGATTCCCGGCAAGGTCCACCGCAACGACGAGAGTGACGCAACGCACTCGCCGGTCTTTCACCAGGTGGAAGGTCTTTGCGTGGACACGGACATCACCTTCAGCGACCTGAAGGGCACGCTGGACCACGCGATGAAGGCGTTCTTCGGCTCGAGCGTGAAGACGCGCTTCTTCCCGTCCTTCTTTCCATTCACGGAGCCGAGCGCGGATGTGCAGATTTCATGCCCGTTCTGTGGCGGAAAAGGCTGCCGCAAGTGCAAGCACTCCGGATGGATTGAGCTGCTGGGTTGCGGCATGGTGGACCCGGCAGTCTTCGCGGCCGTGGATGCACGGCGTATCGAGAACGGCCTCGAACCCGCATACGATCCCAAGAAGATCAGCGGATTCGCTTTCGGCATGGGCGTGGAGCGCATTGCCATGATGAAGTATGGCGTGGGGGATATCGGGCAGTTCTACTCCGGCGACATGCGGTTCTTGGGGCAGTTTGCATGAGAGAAGCAGCGGGCCAGCCACAGAGCGAGTTAGCGAGTCAGCGCGGTCCTCGCACGCGGCACTATCGCGATCTGATTGCATGGCAGAAGGCGATGCTTCTGGCGAAGCAGGTGTATAAGCTGACTGACAGAATGCCTCCAGATGAGCGATTTGGTTTAACTGTGCAGATGCGCCGTTCGGCAGTAGCGGTACCCAGCGACATCGCGGAAGGTCATGGCCGCCTCAGCGACCGTGCGCTCCGCATGTTTCTGGGAAATGCTCGCGGGTCCCTCTACGAGTTGGAAACGCAAATACTGCTTGCTGCGGATCTTAACTATGTGAAACGCGACGACGCGGACGCGGTGCTTGCCTCAGGCAGTGAAGTGGCGCGAATCTTGCGCGGACCCCTAAGAACGTTGGAGGTAGATGAGGCCTGAGTGGGAAAGCTGACTTGCTAACTCGCTGATTGCTAAATCGCTGCTTTTCCCATGAATATTCTTTCAAAATGGCTTCGCGAGTACTTGCCCGCGCTCGAAGTTTCTGACCGGCAGCTTGCCGAGGACCTGACGCTGCGCGGCATCGCCGTGGAGGGTATCCATGCGCTGCCAGATGGCGGCTATCTCTTTGAGATGGACATCACCACCAATCGCGTGGATGCCATGAACCACTACGGCATTGCGCGGGAGGCGGCTGCGATTTATGGTGTGCCTCTGCTTGCGCTGGAGGACCGGCGGGTTCTTCATGTCGAGATGGGCGATGCCGCTGGCAGCGTGCTGCCTTCGCTGGCGTGCGATGTGCCCGCGCCGAATGAGAGCAGAACACAAGGCTTCCCCGTGCGGATTGAGGCGGAGGACCTTTGCGGGCGCTTTACCGCGCAGGTGGTTCGCGGTCTGCGGGTGGGGCAGAGCACCGGCATTGTCGCGGAGCGCTTTGCGCAGCTTGGGCAGAAGAGCATCTCGGACGCCGTGGACGTCACGAATTACACGTGGCTGGCCATGGGGCATTCGACGCATGTCTTTGACCTGGACACGCTTGAGGGCGGCATCGTGGTGCGTCGCGCGCGTGAGGGTGAGCGCTTGAAATTGCTGGATGGCAGCGAAAAGGCGCTGACTTCGGACGACCTCGTGATTGCCGATGAGAAGAAAGCGCTGAGCCTGGCAGGCGTGATGGGCGGGTGGGACTCGCGCGTGACCGAGGCAACGACGAACATCCTGGTGGAGGCTGCGTGGTTCGATCCGGCGGCCATCCGCGCCAGCTCGCGGCGGCATGGCTTGCACACGGATGCTTCGCACCGGTATGAGCGTGGTGCCGACCTGGGTGCCTGCGCGGTTGCGAACCGGTTGGTGACGCGCGGCGTGATCGCAGCGTGCGGCGGTGAGGCTGTGGGCGAGATCACGGACGTGCGCGTCTTTGCGCAGGAGGCGCGGACCACGCAGCGCCCGCATGTGCTGTTGTCCGTTGACGAGGTGCAGCGGCTGCTGGGAACGACGCTGGAAGCGAGCAATGCGGGAAATCTTGTCTCGCCGGAGTGCATTGAGCAGTATCTCCAGGCGCTTGGCTGCCATCTGCGTCCCGCGCCTGAGCCAGGCAGTTATGAGGTTATGCTGCCAAGCTGGCGCTTGGACCTCGAGCGCGCGATCGATTTAATTGAGGAGATTGCGCGCGTCTACGGCTACAACCGTTTCGCGGACACGCTGCCAAGTTTCTCCGGCGGAGTTGTGGCGCTGCCCCATGCCGCGCAAGAAGAGACGGTCCGTACGGTGTTGCGCTCGCTGGGGTGGACGGAGGCGATCAGCAGCACCTTCTGCAGCGAAGGCGACGGGCAGCTCTTTGCCGCGCCGGGTGAGAGCGGTGTGGCGATGGGCAACCCACTGAACGCGGAGGCGGGCATGCTGCGGCCTTCATTGTTGCCGGGTATCGTTGGCATGCTGCAGCTGAACAGCACGCGCGATGTGCGGTCAGTGCGGATGTTCGAGTACGGAACTGTTTTTACAGGGTCAACGGCAGAGGTGCGGGAACGGGCTTCGCTTTCGATGGGAGCGTACGGGGATGCAGCGGCAACTAAGACGGTACGTGCGGCGGATGCTCTCTTTTTTGAGATGAAGGGTGCGCTGGAGGAATTGGTATCGCGTTTCTCCGTGCCCTCCGTGTCGTGGTCGACTGAAGCTTTACCCGCGTGGATCGAGCCGGGGCGCGGCGCGTCCTTGCTGCTGGACGCAATGGTCGCGGGTTGGTTTGGGGAGCTAACATCGGCGGAACGCGACCGCCGCAAGCTGCGCGAACAGGCTGTCGTGTGCGAGGTAGTGCTGCCGATCCTCTTTGCATACGGATTGCGGCAACCACTCGCAACGGAGCCGTCGCGCTATCAGGCAGTGGAGCGCGACTTGTCGTTCCTCTTCACGGATGCGGTGCGTTGGGCAGATGTAGAGGGTGCGCTGCGTGACTTGAAGATTGCCGAGATGGTCTCGCTGGAGCCGGTGGAGATTTACCGCGACCCGAAGGGGAAAACCGTTCCTGGTGGCGAGTACTCGCTGCTGCTGCGGATGGTCTTCCAATCTCCCGAGCGCACGTTGCGGGATGAAGAGCTGTCTGCATGGCAGGATGCCGCGATTGAAGCGCTGGTGAGATTGGGTGGAAGACACCGTGCATCGTAGTTCCGTTTTGACGTGAGTTTGCTTCAGCGTTCAGGCCGTTTGCCTCGGTACGAACGCCCGGGCACAGGGCTGCCTGTTGTTATGCCTGCGTGCGCATCTATCGCCCAGACCCAGGCGAGGAGCCTCTGCCGAGTGAGTCACGGGGAACCTTCGATTCCGGCTAGGTGTGCAGACCGAGCCATGAGGGGCGTTGAGCCTCGTACCGCAACGTTGGAGATCGTTGGTGCCGGGAGGGGGGGTCGAACCCCCACGGCCGCAAGGGCCGGCGGATTTTGAGTCCGCTGCGTCTGCCAGTTCCGCCATCCCGGCTGGGTCACGTTGGTGCTCTGTAAGGATCGCATACTGCTTGCGCCGGAGCAAACGCACGCGTGCGTCGCGCCTACTGCCACGCGTGAGCATAGCCGGCAAGGCTGTACCGCTGGTGCCGGGGTCGCAGGTGACGCCCTCGCCGGGTGCTAATGGATACTGTGAGGTGCCGACCTGCCACCATGCCGCATCCGGGCGCGTGTCCATGCGGCGATGCGGACCACCGGATAAAGGAAGGCGAGGCCACGGGGAAGGCGCGTCTTGAGCAGTTCGTCGGGACGGAATGCCCACGTCCGCAGCTCGGCCAGGAGCGCGCGAAGACCGCTGCTGAGAAGCATGCGCGAAAGATATACGGAGGTGGTGCCAAAGGGCAGATCATCCACTTCCTTGACCTCACGGCCACGCCGGTAGAGCCAGACAGGGGTGCGGCGCAGGACGCGCAACACCGGACTGCGCCGCAATTCGTAGTGCAAGGACGCTGGCAGAGGCAAACCGAAGAGATCGCTGCAAAGGAGGAGGGCCTGTCCGGCCGAGCGGCCTGCTCCTAGCTCCATGAGGCTCCTGTACGCTTCCTGTAGATCGCTGCGTTGGCGCAGGAGGGCATGGACGTCCGCCAGCCACTTGAGGCGCATCCAGCCGTGGGCCGCGCCGTGCACGCAAAGGTAGGCAAGCAGGTGATCCGGCGACAGCGCGGGGAGTGTGCGTCCAGGCGTGACGGTGACGGCCTGCTGTTCGATGTGCAAGCCTCGCGTGAGTGGAAGGTCTGTGAGCCGCCAGTGAAGCTCCAGGGACACGCCGGTTTGCCGATGCAGGAGGTCGAGCGATTTGGCGTGGCGGAACCAGAGGGTGCGCTCACGGGTGGAGACTGTGTCGAGTGCGAAGAGGGGTGCGTATCCGGCGCTGCGCAAGGTTGCGAGCGCGCCGGGCACAGCCGCTTCAGGCACAAGCAGATCGATGTCCTTGGCGTGCCGCACGGTCATGTCGCCATATGCGAGCGCCGCGACGACCGCACCCTTCAGGAAGGTGACCTGTATTCCCGCAGTGTCGAAGATTTGGGCCAGGCGCAATGATTCCACAGAGAGGAACATTGCTTGCCGTGCGGTTGCGGCGGCTGCCTGCTGGAGGCGTGCAGCCACGTCAGTAGGCAGGGCGCAATGTTCCTTTTGCAACGCGCGCCAGACGAGCCCGAAGACACGGTGGCGGGCGGCGAGTTGCAAGAGGTGGGGCCAGTCCTGGACTGACTTGCATCTGCTGCTGATCTCATGGAGGTCCGATGGTTCAAGCGGCCAGCGCAGACAGGCCAGCAGAAGCTGGAACTCCGGGGAGAAACCTGCGACGGGTGC
Source organism: uncultured Terriglobus sp. (assembly GCA_964251045.1). Taxonomy (GTDB): domain Bacteria; phylum Acidobacteriota; class Terriglobia; order Terriglobales; family Acidobacteriaceae; genus Terriglobus. The sequence goes on along the minus strand of CAXUHI010000011.1, from coordinate 41,046 downwards.
GGCAGTACTTGCCGAAGTGTTCCACGTTGCCTGCGCCGTCGTACCCACCTCACACGAGACTACTGCGGACGCTCACCGCGGGTAAACCGATCGTCCAAGGGGAGGCGCTCATTCCAGTCAGTTTCGGCTTTGTGCCACTCTGTGATGTGCTTCTGACCCTGGAGCCAGCAGAGCATGACGATTTCGTCATCCAGTTGGAAGGGGAACTCGAGCAGACCCGTCTGCAGATCTCTGACTTCCACCCCGATGGCACCGATCTCTTCCAATGTGTCCTTTGCCTCGGTTACGGCAGTGTTGTGTTCTGCCTTGACACGCGCAACGTCGGCCAGATCCACACGGTACCCGCCGGAGAGGAAGATGGCCTGTGAGAGCGCCTGGAGGGCATGTTCACGCGCGGTGGCGACGGCCGCGGCAGCCTGCGCGCGCTGCAGGAGCGAGTCCAGGACAGGAAGAAGGGTATGCGCCTCCGGCAAGGTAAATGTCCGCATGGGTTCCCTCCTTCAGGCTGATAGAGTAACAGCCCATCTACGGTTGGACGGCGAAACGCTCCCACGCGTCACACCGGGTTCTTGACACTGCCGACAGGGTCTTATCTACTCAAGACAGGCATGACCGACGGGCTGAGGACATTCCGGGAGTTGTGCGTGGAACACGGGATTGCCGTGACACACCAGCGGCAGGTTCTTTACGAGACGATGCAGCGCATGGCGGGTCATCCGTCGCCGGAAGAGGTTTTTGCAGCCGTTAAGGAACGTATCCCGTCCATCTCCTTGGCGACGGTCTACAAGAACATTCACCTGTTTGTGGAGAGCGGCGTTTTGCGCGAACTCTCGGTCCATCATGGCACGCTGCGTGTGGAGATGAATAAGGATCCGCATCACCATATGGTCTGTTCCGTGTGCCGTAAAGTGACGGATCTGCCGGACGGGTTCGCTCCCTCGTTGCGGGATTCCACTCTGCCGGACGGATTCCGCGTCGAGCGGATTTCCATGGACGTGATCGGGGTCTGCCCGGCGTGCCAAACGAGATCTAACTAAAAGATTGGATTCGTATCACGTTCGCCGAAATATTTTCACGTGAAACATTTTTGAACAACCGGACAAGAGCTTCGGGGAAACTTGCTCGGTTCCCGTTTCGGGTTGGATTGTGTGGCTCTCACACTGCCTAGTTGCTGGCCTCTTCGGGCAACGAAGGACGCCAGGAGCTTGCCCATTGGGATGGCTTTGGGCCCATTACGAGGTGCAGCGTGGAGCCGGCCTGGATGTCTTCCCAGGTGATCACGGGGTGGTTCAGTGGTTTGCCGTTCAGCGTGGCGGACTGGATGTAGACGTTTGTCTTGGAGTTTCCGTCGGCCTGCACGGTGAACGTTTTGCCGTTTGCCAGCCTAAGGCTCATCGTCGTGAAGAGCGGGCTGCCGATCATGTAGTCACCCGAGGCGGGGTTGACGGGATAGATGCCGAGCGCGGTGAAGAGATACCACGCGCTCATCTGGCCGCAGTCGTCGTCTCCGTCCAGGCCCGCAGGCGTAGCACCGTACTCTGCGGCGGCGATGGCTCGGACCTTTGCCTGCGTCTTCCAGGGCTCTCCGGTGAAGTCGTACAGGTACCCGTAGTGGTGGCTTGGCTCGTTCTTGTGAACGTTGTGACCACCCGCGAAGTGCCGGTCCAGTTGTGCGCTGGCGGCTGCGGGGCCGCCCATGAGCCGCATCACGCCGGCGATGTCGTGCAGTGGGGCCCAGGTGTACACCCATGCATCGCCTTCCGTCCACCCGGGGGCGTGCCGGTTCGACTCATCATCGCCGTCGATGCCGAACGGTGCCCATGAGCCGTCCGAAAGCCTGCCGCGCATCAGACCGACGGATGTGTCGAAGAGATTGCGGTCGTTGAGGGAGCGCCTGAGGAAGAACTGGTAGTCCTGCTGCTTGCCGAGCGCCTTTGCGACCTGGGCCACGCACCAGTCATCGTAGCTGTCCTCCAGTGTGCGGCTGCTGGCCTCGTCCGTTTTGTCCGTGGGGATGTAGCCCAGTTGCTTGTACCAGGTCAGACCGGCGCGTGCCTCGTAGGGTGTGTGCTCTTCACGGTCGAGCCAGCGACGGGTGATGTCGCCGTCGGGCGGTGTCATGGCGTCCTTGTAGACTGCCTGCCAGGCAAGGCCCCGGTCCAAGCCATGGAAGCCCTTGCGCATGGCTTCCGCGACCATGCTGTCCGCGTGCGTGGCAATCATGATGTTGGTGTACCCGGGATTGGGCCACTTCGGCATCCATCCGCCTTCCTTAAAGTCCTGCAGCAGCGCGGTGATCATGCCGTCAATGCGCTCGGGCGCGATGAGTGTGAGGAGGCTGTGTTCGGCGCGGAAGGTATCCCAGATGGAATAGTCGGTGTAGGCCTGACCGGTATGGACGGTATCGTCAAAGGCGCTATAGTAACGGTTGCCCTCCGAGAAGACGCGCGGGTACAGCAGGGCGTGGTACAGGGCGGTGTAGACGATGCGGCGCTCGTCCGAGTTGGCACCTTCGACCGAGACAGTTCCCAATTTTGCGAGCCACGCGGCATGCAGTTTCGAGCGCGCCTCATCGAAGTTCCACGCGGGGATCTCAGAACGAATGTTGGCGCGCGCCTGGTCGACGCTCAGGAATGACGTACCAACACGCACTTCCACCGTGTAGGGTTTCGACAGGTCCGGTGGCAGGAACCATGCACTTGCGCTGTGCTGGGTCCGGGCGTCCCCGGTGGCGCCGTCCACCTGGCCGATCGTGCCCCCGCCGACGATCTCCTGGTGGAACTGCGCGACAAAGTACCCGCTGAAGTGCGGCAAAGCCGCTGGCCCAAGATTGCGGTCAATGCGGTCAGGATTGGCACCGGTGATCTCATGCCCGGAAGAGTCAAGGTGGATGCTCCCATGGACGCCGGGACGCGAGGCCTCCACCACAACGCTTGGCTGCAAGCCGGCTGGAAAGGTGAACCGGAAGTAGGCACAGCGCTCCGTGGCAGTCATCTCCGCGTGGATCACTCTGCCGCCGTCCAGCTTCAGGTCCACCGCGTAGTAATCCGGGTGCGTGATCTCGCTGGCATGGTCAAAGGGCAGCGCGCGCTTCACCGGGTCGAACTTAATCTCGCGCACCTCTGGCATGAGCGTGACATAGCCGAAGTCGCCCATCCAGATGGCGGGCTGGTGCGTCCCCATGAAGCCCTGGATCGTCGTGTCGCTGTACTCATAGGAGACGACGCTGAGCCGGTTCTGCCTGGTTTGCGGCGTCCAGTTGGTCATGCCAAAGGGGGCAGTGACAAAGGGCATGGTGCCGCCGTAGCCGATGGAACCGGCACCGGTGCCGATGAGCGGGTCGACGGCGTCGACGGCATCCTGCGCCCCAGCAGGATGTATGTACGCAATGAACAGGCAGCATAACCAGAAAGTGAAGACAGAGCGATGCACGGCACTCATGGTACCGGCTGGACGCCGAGGGAGTAAACGAAGCTGGACGGAGCGCCTTGCTGTACGGGTGTTGACAAAGTAGCGGACAATACACGTGTGAGCCGTTCAGAAGCAGCCGGTGAGGCGACGCCCAGCGCGGCCAGTCTGTGGCTGGTGATGATGAAGGCGTACCGCTCCATGCAGATGTATGTGGAGAGCACGCTGGCGGCGATGCACATCGGCCTGAGCGACTTTGCGATCCTGGAAGCGCTGCTGCACAAGGGCCGGATGACCATGTCGCAGTTAGGCGATGCGGTGTTGCTGGCCAACCCTTCCATGACCGCGGCGGTTGGCCGGCTGGAGCGGCTGGGCTATGTGCAACGGCAGAGCGGACCGCCGGACAAGCGGATTCGCACTGTGGACCTGACCTGCGAGGGGCGCTCCCTGATTTCACGCGTGTACGCACGGCATGAGCAGGACCTTGAAAGTGTGATGAGCGGCGTCTGCGCGGGTGAGCGGGCGCGGCTACGATCTGCGCTGAAGAGCATCGGGCTGGCTGCGAAGGCGAAGGCGGAAGGCGCCGCGCGGAGTTCCTCGCAGGGGTAGCAAAAGCCGAACACGGTAATCGCCGCGGGTTTGCGCGATCAGTCCGGAGCCAGCCGCCTTCAGGACATAAGTGACGCTGGCCTGGTGCGATTGCGCTTGTAGAACGGTGTGGCGACGACTTTGGCTTTGACCAGGGCGCCGCGAACTTCAACGGCGACGATGTTGTCCGGAACGGCATCTGCTGGTGGGAGGAGAGCCATGGCGATGTTCTTTTTGAGCGTGGGTGAGGGTGAGCCGCTGGTGATGACACCGAGGTGCTCGCCTTCCAGCGTGCGTACGGGATAGGCGTCGCGCGCGATGCCGCGGTCGATCATTTCCAGGCCGACGAGTTTGCGTGCCGGTTCTGTTTGCGCGGCTGCGAGCAGGGCCTGCTTGCCCACAAAGTCTGCTTCTTTTTCCAGCTTGCAATAGCGGTTCAGCCCGGCTTCGAGGACGTTAATCTCGTCGGAGATCTCGTGACCGTAGAGCGCCATGCCGGCTTCAAGACGCAATGTGTTGCGTGCGCCCAGGCCAGCAGGCAGGATGCCGAATTCCTTCCCGGCGTCGAAAATCTGCTGCCACACCGTGGCGCTGGTGGCTTCGTCGCTGGGAATGTACATCTCAAAGCCGTCTTCGCCGGTGTAGCCGGTGCGGGCGATCATGACGTTATAGAAGCCGGCGACCTTGCCCCAGGTGAACCAATAGTTCTTAATGGCGGACAGGTCGGTGTCCGTCAGCTTTTGCAGAGTGTCCTGCGCGCGCGGTCCCTGGATAGCGATTTGCGTGTAGAGGTCGCTGTAGTCGCTGATGTGCGTAGAGGGCATCTGGCCGACGGTCTTGCGTACCCACTGGATGTCTTTCTCGCGCGTGCCCGCGTTGATGACGATGAGGTAATCGTTGTCGCTGAGCTTGTGCAGAACGACGTCGTCTACGAAGGTGCCCTCAGGCGTTAGCATGGCGGAATAGTGTGCCTGGCCCACCTGCAACTTGCTTGCATCGTTCATCAGGAGGCGTTGCACGGCGGCGAGCGAACCAGGGCCGCGCAACTGGATGCACCCCATGTGCGAGACATCAAAGACGCCCACGCCCGTGCGCACCGCATGATGCTCAGAGAGGAGTCCGCTGTATTCAACGGGCATCTCCCATCCACCGAAGTCAACCATCTTGGCGCGAAGGGCCTTGTGGGTGTTGTACAGAGCGGTACGGCGCAGTGCGGTGGGCGTGGTGGACATCAGGGGTCCTGCTCTTTCGTGATGTGCAGGACGAATCGCTTCATTCCTGTCCAACTTCATGGTATCGCGATGCAAAACGGCGGCATCAGATGCGCGTGAGGCGTCCCATGTGGTTCCGTGTGCTGTTGTCCGTTTCGTTCTTTGGAGTCCTGGCAGCGGCGCAGACGGCGGATCGCACGGCAGCGCCGCCAAGTTCAGCAACCACTGCACCGCCCGCGCATCCGGGGACGTACTCCGTTCAAAATGGTGAACTGGTTGTTGCTCCCGGTTTACGCGTTCCGAATGGCAATGTCCCATGGGCACTGGACACCGTGGACGGCAAGCAGGTGCTGGTACCGGTGCATCATTCCGCGTTGAAGTCGACCGCTGCCATGAACACGCTGGAAGGTGATGGGCCACGTACGCCGCTGCGGTCGGCTTCACCGGTGTTCTTTGTTCATACAAGCGATCGCACGGAGAATGCGGGGGATGCCGGGCGCGGCACGCCTACGGGGTGGGCGCTCTTGCCGGTGCAGGTGGAGAGCGGCACGCGGACGCTGGACCATGTGAAGTTTGCGGATGTGAGCAGTGCCACCGTGTGTACCGCTCCCGTGGTGTGCATGCATGCAGAGTCCCTGCCGGACGGATGGCTGCGGATGACGGCACAAGAGCCGCTACGTGCGGGGCAGTATGCTTTATTGCCAGTCCAGCATGTCGCACCCGTGCTTGCCTATGATTTCACGGTGGGCTCCGAGGCGCCGGCACCGAAAGATGCAGTCTCACCCGGCCAAAATCTTGACGCAGGATCTGCGAAACAGAAGACGCGGTAGCTTAGGGACGGCGGCGCGCGCGCATAAAGCTGCTGACGGAGAACCAGGTAAACAGCGCGGCAAGGATGCAGAAGATGTCAAAGCGGATCCCGTCTGTACGCAACGCGCTGTACGCAGAGCCCCGGGTATGCCACACGCCGAGTGCGAAGGACAGGGCAAAGAGCGCGAAGAACGAACCGGTAAGCTCATGCCAAAGTGCGCGGGAGGCATGCCGGAGTGGTGTGAACGCTCCCGCGCGCGCGCCCCGGGTGGCGGAGCGCAGGTTCTGCCGGACAGTGGCGGCACGTTCCAGAGGCGTCGTCCGAGAGGAGGGCTCCACCGCTCCAGCCGCGGCGTTCACCGGTTGCGCAGGGCGTGGCGGCGGTGACGGTGCCGCGGCGGCGTCCACGGCCTCCAGTGCGGTGCGCGCCGCTATACGGGCGCCCTTACCCAGTGCACGGCCAAATCGTTCCCGATCCATAGTGGCATTCTATGTCTCGTTCCGGATGGTGTGAACGGCAACGGAGTGGAGCGCATCTTACTTGGGCAAACAGTAGCCACACGGCAGGAGAGTCATACACAATGAAGAACGTGATCTGGATGATAGGTGGTCTTTGCGCGGCTGCGGCGGGTTGGCTTGTACTGGGCGCGAAGCGGGTTGCTCCCATTCAGGATTTGGCACATCAACTTGAGGATGCGTGGTCTGAACATCACACCAAGGTGTAGTCCCCCGGGTGAAGTGACAAGACCGGCGGCGATTGCGGTGCCGGGGTTCTGGCCGCTATAGTGTTTGGCTAACGCTTCATCCGTCATGGCGCGGTGCAAGGTCTTCTAAGGGGTGACGATGGACAAACGCATGAATGCACGGGTGAAGGCTTTGATTCAACAGCTAGGAGAGGCCATTCACGATTCTGTGTCTGAGTCCGAGCAGATCTCGGGTGTGGTGCGTGACATCCGTGAGCAGGGCTTCGATGTGCTGCTGATGCTGGAAGCCACAATTGGCTTGAATGAAGTCGTTCCAGAGGTGGACAGCGCTGACATACCGGAGCCCGGCCAGACCTTCTCGCGCAATGACCTTAGCTTCCTCAAGTCGCTGCGGATCTCCCTGCCTGAGGAGGCGGAGGACGTGTTCGACGGCGGCAACACCTGAGAAGAGAACTTTCCCTCCTGACGGAAGAGGTCTCCCTCAATCCGGTTCGCGGCATCCAATCGTCGTCGTCGCGGTATAGCGCCAGATTTCGCTGTGGGGAAGCATGATGAAAGACACACTTGGAGTTTTGCTCGCGGGCGGCGCGGGCGAACGTCTTTTCCCGTTAACAAAGAACCGGGCGAAACCTGCCGTCCCGTTCGGCGGACAGTACCGCATCATTGACATCACGCTTTCAAACTGCATCAACAGCGACCTGCGCAAGGTGTACATCATGACGCAGTACAAGGCGCTGTCGTTGAACCGGCACATTCGCGAAGGCTGGGGCACGGTGGTGGCCAGTGAACTGGGTGAGTTTATTGAAATTCTGCCGCCGATGCAGCGTGTCAACCGGAACTGGTATCAGGGTACGGCCGACGCGGTGTACCAGAACATCTATTCGATCGGTTCGGAGGAGCCGAAATTTGTCATTATTCTGTCCGGCGATCACATCTACAAGATGAATTACGGTCTGATGCTGGACCAGCACATCCAAAGCGGCTCGGCTTGCACCATTGCAACGCTGCCGATCAATCCGGATGAGGTGGCGGGCTTCGGCGTGGTGGAGGTCAGTTCCAATGGCGAGGTGGTTGGATTCCAGGAGAAGCCAAAGACCACGTCCGTTCGCTCGCCGTTTAATCCGGACAGAGTGGATGCGTCGATGGGCATATACATCTTCAACACGGATGTTCTCCTTCCAGAGCTGATTGCGGACGCCGACGATGCTGACTCCAAACATGATTTTGGGCACAACATCCTGCCCAGACTGTTGGGCCGGTATAAAGTGTCTGCCTTTAACTTTGTGGATGAGAATCGGCAGGAGGCGCTGTACTGGCGCGATGTGGGTACGCTGGACGCATATTTCGAGGCAAACATGGACATTGCATCCGTTACACCCACCTTCAACCTCTACGACAAGGACTGGCCGATGCGGACCCGCCCGACACAGTATCCGCCAGCTAAGTTCGTGTTCGGTGAGATGGGCCGTACTGGCATGGCGATCAACTCCGTTGTCTCACCGGGCTGTGTCATCTCGGGGTCGGCGGTGCGGCAGAGCGTTTTGTCACAGGATGTACGTGTGAACTCGTACTCCGATATCGACTCTTCCATCCTGTTTACTCACGTGAATGTTGGGCGCCACTGCCGGATTCGGCGCGCCATCCTTGACCGCGACGTTCACATTCCCGACGGGACCGTGATCGGCTATAACCAGGATGAGGACCGGCGCAAGTACCACGTGACGCCAAGCGGCATCACGGTGGTGACGCGTGATACCTCCTTGTACGAAAATCCGGTGTCGGATGAGTTTATGCAGACGATGTAGGAGACGGTGGTCCGTTGACCGTGGTCTGTACTCCGTTTTGAGATGAACGGATGATCATCTATAAGCGATTCTCACAGACGATCCTGCTGCGGTGTTTTAGCGGTTGCCAAAGCGGTAGATGATGCCACCGGAGACATAGACGAACTCGCGCAACTCGTCCCCGAAGTGTTCGAAAACGATCTCAGGCGAGACGCGGATGGCGATGCGAGCGGAGCGGTTAAAGTCGATGCTGCCGCCTGCTGTTGCCATCACGGCACTGCGATTGCTATACAAGCCGGTTGCTGTGTAGAAGGTGGTGGAGTCCAGGCCCGGGTTGCTATGGTCGAAGGTCCCATGTGTGACACCGGCCAGCGCGTGAAGATTGACACCCGCATGCTGGTTGCCAAACCAGTGGTACTGGAGACCGCCCATCCCGATGATCTGAGAGACCAGCGGGCGCGTTTGCACAGCCGGGTTGGTGGATTGTGCGGCGGGCAGGACAGGCGTGGTTCCGGCATCGTAACGGACGTCGCCCGCAACGCCATACTTGGGAGTGAGCCAATACGTTGCCATGGCTTCACCACCGCCCATGTTGTAGCGCTTGGGAATGACCTGGCCTGCCTGTCCGTTCAGGAAGTTGATGCCGCCATAGACCTCGTACTTCTCGGTATAGGTCACGGGAGGTGGCGGACGGAAGGTGTCTTGCGCGGACGCCGCAGAGGTGATGCCGATGGCCGCGGCACACGCTGCGGTAAGGAGTGACATGCGGCAAGGAAAACGGGCGGCAGGGCGCAGGGCAGACGGCCCGGCAAAAGCCAGCCGGGGATGGGTGATGAACATGTTCCTCCAACGGCGTACAGCATCCAGCGGGACTTGTCTGGCGGCTACGCTTCAGGCAATCACAACGGATGCTGTTCTTCTAAAGATATACTCTTGGCGGCGATCCATGCAGGGCGGCGCAGCAACGCTGAGTATGCGACAATGATTTGTCTGAGTGTTGCGCGTGCCGCACGCTCGCGGAGGCCTATCCCATGCTCAATGACCTGTTCCAGCCAATGCACCTCCTGATCATCGGCCTTGTGGTTGTGGTGTTCTTTGGCGGCAAGAAGTTGCCGGAGTTGGGGAAGGGCCTTGGCGAGGGATTGAAGGGCTTCAAGGAAGGCCTCAAGGGCGTCAACGAGGACGTGAAGAACGATGCGCACATCGTTACCCCTGCGCCCGAGAATAAAGACACCGTATCTAAGTAGCCGCTCTCGATCTGGTGCGCGTCAATGACTGCGGCCCAGATCTCTCTCCTTGAGAGTTCCACGTTGACCGGATATCGGGCAGCGTTTGAAACAGATAGGGTCGATCCTCATCCATTTTTAGTGCGCAGACGGGCTCACCCCGAACAGTCCTGGCGAGATCGTCAGCTGAGTGCGAACTTCATTGTGGCAGACGCCTGGCGTGCTCGCCCGCGCAACAACGTTGCATGGTGTGGTGCCGGGCGTTTCGGGGCCTAACCTCGCATGCCGATGGCCGCCATCATGCGACCGGTGAAGCCCTGTTCTGCGCGGTGCGAAAAGAAGAGGTGCGTATTCGCCGCAGTGTCGTGACCGGTGGTTGTGATGTGGCTTTCCAGAAGGCCGCCGTCGAGGAGTTGGCGCCGGTTTGCCGCCCAGAGATCCAGGTGCAACTGCGGACCGGTGGGTGAGTGGCCGGGTGCGCGCGCCGTCAGGAAGAGGAGAGGGTATTTTTCGCGGATGGGATCGGAGTCGTAGACCTCATGAAAGAGCTCGTCCGCGTACGTGAACTGCGAAACGAAGTCATGCCGTACGTCCTCCCCGACGGAGTACGTGGCAGGACCGATGGACGGTCCTATCGCCGCAAGAAGATCCGCTGGGTGCGAACCGTACAGCGCGCGCATGGTGCCTACGCCGCGCTCGACGATACGGGCCAACGTTCCGCGCCAACCTGCATGGAAGGCAGCAATCGCACGTTGCACAGGATCGAAGAGCAGAACTGGAACGCAATCCGCTGCTTGAATGGTGAGCAGGACTCCCGGCTGGTCTGTCATCAAAGCATCTGCACGCATGGTGCCGGGCTGGGTAAAGTCTGGAGCGGCTTCATCATAGATGCGAAGGACCCGGATCGCGGGAGTATGCAGCTGGCGCAAGACCGCGAAGCGTTTGAAGCTGGCCGCGTCGAGAGCCTCCAGGAAGAGCCTGCGGTTAGCACGGACGTTTTCCGCGTCATCGTGCTTCGTAAAGCCAAGGTTGAGGTCGCCACCGGCCGTGGGGAGTGCCGTCCGGTAGCAGCGAGAGACGCCGCCGACGCGCGTGGAGAAGCCGTGTACAAGTCCCTCCGCCTGCGAGAGTGAGGGGATGCGGATCAGAGATGGCGTTGTGGCTGTCTTTGGCAGGGGAGCGGGGCTGCGGGCAACACGAAGTCCGTTGTGCCACGCACCAGCCCGTGAGCTGCGTGTGCCGTGCTGAAGTCCAACGCCGGCCAGTATGTCATCCACTGCGGCGATGGCTTCGGGGCTTTCCGGGGCTGCGCTGTCTGGCTTCTTACGCACGCATCCAGTGTAGCCAGCGAAGATTAAGCACGCTGGTCCAGCGGCACGTACGGGGCGGGATAGGCAGGGCCGGTGTACTCGGCGCGCGGACGGATCAGGCGATTGTTGTCATGCTGTTCAATCACGTGCGCAGCCCATCCAGCGATGCGGCTCACCGCGAAGATGGGCGTGAACAGGTCCATGTCGATGCCAAGGGTGGTGTACGTTGACGCGGAGTAGAAATCGACGTTGGCATTCAGCTTCTTTTCACTCTTTACGAAGGCTTCGATCTTCTCGGACATGTCATACCAGCGCGCGTTGCCGGCAGCGGTGCCCAGCTCTTTCGACATGCGGCGGAGGTGCGTCGCGCGTGGATCTTCCGTCTTGTACACGCGATGGCCGAAGCCGGACACTTTGACCTTTCTTGCAAGAAGATCGCGGACGTACTCGACGGGGTCGGCAGCCTGGCCATCGACTTCGTAGAGCAGCTTCATGACGGCTTCATTCGCGCCGCCGTGCAGCGGTCCCTTGAGAGCGCCAATGGCGCCGGTGATGGCGGAGTGCACGTCGGAGAGCGTGCCCGCGATGACGCGCGCGGCGAAGGTGGAGGCGTTCAACTCATGGTCGGCATGCAGGATCAGCGCGACATCGAAGGCGCGCTCGGCTTCCGCAATGGGCTTCTCTCCGGTTAGCATCCAGAGAAAATTGCCGGCGTGGGTGAGCGCCGGGTCTGGGGCGACGATCTCCTTGCCTTTACGGACGCGGTCAAAGGCGGCGACGATCATCGGGATCTGCGACGTCAGCCGCACGCTCTTGCGCACATTGGCGTCGTGGGAGCTATCAGCGTCGTCCGGGTCGGTGATGCCCAGCAGGCTGACAGATGTACGCAGCGCCTCCATCGGCGGTGCATCTTTGGGCAGGCCCTTGAGGAAGGTGACGAGTGCGTCATTCAGGGTGCGCGCTGCCGCAAGCTGTGTGGTGAACTCTTTCAGCTCGCCAGCAGTGGGTAGCTTCCCGAACCAGAGGAGGTAGGTGCATTCCTCGAAGGTGGAGTGCGCCGCGAGTTCGTGGATGTCGATGCCGCGATAGGAGAGGACGCCCGCATCACCGTCGATCCAGCAGATGCCAGAGGTGGTAGCGACAACACCTTCCAACCCACGAGGGGCAACAGCCTGCGACATGAGCGGGTCTCCACGGTGAAGAAAGTAGGGCGTTGCTATAAAGAGTTCTTATATCGGATGCATTGTGCGGTTGTCATCACACCTGCTCGAATACCGCTCCCGGCGCGGTCTCGTGCTGCAGAGGCGCGTTGCATCGCCAGGGACTGAACGGCTCGAGATCAACAGCAGCCATTGTACCGAGGATGAGATCCGCCATAACGCGTGCCGTGGCGGGAGCAAGCAGCACGCCATTGCGGAAATGGCCTGCTGCCATGAATGTTCGGCTACCAGTCTGGCCCAGGAACGGGAGGTGATCTGGCGTGTCAGGGCGCAGACCTGACCACCGCTCCAGTTCGGGTGCGTCTGCAACCGATGGCAGCAGGGAAGCGGCGCGGAGACGGAGCGCGTCGAGGTCCGCGTCATGGAGAGAGCGGTCGAAGCCCGCGTTTTCGACGGTTGCGCCGATGATGACGGAGCCGTCGAGCCGGGGCACCATGTAGATATCATCCGTTCGCACCACGACGTTGCCCCTGCCTGGTACGGCCAGTGTGCCCGGTGCGGAGACGCGCACCATCTGTCCCTTGGTGGGGTGGGTAAACCCGGCGCTCCACGCACCGGTGCAGTCGAGGTACGCTCCGCATGCAAGGCGATCGTTGTGTGTGCGGACGACAGCGCCTCGGCTGAGGGACTCGACGTGTTCGACGGGAGTATGCTCGCGGAGTTCGATGCCTGAAGTGCGTACAGCTTGTAGCACCGCCGCTGTCAGCTTGCGCGGGTCGAGGCTTTGCTCGTGTATGTATTCGAAGTGCTCGCCTTGGAAGTTTGCCGGCACGGCGTTGTGCGTAGGGGCGCTACCTTCTTCCAGAACCCATTCCGTCTCCAAGGGGACAGCGATGCCGCAGAGCGCCCGCAGGCGGTCGAGGAACCGCGGGTAGAGCTCGATGCTGAACTCCGCCAGGGAACGCAGCGCGGCGGGGTTGGCAGGATCATGCGCGGCCAGCATGCCTGCCGCCGCCCAGGATGCCTGCCGAACGGCTTCGCCACGTTCCAGCACGGTGACGCTGAGGCCGCGCCGGTCGCATTCGAGGGCACAGGAGAGACCGATCAGCCCCGCACCTGCGACGACGACGTCCGGCATGACCATACAGACAATTGTAGGGTCACGCCCTTTTAGAGCGTGACCCTACGGTGGAGAGCACGTCTCAGCGGCTAAAAGCTGATCTTGAAGGCGAACTGCATATTGCGCGGTTCACCCGGTCCAAGGCCTGGAGCGGAGGATGAGTTACGTGTCGCGGACAGCAGGCCGAAGCTCGAGCTGGTCAGCGTGCCGCTGGGATTGGCGAAGTTTGCCTGATTCCAGATGTTGAAGACCTCCGCACGCAACTCTGTATTGACGTGTTCTGTAATCGGGGTCATCTTGACGAAGGACAGATCGACATCGCCAAAGCCAGGTCCCTGCACGCTATCGCGCCGCTCGTTACCGAAGGTGCCGCTAAGCGGTGCAGTCCAGGCATTCTTGGTGAGATAGGTGTACGTCCGTGACGTGCTGCTGGCGTTGGTCACACGCGTCACGTAGGGATTGACACCCGCCGTGCGATTGGGACGGTCCCTGCTCGCCTCGCCCGATCCGCTCGTGTTGGTCCCGGCCAGGATGTTGATGGGTGTCCCACCTGCAAAGGTGAACAGGGCGTTCATCTGGTAGCCCTGCGTCAGGCGGGTGGCATGGCTCGTCCACTTTGGCAGTTCGTAGTGCGCGCTTCCGGTGAAGTTGTTGCGCACGTCGAAGGTGGAAAGCCCCCAGTCGCCGCGGAGGTTGCGGCTGTCCTGCGGCGTGGTCGTGCTGGACGCATCGTCCTCTGATTTGCTCCACGTGTAATACAGCTTCGCCGCAAGGCCGTGCCACGCGCTCTGCTGCAGGCTGATCTGCATGGAGTTGTAGTTCGACGTCGCGCCGCTGTTCACCTGGTTGATAGCGGTCAGATAGGGGTACTGCGCTGCGTACGGACGTACACGGTTTGCCACGACCGTTGTGACGTTGACCTGGTTGAGGTCATCGACGTACGCCAGCCGCCGGCCCGAGCTGCCCACGTAGGCCACCGTCAGCAGGGTGTTCTTTGCACGCTGCTGCTCCACGTTCAGGTTGTAGTTCTGCAGGTATGCCGCGCGATAGTGCGGGTTCATCGCCTGGACGCAAAGCGCGGTGGTCGGCGGCCGGTGGGCGCCGACGGCGACGCCGGAGGGAAACTGCGTCTGTCCGAGGACGAAAGTGGCGCCGCCGTTTACTGTTACCGCTGCATTGGCGTCGCCGGGGCTGCCGAAGATACCGGCGCTGGCACCGTTACCGACGCTGTTGTACACAAACTGCCCGACGGTTGGCTGATCGAAGAACCACCCGTAGGCACCGCGCAACACCGTGGATGGATTGTCCTTGAACGGGGTGAATGCGAAACCAACCCGGGGTGCCACATTGCCCATGTTCCGGGCATACAGCGGGGACTTGAAGTAGCCCTGCTGGGGCGTGAAGTTGTAGATTGAGTTGCGGTCGTCGGCGATGACACCCGGGTAGCTCCAGCGCACACCGTAGTTCAGCGTGAACTGGTTGGTCAGTTTGAAGTCGTCCGCGGCAAAGGCGTCGAAGGTATTCACGATGTACACACGCTGCGGATTGTTGCGCAGGATGGTGGCACCCGAAGCATTGTTCCGGGTTAGACCAGCCACAAAGTCCGCCACCTGCGTCCCGGTAGAGCACTTGTTGGCTCCAGCGTTGGTGTAATCCAGACCGGCTGCGGCGCACTCCGCCTGGGTGACGGGATTAGCGCCGTTATTTGTGTACCGCGTTCCGTCGAAGTTGAAGGTTCCGCGGCCGTTGACAAAGTAGGCGACATTTAGATTGGCATGGCGGTACTCGCCGCCCACCTTGAGTTCGTGACGGCCGAGCGTGTAGTGCAGCGTGTCGTCCACGTGGCCGGTTACGTCCTGGCGGCCCAGCGGTGGTGTCGCGCCGGTGTAATCGAACGAACCCACGTAGAATTGCGGCGCACCGGTGGCAAGCTGGCCTGTCAGGCCGAGTGGAAGTCCATTGGCCTGCACATTGAAGCTCTGGTTGCGGTCATTGAAGACCTGCAGAAAGGACTGTGCCGCAAAGCTCAACTGGTTGACAACTTTGCTGGACAGGGTGCTGTTCAGGATGACCGATCCGTTATGGATGTGCATGGGAGCGGTCTCGAAGTAGTCCGCAAAGTGCGAACCTACGTCGGCCGACTGCGTGCCAGTCGTTCCGAGATAGTGAACCGAGAGCTGCTCTCGGTCGCTGAAGCTGTGGTCCAGTTTGATGATGCCGTTGTAGCTGTTGTAGGTGTTGACGCCATTGGACTGGTACTGGTTTGTGTAGCCCGTGGTCGCGCGCGACACCGCGGGGAAGAGCAGCGTGTACATGTTGAGCGCGGTTTGATTCTGCGCGATGCCGCGGCTGGCCAGCAGGCTCTTGCCGGCGGCAACCCAGGTATCGTTGAGGACCGTATCGGACAAGCTGTTATTCGCCTGGGCAATCTGGATTTCGCCAGCGATGAAGAAGAAGGTCTTGTTCTTGATGATGGGTCCGCCCAGGGTAAATCCACCCTGGTGATTGCGGATCTCAGGGATGCGGCTGCCCACCGCGACCGACGGACTGAGCCATGCGAAGAGTTCGTTGCGGTCGAAGTAGAAGACATCACCGTGGAGCGAGTTGGTGCCGGTGCGCAGCACCATGTTGCTATTGCCGCCGCCGTTGCGTCCCTGGTCTGCCTCACCCGCCGCCTGAAGCGAGAACTGATCGATGGCCTCAACAGGGATCAAGCCACCCGCGATGCCGGCGATGCCACCCTGGTTGGAAGCGACCGCGTTCGACCAGGGATCGTTGTTGTCTGCTCCGTCGATCTGGAAGTTCACGCCTGCAGTGCGAGAACCATTCACAGTGTTGCTGTAGGGGCTGACGCCGGGAGCGAGTTTCACCATCTGGGTGAAATTACGCCCATTCAGCGGGATTTCCTGTACTGACTTCTGATCGACAACCGCGACGAGCTGGCTGTTTGTTGTATCGAGAGTGACGCCGGCAGCTTCCACGTTGACCACGGTTGACTCTGCTCCGACGGTCAGGCTGATTTGCTGGTGGTTGATCTTGGATACTTCAATGGCGAGACTATCGATGCCCTTGGCAGAAAATCCGGGCGCGCTGACCAGAAGCTTGTACGTCCCGACAGGAAGCTCCGGAAAGTTAAAATCGCCGGCGTTGTTGGACTTGATATTCAGCACCTCGTTGGTGGCCGGATTGGTCAACTGAACGGAGGCGTTTGAAATCGCCGCGCCGGAAGCGTCGGTGACGGTTCCGGTCAACGAACCGCGAAAGGTCTGTGCACCAGCTACTGCGCCTGAGATGAGGACTGCCGCTGAAGCGAGGAGCGCGGTGCGCGAGGGCCTTGGGAAAAAACTCATGTACTCTCCTGGTTTGGCGTACACGGACAGCATGTGTAGGGAGACACAACTCCCTCTGCCTTACCTGGAGTGAGTACTGCACACAGAATGTTCCGCGACGAACAAACAGCTAAATTGTCGAGATGTCCTTAGCGTATTCGCAATCCGTTCACATTGCAAATGTTTACGTAGGCTTCCGAACCGCGCGCGGTCCACTGTTCCCAAATGGCGTGATTAGAAGACGCTAACGCAAGCAGAGGGCAGCGATGCACGGGAATCTCGCACGTTGAAACAGCCTGCAGACGTTGCGGATTGAGGCTCACGCAGCGGCTGTTTGATGCCGGGGGCTTCTTATACGGGACGGCACGCGGCGTGCATTTGAGATGCCCAGGCAGGGCCGCGCCGGGATGGTGACCGCGCGAATGCTTACAAGGGTCTAACGAATGCGGATTTTCTCTTTGATCGTGCGCAGTGTTGGGTTGCTGCATGTCGGCTTGATTGCGGTTCCGGCGTGTACGCAGGCGACAGGGCAACGGCTCAGCGGCCTTCCGATGGCGGAACGGCGCATTGCCTTGCCGGACAGCGTCAGTCCGCGCACACGGCGGACGGAGCCGCTCGGACACCTGCGGGGTGACACAAAGCTTACGCACCTGACGTTGACCGTGAAACGCACCGAGGCTCAGGAGGCGGCGCTGGATGACTTGCTTGCGGGTCAGCAAAATCCGGCATCGCCCAGCTACCACCGGTGGCTTACACCGGAGCAGTTTGGAGCCCGCTTTGGAGCCTCCGATGCGGATCTGCAGATTCTTCAGCAGTGGCTTGAACTGCACGGGTTCACGGTGGAGGCGGTTGCGCCCGGGCGGACAAGCGTTGAGTTCTCCGGGACGGCTGCGGCGGCGGAAGAGGCTTTCGGTGTCTCGTTACAGCGGTACCGCCGGGATGGCCGAGAGTACTTCGAGAACGCAAGTCCGGTTCAGCTCCCCGCATCGTTCGCGGGAGTGGTGAGCGGCGTCAGCGGACTCAGCAGTTATCGCCTCGCCTCGCCCCGCCTGAAAGCAGCGCGCGCGGGGGTGACACCCTCTCCGCAATACACCACCTCTACCGGTACGCATTATCTTTTGCCGTGGGACTTTGGCCAGGTTTATGGCATGCATGCCCTGACCGGCGCGGGATATAACGGGCATGGCATCACCATCGGCGTGCTGGGCCAGTCGGCGGTGGACACAGCCCAACTGACATACTTTCAGCAGAAGACAGGGCAGGCGGTGAAGCTGCCGACGATGGTGCTGGTGCCGTACACGAGCGCGTCGGCAAAGGTCACGAGCGACGAGGCAGAATCCGAGCTTGACCTGGAATATGCAGGAGCGAACGCCCCGGGTGCGACGATCCAGTTCATCTATACGGGGTGCGCGAACGCATCGACGGGAGACTGCAACAACAATGGCGTCTTCGATGCGTTGAGCTATGCTGTCCGGAACAATCTGGCACAGATACTCTCCGTCAGCTACGGCGGGTGTGAGGCGGACGATGCGAGCTATGCCCAAAGCACCATTGAGCCTCTTCTGAAGCAGGCCAATGCCCAGGGTCAGACAATCGTGGTTGCGTCGGGAGACAGCGGCGCCGCCAATTGTGAGCAGAGCGTGACGGCGACCCGTGCCAGCGCCGGACTTGCGGTATCGTATCCGGCGTCCTCGGCGTATGTCACGGCGATAGGCGGAACGCAACTAACGTCGGACAGCTCCGCCAACTGGAGCGCCAACAACAACGGCAGCTCGGGTTCGGCGGCGGGTTACATGCCGGAGACAGGATGGAACGACACCGCCACCTATGGCTCGTTGACGGCGAGTGGCGGGGGTGCCAGCAAGATTTTCACCAAGCCATGGTGGCAGACGGGAAGCGGCGTTCCGCAGGACGGCCAGCGTGATGTGCCGGATATTGCGTTTGCCGCAAACGTTTCAGAGCACGCGTATCTGATCTGCGATGCGGACGAACCGTGCGTGAGCGGGTCTGCGGGATTTGTAGTAGGCCGGGATGGTGGCGCTGTGGGTGGCACGTCCGCCGCCACGCCGAATTTTGCGGCCATGCTGGCATTGGTCGAGCAGGCTAACGGTGGCGGCGCTCTGGGCAATGTCAACCCGGGCCTGTACGGCCTGGCTGCTGGTGCCAACGCTTCCAGCATCTTTCACGACATTACGACGGGAAACAACATTGTTCCGTGCGTGAGCGGATCAGTGGATTGCACGAACGGTTTGCTGGGATACAGCGCCGGAGCTGGCTATGATCTTGTAACCGGGCTGGGCTCTGTCTCCGCAGCCGGACTGCAGCCGGCTCTGGCGTCGTATGGTGCGGCAACGGCCACTGTCAGTCTTACGGCATCACCGTCCACCGTGATGGTTGGAGCTCCGGTCTCGTTTACGGCTACCGTTGCGGGAGGTGGTGTGACGCCGAATGGAACCGTGACCTTCTCCATCGACAGTGCAGCAGGTGGACAGACGGTGGCACTTGTCTCTGGAGCGGCCACGTACGACTTTAGTGGGTTTACAACAAGCGGAGCCCACACAATCTCGGTCGTGTATTCCGGAGACAGCACCTACAAGGTGGGTACCGCATCACTGACGGTCCATGCGTCGGTGAACTCTGCGACGGTGGCAGTGGCGGTGGCCCCGGTACACCCGGTTGCGGGAAGTTCGCTTGTCTTTACGGCGTCGGTCAGCGGCAATGCGGGCACCCCGGCGGGGTCGGTAAGCTTCTTCATTGACAACGCATCTGCTGCCGTTGGCACCGCAGCCTTGACCAGCGGTACCGCGACCTTTTCGTCCGCGGGGTTCAGCATGGCAGGTGTACACACGGTGTCTGCGACATACAGTGGTGACACACGCTATGGCAGCGCAAGCGCATCCGTTCCGGTCACGGTCAGTTCCGCTGTGCAGACTGCTGCGCCCACGCTGAAGGTCTCAGTGAATCCAGCCGCGACGTCCGTCGGATCGCCCGTTACGATTGCAGCCGCTGTGAGCGGGGGCGGAGCTGTGCCCACGGGAACGGTGTCGTATACGGTGGACGGTTCGCTCACATGGACGGGTACGCTCGCGGCGGGCGCGGCTTCGTACACCTATACGGGCTTCAGCACGGCGGGCATCCACACGGTGCAGGTGTCGTATTCGGGTGACAGCAGTTACTCCGGCGCGGAGACGTCCGTGTCTGTCAGTGTGACCGTGCCCGGCGTCAACCTTGCGCTGAGTACAAGTGCGCTCACTGTCAACGCCGGAAGCAGCGCAACCGTGACCGCGACGGTGAGCTCGCAAAACGGGTTCTCCGGCACATCCGGGCTGACCCTCTCGATGATCAGCTCAACAGGAACGACGTTCAGCGGCTGCTACTCGCTTTCGCCTTCGTCCGTCAGCACGGCAGGGGGCGCACGTGCATCCTCGACGGTCACCGTGTTGACGTCCACTACGGGTTGCACGGGAAGCGGGGTTCAGTCGTTTGTGCGTCCGGGCAGGCAGGCGCGCTCCAGCCAAGGGGTTGGCAACAGCCCAGTGCTCCCGGCTGGCGGCTTCGCGTTTCTCTCTGCTGGCGTTCTGACCTGCGTTGGATTGCGTCGACGGCTCGGAGTACGGCTGGGACTGCTCGCGATTGGGTTGGTCTTGATGTCCGGCGTGCAAGGTTGCGGCAGCGGCGTCTCGTCCAGCACCTCGGCGACCGTGGTGACTCCGTCCGGCTCTACGCCTGTGCCGACGAGCCCGAGTATTCCGGTCACGAAGGGTACCTACGTCATCCAGGTTACGGCAACCGCGGTCGGTGCCGCGGGCGTTTCGGCTACGTCACAGTTCACGCTCACGGTTCAGTAGGGTTCACTCGCCGTCGCGTCCGGAGACGGCGAATCGGCACGAGACGTTTGAACATCACACACCAGCGGGATCCAGTGCCTGCCGGAGTGATGATGCCGAACCTTTTCGACCCGATTCGTGTGGGCGACCTCGACCTGCCGAATCGTATTTTCATGGCGCCGCTAACGCGGCTGCGCGGAACCGTGGACAATCTTCCCAGGCCGGAGCTGATGGCCACGTACTATGCCCAGCGCGCCTCCGCAGGGCTGATCCTCTCAGAGGCGACACCTGTTGATCCAATGGCGATCGGCTATCCGCAGGTACCGGGCATCTGGTCGCCTGAGCAGACGGAACTCTGGAAGCCGATTGTCGAGGCGGTGCACAACGCTGGAGGGCGAATCTTCTCGCAGATCTGGCATGTGGGGCGCATCTCGCACCCGACCTACCTGAATGGCAAGCTGCCCGTGGCCCCGAGTGCCATTGCACCGGGTGGTCACGTGACGCTGGTTCGGCCCGTCACGGGATACGAGACACCGCGTGCGCTTTCCGTCGCCGAGATTGACGACATCGTGGAGCAATATCGCCGGGCGGCGGAGAACGCCAAGGCTGCGGGTTTTGATGGCGTCCAGCTGCATGGCGCCAATGGCTATCTCCTGGACCAGTTCCTGCAAAGCGGATCGAACACGCGTGAGGACGACTATGGCGGCCCGGTGGAGAATCGTGCCCGTCTCATGTTGCAGGCAGTCGATGCTGTGATCGAAGTCTTCGGAGCCGGGCGCACGGGTATGCACCTTGCGCCACGGAGCGACACGCATGGCATCAGCGACGCGAACCGTCCGGAAACCTTTGGCTACGTTGCACGTGAACTGGGAAAGCGAAGAATCGCCTTCATTGCTGCCAGGGAGCGTCGCGCACCGGACAGTCTGGGCCCCGTGCTGAAGCGGGAGTTTGGCGGGGTGTACGTTGCCAACGAGGACTTCTCGCTGGAAAGCGCGAATGATGTGCTGGCACGTGGCGATGCGGACGCTGTCGCATTTGGCAAGTTGTTTATAGCCAATCCTGACCTGCCGCGACGTCTGCGCGAAGGTGCGCCGCTGAATGCACCTCGTCCAGAGTTGTTCTATTCGCACGAGGCAGAAGGGTATACCGACTACCCGGCGCTGGCGTAACTCCGCTGGCACTTGTCCGCCGCACGCCGCCGCCTTAGAACGGAAGATGTGAGCACCGCGCGGACATTGAACGGCGGATGGGTCGATCGGAAGAGCGTTCCACGCGGACCGAACGGGCGCGGTCTGTGCCGGTGGTGCGATCTGGAGGTGCCTGCGCGACGCTTCACCTTCTGCAGTGAGTACTGTGTTCATGAGTGGAAGCTGCGCACGCAGCCACAGTACTTGCGGGAACAGGTGTATGCGCGCGATAAAGGCGTATGTGCCCGTTGCGGAACCGACACACTATTGGAGCTGCGGCGTTTGCGGCGTTCACGCGGTGAGCGCCGCGGCGAGTTGATGCTGCATTGGGGCTTGCGGACCCGCGTACGGAAGAGCCTGTGGGATGCCGATCACATCGTGCCCGTCGTGGAGGGCGGGGGCCAGTGCGATCTCCGCAACATCCGTACACTGTGCGTGCGGTGCCACCGCGAGGCGACCAGAGCTCTACGCAAACGCTTGCGCGCGAGGAACGATGCGCTTCGGACAGGTACAGCGTTCGACTGAGTCGACTAGAAATGGCGCAAACTTCGCGGAGTTTCACTCACCGGACGTTCCGCGCCACGGTCAATGGGTGTTGTGCGATCCGCGGTGCGTTCGATGGAACGAGCGACGAGGTCGCGCGAACCCAGGCCCAGGGCCAGGGCCAGGGCCAGCACCATGCCGCCGAAGAGGATGCCAAAGCCCAGTTCCACGATGATGCCGCCGACGCCGAGATGATCGAGAACCATGGCAGCGGTGAAGATCAGGACCAGCCACTTGACGCCCAGCGAGAGAGCGCGTGCGTAGCTGAGCTTGGCGTTGGCGGCGCTGATCAGCACGGAACGCGACAGGTAACGTGACAAGATGGTGCCGGCAATCAGGATGATCAACGAGCCGATGGAGTGCGCAAGGTATGGCAGAAAGAACGTCGAAAGATCGCTCGTGCCGGCGGCGTCATAGGCCGAGATACCGACCGCGATCCCGAGAAGGACACAAGCCCAGAAGACGGTGCGGCTAATCAGCAGTGTGGGGCTGTGCGCGGGTGCCCAGTCTGAAACACCGCCGGAATTCTGCTGTCCGACACGCTCATCGAAGCGGATGCGCGTGAGTAGAGTGCGTGTGAGCCACGCCAGGCACGCGCCAACGAGGGAGAGAATGGCCACCGCCAGCACGAGCGCCAGGACACCCGGTAGAAAAACGGCCAACTTGGTCAGCACGCGGCTGAAGGAATCCGAAAGTGCGTATTTGATCTGCGAGAACATACGTTTCTCCACGGTGCAGCCCTGTACCAGCTATGGGTTGAAGCGATCCGGCCATCGCCAGCGCGAGACCAGGTAGGGTTTATCGGCTTCGAAGGCGCGGGCCAGGGTTTCCTGCGCGTCTGCGCCATGGATACCGTTACCAACCCGCAGGAGGTGGGACGCGACCCATGCCAGATACAACGGTGTCAGTGCGCCCATGAGGTGGCCCCGGTTAATGGTGCGGAGACGGTGCGCCAGAAGAAAGTCATACACGACGCGTACCCATAGGCTGTCCTGCAAAACGAACTGTTCATGCGGGACAGCGGCCAGACGCTTCAGTCCGAGCAGTGTTTGCGGTGGCAGCACCAGCGACCAGATCTCGTGCAGGTTGCCATAACCGATGCGGAAGGTTTCGATCAGTTCAGCAATTTCGTCCGCTTGCACCGGCTCAGCAGGCATGACTTCATGCCGCGCCGCTCCGACTGAGCGGACCGGAAGAGAGGGGCGGGTCCGCTGCCAGTACGAAGCCTTGGCTTCGATGTCGTTGAAGAGTGGAGCGACGGTGGCGTTCAGGATGGATGTGAGGTCGTCTCCTGCCGGGCGGGGTAGATCGCGTGCTCCTGCCTCCACTTCAGCCAGGGAATACCCGGCCGTTGCCGCTTCCGAGACAGGCCACACTACCCCTTCAGGCTGTGAACTGGCCGTGAGACGTTGCGCAAGGGATGCCATCCGCTCTGCCATACGGTACGTCAACGCCACATCCAGAGCCAGTGGAAAGGCGATGTTTGCACCATAGACCGCGCGTGACAGGGGGCGCAGAATAGCCGCATTGATCAATGCCTGGTTGGGGGCCGTATCATATCGGGCCAGCGTCGCGTCCGCCCCGCTTTCCACGGCGTCCAGCAGGCCGCGGATCGCAACGGAAGAAAGCGTATGTGCTTCGGCGCCCAGTAAGAGGCTGGACTGGGCGGAACGCGCCCGCATGACCTCAAAGAGCGACAGGTATGTTGTCGAGGTTTGGATGGCAATGGCCTGCACTCGCGCGGACGGGAGATACGGTTGCAACTGGAAGCTCTGATATTGCCATGCTTCGCCGTGCGGATCTGTCACCGGGTATGCAATCACTGTCTGCGCTGAACGTTCACCCAGCGCACTCGCCAGGACCTGGAGAACCGGAGCGAGATCCTCCGGCGATGCATTTTCATACGAAGGACCAAGGCAAACGACCGTGTGCGTTGTTGCAGCAAGCGAGCCGCCTTGCGTTTCCTGCGCGGGTTCAGAGATCGTGCTGACTGCACTCATGCGCGGCCTCCATCAAGCAGTTGAAGAATGCCGGAGAGAGGAATCGAAATCCATCCGGGGCGATTGTTCACCTCGTACACGATCTCATACAGCGCCTTCTCAAGAAGGTAGGCGCGCAGCAGCAGGGCTTCCATCCCGGCATTCTGCTCTGGTGTGGAGCTTCCGGCTTGGCGGTAGCCCGTCAGGAATGAGTCTGTTGCAGCCCGTTCCCAGGCGATGCGTTCAGGCGTTGGCTCCGTACCAAAGCCCGCGGCTCCGGCGTAGGAAAACGAGCGAAGCATTCCGCCGACATCCTTCAGAGGCGACTGCTTGGTACGGCGTTCGGCAAGCGAACGCGCCGGCTCACCCTCAAAATCCAGGAGAACAAAATCATCATCGGTGCGCAGCACCTGGCCAAGATGGTAGTCGCCGTGAATGCGGGTTCGGACGCCTGCCTGGGCCGGATCAACGGAACGGAGATGGGCGGCTACGGCGAGCATCTCCTTGCGGCGGCTGAGTAAGGAGGCAGCGGGGACAAGCAGATCGTCAGGCAGCGTGCCGAGGCGGTTTTTGACTGCATGAAGAGCCGCCTCGATCTGCGCTTCCAGCCGGTCGGCGTCACGCGCAAGCGCATCGGCCGTCGTCGGCTCCGGGCTAAAGGCTGCGTTGTCCGTGCGAGTAGCCAGGGCCTCATGCATTTGGCGTGTCCGCTCCCCGAGGAGTTTTGCAGCCTCGGAGTAAGCCGTGATTGAACCGTCTTCCTTGATTGACTCAAGCGTCCACTCCCAGCCGTCACCACGGTTTGCGACAAGTCCCTGGAGCAGGCCAAGTGTCGTCACCTCACCGTCTCCGGGTGAGGTGTACAGGAGTTCGCCTGCAAAGGGCGCGATGTGCTCAAAATGAGCGATTTCGGTGAGGAAGCGTCCGATTTCGGCATCCGGATTTTCGCCCGTCTGCAAGCGCCGGAAAAGCTTCAGGATGAGCTTGCTGCCATAAAGCAGCGAGCTATTGCTCTGCTCTGCTGAACCCTTGCGCGATGGGAGCGGGTCGACACCCCGAATCAAGCTGAACGAGGTGCTTGGCCTTCCAGCGAGGACGCCGTCGCATCGGGTTGTAGACTGGTTCGCGCGCGCAATCATCTCCAGCAGTGCCTCGCGCACGCCCACCACCGCAAGCGCGTCCGCCAGCACGCCCGTATCGCTACCCATCTGCAAGGGTGCGATAACGTTTTCAGGCGATTGCTCACGTAGCGCGTCGGCATCGGGGCCAACGAGGACGGCCACGGGCAGCGTGTACCTGTCCGGCTTGCCCTCCGTGTAGTCAATGCGGAGAAGAAGGATGGCAGCGTCCGTTTCAGCGACCGGCAGGACATCTTCCACGCGGACATCTTTCACCGTGCGCGACTTCGCTCCGAACCATCGCTTGTCCAGCAGATATTTCGGCAGAAAACTTTCCTGCAGCAGCTGCGCGCTCGCCCCTGTGACGGCTCCGATGAGGTCTCCGGCGGGGAGCACCAAAGCTGTCTCGGTGCTGTCGGCGGGTTGTGATTCCGCTTCGGCCTGGGCTGCTGGTTGCAACTCAAGCCATAGGAACGCATACGGTCCAAGCGTGATGGCATATGGCGTCTCGTCGATCTTAGGGAAGGGCACATATCCAAGCATCTCGACGGGAACCATGCCCGCGAAACGGCTCAGGTCCAGCGTGACAGGCTGCGCGAAACGTGACAGGTTCGCGACACACACCACGCGCTCGCCATTGAGCTCACGAATATATGCGAGTACCTTCCTGTTTTCCGGCTTGAGGAACTCCTGCGTGCCACGGCCAAAGACCTGGAAGAGCTTGCGAAGCGCGATCATGTTGCGCGTCCAGTGCAGCAGCGATGAGGTATCACTCTCCTGCGCCTCGACGTTGATGGCTTCGTAGCCCCAGATCGGATCCATGATGACGGGCGAGTAGAGCTTCGCGGGTACCGCCCGGCTGAAACCGGCGTTACGATCACTGTTCCACTGCATGGGCGTGCGCACACCATTGCGGTCGCCCAGGTAGATGTTGTCACCCATGCCTATTTCATCCCCGTAGTAAAGGATGGGTGTTCCGGGGAACGAAAACAGCAGGGAGTTCAGAAGTTCGATACGGCGGCGATTGTTGTCGACAAGGGGTGCCAAACGGCGACGGATTCCCACATTAATGCGCATCCGTGGATCGGCCGAATACGCCAGGTACATGTAGTCGCGCTCTTCGTCGGTCACCATCTCCAGCGTCAGTTCGTCGTGGTTGCGCAGGAACAGTCCCCACTGGCAGGACTCCGGTATTTCCGGCGTCTGCGCCATGATTTCCGTGATGGGGAGCCGGTCCTCCTGCCGCAGGGCCATGTAAATGCGCGGCATCAGCGGGAAGTGGAAGGCCATGTGGCACTCATCGCCATCGCCAAAGTAGGGGCGCACATCGGCGGGCCACATATTGGCTTCAGCCAGCACCAGGCGATTCTCGTATTCGGCGTCGATCACCGCGCGAATCGTCTTAATGCGCTCGTGCGTCTCGGGCACATTTTCGCACGAGGTGCCGTCGCGCTCCACAAGATAGGGTATGGCGTCGAGGCGCAAGCCATCCACGCCCATGTCCATCCAGAAGCGCATGGCGTTCAGCACTTCCTCCATCACGCGCGGGTTATCGAAATTGAGATCCGGCTGGTGCGAGAAGAAGCGATGCCAGTAATACTGCTTGGCGACCGGATCCCAGGTCCAGTTGCTCTTCTCGGTATCGGTGAAAATGATCCGAACACCCTCATAGAGCTTGTCGCTATCGCTCCATACATACATGGCCCGTTCAGGTGACCCAGGCGGCGCGTGCCGTGCTGCCTGAAACCAGGGATGCTGGTCGCTGGTGTGATTGATCACCAGCTCAATCATGACCTGCATGCCGCGCACGTGCGCCGCCGCCATGAACTCCTTGAAGTCATTGACGGTGCCATACGCCGGGTTTACATCCAGGTAGTTGGAGATATCGTAGCCATCGTCCCGCTGTGGAGATGGAAAAAACGGCAAGAGCCAGATGCAGGTGACGCCAAGACCCTGCAGGTAGTCCAGCTTACCCATCAGGCCCGGGAAGTCGCCGATACCATCTCCGTTGGAATCCGCGAACGCCTTGACATGCAGCTCGTAGATGATCGCGTCTTTGTACCAGAGGGGATCGCTGGCGCTGCCGCGCTGCTTTGTTTTCGGGCGTGCCATGACTGTACTCAATCTTCTGTACTCTCCCCGGCGATGTCTTCCGAGAGATGCCGTGCACGGAGAACAAGGATGTGTGCGGGTGACCGGGCGGGGTCAAGGGAGACATAGTTGGCCTGGCCCTTCCATGTATAGGTCTCGCCAGTGAGGATGTCGGTAGCCTCGTAGGTTCCGGCGGGCGGCAGGTCCAGTGCGTTCAGGTCAAGCCAAGTCCACCCTGTTTGTACGTGTCCGGGGTCTAGATTGACGACGGTCAGCACAATGTCATCACCGCTGCGCTTGCTGTATGCGATGAGATGTTCATTGTTGATCGAGTGGAAGCGCAGCGTGTCGTTGCGCTGTAGCGCAGGGTGCGCTTTGCGGGCGTGATTGACCAGCGTCATCAGAGGGGCAAGGCTCTTCGGGTCCTCGTAGTTCCAACTGCGCAGTTGGTACTTTTCGCTGTTAAGGTACTCTTCGCTGCCGGGCTTTGCCGGAAGGTGCTCACCAAGCTCGAATGCCGGCCCGTAGACACCATAGTTGGAGCCGAGTGTGGCTGCCAGGATGTAACGCTGCGCGAAGGCGGCGCGGTTGTCTGTTTGCAGGAAGCCGGGAAGGATGTCCGGTGTGTTTGGCCAGAGATTGCCGCGGAAGAAGTCTGATACCGGTGGCGTCGTGATTTCCTCCATGTACTCTGTCAACTCCTGCTTTTCCGTCCGCCACGAGAAGTAGGTATAGCTTTGCGTGTAGCCCATCTTCGCCAAGCCGTACATCACGTGTGGGCGCGTGAAGGCTTCCGCCAAAAAGATGACCTCAGGATGCGTCCGGCGCACCTCTGCGATGCACCACTCCCAGAAGGGCAGCGCCTTGGTGTGCGGGTTATCCACGCGAAAGATGCGAACACCTTTTTCGATCCAGAAGGCAAAAACGGAGTACAACTCCTGCCAGAGCGCACGCCAGTCAGGAGACTCAAAGTTGATCGGGTAGATGTCCTGGTACTTCTTGGGCGGGTTCTCCGCATACTGGATGGTACCGTCGGGACGTATCTTAAACCAGTCTGGATGGTCGCGCACCCAGGGGTGCTCGGGCGCGCACTGGAAGGCGACATCGAGCGCGATCTCAAGAGCATTTGCCCTGGCTGTTTCAAGCATGAAGGCGAAATCCATGAAGGTGCCGAGCTCGTGCAGGATGGCCTTATGACCACCATCATGGTTGCCAATGGCCCAGGGACTGCCAACATCGCCCGGTTCGGCGACCACGGCGTTGTTCTTACCTTTGCGGAAGGCGCTTCCGATCGGGTGGATCGGCGGAAGGTAAACCACGTCGAAACCCATGCGGGCAATATCCGGCAGGCGTGCCGCCACATCGCGCAGTGTGCCATGCATCCCTGGCGCGCCAGCCGAACGCGGAAAGAATTCGTACCATGACGAGAAGCGTGCGCGTTCGCGATCAACCCATAGCGGCAGTTCCCGCGCGTATGTGGTGGCAAAGCTCAGGTCGGGGTATTGCAGGCAAAGACGGATGATGTCGTCACTGAGTGGAAAGTCGTAGTGCGAGGAGTTCTTCTCCGCCAAATACCGTAAGGTACTTGCCGCGCCCTTGAGGGTGCGCGCATCGTCATCCCGCGCGCGGGCCGAGGCCTGATCGAGCAGGATCGCTCCGGTGCGCAATGCCAACGCAATATCGCTTTGGGGCTTTGACGTTGTGCTGTAGCCTTCGTTTGCACGTCGCTGGGGCGCGGGGGCATCCTGCACTGCCACCGTGCTTTCGTCGGCCGCACCTACCCCATCGTTTTGCTCAGGCCTGTCTGCGGGGCCTGCAGCGGAGGCCAAACCTTGCAATGGCTCCTGCGCGTCGATGCGCTTGTGCAGGTCGTGAATCCACGTGCCGAAGTGGTCCACCCAGGCCTGCACGGTGTAAACCCATGGACCAACGGAGTCCACTTTACAGGTTGCGCTCCAGAGGTCATTTCCCAGGTCGTTGAATGCCTCACTCCGCCAGGCCTTTTCGTCGGCGCGTTTGTACAGGAGACGGGCTGCGACATGATCGTGCCCATCCGAGTAGATTGCGGCTGTTACCTCAAGCACGTCACCGATGACGCGCTTTGCAGCATGCCGGCCACAATCAATCTCAGGTTGTACCGCCTCAACCACGACGCGGCTTCTTCCCTCATTCGGCTTCAAAACGCCCTCCAGGGACGAAGTGTTTGCTGCCGTGCACATGGATGTCGCATCCAATGCACCATGAACCAGAACACCACAGCAGTTGTATGGAAGATGCACGTGCGCGTAGAGGCGTTTGCCGGGTGACCGCGCCTCTGTCCGACACACCTGGGCTTAAACTGCTTGGCGCGCCCCTGGAGCACTACGCGCTGATCGGCGACTGCGAGACGGCAGCACTCGTGTCCAGGGAGGGTTCCGTGGACTGGCTATGCTGGCCCACGTTTTCGTCGGGTGCCTGCTTTGCGGGCCTGCTGGGAACGTGTGACAACGGCTATTTCAAGCTCAGGCCTGCGGCTTCCGAGACGGTCACAGGTGAGGAGTGGCGCTACAAGCCACACACACTGATTGCTGAGAAGGTGTGGAAGACGGAACGGGGCGAAGTTCTTGTCTCCGATTTCATGCCTCCGCGTGGCGAGCATTCTGACGTTGTCCGTATTGTGCATGGCGTCGCTGGTACAGTCGCTATGCGCATGGACCTGACCATCCGCTTTGACTACGGCCGAACGATCCCGTGGGTAGTGAGCGTAGACCACCACATGCGTGCGATTGCAGGGCCGCAGCTGGTTGTTCTTCGGAGCTCTGCGCCCCTTCACGGTGAGCAGATGGAGACGGCCAGCGACTTCGAGGTTCATGAGGGCGAGGATGTCTGCTTTGTCCTTTCATATGGCTCCTCGATGGAGGATGATCCTCCGGCGATCGATCCCCTCCAGGCACATCGCGAGACGGAACAGTACTGGACGGAGTGGGCGGCCAGGAGCAACTACAACGGCCCGTATAAGGAGTGTGTAGAACGCTCCCTTATCACGCTGAAGGCAATGACCTACCGTCCGAGCGGAGGCTTGGTTGCCGCTCCCACGACGTCGCTGCCGGAGCAAGTTGGCGGAGAGCGCAATTGGGATTACCGCTTCTGCTGGCTGCGCGACACGGCGTTCACGCTTCTCACACTGTTACATACCGGCTACGTGGACGAGGCTCTGGCATGGCGCGGCTGGCTTCTGCGGGCCATTGCCGGATCGGCTGAACAGATCCAATCTCTTTACGGGCTCTCCGGCGAGCGTCAGCTCAACGAATGGACAGCGGACTGGTTGCCGGGATACGAGCATTCCAAGCCCATCAACATAGGCAACAAGGCAGCAGACCAGGTGCAGATGGACGTGTATGGCGAGGTGATCTCCGCACTTTCAAAGACACCGGTCCAGGCGGACGACATGTTGTCGCCTGCGGTGAGCGCCCTGGTGAAAAACATGCTGGAGTATCTGACCACGATCTGGCAGGATCCCGACTCCGGCATCTGGGAGACACGCGGCCCAAAGCAGCATTTCGTGCATTCCAAGATGATGGCATGGGTGGCCTTCGACCGGGCGATCACCAGCTACGAGAGCATCAACGACACATCCGATCGCGAGCTGGCCGACCGCGTCGAACGTTGGCGTGGGACACGCGCGGCGATCCATCATGATGTCTGCACGAAGGGCTTTGATCCGGAGCTGAACAGTTTTGTGCAGGCCTATGGCTCCAAGAAACTGGATGCCGCGCTCCTGCGTATCCCGCTCGTTGGATTCCTTCCGGCCAGCGATCCGCGCGTACGCGGCACCATTGAAGCGGTAGAACGCGAACTCATGCGGGATGGGTTTCTTCTGCGCTATGACACCGCTGACTGCTCCGACGGTCTGCCTCCTGGCGAGGGCGCGTTTCTTGCATGCACGTTCTGGCTTGTGGGTGCGTTGTACTTGCTTGGCCGCGAGGATGAGGCCCACGCAATCTATGACCGGCTCCTCGCATTACGGAATCCGCTCGGGCTGATCGGCGAAGAGTATGACACAAAAGCGAAGCGGCAGATCGGAAATTATCCGCAGGCGCTAACGCACATGACAATGGCCCATGCCGCTGTCATCCTGGACGGCGGTGAAGGCCCGTGGTCGGTCGGCAAAAATGCAAATCAACGGTGTTGAGGGCGAGTGGCGCAAAGCGGCATCGTTAGCAACGGTCGACGCCGTTCATCTGCGGCTGGCGAACAACCTGACTTCAGACCTCCGCACCTAACGAGAAAACCCCGAAGCGTTCCAATACAGTCAGCGCCAACTATGTGGTGCACAGCCGATCTTTTCTGAGTACGAATGCAGCGAACACCACTTTCGACCTACCGCCTCCAACTGCACGCAGGCTTTACCTTTGACCAGGCGTGCGCGGCTGCGGATTATATCCGGGATCTCGGCATCTCCCACGTGTACAGTTCGCCGTATCTGCAGGCCGGCAAGGGCTCGATGCACGGCTACGATGTCGTCGATCACCATACCATCAACAAGGAACTGGGTGGCGAGCAGGCCCATAGTCGCTTCTCCAAGCGGCTGGGCGATCTCGGGCTTGGCCAGGTGCTGGACATCGTTCCAAATCACATGTCCGTAGACCGCACAAACCGTATGTGGTGGGACGTTCTGGAGAACGGTCCGTCCAGCCGCTTCGCAACGTTCTTCGATGTGGACTGGAACTCCGTCGAAGAGAAGTTGAGGGACAAGGTGCTGATGCCAGTTCTTGGCGATCAGTATGGGCGCGTGCTTTCACGCGGTGAGATACAGGTGAGGCGTGAGGGAACGGACTTCTTCATACGCTATATGGAGCAGGCTTTTCCAGTGGCGCCGCGCTCCCTGGCAACGATTCTTGCGCGCGCCGCGGAGGTGTCACCCTCGGATACGCTCAACTTTCTTGCAGTCTCCTTCGCCCGTCTGCCTGCGCCAAGTTCCACGGAGCGTGGTGTGCAACTGTCGCGCCATCGCGACAAGCAGGTATTGCTTGGTCTGCTGTCAAGGCTCTGTGCCGAGGAAGAAAACGTCTGCCGCTCCATCGACGAGGCCATTGAAGATCTGAACAAGAACATCGACGGACTTGATGAACTGCTGACCGCACAAAACTACCGGCTGGCCTTCTGGCGCACATCCGATCAGGAACTCGGGTACAGGCGTTTTTTCGATGTCAATTCCCTCATCGGGCTTCGCATGGAGCGTGAGTACGTCTTTGGCGAAACGCATGAGCTGGTTCTGTATTGGCTTGACCAGGGGGTTCTGGATGGTGTTCGGATCGATCATCCGGATGGCTTACGGGATCCGAAGCAGTATTTGCAACGATTGCGCGAGCGGGCTCCCCATGCATGGATCGTCGCGGAAAAGATCCTTGAGCCTGGCGAATGGCTGCGTCAGGACTGGCCGGTGCAGGGAACCAGCGGCTATGACTACATGAATCTGTGCAACGGTCTTCTGGTTCATCCGGAAGGACTTAAGCAAGTCGGTGAGGTGTATGCGGAGTTCACCGGCGAGCACGAAGACTTTAAAGAAGTCGCGTTTGAAAAAAAGACAAAGATCGCAAAGGAAACCCTTGCCAGCGACGTGAACCGGTTGGCGAATATCTTCGTCGGCATCTGTGAAGCCAATCGCGACAGCCGCGACTACACGCGCGCGGAGATTCGCAGGGCGATCCGGAACGTCGCCGCATCCTTTGCTGTATACCGTACATACGTCACAGCGGACGGTAACCATGCCGCGATCAGCGATGAGGATCGGGCGCATATTCGTAGCGCGGTAGACGAGGCCAAGCAGCGGAAGCCGGACATCGACGCAGGGCTCTTTGACTTTGTGCATGACGTGCTCACGATGAAGGTGACGGGTGAGAGCGAATCCGAGTTTGTGGCGCGTTTTCAGCAGTTCACCTCACCGATCATGGCAAAGGGCGTCGAGGATACGGCCTTCTACTGCTATAACCGCCTTGTCTCGATGAACGAGGTAGGAGGCAATCCAGGCAGCGATGGCGTGTCCGTGGAGGCTTTCCATGAGTACAACGCGCACATGCAGGCGACGTTTCCGGCGACACTCCTGACGCTCTCCACGCACGACACAAAGCGGGGCGATGACGTGCGTGCACGCCTGGCCGTCCTGACCGAAATGCCCGCACGCTGGGCCGCTAAACTCAAGCGGTGGTCGCGCATGAATGCGAAGTACCGCACCGGCCAGTACCCTGATGCCAACACTGAGTACTTCCTGTACCAGACCCTGATTGGCGCATGGCCCATCGATGGTGAACGGCTGCAGGCGTACATGCAGAAGGCTATGCGGGAAGCCAAGCGCATCACCTCATGGCTGAGCAACTGCAAGGAGTACGAGGACGCGCTAAACAGCTTTATGGAAGCGATTTTGAAGGACGAGGCTTTCTGCGCGGAGCTGCGGGCGTTCGTCGACCGGATCAATCATGATGGCCGCGTGAACTCGCTGACACAAACGTTGATGAAATGCACCTCGCCGGGTGTGCCTGATTTGTACCAGGGTGGCGAGTTGTGGGACCACTCGCTTGTAGACCCGGACAACCGACGTCCCGTGGATTACGAACTTCGTCGCAAGCTGCTTGCAGAACTGCAGGGCCGGTCTATGGCAGAAGCTGCTGCATACGCGCTCGAGAATCCTGAGACCGGCATGCCAAAGCTGTGGCTGATCACGCAGGCGCTGCGGCTTCGGCTGGAACGTCCCACATCATTCGACGCGAGTAGCACGTATAAACCCATTATTCCGCAAGGGCCTAAGGCTGAGCATGTTATCGCGTACAGGCGCGCAGAGGACGTTCTTGCCGTTGCGCCTCGTCTCACACACAAGCTGGCCGGGAACTGGAGCGCTACCTCCGTCGCCTTGCCCGAAGGCCAATGGACAAATCGCCTGACAGGTCAGACGTTTCATGGCGGTGCGGTTCGTGTCGGCGCGCTGCTGGAGAACTTTCCGGTAGCCCTGCTGGTCAGGGACAGCGAGCATACGTTGGGTAGAGACGCACGGCGTTCACAGCCTGTGTAACACTTGCCACATCGAGCAGATAAGGAGGTTCATGCACCACTTTTCCGTCTGGGCACCCCGGCTTGAGAAGGTTTCTGTACGCGTGGATGGCAAGGATTATCCCATGCAAGGACCTTCAGAGCGCGGCTTCTGGACAGTCGATGTCGAAGACGCCGGGCACGGCAGCGATTACGCGTTCCTTCTGGGCGACGACCCGAAGCCATATCCTGACCCTCGCTCATTCTGGCAGCCGAGGGACGTTCATTCGCTATCGCGCGTGCTGGACCACAAACACTTCACGTGGACGGACGAGAAGTTTCGGCCTGTTCCACTGCCGTCCGCGATCATCTACGAGATGCATTTGGGCACGTTCAGCGAAGGTGGAACCTTCGACGGCGCGATCGAGCGCCTTGATTACCTCTGCGAACTGGGGATTACGCACATCGAGTTGTTGCCCATCTCTTCGTTCGAGGGAAGCTTCTCATGGGGATACGACGGTGTCGCCCTCTACGCGCCAGACGAGTCCTACGGCGGACCCGATGCAGCGAAGCGATTCGTGAATGCCTGCCATGCCAAGGGACTTGGCGTCATCCTGGACGTGGTCTACAACCACTTCGGACCGTCAGGCAATTACACGCAGCAGTTTGGGCCGTACTATACGGACCGGCATCACAC
Organism: uncultured Terriglobus sp.; assembly: GCA_964251045.1. Taxonomy (GTDB): domain Bacteria; phylum Acidobacteriota; class Terriglobia; order Terriglobales; family Acidobacteriaceae; genus Terriglobus. Next base: position 5,952 of record CAXUHI010000011.1, on the reverse strand, counting down.
ACCTTGGGGTGCTGCTATCAACCTGGAAGAAGGTGGCTCAGACCAGGTACGCCGCTTCATGATTGACAACGCGCTGATGTGGCTGCGGGACTACCACTTCGATGGATTGCGTCTGGATGCGGTGCACGAGCTTATTGACCGCTCTGCCATGCATTTCCTGGAACAGCTCTCGCGTGAAGTCGAGGACCTTTCCGCCTCGATTGGCCGCTATCTTTTCCTGATCGGCGAAACAGACTTGAACGATCCGCGGTTTGTCACGCCACGGGAGGCAAACGGGTACGGTCTGGACGCGCAATGGAGCGACGACTTTCACCACTCGCTGTTTACACTGCTCCTCCGTGAGCAGTTTGGGTATTACGAAGACTTCGGCACCATTGAACAGCTTGCCACCGCTCTGCGGCAGGTTTTCCTCTACGACGGCCGATACTCGCGCTTCCGCCGTCACCATCATGGCCGCCGGGTGCAGAACCTTTCCTACCACCGTTTCCTCGGGTACATCCAGAACCATGATCAGATTGGTAACCGGGCTAAAGGGGAACGGCTGCAGCATCTTGTTGGAACGCAAAAGGCCCGCCTCGCAGCTGCAGTGGTGCTGACTGCTCCATTCATCCCCATGCTCTTTATGGGTGAAGAGTTTGCTGCCAGCACACCATGGCAATTCTTTGCGGATTTTGAAAGTGAAGAATTGCGCAGAAGCGTTTCAGAGGGCCGTAAGCGGGATTTCCAGCATTTCGGTTGGGACAAGAACGACATTCCTGATCCTGAAGATGCCCGGACCTTCATGCGGTCGAAACTGCGCTGGGACGAGCTGGACGAGCACGAACACCGGGAGATGTACCGTCTATACCGCGATTTGATCCACCTTCGACGCAAGACCCTGGCTCTGAACCTGGGCGATTTCTCTCGTCACGCAGTCCATTTCAGTGAGGAGGGCCGGTGGATCTATACCGACCGTGGAAACGTCCGCACGATGATTAACTTCGCGGAAACAGAGACTTCGTTCGCCGTGGAGAGCGGGTCTAAGCTTCTGCTCTCTACTGGCACCGCGCCTGTTCGAGAGGGAGACTGCGTTAAGGTTCCCCCCGTCAGCGTTGCCATCTATCATTGGCCGCCTCCTCCACTCTCGCAGGAGCCACCGGAATAAACTGGCCTCCTCGCGAAACTTTCGCCAGTGCTGTCCGTAACTCTTCTATGACAGAGGAAGCCGGACGGCCCGGTGTCTCATCGAAGAATGTATGCGCATAGTCAACGTAAAGAGTCCCCGTTCGGGAGTAAAGACGATCCACTTGGTTGCGGTTCTTGCTGCCGTCTGTGCTGCACCCGCGACGCAGACGTACATCCTTGCGCAAGCGCCTTCGTCCACGTCTGCGGCAGCAGCTAACCGGGTGCAGGGCACTGTAAAGTCCATCTCCGGAAGTACGCTGACCATCGCTGCGGATGGCGGGCAAACCACCACGGTCAATGTTGCCGCCGGTGCTCGCGTCCAACAAAGCGCAGACCTGAAGTCCGTGTCGGCAAGCAGCCTGGACCAGGTTGCTGTCGGGGATCGTGTTCTTGTCTTCGGAACACCGGGCGATGGCGGCACGTTCTCTGCCAGCCGTCTTATCATGATCAAGTCTGAAGCGATCGCGCAGCGTAATCAGGCGTCGCAGGCAGACTGGGCGCGCCGCGGCTCCGGTGGTATTGTTACGGCAGTCGATCCGGCCGCAAACACCCTCTCCATCACCTCTGGCGCGCGCAAAATCACCGTTAGCACATCGCAAGCCACAATGTACAGGCGGTATGCTCCCGGTTCGGTGAAGTTTGAGGACGCAAAGCCGAGCACCTTGGCTGAGATTCAGCCGGGTGACCAGCTTCGTGTCCGGGGTGATCGATCCCCGGATGGCACCTCCGTCACCGCCCAGGAGATCGTCTCCGGATCGTTCAGGAGCCTTTCGGGAACGGTCGTCTCGGTGAACGCGTCCGCGAACACGCTGGTGGTGAAAGATCTCGGCACCAAGAAAAACGAGACGATATCTGTTGGCGCGGACTCGGACCTGCGCGCGCTGCCGCCGGAGATGGCCGCGCGCTTTGCCGCCCGTTCGCGTCCTGGTGCAGCGTCTG
>CAXUHI010000011.1:0-3839 GCA_964251045.1 uncultured Terriglobus sp. | reverse complement strand
CCTGGAGAGCCAGCCGGTGGAACACCACGTCCGGCGGGCGACGCCTCCGCGACGGCGCAAGGCGCTGCACAAGGCCGTCCGGCCGGGTATGGCGGCAATGGCTCCAATGGCTCGGGGGGTGCACGTCCCGGCGGCGGATACGCAGGCCAGGGCGGTGGGCGCGGTGGCGCTGACCTTGCCAGCCTGATCCCTCGACTGCCAAAGACCACACTGACGGATTTCAAGGCGGGAGAGGCCTTGATGATCGTTGCTTCAGGAAGCACCGGCGGACAGTACACTGCTATTACAGTGCTCAGTGGAGTTGAGCCGCTGCTGACCGGTCCGGCGGGAAGCGAACCTACGCTTTCCCCATGGAGTCTGGGCGGCGGAGGCGGCGGTGAAGGCGGAGCCGCTGAGTAGCCCCACGTTTTGTAACCGTGATTGATCTCTGATTTCGAGGACCCAATGCCCTTCCGCTTCATGAAGCTTCGCAGAGCCTTGCCCGCACGGGGCCTCTCGCTTGCCTTGCTCTGCGTCAGCACTGTTCCGGCAATCACCCTGCGGCCGCTGGCGTATGCCCAGACGACAGCCGGGACGACCGTTACCGGATACGTGCTGGATCCCGATCAGGCAGCAATCCTCGGCGCGACCGTCACTCTTACACCTGCTTCTGGAGCCGCTCTGGTCACAACGTCCGGCGGGGACGGCGCATATAACTTTCGCAACGTGCCTGCTGGAACGTATTCATTGACCGTCACCATGCCCGGATTCGCATCGTTTGTTCGCCAGGGTGTTCGCGTGGCAGCCGCCCCGCTTCGTCTGAACACGCCCATGGTGGTGCAAACGGAGACCCAGGAAGTGAACGTCACCGCACAGAGTACGAGTACGGTCTCCGTCGATCCGGATAACAATGGCAGCTCCGTAGTCATCAAAGACAAAGACCTGGAAGCGCTCTCGGACGATCCTGATGAACTCTCCAGCGAGTTATCGGCACTTGCCGGTCCTTCCGCAGGTCCGAATGGCGGGCAAATCTACGTGGATGGCTTTACCGGAGGCACGCTGCCGCCGAAATCATCGATCCGTGAAATCCGCGTCAATCAGAACCCATTCTCCGCGCAGTTTGATCGTCAGGGATTTGGCCGCGTTGAAGTCTTCACCAAGCCCGGTACTGATAAGTACCACGGCAATGTGAGCGTGCAGGGAAACGACAAATTTCTAAACACCTCTAGCCCCTTTCTCGGCGCCCAGAATGTGCAGCCGGATTATCATCGTCTCTTTTTCATTGGATCGCTCACAGGGCCTTTAACCAAGACGAGTTCCTACTCGCTGGCAGGCAGTGAGCGCATTATCCAGGACAACAGCATCTTTGCGGGGCAAATTATCAGCAGTAGCCCGAATTCGGCGGTACTCTGCGCGCCTGGAGATTCCACCTGCACATTGAATACCTACCCCGCAGCGAACCGGGCAACTTTTCACCCCCAAAATCGCTGGGATCTAACTCCTCGGCTGGATCTGGCGTTGGGTGAAAAGAACACCCTCACCGTTCGATACCAGTTTGAACACAATGATCAGCAAAATGCCGGACTTGGAGCAACATCGCTTTACACCACTGCATACAACAGCAACTATCACGAAAACCAAATCCAACTCAGTGACACGCAAATTATTAGCTCCAAGGTGATTAACGAAACCCGGTTTTCCTTCGAGCGTGGTACAAACGCGCAAATTCCTCAGTCTACAGCTCCTACGTTCTCGATTCAGGGATACTTCTCAGGTGGAGGGTCGAACGCCGGAACTCAATCCTCCAACCAGGATCGGTACGAAGTGCAGAATTACACCTCTGTTGCGCTGCGCAAAAATTTTATTCGGGCCGGTCTTCGCTATCGCTTCTATCGCGAAGGTTCCTTCTCCACCTCGGGTTCAAATGGTGCCTTCACCTACGCCAATCCCGCCGCCTACCTTGCGAATCAGCCGCTGCAGTACAAGTTCGTTTCGGTTGCGAATCCGCGGGTTGAAGGAAACATCGGTGACATCGGCCTGTATGTCGAAGACGACTGGAAGGCCAAATCGAACCTGACGATCAGCTACGGTCTGCGGTACGAAGCACAGAGCGACATCCACAGCAATGCAGACCTTGCTCCACGCCTGTCCGTGTCCTACGGCATTCCGCGCAAGTCGGGCAATCCGCTCACGGTGATTCGGGGCGGCTTCGGTATCTTCTATGACCGGTTCGCCATTGGAGATGTGATCAATGCCTACCAGCAGAACGGAATTAATCAGACGATCGTAATCTATCGGGCGCCCGGCGCGGGTTGCAGCCCAACCAACACCACGGCATGCGGCGCGGGTGCACCGGTCTCGAACACTGTCTACCAGCTCGCTCCGAACCTGCGAAGCGAGTACAACATGCAAACAGCCATCGGCGTGGATCAGCAATTGCCTCTGCGCTCGACTGTGTCCGTCAACTACATCAACACGATTGGTCTGCACCAGTTCCTGTCCCGCTCTATCCCTGTAGCCGGCAGCAACGGCCAGTTTGTTTACCAGTACCAGTCCGGCGGCATCTTCCGTGAGAATCAGCTGCTGATTAACGTGCGTTCACAGATTTCAAACCGGTTTTCACTGTTCGGCTTTTATGCTCTCAGCGGAGCGAATGGGAACGCGAACGGGGCTGACAACTTCCCCACTGACAGCTTAAATTCGCGTACGGACTACGGACGCGCACTCTTTGTTCGCAGGAATGCCGTGTTTCTCTTCGGCAACTGGCAGTCTCCGCTTGGATTCAACTTCAGCCCATTCCTGAACGCAACCTCTGGCGGGCACTATAACGTCACCACGGGAACGGACCTGAACGGCGATTCGATCATCAATGACCGCGCTGGTTTTGCGAACGGAACTTCCGGAAATTGCCTGAATGCGCTCGATTTTACAACCTCGGTGACAACGGGGAACCGGTTGCCTCCAGGCTACTGCACTGGTCCGGCGAACGTAAGCTTCAACCTGCGCGCCGTTAAGGTGTTCGGCTTCGGTGAGAGGCGCGGTGCGTCCGGCAATCAGCGCGGGCAAGGCGGACCGGCTCCGGGCGGCGGTGGTCCACGCGGCGGCGGAGGAGGCGGTCCGCGTGGGGGCCCTGGTGGTGGTTTTGGTGGTGGTGTTAATTCCGGACGCAAGTACACCCTCAACGTCGGAGCACAAATTCAAAACCTCTTCAACTTCGTTCCATACGCGAACCCGGTGGGTAGTCTGTCAGCATATAACCCGAATCCCGCCACAAACCTGTTTGGCCGCTCGACTTCGCTTAACAGCTTCGGCCCCGGCGGCAGCAGTTCCGCGGTTCGCACGGTGACGCTGCTGGCGACGTTCAACTTTTAACACGCTCACGCAGATGCCCGCACGGATCACCATGCGGGTATCTGCGTCTTCAGTCTTCTGCAAGGGCCATTGCAGTCTCACGCAAGGTTCCGTCCAATTTATCTTGGCTTGCGCGCGGAAGTACGATGCCTCTTAGTGAGCGCCCTGCATCCAAGTCACCAAATTCTACGTACAGCGGCAAGCATGCACTTTGGGGAGGAGCTTAGAACAGAGCGGGAACGGCGCGGGATCACGCTGGATGAAATCGCGGCGATGAGTCGTGTGTCTTTGCGCCATCTTGACGCGCTGGAAGGTGAACGGTTTTCTGAACTTCCCGGAGGTGTATTCAACCGGGGCATCGTTCGCTCCTACGCGCAGTGCTGCGGCTTGGACGCCGACCGCATGGTACGCAGCTTTATAGCCGCAGTTGACGCCAGTGGAATGAAAGTGGAGCAGCACGAGAGTGATTGGGCGGAACTTGCGGAAGCCGTGCGCCGCAACCGGCAGGA
>CAXUHI010000010.1:0-121162 GCA_964251045.1 uncultured Terriglobus sp. | reverse complement strand
GCAAGATGCAGGCGCTTGGCGGCTTCCGCTCCGATCACTGCTTCGTTATAGTTCCGTGATGCATGACCCTGGGCAAACTGCAGACTGTGCGTGCCACGGTATTGGTAGTGGGCGTAGAGGTTTTCGTCTGTGGCGATGACGCGGTAGCCATGGAAGCTGTCGCCCATGGTGATGGGGATGGTCCAGCTGACGGCGGGGTGGCGGGCGAAATGCTGGTACGTGTCCCACGCGATGTTGTTGTTGGCGTTGCCGATGTGGAAGACGGTGGAGAGCAGCAGCGGGAGTTCGCCGCCGCGTGCGCCCACGATCAGGTCCGTGTGGGCGATGGTTCCGGCGAAGCCCGTGCGCGCGCCGTTGCGCAGCGTGTCCACGCCGGCCAGCAGGAGGATGGAAAGCGCGATGGAGAAGACGGTAAGGCCCGTGGTGACGGCGCGTGCACGAAGGGATCTGAAGGCGAGGCGAAAGAGCATCAGGCCGCCTGCGTTTCTGCTGAAGGGGCTGCGCGGTTGATGCTTTGGAGCGAGAGCGTGCGGTCGAAATGCGTGGCCAGGTTGCGGTCATGTGAGACGAAGAGGAGGGTGGTGTGCGATCCGCGTGCGCGTGCCTCGGCTGTGACCTCGGTCAGCAGGTTCAGGAAGGCGTCGCGGCGATCGGTGTCGAGGGAACTGGTGGGTTCGTCGGCGATGAGCAGCGCGGGCGAACCGATGATGGCACGGGCGATGGCGACACGCTGCTGCTGGCCGACGGAGAGCTGCGTGACCGGTGCGTTGAGATGGGCGTGGATGTCGAGGCGCTTTGCCAAGCGGGTGACTTCATCCGTGATGCTGGCCGACGCGATGCGTGCACGGCGTTGCGGGTGAAGTTGGCACGGGAGCGCGATGTTTTCCGCGACCGTGAGGTACGGGATCAGGTTGAATCCCTGGAAGATGTAGCCCATGCTGCTGCCGCGAAGGGTGTCGCGTTTGGCGGCTGAGAGTTGTGAGAGGTTATGGCCGAGGACGTGGACGGAGCCGGTGGCGGGTTGCAGCACGCCGGAGATGAGCGAGAGCAACGTCGTCTTGCCGCTGCCGGAGGGACCGTGCAGGAAGATGCTTTCACCCTGCGCAATGTAGAGGTGGTCGATGTCGAGGATGCGCGGGCCGCGCGGGAAGGTGAAGGTGACGGAGCGTAGGAAGATCGCGTCTTTGCCCGTGTCCATTACTGCGCGTAGGGTTTGACGGAGTCGCCGTCGAGATTGTAGGAGACGTCCCCGTACGGGCTCTGCACGGTGGAGACGTGCAGCTGGCCGCTGACGATGATGGGTTCGGTGAAGCTCATCCTGGCCTTCTGACCGGGCTTCAGCTTGACGTAGATCATCTGGTTGGGCGGCGGCGGCGGGACGTGAATGCAGGCTCCGGCGAAGGGGACCAGAAGGAACTCTGTCACCTGGTCGGCGTCATCCTCCAGCGGCACCATGAAGCCAGGGACGGCGACGGTTTTTCGGTCCAGTGCTCGCGCGGGCGAGGGTGCCGTGGAAGACGTGAGCGTCTTCAGCGTGGACCAGCCCACCTGCATAGGCGCGGAGGGCGAAGCCGCTAGCAGCGGTATTGCCGCCACCGAAGCCGCTAGCAGCGGTATTGCCGCGACCATCGTGCAAAGAACCCCGGCTCTCTTCATGGCGTTTCCCCTCTTCAGGGTAAGACGCGTCGTCAGGTCAAAGAGCGGCTTTGCCGTTGAGGTAGAAACGCAGATATGCAAGGAATGGGCTTTAGCCGCCGTGGTGATACGTTCCCCATGTGCGAAGCGCTCCTGAAACCTACGCAGTCCCCATCATCTGCGCGGAACGGATGCGCCTGTTCCAACGCACGACGAATGCGGAGCTGTTCATCTCCACGCTGTTCCGGTATCGCAATGGTAGACGTTTTTTGCTGCATGGCTTTGTGGTGATGCCGGACCATGTGCATCTCTTGCTCTCTCCTTCGGCTACGCTGGAGCAAACTGTGGGTTTACTTAAGGGCGGGTATTCATTCGCCGTCCGGCAGCGATACAACGGACCCGTTTGGCAAGACGGTTACTACTCGCATCGCATCCGTGATGCAGCCGATTTCGCCAGTCAATTGCAATACGTAGCACGCAACCCGGAACGCCGTGGGTATAAGGCGTACCCGTATGTGCATACCCTTTCTATGGACCGCCTCGATCCGATGCCGAATCACCTCAGGGGCTAAAGCCCCGGCCATTTGGTTTGATGGTTTGCTACCTCGGCGACTAAAGCCGCTTGGACTTGCGTGGCTGGTGTCTAACTCGGCGCTAAGCCGCTTCTACGATGACTTGTAGATTCAAGCCAGACACAACTTCATGAGAAGTTAGCTAGCTAACGAAATAGCAGGCGTACAAGTGTTTGTGGCTGTAGCCACCGAGGTAGAACACGAGCCATAACCAAGATTGGCTTTAGCCTCCGAGGTGATTTGCTATTGGCTCTACCTGTCTACTCAAGCAGCTCGCCAATGGTCGCCGGAGCCGAGGACAATGCGGCGTCGAGTTGGGCGGGGTTGGTGCCTCCGGCTTCGGCGAGGTCGGGGCGGCCGCCGCCTTTGCCGCCGACCTTTGCGGCCAGCGCGCCGACGACCTTGCCCGCCTGGATGCGGGTGGTGAGATCCTTGGTGACGCCTGCGATGAGGGCGACTTTGCCGTCATCTGTGGCGGAGCCAAGCACGACCACGCCGCTGCCGAGGCGGGCGCGCAGGGTGTCCACGAGCGAGCGCATCTGGTTGCGGTCAAGCCCGGAGACGCGCTGCGCCAGGACCTTGATGCCTTTGACTTCGATGGCGGATGCGGCGGCGTTCTCCGTGGCGGAGGCGGCGGACTTCATGCGGGCCTGGTCGAGTTCGCGGCGCAGCTTGCGCAGCTCTTCTTCCTGCTGCGAGAGGCGGGTTTGCAGTGCGGCGGCGGGCGAATCGCTCACGCCGCCGGTGAGCGATGCGACGACTTTCGCCACCTCGAAGTCGCGGCGGAACTCGCGCAGGGAACCGGTGCCGGTCACGGCTTCCACGCGGCGGATGCCTGACGAGACGGAGCTTTCACCCGTCAGCTTGATCAGGCCGATCTCACCCGTGGCACCTGTGTGCGTGCCACCGCAGAGTTCGGTGGAGAAGTCGCCGATTTTGACCACGCGCACGCAGTCGCCGTACTTTTCGCCGAAGAGCGCGGTCGCGTTGAACTCGTTGATAGCCACGTCGATGGGCACGTCCACGAAGGTTTCCACTTTCGCGTTGCTCAGCACCTCGCGATTCACGATGTCCTCGACCTCCTGCAACTCCTCGTCAGCGACACCGGCGAAGTGCGAAAAGTCGAAGCGGAGGCGGGCGCGGTCGTTCAGCGATCCGGCCTGCTTGACATGCGTGCCCAGCACCTCGCGCAGAGCGGCGTGCAGCAGGTGCGTGCCGGTGTGGTTGCGCGTGGTGGCCGCGCGCTCCGTGCCGTCCACCACGGCGTCCAGCGTGTCGCCCACGGCAATGGGGCGGCGCACGGTCACGCGATGCGCGAAGACGCCCTGCACCGGCTTGGTGCAGCCGTGCACGTCGGCCAGCGCGGCGGTGTGGTCCGTGGGATAGAGCCAGCCGGTGTCGCCCACCTGGCCGCCGCTGTCGGCGTAGAAGCTGGTGCGGTCCAGCACCACCTCGCCAACGTCGCCGGGCTGAAGGATCTGCACGCCTTGTCCATCCTTCACCAGCGCCAGCACGGTCGCGTCGTCGGCACGCAGGCCGGTGTAGCCGACGAAGTCGGTCTTGTCGAGGTTGGTGTAGACCGGGCTTGCGGTCTTCTGTGAACCGCCCTTCCATGAAGCGCGTGCTCGGGCTTGCTCTTCTTCTTTGGCACGCTCGAAACCTACTGTGTCGAAGTACACACCTGCATCTCGGGCTGCATCTTGCATGAAATCCAGCGGCAGACCGTATGTTTGGTAAAGATCGAATGCATCCTTGCCGGTAACTGATGTTTGGTGCAACCGCGAATCTGATTCACCAATACCCAAAGTAAGTAGACCTGCACTTTTCGCTTCAATTTTGAGCTGCAGTAACGCGTCTAGGCGGTGTGAGCCAATCTCTAATACTCGTGCAAACTGGTGTTCTTCTTGCAGCACCGTCTTGCTCACTCGATCTGAGGCGTCGACGAGTTCTGGATACGCCACCTTCATTTCGCTGACAACCGCATGCACCATCTCGTGCATGAAAGGCTGCTCCTGACCTAGCAAGCGGCCATGCCGGATGCCGCGCCGCAAAATCTTGCGCAGCACATATCCGCGTCCCTCGTTTGAGGGATTTACTCCGTCTGCGATAAGGAAGGTTGCTGCGCGTGCGTGGTCTGCGATGATGCGGAGCGAGGCTGCTCCTTTTGCATCGCTGATAGCGGCTTCGTCGGCAAGAAAGCCTGAGAGCTTCGTTGCAACTGGTAAGGTGTCGGGATCCTTTGCTTCGCTCAGGATGACAGTTGGCGAGTTATAGTTTGTTAGCTCGGCGGCTTTTGCGATGAGTGGTGTGAACAGATCACTTTGATAATTCGATAACTTTCTTTGCAGCACGCAGGCAATGCGTTCCAGCCCCATGCCGGTGTCAATGGAGGGCTTTGGCAGCGGTGTAAGTTCTGCTGCGCCGCCAGGTGTTATGTGCCTGTCGAACTGCATGAAGACGAGGTTCCAGATTTCCATGTAGCGCTGGTCGTCTTCGCCGAAGCGCTTGTCCTCGCCGGTCTCGCTGGCCTCGATGCCGAGGTCGTAGTAGATTTCGCTGCATGGGCCGCAGGGGCCGGTCTCGCCCATCTGCCAGAAGTTGTCCTTGGCACCCAGCGCGTAGATGCGGTCCCGCAGCACACCGGCGGCTAGCCAGAACTGCTCGGCCTCGTCGTCGCGCGGCGTCTGCGCGTCGCCCTCGAAGATGGTCACATACAACTTTTCAGCATCGATGCCGAACCAGTCGGGCGAGGTGAGCAACTCCCACGCGTAGGCGATGGCGTCCTTCTTGAAGTAGTCGCCAAAGCTGAAGTTGCCGAGCATTTCAAAGAAGGTGTGGTGGCGGCGCGTGAAGCCGACGTTTTCCAGGTCGTTGTGCTTGCCGCCCGCGCGGACGCACTTCTGCGACGATGTTGCGCGCGTGTAGGGGCGCTGGTCCGTGCCCAGGAAGACATCCTTGAACTGGTTCATGCCGGCGTTGGCGAAGAGCAGCGTGGGATCGTTGTGCGGGACGAGAGAGGAGGAGTGCACGCGGCGGTGCCCCTTCTCTTCAAAAAAACGCAGGAAATCTTCGCGAATCTGGCTTCCGGAACGGTCGATCATGACCCTTTGAGGATAGCAGTGCGAGAATGTGTGCAGCGAGGTTGGGTATGCAGGTGGCGATCGAAGAGCAGCGGGAGCTTCAGGACTTCGTTTCGAGAGCGAGCGCGGGCGAAGACATTGTTCTAACGCGGGGCGGGCGGGCGGTCGCACGCATTGTTCCCGAAAAACCCGAGGCCGCGCAGCAGGCGCAGGCTGATGCAGCAGAGCGGTTGATCGCGTTCTTTGAAAAGGGGTATGACCTGGGTGGGGTTCGCATCAACCGCGATGAACTCTACGATCGTGGCTACTAAGTACACGCTGGACACCAACCTGCTTATCTATGCAGCTGACACGCGTGCGCCGGAACCAAACACGTACAGGCTATGAGCTTGCTCGGCTCTGCCGCGCGCGCCAACCAGCCGCTTGCGTTGCAGACGCTTAACGAGTTCTGTCACGTGATGACCAGGAAGGCTGTACTCCCATTCACGGATTTGCGGGCGGCCGTGGCAGAGCGTATGAGTGCCTTCGATCTGATTGCCTCATCCGTGGAGGACACCACATCCGCCCTCGAGCTACATGCCTTGACCCGCTACTCATACTTTGATTGCCTGCTGCTTGCCACCATGCAGCGTGCAGGATGTAACGTCTTCTTTTCAGAGGACATGCAGGATGGCTTTCGCGTGGGCGCGATGGAGATTGCGAACCCGTTCACCCGTACCGGGGACGAGCTTGCCAGGCTGCTGGCGTAGAGACAGGCGTTTAAAGACGAAAGCTCTACGATCCTGCCAGGAACGGGCAGCGGTGGCTGCGCCCCTAGCTGCCGCCAAGCAGGTTGATGCTGAAGGCGATGACGCCGATGTTGAAGACAAACGCGCCCAGGCAGTGGAACATGACGGCACGGCGGCAGATGCGTGACTGGATGTCGACGTCAGACGTTTGGAAGGTCATGGCCAGGCAGGAGGCCTGGTAGGCGAAGTCCCAGTAATCCGGCTCAGGGGTGTTGGGGAAAGCGAAGCCGCCGCTGTCGTTGCCGTTTGCGTCGCTGAGATAGAACAGGTGCGCGTAGTGCAGCGTGTAGACCAGCGTGCTGAAGCACCAGCAGAACATAAGGGTGGCCAGCACCAGGGCCAGGTCGAAGGTGCCCGGCCTGCCCTTTTGCGCAAGCTCGTTTGCCACCGCGACCAGGATGACGCCGGTCACGACCGCCGCGATGAGCAGCATGATGCGGCGGTTGGCGTCGTTGCGCTGGGCCGCCTCGCGCATCTGTCCGGCGTCGAACTTGAAGAGCGGAATGCACATCAGAATGAAGGCGAACGACGCCGTGTCAAAGGCAATCATGATGCCGCGGGACAGGCCGGCAAACGGGCACACCGCAGCGCCGATCAGTACGGCGAGCGCGCCGAAGATAAGGAAGGGCAACGGGGCAAGAACATTGCCGACATTCGCCTTGGATCGCACGTGGACATCCTCCTGACCGGCGCTGACGCAGCCGGGATGGCTTACTGGGTTGCCGGTTCCGCGCGGAGCCGTTTGCCGAAGACGAGGCCCAGCGTGGGGCCGATGCTGGCGGAGTGGTCGCTGAGGCCGAAGCGGACGCCGCCATCGATACCGAAGTGGTCGTTGAAGCGGTGGAAGAAGCCTCCAAAGGCGTAGGTTCCGGGAGGCGTGTTTGACTGCGCATCATTTTGCGCGAAGACCTCGGCATACAGACGGCTGCTCTTGTTCACGTGAAAGCTCAGCGCGACGGATTGCTGGCCACTCAGATGGCAGCCGCCAGGATCGGTGCAGCCGGACTGCACCAGCGAACCATTCACGATGACGTCGAGATCGCCGTCTCTGCCGTAGTGGTGGTTCAACAGAAGGATGAGCTGCTGCCCCTTGTCCTGCAGCTCCTGCCGGGACGCGGTCGGCAGCGTGGCTTCGTATTGCAGCGCAATGCCGGGAGCAGCCTTGTGGTAATCCTCCTTCCAGAGGATGACCTTGCCGCCAGCCTGGATGGTGCCGATGCCCTTGTAGCTTTGGCTGGATGTTGTCTCAGAGCTGAAGGCGGACCATCCGAAGTCGAGACGCAGGCGGTCGAGCGGCGCATAGAAGACGGATAGGGCGTAGGTCTGTTCATCGCCCGGAATGATCTGCGGATAGGCGTCGTAGCCTGCTTCGACCTGGAGCACACCCTTTGCCTGGATGCCGGAGGAGTTGGCGATTGTTGGCCTGGTTGGATTGAGATCGAGCTCCTGGCCCTGCATGGTGCGACTGAACAGCAGGCAGGCGACGGACAATGCCATGCAGCACATCACCCTCGATCCCATTGCAATCACTTGTCACCCTCTGCCTGCGTCGCATTGGTTGCAGCCCCATGGAACAGGACGCGTGTGCTGCAACCACGTGTTCCATGAAACACTCCCGGTCCATGTTCTACAGGATCAGCTTACAGTCACGCTCAGGAACGTGGGGGGAGAACGAAATGCAATGGAGCGACAGAGCTTTGTTGTTATCTCGATCCCTTGCAGCGCCGTCCACGTGCATTTGCACGTGCACGCGCTGATACAGCGGCTACATCCGGAGCGGTCGCAACGCAGCGGCGGCTTCGCTGGCAACGGATGGAGATGTGCGGCTTTCCGGACTTCACGGTGAACACCTTTACATCACCGGCACAACCGCGCATGCCACCTTGGCTGCGTGGAGTACTTTTTCGTTCTGGCATAACCCCGGGGGAAGGCGGTCTGCGATGCATTGGCGGGCGTGCTACTCCTCTTCCTTCTCGATGATGCTGATACCGCCATTGCGTTCAAGAATGGCATAGTCAATCTGCTTGAACGAGCGCGTTCCTTTGGTCCGCGCGGAGGCGAGCACGTCTTCCGGCGCCAGATGCATGCCTTGCATGACCTGTTCCTGCCATTGACCCTTGCGTACGAGTACGAGGGGCGTACCGTCCAGCCAGACGCCGAAGCGGGGATAACGCAGCTTGAGCCCCGAGACAAGGCGGTGCATACCGCCCACCGTCAACACTGCGCAGGTGCAGTTGGTTACGGACCTGTCATTGCCAACCGTGGAGAGGATGATGATGCCGCCCGTGAGGAAAACGAGCACGAATTCAAACATGGTCTGTTGCCCGCCCGGCCTGCGGACAAGCGCGCGCACGACGAGCGTGAGGATGATGTAACCGATGACTGCGTGGACAACGGTAGCCATTACGGCACCACCGTGATGCGGGCGCCAGTGCGCTGCATGCCCGGGACCTGCAATTGAAAGCCATGAACGCCAGGAAACGAGGGCTGCATTTCGAACTGGATTTCCGCTGGGGCTCCACCTGAGGCCGCGAAGACATAGGTGATTCCACCGTTGCCGATGCTGGAGATCTCGGGCTGGGGTATGACGCGGGATGTTCCAAGCTCTTTCACCAAGGAGCCGCTGGCAAAAAGTTCTACCTTGCCGTCGTGAATAGCCCCGGGCTGGAAGTCGATGGTCATAACGGACGGGGTCATGGCCCGCTCCACGCGCTCGTACTTCACATCCATGCCCGTGTTCTCTCCGTGCAACTCCGCTTTGGCAAGCCATCCACGGCCGAAGACGCCCAGCACGTCGGCAAAGACGATCAGGAGGAAGAGTATCCAGATGATACGTTCGAAGCTCCACCAGCGCTCCTGAAAGGTGAGGTCTTCACCTACCGAGACCGCGTTGTCTACCTTTGGAACCTCGTTGCCGCTCACCGGGTCCAGCAGCTTCTTGTCAGCCATTAAGCCTCCTCCTTCGGCACGATGCTGATTTCACCATTGCGTTCCAGCGTGACGGTATCCATTTCGTCGAAGCTCTTCATGCCCTGATCGCGCCCCATCGCCATGACGTCATCCGGGGAGATGCGCATTTTGCGCAGGGTTCGGCTGCGCCAGGTCTTGCCTTCCATCAACATCAGTGGTGTTCCGTCCATCAGCCGCGCAAAGCGGGGCGACTTTGTGCGAAGCCAGACCAGGAGGTAATGCCCGCACGCAACCGCGATGATCTGGCACACCGCGTTTGTGAACGAGGCTTCATTGCCGACCATGCCGGTGAGCGTGAGTCCGCCGAGGAAGAAGATGAGGACGAACTCGAACGGTGTGAGTTGCTTGCCGGGCCGGCGGCCAACGATGCGGGTGATGAAGATGAGTGAGAAGTACCCAAAAAGCGCACGAAGAACTGTGAGACTGGACATGTTTACACTTCCGCCACCGGGACCAGCAACTCTTAGGACGCTCCAATGCAGTTTGGCAACTGCATTGCCAATACACGCTACGCGGCGGCGGCGAGCGCTCTGCGGAGCGTGCCGTTCCCACGAGAGGGAGTTTTCCACAGCTTGAATAAAAGTTTCACATTCCTGAGAACTTCCCGGCGAGGTCTGGTTCTACCCTTGTGTCCAAGACAGAACCACTTTGAGGTAACGGCCGTGATCGTCTTCCGCTCCGCCCTTCTTACTGCCACCTGCGGCATGTGTGCACTGGTCCTTGCAGGCTGTGGAGCCGGCGGATCGACCGCGCAGGCCGCAACGATCGCGAGTTCCGGCTCAAGCGGTACGTCCGCTGCAAGTGGCGGCGGTTCTGGAGCTTCGTCTACGGGCACGGCGGGGGCGTCGGCCACATCGGGTTCGAGTTCAACAAGCTCCGCCAGCGGCACCGCGGGCAACGCCTCCAGCGGCAGCAGTTCCACACCATCCTCCAGCACAGATGGAAGCGGGTCGTTGCTTCCTTCGCAGGCCAGCGTTGCGACGGCAGCGAGGCTTATGGATCAGGCGACGTTCGGCCCCACAACAGACAGCATCACCCATGCACAGATGATTGGCGTTTCAGCGTGGCTGAAGGAGCAGTTTGCGACGTCCCAAACCGTTCTGCCGGCAATCCCAAGCCCATATCCCACGCAATGCATGAATGGCCCGGCACCCTGCTGGGAATCAGAGTTCTGGCAAACCAGCCTGACGGCACCCGACCAGTTGCGGCAGCGCGTCGCGTTCACGCTGGGCGAAATTTTTGTGACCAGTACGCAATCGATCAACGCGGTCGCGATGGTGCCGTATTACAACACGCTGGCCGCGGACGCCTTTACCAACTGGCGGACCATCATGGAAGATGTGACCCTGTCACCCGCGATGGGCAACTACCTGAACATGATTCAGAACGCCAAACCGGCCAAGGGTCAGCATGCAAACGAAAACTTTGCGCGCGAGATGATGCAGTTATTCTCCGTTGGATTGTACAAGCTCAACCTGGACGGCACGCAGCAACTGGATACTACCGGAACCCCGATACCGGAGTACACGGAGACACAGGTGCAGGCCTTTGCCGACACCTTTACCGGATGGACATACGCCACGAGCACGGGCGGCGTCCCCGCCAAGTTCCCGAACGGCACGGCCAATTACACCAATCCAATGGTGGCCGTGGACTCCGCGCACGATACGACACAGAAAACCCTGTTGGACGGTGTCGTGGTAAGCGCCGGCGGCACGGCAAAGGGCGATCTGAAGATTGCGCTGGACGACATCTTCAACGATGGGAGCCTTCCTCCTTTCATCTGTCAGCAGTTGATTCAGCACCTGGTGACCAGTACGCCCTCTGCGGGGTATGTGCAGCGCGTTGCCAGCGTGTTTGTCAACAACGGCTCTGGTGTGCGCGGCGACATGCAGGCCGTCCTGACCGCGATCTTCACGGATACCGAGGCACGCGCCGGTGATACCAACTCCAGCTACGACGGCGGCCACCTGCGCGAACCGATGTTGTATCTGACCTCCGCCATGCGTGCGCTGGGGTATAGCAGCACCAACACAGATCCAACCAACCTGTGGGCCTATATGTCGCTCTCCGGGTACACGGCCTCGCTGGGTGAGCAGCCCATGCACTCCCCGAGTGTCTTCAATTATTACGAGCCGCAATATGTCATCCCGGGCACAACCTTGAACGCGCCGGAGTTTGGACTGGAAAACACAGCCAGCGTCAATCAGCGGCTTACCCTGGCGAACTCCCTCAGTACCGGCAAGCTGAACGGCTTCAGCGTCGATCTTTCGAAGACATCCGTGCTGGGGCAGATTGGTGCAAATCCTGGCAAGCTTGTGGACACGCTTGGGGTGCTGTTCATGCACGGCCAGATGCCGTCAGAGATGCGAACCGTCGTTGTCAATGCGATCACACCTTTGACCGATTATGGCCAGCGTGTGCGCGTGGCGGTGTACCTGATTCTCAGCAGTTCGCAGTACAAGGTGATCCACTAGCGCCTCTGCAAACAGTGCAACCCTGTCCACATTGTTCAGATCGATTCCGGCACCCACTCTTTCAGGAGTACGACACATGTCTTCTCGCAATCATTCCGCCACCAGCCGCCGCTCTTTTCTGCGTTATGCATCGTTGGCCGCTGCGGGCAATGCAGCCGGTCTGCGTCCCTTCGGGATGTTGAACGCGCTGGCCAGCACCTCCGGGGCAACCGATACCTATAAAGCTCTGGTGTGTGTGTTTCTGTACGGCGGGAACGACGCTAACAATACGGTCATACCATTCGATACGAACGGGTATGCCGCGTATAAGTCATTGCGCGCATCGCTGGTTCTTGATCAAAGCACGCTGCTTACCTTGCCCGGTCTGTCCAGCTTTGCCCTGCATCCCAGTCTGCCCAAGATACAAGCTCTGGTGAACAGTGGGGCAGGCGCCATTGTCAGCAACGTGGGAACTCTGCTGCAACCGACCACACGCGCCAACTATCTGGCGGGCAAGGTCACCAATCCCGTCAACCTGTTTTCGCACTCGGATCAGCAGGAGGAGTGGCAGAACGTCTCGCCCAGCGGAAGTACGGCAACGGGGTGGGCGGGCCGCATCGCCGACAGCCTTGCGGGCGTTTACAACAAATCCGCTTCGCTGCCCATGATCACAAGCGTTGCGGGCGACACGCTCTTCTGCAACGGCAGCACGTCAACGCCGGTGTCCGTGAACCCGGGAAACCTGACGGGTGCAGTCTGTTCGGAAGGGTCGGAATGTGCGGCGCGCAGTGCCGCCGCGCAGTCGCTGCTGACCTTCAACAGCGGCATCTCCCTGGTCACAGCGGACAACGGGATTACCGCTGACTCCTATAAGTATGCGAAGTCGCTGGCGGACGCGTCCGCTTCCGCGTCGCCGCTGAAGACTGTGTTCCCAACGAACAACGGGCTTGCTGCACAGCTGCAGCAGATTGCGCAGCTGATTTCCGTGCGCTCCGCGCTGGGTGTGGACCGGCAGATTTACTTTGCGGGGATTGGCAACTTTGATACGCACAGCAACCAGTTGAACCTGCAGAGCACGCTCCTGAGCCAGATTGATGCAGCCATCGGCGCGTTTTACCAGGCTACGCAGGAACTGGGTGTGGCGAACGATGTCACCACGTTCACCATGTCCGATTTTGCCCGCACCATGCAACCGAACTCCAATGGCGGCAGCGATCATGGCTGGGGATCGCACCACTTCGTGGTGGGCGGATCGGTTGCAGGAAACAAGATGTACGGCGCGTATCCTACGCTGTCGCTGGGCGGACCGGATGATAGCGGCAGCAACGGCCGGTGGATACCCTCTACCGCCAGCGTGCAGTATGCCTCCACGTTGGCGCAGTGGTTTGGCGTGCCGACCTCACAGCTGGCGCAAGTCTTTCCGACACTGGCCGGCTTTACGACGACCAACCTTGGCTTCTTCGGGTAGAAGAGCCCGTATCGGCTTCCGAGTCAGGTATCTTTTCGTCCGATTGGACTCGGAAAGCCGCGCCCCCGGAGCTGTTGGGAAAATTTGACGGCCACAGTGCGGTTTTGCGCGCTGACATTCCCGCTTACGCCGTGCCGTTCATCGGACCCGGTGTGCGCGTTCGCTGTTGAAGTCGGTCAGTCCCACGACGGTGGCTTCTACAAGCGTGTTTGCTTTGAAGATTGCGGCGGACTTGCCGTTGAATCCGAAGATCGTCGGCAAGAAGCAGGAAAGCGCCGCAAAGCCCGCATCGAGTACGCCGTGTGTGGCGAAGGGCATGAGGGGCTCCGCGCCCAGCGGGTAATCCGTCAGAAGCGACTGCACCAGCACAAACGATCCGGTGAAGAGTGCAGCGAGTGCCGCCTGCGGATTCTTTTTGCGGCAGACCAGCGCCATTCCAAGGAAGAATGCGGCGTGGCTGTAGTCAATGATGCCGTGGGTGCGTGCATCAATCACCTTTGGCAGTTTTCCCGCAGGTGTCTGTACTGTCTCTGTTACGGAGGGCATGTTTCCCTTTCATGGCTTGACCGGGCTAGGCGGAGGGGAAAAGGCCACCAGGTGCTTATCGGTATGGCCTTCATCGTGTCTTGAGAGAGGCTTACCTCGCACCCTTTGGCGGAAACTTGTCGAACATCTTGTCGATGGATTTGTCCACCTTGGACGTATTCTTGTCCGGTTTGCTGGAGATCTCCTCCTGCGACGTGCCACGCCACACAAGCTGCTGCGTGCTGGTGTCATAGAGATCGACCATCAATGTTCCAATGGGGACGTTCTGTACGGACGTCGTACTTTCGCCAAAGCCGCCGCCCCAGCCACGCCGTCCCCAGCCAAAACCGGCGCCGCCGAGACCGTCATAGAAGGTGTTGTATTCCTGTTGGTTCTTCACGTTACCGATCGCGGTGACGGCCAGGTCGCCGCCGCTCTGCACCTGCTGCATGCCTTTGGCCTGCAGGTCACGCGTGATCTCGTCCGAGATGCGCTGCTGAAAGAGCGGGTCGGTGCTCTGCACGCTGTGGATGGAGAAGGTGTGATACCTGGAGAAGTCCTGCTGGTGGTCGTAGTCGGTGGATACCTTTTGCGCTGACGCAGTCAGACATGCCGCGCAGATCATTGCGGTGCCCAAAATACCTGTTCTTGTGGAAGACATGCTTCCCTCCCGTACATACGGAGGGATGCCACGCCGAGACCCAGCCTGCAAACAGGTACGCAGAGTGGCACTCTCTGGCGCTGGTTGACGTTCAGGCTTTCAGCTTCATCGCTTCAGGATCCCAGTGCACGGCGGTTCCTTTTTCCATGCTCACAAGGCAGAGCAGGGCGGCACCCGCGGCGCGATAGCCAAAGGTGGCGTCCTCTACCGGCTGCTGCCGTGTGCGAACGCTGTTGAAGAAGGCGCGGAAGTGGTCGGCGGTATCGTCGTACCCGCGTGGTGCGCGGTATGTTTCAACAGAGGTGCCGGTAAGGGCCGCGGTGCGCTGCTTGTAATCATCGGCGTGCTGCTGCTCGTACTGCTTTATCAAGTCTTTTTGCATGGCAGTGGTGAAGCTGCCGATGCTGTACCCCGGGCCCAGTTCGCGCGGCACCTTGTTGACGATCACGCCGGAGCCGGTAATTTCCATCGTGCCTTCCGAGCCGGTGAAGGTGAAGCCCTCACCCTCTTCACCGCCGTCCACAAAGTTCACGCGAAGGTCCAGGTTCCAGTCGCCATAGTCGAAGAGGCCCATCAGGACGTCCGGCACATCGCGACCGTCCTTCCAGTAACGCAGACCACCGGTGGCATACGCGCGGGTGGGGCCGTGGGAGCCGGTGATGAAGTGCGTGCCGGTGAACAGGTGGACGAAGAGGTCGCCCGCGACGCCTGTGCCGTAGTCCTTGTATTTGCGCCACTGGAAAAAGCGCTCCGGATCCCACGCGTGCCTGGGCGCGGACCCCTCGAAACGCGGCCAGTCGCAGGTTTGCGTGTTGGCATCGAGCGGAACCGTGTATTCCCATGCGCCCTGGGCGCTGTTGCGATCCCAGTGTGCCTGGACCATGTTCAGTTTGCCGATGGCACCCGCGTCCATCAGCTCCTTGGCTTTGGCGTAGATGACGGATGACACACGCTGCGATCCCACCTGCAGGATGCGGCCGGTCTTCCTTGCGCAGTCGATCATGAGCGGCCCGTCCGCGTACTCATGGATCATGGGTTTTTCGCAATAAACGTCCTTGCCTGCGCTCATCGCGTCGATGGCGACGCGCCGGTGCCAGTGGTCCGGCGCAGCGCAGATGACGGCGTCGACGTCCTTGCGCGCAAGGATTTCCTTGTAGTCACGGGTCGTATCGATGCCGCCGTTGGGTGTGCCGGTGCCCCAAATCTCCTTGCTGTGTGCCAGGCGTCCGTCGTAGCAGTCGGCTACGGCGACCAGCTTGATGCCGGGTGACTTGAGCGCGGACATGGTGATGCTCTGGCCGCGTCCACCAGCACCGATGAGCGCGACGTTGATCTGGTCGTTGGCGCCGATGCGGCGCGCCGGTTCCTGCGCCCAGGGTGAGACAAGGGGGATCTGCGTGGCTGCGGCGGTCAGGCTGGCAGCTTTCAGGAAGGATCGGCGGTTCAGGCGAAAGGTGTTCATGGTGGCAGGCGCTCCGGTATGACGGTCCGAAAGATATTGTATGCGCCGGGACGCATGCATGGCTGGGTGCTTCCTGCCGTTTACGTCTCCAGGATCACCGTCGCAACAGCGATCGCGCGACCGTGCGAGAGACTGAGGTGCACGGCGCGGACTCCCATCGCGGCCACGCGCTCCGCGGCCTGGCCATGAAAGAGTAACGTGGGCCTGCTATGATCCAGCCGCGTGACTTCAAGCTGGAGCCAACTCACTCCGCAGGCAATTCCGGTGCCCAGCGCCTTTGCACCTGCCTCCTTCGCCGCGAAGCGTGCCGCGAAACTTTCCGCTGCCGAGCGCCCCTTGTGCTGACAGTAGGCAATTTCACCCGGCGTAAACACGCGGGCCAGAAAACGCTCCCCGTGACGCGCAATGCAATGCCGGATCCGTGTGACTTCAGCCACATCCGTTCCCGTGCCTACAATCATTGCGCCCTCTTTGCAAGACGTTTCGGTGCCACTTCAACGTATCATCCTGCGACACTCGACGCACGGGAATGAATACCGGACGACCTTTGCCGATAGTGCGTATGTGACCGACGAACAGCTACAACCCGAACTGAACCTGCAAAGCTTTACCTACCAGGAACGTGGTGCCCTCATCCCAGACTTGGGCGCGGCGATCGACAGCGCCGGCGGGTGGGTACTGGACCGCCGTCCCACGTCGGCCAACGCCATGGAAATGTACCTTGAGGTGGCGCAAGCCGCGCTTCCAGAGGTCTACGGTGCGCTTCTGGGCAGCGGACTGGAACTGACGCGGGAAAGTCATCGCGCGCTGGCAGAGCGCTGCACCTGCGGGATGCACCTTTCCCTCCGCAATGGGCTGTCATCCATCCTGACGATGCGCATTGAAGTCACCTTCCTGCAGGAGTCCGCGCACACCACGGAGGTCGCGCGTTTGATCGTCATGGGCGCGGCGCTGGCGTAGCCGTTCCAAGAGCGAAGGCGCGGTACACTGAACAGGCTCATGCCGCCCATCATTGTCGCCCGTCAATTGGGAAAGACGTACCGCTCCGGAAAAATTGAAACGCACGCCCTGCGTGACGCTACGTTCACCGTCGAATCTGGCGAGTTTATCGCCATTGTTGGACCCTCGGGCTCCGGAAAATCGACGTTGTTCTATCTCTTGGGCGGCCTGACCAAGGCCAGCGGCGGTTCTGTTACCATCGGCGGCATCGACTTCAACAGCCTTTCGGACGCGGAACGCACCCGCCGCCGCGGCGAGACGATCGGCTTCATCTTCCAGCGCTTTAACCTGCTGCCCACGCTGACCGCGCGGGGCAATATCGAGCTGGCCCACAGCATCGCGGTGCCGAGCAAGCCTTTGGACTCCACGTACCTGTCGCGGCTGGCGGAAATGCTCCGCATCGAGTCGCGCCTGGATAGCCGCCCTAATGAACTGTCTGGCGGTGAGCAGCAGCGCGTGGCCATTGCGCGTGCGCTGATCACCAGGCCCGCGATCATCCTGGCGGACGAGCCCACGGGGAACCTGGACACGGAGAACTCGGACGCGGTACTCCAGATGTTGAAACACGCCGCACGGGAGCTTGGCCAGACCGTTCTGATGATCACGCACAATCCCGAAGCCGCAGCCGTTGCGGACCGCATCTTGTACGTGCGGGACGGGCGTCTGCATGATGCGCCCCCATCCGCCGCTGCCCAGATGCCGCAGAAGCCCTTCATCTCCGCGCTGCTTGGCGAGTAGCGCCGTGCAAACAAATTGACTCAGTTGCTGTCGGGTGTTGAGGCCTCGCGCGGTCTGGGCATCACCGAAAGCACCGCCGGAGCAGACTTCTTCCGGGCTGCCGAGGGCATCGGTCTGGAGGAGGCGCGTGCCCAGCCAGTCGGTGAACTGGAAGTGCGTCACCGTCTGGGTATTCGCGTCGGCTGTCAGCGTGGCGCCCACGCCGTCCGCCAGCGGGATGTCGCTGTGCGAGCTGCCCGTGCTGCTGAACTCCGTCAACGTCTCCCCGTTCAGGTTCAGCACGAGCGTGGTCGACCATGGGGCGTTCGTTGTGATGCGCATTCACAGTGACTGGGCCAGGCGTCCGGCCTTGGGTGGTTTACTTCCGGAATAGCTTGAGGTTGATGGCTGCTCCCATGGCTGCGTAGCCCTGATCGGAGGGGTGGAGGTGATCGCCGTGGTCGTATTTGGGGAGCATACGGCCGGGATGACCCGGGTCGCGGATGACTTTGTCGAAGTCCACCACGCCGTCGAAGAGCTTGCTGGTGCGCAGGAACGCGTTGACATGTTGACGAATCTGTTCGCCGTCCTCGCTGTAGTAGCCCGCGCCGTTGTACGGCGTGATCGTTGCCGCGATGAATCTGATGCCCTTGGCATGCGCGCGGTTCACAAGTGTGGTGTAGGCGTCGATCAGTTGCTGTTCCGTGATGGCATCGGCGGGCGCGCGGTGCATGTTGCCGATGTCGTTGATGCCTTCCAGCATGATGACGAACTTCGCACCGGGCTGCGAGAGTACGTCACGGTCGAAACGGTCGAGCCCGCTGGGTCCGGTACCCTGGTGCAGGATGCGATTCCCGCCTATGCCCATATTGGCAATGGAGAGGGCGGCGGTCTTCTTGTTGGCGGCGAGCAGTGGAGCCAAAACGTCCGGCCAGCGGCGGTTGGTCTCCGGCGTGGACCCTGCGCCGTCGGTGATGGAATCGCCGAATGCTACGACTGTGCCGGATTTGCGGGTGCGGTCTACCTCCACATCTTTCAGGAAGTACCAGGAAGTCGTCTGGGCCAGCAGATCCGGGCCGCCCGGGGCACTTGTTGCCTGCGACCCCCCAGATTGCGCGGTGTTATCTCTAACGGCCGGTTTGTCGCCGAGCGGCGCTGAGACCGGTGCGGTCATGCCGGGCGGCGTGGCTGCGGGGCTGTTGAACTCCAGCGCCGTCGTCTGGTCGCCAGCGGCGATGAAGGTCGTGGCGAACGCAGCGGCATGGTACGTGATCGCCGGGATGTCCTGCGCGGGCACAGCGGCGGAGATGACAAGGTCGGAGAAGATGGGAACCGTCTCAACGACGGCGTCGCTGCTGACGTATTTGCCGGGATCGATGGTGACGCCGGTCTGGCCACTGAAGGTCAGTGCCTTATCGGTCGCGGGCAGTATCTTGCTCCCTGCCGACAGAAAGGCGAGATGCACAGCGGTGATCCGCAGCGGCGTGGTCCCGAACTCATTTGAGAACGTGACGCGCACGCGCTTGCCGCCCTGGCTGATGTGCACGACCTGCCGCAGGGTCACGTCCTGCGTACCAAGGGGCAGCGGCTTTGCCGATGTCGCCGCAGGCGGCAGGAGCATATCCGCCGCCGCCCAGGTGGGCAGCCAGTTACCCGACTGCGCATGAGCGGAGACGGCGAGTGCGGCTGCGAGAGCAAATGTCCGGAGCGGGGTAGGCATGGCGGCAATTGTAGCGGGTGAACGCTCGCCGGCGACAGGGACAGCGTCCTTCAGCACGGAACCGATGGGAAGGGAGATGCGTATACGACTTCCATGGGCACGATGACCATGACCATAATGCCGTTCACAGTGAGCCGGAAGGCGTGGCAGGCTGAACCCAATCTGTGCAAGCAGGGGAAAGAGTTGCCGGTGCGGAGGGATGGGCGCGGTACACTGCTGCCACCGTACCGGGAGACGCCTGTGCTGCGCACCACGGATGACATTGCCGGGCAGGAGCCCTGGCGGAAACAAGCCGTTGCAGTACCTTCGCCAGACCCGGCCAAGCTGGCGGAGGTGGATGCGCTGCACCGGTTGGTGTTCGCCTGCATGCGAGGCGATGCCGCCGCATGGCAACAGCTTGTCACGTCCCAGCACCGCCGTGTGTACGGCATCTGCTATCGTTTTACCGGCTCGCCGACGGATGCCGAGGACCTGACGCAGGACGTCTTCCTGAAGGTGTACCGCAATCTTAACGGCTTCGATGCTGACAAGGGCGCGTTTACCACCTGGATCACGACGTTGACCCGCAACCTGCTGGTAGACCATTTCCGCCGGACGCGGCAGGATCGCGCGACCGATTCGCTGGACGACACGGGGCGCGACGACGGTGAAGGCCTGAGCATGGCCGACCGCCTGACGGATGCGCGGCCCGGCCAAATGCAGCGGGTGGCACAGATGGAGTTGCGCGTGCGCATCCAACATGCACTGAAGCACTTATCGCCGGAACTGCGCGAGGCCGTGATCCTGCGCGACCTGCAGGACATGGATTACAAGGAGATTGCAGCCGTGCTGCGCGTACCCGAGGGCACGGTGAAGAGCCGCATCAGCCGCGGACGCGGTGAGTTGGCACGGATGCTGGGCCGCGCAGAAGGACCGGTGATGTGAATGGCCGACCAGATCACTCCCGAAGACGAGAATGAAATATCCTCCACACCCCTCAAGAGGAAACGTATGAGCCGCCTGACATGCGCACAATGTGAAGCCATGCTGCTGGACGCGGCGGATGGACTGCTGCTGTCTGAAGAGCAGACACAGTTTGAGTTCCACATGGCGGACTGCCCCAATTGCACCAGGCTGTACGCCGATGTTCGGCGGGGCGGCGCCTGGATGGAGGTGTTGAAAGACGATCCACCGGTTCCGCCGGACGGGATGGTGACCCGCATTCTGGCAAAGACCTCCGGCGATCCGGTGCTGGCGTCAGAGGTAGCGGCGCAGACCGCCTATGCGGCATCGTTATTGGGCCACGCTCCGGGCAAGGTCCTGCCGTTCCGCGCGCCTGTGCCGCGCACTCCACTGGCTCGCATCATGCATACCGTGATGCAGCCGCGCCTGATGATGACGGCGGCCATGGCGTTTTTCTCCATCGCTCTGACGCTCAACATCGCGGGCGTGCGGATTACGGCGTTGCGGGCAAGCGACCTGCGCCCTGCTACTCTGCGCAAGTCGATGTGGGCCATGAATAATCGCGTGGTGCGTTACTACGACAATCTGCGCGTCGTGTACGAGCTGGAGTCGCGGGTACGGGAGATGCAGCGTGAGAGTGATGAGGACACCGCACCGAAGCGTGGCATCCTCAGCAGTCCGGCGCAGGATCAGCCCTTGCGCGAAGCGCCCAAAGGCACACCGCACAGCAGCGTGCCCGCTCCCCGGCATACGCCCGAGGCTTTGGCCTCCCGAATGGCAGCGCGGCAGGTTGCGACTCACACATTCGCGTCAAGCAACGGCAGCAAAGGAGTCCAGGCATGAGCGACTACGTCAACGAACCGCCAACCCCTCCGGGTGCTACTCCCTATGAACCCGTCTCCGGCGCGCCCTATCCGGGCACTATGCCGCCGCCCTCCGGCTACCCCGGTGCGCCCTTTGTTCCGGGCGCGGCGCCCGTTCCAGGTGCACCGAATCCCGCGCTGGCGGCCATCCTGGGCTTTATCCCCGGCGTGGGTGCCATGTATAACGGCCAGTTTGCCAAGGGCATCGCGCATATCGCGATCTTCGCGATCTTTGAGTCACTGGCAAATCACGTCAACGACATCTTCGGCATCTTTGTGGCGGGCTGGGTGTTCTACATGGCAATCGAGGCCTACCAGACCGCCCGGGCACGCCGTGACGGCCTGCCGCTGCCGGATCCCTTCGGACTCAATACCATCGGTGAGCGCTTCGGCTTCAAGGGCAATCCGGACTGGAACAGCTTCTGGCATCCGAGCCAGCCACCGATGGCTGGCGCGCCGCCCATCGCCGAGAACACGCATGTGGACCCCGTAACCGGAGCCGTGCACTACACCAGGACAGGTGCCGCGGGTGCGCAGGCAACGTACCAGGTCGATCCGGCGGGACAGGTGTATGCGTCCGCCTATGCGCCGCCGCCAGGAGCTGGTGCGGCTCCAGGGTATGCGCCGCCCGTTCCACCACCGCCAGGGTATAGCCCTTATGCTCCACCCGCGCCGCCGCCGTACTATGCCGCTGCTTATGGGGTGCCGGCTTACGGTGTTCCACCGGTTCCAACGGGGGCGCAGAGTGGGTCCCTGGCAAACCGCTCAGGGCTCCCAACAGGCGCTCTCTGGCTTATCGGACTTGGTGTTCTCGCCTTGCTTGGCTCCCTGCGTCCCTTCCGCTTCCTTGAAGGAGAAGCGACTGGAGGCCTGTTCCTTATCGGCATTTCCGTCCTTATCTTTTTTCGGACCGGCTTTCGCTCTGTTGCGTTTCCGCCTGGGTCGCCAGAAGCGCGATGGCATACCGTACGTGCGGCGCGCGGTGCGGGCGTTGTCTTCATCACCGGTCTGCTGACCCTGTTGCAGGGGCTGCACGTGATTGGCTGGTCTTCTTCCTGGCCATTCCTGCTGATTTTTATCGGTGTTGCACTCGTGATTGAGCGCGTCGCCCTGAACACCATGAACAGCACCGTCTACACAGGTGCGGGCTACCCAGTGCATCCGGTGCCTCAGGCGCAACCAGCTGCTACGCCCGTGCAGACAGTCTCGCCCACTTCGATCACCCCAACCGGTACGCTCAAGCCCATCAACGATCCGGGTATTCATCCCGACACCGGTCATGAGGGAGGACGCTAATGGCTACACAGCCGCCAAACTTCGATCCTAACGCGCCCTTTGACCCTACGAATGCCGATGATCCCCGCTACGATCCGCGGCGTGACCCGCGTTACGATCCCCGCTGGCAAAAGGCGCAGCAGCGCTACTATGCGGGACAGCAGCGTGCCGCGACGCGGGCACAGGCCGCGGCATACAAGGCGCAGGCACGTGCGCAGCGGGATCAATGGCGCATGTACTGGCGCGGCCAACGGAGGCCGTCACTGGTTGGACCGCTGCTGCTTGTGTCGATTGGCATTGTCTTCCTGCTGATCCACACGGGACGACTTCCCGCTTTCAGCTTCTTCGAGTGGTTTGGGCGCTTCTGGCCCGTGCTGCTGATCGGGGTCGGGGTTCTTCGCCTGGCGGAGTGGGCGATTGACCGGGCACGGCAACCGGCCGGTGCGCCGCCGGTGCGGTACAGCGTGGGCGGCGGTGTCACTGTTTTGATCGTTGTGTTGGCCCTGATCGGGATCCTTGTGCAACACGGTGCCCACTGGCACGCTGACCGGCAGCACGGCTTCGGCTTCTTTGCTCCCGGCGACTGGAACGATGGCGGCTTCTTTGGCCAACGGCATGAGCAGAATGACGCGCCTGTCACACATGCCATCGCTGCCGCCGGCTCCCTGTCGATTGAGAACCCGCATGGAGACGTGACGGTGACGGGAACCAGCGACGACGGGCAGGTGCACCTGAACACGCGGAAAGAAGTTTTCACCAGCGCGGACGATACTGCGAATGATCGTTTGCATGATCTGACACCGGAGTTCGAAGGTGTGGACAACGCACTGACCCTGCGTGTTCCACATGTCGAGTCCGGCAGCACGGAGTTAACGCTGCTGGTACCGCCCACCGTTCATATCCTCCTGAACAGCGACCATGGTGACGTCCGTGTGACGAACATGAAAGCTCCGCTCTCCGTCACCTCAAATAACGGCGACGTGGAGATCGCCGCGATCACGGGGGCAGTGCAACTCCATGCAAATCACCGGCGCCGCGACCTGAACGTACGCAGCGTGACCGGCGACGTGGCCGTCGATGGCAATGGCAGCGAGGTCACTCTCTCCGACATTCGCGGCAATGTTACCGTCCACGGCGACTTTGCCTCCGGTGGCCACCTGCAGCACATCAGTGGCGCGGTGGAGTATCACAGCAGCCGCACCGATCTGTCCCTGACGCATCTGAACGGTGATCTGCAATTGGACGGGAATGATCTTTCAGCCAGCGAGGCTGCCGGCCCCATGCTGGTCAGCACGCGGAGCCGCAACATCAACCTGGACAAGGTCACCGGCGACATCAAAGTGGTCAACAATCACGGGGACGTGGATGTGCACGTGGCGTTGCCCACGGGAACGTTGACCGTCGACAATCAGAATGGCAACGTGAACGTCTCGCTGCCCGAAAAGGCGCGCTTTACCCTGAGCGCCGAAACGAGCGACGGTGACGCTCACAGCGACTTTTCCGGCACAGACACCCACAGTGGCCGCGGGATGCTGAGTGGCGCCATCAATGGTGGCGGTCCCTCGGTCCGGATCAACACCTCGCACGGGGACATCAACGTCAGTCAGAACTCGAATGGCGTCCTGCCGCCGGTGCCACCCGCCCCGGCGCTTAGCAGCTACGGTGCGATCCCCGGTCCTCCGCTGCCGCCGGAGAGCAGTGGTGCCATTGCGGAGGCCCAGCACCGTCCATACGATGCGAAGGAGCAAGTGGCACGCACGAAAGAACAGGTTCGCCGGCATCTTCGGGAAGCTCAGAAAGGTTCCAGCGGCGACAACGAGTGACTTTGCCGCAGAATGCTGCCGCGGCACGTGGCGGGCGCCGCGTCTAGGTAAGTTCGTACCCGGCGAAGAAGTACCCGATCTCAAAACGCGGCAGTCTCCTCGGCGTCGGAGCCGTGGATGGCATTTTCTTCGATGGAGGCCGCGAACTTCTTCCGGATGGTGCCTTCCTCAGCATTTGCCGGATTTGTTGCACCCATCAGTTTACGAAGGTCCGCAATCGCATTGTCCTTCTCAAGCACCATGGGAAAGATCGGACCGGACGCCATGAAGCGGGTCAGGTCAGCAAAGAACGGCCGTGCGCTATGCACGTGGTAGAAGCCCTGCGCCTGCTCATTGCTGAGCGCCATCTTCTTGATGGCAACGATCTTGAATCCGGCGACTTCAATTTCGGAAAGGATAGCGCCGGTGTGTCCTTTACGAACGGCATCCGGCTTGATGATGGAAAAGGTGCGCTGCGGCATGAAACTCCCTGCAATGGCTTTCGTTTTCCTGATTGTACCGGTTCAGGGGGGCTAAGCCGCGACAGATGCTTGCGGCAGAAAGAGTGAGAACGTCGTTCCCTGCGTGTGGCGCTTTGTACTGGTGCGCACGGTGATCCGTCCACCGTGGCGGTGCGCAAGAGACCGGCACACCCAAAGACCGAGGCCCGAGCCGCGCACGCCCTTGGTCGTATAGCTGGGTTCAAAGATGCGCGCCGCAGTCTCTTGGGTCATGCCATGCCCGCTGTCAGAGACGCTGATGCGAATGCCTTCCGCCCCTGTATGGGCGTCTCGCGCCGGAGCGGTGCGGATCGTGATCCTGCCCCTGGTCTGGATGGTCGCATCGATCGCATTGCTCACGAGATTGTTCAGAATCTGACGAATGTCTCCCTCCGCACACGTGAAGGTGCGGCTGCGGCGATGCTGCCTGAGGATTTCTATGGATCCCGTGCGCAATGTTCCCTGGTGCAGCGCCAGTACAGAGTCGACCAGATCTTCCGGCAGACACTCCTTTGGATGGGGCCGGCTCCGGTGAAAGCGCAAGGTTTGCGACACAATGTCCGTGACCCGACGCAGTTCGTCTTCGGCCTGGGTTACGTACTCCAGGCACTCCGCAGGCAACGCCTTGTCCTGGCGCACAAGGTAAAGCAGGTTGGTGACGGCTTCCAACGGGTTGTTGATCTCGTGCGCGATCGTCGCAGCCAGTCGGCCGAGCGTTGCTTCCTTTTCAGATTTGAGGAGGAGGCGTTCCAGCGTCTCCTTTTTCTGGAGCAGCGCTTCCGTCCCACCCTCGGCAAGTGTCCCGGTTATGTGCGGATCAGATTCGCCGGTGAGCGTAACTACAGCGCCCTGGGGAGCGTCACCCAACCGGAGTGGCATGGCGGAGCAGCGGACGTGCGTACACCCACGCTGCTTGGTCCACAGGATTTCCCGGAAGCCGTGGACGGTGCGTCCGCGAACGCGCGCCTCAAAGACGGGGCATTCCTCCGGAGGGTATGGCTTCCCATCTTCCCGTGTTCCGTGGATCAGACTGTGCATGTCATGACCGAGGCATTCCGATCTGGAGTACCCCATCAAGGAGAGCGCCGCTTCGTTCACCTCTGTGCAACGGCCCTCGCGATCGACAGCATAGGCTGGAGCGGCAACCAGGCTGAGAACAGCAGTGTCGGCGGTCGCGGAACCACCCGGTAGCGACTTACCCTGTCCCGAACTGCTCGATTCGATACCCATCGCACCTCAGTGCCCAGGTTCGTGCACTTGTATAGATGGATGCCAACTCCTGCCTAAGTCGTAACCCCCGACAGAGGTGCACGACCGCGGCCACTTTGCACATTGTCTTATGGAGTGAAGATCTTTGGTATTTGCACGAAAGCAGATTACTGTGCGGCAAACAACCGCGTGGACATGCTGAGCGCACGCGCCCGGACGGGAACACGTGCGCTTACGGAAAGACAGGGCAAGCTATGCCGAAGCGGTATTCTTAACGCCAGCCTTCTCGAGGGCAGACTTTGCTGCTCCAGCCAGTGTGGCGAAGCCAGCTGCATCGTGGACAGCAATGTCGCTCAGCACTTTACGGTCCAGCTCAACGCCGGCCTTTTTCAGGCCGTTGATGAAGGTAGAGTAGCTGAGGCCGTTGATGCGGGCCGCCGCGCCGATGCGAACAATCCACAGGCTGCGGAACTGCCGCTTCTTCTGCTTGCGGCCGATGTAGGCGAACTTGAGGCCGCGTTCAACGGCCTCCTGGGCTGCCTGGTAGAGCTTGGATTTGGTGAGGAAGTAGCCGGAGGCGCGCTTCAGAATCTTTTTGCGGCGGTCATTGCGCTTGGTGCCACGTTTGACGCGGGGCATGGGTGGTTCTCCTTTTGCGTACTGCGGTGGTTAGCGGCTGGAGGTAAGGACGGCCTGTGGGCCGGGCCTCTTCACACGCTTGCTGCGCTCTCGCCTCTTTGTCGATTCTCTGAATCGAGGGCCCGGTAACGCTTGCGGACCGTTGCTGGAGAACCACGCCAGCGGCTGGGCGGAACTGCTGTGTTCCTGAGCGCTGGCTCAGGCGTAGGGGATCATCCGGCTGACCTTGGCGTGATCTCCGTCAGAGACGTACGCCTGACGGGTGAGCTTGCGCTTCACCTTGGTCGACTTGGAGGTCAGGATGTGACGCTTCTTGGTCTGGCCGCGCTTGATCTTGCCGGTGCCAGTCTTTGCGAAGCGCTTGGCTGCCCCTGAATGGGTCTTGAGCTTGGGCATGAAGGATTCCTGTCTAAGGACTACTTTCGTTGCCGCGAAGACAACCCTCCAATTGTAGCCGAATGCCTTGATTAAAGCTACGGATCATTGCTAACAGTCGGCGCAGGCTTCAGGTGCATCGTTGCGCGACTCCGAATGTTAAACTAACAGGAGATTTGAGCCTCCGGAAATCCCGCAACTTCTGCGTTTTTCAGCGGTTTGCTCGCCGATCCCCAGGAGAAGAATGGCCACGGAAACGCCCCTGCTCGACCTGCAACAGATTGATGCAACCAATGCACCTTTGCCGATCACCTCTGAGACTGGCAAGCCGAGTTATACCAGCGCCAATATCAAGATTCTTGAAGGCCTGGAAGCGGTCCGCCTGCGTCCGGCCATGTACATCGGCTCGACAGGCGAGCAAGGCCTGCATCATCTGGTCTATGAGGTGGTGGACAACTCCGTTGACGAGGCGTTGGCTGGGCACGCCACGCGCATCGACGTAGTCATCCACGTCGATAACAGCGTGACCGTGATCGACGACGGGCGTGGCATTCCGGTTGACATGAAGGATCTGGGGAACGGGGAGCAGATGCCGGCGGTGCAGGTCGTATTGACCAAACTGCACGCGGGCGGCAAGTTCGATGCCAGCAGCTACAAGGTCTCTGGCGGGCTGCACGGCGTCGGCGTCAGCTGCGTCAACGCACTGAGCGAAGAGTTCGACGTCGAAATCTGGCGCGATGGGCACACCTGGCAGCAGGATTACTCCAAGGGCGACCCCATCAGCGATCTGCGGCGCGTGGGCACCAGCAGCCGCCGTGGAACCAAGGTGCACTTCCTGCCGGACAAGTCGATCTTCAGCGTGCATGAATACAACTTCGACACGCTGGCGGGACGTTTGCGGCAGCTTGCCTTCCTGAACAAGGGCATCGAGATCACGCTGACGGACGAGCGCGCGTCTGATGCGAAGACCGGCGAGGCCAAGGCGCTCTCCTTCAAATACAAGGGTGGTATCGAGGAGTTCATCCGGCACCTGAACAAGGGCAAGGCCGTCCTGCACGAGAAGCCGATCTACATGGAAGCCGAGAAGGGCCAACTCGTCATGGAGATCGCGCTGCAGTACAACGATGCGTACTCCGAGACGGTCTTCTCCTTCGCCAACAACATCAATACCGTCGATGGCGGTACGCACCTCTCCGGCTTTCGCACCTCGCTGACGCGCACCATCAATGCCGCGGGCCAGACTATGGGCCTGTTCAAGGACCTGAAGGAATCGCTGAGCGGCGACGATGTCCGCGAGGGCCTGGTCGCCGTCGTGAGCGTGAAGCTGCCGCAGCCGCAGTTTGAAGGCCAGACGAAGGGCAAGCTGAACTCCGACATCTCCGGACAGGTGCAGCAGTTTGTGAACGAGCGGCTGGGCATCTTCTTCGAGCAGAACCCGCAAGTCGCCAAGAAGATCATCAACAAGGCGATTGACGCGGCCCGCGCCCGCGAGGCCGCCCGCAAGGCGCGAGACCTGACCCGCCGGAAGGGCGCGCTGGATGGCGGCGGCCTGCCGGGCAAGCTGGCCGACTGCTCCGAGCGCCAGCCCGACCGCTGCGAGCTTTATCTGGTGGAGGGTGAGAGCGCCGGTGGCACCGCCAAGCAGGGGCGCGACCGCCGTTTCCAGGCGATCCTTCCGCTCAAGGGCAAAATCCTCAACGTGGAGAAGGCCCGCTATGACAAGATGCTGGGCCATGAGGAAATCCGCGCCATGATTACGGCGCTGGGCACCGGCATCGGCAAGGACGATTTCACGCTCGACAAGCTACGCTACGGCAAGCTGATCCTGATGACCGACGCCGACGTGGACGGATCGCACATCCGCACGCTGCTGCTGACGTTCTTCTTCCGGCACATGACGCAGCTCATTCTGCGCGGCCATGTCTATATTGCGCAGCCGCCGCTCTACAAGATCAAGAAGGGCAAGTTCGAGCAGTACATCAAGGACGACCGCGACTTCGTCAAGGTCATGGTCAAACGTGCCGCTGATGGCATGGTCGTCCGCTACGGCGAGACGGCCGAGACGCTGGAAGGCAGCGAGCTGACCACATTCATGGGTCAGCTCAATGAGTATCTGCAGTTCTTCGACAAGGCGGACAAGCGCTTCCGCAACGAGCAGGTGACCACTGCCGTCGCTGAGCTGTTTGCGAA
Organism: uncultured Terriglobus sp.; assembly: GCA_964251045.1. GTDB lineage: Bacteria > Acidobacteriota > Terriglobia > Terriglobales > Acidobacteriaceae > Terriglobus. The sequence continues at coordinate 92,314 of CAXUHI010000010.1, read as the reverse complement.
CGAGCCCAAGGAACCGGTGAAGCGCGCCGACTTCGAGTCGCCGGACAAGCTGAAGGACCTTGCCAAGCGTCTGCAGGCGATGGCACGCGACTGGCAGTTCAAGTCCGTGGGCGAGCCGGTCCGCGATGAGGAGCACGGGACCTGGTCGCTGGAATACAGCGATGCACAGGGTGCGCATCGCCGCATTGACTACACCGCCGCAAACAGCCCCGAGCTGCGCCAGATGCTGGCCAAGTTCGCGCAGATCCGCGAGTACCTGAAGCCGCCGTTCCTCGTCGAGTATGCCGTCAAGACAAACAGCAGCAAGGCGGAGATCGCCGCCGCCGATGAGGCCGAAGAGGCTGCGGAAACCGATGTGGTCGAAGTCATCGCGGCCGCACCCGGCACAGCGACCGAGGTCAAGGGAGCCAAGCGTACCGGCAAGGCTGGCCAGGACCCGGTCGAGAAGAAGACGCCGCGTGAACTCTTCGAGTACGTCATCGAGCAGGGCAAGAAGGAGTACCAGGTGCAGCGCTACAAGGGCCTCGGCGAGATGACGGCGGAGCAACTGTGGGAGACCACCATGGATCCCGAGCGCCGTACCCTCTTGCAGGTCCGCCTGGAAGACATCGCCGCCACGGAAGAGATTTTCACCACGCTGATGGGTGAAGACGTGGAAAGCCGCCGCCGCTTCATCGAAGAAAATGCTCTGGATGTTAAGAACCTGGACATCTAGGCCGTGTTAGAACAGCACGGAGGACCCTGTGGCTCAACCTTCCAATTCAACCGTGACGATTGACGGCAACAAATTCAATGCCATGGCGGCGCACGTCAGCTTCGCTACCCTGCATGACCATACCGGCATGCCGATGATGGGCAGCCTGCAGTGCGTCATGCAGTTCGTTGTGGATCTCCACGACACAGAAAACATGCCGTACGCGACGCTGAACGCCCTCTATACACTTGCCAACGGTGTGACCCGCGACAAGGTGAAAGACGTGAAGGTAGAGTTCTGGACCGATGAGAGCCAGTCTGATGCCATCTGCACCTACAGCTTCAAGGGCTGGGTCAGCGAGTTCAGCACGGGCAGCGGCGGCGGTGCAAACCACACGCTGAACCTGCGCGTGCAGCCGCTGCTCTCTGATCAGCAATATATCAACGTGGAAATGGGCAACTAGCAGTTGCGGGTAGCATCATGGCTGATGGCGACGACTGGGGTGGTGAAGACGGCCTGAGTATTGTTCTCACGCCCTTACAGCTTGCAGCCATCCTTGATGCGGACCACATCAGCCCGCATGAGATGCTGGTCAATCGTTTGTGGGCAACCGGCGGTCTCGTCGTTAGCGGGCTTCAACTGGTCGGCGCAGGTGCGCTGCTGCTGACGCCCGAACCAACCATGGCGACCAAAGCGGGTGGCGTCGTTCTGGGTTTGCATGGGTTAGACCAGGGGCAGGCGGCCGCCCGGCAGCTCTGGACCGGTGAGTCAACGAAGGACTTTACCCAGATGGCCGGGGAAGCGGCCGCGCGTCAATTTGGGGCGGACAGGAAGACCGCATTTTGGGCGGGCGTGGGCCTGGATGTGGCAGTGCCGCTCGTCGTGAGCGCCGGACTGGGCGCAGCGCGACTGAGTGCCATTCGTGCAGGCCGCATTTCGCTTGCCGAGGAAGAACTCGCGGGCGGCCATACAGTTGAACGGCACATCGCAAAAGACGAAACCTATCTGCGCGGCAGGCTAGCCAATCCGAAATTCAAAGGCAAAGCTGCGTCCACATTTCCCTCACTGGAAGTCGCGGAAGATGTTGTGTCGAAAGCGATCAAAGCCCACGACGCTGAGATACGCGCGTGGGCTACTACAGCGAAGCAGGGTGATGTCTTTTCCAAACCATTCGACGCCGGTCGCGTGATTGGACGCGGCATCCTGCGGAAGACGGGTCAGTTCCAAGACATGCAATCGATCATGCTTCGCCTGCAGCGTGTTGAGCAGGCGCAGAAACCATACTTTGTACTCACTGCATTTCCAACACCATAGAGACGACATGCTGAAGCAAACTGAGTATCCGGCGCTGGCGCATCTTCTCGATGGCTGGTTTCATCAGGACTACGACATCAACGGCGACACCCTGGAGGAGATACTGCCTCACTTCATTCGCGCCCAGCATACGGAAGATCTTCGCCGTACACTTCGAGATATCGACCGTTTTTTGGAGAAGCACGGGGACTCTGACAGAACTCTGTCAGACGCGGTAGAGGCTGTCTTTGATCCCGAGGTCGTCATTGAAGGCTGGGACGGTATGACAACCCGGCAATGGCTCGAGCGAGTGAAGGACCTTATCCGGCGCTCGCTCTGAGTTGCGCGGAACGTACGATTCGCGCTACAACATGGACGCACAGAAATCCGCCAAGCGAGTGTCCATGAACCGTCGTCATGCTCTCAAATCCATCGCCGCCGGCGGAATGTTTGCACTGAGCAAACCCATCCTGCCAGCCGCGGCGCAGGCCGCTCGCATCGCTTCTGCGACACGTGGAACTGCAACGCCGCATATCAAGGATATTTCGGTGATCGAATGCGCCCCGGCGGGTTCGCGGTTGACGGTGGTGAAGATCACGACGGACCAGGACGGCCTGTATGGTTACGGCTGCGCGACGTTCACGCAGCGCGCCGACCTGGTGAAGCCCGCCGTCGAGCGCTATCTGAAGCCGCTGCTCCTGGGAAAGACGACCGACCGCATCGAGGATATCTGGCAGACCTGCTACGACAGCTCGTACTGGAAGAACGGCCCCGTCCTGAACAATGCGATCAGCGGCATCGACCAGGCACTGTGGGACATAAAGGGCCGCCAGGCGGGCATGCCGGTGTACCAGCTTGCCGGGGGCAAGTGCCGCGAAGCCGTGGACACCTATGCGCACGCCGATGGCGCTGAGATCGCCGACGTAATTGGCAAAGCGCGCGAGTACATGGGCCAGGGCTTCCGCAACGTGCGCGTGCAGGTAGGCCTGCCCGGCATGGCGGGCTATGGGGCGTCACACGGCGTTGCCAACTTCAAGCCGCTGCATGACAAGCCGCTCTTTGAGCCTGTCTATGCGATGCGCCGCGGTCTCAAGCTGCTGGAGGAAGCACGCGCACAGCTTGGCGATGAAGTGGGGCTGCTGCATGACATGCACGAGCGTTACCTGCCGAACCAGGCCATCGAGTTCGCCAAGCAGGCGGAGAAGTTCAACCTCTTCTTCCTGGAAGACCCGCTCTCGCCCGAGGATATCGACTACTTCCGCTTGATGCGTCAGCAGTGTGCCACGCCGCTTGCCATGGGCGAGCTGTTCAACAGCCCGCATGAATGGCAACCGCTCATCCGTGAGCGTCTGATCGACTACATCCGCTGCCACGTGTCGCAGGTGGGAGGCTTTACTCCCGCGCGGAAGATCGCCATCATGGCGGAGCAGTTCGGCGTCCGCACGGCCTGGCACGGGCCGGGTGACGTATCACCGGTCGGCCACGCCGCACAAGCCACGCTTGACCTGGTCAGCTATAACTTCGGCATCCAGGAATACAGCCCGTTCAATGCCGCCACGCAGGAAGTCTTCCACGGCTGTCCCACGCTCAAGGACGGGTACATCTACGTGAACGAAGCTCCAGGATGGGGCATCGAAGTTGACGAAGCCGCCGCCAGGAAATACCCCTTCACCAACCCACCCACTGGTCTGAATGGAGGGTGGGGCGAAATACGCAAACTCGACGGCACCGTGATCAAGCAGTAACCATTACCTATAGGTTGATCCGGATTACGCAAATATTGCCCTTCGCTTCAACAAGCAAGCAGTGCTGCACGTCCTTGTTTTGTCGCTTCTTGCGACCGCTGCTTCCAAGAAAATCTCGTGTGGAATTCTCGACAGGAGTGTGCAATACTCCCGCGACGAGGAGTACATGCCTGAGCAGCGCGAAGTTCGTCTTGGACTAGTACTCTATGGCGGCGTTTCGCTGGCTGTGTATGAGAACGGTGTGGCCCAGGAGATGTACAGGGCCATGCGTGGCGACGGCTTCTACGGCCTGATCGGACAGCTGATTCAGTCACGGGTGGTCATCGACGTTATCAGCGGCACCTCGGCCGGCGGAGTCAATGGAGTCATGCTTGCATATGCCCTGGCACAGAGGCGGAACTTTCTGCCGTCTGCCGATCTTTGGCGCGATCAGGGGGACATACTTCGATTGATGGGGGAACGTGCCGACGGCACGGAAGACGCGGTTCTCGACAGCCAGTACTACTGGCAAAAGCTGCGCGACTGCTTCGCTACAGGATTACCTAAAGACTCGTTGGCTCCGGAAATCGACGAATTGGATCTGTTTGTGACCAGCACCGACGCCAACGGTGCGCTTTCCACGGTCTACGATGAGATGGGACACGCGATTGATGTGAAGAACCATCGTGCGCTCTTCAAGCTGTCATACCGCGGCCCACGCCCTAAAGGCAAAGATGCGCGCAAGAACGATTTTGCGAAGTCAGTCAATGAATTGGCCACGCTTTGCCGGATGACATCCTGCTTTCCCGTTGCGTTCCACCCGGTCAGCGTTCCCGCGTGGGCTACGAGCCTGATGACCTGGGGCAAGCTGCGTGATCCAGCGGTCTTTCTGGATGGTGGCCTGCTCAACAACAAGCCCTTCTCCTCGACTATTGATGCCATCGCAACACGCACGGCACGCGGCGAAGTGGAGCGTTTTCTGATCTATGTTGAGCCGAGTCCGGAACAGTTCTGCAAGGCGTCTGCTCCCCCTTCACCCAGCATGGCGCGCGCAGCTTTCGACTCGCTGGTGTCCATCCCTTCCTACCAGAGCATTGCAGCGGACCTTGCGGCGGTGGAGGCGCACAACCAGCGTGTGGCCGCGATTAACGATGTTCTGGACGTGTTCGGCAAGGCACCGGATGCCGCTGCAGACTGCATGGACCTGGCGCAGGTGATTCTGCCGAAAGATGATGGATGCCCTTCTGTTGGGTACTACAAGGCACGGTCGATCCAGCTACGCGACGCCGTGGTGAAGGCCCTGCTCGACGATGCGAACGGGCGCGGTTACTTCCCGGTGCCGGAGTCGGTGACCCCACTACAGAACCGGCCTGCCGCGCTGCGGGCCAGTGCCGAACGCGATGACCGCCGTTCCGGACGGCTGCTTGTGCAAAGTTTTGATGCATGGCGAGGTGATCCGCTGGATCCGCTGGACCCGCTGCTCCTGGACCGGCTGCTCCGGTACGATGTTTTCTTCCGACTTCGCCGCGTCCGGTATCTTTCTGCGCGGTTGATGCGTGCGGTGAAACAGAAGGAGACGGTAGCAGAAGCGGCGTGGAACGTTGCGAATCACTTTTTCGAACTGTATGAGATCGCACAGTGGGCAATGGTCCGCTGGCTGACGAATGCGAGAGACATTCGATGGGAGGACCTGAGCGGACGATATCTTCAGTTCGATACGCAACCGTTTCTGGAGCGCCAGCGCATTCTCAAAGAGATAGCCGACGAGTTCTGGCAACATACTGCCAGAAAGCTAAATGAATTGGTCTACAGCGCGATCGAGGTTCCGGTGCAGCCTTCGGCGGATGCACGGGCAGCCTTCTACCAGGCCTGCTCCGCGCAGCCCACCGCGCCTTCTCCCACGAATCTGCTGGATGCCATCGACAGCGGCTTGAAGGCCGCGATCACGACGCTGACTCTGTCTCCGGATGCTGATGTTGCCGCCTCCGGAAGCATGCTGCGCAATGAGTTTTGCCGGTTCCTGGATGTGGACCGCCAGGTGTTTCCCCTGCAGTTTGGGTCTGACTTTGAATCGACAGACACCATACGGGTAGTCCGCTTCAGTCCGCTGGATGCACAACGCGGTCTGAGCGTGGGACTGCCCGAAGACAAGGTGCGCGGGATCGCGCTGGCGGACTTTGGCGCTTTCTTCAAGAAGAGCTGGCGCGCCAACGACATCCTGGTGGGCAGGCTGGATGCCGCCTGCCTGTTGACGGAGTGCCTGCTGACCAAGGAGCGCCTTGCGGCTCTGGGACCGCAAGGGCCCGTGTCTGCCACTGTGATGGCACAAACCTTTCCACACCTTGATCCGCAGACGGCGGCAAACCTCCTGTCCACGCTGAATGCATATCTTGCCGCGCCAAATGCAGTGGCACCTGAAGCGTGGTCGAACCTGATCGATCTGCTGGTCGCGGCGGAGCATCATGAAATCCATCTCGCGGAGTATCCCAATGTGGTCGCCGGCGCGATACAGCAGGAGCACGACTGGGGACGCTACACACAGGTGCCGATGATAGGACCACAAGCGAATCCCATCGATGCGGAGAAGCCTGCGTGGCAGCGATTCGTTTTACGTCCGGACGCCACAATTGTAGAAACGGCGGCGCGTGCCATTGCGTCCTCACCTGTGACCCCGTTTGCACCTGGTTCGGCCGGGCATCGCCCGTTTTTGGAAGGCATACCGCAGACAGTGTTGCAGGAAGTTGTATCACTGGCCATCATGCGCCTGGGACGGGGTTTGCTGGCTTCGGTCCCAGACGAAAGTACACGCGGCAAAAAGACCGTGGGAAAGATATTAGCGGTTCCGGTCGATGTTGTTGCGCCGGTACTTTACCGGCTCTCGTATAACCAGCGGGTACATCCTGAATCCGTGCCGCTGACCGACATGGCGGTTATTGTTGCGTGCGTGATGATTGGTTTAGCGATGCTTGGGATTGGTATATGGGGTCTCTCTGCCGGGCATCTCTGGATTGTGGGATTGGGCGCACTTGCTCTTTTATCTCTTTGGCTCGCCTGGTTGCGCCGGTAATGTCCTGAGCTCAACAACTTAGTCTCGCACTCAACTCATATTGCATTAGGGCTCGTCATATCCACTCTACAAACCTGTGATGCCGTTACACTGTTGTGAACCTGAGCGGAGTAACGTATGCGTTTTCTGTGTGTCTTGATCTCAGCCCTGGTGCTTGGTCCTGTGTTCCATGCGCAGATCAACGTGACCCTGCCGCCTCCCGCGCAGGAGGAGGCGCGGAGTATTGATGCGGAGCGGCTGCGGCTGCATGACAAGACGCTGGCCAGCGATGCGTTTGAGGGGCGTGCGCCGGGGCAGCCCGGCGGTGAGAAGGCTGCGCGGTATATTGCCGAAGGATTCAAGGCCGCGGGGTTGGAGCCTGCGGGCGATAACGGCACGTACATGCAGAAGGTGCCGCTGGTCGGTGTGAAGACGAGTGGCGCGGAGACGAAGTTTTCGCTCCAGCCGGACAGCGGCACGGCAATGGACCTGAGCTTCGGTACGGACTACGTCACCAACAACCAGCTGCACACAGATGTGGCCGACATCGATGCGCCCATCGTCTTTGTGGGCCACGGCATTGTGGCGCCGGAATTTGGCTGGGACGACTACAAGGGCGCGGACGTAAAGGGCAAGGTGGCGCTGGTGGTCGTGAATGAGCCGCCGAGCGACGACCCGAAGTTCTTCAACGGCAAGAGCATGACCTACTACGGCCGGTGGACGTACAAGTACGAGGAGGCCGGGCGGCATGGCGCGGTGGGCGTGCTGATTGTGCACCGGGCGGACCTGGCAAGTTATCCGTGGCAGGTGGTGCAGAACTCGTGGTCGGGCGAGCACAGCTACCTGCGCGACGACCCGGATGCACGGCTGACAGCGGCCAGCTGGATTCAGCACTCGGTTGCGGACAAACTGCTGGCCAGCATCGGCATGACGGCGGACCAGGCCATCACGGCAAGCGACCAACGCGGCTTCAAGGCTGTCAACCTGCCGGTGCGGCTGAAGGCACACATCGTCAGCACGGTGCATGTGTACGACTCGGCGAATGTGGTGGGCAAGGTGACGGGCGTGACGCCCGGCCGCGATGTGCTGTACACGGCGCACTACGATCACTTCGGTATCGACCGCACGCGGAAGGGTGATCCGGTGTTCCATGGCGCTGCGGACAACGGCACCGGCACCTCAATCCTGATGGAGATGGCGCGGGCGTATGGCGAGAAGAAGATTCAGCCGCCCTCGACGGTGATCTTTGCTGCGGTGACGGCGGAGGAGCAGGGTCTGCTTGGATCGCAGTACCTTGGCATGCACCCACCGGTGCCTGCCAAGGACATTTCCCTGGACCTGAACTATGACGAACTGCTGCCGCTGGGTGACGTGGCCAGCGTGCGTGCCGCCGGAGCGGAGCGTACCACTGTTTTTCCACTGCTTGAGTTGCTCGCGAAGCAGGATGGCCTGACGCTGCAGCGTGGCGTCGCCGACACCGGCGGGGGATACTTCCGCAGCGATCACTTCAGCCTGGCGCGCGTCGGGGTTCCCGCGTTCTCCGTGGGTGAAGGATCGCTGTTCGTCGGGCATGATGAAGCATGGGGACGCGCGCAGCAGAAAGACTTTGGCGATAACAAATATCACACGCCCGCTGACGCCTACAGCGACACCATGGACTTCACCGGCGACGCGCACATCGCACGCTTCGGCTTCGAACTGGGGTGGCTGGTGATGGCGCAATCGCAGCGCGTGGACTGGGTGCCGGGCGATGAGTTTGCAGCGGCAGCGAAGACAAGCGGGGCCAGGTAAAAGCGATGACTTCAGGGCTGGAAGGTCGAGTGGCACTGGTGACAGGTGCCTCCCAGGGCATTGGACAGGCAATTGCCATGGAGCTGGCGAAGGCCGGTGCGACAGTAGCACTGGCGGCACGCAATGGGGCAAAGCTGGCGCTGGTGAAGGCTCACATTGAAGCGTCTGGCGGCACATCAGAGGCGTTCGCGCTCGATATCAGCAGTGAGGATTCCATCAAGTCGGTGTCCAAGGAGGTCATCGCCAGGCTGGGTGCCGTGCATGTGCTCGTCAACAATGCTGGGGTGACGCGCGACGGGCTTGTCCTGCGCATGAAGACAGCAGACTGGGACGACGTGCTGACCACGAATCTGAAAGGTGCGTTCCTGCTGACACAGGCGCTGCTGCAACCCATGATGAAGGTCCGTTGGGGTCGCATCATCAACATCACTTCCGTGGTGGGTGAAACCGGGCAGGCCGGACAGGCGAATTACGCGGCGTCGAAGGCGGGCATGATCGGCCTGACGAAATCGCTGGCACGAGAATTCGCAAGCCGCGGCATCACCGTCAACGCCGTTGCGCCGGGCTTCATTGAGACGGAGATGACAGATGTTCTCACGGTCGACCAGAAGCGCGCCATGCTCGGCATTGTTCCGCTGGGACGCGCCGGCACAGTCGCCGAAGTTGCGGCGGCAGTCCGCTTCCTTGCCAGCAACGAGGCCAGCTATATCACGGGACACGTGCTGGATGTGAATGGCGGCATGTACATGGGCTAAGGCACCCCTCTCGTTCTCCCTACCCTAGCGGTGTACATTTCGCTTGACCCCACCCGGGGATCGGAGCAAGGTAGCCATGTGCCGTTAAAGAAAGAACGACATGAGAACACATCCCATCCCAACACACGACAGTTACCATCCATCGACCAGAGTTACGGCTGGTATGGTGCCGTGTAGGGGCGAGCCGCCCGTAAGAACGTAAGGAGTACTGTGCAAGCAAGTGTGCGCAGGGCGGAGTGGCCTGCGGATCACGAGGTGTCCGCTTCCCTGCTGCGGGGGTATGCAGCATTCCTAGAGAGTGGGCCGAACGGCATTGCACCCATTGATGGGTCTGGTCTGCGGGCAGAACTCGCGTCCTTGCCGAAGATCTACGCGGAGCCTCATGCCGTGCTTCTGCTGGCCTGGGTGGGTAGAAAAGCTGCTGGATGCGTTGCCGTGAAAGCTCTTCCTGAACGAGACCAAGCGTACGAGGTGAAGCGGCTTTGGACCGAGCCGGGCGTGCGGGGCTCGGGTGCCGGGCGTCTGTTGATGGAGGCAGCCATTGCATGGGCACGTACGCAGGGTGCGGAGACGCTCTTGCTGGATACACAGCCGGAGGCCATGCCACAAGCCGTTACCCTGTACCGTTCGCTAGGATTCATCGAGACCGGCCGCTACAACAGCAATCCCGTTCCCGGATTGCTCTTTATGGAACTGCGCTTACACTAGACAAAACGTGACATGTACGCACGGTGTGGTGTGTTTCGGCATGGCCGTCGCAAGGCGTCGTGGCGTCCCTGTCTCGTTACGAATCCACCATGGTTCAAAGCTCTGGAACCAGCACTTTAGCCCTTGTCAGCCGTCACGCCACTCAGTAGCGTGTGAGCAATGGCTGAGATGCATATCATGATGCCGGTGCTCCTGCCGGCAAAAACAGCAGCGGTTCCGGCAGCGATGCATATCGGCTCGACAATTCGTGGCTACCGCCTGCAGCGTGGCTTGTCTCAGGGGGATATCGAAAAGCGTACCGGTCTGCTGCGCTGCTATCTGTCGCGTGTGGAGAACGGCCACACCGTTCCATCCCTTGACACGTTGAAGAAGATCGCGGCAGCGCTGAGCCTGCCGATGAGCCAGTTCTTTGCGGATGAACCTGCACAGAAGGACATCGCCGCCATGGCGCTGTCTTCCGATGAGATCCGCTTCCTGTCGGAGGTGCAGCGCTACAGCGCCAACCTTTCCGACAGCGACCGCAAACTGCTGCTGGCCATGGTCAAGAAGTTTGCGCAGAGCACGATTGTCTAACGGAGCGCCGCGATAAAAACGGCAAAGAGAGCAAGGAGCAACCCTCCCGCCAGAAAGGCACTCTTCTGGCGGGCCAGGTACGCGGTCCGTCCGCTCGTCATGCGGGGCAGCAGGGGTACGCCCAGGCAGAGTCCCGTAACAAAGCCTCCCACATGTGCGGTGTTGTCAATCCGCAATTCACCCATGCCCAGACCATGCATCAACGGCCGGACCATGGTGCCCACGCCGATGAGAAGGTTGAGCCCCGCAAACTGAATCACAGACCGGCGAATCGCCTGCAAATCGTGCAGAGGAATGCCAGCGAATCCTGGCCGGGGTTGCGCCAGTTTTCTGTTTGAGAACAGAACAATCAGGATTCCGGCAATACCGAAGACCGCACCGGAGGCACCCGCACCAACCTCTCCATACTGATGGAAAACGACGTTGAACCCCACGGAAAGAAGATTGCCCGCCGCTCCGGTCAAGAGATACACGTAAAGCAGACCGGAAAAGCCAAGCATAGGCTCGCCAATGACACCGAGGTTCCAGAGACACCACATGTTTGTAAAGAGATGGATCAGACCCACATGGACAAAGGTCGCGGTAACGACCCGCCACCACTGATGCGCAGCGATGACCGCTTCCGCATTGTTCGCGCCAAAGCGGATCAGATCCTCTGGCGAGGGTGTCAGCCGGTCCACACCGGAACGCACCATGAAGAGGTACACCGCGATGTTGAGTGCGAGCAGAAGGTATGTTGCCGGTACCTGGGTGACGCGCCGCCAGCCACGCCGCGCTGGGCGGGTGGGCTGCACAGCATGATTCAGAGCACTCTGTTCACGCTCGATGTCAGCTGCCGCCGGCGCCGGTGAAGCGTACTGCGAATCAGGCGTCATGGACGGCGCTACAGGAAGCGCTCACGCCCGTGCGAAAGACGCCGTTGCTGCACGGTCTGCGTGATCAGGCCCGGCGCGGGAGTTGCAATCGCGACCAAAACCCATGCGATCACAGAAAGCAGCAGACCTCCCACCGCCACTGACTGCAGCGTCAGCGCAAGTGAAAGATGGCGCATGTGAACCTCCGCAAAGGGCAACTGCGCCCACGGCCCACGATGAATGATCATCGTCGCCATCAAAAACGCAAATGCGGAGACAGTAAAAAGCGAGAGCAGAACGAGATCGACAACCCGGTGCAGACGCTGGCGTGCGCGGCAATGGCGGCACTGCACGAAATGTGGCGTGTAATCACCACGCACTTCAGCGGTGACAGCGGAGAGATCATAGCGCCACCCTGAAAGAATATCTCCGATGACCTGATCCGAGCAGCCGTCTTTGCTGCCTAGAAGAGAGGCGGCAAAGCCGTATGCACGAACATCATCCACGTACCCGGGCAACACCCCGGTTGTTCTGTCCGGATTCATCATGAGTTCATGCATCATGGTAGTCGTTCTGTTGCGGGAAATCCAGCACCGGTTCCCCTTGCGCATACACGCCAACGCGTACAGACACCGTCCGCTAAAGGCAGAGGCTTTCCAAGGGCGCGTTTTGGGGGGCCAGCAGCACGCGGTTACCCAGGAGACTCAACCGGTCTCCGATCGCACGTTCTGCAGCCATCCTTGCCAATTCCGGCATATTATTGCTCTCCGAAAGATGGGCCAGAATGACGTATCGCGCGCCTCCATCATAGTCGCGCGTTAAGAATTCAGCGGCTGCATCGTTCGAGAGGTGTCCGACACGCGACAAGACACGCTGCTTTACGCTCCATGGGTACGGTCCGTCACGCAGCATTTCCAGATCGTGATTCGACTCGATCAGAAGCACGTCGCACTTACGGAGCGCGAGCTTCACGTTTTCCGGGATATAGCCTAAATCGGTCGCAAAGCCAAAGCGGAGACCTTCCGCGCAGAAGACAAACCCACAGGGGTCCGTAGCGTCGTGAGGGATGGTGAACGGCAGGACGTCGATGTCGCCGATGCAGAGATGGTGGCCCGCCTGGAAATACTCCACTGCAGGGAGCGCGGTCACCGTCTCGTGCGACTTGGCTGTGCTGGAATGAGAGATGTCGTTGCAGGCGTCTTCATGCACCGCAGCCAGCAGCGCACCGGAAGGATCTTCCGTCGCGTCCACAGCCGCGGCCGCAATCCCGTCCATGTCGATTTCGTCCGCAAAGTAGTTTTCGGCAGGCGTATCCGCAGCAGGAGCAGCCGTCGCAATTTGGTGCGCAAGCGCTTGCGCGTCCAGCCGGTCCTGCTTCTCGCGGCGCGTACGCTCCAGCCACTGCTTGTACGTCAGGGACGTGCGCGGCGTCATCTGACGCATCCAGGCACGGTGCGTCGCCTCCGTGAAGTACACCGGAATGTTAAGCTTGCGAGCCAAGGTAGGCAGGCCGCTGACATGGTCGGCGTGCTCATGCGTGACCAGGATGGCGTCCAGTTTGTGGGCCTTTTCGCCTGCGGCAGCCATGCGTCGCATCAGTTCGCGGCATGACAGGCCTGCGTCCACCAGAATGCTGGTTCGCGATGTCGAAATGACCGCGCTGTTGCCTTTGGAGCCGGAGGCAAGAACTGTCATCCGCATCATGACAGAAGTGTACCCATTCGTCATGTGGATGACCAGGTAGTAACTACCCTGATGCGGACGCAAGAGAACCACATCACCTGCGTGCGGCCTACAGTTTCTCTCCAGTGTCAGGTGCGGCGCGTGCTGTCTCGCCGCACCTGACCGTTCAGGCATTCCTGCCCTAGGCGATCCCCATGCCGCCCGTCACACCGTAAATCTCACCCGTGATGTAGCTGCCCTCCTGGGAGGCAAGCAGAACATACACTGGAGCCAGTTCCACCGGCTGCCCGGGCCTCTTGAAGGGTGTGCTGGCTCCGAGTTTCTTGAGCTTCTCCTCCGATCCATCAGCCTCCTGCAGCGGCGTCCAGATCGGGCCGGGTGCAACCGCGTTGATGCGTACGCCATGCTCTTTCATCAGGGGTTCCGCCAGACCCTTGGTGAAGTTGGCGATGGCCGCCTTGGTCATGGCGTAGTCAAAGATCGTTGGCGTGGGATCGTAGCCCTGAATGCTCGTCGTATTGATGATGGACGCTCCCGGCTTCAGATGCGGCAGCGCCGCCTTGGTAATCCAGAAGAGCGAATACACGTTGGTCTTCATGAGGGAGTCAAAGCGTTCCGTGGAGGTGTCCAGGATGCCCTCGGTCTTGCCCATCCTGCCGGCATTGTTTACCAGGATATCGAGCCCGCCAAGCTGGTCGATGGCATCGGCCACCAGGCGCTGACAGAAGCCCTCGTGGGAGATGTCACCGGGCAACAGAACCGCCTTGCGTCCCGCTTGGCGAATATAGCTTGCTACCTCTTCCGCATCGGCCTGCTCGGCCGGCAGATAGCTGATGGCAACATCGGCACCCTCGCGCGCAAACGCGATGGCTGCCGCTCGCCCAATGCCGGAATCCGCTCCGGTCAGCAAGGCCTTGCGCCCGGCAAGCTTCCCGGAACCCTTGTACGAAAGCTCACCGCAGTCAGGCTTTTCAGCCATCGCCTGCTGCGTCGCGGGCGCGGGCTGAAGTTCAATGTTGGACGGCGGCCCTGGGTAGATCGAACGCGGGTCTTGCGGTGTAATCAAATCGGTCGGCATGGTGCTCCTCAATGCGGTGAATGCAGCAGGTCCGCTGCTCAACAACTGTGATGCATCGGACATGCCAGTTCAAGAGCGGCGACCGCCCGCTGAACCCGCCAATTTACGCGAATCCTCAGCACAGGGGGAATCCGGTATGCTGCTTCCATGAAGAAGCCATGGTGGCTCTTGCTGCTACTCGCATGTGTGTCGCGGGCGGACCTGCATGCGCAAGGTGCCCTGATCCCGGTGGCCTTCTACGCGGTCCAGGGTGCTCCCTTCAGCCTGACCGTCCAGACCCAGTGGAATATGCAGCGCGCGGTTGGTCCAACGCAGGGCACGCAACGCATTCTGCGAGATTCCGCCGGGCGTCAGCGGTATGAAGCACCCATGATCGATGGCGTACCGCGCCCCTACACCATGACGATTTACGACGTGGCTGGAGGCAAGATCATCGTGCTTGACCCGGCCGAGAAGACCGCGCATGTTTCGCCGATGCATGTGGGCCGGAGCGTTGTACTCGATGTGTCTGAGGCGACATTACTGCCACCCGACACGGCCGCTCAGAATCAGACGCTGCTTGGTGTGCGCGAGATAGCAGGAATGGAAGCGTGGGGACAGAGAACGGTTCGGTCCACCACCAGGCCAGACGGACAGGCCACCACACACGAGCGCGACTTGTGGCTCTCCACCCACTACAGGATGCCACTCATGCAGGTGCTCCAAACGGACAGGGGCACCATCACACAAGCCGTTACGGAGTTCACGGCCGCCGAACCTGATCCCGCACTCTTCAGGATTCCGGCGGGCTACACGGTGCATGAAGCACCTTCGCCCCCTGACCTGCCGCCGGGTGTCGCGCGCATTGGGGGTGATGTGTCCGCGCCGGTCTTGTTGAAGATGGTTGACCCGGAGTTCTCCGAGGAGGCACGCCGCAAGAAGCTGAGCGGCAGCGTGCGCGTGCGACTGACCGTGGATGAGAACGGCATGCCGGAGGACGTCACGGTGGTCCAGGGAGTGGGTGCCGGGCTGGATGAGAAAGCGCTTGAAGCGGTGCGGCAGTACCGCTTCAAACCGGCCCTGCGCAACGGTGTTCCGGTCAAGGTTGTCATGAACGTGGAGGTACGCTTCCAGATTTTTGGCCATCCCTGACGCACGATCCTGTTCGCCTTTTCTTTGCCCTAGACAGATGCTAGGATGGTCTGACCCAACAAAGGAGACCATTCCCCGTGGCCGATGAGCGCAGCAGAGCCGTAGAACTTGCCCTGGCAGGCATTGAAAAGCAGTTTGGCAAGGGCTCCATCATGCGGCTGGGCGCAAAAGATGCCATTGTGCCGATCTCCGTGATCTCCACGGGATCGATCTCGTTCGACGCGGCGCTCGGCGTCGGTGGCGTGCCGCGCGGACGGGTGGTTGAGATTTATGGTCCGGAATCCTCCGGCAAGACCACGATCACGCTCCAGATCATTGCGGAAGCCCAGCGTGCCGGTGGCCTTGCAGCCTTTGTCGATGCGGAGCACGCGCTCGACCCCGTCTACGCCCGCAAACTCGGCGTGGACACCGACAACCTGCTCATCTCCCAGCCCGACTACGGCGAGCAGGCGCTGGAGATTACCGAAGCGCTGGTCCGCTCCGGTGCCATCGATATCCTCGTCGTCGATTCCGTTGCCGCGCTCGTCCCCAAGGCCGAACTCGACGGCGAGATGGGCGATTCGCACGTCGGCCTGCAGGCGCGCCTCATGTCACAGGCGCTTCGCAAACTGACCGGCACCGTGTCCAAGAGCCGTACCTGTCTCATCTTTATCAACCAGATCCGGGAAAAGATCGGCGTCATGTTCGGCAACCCGGAGACCACGACCGGTGGCCGTGCGCTCAAGTTTTACTCCTCCGTTCGCATCGACATTCGCCGCATCGGCGCGGTGAAAGAGGGCGAAGTCGTCGTTGGTTCGCGCACCAAGACGAAGATCGTCAAGAACAAGGTTGCCGCTCCCTTCCGTGAAGCCGAGTTCGACATCCTGTATGGTGAAGGCATCTCCCGCGAAGGTGACGTGCTGGACCTCGCCGTCGCCAACAACATTGTGGAAAAAAGCGGCGCCTGGTACAGCTACGCAGGCGAGCGCATCGGCCAGGGCCGCGAAAACGTGCGCAATTTCCTCAAATCCAATCCGCCGATCTTCGAGAAGATGAACGCTGAACTCCGCGAAAAGCTCAAGATCGGCGCAACTCCTGCACCCATTCCCGCCGCGCCACCCGATGGTGAAACCCGCGCCCAGGAAGCCGTCCGCCCCACCCGGCGGTGATCCGCCACTGGCATAAACCTAAACGTGCAGCTTGCAGCGTTCATTAGGTCTTTACTCGGGAAAGTCCAAATCCTACGCCGAAGCCAAGGATCAAACTGATTGCTAAGTTGAGTACAAACGAATTAGATGTTTTCACGGAGAGGAATATCAAGAAGACGATACTAATGGTCAGACCAAATTACGGAAATTTGCACTTCGCCTCTTCTCAGGAGTTTTCGCGAAATGCCTGCTTGCGAGTTGGCGTCCTAGCTCCGTCCCTAATACATTCGGAGTGTTGATATTCTAAATGACACTGAATGGTGCTTGGGAGTCTTGTACCTTTGCTGATTGCATGGTTGGGTAAGTAGAAGCCTCGAATTTCTTCCATTGCTCCGGAGTGAATTCCTCTTCAGTAGGGTCGCTTGCGTAGAGCAGGTTTCGTTAACAACATGGGAAGCGTCCCGCTGTTCAGCCTCAAACCCGCCGGTCCAACTCCGCCGCCGCTTCCACTGACAATTCAAACGTCCGCGTCACAGTTGCCATGCGCCGACTCTACGCTGACGGATGTAGCGATCGCGCGAATCAAGACAGGAACTGCTAGCGCACTTCGTATCGGTTCATCCAGTCTTCACGGCCATGGTAGAACGCGAGAATTCTGACGACATCTCCCAGATGCCTGTATAGTAAGACGTAGTCGGTTCCAGATACTGCATATTGCGGATGTTGTCGTCGGTCAGCAGAAATCCGGCTTCTGGAAACGATTGCAATACATCCGCAGCTTCGAGAACCAGCCTGGCCAGTTTCTCTGCTGCAGCCTGACTTCGTTCGCGTAGAACATCCAGTTCACTAGAGAGTCGTCCTTCCGCGCGAGCCGTCCAGACTAGCCGCGTCAACTCACCGCGCGATACTGAGCGAGCATCGCCTCCACTTGCTCATGCGGAACTAACCGGCCAGCGCGTTCATCTTCCAGGCCCAGTTGGAGTTCTTGCCACTGCTCCGGCGTAAAGTCTGCTTCATGAAGTCCGCGCTCGACAGATGAAACAAGCATTTCGTTTACAACATCGGAAGCGTCCCGCTGTTCCACCTCAACCCGCCGGTCCAACTCCGCCGCCGCTTCCACCGACAGTTCAAACGTTCGCGTCACAGTCGCCATGCGCCGATTCTACGCTTTAGCACACTGTCACAAACCTGGACTCTCGCGAGAGTCAGCGCGCAAAGTGCTTGGTCTCGCCGGTGCGATGGTTGGTCACATCAATGCTGCCGTCCGGGTTTACCGCCGCATCGATCCGCTTGCCATCGTCACCCTTGCGGTTGGCGATGAACGCCTCTGGCGCGTTGTGTTCCGGCCCGCCTTGCGGCGTTCCCGCCGGATTCGGCGTACCTGCGCCCGGGGCCACGTGCAGCTGATACATGGCCTGCAGACCGGGTGCGGAACGCCACGTATCGATCACGGACGTGCTGCCTCCCTTATGCTCGCCGTTGTCCATGATCGCGACGCGCGTGTGCAGCGCGTGCACAAAGACCTTGCTGCTGCTCAGGTCCGAACCATGATGTGACACGATCGCCAGGTCGATCCTGCCGAGCCTGTTGACCGGGCACACCAGTTCGTACTCCCGATCCGAAGTGAGATCGCCCGCATCCAGGATCCTCGCTGCGCCGAATCGGATGAGGATACCCAGAGAGTGACCGTTCTCCGTCGTGTCTTCGACGGGACGTGGTGTGTTACCGCATAACGCATTCGGCTGGCCCGCACCGGCAGCAGGCTGGGCGATGGTTTTTCCATCGGAACTGATCGCGACTGCGTCAAAACCGGGCGTCGGCAATGGTTCACCGGCATGAATCGAGGTGCGCTTGATCGCCTTTTCCGCCACCGTTTTCTGGTACGCCGCATACAAGCCCGGAACGCTGCCACCCTGCTCGTACATTGAGCCATGATCGAGAAACTGGCCGATCGGAATGCGCTGCGCGAGCTGCAGGACACCGCCGGCATGGTCGTCGTGGTAATGCGTAATCAGCACTGTATCGATGCGCTGCAGGCCCAGATCATGCGCAGCCGCAACAATGCGGCCGGCATCGCGTCCGTTGTTCCCCGGCCACCCTGTGTCGACCAGCAGCGACTGCCCCATAGGCGCGACGAACAGCGTCGCCTGTCCACCCTCCACGTCAACCGCAGCAATCCGCAGTGCGCCGTTACTATGTCCCGATACCGTCTGGGGTGTGACGCACCTGGGCAGGGCAAGTGCAAGCAATGCCGCTGTCAGCCGCAGAGCTTGGAGCAGAGTGAACGGTTGCACATCTTTCATCGTCCCAAAAGCATACCGCGCTCTGGCACAGTCTGGCAGCACGCTCCGTCGAGAGGCGGCACATCCCGTGAAAATGGCGAGTGCATCCGAGGCATCATGAATCTTAATGACGAAACTGGCACTGCGGCCACCGCTAACAATGCTCTCTCCCGCCGCAACTTTCTCCGCTCCGCATCAGGTGCGCTGGCCGGGGCAGCCGCACTGGCCGGCGGAGCCGCCGGACAGGCCGGCAAGCCAAACCAGCAGAACGAAGTGCAGCTCTCCCAGATACACGCGTCCGACGAAAAGCCGGAAAAGGCACCCGGACCGTTCCTGCCGCCTAATCGCCGCGTCGGATTCGCCATCGTCGGCCTGGGACGTCTCTCGCTCAATCAGATACTGCCCGCCTTCGGTCACTCTGACTATTGCAAGCCCACGGCCCTGGTCAGCGGCGACCGCGCCAAGGCTCTCAAGATCGCGGCGCAGTACGGCATTCCGGAATCGAACATCACTGATTATGCCGGGTACGAGACGCTGCGCGACATGCCAGGCGTGGACATCATTTACATTGTCCTGCCCAACGCCATGCATCGCGAGTTTGTCGTGCGCGGCGCAAAGACGGGCAAGCACATCCTGTGCGAAAAGCCCATGGCGACCAGCCTCGCTGAATGCCAGGAGATGATTGCCGCCTGCAGACAGGCCAACGTCAAGCTGATGGTCGCGTATCGTCAGCAATATGATCTGGTGAACCGCACGCTGGAAAAGGCCGTGCGCGATGGCAAGCTGGGCAAGGTGAAGTCGATCGTCGCCTCCAATTCGCAGGACATGAGCGACCCGACGCAGTGGCGACTCAACAAGAAGCTTGCGGGCGGTGGATGCATGCCGGACGTCGGCATCTACTGCCTGAATGCTGCGCGCTTCCTCTCAGGCGAGGAACCGGACGAAGTGCTCGCCACGGTCATCCAGCCCAAGGATGATCCGCGCTTCCGTGAGGTGGAATCACGGTGCGAAGTCATTGCGCGTTTTCCGAGCGGCATGACCGCTAACTTCACCAGCAGCTACGACGTGCACCGCTCGACCTTTCTACGCATGGAAGGCACCGAAGCCTTCGCAGAGATGAGCCCCGCCTTCGGCTATCACGGTGCGAAGCTGCGCTTCAGCAAGCTGCAGGACGGAGCGGAAACCGAAATGCAGCCCGCCATCGAGGACAAGGACCAGTTCGCCCTGGAGATGGACCACATGGCCCAGTGCGTCCTGAACAACACGCAGCCTCGCACACCCGGCGAAGAAGGCCTCCGCGACCAGCAGATCACGGACGCCATCTACAAATCCGCCGCAACAGGCCGCAGCATAAAAGTTCCGCCACCCTCCGGCTCCACACGCGGCCCAGCCCTGCCACCGATGGAAAGCTAGGACCTGCATCCATGCAAAAGGTAAGGACCGCCGGAGCGGTCCCTACTCAACAATGTCTACTCTCAATTAGAAGGTAGCTGTCAACTGGAACTCCGTTTGCCGAGGCGCGCCTTGCGAAAAGGTACCCACACCGCGGTATGTACGATAGGACGACTGCGTGGCAAAGGTGTTGGGACCGGTAACGTAGCCTGACCCACCCGTTCCGCTGTTGAAGACTCCTCCCGCCGTGGTCGTGTTTTGCAGCGTACCCGTATAGGAGGAGAAATTGCTGAGGTTGGCCACGTTGTAGAACGCGATTTTTGGCGTCAACGCCAGTCCCTCATGCACCCTGTTCACCCGGATGGGGTATGAGAAGTTGACATCCAACGAACGAAACATCGGATTGTTGTTTGCCACGTTGAACGGCAGCTGCGCAATGGGCTGGATGACGCCTTTGAGAGCAGTCAGCTGCGACAGGGTCATCAGCCCGGAGTTGATGACCGCCTGCCCTGCTGGAGTCGCCTTTCCGGCGTATGTGCCATTGTAGGTGTTGATGTATGAACCGAGTGTCGTGTTCTTGATGCGGTGCATGTAGTCGCCTGGCAAGGTTCCAGGAGCAAGGTCGCCCGTTGTCCCGTCGCCAGTGATGTCGGAGATAAAGATGTTTCCAGACGCCAGGCTTGAATCGAGCACCAGGTTGGTTGGCAACGCCGAGAAGAAGTGCCCAATGACGCCAATCTCAGGGCCATATTTCGGATTGATACTGCCACCAAACGAGAGTTCGTGCTTTCTGTCCAGACCGTTGCGACCGATGTACTGGTTTGGATTGTCATTGTCATAGGCACCAGCCGTGAAGAACTCGTCACTGGACGTAAGGTTGGAGACGATGCGGGACAGATTGTAAGAGACCTGGATGTTACTGTGTTCGATGCCAGGCACCGGGTGGGAACTGGATTGACGGAAGACGATCTGGAGAGCATCGTAGCCGGAGCGCCCCGTCGGGCGGATGAAGGAGCCGCTGCCCAGATCTGGATTCACACCGGGGAAGGCTGCTGGGGTATTCGCTTTGGCTTGTGCATTGGCGGTCGGAGAGGCAGGATCGCCCTTTGCGTATTTCCAGTTATTGCTGGAATCGTACGTGGCAGAGGAGTCAAGTCCCTGGCTGGCAAAACTGGAAATGCTGCGCCCCTTGCTGATTTCGCACTGCACAACCGCCTGCGAGGTTGTAGCGGTGGCGGTACCGCAACCATCGGCCGTTGAGAGCCTGTTGATCGCGGCAAGAGCATATGTGCTGTTGAAGTTGCGTGCCGCGCCCTGATGATTGAGGTCGATGGTCTGACCGATGCGGTAGGTCGTGTTATGAACGTAATCCGCGCTGAGCACCGCGCCTTTGAAGAGTTCCCTTTGCAAACCGAAATTCCACTGCTCAGAGAGTGGCTGGCGGTATACAGGTGCATACAGACCGCTGGCATTGAGCGTGTTGCCGATATAGCTGCCGTTTACCGTCGCGGAGTTGGCCTTGGCATTCGCCTGCAGAGCTTTTTCCAACGCAGCAAATTGCGGCGCTGATTGCGCAAGCGTACGGCCCAGGCAGTTTGTGGTGAATGATGTTCCATCCGGCGTCGTGGACACCACGCTGCCATCCGGGAAGTTGATCCCGGTAAGCGAGGTGCATGGGTTCCGCGAATAATACGACGGCGCAACCCTCAACAGTGCCCCCTCCGCATTGGAAGAGTTGTTGAAGACCACGCTTTCGTAGAAGAGGCCAAAGCCTGCTCGAAACACGGTCTTATGGTTGCCGGGAGCGTACACCACCCCAAGCTGCGGACCGAGGTTGCTGTATGGCTGGTTGACGTAATTCGCTGTGTACGCAGAGTTGAACAGGCTGAGTACA
The DNA here is from genome assembly GCA_964251045.1 of uncultured Terriglobus sp. Lineage (GTDB taxonomy): Bacteria > Acidobacteriota > Terriglobia > Terriglobales > Acidobacteriaceae > Terriglobus. The sequence goes on along the minus strand of CAXUHI010000010.1, from coordinate 70,289 downwards.
TCTGTGGTGCCGGCCGAACTACCGCACACATAACCCACCGTGGTGCTTAGGTCTGCGCAGGTAGGCAGCTTGATCAGATTGTTTTCACGATTGGTGTCTACGCTGTATCGCAGCCCAGCCGTCAGTGTCAGGCCGGGAGTGATCTTCCAGGCATCGGCGGCATACAAGGAATAGCGCCACGAAGCCACGCCACCACCCGGCAAGCCGAATGCCGGAGTGTTGTTGCTATAGCCCTGGCCGTTCCCGATCGTTGCAGAGCTTGTGTTGTAGCCATTGACCGGGTCGCCCGGGCACGCGGCTGCGCCAGGGACTCCATTGCACCCGAGCCCGAGCGGATTCGTCGCTGTGACCGTGCCCGCAAGCAGGTTGCTGGCCGTGGGATTCAAACGAGGTCCGATGCCGTAAAAGGCTGCGTAGGCGCCGGACTCGATGCGGTTCAGAGCTCCGCCAAAGCGGATGTTGTGTGTTCCGACCGTATAGCTGCCGTCATAGCGAAGCTGTTTGTCGGACTGGTACGTTGCCTGCGGTGCATTGGCGTTTGGACCGAAGTAAATCTGGCCCGAGTAGCTGACCGCCACCGGACCGTTAGCGGTCACGAGGGGGTCATACCCTGAAGCCTGGCTGCCATCCACGATCAAGTTATGAAACTTTTCGTATGACCCGCGGAACGAATGGGTCATGCGCCCACGTGAGAAATCTGCTCCAAACGCTCCACCAAAGGTGTTGTCCCGGTTTGGGTAGGCCGCGAACCTGGTTGTGCCGCCAGCCGTCAGCGTCGAGTCGACGTTGTAATTGCCTCGCGCAAAGTAGTGGCCGCCGAACGGCCCTTGATAGTCAAGGCGAGCAGTCGAGTAGGTCTGGCGATAGGGAGTGCCTACGGTTGGGAACAACGCTGACAGGGTCTGCGTCTGACCGACCGGATAGTTACCAGCTGTGCTAAACACCGTGCCCAGATTCGAGGGCGACGCACTGTTCTGCTGAATACGCTCCGCATTGCCAAACGCAAACAGCTTGTCTTTGATAATAGGGAATCCAACGCTGCCACCGTACTGGTTCCGCTGGAAGTAGGGTGCGACGTGCACCCCTGCGGCATTCGCCGTGGGATTGGGGTTCGCATCCCATGCCCTTTGATCCTGGAACACGTAAAACGCTTCCCCATGGATGGAGTTGGTGCCCGAACGCGTCGAGACGTTCACCGCGCCCTGCGACGTCACCTCACCCGCAGCATCCTGGGTGGAGCGGCTCAGCTGGAATTCGCTGATCGCGCCCTGTGACACGTTAAAGATCGTGGTGCCAACGAATTCGTCCGTAATGTCCTGGCCGTCGAGCAGGATACGCGTGGTGCGGCCTGATGTGCCATTGACCGAAATGCCGGTGTAGCCCGATTTGGTCGGATCGAACGTGTTGCCGTTGGTCAACTGCACGCCCGGCTCAATCTGCGCCAGGTCCAGAAAATTACGCCCATTCACCGGGAGCGAGGCGATTTGCTCGCGGGTGATGACATCGCTTACGCCCGCCTGATCGGTGTTCACCTGGATGTCGCCCGTGGTCACCTCAACAGTCTGGTTCTCTTGGCCGAGGGTCAGCTTAAAGCTGCCGGGCGTCGCGGTTCCCGTCAGGATCCGTGTTGTTACTTCGAGCCGTTGAAATCCCTGTGCAGTGATGGCGACCGTATACTCGCCGGGAATCAGGGGTCCAACGCTGTAAAAGCCTGCCTTGTCGCTGGTGATCGCCTTTGAGGTACCCTCACCGATGCTGGTAATGACAATTGCCGCATTGGGAACAGCTGCGCCGGACGGATCGGTGATGGTGCCTTCGATGGCTCCACCGTTCACCGAAACCGCCTGTCCGTACGCCATGGTGCAGACAACCGCAAGCGGTGCTGCAAGCAAGAATCTGTGCATCAATGTAGCCTCCTGAAAAAGACATCGATAGGTCGTGAAGCGTGAGTACACGCCTCCGAAGGATGTTCGTTGCATCCTGGAAGTAAAAAGAGTGTGACAGAGAACATCTCTAGGCTGACGTATTCAGCACCGAACGTCAAGCGCGCCACGACCTTCTTTGATCAGGCACAAACCACTTGTACAAGATTGGGCAAGCGTGAATGACTCGCGTCTTATGACGATGACGCAGTGCCACGTGGGGCGCGGAGATCGCACGCACAGCAGCCGCAACGACGTCTGCTCGTGCCGGTGACACCTGCGTCGCCCACTTCATGAGACCGGAGGCTAGCGATCGTGCGCCCACGACAGCCGGTCCATCTGGAAGAGATCGCGCGTGGTGCAATAGCTGCCGCCCCCGCCGCCGTGCATGCGTCCGATCAGGCGCAGTACATTGGGGTCGATACGCAGCCGGGCTTCATCCTCGAACGCGTCGCGTCGCACATGCACCTGCAGCACCGTGGCCAGCAGGATCGTGCTGTCCGCGCCGGGTTCGAGCGCCTGGTAGGTCCGGCACTCCATGGCCACGGGTGCCTTCGCAATACGGGGCACCCTCACTGCAAGCGAAGGTGCCGTCTCCAGCCCGGCCAGCGCCAGTTCATCCACGCCGCGCGGCGCATCAATGGCCGTCGTATTCATGGCCTGCGCCAGTTCTTCTGAGACCATATGGACCACCAGTTCGCCCGTGGCGCGTATGTTGGCCAGCGTGTCCTTACCCACGCGGTCACTCGCCGCAGAGAATCCCACAGCCACCAGCGGTGGATCGCTCGACAGCAGGTTGAAGAACGAGAACGGAGCGGCGTTTACTCCACCCGCCGCGTTCATCGACGTAATCCACGCAATCGGACGCGGCATCACCAGCGACGCAATCAGCTTGTACACATCGCCCCCGGACATCTGTGCCAATTCGAAATGCGAATGTGTTGTTTCAGCAGTCATGCTCTTCTCCAACTCAACGTGCCCGCGCCCGCTCAATGGCGCGCACCACAGCTTTCGACTTGTTCACCGACTCTTGATATTCGGTCTGCGGCACCGAGTCTGCTACGATTCCCGCGCCGGCCTGGATTGAACCCCTGCCCTCATGCATGAACAAGGTCCGGATCGCGATGCAGCTATCCAGATTGCCGTTGAAGTCCGCGTAGAAGATGGACCCGCCATACACGCCGCGCCGCGCCGGCTCCAGTTCCTCAATGATCTCCATTGCGCGAATCTTTGGCGCACCCGACAGCGTGCCTGCCGGGAAACACGCGCGGAACGCATCGATGGCACCAAGGTCGGCACGCAACGTGCCGCGCAGCCCGCTGACCAGGTGCATGATGTGGGAGTAGCGCTCGACTACGAGCAGCTCTTTCACCTGCACGGACCCGAATTCCGAGACACGGCCTAGATCGTTGCGTCCGAGATCCACCAGCATTACATGCTCCGACGTTTCTTTTGCGTCGCGCAGCAGGTCTTCTTCCAGCCGTTTGTCATCCGCCTCGTTCTCGCCGCGCGGACGGCTGCCCGCAATGGGCCGGTACGTCAGGGTGCGGTCCTGCACGCGTACCAGTAACTCTGGCGATGCCCCCACGATGTACGCCGGGCTTTCGGTGCGTGTTCCGCTCGCAGATGTCATGGGAAAGCGCAGGAAGTACATGTACGGCGAAGGGTTCACAATCCGCAGCGCGCGGTAGATCTCGAATGGGTCGACCTCCGGCACGCAATCGAAGCGCTGTGACAACACGCATTGAAAGACATCACCCGCCGCGACATACTCCTTCACCTGCTCCACAGCGTTCAGGAAGTGCTTCTTCTCCGTACGTGGCACTAATTGGAGTGGACCCAGCTTCCTCCGCCGCTTTGCCGCGACAGGCAGCGGCGCTGCAAGCTGCTTCTCAAGCCGGTCCAACCTGCGGAGCGCCCTGGCGTACGCCTTTCCCGCATCCGGCTCTCGCAGGAGATCAGCCGTGATGAGGAGGAAGATTTCCTTCTTCACGTGGTCGAAGGCCAGCACCTCATCAAAAAACATCAGGCACGCATCCGGCACGCCGAGTTCGTCGACGGTCGTCTCCGGCAGCCGTTCAATCTGCCGCACCACGTCATAGGCAAAGAAGCCCACGGCACCTGCCGTGAAAGGAGGCAGCCCCGGCAGCCGCGCGGGCCGGTGCTCGCCCAAAGCGCGCTTGACCTCGTCGAAGATGTCGCCTTCGAACCGGCGCGTCCGCTTGCCTTCTGTCGCGGCAATCGACCTGCCATGCGAGACGATTTTTCTGTAAGGCCGAATGCCGATGAACGTGTAGCGCCCTACCCGCTCGCCGCCCTCGACGGACTCCAACAGAAACGCCTCCGGCTCATGCGCAGCGATCCGCAGAAATGCCGACACCGGCGTCTCCAGATCGGCCACCACCGTCCGGTACACCGGAATCAGCGTATGCCGCTTCCGCACCAGCTTAGAGAACTCCGCTGCCTCCGGCACCGCCACCTTGTCCTGCCCACCAGCCATAACGTTCATCCCATCCTACAAGCCGCAGCGATGACACCACACAGTAGCGGCTGCCCAACTTTCACCGCAAAGCGGTGAAGGTGGGTTCTGATCTTTGATTGAACGAAGCCCCTCTCACCCGCAGGACCTCGCGCTACACTCAATGACACGCAGCATACAGAGGAACCTCCAGGACCATGCACGTCCTTCGCGCTCTCGCCATCCCGTTCCTTGCTCTTACCCTCTCGGCCGCGCCATTCCAGCAAACACCGGCGACCCCATCCAACCAGCCAGCAGAAGTTTCCCAGCCGCCAAGCTCGAACTACGATCCGGCTCTCTTCCAGGCGCCCTTGTCACCCGCCGATGTTGCCTACCTGCAACAATTTGCCGGCGCGCCCGCGAAGGACCTGCTGCGTGACAAGCAGTTCAAGAAGCTGATGAAGCTCTTCATCCCCGGCTGTATCTTCCACTATGGCCGGGACATGAGCCTCCCCGATGCCCTCGCGATGGCCTTCGACGGCTCTCGCCTCCCGGTTGAACTCCGTGAGAACCGCTACCTTCTTGCCGTAGGCCAGCAGGGACCGTACCTCCAGGGCCGCAGCTTTCTCTGGATCGACCTCCAGACCGGCATCGCGCTTGGCAGCTTCTACTTCGCTCCCACGAATGGCGAACCAAGCCCGGCCCTGAATCTATTCTCAAAGCAGATCAAGGAAGAGACGCTCGGCCTGAGCCAGCTGCCGCCCGCCTTTGTAGGAGACCTTGTCCAGTGGCAAACTCGCGCCCGCGTCAGTCCTGTCGTAACTAGCTACTTTATCACCGGCAACAACAAGAAGATCCTCCTCGAGCACGATCTGGACTTCTGCGTCTCCGCCGACGGCACCGTCGCTCCGCGCAACGGCGTCTGCGAGCAACTCAACGGGGAGGCCGCCGACCTCGACGTCACCGCCGCCGACTACCTTGACCAGGTCCACCACGCTACCAACGCCACCGCCTGGATGCTCAGCCCCGCGCAGGTCGCCTGGCTGGGCGTCCGCGACCGCACCTGCGGAGGCGTCCTCGACCCACTCGCCTGCCGCATCACCATCACCCACCAGCGTATCCACATCATCACAGGCCGCCCACCTGTCCGCCCGCGTCCCATGCCCATCCATCGTTAACGCATCGCGGCTTCAGCGGCGAGATAGATACCGTAAGCCACAAATCAGCGGCTTCAGCCGGCGAGATTGCCCCTCAAGCGCACCACCAGAGAGCTTTAGCCACCGAGATAGCCCGCCCGGTCTAAACAAGCAGCGGGCTGAAGGCACGCGCTAGACGCCAGTACCGTAGATCAATCAAGTTCAGGCATGCAATGATCTGCATGTCACATGTACAAGAAATACAAGGACGAGCGGGCTTTCGAAAGGGGGCACAGCGTCAGCTGAGCCGTAAGCCTGGGAGTTACGGCTTCAGCCGCTGAGGTCAGCTTGCCATCAAACCAAATGAGCGACTTTTACCGAATATCCTCTCAAACCGGCTTCATACATGGCTCGGTACATGCGTTGCGAGATGATGATGAGCGGAGTTGGGCGCAGGAGACTACGGCCTTGCCCGAACAGAGAACTTGTCACAGCGATATCAGAACCGTCCCACTCTTCTCTCTTGAGATAGACCTCTGAAAGAATTTGCCCAGCTAAACTATGCCCTAACGGGCAGCGCCAACTCACTTCCGATGGAGTGAATGGATCTATTCCAACTAACGTGCCGTCGGCCACTCTTCCTGCTCTGCCGATAACCTCTAGTTGATGCCACTCCTGGGAACTTTGCATCGGGTTCTTAAACTTGAAGACTGGCCGAAACTCCGCGCCCGACAAGTGCCTTTCCACAAAGGCCTGAACGAATTTCGCAGAAACAATCCATTCCGCCCAGGCAATGGTTTCGGCGAAGTCCCTGTGTTGAGGTGCACAGCGCAAATCTAAAATAAGATCGGACATCTGACGCCCTAAGTTGCAATGAGGACAGAGGGTTTTATAAATCGTCCCACATTCCTCTCCAGCAGGTTCGAAGTGAGGCGCGATGCGAAGATAGAGAATATCCGCGTTTCTAAGCTCATCCTTAGTGTAGCTACGGAGATACCGGCCTATCGTGTAGCCGGCAAACCCGCGTGCTTCTTGCTCACGCTTGGTTAAGATGAGACTTCGAATCTCTTGCAATTTCGGCGAAGTAGACAGTATACGAACTTCGTATGTCTTGCAGCCCTCTAGAGTGACATTGCCCACTTGCTTTACAGATTCGGGGAACAACGATTTGAGAAGCTCTATCAGCTCATGCTGGTGCAGCAGTTGAGAAGCTCTAATGCTTAGGTATTCCTTCATCAGACTTGCGGATAGTACTTAATCCCCGCGCCGGAGCCGGTTCAACCCATTGAACGCCGCCACTTTGTAGCACTCCGCCAGCGTCGGGTAGTTGAACACTGTCTCGACAAAGTAATCCACGGTGCCGCCCAGCGCCATGACCGCCTGGCCGATGTGCAGCAGCTCGCTGGCACCCTCGCCGATGATATGCACGCCCAGAATCGACCTGTTCTCGCGGTTGAAGATCAGCTTTAGCCGGCCGGTTGTGTCGCCGCGAATCTGGCCGCGAGCGATTTCGCGGTAGTACGCCACGCCCACTTCGTACGGAACGTCTTCCTCGGTCAACTGCTCCTCTGTCTTACCCAGAAAGCTGATCTCCGGAATGGTCCAGATGCCATATGGATAAAAGCTTGGGTTCGACAGGATCGACTCGTCACCGAAAGCGCGTGCACCCGCGATGCGCCCCTGCTCCATCGAGACGGATGCGAGCGACGGAAAGCCAATCACGTCACCCACCGCAAACACGTTCGTACACTTCGTCCGATAATCCTTGTCGACCGGAATACGCCCGCGCGAATCTGACTCCACGCCAATTTTGTCCAACTGCAGTTCGTCCACGTTGCCCTGCCGTCCTACGGCATACAGTAGCGCATCACCCTGCACCTTCTTGCGGCTCTCCAGGTTCGCCGTCACGGTGCCGTCCGGGTTCTCGCTGACCGACTCGACCTCTTCATTCAGCCGCATGGTCACGCGGCTGTCGCGCAGATGGTAGCTTAGAGCCTCGACAATCTCCTGGTCGGCAAACTCCAGCAGCCTGGGCCGCCGCTCGATCAGCGTCACGCGCACACCCAGCGCCGCGAACATGCACGTGTACTCCACGCCAATCACGCCGCCGCCCACCACGATCATTGTCTTGGGCAACGCCTTCAGATCCAGCACCAGGTCGCTGTTAATGATGCTGCTGCCATTAATCGGTACCTTGTCGCTCGCTGCGGGCTTGGTGCCGGTTGCGATGATGATGTGTTCCGACTGGTACACATTCGAACCGCGCGAGTTCGTCACCCGCAGATGCGTCGGGTCCTCAAACGAAGCCGTACCCGTCAACATCTCAATGTTGTTGCGGCTCAGCTGCGCTTCCGTCACATCGATCTCGGTCTTGATGACGTGCTGCACCCGAAAGGCGAGGTCCGCCATCGTGATGCGTTCCTTGACGCGATAATTCATGCCGTAGATGGACCGGTAGTTGTACCCGGAAAGGTGGAGCACCGCTTCGCGCATGGTCTTGCTGGGGATGGTGCCTGTATTAATGCACGCGCCGCCCACAACCTCGCGCATCTCCACCAATGCGACCCGCTTACCCAGCTTGGCTCCGTAAATGGCGGAGCGCTGTCCGGCAGGTCCGGAACCGATCACGATCAGGTCGTACGTGCTGCCCGTAGCTGTAGAACCGTTCATGGGGATGGCGGCTTTTGCCTCTGGTTGGGGACGCTGCGCTCTCGTGCGTTCGTGACTTCTTGCCGGTGCGCGCCGCCGTTGCGCGTGCGCGAACTCACCAGCGTTTCGATTCTCAGGCTACCACAGCCATGTCCGCCCGCTGACCGTTACGCGGGTGCTGTACCATGCCTTTGCGGACCATTGCTGTACCCGCGCACTCAGTGGCTTACCTGCCATATGACTACGTATCATTAGACGCTTCGTGTCGCGCAATGCCAGCCAACACCAGGGACCAGTTGCAGGAGAGAAACAATGCAGGAGTTTCGCCGCGACTTCCTCAAATTGGCGGGTCTTGGCATCCTCGGTGAAGCGGTTACGCTTGCCGGGCCAGTACGAGCGTTTCCGCAGACGCGGCGCCGTGTTGCCACGGCAGCCCGCGATATCTATTTCAATGTCCGCAACTTCGGCGCGACCGGCGACGGCACCAGCATCGATTCACCCGCCATCAACGCCGCGATTGACGCAGCAGCCAACAGCGGCGGAGGCACCGTTGTCTTTCCGGCCGGAACCTACGCCAGCTACTCTATCCGCCTCAAGAGCTACGTTGCGCTCTTTCTCCAGGGTGGCGCAACCATTCTTGCCGCTCCGGCGCAGAGCGGCAAGGGCTGCGACGCCCCCGAGCCGCAGAATCCGGCGTGGGAGCCGTATCAGGACTACGGCCACAACCATTGGCACAACAGCCTCCTCTGGGGCGAAAACCTGCACGACATCGGCATCTTCGGCCCCGGACTCATCTGGGGCAAGAACCTCAGCCGCGGCGACAAAGCCGAAAACGGCCTGCCCGCCAGCACCGACCCCGGCGCGGGCAACAAGGCCATTGCACTCAAGAACTGCCGCAACGTGATCCTGAGCGACTTTTCCATCCTGCAGGGCGGCTGGTTCGGCGTCCTGGCCACCGGCGTCGATAACCTCACCATCGAGAATCTCACGATCGATACCAACCGGGACGGCATCGACGTGGACTGCTGCCGCAACGTCCGCATCAGCAACTGCACCGTCAACAGCCCGCAAGACGATGGCATCTGCCCCAAGTCCAGCTTCGCGCTGGGCTACGCGCGCCCGACGGAAAACGTCACGGTCACCGGCTGCTATGTGACCGGCGGCTACCAGGTCGGCTCCGTGCTGGACGGGACATGGAAGCCGCACGTGAACCCGCCGCGCTTTTACGGCCATGGCCGCATCAAGTGCGGCACCGAATCCAACGGCGGCTTTCTCCGCATCACCATCTCCGACTGTATCTTCGACACGTGCCGCGGCTTCGCGCTCGAAACTGCCGACGGCGCACGCCTGGAGGACGTCACCTTCAGCAACATCACCATGCGCGGCGTCCGTGGCGCACCCTTGTTCCTCCGCCTGGAGTCACGCATGCGCGGTCCCAAAGATGCCGTCCCCGGCACGCTCAAGCGCATCATCATGAGCAACATCACCAGCCACGACGCCGATCCCATGCCCTCCATTCTGGCAGGCATCCCGGGCCATGCCATTGAGGACATCAAGCTTAGCGACTCCTACTTCCACAGCACGGGCTTTGGCTCCGTCACACCTGCCCTGCCTGCCACCGGAACCACTACCGCCGTCGCCCACGCAGGCTTTGGCGAAGTGATTCCCGGTCAGCCCGCAACCTCCGGCAGCATGCCCGAGCTTGAAACCGGCTATCCCGAACCCAGCATGTTCGGCGACCTGCCGGCCTGCGGCCTCTTCGCCCGCCACGTCCGCAACCTCGAGGTCACAGGCGTCGAGTTCGCCACGGACGTGCCCGACACACGCCCCACCTTCCTGCTCATGGACGTAGACACTGCGGACTTCTTCCGCTTGCGCTTTCCTGATCGCAAGGGCGCCACGCAGAATGAGTTCCGCCTGAATGACGTCCAGGACTTCCGCCTCTTCGGTTGTCAGCACTACAAGGACGTGACACTTGATAGTGCCGCGGACCAGAGCGTCTGAGGAGGCATTGCTTCACCAGTTCGTAATCGAACCATCCGTTCGGAAATACGTTTGGGCGCGATGAGTGGCGGGTTCGGTCACCTCCATGATCTGCGTGAGGTGCTTGTAGTCCAATTTCACACCCAGACCGTCGCGGTCATTGGGATACAGCTTGCCGTTCTTGAAATCCATGCACACCGGCAGGTGCGGCAACACAGCGCCCTGGTAGTTGTACTCCATCAGCACCGGCCCGGAGAACGTTCCCAGCGTGTGCACCAGCGCAGCCGTTGCAATCGGTCCCGTGAAGTGCGGCACAATGCCGACAGAGTGCGTCTCGCACAACGCCATGATCTTTACCATCTCCGTAATTCCCCCAACGTTGGGCAGCGTCGCCCGGAGAAAGTCGATGTCATGATGCTCCACCAGCGGGTTGAAGTCCCAGCGATTGCCCCACTCCTCCCCCGCCGCAATCGGAACGTCTACCTTCTGCCGGAGGATCGGCAGATCCTGGTTGAAGTATTCCGTCCGCACCGGGTCTTCCACGAAGAACGGAGCCAGCGGCGTGATCGCCTTGATCCCGCGCACCGCGTCCGGCAGGTCGAAGCGCTGGTGAAAGTCGATGCACCAGTTGCCGTCGGGCCCCACACCCTCACGCGCCTGCTGGCACTCCACGGCAAGATGGTTGATGCGCTCCCGTGTATCGAACGTGCCATTCGCGGGGGCATCCGCCGCGCCAAAGCGGAAGCACTTATATCCCGCGGCCATCGTCGCCGCGGCGCGTTCCCTTACCGGTGTCTTCGCAGTCACGCCGGGAATCTGTCCGGCTGTGTTGTACAGCTCGCAGTAATTGCGCACCATGCCACCCAGCAGAGCGTGCACCGGCTGCTTCAGCACCTTGCCCCGGATGTCCCACAATGCCATGTCCAGCGCGCCGATGCCGTCTTCCTTCTCGCGTCCGGCTGGATAAAACCACGCGCGATTCATGTCCTGCCACAGCTGCTCGATGTGCCGCGGATCGCGCCCGATCAGCCGCCCCGCTGACGGCATCAGCAGGTCCTTTGATCCCCCCTCGCCAATGCCGGTGATCCCGGCATCCGTCTCCACGGTCACGACCACGTCGCTCTGGTTGAACAGCGGATTCGGATTGGGTGGCAGATACGCCCGCACCCGCGTAATCTTCATCTTCGGCATCGCCGCGGCCATGGGCAGAGTACTCGCCGCAGCCATGGCAAACGTGCCGGACATCCTGCTGAGAAACTGCCTGCGGTTCATACTCCTCCTGAATGCGAACGGAACCTGCGCCCCATCCGTTCACGAACCTAGCAAAACCCAGCAGCTACGAGCAATGATCTTCATGCGCATCGCTTACAAAACGTGAGGAGTACGGTGCAGGAACTTCACAGCACAGGCGTGGGATCTGTCCAGACCACATCTCAGCGGGGGTTGGCGATCCTCTTTGCTCCTCGAAACGCAACGTGGCCCATCCGCCGGACGCTGACGGAGTTCAGCAGCAACGGCAGCTCGCACAGCGACATCCCGCTGGCCGACGGCGTGGGAGCCACGCTGACCGCAGACCCCAACACGCAGGCGGTGACGCACTTCCAGTTCACCGACTGGCTAGGCACCCGCCGCCTCCAGACCGACGCCCTGGGCAGCCCGGAAGAGGTCTGCTCCGGCGGTGCCTTCGGCGATGCCGTCAACTGCACCGGAGAAGCCGCCACCGACCGGCACTTCACCGGCAAGGAACGGGATGCTGAGACCGAAGTCCATCCCGGCACGAATGATGGCCTCGACTACTTCGGGGCAAGGCACTACAGCTCGGCCCTGGGAAGATTCATGAGCCCCGACGACCCTATTGCTGATCAGTCGCTCTCTGATCCACAGAGTTTTAACCTCTACGGTTATGTCAGGAACAACCCCCTTTCGAAAATCGACCCTGATGGCCACGATTGCATTTACGCTGACGGGTATGGAGCAGGATATGTTCAAAGCGGCGATTGCACGAGCGACACAGACAACGGTATTTTTGTAAACGGCACTGTAGATGCTAGTTCCTTCACTTATAACGCCTATAACAACAGCTCCTCGTATAGCTACACTCCAGATGGCGCAGGACCTGGAGCAATTGGCACGGGTACAATCCAGGGTCCTGAGCTTTACGGTGGTTTTGGTCCAGGGAGTTTGGGAGCGGCGGTTTTTGGTTCTCAGAACGCATCTCTATGGAATAACTCCTACGGGGTGGTAAGGACGGCAGGCGGTATAGAGATGGCAGCTATCAGCGTAGCTCTACCTGAGGCTTTGGCTGCCGATGCTGGACCCGTTGCTCTGACCCTGGCTCGTATCAGCGGACGCGTGAGAACTACCGCAGAATTGATTCGTGAGCATGCCTACCACAAGCACGTCGTTGAAAAGGTAGAGTTTGGTCCTATCACACCAAATCAGTTCCAGAGTATATGGTTGAAGATACCATGACAAATCCTTCTCAGGTGCGGCGGCTTTCTAACGGAAGAATTGCTTACTGGAGCGATAAAGAGCAAATGGTAGTGATTGATAACTCCAGTTCACCAAGCCAATCCACGGAGTTCCGCCCTACCAATGGCAAATCATACTTCGATAATTTAAGATAGGGAAGCACATGGAACATCTCAATTGTACGGAAATGCAGCTTGGACCAGATGAATTGAATCTTCTTGTTTGGAACGTGTCGAACGAGGTCATAAATGGATTCAAAGTGAATGGCTTTGGTGAACGAATCGGCGCATCGGAGAAGGAATTTCAAGACGTAGCAAAGCGCTTGCGTTTGCTTTCAGAAGCTGGAAATTGTGTAGTACTTAATTTACACGGATTGGGGTTACTTCGTAATGCTCTTGCCCTTACCTTACAGGAACTTGGTGTAAATGAATTTCAGACCAGAACGGGGTTTTCTTTCGAAAAAGGACAGACCACGCTGGAAGAGATGAACCGTTTCCTGCTCGAACGCATACCCTCTAAGCAAGTGCGATTGTAGTAGGGTTTTGGGCTACAAATCTGGCTTTAGATAGTACAAAGCTTTTCAATAACAAATTCACACTTACTTATGTATGTTGAGTGAGATCGTTTGGAAGTGCAGGTAAACACGTCGCAGCAGTTTGTGGAATCGCTAGTACCTATGTGCGCTGAATCCGCAGACGGCGAACTGGTGCGACATGGGCACCAACGGCTTCACTCTGACCACGCGCGACGTTGTGGGGCTGGGCGGGCAGACCTTGACGGAGTTCGACAGCGCGGGCGCGTCGCACAGCAACATCCCGCTGGCCTCGGGCGTGGAGGCTACCCTGACCGCCGACCCGAATACGCAGGCGGTGACGCACTTCCAGTTCACCGACTGGCTGGGCACCCGCCGCCTCCAGACCGACGCCCTGGGCAGCCCGGAAGAATCTGCTCTGGCGGTGCTTTCGGTGATGCCCAGACCGCGCGAGGCCTCAACACCCGGTGAGGCTCGTGTATACCACAGCTGAACACCTGCCACCTGACACGTTCGCGTGCACGCAGTGTGCGCCGCGGAGTACTCTATGGCCGGATGGCGAACGGCAGAGAAACCATCCAGACACAAAGGCCGAACGAGGGTGAGGGTGAGCATGTGATCGCGGTCGACTGGGGCACCACCAACTTCCGTGCCTATCGCCTCAACACCACCGGAGAGATCGTCGACCGGCGCGAAAGCCCGCTGGGCCTGCTGCGCGTACCGCCCGGACAGTTCCAGGATGTGCTGCGCGAACAAGTGAGCGGCTGGCTGGCAGAAGGCGAACGCACGCTGGTCCTCTGCGGCATGGCCGGCAGCCGCAACGGCTGGGTCGAGGTTCCGTACGTGCCCTGCCCCGCATCCATCCCAGCCCTTGCCCAAGGCATGGTGCAGGTCCTCTTTCACGGTGCACAGGCCTGGATCGTGCCCGGCGTACGAAGCAATACAGGTGAAGGTTTCCCGGAGATCATGCGCGGCGAGGAGACGGCCATCTTCGGTGCGCTTGCACAACGTGGTGCATTCGCACAAGGCAGCGCGGACGGCATCATCTGCCTGCCTGGCTCCCATTCCAAGTGGGCCGTGGTCGCGGACGGCATGTTGGAATCCTTCAGGACCTGCGTCACCGGTGAAGCCTTCGCGGCTCTCGGCCAGCACACCATCCTGGCGCAATTCATCCAACAAGATGCACCGCACGATGACGCGGCCTTTCAACGCGGCGTGGAGCACTCCGCTCATTCCGGCGGGCTGCTGCACCTTCTCTTTCACGCACGGACGCTACCCCTGACCGGACAGCTAGAACCTGCGTCCACAGTGAGCTTCCTCTCCGGCCTGCTCATCGGGAGTGAAGTCCGCGCCATGCTGCCGCCGCATGCACCCATCCTTCTGCTCGGCAGCAATACCCTTTGCCATCTCTACGCGACAGCCATCCAACTCTGCGGAGGAACATCCACCTTCGGCGGCGCTGACACTGCCGCCTCCGGTATGTTCTTACTCGCTGAAACGAAACTGTCCACAGAGGTGCGGCCATGACTGCTCACGACACCGTTCTCCATCGCATTCTCGCCGCGAAGCTTGTGCCTGCGGTCCGCACCCGCACTGCTGGATGTGCGCTTCGTGCGTTGGAGGCACTGTACACAGGCGGTCTCCGCGTCTTTGAGATTCCTCTCACTGTCCCCGGCGCGCTGGGCGTCATCCGCGAAGCAAAGGCGCGGTTCGGCGACGATATCCTTCTCGGTGCAGGCACGGTCCTCGACGCCGAAAGTGCCCGCATGGCCATCCTCTCCGGCGCCGAATTTCTCGTTTCACCCTCGCTCTCCACTCGCACGATTGAAGTCGCGCGCCGGTATAGCGTTCCCACGCTCGTTGGCGCGCTGACGCCGACGGAGATCGTCACTGCCTGGCAGGCGGGCGCGGACTGCATCAAAATCTTTCCTGCGTCCGCCCTGGGTGGCCCCGCGTATATCAAGGCGCTCAGTGCTCCACTGCCGCGGATCCGCCTCATGCCGATGGGCGGCGTCACGCTGCAAACCGCGCGGACATATCTTCAGGCCGGCGCGTGCCTTCTCGGGGTAGGCGCCGATCTGGTGCAGCAGGCTGCGCTCGACAACGGACGTGACACCGACCTCACCGCGTCGGCTCTCGCATACGCCGATGCTCTCGCGGACTAGCCGGGGTCAACGGTACGAAGCGTCAGTAGGCCCGGGGATACATGCGAGTGATCCTGTCATGCCATCCCAGACCGTCTTCGTCCATGCAGGCCCAAAGCAAGCCAAGACCCAAAGGCAGGGTGGCCAGGAAGAGCGCAAGGATGCGCCGCCGGATGCTGGCGCGCGTGGGATTTTCATCGGCAAAGGTGCAAAACCCGATCCGCGCATACCGCATGCCCGGCGTGGCATCGTCCAGTGTAAAGAACAGCACGAGGTACAACACGGAGAATACGCCCAACGCTCCTGCCGCCGACGCAGCGGCAAACATACCTGTGGGCAAGACGGGTGAAGCATACGCGGCGACTACCACTGCCAACAGAAGTGCTGCGACGACGCAGCAGCCGTCCACGATAGCCGCCATCGCCCGCAACTCGACCGGTGCCACATACAGCGGCAACGCGGTTGAAGACCGGGCATCCACACGCTCGGAAGCTGCCTGGGCATCTGCGCTTGCGTCCAGGTGAATGTCATGCCACTCCGGCAGGATGCTCTCCTGGTCCGGTGTGGTAGAAACCGAGTTCGCCTCTACCTCAAAAATGCGCAATTGCGCCTGCTCCGGTGCTGCGTCCGCCTCGTCACGCAATGGTCCTTCGGCCAGCCGGGGACGCGCCCGCCGTGCAGCCACCAGTTGCCGGGGAAACTCAATCAGGTTTGCCGGCAGCGGAACGGAAGGTTCTACGGGCAGGGCCAACACACATGCCTCTGCCGGAACCGCCATATCCGTCAGCGCAAACTCCTCCAGAGTCGCATCGAAGACGTCCTGCGAAGAAGGGCTCGTTCCGCCCGGCGCCTGGTCATCACCTGCGGTCTCTGGGTCCACGGCCGGTGTGCTCGTCACCAGATGCGGAACAGTCATCTCCCCGGCTGCGGTCTCTTGGTGCAGTTCCTCCAGCAGGTCCTGCTGCACAAAGGCAACCGCCTCCGCGTTCCGGCGTGCTACCTCCGCGATCGCCGCGGCCTGCGCCATCGCCGCTTCAGCTTCCTGCCGCAGGAACTCGCGATAGGACATGCTGCTGGCAAAGCGCGCCGCCACGGAATCGGCCACGGGGCTGTGCCGCCTCGTCGCGGCAAGGTCCTCCATGGGCAGCATTGCCTGCGTCTCTGCCCCGCGTGCGCGCTTTTGCCGGTGAACCCGCAACCGGTCCGTCACCTGCTGCTTCAGCGCCGTCGTCTCATGCTCTGGAAGTACGAGTGGACTGGCAGTACTCACAATGAAACCCGCTTCCGTAGAATGAACTGAGTGCCTGGTAAAAGCATCGGCGTGACATCTCCTCAACACCTTTACCTGCGCCCTTTCTGCTTGTGTATCACGCTGGCGGGGCTCTTCGGGACGGGGCTGCATGCACAGCAGGTATCCAGGAAGGCACCTGCTGTTCCTTCGTCTGCAAATCATGCAGACACCTCATCCGCGGTACTCGCGCCGGCTCCTGAGAGCACCTCATCCGCGCTGCCCGACGCACCTTCCACCGAGCGCTATCCCGCTGCGGTGCCCGTACCGGACCCTTCTGCCCGGAAGGTCACGCTCAAGAGCGAGCGCCAGACATGGAAAGATGACCGGTACACCCTGGAAGGAGATGTATCGATTCAGTATGGCGGGTACCACGTGGAAGCGGACCGCATCGTCTACAACGACGACACAGGCGAGGTGGAAGCCGCCGGCCACGTTCACATCGCCAGCAACAACAACGCGGAAATCATCAACGCCAGTCATGCCACGCTGAATGTGCAGGACGAAACTGGCCGCTTTTACGATGTTCACGGCTCCGTTGGCATGCGCAGCACGGCACGTGGCAACGTCTACACGACGGACAATCCCTTCCTCTTTACCGGACGCATGGTCGTCAAGACCGGCCCTGACGCATACGACATCTACGACGGCACCGTCACTAGCTGCCAGCTGCCACACCCGGACTGGCAGCTCTCAGCAGCCCACTTTGCCGTTCGCGACGGCAAGGCCAGTGCGAAGCGAACCACCTTCCGCCTGCTGAACATGCCAGTCTTCTTCTTTCCGTATGTCACCCATCCCTCGCGCCAGGATCAACGGCAGAGCGGCTTTCTGATCCCCATCATCGGCAATTCTTCCACCAAGGGCATCGTCACCGGTGAACAGATCTACCTGGTTCTCGGACGCTCCGCGGGACTCACCGTCGGTGCCCAATATTTTTCACGGCGCGGGTGGGAACAGGCCGCCACCTTGCGCTGGCGCGGCAACGGGCTCAACTTCTTCACGACGCACTATTCCGGCCTGCTGGATCGCGGCTATTACCAGAACACTACGAATAGCAAGGGCAACCCAACGCAGGTGTATGTAAACCAGGGCGGTGAAGATGCCACAGCCAGCGGCCGCAAGGATTTCAGCGATCACACGCGGGCCGCCGCCAGCGTCGAATACCTCAGCAGTTACATCTACCGCGAAGCCTTCACCAACAACTTCAACCAGGCCGTATCGTCCGACATCACCTCGTATGCCTACGGTACCCACGACCGTAATGGCTACGTTACGTCTGCGGAGTTCGACCGCTATCAAGGTTTGAAGATCGTCAGCACCGGCGAGCAGATCCGCATCTTTCACGCACCTCTTCTGCAGGCAGACGCTGTGGAGAGGCACATCGGCAGCACACCGTTTGTCTGGAGCGGCAACGCCCAGTACACCGACCTGAAGCGCACGCAGGGAACGCCCGCCGGGCAAACGGAGTTCGGTACCAACTTCGTCAGCCGCTTCGACCTGCATCCCAGGCTGGCGCTGCCCTTCTCCGCGGACGGCTTTCACTTTCGTCCTGAAGTCGGCTTTCGCGACACCTTCTATCAACACTCACGTCTGAACACACCGTTGCCGGGACCAACTCCCACCGAAACAGGTCCCAGCCTGAACCGCCTGATCGGTGAGGCAGAATTTGACATGCGTGCACCCGTTCTGCAGCGCGACTTCGACACCGGCCCATTCTCCCGCTTTCTCGGCAGAGAAGCGCGGCATACCATCGAACCGGAGCTGCACTACCGTTATGCCAGCGGCGTGGATGCATTCTCCCGCACGCTGCGCTTCGACGCAACGGATGTTGTCAGCAACAAGAATGAACTTGAATACGGCTTCGTTCAGCGCCTGTTTCTACGTCCCACACGAGAGCGACACTGCGAAATCAACGAAGTTCCCGATGTCCTCTCCAGTGAAGTGCCGGAGACCGACACCGCCGGGACGCCCGCCACTTGCGGCGGCGCTCGGGAGACACTCCGCTGGAAGCTGGTGCAGAGGACCTACTTCGATCCCACGTTTGGCGGGATCATCGTCAACGGCCGGCGCAATGTGCTGGACACCACGCTGGATCTGAGCGGCGTCGCCTTTCTTACAGACCAGCGCGCGATCTCACCCGTCGTTTCGCAGATGAAGCTCAGCGCCACCGACCACATCGACCTTGAGTGGGACATGAACTACGACACCCACGCGGGCAAGTTCACCCAGAGCAACACGTTCCTTGACTATCACCGTGGCCAGTATTTTGGCGGTGTCAGTCATGCCCGCCTGAACGCACCGGGCCGCTTCAACACCGGCACCGGCACCGGTACGGACACCATCAGTTCCGGCACATCCGACTTTTCACAGTTGCGCCTCTTGCTTGGCTATGGCACACCCACCAAGCCCGGGCTGAGCTTGGCCGCGAACATTGGCCTTGATCTGAGTGCCATCCGGCCACAATCCACCGCGGCCAATGTCATTCGTGGTCTGCAAACGCAGTACGCCACCGCGCAGTTCGCCTACAACTGGAACTGCTGCGGGTTCTCTGCGGAATACCGCAAATACGAACTAGGCAGCGTCCGCAACGAGAATGCCTACCGCTTCAACTTCACCCTTGCCAACATCGGCACCGCCGGGAATCTCCGCCGCACCGAACGGCTTTTCTAGTCCGCCAGCACCGTTTCGAGCCGCAGTGACGACTCGCGCAGCCATCCGTACAGCGGAAACTCCTCCGCCAGGGCCGTCACGCGCCGGTGCACCGCCTTCAATCGCGACTCATCCTTCCGGTGTTCCAGAGCCTCCGCAATCCACTGCGCAATCTGCCGCATCTCGCCTTCGCGCATCCCGCGCGTGGTCAGCGCGGGTGTCCCGAAGCGCACACCGCTTGGCTTCAGCGGCGGATTTGTGTCGTACGGAATTGCGTTCTTATTGACGGTGATACCGGCTTTGCCCAGCGCCGCTTCCGCCTCCGATCCCAGCATTCCCTTCGCGAACACATCCACCAGCAGCAGGTGCGTATCCGTCCCGCCGGAGATGATCCGGAATCCTTCACCGGCCAGCGCCTCCGCCAGAGCTTTTGCGTTCGCCACCGTCTGCGCGGCATACGCGGCGAACTCCGGCTGCAACGCCTCACCGAACGCGACAGCTTTCGCAGCGATGACGTGCATCAGCGGTCCGCCCTGCTGCCCCGGAAAGACGCTCCGGTCCAGTCCCGCCGCAAACTCAGCCTTGCACATCGCCATGCCCGCGCGCGGTCCGCGCAGCGTCTTGTGCGTGGTCGTGGTGACCATGTGCGCGTGCGGCACGGGCGACGGATGTACACCACCGGCCACCAGCCCCGCAACGTGCGCCATGTCGATCAGGAGGTATGCGCCGACACTATCCGCGATGGCGCGCATCCGCGCAAAGTCCCACGTCCGGGGGTACGCCGATCCACCGCCCACGATCACCTTCGGCTGCTCCCGCTTTGCAATGGCCTCCAGTTCGTCGTACTCGATGATTTCTGTCTCGCGATTCACCTGGTACCCGACGATGCGGTACAGCTTGCCGGAAAAGTTCAGCTTGTGGCCGTGCGTCAGGTGGCCGCCATGCGCCAGGTCCAGTCCCAGGATGGTCTCGCCCGGCTGCAGCAGCGTCATGTAGGCGGCGGCGTTGGCCTGCGATCCGGAGTGCGGCTGCACATTGACATGCTCCGCCCCGAACAGCCGTCTGGCACGATCGCGCGCGAGATTCTCCACCACGTCGGCCACCTCGCAGCCGCCGTAGTAGCGCTTGCCCGGATATCCCTCGGCATATTTATTGGTGAAGACAGTTCCCGCCGCCTCCAGCACCGCGCGCGAGACGAAGTTTTCTGAGGCAATCATCTCCAGCCCGTCGTGCTGTCGCTCCGCTTCGAGCGCAATCTGGTCGGCAATGTCAGGGTCGGTCAGCGATAGCGGTGCTTGCAGATCAATAGGCATTGTTCATCTCCAGGGTCGACACTCCTGATTATTTCATCCGCCCGATGTTTCCGCCGAAATCCGCCGTTGATGTGCCTTCGACCGCGACTCTCCCACGGCTGGGCGTGTTCGATACGGAAGAAGGATGTACTCATGTCGTATCTGTTTTGGGCCGGCGTCGGCCTTGGAACCATTGTTCTCCCATGCTGTATCGCCTATCTGTGCTTCCCGCACAGCAATGGCCGGCAATCGTAGCGCGACGCGCTACACCGGTTTGCGGCCCGTCAGAGCTGGAGCATGCTCCCTCGCCGCAGCCGGAAACGCTCGCCGCGCCAGGTTACCTCATCGCCTGCATAGCTCCACGCCCACAAGAACAACCCGAAACAGTCCCGCACCGGCAAGAGCCACAGGTCACGCAGGACCTGTCCGTCGCGCAGCACCCCAACCCCGACACTCAACGCAACAGCTACACGCGCCAACAGCACCAGAGAGAGCAGCGTGACGCTGGGCATCGCGCATCCTGTCGCTAACACATTGAGCAGTGCCCACGGCATTGCGTAGCTCACTGCCATGCCGGCAAAGCTCCAGGGCCGCGCATCGCGCACCGTGCGCCACCACCGTACCTGATGCTCCCAGAAGCCACGCCATCCATATTGCGGTACAGAGGTCTCCACCACCTCGTGTGCCAGCACCACGCGCAGTCCACTCCGGGCCACCACCGCGCCCAGGTCATAGTCGTCCGCGATCCGGTCCAGCAACGACGCCATCCCACCCACGGCATCAAACGTCTCGCGCCGAAGCGCAAGCGTGCTGCCAAGCCCGAACCGCACGCCGCGGTCCACCAGCCGCGCCGCAAAGACTCCAGGCATCAGATCCGCCGAGATGCCCAGCGCTTCCAACCGCGCCCACACCGTCGGCTGTGTCGCGGTCCGCCCGTAATACGGCACGGTGACCAGGCCAACACCCGGCGCACTCAGCTCAGCGATCACATGCGACAGATAGCCCCGTCCGGACGCGATGTCCGCGTCGTTGATGACCAGGACCTCGCCTAACGCATGCGGCACCATCTGCTGAAGCGTGCTCACCTTACCGTTGGCACCAAGCCGCTCAGGACACAACACCGCCCGGATTGCGACCTGCGGGAACTCGATCTTGAGCCGCTCCACATCCGCCAACAACGGGGCGTCGTTTGCATCCGCCACTCCCAGCAGCAGCTCAAACCGGCCCGCATACTGCTGCGCGCACATACTGGCAAACGCCGCGTACCTGCGTGGGTCCGTCCCTTTCACCGGTTTCAGGATGGATACCGTCGGCCACTGAAGCGGAGCAGGCGAAACGGGTTGCCGGCGGAATCGCCGCACGGCAAAGAGCGCAAGCAGGAGGTATCCCAGGCCGGCAAGCGTCAGAAGCGTCGTGGTCAGGGCGACAAGGAGAGCCAGCACACCTTTCAGTGTACGGTTCAGTCCGCCGGCTTACTGCTGTATCCTGCGTCTTTTCCCGGCATGGGGACAGTCTCCCTGCCTTTCGCGTCGGCGCTCATGTACCGGCGCCACCACCACGTATTCAGGGCGTCTCCGGTAAACTCCGTCGGTACGCCCGGCTCCGGCATCCACAACGGCAGACGTGCCTCCGCCGCCCGTGCCGTGAGCCGTTCCGGCGGCTGATACCAGGCGTGAAATGCAAGATTGAACAGGCCCCAGTGCACCGGCATCATCACGGCTGCACGCAAGTCTCTTGCGGCCCGTATGGCATTGTCAGGTCCAAGATGGATCTGATCCCACAATGGATCAAATGCACCGATCTCCAGCATGGCAAGATCAAATGGCCCGAAGTCCGTGCCGATCTCACGCAAACCATCCCAGTAGCCGGAATCGGCCCCGTGATAGACGTGACGCCGGTCCGTCTTCAGCGCAAAGGACGACCACAAGGTGCCATACCGCTTGAAGCTGCGTCCCGAGAAATGCCGGGCTGGCAGCGCCGTCAGCGTCAACGGTGTCTCCGTGTGCGCCGCGATCGTACAGCGGTCCAACCAGTTCAACTCGTGGATCTTGGCCGCTGGTACACCCCACCGCCGCAGATGCCTGGTTCCAACGCCTTCAGAACACACAAACACCGGCGTGCGCTCCACAAGCCGAGGTATGAGAGGCGCGTCCAGATGATCGTAGTGGTCGTGGGTCAACAGCACAGCATCCAGCGTTGGCAACTCTTCTATGCGCAGTGGTGCCGCATAAAACCTGGCCGGACCGAACCACTGCACCATGGAGGCCCGCCGCGAGAACACCGGGTCGATCAGCAGCGTGGTCCCGTCCATCTCTACCAAGAGCGACGAGTGACCCAGCCACGTTACACGCAAGCCGCCTGGAGGCGGCGCGGCGAATACATTTGCATCCGTCCGGAACGGACCCAACGGTTTGCTAGGCACCCGCTCTTCCTTGCCAAACAACAGCTTGCGGAAGAGCTTTCCCATATGCCGCGTCGCGCCCACCTCCGTGGGCACCGGGTTCAAATAGATTCCATTCTCATGGCGCGCACGCCCCAGCAAAGACATCGCGGATTGGATGCTCAGTGCATCGCCTCGGCACTCATCATTGCTGCAAGTGCCTTGTTCGCACGCTGTGCATGCAAGGGGCGCGCTGAGGCGCCGGCTGGCTGCCCTACAGCCCAGCACATCCGTTTGCTGCAAATGCCCGCACAAACCGCGCATCCGGGTTGAAGCCACGCAATCGCTCGACCACAGCTTGGGCCTCGGCCGCGCGACGCGTCCCGCAGTACAGACGGGCCAGGTTGATACCCGCGGCTGTCTGGCTGGGGTCGCTGTCCACAAGTGTGCGCAGCAAAGCAACAGCCTCATTCACATGACCGGACCCCGCCAGCAGCACAGCCAGATTGGACAACGCCGCAGGTTCGTGCGGACTTGCTTCCAGGGCGCGTCGATATTCAGCCTGGGCCTGAGCAGGATTGCCCGACACCTGATACAGGAAGGCCAGATTCAGCGAAAGCTGTTCGTCCGCCGCGCCTGCCTTCTCTGCCCGGGTCAGCAGATCGAGCGCGCGATGTCCCGCCGCGACGTCGCCCCGCTGCGCCATCTGCGCATATGCCAACCCCAGATCGCGGTCGCTGACACGTACTCCTCCCACAGGCACCAGTTCACCTGACATGGGTGCAGGCTGCCGCATCACCGGACGGCTCTGGATGTTGTGGTCTGTGACCTGCTCATGCGAGATGTCGGACGTTCCGCGCGAGGGCATATGACACGCTGCGCAGTCCGGCTGTTCCGGATGGTGCGCCGATGCCAGCGCAGGCGTTGTGTGACAGGACAGGCATCGTGCCCGGTAGAACGCCACCCGGTCCGCCGGTGCAGGCTCGCTATGCGGGTCGTGGCACGTCGTACACGTCATCCTGTCGCCGCTCCCCCGCTTGCACGCGCTCTGCAGCAGCGCTTCGTACTGACTGGTGGCCCGTGCGCCTCCGCTCACCTGGGACGCACGCACGAAATACAGCGCGTCATCGCTGAGCCGGTCGCCCGGTTTGAACTGTGCCAGCGACCGTCCCGCCGGATACACTGTTGCGTCGCCCTCCAGATGGCACTGAATACAGGCGCTGTCGCGCCGCTCCGCTGTCAGCCTGGCCGGGTTTACGATGGCTCCGTGCCCCCCTGCGGCAAGGTGCTGCGACGGGTCACCGTGACACGCGCTGCAGCCAACGCCGCCCTGCGCAAACGGAGCGGCACCCAGTGCGTTCCGCGCCGTGCCATCGCCCTGCGACGTCCCCGTGCTATGGCAATGGAGACAGTTCGCATCCACAGGCAGCGGTGGCGGCATCGTGCTCTGCCCGCCATATTTAGGTGCCATGTCCCACACCGCGCGCCGCGTGTAGTAGTTTACGGGCAGCTCAAACCAGAGGCCTGCCTGCTGGTACAGAAACGTGCGCCCATGCTTTCCAGAGCCGAGGAAGTATGCCAGCTCATGCTCGCCCGCAACTTCACCCGCTGCAGACGTCGCGGGCCGGGCATAGCTCATCCATGCGCGCCCGCCGCGCTCGAAGATGCGGTACGCCACGCCTGAACTTTCGTCCGTGAACGCACCTTGCAGGAACCCGTCCAGCGCTACACCACTGTCGCGCGCCATCGTCGTGCTCTTGTAGCTTGCATAAAGTGCCCCGTGGCAGCGTTCGCACACCGCATCCGGGTCGCTGGACGTCGAGGCAGCGTGGACCGTTCCGGTGCCCTCCGTGCTCCACCGGGAAGCCAGGCTGAGGATGCACGCCAGGATCGCTATGCAGACCGCGAGGAGTCGCGCTCTGCCGCTGTCCCTATGCGGCGGCCCCGTCCCGGGCATACCGGAGGTGCTACTGCGCTGTCGTAAGTTTCGGCTCATCCGCCGCCTGCATCTTCTGCGTCACTTCCTGTTCGTGCGCCGCGTCGGCGGGACGGCCCAGCGCACGGTAGGTCTGCGCCAAAAGTCCGTGCGTCATGTAATTGGCGGGATCCATGCGCTCCGCACGTTGCAGATACGTCAGCGCGGCCACTGCGTCGCCCTGCTTCAGCGTGGTCTTGCCCAGCAGGATGTAGGGCCCGGTGGAGTTCGGCTCCAACAGCACGGCACGCTGCAGTGCCTCCCGCGCAGCCGCGTACTCGCCCTTGCGGCCCAACACATCACCCAATCGCTCATAGGGTACAGCTTCCAGCGGGTTCGCCGCGATCTCTGCCTTGAACTCAGCCGCTGCGCCGTCCAGCCGGCTCTGCGCCAGCGCGATCTCACCCATCACCTCATGCGCGAGAGGCAGCTTTGAGTCCTTTGCCACCGCTGCCTCTGCAAACTGCAGGGCCACCGGCAGATACTCGCGCCGTAACAGCATCCGTGCAGCCAACAGGTACGCGGCGGCCGACTCTGGCGCCAGCCCGTACTGTGCCGCATACGCCCGCCGCGCATCGTCGTAACGCCGCGCATCCACGTAACACAGCGCCAGCACATACGTGGGGTCCGCCTTTTGCTGCACGCCCGTCTCATGCGAGCGCTCCAGCAGCGGGATCGCTTCCGCCGGACGGCCCATCCGGAAGAGCGTCAAGCCACGCATCTGTGCAGCCTCCTCGTCCTGAGGATCGGCTGCCAGAGCCGCCGCAAACGCCGCGTCCGCCTCCTTCAGCCGGTCGATCGAGTACAGCGCGAGACCACGCGTCCGATCCAGCCCTGGAAGCCGCGGCTGCGCCGCTGCAAGCCTGTCCAGATCCCGCAAGGCCTCCTCTCCGCGACCCGTGTTGGCCAGCTTGCTGATCGACGAAAGATTCAGCCCGGAGTCGGCTCGGGGAAGGTCAGGAATGGAAGACTCCACGACATGCTGCGCCAGCCCCAGACTGCAAAGCGCAAGCAGCCCAGAACCAACTGCCGCAGCGGAAATGAAGAGCCTCAAGCGCATGAATCCTAGACGAGCCTACAGGAACAAAGCGGGGAAGAGCCAAGGCTCTTCCCCACCCTCGTTTCGAGCCTGCAAGCGCTGAGCTTAGAAGTTCAACCGGCCGGAGAACACCATCTGCCGCGGGTTTGCGCCATTTGGGAACGGTCCTCCTGTGATTGTGCCGCCGCTCTCCAGCGTGCCATTGGGCGTTCCCCAGTTGATGTGATTGAAGGCATTCAAACCATCAGCACGCAACTGGAAGGCGATGGACTCCTTGATTTGAAAGTTCTTCTGGATCGACAAATCCGTGTTGAACAAGTGCGGTCCAAATTCCTGATCACGGCCTTCGGAACCGATCGTGTCCAGCGCGGGCGCGGTGAACCCGTAGGGATTGTTGGAAAGCGAGGCTGCCGGATACCACGTAAGCCCGCCGTTGGGTGTGCCGGAAACCTGCTTGTGAAAGTTCCGGGCATTGCCGTTGACATACCCCGGAGCGCTGTTAGGAATCCACGTTGCCGATTGATTTGAGGTGATTGTGAACGGCAGGCCACTGGAGTAGTTCACTACCGGATTGATTTCGTACCCGCTTACCAGTTGGTTGATGATGCCTTTTGCGTTGCCGAGAAGAGCCTTGTTGTGGCCGAAGGGCAGCTGGAAAAGGCCATAGACCACAATCTGCTGGCGGCGCAACTGGCTTTCGTTACCACGCACCGCCTTGCGGTTCCACGTCGAGAACCCCGTAGCTTCGCTAATGGCCTGCTGCCACGCATAGTTCGCCGTTAGAGATACGCCGTGCGCCATGGTCTTGCTCAGGGTCGCCTGCAGGGCGTTGTAGTGGGTGTCCTCGTCGTCACCAAAGTAGGTGATGCCCTGTGTCCACCCGCAACCGCCGTTCGAAGCATTGACGCCACCAACCGCGGCATAGTTCGGGTCAGAGCAGGCTGCCAGCTTGCCGCCATAGTAGCGTTGCAGGAGGACCTGATTGGACGTTTGACCATTCTGGATCAGGGTTGTACCGGAGATACGGCTCGCGGTGCTGTTGAACAAGCCTCCCGCCACGCAGTTCGGACCGGCTGGATAGCAGTCGCCACCGGCTGGATTGTAAAACAGCGTCTGTCCCGTAATGCTGTACTGCGCCGGCAAGGCCGTAGCAGACTCGTTTGGATTGGTCGTGTTGCCGGATGCGTCGCCGAATGTATGCGTTCCTTTGTTGCCGACATAGGCGAGTGTCATCGAGAACGTGGGCGAGAGGCTTTGCTGCAGGGTGAGATTCCAGGCATCAAGCGTTGGCAGGCGAAGCGTTGTGGGGCGTGACCGCGCACTCACGATATTGCCCGGAGTCGGCAGGTTACCCGAACTTGGAACCGCTACCGACTGGGCGGCGACTGGTCCGGAGGCCAGGTTGAACGCGTAGCCTGTGTTGGTGGAGTTGCCGTTACCGAGACTCTGGTTTGCCAGCACGGGCAGATTCTGCGTCGCGGAGTGGCCGAAGACCGATCCGAAGACACCGATATCGAAGCTGCGTCCGTACCCGGCGCGGATGACAGTCGCCGGAGTTACCTGATAGGCAATGCCGACCCGCGGGTTGTAAGTGTTCTTGGCGATAGACTGGCCCATGTTGGTGCCGTAATTGCCGTAACCCGCAACCTGAAGGTATCCGGTGCTCAGGTTCAGGAGTGAACCGTTCCCCGTGCCATTGACGGCTTCCGGGAAGTACAACTCGTAGCGCAGACCGTAGTTCATAGTCAGCTTGGCAGTCGCGCGCCAGGTATCCTGTGCGTAGAAAAATGCCCTTTTCTGAAATTCTTTCGCGTTGGTGGAGGTGCTGACGTAGCGCTGGAAGCTGGATACATCGCCCAGAGCGAACGTTGCAAAACCGGAACCCCTGTTGCCATTTCCACCGCTGGTTGGCCCTGTACCGAAGCGAATCTCACCCGTACGGTTGTTGTCGCTGGGGACGCGCAGGTTGCGCGCATACCGGAGGTCAGTTCCAAACTTGATGGAGTGGTTGCCCAGCGCACGCGTCCAGTTGTTTGCAATCTGATACTGGTCTTCATGCTCGACCAGGGCACAGTTGCAGCGATTTACGCCGAGACCGGAACCGTAGTTCTGGTTGCTCGGATCACCGAAGTTATTCGCGTCCGTGATGCCGAACGAAGGCGCGCCGCTGGTGAAGCTGGTCCCCGTGTTCAGGCCAGGAATACCCAATTGGTTTGCAAACTGTACGTTCTGGTCGTATTTGCTGGTATTGATACCGTAGCGGAAGTAACCCAGGCGAACGTCGGTGACCCACTTGTCTGAAAGCGCCACGTCCACGCCCGCCGCGGCACTGTCGTTCCGCCCAAGCGAGGTGCCACCATACCCGCCGATGCCAAAGCCGTTGCCGCCGGCCGCACCGAAAATTGTCGTTCCAGTCAGCGTATCTGTAAAGCGGCTAAAGCGGCCAAAGACATGCGTGCGGCCAGTCGCCTGCCAGTCCCCGCGCGCATCCCATTGATCGCTGTTAAAGCCTCCGATACCGCTTTGAGTGTAGTTGTTGGTCAGCCCGCCATTTGAACCAGTTGCATTGGGAGCGTACGGCTGCAGCAAGCGAAGTAACGCAAGAGACTGCGGTGAAACCTGTGCCGCTGGAACCACGTTGTTGGCGAACGGTGTGCTTGAGTTCGGCTGATAGATCAACTGGTTTGGTGCGGTCGCGAAGTTGCCGCGGGAGAGATTTGCATACTCATTCAGGTCGCAACCTGCTATGCCGCTTACCGCCGTCGCCTGCCCAAGGCAGGTCGCGATGAAATGGGATGTCGGTACGGTTGTAACGTTCGCGATGCCGACCTTCTGCCGCACACCCTGGTAGTCGCCAAAGAAGAAGATCCTGTCCTTCACGATGGGACCGCCGATCGAGCCGCCAAACTGATTCTTCAGTCCGGCAGGGAAGTTCGTATTCGGGCCCTGCGTGAAGGGATCGCGCGCCAGGTTGGCGTTGGAGGTGCGATAGTCGAACAGCGAGCCGTGGAAAGCGTTCGTGCCGGACTTGGTCTGCGCGGTTACAACCGACGACACTGCCTTGCCGAACTCCGCGTCGAAGTTCTGCGTCGTGATCTTGGCCTCGGAGAGCGAGTCCGCGTTGGGGTTGATCACGATGATTCCGAGGATCGGATCCTGGTTATCAGTACCGTCCAGCTGGAAGGCGACACCGGCAAAGGCCTGGCCATCGACTTCAATCTGCTTCGATCCCTGGGGATTCTCGCTGGCGGCGTGTGACCATCCCAGCAGTTGCGCGCCAGGCAGCAGGAGCTGCAGATTGGTGAAGTTGCGGTCTGGGATCGGCAGATCCACGATCTCCTGCGAGGTCAGCGTCGTCGCCACATCCGCGCGGTCCGCCTTCAACTGCGGAACGGCATCCGCATTGACGTTGATCGTTTCGCCGGCGGAACCAACTGCCAATGCCGCGGCCACCTTGATCGATGTGTCCGCGAAGACGCGAATGCCGGTCTGCTGAAACGCTTTGAAGCCGGTCGCTGCGACACGGACGGAATACTCGTCCGGAATCAGGTGGTCTGCGGAGAAGTCACCGCTGCCGTTCGCCTTGACGGTGACAGACGTACCCTTAGCCACGTCCGTCACGACGACGTCGACATTCGGAACCGCCGCGCCGGTATTGTCCGTCACCGTTCCGTAGATAGAGCCGTACACCGCCTGTGCAACCGCGCCAGAGCCGCCCGCGAAACCGGCGATGAGCGCACACAACAGGACTGCCCGCTGGAATTTCATACCTGCCTCCAAAGAAACGCACACTACCAGGAAGCTCCCCGACCCTTTACGGTCTTGGGCCGTGACACATTCCTGATTTACTGTCGTGCAAACAGTACTCGCCGGAGGCCAGGCATGTCAAACGATCCGCCAGCGGTTCTGTACCGGTCTGTTATCACCGGTTCCATGTGGACCGTGACCTCCCCGAAAACCGTGTTCCAACGTCATCGGAAAGCGGATAATGGGGATGTTCCGCCAATGATGGACGATTTCCAGAACGCCACACCACGGAATTTCGCTCCTGCCGTGCGCGCGCCTCACAGCCGAATCGTGCGTTTCACGGCGTGGCTTGTGGTGGTCGTGCTTCCGTCGCTGCGGGCGCAGACACGCACAGCGGCAGAAGCGGACGCTCTCTTCCGCGCCGGCAGCGCAGCGTATGAGGCGGGGGATCTGCGTGCCGCCGATTCTGCCTTCGCAACGTTGGTGAGGCTGCTGCCCCATACCGGCTCCGCGCATGCAGCATACGGTGCGGTCCTGCTGGCGGAGGGCCAGGCGAAGCGTGCCGCCACCGAACTGCGTGAGGCGCAACGGCTTGATCCAAAAGACGTGCGTGCCGGTCTGAACCTGGGTATGGCACTGCGCGCACTGGGCGACGATACGGGCGCAGTTGCAGCGTTTCGAAGTGCCGGAGCAATTACTCTGCAGCCGGAGGAAGCACTCGCGTACGGGATCTCCCTTGCCGCCACGGGCGATCTCCACACAGCGGAGAGAACACTGAAGGCTGCTTTGCCCCATGCGTCAGACCCTCTACAACGTGCACGCCTGCTGGATGCAATGGGTGCCATCCTGGCGCAGGAGGAGCAGCTTGCACAGGCGGAGCTGCACTTCCGGCAGGCAGTTGCTGCTCAGCCTCAATTAGCCTCGGCACATGCCCACCTCGGCTCCGCCCTTCTGCTCAGCGGGCACGGCGCGGAGGCGCTTCAGGAACTGCGCACGGCACAGCAACTCGGTGACACGTCCACCCAAACGCTGGTGCAACTCGCGCGCGCCGAACTCGCCAACGGCCTGGATGCTGACGCGCAAGCCGCCGCCCGTGCCGCTCTGGCCACGTCTCCTGAAGATGCGGAGGCGAAGTACACCCTGGCGCTCGCGCTGCAGAACAGCGGCGATTCGGCGACCGCCCTTCCGCTCTTTAAAGCAGCCGCAGCAATACACCCGGACAACCCTGAAGTCCTGACAAACTACGGCCTTGCCCTGGTACAGACGGGACACGCCCGGGAAGCCATGCCGGTGTACCAGAACGCGCTGGAAAAGGGTGGACCCGTTCCGACACTGCGCGAAAACATGGGCGCCGCATACATCCAGCAGAACGACATCGATCACGCCATCGAGCAGTTCCATGTGGGATTGCAAGCAGATCCGGACAATGTGCAGCTGCACTACAACCTGGGCCTTGCCTACAAGCTGAAGGACGACGTACCCGCCGCCACCCGCGAACTGCTGCATGCGGAACAACTCGACCCGGGACTGCCGGATGCACCCTACACGCTGGGTGTCCTCGAAATGCAGCAAGGCCATTTCGACCAGGCAGCGGCACAACTGGAGACGGCAGTGGCCCTGCAACCCGCCAACGGAGAGGCATGGTCGCTGCTGGGCAGCGTCTATCAGCAAACACACACCCTGGACAAGGCAGCGATCGCCCTTCGCCACGCTGTCGAGCTTCTACCCGCACAGCCCAGCCCGCACGTTACCCTCGCCGCGGTGCTGGCCGAGTCGGGTGACCGGCAGGGCGCGGCAGCCGAACGCGGACTTGCCGCCGATCTCAGCCGTGCCGGCGTCAGTCGCCAGCGTGCCCGGTTTGCGATGGATAGCGCCCGCAAACTGATGGAGGAGGGCAAGGTCGCCGACGCGCTGACGCAGGCACGCACCGCCCTTGAGGCAGAGCCGGACGCCCCGGAGGCGCACCTCCTCATGGCAGACATCCTGGACCGCAGCGGCAAACCCGGCGAAGCTGCCGCGGAGCGTGGTAAGGCTGCCGGCCCGGCCGGCCCATCGGCAAGGTAGTTCGATCTCGACGTATGATTCACGTGAAACATCGTTAAGCTTCTTCATTACTTTTCGGACTGGCTCTATACTTGTAACGCACCACGCCGTCAGCGCGTAACTGCTGGTGATAGGAAGTTATGGCTGTTTCGCGAAGATCGGTCCTGAAAAGCCTGTCGCGTACTGCTCTGGTTCTTCCCTTTCAAGACATCCTGTCGCTTGCGATCCCTGCGCAACAACAGGCGGGCGGATCACGGGAGACGTACAACACTCCCGCACGCCCCGCACCCCGGCTGGCACCCTCGCCTGTCACCGGTAAGCCGCTTGGCTTCAGCTACATCGATGTCGCAAGGGAAAGCGGCCTCAACGGCAGGACGATCTACGGCGGCGAGCAAAGGAACCGCTTTCTGCTGGAAACCACCGGCTGCGGTGTGGCCTTTTTCGACTACGACCACGATGACTGGGTGGATATTTTCCTGGTCAATGGATCGCGGCTTGAGGGTTTCCCCAAAGGGCAGGAACCCGTGTCGCGCCTGTTCAAGAACAACCGGGACGGCACATTCACCGATGTCACGGTGCAAAGCGGCCTTGCGCGCGCGGGATGGGGCCAGGGCTGCTGCGTCGGCGACTACAACAACGATGGCTGGAACGACCTCTTCGTTTCCTACTACGGCCAGAACGTGCTGTGGCGCAACAACGGCAATGGCACATTCACGGACGTAACGGCCAAAGCTGGCCTCTTGCAAGCGCCGGGGTCGAACGGGCACCCTCGATGGAACTCCGGCTGCGCCTTTCTCGATTACGACCGGGACGGGCACCTGGACCTGTTTGTGGCCAACTACATCGACTTCGACGTGAAGACCGCGCCACTGCCAGAGGCCGCGGGATGTGCCTACAAGGGCATCCAGGTGGCCTGCGGGCCGCCCGGGCTGGAAGGCGGCAAGAATCTGCTCTACCGCAACAATGGCGACGGAACGTTCGCCGACGTGAGTAAGAAGGCAGGCATGTGGGACACGGCCGGTACCTATGGCCTGAGCGTTACGGTGGCGGACTTCAATGGCAATGGCTGGCCGGATATCTACGTCGCCAACGATTCCACCGCGGCCACGCTCTACCGCAACCAGAAAAACGGCACCTTCAAGGATGAGGCGATCGAAAGCGGCGTGGCCTATAGCCCTGACGGCAAGCCGCAGGCAGGCATGGGTGTCAGCGTGGGCGATTTCAATCGCGACGGTCTGCTGGACATTGTCAAAACAAACTTCGCCGGCGACACGGATTCCCTTTACCTTAACCTGGGCGACGGCACCTTTGAGGATCGCACCTATTTGTCAGGCCTTGGCGTGAACACACGCTATCTCGGCTGGGGCGTCGGCTTTTTCGATCCGGACAACGATGGCTGGCCCGACATCCTCGTATCCAACGGACACGTGTATCCCGAGGTGAATCGCTCGCATCTTGAAGCTCCGTACGCGGAACAGAAATATCTCTACCGCAACCTGCGCAACGGACAGTTCGAAGAGGTCACATCGAGGGCCGGTCCAGGAATCACGGCGCCGGCTCCCGCGCGCGGCTGTGCTTTTGGTGACTACGACAATGACGGGGACGTCGATGTCGTGGTGAACTGCATGAACACCTATCCGCAACTGCTGCGCTGCGACACCACGCCGGGCGGGAAGCGTAACTGGATCAAGGTGCGCCTGGCGGGGACACAAAGCAACCGCACCGGCATTGGCGCACGGCTGACCATCACCGCGGACACTCAGCCAGGCAAACCGCTCAAACAGGTGGACGAAGTGCGCTCCGGCGGCAGCTACTACAGCCAGAACGATCTCCGGATGCATTTTGGGCTGGATGCCGCAACGGAAGCTTCCGTGGAGATCCGCTGGCCCTCGGGCGCCATCGACACACTCCACCATCTCCCGGCGAATGCTCTCTACGTGCTGCAAGAGGGCGGGAGAATCATCAAGCGTATGGCGATGCCAGGGGAGGCACAGAAGGTGTCAGCCCCAATCTGACCTGATTCGATACACAGTGACGCCCACTCTGTTCGAAACCGGTCATCCCTGCATACAATCTTAATCGGCATTGAACGAATGCGGGACACCACACAGGACATCCCAGCCCGCAAAGCGGCCGTCAAGACCATACCTGACAGGCGCCGTCAGGCCTGTGTTCTGATGGTGAGAGGCCAGAAGAATATTCTGGCGCTTCAAGCCCTGCTGGTGCGCTTTAGTGAGTCCTGCGGCCAGGCAGGCACCATGCAGGATCTTCCTTACTTTCTGCAGAAGCCCGGGCTGCTGAAACGGGTTCCCTATCTCTGCCTGGTCTCAAAGCGTGCGGTACGGTCACCCGGTGAGCTGGTCCCCGCGGACCTCCTGGGCGCGTTGTTTCTGCTTGAATACAGAATTCTGAAGCTGCGCACACAGGCGTTTGCCACAAACGACCGTTCTGGACGCGGTGCGCTGCTGGCACTGCCCCAGGATCGTCTGAACGTCGCGGCGGCAGCATGCGAGGCCTTGCTGGCAGGCGGCGCAAACGTTGTCATGCTCTCGTTTGCAGGCGACGAATGGAGCGACCCGCAGTCTCCGCGTTTCCGGCGCCTCTCTTCAGGGCGTGGGAAGGTGATGTGGTCGATGCGTTCACGCCTGCAGCCTGCCTATCTGACGTTGTGCCCGACGCTGGATGAAACGCTGGCAACGCTTGGACAGAAGACGCGAAGCAATATGCGTTACTACCGGCGGCGCGCCGAGACGTTGCTGGGCGCCACGTTTGTACCGGAGGTTCGAGCGAACATCGACGATCTGGTCCGCTTCAATCGGGACTGCATGTATCCGGCAAGCAAATCGACTGTTCGTTGGCGAATGAGTGTGCACTCCTCCTTGTCCGATCCGTTCCTGATGGGACTTACGGATGCCCATGGACAGTGGCTCAGCATCGTAGCCGGGCGCCGCTTTGGTGAAACCTCTGAAATCCTTTGGCAGATGAACCATGCGGCATACCCGGCACACTCGCTTGGCACTGTCATGCGCTCGTTCTGCATGGAGCATGAGCTGCTGCGCGGAGCGCGGCGCCTGCAAGTAGAGGGTGGCACGTCCCACTCCATGCACCATTCCTTTGTCCAGGAGGAGGTGCTGGATGTGGTAGTGGTCCGCTCTCGCTCGCAAGCCGTGCTCCGGACCCTTGCCGCACGCTACGTTCCACGTGACAACAGCCTGGCGGAGATGCTTAAGAGCGACACGCTGGAGTGGCACACAGCCTGATCTGCCATTGCACATGCTGGAGCACGCAATGCGCCTGCCACCGGCGCGGCTAGTTGTTCTTCAGGTCGTCGACCAGCTTCAGGAAGTTTTCGGACGTGCGCAGGTCGGCGAACTCCTTGTCATGCAGTAAACGATTGCGATCGTGGAAACCTTCGCCAATGGCTTTGCGAAGGTATTGCAGAGCCAGATCGCGGCTGCCAGCCTGGGCGTAGGTCATGGCCATGTGATAGTGCATCTCGCTGGCGCTTTGAGCTTTGGACGGAGCCTGGATGTCGCGTCCGCTGGCATGCTCCAGAGCCTCCGGGTCAAGTGCCACGGCCCTGTGGTACGCATCATCACCCTTCTTGTACTTATGTTCGGCATAGTAGAGCGTGCCCAGATTCTTGAGCGTGCTGGGTGCGTCCGGCTTGATTTTCAATGACTTCTTGTACATCTTCTCCGCGCGTGACAGGTCGCCCTGGCTGTGCGCCAGCGTGCCCATGTTGTTGTACGCTTCGGCATAGCGCGGGTTCATACGGACAGCTTCATCAAAACTGGCGCGAGCCTTGTCGTACAGCATCATGTGCTCGCAGGCAACACCTAACTTGTTCTTGATGGCAGCGGTTGGAGGCAGCGCCTCATACACGCGGATGGCCAGCAGGTAACGCCCACGAGCGCTCAATGTATCCGCAAGAGCTTCGGTAGGCGGCAACGAAAGGACCGGGTCAGCGGGCAACGGGGCCGAGGCAACAACCGGCGGAACGGTTGGCGTTGCTTCCCTGGCCGGTGTTGTGGGCGCAAAGGACTGGGCCGAAACGGCCAGAGCGAGGGATACCGCCAGTAGAACGATCAGGACCGAACGGGCTGAAGAGATCATGGAGCACCTCACCGCTGCGTGGAAGGACGCCGCACGGCGGAAGAACAGCATCTTGCTCCTTCAGGTATGCATCCGGCAAGAGGCCAGCGGTTGACAACCCGGTGAATCGTTCATTGGGCGGGAAAGAGCCGTCCTTCTTCATCTTCTGTACACAATGGACGACAATCAGCAGTGCTGCCGTCGCGCATCTCAACTATCAAACAGGGAGAGAATCATGCCGTATTTGCAGACAGCGGACAAGACCGCACTCTACTACTACGACTGGGGCACCGGCGCCCCGGTGGTACTGATTCATGGATGGCCGCTGACCAGTGCCAGTTGGGAGAGCCAGGCGCGTGTGCTGGCCGACAACGGGTATCGCGTCATCGCCTATGACCGCCGCGGCTTTGGACGCAGTGACTGGGCCGGCACCGGCTACGAGTACAACACGCTGGCCAGCGATCTCAACGACCTGATGGAGGCTCTGGATCTGCGGGGGGCCACACTGGCCGGTTTCTCCATGGGTGGCGGCGAGGTGGCACGGTATCTGGCCCGCTACGGCAGCGCCCGCGTCAGCAAGGCTGTCCTTATTGCGGCTGTGACGCCCTACCTGCTGAAAACGCCCGGCAATCCGGAGGGCCTCGACAAGAACATCTTCGACGGCATCATCGAAGGCCTGAAGAAAGATCGCCCCGACTTCCTCAAAAGCTTTGCGAAGATGTTCTATGGATACACTCTGGTGCACCACACCGTAACAGACGCGATGTTGGAGTTTACTCAGATGATGGCGCTGACCGGGTCACCCAAAGCCACGATCGAGCTTGTGCGCGCATGGAGCGAGACCGACTTTCGTGACGACCTCACGAACATTGACATTCCCACACTTGTCATCCACGGCACCGGGGACAGCACGGTTCCGATCGACGCCAGCGGACGCCGCGCGGTCAAGTTGCTGAAGCATGGCGAGCTGCTGGAGTACGACGGCGCGCCGCACGGCCTGACCGCCACCGCACCGGACAAGCTGAACAGCGACCTGCTCGCCTTCCTTGGCCGCACGGCAAACACCACTGCGCTGTAATTTGATGGCGTGACTTGCCGTACGTGCGGATTCGTGTCGGCCTGCGGCCCGGCATCTCATGTTCTAACGCGGAGATTACCTCGACGGAGTATCGTATGGCGAATCCACTTGCATTTGTGACCGGAGCATCATCCGGCATCGGCTACAACCTGGCGAAGGTTCTGGCGGAGCGCGGCTACGACCTGATCCTCACGGCTGAGAGCGACCGTCTGGATCAGGCAGAAGCAGACATTCGCGCACTGGGCAAGAACGTCTTTGCCATCAAAGCGGATGCCCGCCAGCGCAATGAGGTTGACCGCGTCTGGAAGGCCATTGAAGCGACAGGCCGTCCGTTGGACATCGCATGCATCAATGCTGGTATCGGCGAGGGTGGCCTGTTTGCGACAGAAACCTCGCTGGATCAGGAACTGGATATTGTGCAGCTCAATTGCGCATCCACGGTGCACTTCGCAAAACACATCGCTGCACAGATGGTGGCCCGCAAGGCAGGAAAGATCCTGTTTACGGCCTCCATCGCAAGCGAGATGGTGGCGCCCCGTGAGGCGGTGTACGCCGCCTCAAAGGCCTTTGTGCTGCACCTTGCAAAAGCGCTCCACTTTGAACTGAAAGATGAGGGTGTCGCCGTCACGGCTCTTCAGCCTGGGCCCACCGACACGGACTTCTTCAACCGCGCGCACCTGGGCGATACACAGGCAGGTACCGAGAGCAAGAAGCAGTCTGATCCGTACGATGTTGCGGTCGACGGCATTGAAGCGCTGATGGACGGCAAGGAGAATGTCTACGCGAGCGCCACGATGCTAAAGATCGAAGGAGCCGTGATGGGTCTGGTCCCCGACAGCGTGCAAGCCGCCATGCACAACAAGATGGCTACCCCAAACACCGAAAAGTAGTTTCGTCACCATGCAACCAGCGGCACCCATCGCGGGTGCCGTTTTTCAGTGTAGCGTTGGCGTGGTCCCGCCGGTATACTTGCGCCACCATGGCCACGGAACGGAACGGAACTGCAGCATCTGCCCTGATGAAAACTGCAACGTCAACTGCGGCGGTTGATGGCGTGATTGCAAAGGCCGCTCCCTTTGCGCAGCCGATCCTCCGCTTGCTTCGCGACCTGATTCGTGAGGCGGTGCCGGACGCGACGGAGCAGATCAAGTGGGGCCGTCCGTTCTATTCCGTGAATGGTATCAGTGTCTGCTTCATTGCCGCGTTCAAAGAGCATTGCGCTCTCGGATTCTGGTCGCCGGAGATGACGGCGTCGCTGCAGAACGATGGTATCGACGGCAGTAGCGGTTCGGGTTCTGTCGGCAAGATTACGTCCATGGACGATCTTCCGCCGCGCGCGGACCTGCTGCGCTACCTGCGCAAGGCGGCGGCACGCGCGCGCACCGGTGACGCGGTCAGTCCCCTGAAAGCGCGCCCGCGGGTTTCCGCGAAGGCCCCAATTCC
Organism: uncultured Terriglobus sp.; assembly: GCA_964251045.1. Classification (GTDB taxonomy): domain Bacteria; phylum Acidobacteriota; class Terriglobia; order Terriglobales; family Acidobacteriaceae; genus Terriglobus. Next base: position 31,964 of record CAXUHI010000010.1, on the reverse strand, counting down.
AACGCCACCAGCCTTCACGGACGCTCTGACGAGGTCCAAACACGCTGCCGCTGCGTTCGAAGGCTTACCGCCGAGTTGCCGAAGAGAGTACCTGGAGTGGATTGCAAGTGCCAAACGGCCCCAAACGCAGGAGCGGCGCATTGGCCAGTCCGTCACCATGCTGGAGACAGGCAAACGCTTTAATGAGCAGTACCGCTCGAAGTGAACTGCTGGAAGGCCCCGGGCTGGCGCAAAAGAAACCTGGCATGCAGTCCGCAGGGCTGAGCGCACCGTCGTCTAACCCTGCATGCAGTTCCTTGCGATCCTGTTTGCGCTGGTGGCTGGCGCGGCTAACCCGTTTCAAGCTGGCACGAACGCGCAATTGAAAACAGAGTTAGGCCAGCCGCTGTGGGCTACCGTCTGGGTGTACCTCTCTGGACTGCTGGGCGTTTTGTTGGTGCTGGCCTTTGTCCGGCAGCCTCTGCCATCTGGTCCGCAGGCAAGTTCCGCACCGTGGTGGGCGTGGACCGGCGGTCTCGTCTCGATCGTAGCGACGTTTGCGGGTTTGATGCTGGCCCAGAAACTCGGTTCCGGTGTGTTCACCGGCGTGAGCATCACGGCCTCGGTGGTGGTCAGCATCGTGCTGGACCACCTTGGCATCCTGGGCTTCAAACAGCACACAGCTTCGCCCGGGCGGATGGCGGGAGGCGTACTGATGGTACTGGGCATCTGGCTGGTCATGAAATTTTGAACGAGATGCAAAGCCCGCTGACAGGCAGCGGGCTTTCATTCTTGAGTGTTCTAGTAGGGCCGTGGTCCGGGTCCACCCTGGTGCTGCCAGAAGGTGTTATAGCCGCGCTCGAACGAGGACTTGTAGACACCCGGCTCCGGTCCGCGATACCTCCGGAACTCATCGCGGTTGTACACGTTTGGTACCCGGTGATTTGCCGCATCCTTGCGTGCCCCGTTGATGCCGTCGTTAAAACCCCGGCGCTGTACCTCACGTGTAAACTCCGGCGGAGGTGCATCCCACCCTCCCTGGCCATAGCCATACGGCGGCGGCGGTCCCTGCGCAATGAGTGGTGCGGACGTGAAAAGCAGCCCGCCGAAAAGAACAGCCGTGGCGAATCGTGCAGTGTGTTTCATGGGTGAGTCTCCCTTCTCCCTACACCAGAAGAACACGCGGCCTGGACGAAGGTTGCTCGAAAGTGTTGGAGTCTGTACCCAGGGCCAATCTCGAGACTGTGAGCCGGACGGATCTGCCTGTCAGTCAAGGGCAGTTCTGCGCTCCGGCTAGTCGCTGTAGGAACGCAGGCGGGCGGGCATCTCATCGTTGGTCAGGTCATGTCCGCACTGCACACAATACACATCGGTAATGTGCACGCCGCGAAAACACTGGCCACACACGGGTGCCATCTGAAACTGGCATTGCGGGCAGAAGTGGAACGAATGCGCAAGTTCCGTGCGGCAGGAGGGGCAGCGTGTCATCACCGGCTGACGCAGAAGGAAGTACACCACCGCGCCAATCCCACCGGGCATGACCAGAACAATGAGCATCCAGATGCTGGCACTCATGTTCCGCCGCTTCACGTCGCGGCTGATATAGCCAATGAGCAAGACATAGCTTGCCAGCGCCGCGCCCCAGCTATAACTGCCCAGCATGCGAAAGGGTAGAAAGTTGTGGTGTGGCGGGGGTGGCGGAAACACTTTGAAGTTGAGGAACTGAATCCCGGCAAACACCGCGATGGACGCGACTACGGACCAGAGCGGAATCAGCCTTAATTCGTCGTCTTGCTCACGTACATCGGGGCGCAGCGCTTGATCGTTCAGCCATGCCATCAGCGCGGAGCCTCGTCATATCGGGAGATTGAGTTGGACCTGCGCAGCAGGACCACAGCCGCCGTGATCACCGAGAGTGGCAGGAACCATACGACGAGCATGGTAAGGGAGCTGCCGGCATCACTCCCAAGTTCCGCAATCAGGCGCTCGACGCCACCTTCAATGCCCGCGAGGCTCTGGTCCGCCGTGGACCAGACAGCGTGCGCGATCATCCAGAGAACCGCCGAGCAGATGCAGAACGGCAGCAGAAGGTCGCGGACCCGCCGTTTGCGCGCCTGCATGGCCGCCGCGCGTTCCCGCACCACGCGGTGCGTGCGGTTGACGATGGCCGCACGTGCGCCGTCGGCAACTGCATTGCGGCGGACGTTCAGGGACGGGGTGCTCACTGGAGCTCTCCCGCACTCGCCTCGCCCGGAGTAACGTTGCGCCCGCGCCGCAACTCTTCGATCAACGGCTTGAGTGCGGCTAGTCCACGGTACAGGCGGGACTTGACGGTGGAAAGCGGGGCCTTTGTTACGGCCGCAATCTCTTCCAGAGCCATCTCCTCATGAAAGCGCAGGACCAGCACCTCGCGATAGGTGGCATGCAGGTTCAGCAGCACGGCACTGACCTCCGCCGCATTCTCACGGGAGCAAAACTGCTGGTACGGCGAGGGAGTTTCTTCGGGGATTTCGAAGGGGCGATCGTCCGCACCCGGGTCCTGGAGCGCATCGAGGGATGCCATCACCCGCTTGCGGGAAAGATCGATCACCAGATTGCGGGCGATCGTGAACAGCCACGTATCGAAGCGCGCCTTTCCGTTATATTGCGCGCCTCGCAACAGGACACGCACCCATGTCTCCTGAAACAGGTCCTCCGCGACATCCCGCCGGCTGGTCAGGAACGTTAAATATCGCATCAGGCGATGCTGGTAGGTATCGATCAGCCGGTCCAGAAGTTCAGGATCGTGCCGCTTGAGTCCACGCGCGATCTCAAGCGACTCCTCCTCCGCAGCCGCGATGTATGCCGCATCGATGATGGATGTAGCCTTCATGAAGCGTTGACGCGGGCGCGGCGAAAAAGACGCGGCCTGCTGCCTCTCCCTTTCAGATTACTTCACAAACAGCATCTCGTCCCGCCGCTGCACAACGGCCGGCAGCGGCTTTCCCATGGGTGACGCGGCAGTATTCTTGGCAAAAATGACATACCAGCCGTATTCGCCGATGGAATGCCAGTTTGATTTTAGTTCCTGCATGGCAGCCCACCCCTGACGGAACGGCGGGTTTTTGTGCTCGTACACAAAGCCGAAACGGAACCGGTACTTGATACCGACGTTGTTGATCGGGTTCTCCGTGATCACGGGCAGCCCGATGGGCAGCGCGACGAAGTCGGCCTTGCGCATGTCCTCGACCGTCCGGGCATCAGCCTCGGCGTCAACTGCCGGGATGCAGAGATACATTGGCTGGTACTCGCCGGCGGCGATAAGTTGGTCGGTCAGACGGAGGGGCTTGTTCCATGGAAACGCCACACGTCCGGAGCCGATTCGTTGCTGCAGGTGCGGCAGGTCGGCATTTTCATACACGTCTGGCCCCTGGGTAAAGAGTTCGCGCAAGGACCCAAATCCCAGGGCACACTCCTGCGTCACGCTATACACGCCAAAGAGGATGGCAATGCTGATACCAAACGTCTGCCAGCGCCGGCTAACCCTGTCCAGGGTCAAGAAGGTCAGCAGGTACAGCGACCAGCCATTGAACGAAACATGCAGCGGATCACAGCGTCCCAGCGCGGCCGGCAGAAGCGCCAGGCCTGCAATGTACAACGCAAGTTGCATGCCCGTGTCTTGGCTGTAACCGAGTGCCGTCTTCCTGCGTGACAGTTCCAGGCGAAGCGAATCCGCGACAGCCATGGGAGCAAGCGCAACCGCGCACAGGATCAGCAGGTAGATATGAGGGGCGGGCTCCAGGATCATGTTGTAGCCGCCCTTTGCGAACTCGCGCAGGGTATGCAGGTACGCTGATCCCTCCAGCAGGAGAAAGGCGCCAGCACCGCCGACCGCAGCGAATGCGACGGGCGCCCATCTCCGGCCCATCACAAACATGCGATACAGCGTCCATACGACCGCTGCGGCGGTGAAGGCAATGCCCAGCTCTGGCGACACCGCAAATTCAAAGGCAGCGCAAAGGGCGGCGAACACTGAGGTTCTCCACGGCGTCCGCTGCCGGCACAACAACACCAATCCACAAGCAGGAAGCATGAAGCGAAAGGCGTTGTAGTTCAGCCCTTCCTGCGGATCGAGGGTGACAATGATAAAGAACGCGAACGCCGCAATCTTCATGCGGCGGCTCAGTGGCAAAGCATTGACGGTGTAAAACACCATACCCGTCCCAAGGATCTCCATCACTACAAGGGAGACCACATAGGAGCGGTCCATATTCAGACCCACAACGCTGAGTACCTTTACAAATGCGGCCGGCCAGAAATACAGGAAGGGACCGTAGGCAAACTCCAGGTCTTTATACAAGCGGTAGTGGAAGATCATGCCGGATCGCAGTTGCGTGGCCCAGTATCCAGCATCGCCATGGTAATAACCGCCCCGCGTCATTAACGCGCCGAGCACGATCACCACCGTAACCACAGCTGCGCTTCCGTAGTAGAAGTAACGCCTCGGAAGAGTGGTCCCACCCGCCACAGCCGCCCTGCTTAGCGCGCCAAACTTCCACCTGAGGCACGCAAGTGTGGTGAGGCATCCGACACATGCCACCAGAACGGCACCAACACGGTTGTTGCCGCCAATCGTATACGCCGGAGAATATACCGCTTCCCGCAGGGGAAACAGAAACTGGATCATGAACGCTGAAAGAAACGCCATAACTGCGATTGCCGACCAGAAAGCTACCGCAAGCAGTGTCGCGTGGGGACTGTTTCTAAGTCGATGATTGCCTGCTTCGCGGCTCGTCTCCGGCACGGCATCGTGTGCCGGTGGCAGAACTGTTGTCGCTGATGTCATCAGGTGTACTCTCTCCCAGTTAGTTCCGCGGTTTTCGCATGATGCAGATACTTTCCGTTTGGCCCACAGGCACGGGGCAGGCCGTCCACGAGCGCGCGAGGTACTCAGGCGGAAGATTGAGGTAGATAAGACTTGGCCAGTCGATCACGACGTCGACGCCTTCACTGTCCAGAAACTCAGGTAAGGCGTGCTTGCGCGTAGCCACCAGCGCCGGACCGTTCAGCTTTCCATCCAGGTTCTCGACATTGCGGTTGAAGTAGCCAAGAACTCCACTCTGGAAGGCGGCTACATGAGCAGTCGGGAAGTTACGCTGGATGTATCCCGTGGCAACTGCCTGACTGTTACTGATGTTGCCCGTGTGAAGCGAACCTGCCGTCCAGAAAGCAAAGCAAGCCGCCGTGCACGCGGCCAGCGCAGAAGACCAGCGCTGCTGTCCCGACCATGCCATCGCAATCGCAAGGGCAGGGATGGCCAGCACAGCAAGTGGCGCGGCGTACCGGTAATAAAACTGACTGGAGTTAAACAGGCAGTAATACGCAACCAGTAACACAGCCATACCCGGGCTCCAGATCTTGAGTACGTCCGGCAAGCGACGTACCGCCCCTCCTGTCTTTACCGGCCGTAGCTTCAGGATGAGAGCGACAAGCACACCGCTGCTGAAGAGTGCCATCAGCAGTGTCGTCTTCGAATAAACTCCGAAGGACCACGGCGCAAAATGACTTATAACGGCTACAAACATCGCCAGGAGACGCGGTCCGGCGGAGAGGAGGCTGATCGGTGTCGACTCAGCCGCTCCGGAAGAGGGCAGCCATGATCCGCTGACCCGGTGCACGAAGAGAAACCACGGACTGACCAGCACAAGCGCGACAACACCTGCACCAAGCGCCTGCCCTGCAGTGATCCATCGCCTGAGAAGTAAGCCTCCCAGAACAAAGGCGAAGAGCAGCCCAAAGTCGATGCGCGCCTCGCCCGCCAGTCCCGCTGCCAGCCCGAGCCAAAGCATGTTGCTCGTGCTTGTCGAACCAGCCTCTGCGATTCGGATCGTGATGCTCACGCACGCCGCGATGCATATCAGGTACACACCGGTTTCCAGCCCGTAGGTGAACAGGCGAAAGAGCGTGTAGTCGAACAGCGTCAGCAGAAACGCCAGCGCTCCCGCAAGCTGCGCCACCTCCGGACGACACAGTGACATAGTGATGCGCCGCACCTGACAAGCAAAAACGAGAAACAAGGCACTGCTGAACAAGAGCACGGTCCGGATGAGAGCCAGCGAACCGGCATGAAAGGCGCGAACAACGAAATCAAGTCCCGCGAACAGTACGGTGACAAGGGGCTGGATACCCGTGGCCGGAATACCCCAGTTGTACAGAATCTTCCCGCGCGACGCGATGTTGTCCGCAACCGTCAGCATGTAGTAGCCGTCTTCCCCGACCGGCTTGTCCATGAGCCAGGGCCAGTGAGCGCCGGAGTGAACGGCTACGGGAAATGTGCTGTGAGAAAGAAAGGCCAGCAGGGCGGCATACAACAGCACGGCAGCGCTGCCGCCCACCAACGCAGGACGCCAAAGTGCAGACAAAGACGGGCGCTCGGACGTTTGTCCAGCCATAACACGCTCCCCCAGGAGGACTCAAATGCGAGAAGAAGCACCCACGCGAAGTGAATGCAAAAAGTACTGCTTGACTTGTGTAGTTGGAATCTGATCTGTTCCATCGATAGTGTATCGAAATCCTGCAGCGTAGAAGTGTGTCACTTTCGTACACTGGCTATCCAGGCACGTCCTCAGCAACAATCTTTCAGGACCAGACGTAGGGCGGACGCACAAAATGCTGCAAATTGCAGACGATTACACCAGCACCTGCTACGTCGCGTGGTGTCGCGCGCGCCAAAGAGCGCCAAGAACAGGGTCAATAGCCTCTTTTGTTATAAAGACGCCTGGTATCTGTTGCCGTACCCGTTGTAACAGCGACTCGCGCAGTGGATGGACGTGTTTCATGACGCTTCCAGCAAAGGCTACTTTTGGCGACCACGATGCACCGTCCTCTCTCTGCAAGCGCCCGTGAATCAAAAGCGCAAGATGCGCGAGTTCCGCGGCCTCACGCTCCAGCACCTCAAGCGCCAGTGCGTCATCCTGCTCCGCGCAGCGCAGCACGACTGGAGTAAGCGCGGAAATCTCCGTGACCGGACAGATGTTCGCGTAGGACACCAGTTCGTCCGTCGTTTTCAGCGTCCAGTGCTGCAAGATCGCATCGGTCAGGATCGTGGGCCGCCCTTCATCCAGGGCGAGAAAGCAGGCACGCAGCGCGCGCGAACCGATGCGATGCCCCGAGCCCTGGTCGGAGAGCACCGGCCCGTACCCGCCAGCGGTGGTGATGCGCCCGTCACGTGTCCGCCCGGCAACATTGGAGCCTGTACCGGCCAACACAAGAATGCCAGACTGGCCCGGAAACGCCGCGTCCAGTGCGATTTCCACGTCCACCAGCAGAAGGCGTTCGCCACCGACACGGGCCTTTAACGCGTCTCGAAGCCAGTCCGCGACCAATGGGATACTCAGCCCGGCCACTCCCGCGCAGGTGCAACGGACATTGCGCATGGACATGCCGCTCTGGGCTTCCAGATCGTGCAGCGCTTCTTCGAGGCTCACCGCGGCTGCTTCCGCAGTGGTACGAAGCCGTTTGACGGTGCCACTCTCCGTACGCGCCAACACGCGAGTCTCATCGGCCAGCACATACGTCGTCCGGGTACCGCCAACATCCATGGCCAGGAAATACGCCATTCTCATCCTTCGTGCTGCATGACGTTCAACAGCGCCGCCTGCTGTGCAAGCTGAAACAAAGGGCGCACAACGTGAAACCACGGCCAACGCACGGTTTCAGAGCTGTTACAGTGATGGTACCGCCTAGCCCATTGGACGATGCCGTGCTGCTGACCCGCGGCGCTGACCTTTTATGCAGGTCGCGTGTGGGTGCTTGCACACAGGCCGGGTGGATGGATTCGTGTTTTTTTTGGAGGCTGTATGAAGTACCGCTCTTCTCTTCTCGCCGTCGCAGCCGTCACACTTCTTCCTTGTGTGCACGCACAGTCGACCGCGACACTCTCCGGTACGGTGAAGGATCCCTCCGGCGCGGTCTTGCCCGGCGCACAGATTGTGATCCGTAACGTCGGAACGGGTATCGAGCGCGCGTTGGCCAGCGACAGTGCCGGGCAGTACGTCGCCGCCTCGCTCCCACCCGGCGACTACACCGTCACGGCAACGGCGAGCGGCTTCGGCACCTTCACCGCACAGCGACTCACCCTTCTCGTCGACGCGCGAGCAAATCTCGACATCGCCATGTCGCTGGCTGCCGCCGGTGAAAGCGTGCAGGTGGAAGCAGCCGCCACGCTGATCAACGCTGAGACCATCACCGTCGGCCAGGTGATTGAGCGGACCACCGTACAGGAAGTGCCGCTCAACGGTCGTCACTTCCTGGATCTGACAGTACTCACGCCGGGCGGCGTCACCGCTCCTGCAAACGGCAACCTTACAACACCGAGCCGCGGACTGGGCGCGAACAGCTTCATCACGGCCGGCAACCGCGACGACTCCGTGAATTTCCAGATCAACGGCGTCAACCTGAACGACATGGTGCAGAACCAGATCACCTTCCAGCCATCGATCAACACCACGTCCGAGTTCAAGATCAACAACCAGACGTTTTCTGCCGAGTACGGGCGCTCGTCCGGGTCCATCGTGAACGTCAGCACGCGCTCCGGCACAAATGCCTTCCACGGAGAGGTCTTCGACTACCTGCGGAACGAGGCACTGGACGCCCGCAACTACTTCAATCCCAAGGGAACACCGATTGCCCCGTTCAAACGCAACAACTTCGGTGGAGCGCTGGGTGGACCCATCTGGAAAAATCACACCTTCTTCTTCGCCAGCTACGAAGGCCTGCGACAGGCGCAGGGACTGACAGTAAACAGTGGCGTACTCACGCTCGCGCAGCGCGCCGCCGTTACAGACCCTGTTTCACAGAAGCTGCTCGCGTTCATCCCCCTGCCTAACGCGACCTCATCCACCTCTGCCGTCCCTGACAGCTTCGTCGGCATCGCGGCGGGGCCGGTGACCACGGACCAGGGCACCATTGATATTCAGCACACGTTCAGCCCGGCGGACACGCTGCATGGCTTTTACGCCATTCAGAAAGACGTGCGCACGGAGCCAACACTGCAGGGCAACACCGTCTCCGGCTTCGGCGATCATCGCGCGGCGACCCGGCAAATTCTTACCTTGAATGAGACCCACGTCTTCTCGCCGCGGCTGGTGAACGAAGCGCGTCTCGGCTTCAACCGCATCGCCATCTCGTTCAACCAGAACGTGACGACGGACCCGACAACTCTTGGCCTGATTGACGGCAATACCGGTGCAGCTGGGTTGCCGCAGATCACGATCACTGGGCCCGGCATCAACTTCGGCGGCCCATCCGGATTTCCGCAGGGGCGCGAGGACACCTTCGGCATCTTCTCCGACACGGCCAGCCTGACGCTTGGACAGCACAACCTGAAGTTCGGTGGCGAGTTCCGCCGCTTTCTCAACGCCAACTTCTCCGGTGATACCGGCACACTGGGCTTCAACTCCGTGGCCAATTTCCAGGCAGGCCACGCCACCACCTTCAGCGTCACACCCGGCACTCTAAGCAACCGCATCTACGTCAACGCGGTGGGTGGCTTTCTTCAGGACGCATGGAAGATCACGCCTGACTTTACTGCCGAACTTGGGTTCCGGTACGAGTGGAACGGCTCGCCGGTGGAGGGCAACAACCGCTTCACCGTCTTTGATGTACCGTCCGTCAGTCTCATTCAGGTCGGGACCAATGGGTACGGCAAGAGCCCCTACAGCCAGAACAATAACTACGAGCCGCGCGCCGGTTTTGCCTACGACGTGAACGGCCAGGGCAAGACGGTGCTGCGTGCTGCGTACGGCTATATGGCCGACCAGCCAGAGACAAACCTCGTCAGCGGCCTGAACAGCAACCCCCCGTTCAGGAACAGCGTGACCTTCACGAATTCGACCGCGACGCCATATATTCCAGTGGAAAACCTGTACGCTTCGGCAGGTGCGGCGGGTATTGCGGTCTCCGCAGTTGCGCGCAATTATAAAAACGCATACACGCAGACCTTCAACTTCAATGTGCAGCAGGCGCTGCCCGCAGGCATCGTTACCACCATCGGCTACTACGGCTCGGTTGGACGCCACCTGCGCCAGCCGGTGAATATTAATCAGCCCTCCGCAACGGGCGTTCGACCGTTCACGGCGCTGGCCACGACCAGCCCGTTCCTTCCCGGACGCGCGCTTGGCGTCAACATCAACCAGAGCACGTATGTGGGCCAGTCCAATTACAACGGCATGTGGCTTTCTGCGCAGAAGACCTTCCGCAATGGCTTCAACTTCAGCTTCAACTACGCGCTCAGCAAGTCGCTCGATCTGGGATCGCTCGCCAGCACGACGCTGCAGGACGCAACGCGGCCGTACCTGAACTACGGACCCTCCGATTTTGATACCCGAAACCGTATCGCCTTCAATGCGGTCTACGTACTCCCGTTCCATGGCAATCGCCTGGTGGAAGGCTGGCAGATCTCCGGCATCACGCAGTGGCAGACCGGCAATCCCCTGAACGTAACAACAACGTCCACCTTTACAGGAACCTCTGGCGTGCTGCATCCCAACCTGCTGCGCCCGGTCAACTACGTCAAGACAAAATCCAGCGCGACACGCGAACGCTGGTTCACCCCTGACCTGTGCACCAACACTCTGACCAATACGTCGACGTGCGTCTTTCAGGCGCTCTCGACCGGCTTCGGTAACCTGAGCCGCAACGCACTCGTCGGACCGGGCTTCTCCGACACGGATTTCTCCATCGAGAAGAACACCACGATCTTCGAGGGTCTGAAGTTCCAAATCCGCGCGGACGCGTTCGATATCTTCAATCACGCCAGCTTTGGCAATCCCAATACCTCCATCGGCGTGACAACAACCGCACCAACCGCAGCGAATCCCAATCCGACGATTGCGGCGAATCCGAACTTCGGCCTGATCTCCGCGACGCGTTTTGCCGTGGGCGACCTCGGCTCGTCGCGGCAGCTGCAGATTGTTGGCAAGCTTATCTTTTGACGTGCCGTGGTGCTTTGTACATTCATCTCACACGGGTAAGGACACCATGAAGCGAATCCCACTCGCAGCCATCGCGCTGGCTGCTCTTTCTGCCGGAGGTCAGCGCAAGGCTGCACCTGCGCCTGCTGAACATCTGGACTATGCCGTTGCTGGAACCCCGCTGCCGGTTGCGCCACTCAATCCGCAAATCGCAGCCGCGCTCAAGCAGGTATCACAGGAGCGCATCAAGGCCAACATCAGCCGCCTGGTGGATTTCAACAATCGCAGCACCATCTCCAGCACGGAGACCGATCTGAAGCCCGGCACCGGCGTGCTGGCGGCGGCGGATTGGATCAAGTCGCAGTTCGAGGCGTACAGCAAGGAGTGCGGCGGCTGCCTGGACGTGGAGGTGGACGAGTTCATTGAGCAGCCGCCGCAGCGCGGCAGCGAGTTCGGCGGAGGCCGTCCGCGGATCGTCAAACCGACGCCGTTGCGCAATGTGTACGCCATCCTGAAGGGCACGGACCCGGTAGCCAGCAAGCGCATGTACCTGGTCACCGGCCATTACGACACGCGCGAAACCGATGTGATGAACACGCACGATCCCGCGCCGGGAGCGAACGACGACAGCAGCGGCACCGCTGTGTCCATGGAAGCCGCGCATGTGTTGAGCAAGCAGAAGTTTCCCGCAACGCTGGTCTTTGTGGCCGTCGCGGGCGAAGAGCAGGGTCTGAACGGCAGCACGCACTTGGCAAAGCTGGCCAAAGAAAAGGGCTGGCAGCTTGAAGGCGTGCTGAACAACGACATCGTGGGCGGCGACACGACGCCCGGCGACACGCTTCAGAGTAAGAGCCGAGTCCGCGTTTTTTCGCAGGGACTGTTGCCGTCCGCTCCCATCGAGCAGCTTCGTGCGGCCCTGAACATCGGCGCGGAAAACGAAACACCCTCACGGCAACTGGCGCGCGAAATCCTGGACGTGGACCGCACCTACTTTGGCGGCGCACTCACTCCATTCCAGGCCGTCATCGAATTGCGGCTGGACCGCTTTCTGCGTGGTGGCGATCACCGCTCGTTCTCGAATGAGGGCTTCCCTGCCGTGCGCTTCACGGAGTGGCGTGAGAACTACGATCACCAGCACCAGCACGTGCGCACGGAGAACGGCAAGGAATATGGCGATCTGCTGAAGTTCGACGATTTCAACTACATCGCACAGGTCGCGCGGTTGAACATGGCCACGCTGGCAACACTGGCCATGTCGCCGGGCGTGCCTCAAACTGTCAAGGTCGTGACGACCAATCTCGATAATGACACCATTCTGCAGTGGGCACCGCCGCTCAGCGCTTCCGGCCCTATCCACTATCAGGTGGTGTGGCGCGAGACAGCCTCCAACGACTGGAGCTTTGCGGCGGACGCGGCGAAGTACCCCGGGCCCGGAGAGAACTCTGCGCGTCTGCCCGTATCAAAGGACAACGTCTTCTTTGGTGTGCGGGCGTGCAGCGCGGACGGTGCCTGCAGTCAGGCGGTACCGCCTGTCCCTGCCGGACGCTAGTTCTGCACGGGATCTTCCATGCGCAGCGTAGCCAGGTCGATCGCGTTCCAGGAACCGTTCTCAATGGCGCCGCGAATTTCAGCGGGCGTCTTTCCTGCCCTTGTCTGCTGGTACGCAAACGCCGCTTCCTTCATACACACGCCACACGTTGCACCGTGGCTGTTCTCAAAACAGGAGTGCAGGCTCTTGTGCCCCATCGCCTTACTGCACCAGCAGTAGCACGGCATCTGGTAGATCACGTCCGGAACAGCGGACGCCATCTGGTACGCCGTGGTCTGGTACTTGTGCGTGAAGAACTCGCCCGTCCATTGGTCCTGCTTCAGCAGGGGTGGCGGTGGTATCCTGGGTGCCCCGGTGTGGTACGCGGGGTACAGCGAGTTTGTGCTGGCCAACTGGGCTGAAGCCACAATCGTGAGCGTCGCCACGGAGAAGAGGCTTATACCGCGCCGATGGGAGGACCACGCCTTCATAGCTGTGATGGTACGCCTCTCCAGCGTAGAGAGCGCAAGGCATGCATCCAGAAACGCTCTCCCGTGCCCAATCCGGTCGAGTAAGGTCAGCAGCATCGCAAAGGGTTCTTTGGGGACGGCACGGGGTGGTCTAGTCTTTCCTCTGGAGTCCCTGTGTCCTCATCTGCTCAGACGCCCACACGCGAGGCCCGTGATACGCCTTCCGCCCCTCCGCGAACGTACCTGTGGCTGACTTTGGGAACGGCTCTTTTCCTGCTGCAGGTGCTGCCGTTCCTCTCCTCTCGGTGGGTCACGGATGAGAGCTGGTACGCCGGTCCCGCGTACTCGCTGGTCCATGGCCATGGGCTGGCCGACCCGGAGATCGGGCCGAACGATCTGGAACACTTTATGGACACCCGCCCACCCGGAACGGCGCTGGTCATGGCGGCGAGCTTCAAGTCGCTGGGGACGAGCGTGGTGACGGCACGGCTGGGTTCGGTGGTTGCGGGTGTGCTGACGTTGCTGCTGCTGTGGAGATTGACGCGGCCCATGCTGGGCGAAGCTGGCGCGGCCGTCGCGGTGCTGGTCACGGGCACGGACAACTTTCTGGTAGCGGCGGCACGCACCGCACGCCCCGAGGCACTCACGGTGATGGCGGTCCTGCTCTCGTTGGCTGCCCTGTCCCGCTACAACACCTCACAACGCTGGATGTGGGCGCTCGGCAGCGGCCTCCTGGCGGCTGTGGCGGCAATGTGCCACATCACGATGGCTGGGTATGCCGTCTCGCTCTGCTTGTTGGCCGCCTTCATCGACCGCAGGCACGGTGCCGCCGGAGTGCGAGGTGCCCTGCTTTTCATTGCCGGCTTTATCGCCGGGCTTGTCCCGTTTGCAACGTGGGTGCTGACGAATCCGCTCGGACCGCGCTCCTTCCGCGCCGAGTATCTCAAGCGCGCTGCTGGCGACGCTGGATTGCTGGGACGCGTCCTGGACGAACTGCACCGCTACGCTGACCTCTTCGGCGTCGGTATGCTCCATGGCCACGGCCTCCAGTTCCTGCCCCTGAGACTGCCTGTCCCGCTTGCCTTTGTGTTCATCACGTGGATTCTGTGGCGGTATGCCGGGCGATGGTTCTACCTGGAAGTCGCATTGCTGCTGCCCACGATGCTGTGGCTGGTGGAGACCGTCAATAAGTCATCACGGTATTTAGCCCTGCTGGCACCGGTACTGGGTTTTGCCTTCGGAGCGGCGGTTGCGGCAACGCGGGAACGCATTCAACTCCGGCGTTTCGTCCTCCCGGTGTGCGGATTCGTGATCCTTGCCCAGTTCGGGGCGAACCTGGTTCTCCTGCGGGCTGCGCGCAAGGCGGACTTCAACCGCACGGGCGCCCTGCTGAATGCGGCAATCCCGCCTGGTGAATCAGTCTACGCAACCATTACCTTCTGGATGGCCATGCGCGGCCGCACCTTCATCGCGCGCGAGCGCACCACGCCGGAGATGGCACTGCACGACGACGGTGTGCACTACTTCATCCTGGGTGACCGCACCCTGATGCAGGGCACCTATGATCCAGCCTTCACGGCCACTACCCGCCGCAGCCTGGACGAGATTGCGGCACATGGGACGCTGGTGCGCGAAGTCGCCGACCCGTACTACGGCAGCCTCCGCGTGTACCGGATGCCCTGATGCACTGCTCAGCCCGCCGTCGCGGAGACCTGCGTGTCCGCTTGCAATCCGGGGGCGGTTGGCGGGATCGCGTTTTCCGGGTTGCCGCGTTTGGCGTCGAACAGGCGCAGAAGCCGTTGCCGCAGAGGCTCCTCCACCCAGCGGAAGCTGCCCAGCCCAACGAGCATACTCATGACCGGGACAGCCGTCACGATCAGCATGCTTGGCCAGAAGCCAGAGTCCCATCCCGCATGATGCAGAAGCTGCTTGAGCACAAGAATCACTATCCACTGCGTGAGATACATCGAGTAGGACGCATCGCCAAGCGCAACCATGACTGAGTTTCCAAACAGGCGGTTGACCAGAGGGCCGCCGGCATACAAGCCAGCCAGCAGGGTCATCACACCCGGTACAAGCAGCCATACATCCACGTAGGGCACATAGCAGACCAGCGCAATGACCATGGCACCGCAGCCGGTAAGCAGGTCGCCGTGCCGCAGCGTGCGACCCCTCAGCACACGGTGTAGCAGATACCCGCTGAGAAACTCTGGAATGATGCGCAAGACACCGCTCGTGGTAAATCCAGTCCAGTGGCTCCCTGTGTACAGCGACACGCTGCCCATGCCGCACAACAGGAGTACCATTCCCGCACAAAGCACGCGTGTTCGAACGCTTTCGAGGAGATACACCATCGGCGTAAACAGCACCGCGTAGGCAAACCACTCCGCGCTGACCGACCAGGATTGCATGTTCCAGCTGAGCCAGTGCGTAAGCCCAAACGCATGCAGCATCAGCGCGGAGCACACGGCGCTCCACACTGTATCGCTCGGCGACGGAATCATGAGATGGATGCGCTGCGCGACCTCAAACAGCGCGATCACGGCCAGGAGCGTAAGCAGATGCATCGGATAGATCTTCGCGAAACGCCTGCCGATGAAATGTCTGTACCAGCTCCATGTAAAGGTCTTCGGCAGCCTCGGCACGTACACCATGGACAACACAAAGCCACTGAGCACAAAGAAGATGTCAACGCCGAACAGTCCATGCGCGACGACGCTGCCCAGGCGGTCATGCACCGGGGTATCCATCTGGTTCAGGTGAAAGAGAACAACCCAGAGCGCGGCGACAGCACGCACACCGGTAAGGGTGTCGATCCGGCGCACGTCAGCCAAGGAACGCCGATGCGATGGCATCCACGCTCTGGTGCAACAGGGTGTCGTTGATAAAGAAGGGGATCACACCATCCTTGCCGATGCGGGCACGGATGTCCGCCTGGCGCAGCCGGTCTGGGAGACCGCGCAGCCGTTCGTCATGGACGCGCAGATGAACGATGTTGCTCTCGTTCGGCACGCGCTCCACTGTATAGCCACCGCCTGCCTGTAGTTTGGCGAAAACCTGCTCGGCGGCGGCCCGTGAGCGGGTCCAGCGATCCGCAAATCCATCCATGGCATCCAGCGCGGGCAGCGCCGCCACCCAGCCGTGATAGATCAGGCCGCCATATACGTGGCGCAGGTCGCGAACCTGTGCGATCTGCTCCTTCCGCCCCGCCAGCACTGCTCCAAACGGCGCGCGCAGAGCCTTGTACAGCGAAACAAACACCGTATCGAACTGGCCGGCAGTGCGCTTCATCTCGAAACCAAGCGTGCCGGTCAACATCAACGCGCGCGCACCATCCCAATGCGTCCCAATCCCCTTCTCTTTTGCATAGCCGCAGAGTTGACTCAGCGTCGCAAACGGAACGGATTCACCCTCGTGCCGCCGGACCGGGCTCTCGATGGAAACGGCACCCACCTTCAGGGGATACGCGCGATGTTCCGCGTCCTCCACCGCTGCCTTGATCTCATCCATGGTGGGCGCGGCCTTGCCCGCTGCGATGGGCTGCATCGTGAGACCGCTCATGATCGAAGGCGCGTCGCTCTCGTCGGCATACAGGTGGCTATCCTGCTGCGTCATGACGTGTTTATGCTCGCCGCACAGGATGCGCACGGCAAGGTTGTTGGCCAGCGTCCCCGTGGGCAGCATGCAACAGTCTTCCTTGCCCAGCAGCGTGGCGAAGGTCTGCTCCAGCTCCGTCACCGCGCCGCCCTTCAGGTAGTTGTCCTCCTTGCCGGGATGAGGCGCGAGCGCCGGCTGTCAGTGTTTGCAGCATCTGCTCCGGCGCAACGGGCGCGGCGTCGCTTGCGACAAACACCGTCCGGGCGGTGATGGGAGCAGCCGGTACGGCCCCGGCACCGGGCTGTGTTGCGGACTGTGCCGTGGCCGCTCCTGTTCGCTGGCCAAAGAGCGTACCGGGCATCAGCGCCGTCGCCAAACCCAGCGGCGCGGTGCCCAACAGGAACAGCCTGCGATCCATCTCGTTCATTCGTGTCCTCTTCCTATATGCCGGCCAAAAAGCAGCTGTCCTGCCGTTCATCTGCTCAATATCAACGAGCTTGGCTCTGGCAGACGCCCCTGTTCTGCTCATCATATCCAGCGGGGGGCGCCGACGCGCGCACTTTCCTGCAAAGAGTGCGACGCATCGCATGGAATGGGCCAGAATGGAAGCTTTCGAAGAAGCCAACGGACAATTCGTGCTGCGCGATGCGATGGACGTGCATGCGCCGGTTGACCGGTGCTTTCAACTCACCTGTTCAGTGGCGCTGGTGCAGGAAGAACTGGGCATGAAGCCTGTCAGCGGACGAACGTCCGGCATGGTGCAGGGAGGAGACATCGTGCGCTGGGAGGGCTGGCAGCTGGGCCTGAAGCACTTCCATGTATCGAACATCTCTTCGTATCAACGCCCGGTCTTCATGCAGGACACCATGGCCGCCGGACGCTTCAAAACCTTTCAGCACGATCATCATCTGCGCGCGTTGGACTTGCACCGTACGCTGCTGGAGGACGAGTTGCGCTTCACCCTGCCCTTCGGCGCGCTTGGGCATCTCGTGGCGAAGTACATCATGGTGCCGCACATCCGGAAGCTGATGAGCAGCCGCTTTCGTCGCATCAAGCGCATTGCGGAGAGCGAAGACTGGCGCAAATACCTCGTCGAAGGAAGCACGTAATCATTGCATCGCGGCCAGCCGTGCGCCTTCAGGAGCCGAAGAGCGGCATGGTGGTTAGGTATGTGCGCGCAACTGGGCCAGCAGGAACGCGTACACCGAGATGAACATGTAGGTTAGATAGGTAGAAACGAACCGAAGACGCACAACAGATCTCCTGTACAGATGGCGCGGAGAATGATCGGATTGCGTCACGTGTATCGGATTCCTATACTCTGGCCGGCGTCATCCGTGACGGAAGTGAATCGTCACATGTATGCTGCCCTGACCATGCCCACACGCCCCGATGTATGTCTGTCCCTCCCCGCGCTTGCTCTCTTGAGCGATGCCTTTGGTCAACAGCCTCCCACAGCGTCAACCCCGTCCAGTGCCCAGGAATCCAGGCCGGACCCTGCGAAGATCGCACGCGGAACGGAATTGTTCGCGCACAACCAAGTTTTTCGCGGGGCAGAGACTGCCATTCCGCCTGGAAAGCCCGCCGCCAGCCAGAGCATCGCGCAGGGAGCGCTGCTGACCGGCGAAGGGCTGGAGATGCACAATACGGTGCTTGCGCCGGGGCATGAGCCGCACCCGCCGCACCAGCATGAGCATTCCGAGTGGCTCCTCATCCGGGAAGGACAGGTTGACTGGCTGATCGACGGCAAACGCCAACCTGCCGGTCCGGGTGACATCTGCTATGCCGCAAGCATGCAACTGCACGGCATCCGTAACGTGGGGACAGTCCCCGCGCGGTACTTTGTCATGGCAGTCGGACCCAACCTGAAGGGTTGAACAGACGTCCGCGCCGTGCGCGCTTCCACAGACCGGCCCATTTTGGAGCATCGCTGCCGTCCGTCGCCCTGCCGAAGAGGTCTGTGTGCAGCCGATTGCCTCACTTCTTCTCCCGGGCTGCCGTTTTAAAAAGGGAGGTGACAACGTATGCCGGTCGAATGCGTCCCTTCCAACCTGGAAAGCGATATCCGCTGTGCCGTCTGTGGTCAGGGATTTCTGCTGTTTTGCCGACGTGTCACACAGCAGCAGCGCACAGAGATGCGCGCTGCCGTGTCGAAAGCTCTGCGCAGCCATCATCATGAGGCCGCATGCATGGACCATGCCCATGCGAGCTTCATGGTGGAACTGTCCGGGCAAACGCTTATGCCGGTGTACGCCTGAACGGCGCCTTCACGGCCCCATGTCCCTTCCGGAGATCTCGTGACCATCGCCTGCCTGCCTTCCGATACCGCCTATGACGTGCAATGTCCTCTCTGCGGGCGCGGCTTTCTGTTTCTGACGGATCCCATGGAAGCTGTGGACAGTGGTGCCCTGCGGCGTGCCGCGAGCGCGGCTCTGGCGTCACAGCACAACCGCCTGAAGTCGCAGGCAGACCGGCGCAGGAGCCGCGAACGGCGCTGCGGCATGCCGGATACGCGGGCCACCAAGGTGGAGCGCCGGAGGTCAGACCGACGCGGCACAGCGGAGGATCGTCGCGGAAGCCGTCCTGCGCAGGCCAGCACCGCGGACGAGCGCCGCACGACAGCCTCCACCTTCAGGCGTGGCAGTGGCGCGGTTCACCCCAAGGAAATCTTCTACCTGCAGGGTTGGGACGGCGAATCCACCGTGAAGGCAGGTGCCTGGACCGACGGTGCGCTGCTGCAGAACTCCGCGCGCTGCTGATGCTGGACAGTCGCATGAAAACCTGAGTCCTTCGACGTCGAAGCATCATCAGGACTGCTGCACCTTATTTCCGCAGGAGTCTCTCGATGCCCTCACTTCTTAAACTTGATGTCAGCCCCCGTGGCGATCATTCGTATTCGCGCCAGCTCGGCACTACCTTTCTTCAAAGCTGGCAGGCGGCTCACCCCGGCGCAACGGTCGTCACACGTGACCTGGCGAAGCAGCAGCCCACCTATGTCGACCTCCAGTGGATCGTCGGTGCGTTCTCCGCTCCGGACAAGCAGACGGAAGAGCACAAAGCCGCGCTGAAGCTGTCAGACGACATCATCGCAGAGGTGCAGGCGGCAGAGACCATCCTGATTACCACGCCCATGTACAACTTCCAGATTCCCGCGGTGCTGAAGGCGTGGATCGATCACGTCGTTCGCATCGGAAGTACGGTCAACTACACGGACAAAGGACCTGTGGGCCAGCTTCATGGGAAGAAGGTGTACGTGATTGTGGCCAGTGCGGGCGCGTACGAAAAAGGCTCGCCAAGCGAAAACTACGACATGCTCACGCCGTACCTGAAGCATGTGCTCGGCTTCATTGGCCTGACAGATGTCACGTTCATCGCCGCAGGTGGCGCCAGCGGCGTCCAGTACGGCAAGATTTCCGAAGAGGACTGGAAGAAGCCCTTCGAGGAGCAGGCAAAGCAGCTCGCCGCCGCATAAGAGGCGTTTGAAGATCTTTGTAAAGGGTGGGCCCGGTTGTGCGAGCCCACCCTCGGACAGGAGAGTTGCCGCGATGCTGCATCAGCACACGGCAACTCCGGGCAACGGCAGGATCGATACGCCAGGGGGTACGGGCAGGAGCCTGCGTACCATCCGCAGGAACTCGAGCGGCCCCTCACTCGTCCTCAGCTGCGTGGTCCTCACATCTTCGCGGGATTGCGCGTGCGTGACATACATGAGCATGCACGGCGCGTCAGGAGCATAGAGGCGCGCGAGTTCCTGGGCTGCAAGGCATTCACACCGTGTGAGCGTCTGGCACAGCAGGACAAGATCGACGTGTTTCCATTGCATTCTCGCGGCCAGCTCCGGAAGGCTCATGGCGCACAACACGCCGCACTCGAGCTTTTCCAGCAGCAGCTGGCGCGTAATCATCAACCAGAAGTCGTGGCTGAAGCAGAGTACGTGTGGTTTGGGGGCGTTCATGGCCAACACCTTCAAAATGGGATGAGGGAGCCTCTCAACCCTCTTCCTACCCGGAAGGGTGGTCTGTTCAACACACAACATACATCTGAGTTACTTTGCCTCATATCCAACATAGTGGAGTAAAGAGGCGCCAGAGTAGGGCGAACGCACAACCCGTTGTGCACGATATCCGGTGACGGGATACAGAAACTCTGCTCGTGCAGCGAACCGGCCGCCTGATGAAAGTGAGCCTGCTCCAACACCCGCGCCGCTTAAATCGGACCCGAATGTCGGATACACAACGAACACAGACGCCCTCGTTTGCATATGGTGAAGACTGCTACGCGGATGGCGTAGACTATCCGCTATTGAGCGCCCGCGCGCTCCTTGCGATCCCGTAGCGAGGAGATTGTGCCCAGTACTGGCAACCTGTTACTCGATGTGCTTTCCAGCCCCGTGCTGCAGACAATTCTGAGCGCAGCCCGGCCCGTTGACCTGCCGTCACGCGCCAGTCTCTTTCGGGTTCATGAAGTTCCCACCCACGCCTACTTCCTGATGACGGGCGTCTGTTCCATGGTGATCAACATGACGGAGGGCGGGTCTGCGGAGGTGGGCATGGTTGGGCCGGAGGGCCTCATCGGCGCGCCCGCTCTGCTTGGCCCCGCGCCCATGGAGGTGGACGCCTTTATGCAGATCCCCGGCGCAGGGCTGCGCGTCCCCATGAAGGTCATTCGTCCCCTGTTCAGCGACAATGCGGAATTCCGCACGCGCGTGCTGCATTTCCAACAGAGCCAGATCAACATCAGCAGCCAGCTTTCCGCCTGCAACAAGCTGCATGAGGCGGAGGCGCGCCTGGCGCGCTGGCTCCTGATGACCTCTGACCGGGCGCGGACCAGCACGCTGACACTGACGCAGGAATTCCTTGCGCAGATGCTGGGAACGCAACGCACCACGGTCGCTCTGGTGGCGGGCATCCTGCAACGCGCCGGCTTTATCGAGTACAGCCGTGGCACCGTGCACATCGTCAACCGTGAGGGCCTGACGAATGTCGCCTGTGACTGTTACAGGATCACGCACACGATCGTCGCGGGACTGTACAAGGACCAGACAGCCTTCCCGCCTGCAAAACGCGACGTGGATTCCCCGGCCACAAACTAAAACAGGCATCTGTACGCCATCAGGCAGTACGCTGGACACCTGCGCCGTATGCTAGGGACTGTTTCATCGCAGGCAGTTGTACGGCTTGCAATCCCGTAGTCTTCTACATGGCGTGCTCCCTCCGGGTGTCATGGCAACAGCGTGACACACGGAAGTTGTTATGGAACGCTACCCGAACCGCCTGCTCCAGGCACTCTCACCGGAATCCTTCGCAAGGCTGCTTGAGATTGGCAGGCGCGTCAAACTGCCGCAGGGATCGGTGCTGTTTTCTCCCGGCCTGTCAAACCTGTATTGTTATTTTCTCACCTCCGGCGTGGCTTCGCAGGTGGTCAGCCTTTCTGAGGGCGGATCCGCTGAAATCGGCATGCAGGGTACTGAGGGGGTCATCGGCGCGGCAGACCTCCTTGGTTCGTCCTCACCGGTGGCCCGCTGCTTCATGCAGGTGGACGGAGCAGCCCTCCGCGTACATCTCGATCCGTTGCGGCAGCTATTCAACGACTCGTCCGACATCCGCGGCTGCATCCTTGAGTCCCTGCAACAGCAGACGCTGACCCTGAATCAGATTGCAGCCTGCAACAAGCTGCACCGCGCATCGGAGCGGCTGGCCCGCTGGCTGCTGACCGTAGCCGATCGTACAGGTCTGGATTCTGTTTGCCTCACGCAGGAATCCCTGGCGGCGGTCCTGGGAACACGCCGCGCCACCGTCGCCCTGGTGGCCGGATCACTGCAGCACAGCGGTATGATCCGCTATCGCCGCGGCATCGTTACGATTGTGGACCGCGAAGCGCTCGCCCAGGCCGCGTGTGACTGCTACGGGATCACAAAAATGATCGTCGCGAACCTGTACAAGCCAGACCGGGATGTCCCGAGGGCTGCTGCATATCCCAGCGAAGATACGCGATAGCGACAAACTATTACGCTCTGTTACAAATCAGGCAGTGAGCTGCCACTACAATGCGTACTCTGCTTTCAGTGAACCGTTGAAAGCTTGGCACTAGCTGAGTCGATCATCGATGTACGTTGCGCCAGACAGAACCCCAGTGGCCAGTGAGTGTACGTATTCGTATGATGAAGATGCAGTCTCTGGAAAACCGCTTGATCGAGGCGCTCTCGCCAAAGGGCCGCCGCGGCGTCCTTGAGATGGCCAGGCATATCATCCTGCCGCAAAACACCGTCCTGTATGAGCCGGACGAGCCCAATCCCTATACCTACTTCCTGACCTCGGGTCTTGCTTCCCAGCTGGTCACAGTCAAGGATGGCGGAACGGCGGAGGTGGGTCTTACGGGCGCGGAGGGCATGGTTGGAGCCTTTGCGCTCCTTGGGTCCGTGCTGCCGATCACGCGGTGTCGTATGCAGACAGACGGGGCAGCTCTCCGCATTGCAACGGACGACATGCGGCGGCTTTTCGCGGAATCCGCGGAGATACGCGGCTGCGTTCTGGAAGTTGTGCAGTACCAGATGATCACATTGAATCAGCTGGCAGCCTGCAATACGCTGCATCGTGCGTCGGAGCGCCTGGCACGCTGGTTACTGATCGCATCGGACCTGACTGGCTCCGATACCGTCACGCTTACGCAGGAGTCGCTCGCGGCTATGCTTGGGACGCGCCGGACAACGGTAGCGCTGATGGCCGGCTCCCTGCAGCGCAGCGGAATGATCCAGTATCGCCGCGGGATCGTCAAAATCGCCGATCGCGACGCCTTGACCCACGCCGCATGTGATTGTTATCAGGTTCTTACGCGTATTGTCAGCCAACTCTACGCGAGCTGCGCGGCCGCACGTCAAGAGGCATTCCTGCCTGCGACCACCTATTTAAGATGAGCTCGACTCTGCCGTCCGCGCTTGTCACTAGATGTCAAAGACGCGGTGTCCGGGGCACTCCTGATCGGCATTGGCAATAAGCAGCGTTGGAAGATCCTCGTCAGTCATGGCGAGTAGCTGCACTCCAGAAAGGAGACGCTCCTGGACATGCTGGTCCGGGTACAATGTGCGGGTGATTGCACCCGCGTGTTTGCCGAGGTATGTCTCGCGCTCAAGCTGCCAGTTGGCTGCAAGCCTGCGCAGGCGATTCATCTGATACCGCATCTTGCCTGCGGCCACTCCTGCGGACCGGCCCAGGTTGCGGTCCATCGTCTCCATCCATCGCTGCACTTCTGCTAATTCAGCATCCAGCGCATTCCCTGCCGCCGCAAGTGCGCGTTTGCCCTCGATGGGAATGGCGCGTGCTCCCAGACGCCGGGCCAGTTCATCCGCTGTGGTCATCGCATCGCGCAGCGATAACTCGTGCTGATCCATGACAGCCCGCAGTTTCGCGGGAATCAAGGTTGCGGAGAGACGTGGCAGCACCGGTGTCACGCTGTGCAGGATGCGCTCGTACAGCGGCTGGCACTGCGCAAAGTACGCAATCTCCGCTGGCCCGCCCACATAGGCCGAAGTCGGCAGGATGCTGTCCTGAAAGACGGGCCGCAGCAGCGCATTTGGGCTCAGCCGCTCCGGCGCACTCTCCAGAATGCCAAGCAACTCCTCGCTGCTGTACGTGGACGATCCTGCCTTCCACGTCTCGCCGGCTCGCTTCAGCGGTAGACGCTGACCATGCTCATCAATCAGGAACAGGAGGCTGCTGCCAGGATGGACCAGCACCTGCGCGGCATAGCCCGCCCCCTCCAGTTCGGCCGTGCGCTCCAGCAGCGCAGCTTCCAACTCCTGCGCATGCTCCATTGCGTAGCGCAAGACCGGCTCGCCCATCGTGTGAAACGCGCGCGTGCTGGCGTCCAGCACAATCAGCCCGTGTTCGCGGAAGACCCCGCTCAGAAACTTGCCAAATGCGGACGCAAGCGTCTCTCCCGGTGCATAACAGGACCGCAGTAACTCTGTGATGGGCGCGTAGCCCAGCAACTCTTCGACATGTGCCACCACCGGCGCAATGGCTTCACCCAGCGGGAGACTGCCGACCGGCTGCTGGCGATGTCCGGGAAAACTGGAGCGGAGCGTTTCCACGCTTGCCTTGCCCAGCAGGGTCGCCTGGTTCACTTCGTCGAGGTCGTGGTCTTCAGTGGCCATCCAGAAGACCGGCACGTGGGGCACGCCCGCTTCGGATGCGACCTGCGCTTTACGGACAGCGGTCGCTGCTTTCAGCAACGTTAACAGCGGTCCACCGAACAGCCCGACCTGCTGGCCTGTCACGACGGTACGCGCGCCCTCGCGCAGGCGCTGAACATTTCCAAGCGTGAGTTCGCCCGCGCCGAAGTTTCTGTTCTGGGCCATCAGTTCGTCTGCCAGGACAGCCCGGTCCGCTTGCAGCGCAGGCTGTGTGCCCTGCTTCCAGAGATCGTCATAAGGACTGCTGGCATACAGGCGACGAACCGGTGCATCCGGCGGTGCGGTCCGCAACTCGGTGTACTCGCGAAAGAGACGCGAGAGGTGCGGAAGAACCGTGATGGGGTAACACTCTGCGTCCATGGCCGGAGCTGTTCGTGTGCGGTGTAACGCGGTATAGGATGCACCGCTGCGGCATTGGATGCAGTTTTGATACCGTCATCCCATATGGCAAAGCGTGCACTGAACGGCTCTTCACTGAAATCCACACAAGCTCCAGTCAAAACGGCATTCCCCGTAGACTCGGCCCCAAAGCCGCTCGGCGGATCACGCGAAATGCCGAAGGTGCCTGTCAAGGCTCCCCGCTTGCCAAAGAACAAGGCTCAGGTGCTCGATTCAAAGCTCGCGTACCAAGGCAAGATCTTTAGCGTGTACACCGAGCATGTACGCGAACCCAACGGCGTGGAGGCCACGCGCGACGTGGTGCGGCACAACGGATCGGTGGTGGTGCTGGCTGTGGACGAGAGCACCAATCCTGCCGACCCACTTATCGTCGTGGAGCGGCAGTTTCGCCATGCAGCGGACCAGTATCTTCTTGAATTGCCTGCGGGCCGTGTGGACCCGGGCGAGAAGACACTTGCGGCGGCCAAGCGCGAACTGATCGAGGAAACCGGGTACCGCGCCAGGAAGTGGACGCGCCTGGTGCGCTATTTCGCCAGCCCCGGATTTGTCGGTGAGTGGATGGAGATCTACCTGGCCACTGGCATCACGGCAGGAGACGCGGAACCCGAAGCGGACGAACGGATCGAGGTGCGCCTGCTGCCACTGTCGCAACTGGTACGGATGGCTGCAACACATGAGATCCACGATGGCAAGACACTGATCGGAGTGATGCTCTACGCGGAACGGCTGCGCACGCAGGGAGCGTCTCGGCAGCCGTAATCACATTGCTTCTACCAGCGGGACAAAGTTTCACCATGTGAAATCCAAAACGGGATGGGCGGCGCTGCGGCCTGTCCTGACGTACTCGCCTCAGAGTGCGCCAAACGTCTACACCTATACCATCCTCGCCATGGATTGTCAGGCGAGAAACGTTATCGTGATGGGCGTACGTGGGTGAGAACGCGTGGCACAGTATAAGGGCACAGTCAAGTGGTTCAATAATGCAAAAGGATACGGGTTTCTGGGCCGCGATGACGGCGGACCGGATGTCTTTGTTCATTACAGCAGCATCCAGCTGGACGGCTATAAGAGCCTGAAGGAAGGCGACCCGGTCGAGTTCGACGTCATCCAGGGCGCAAAGGGGCCGCAGGCGGATCAGGTCGTTCTGGGGGCCTAGCATCCACAGGGATGTGGGTGCATCCCGCATCCTGCGCATGGTATCCATACCTCTGTATGGATAACGTCACCATCGCGCGGCTCCTGGATGAAACGGCTGCGTTGCTGGAGATTGACGCTGCGGACCCGTTCCGTGTGCGTAGCTACCGGCGCGCCGCGGAGTCCGTGGAGCAACACACTGAGCCACTTGCACCACTCATCGACGACCCGAAGCAGCTGACCACCATTGGCGGCATCGGCAAGGGTATGGCAGCTAACATCGTGGACCTGGTGCGTACCGGGTCCATGCCGCTGCGTGAAGAACTCCTCAAGAAATACCGGCCATCCATGCTGGAACTGCTCCGCCTGCCCAGCATGGGTCCCAAAACCGTCGCGTTGCTGTGGAGCGCGCTCGAAATCTCCAACCTGGACGAACTCGAAGCCGCCGCCAAAGCCGGCCACCTGGCCAAGCTCCCCCGCTTTGGCCAGAAACAGGTCGACAAAATCCTGAAGGGCATCGAAGACCACCGCAAGAACACGGGCCGTTTTCGGATCGACGTCGCGGAGGAGATCGCGGACCGTATCGCCGGCATGATCCGGCAGTTTCCCGGCGTGGAGACCGTCACCCCAGCCGGGTCCTTACGGCGCGGACGCGAGACGGTGGGCGACCTGGACCTGCTGGTGACCGGACCTGCCTGTGAGCCTGACGTGGTCAGCGCAGCAGTGGACTATGTGGCAGCGCTGCCCCTCATCGATACGCTGCTGGCCAAAGGGCAAAACAAGGTCAGCTTCACCATGCGCAACCACCTGCAGGTCGACGTGCGATTGCTGCCGAAGGCAAGTTACGGTGCCGCCATGCAGTACTTCACCGGCTCCAAGATGCACAACGTGTTGTTGCGGCAGAAGGCGCTGCGCCTGGGCTATACCTTGAGCGAATATGCGCTGGCGCGCATGAACCCTGAAGAAGGTCAGGCCATCATTGTGGCCGCAGCGACCGAAGAAGAGATCTACCAGGCCATCGGCATGCAATGGGTTCCGCCCGAGCTGCGCGAAAACTGCGGCGAACTGGATGCCGCGGAAGCGGGCACACTGCCCAGCCTCATCACGCTCGCCGACATCCGCGGTGACGTCCACATGCACACCGTGGCCACGGACGGCAGCGAGACCATCCGCGACATGGCAGAGGCCGCGGTACAGCGCGGCCTCCGGTACATCGCCATCACGGACCACTCCAAGAACCTGGCGATGACCAACGGCCTCGACGATGCCCGCGCACAGGCCCACGTCCGTGCCATCCGCGCGGTGGATCAGGCCATGGAGGGCCGCATCCGCGTCTTTGCCGGCATCGAGGTCGACATTCTCGGCGATGGCTCGCTGGACCTGAGCGATGAGACGCTCGAGCAGATGGACGTCGTCATTGGCAGCGTGCACTCCCACTTCCAGATGCCGCCCGACGAGATGACGGGGCGCCTGCTGCGCGCCCTTGAGAACCCGTATCTGCGCATCCTGGGCCATCCCACGGGGCGCAAGGTGCTGCGGCGCGATCCCTACGCCTATGACCTGGATGCGGTGCTGCGCCGCTGCGCTGCACTGGGTGTTGCCGTCGAACACAACGCCTCACCCGCCCGCGCCGACTTGAACGACCTGAACCTGCGCAAGGCCAAGGCGCTGGGCTGCAAAATCAGCGTGAATACGGACGCCCACAGCTTTGACGACTTGGACAAGATGCGCTTCGGCATCACGCAACTGCGCCGTGCCTGGCTGACCGTAAGTGATGTCCTGAACACGCTGGATGCGGATGCCTTTCTGGCTTCGTTACGGTCGCAGCCGGTGCGTGTGGCAGCATAAGGGCATGGCCGAACTTTCACTACGCAGCGAAGCAAAACAGCCTTCCATGCTTCTGCCGCTTGTGCTTGCGCTGCTGATGTTTGCGGGGCTGGGCGTATGGTTTGCCCGGGTGTATCTTCACCCATCCGTGACAGGCACAGTCGACCGGGTCACGCTCTATCCCGTGCACGTGGAGTACAAGCATGACACCGGCCTGGCAGGTTCTGCCAACCAAACCGAAGACGAACTCTACGTCGTAACAGACATCACGCTGCACGACCAGTCCGAGGTCCCGCTCTTTCTCAGTGGCTTTACCGGCAGCTTCAGCATGGACGACGGCACCATGATGGAATCCAGCGTCATCAGCAACAGCGATCTTCCTCGGCTGATGCAGATGTATCCCGCCCTGAAGTCCACCATCAATGCAACCGGTGCCACGCCGCTGCTCACAGAAAGTACGGTCGCAAAAGGTGCCACGGCACACGGCTACATCGTGCTGACCTACAACGTGCCACAAAGCGTGTGGGACAAGCGCAAGTCCGCGGACGTAACGGTGAAGTTCTATCACCAGGACCCACTGACGATGCCATTGCCGAACTGAATTCCAGCGGACCTAACCACGTCTCCGGTACAGAATCTGAAAGCTGTACCCGTCGTTTGGTGGAAAGAGCTTACTCACGGCACGCAAACGCTCTGCCAGTGCAGGCGCGGCCAGCAGCGGATACTCGCGCTCACGCAGATCCGCATAGTCGAAGTCCTGATACAGCGAGAGCAGGTAGATGGCGAGTGCGTCGGAGAATGCCGCGGCTTGAAAGGCGATGCGCGCGCGCTCATCCATGCGTCCAGCGGTGCGCGGTCCGGACGGTCGCGAGGCGTTGGTCCCAGCGGCCAGCGGCTGACCAAGAGCTTCAGCGCGCTCCTCCCACGCATCCAGCGATGTCTCGCCACGGATGCCCGTCGTCGCCTGCTTCCAGACAAGGTCCGCAAAGCCGGCTGGCGTGCCTGCCGTATCCACAAAATTGTGCGCGACATTGATGAAGAATTCAAACGCAAGTGCGAAGGTGTCGTTGTGCAGGCGGCTCGACAGAAAAACATATTCGTCGGTGCCCAGATTTGCATTGCGATGACAGATGGCTTTATCCGCGAGAGATGCCGTGTATGCCGGCGCAATGAGCGTACGGTCCGCCTCTGACGCCGGTCCGGACTCATCACCCTCCAGCCGCGCCCCCGAAAGTGTCAGAGGCACGAAGAGATACACAAAGCGGGCAAGCCCATGCGCCAGCACCGGAGGCACCGTGCCCACCAGCCGCGCCAGTTCCGCCGGTGTGGTGTGTGGAGCATCCAACCGTCCAAAGGTGGCGTAACGAACACCATTCGGCGCATGGATGGTAGCAGCCTGCGCGGCTGCGTCCTCTGGCGTTAATAGACCGGTCTGGAGTATCTCAGGCATCCCTATCCGTTATTCTAACGTTCATAGGGAGCCACCACGCGAGCATGGCAGAGATCAAGACATCCCGTTCGATGTATGCGCCCGAATACACAGGTCCGCGCTTCCTCGGTGCGCCCGTCGGCGACTTCTCAGTCTTGCAAACGCTGCTGATCACGGTGGCGTTGGGATTTGCCGCGTTCTTTGCGGCCACGTTCCTCGCCATCATGACGCTTCTGTTCCTCACCCAGGCCCTGCACCGGCAGGCGGACTTCGCCATCACCTACAAGTGGATCGGCCTGCCCGTGGGCATCACCGTGATGCTGTGCACAGGCGTCTACCTGGGAGCTCTGCTGGTCCGGCGTCTGCGGCGCAGCGTCTGACCGGACGCCATTTGCACTGGCCGTTTCACTTGCCGCACCGGCTGTAAGCGTATCGTCGCGCCTTTCCACTACACTTGCTTGACATGCCCGGACGAGGATCGACCGCAGACTACAACCAGCCCGAGTCATACCGCTGGTCCATTGGGCTGCTGCTCGGCCTGGGCGTTCTGGTCAACTACTTCGACCGCGTCAACCTGTCCGTCTCGCACGATGCCCTGGTGCAGAGCTTTGGCATCACCCCTGCCGTCTTCGGCCAGCTCTCTGCCGCCTATTCCTGGACCTACGCAGCCTGCCAGCTGCCCACAGGCGTGATCCTCGATCTGTTCGGCGTCCGCAAGGTCACGCTCGTTTCCATCTTCATCTGGGGTCTCGCCTCCATCGCGGCAGCCTTCGCGCCGGGCGTAGCGCTGTTCTTTGCTGCGCGGCTCCTGCTCGGTATCGGTGAGGCACCCACCTTTCCCGCCAACGCAAAAGCCGTCGGCGCCTGGTTCCCCGCAGACGAGCGATCCCTCGCAACCGCACTCTTCGATAGCGCGGCCAAGCTGGCAAACGGCGTGGGCGTGCCGTTGCTGGGATTGCTGCTGCTGCGCGTAGGTTGGCGCATGTCCTTCGGTTTCACCGCCGCGCTCTCGTTCACATACCTGCTGCTATTCGCCACGGTCTATCGCGAACCGCATCGCTTCTCCATGCGCAACGTGATCCTGCATGGCGAAGGCGAGGGTGACCCGCAGGCGTCGCTGGCACCACCCATTCCTCTGGCGCACCTCCTGCGCGAGCGCAAGGTGATCGGTGTTGCCGTCGGCTCCGGTGCCTACAACTACACCTTCTATCTCCTGCTGACGTGGCTGCCGACCTATCTTGCGCAAACGCTGCACATTACGCTGCGCGATACATTCTTGTTTACTGCTGCGCCATGGCTGCTGGCCGCGCTCTCGGGCCTTCTGATCGGCGGGGTCCTGGTCGACAGCCTCATCAAGCGGGGACTGAACGCGCCACGGGTGCGCCGTGCTGTGCTCCTCGGTGGCACAGCCTGCGGTCTGGGCATCGCAGGAGCCATCTTTGCGCATACGCCACTGTCCGCGCTGATCCCCATCACCATCGCAATCAGCGGGCTCTCCGCCGCATCACCCGTACTGTGGAGCCTGCCGTCGCTGCTGGTGCCAAACTCCAGCACCGGCAAGGTCGGCGGCATCTTCAACTTCTCCAATCAGATTTCCGCCATCGCCGCGCCCATCATCACCGGCATCACCGTGCAGCGCACCGGCAGCTACGCGTGGGCCTTCGGGATTGCCGCCATCTATCTCCTGATCGGCATCACATCGTATCTCGTGCTCCTGCGGCGCATTGAACCCATACCGTACGAGGGCGCGCTTGCCTGATCGTGTACATGCTCCCGTGGTGGACAGCACGCTCGCCGATGCAGATCAACTTCTGATAAGGTCTGTCCCATGACAGGTGGCGTTCGTCGGTGTTGTCTTGTATTTGCTTTCGTTACGACTGTACAGGCTGTGCACGCGCAAACGGCTCCGACTGTCGTGCCGGACTGGGCGCTCCCCGGCTCCGCCACCCACAAACAGGTGCCGCCACCTCCCGGCTTTCACCGGCCTGCACGTACGGTGATGACACCGCTCGGAATCTTTGAGGGTCAGACGGACGTGGGCGGCCCGCTGGTCGAGGGCAGTTCCACCGTTGACGCCGCAACCGGCACGTACACCATCAACTCCGCCGGGTACAACATCTGGTACAACCGCGATGAGTTCCGCTTCGTGTGGAAGAAGATGTCCGGCGATGTGTCGCTCGCCGCCGACGTGGCCTTCCCCAACCCAACGGGCGAGGTGGGCGATCGCAAGGTGGTGCTCGTCATCCGGCAGAGCCTCGACGACGACGCGAAGGAAGCTGTCGTGGCCGAGCACGGCACCGGCATGGTCCACCTGGCCGAGCGCGACGAGCGCGACACCAACATGAAGGACATGCAGTTCCGCTTTGGCGGCTCGCTGGCCAGGACGCTGCCCAAACGGATCGGCATCGAGAAACACGGCGATTCCATCACGATCTGGGCCAGCATCGACGGCGAACCC
>CAXUHI010000009.1:16520-122617 GCA_964251045.1 uncultured Terriglobus sp. | reverse complement strand
GGGCGGGTTGATCCTGGTTGTCATTATCAGCCTTGTGACAGGCCATAACTTCCTGGGTACGCTGTTTTCCGGCGGTGGCAGCAGCCAACCGGCGCAGCAGCAACAGGGCGGCGGCCCGGTGCAGGAGAGCGCGGGCGAACACCGCGATGTGCAGCTGGTGTCGTTTGTACTGGACGATGTGCAGAAGACCTGGACGGCAATCCTGCCGGAGCAGACGGGCCGTAACTACCGGCACGCCAGGCTGGTGCTGTTTCGGGATGAGACGCAGTCCGGCTGCGGCGATGCGCAATCCGCGACAGGGCCGTTTTACTGTCCGGAGGATGAGCGGGTGTATATCGATCTGGGCTTCTGGAACGAACTGACCAAGCTGGGCGGCGATAGCGCAGAGTTTGCGCAGGCATATGTTGTCGCGCATGAGCTGGGGCATCATGTGCAGAACATTCTCGGCACGGAGCGGCAGGTGCAGTCGGCGATGCGTGATCCGTCCAAGCGCTCAGCTGCATCCGTAGATCTCGAGTTGCAGGCGGATTGTTATGCCGGTATATGGGCGCACAGCACGCAGCAGCGCAACATCATTCACGAAGACGATGTGAACGAGGCGCTGAAGGCCGCCGCAGCTGTGGGTGACGACCATATCCAGAAGATGCAACGCGGGACCGTAAGCCCGGAGAGCTTTACCCATGGGACCAGTGCGGAACGGCAGGGATGGTTTAAGCGCGGACTGAGCACCGGGCAGGTCAGCGCCTGCAATACGTTCCAGGCCGGCGCGGATGGGTACGGTGGGTAAACGACTCGCTCTTCCGCAGGTGGCCAGGCAGGCCTGCGCTGCAATGGAGTCGGAACTAAGCGTTGACCTCACCGAGCAGAGTCGTAACAGAGTTCGTACTCGCTTTGGACCACGCTGTGTTGGACAGTAGGCCGAGCAGCAATACAACTGCACCGCATACGCAGATCGTCCACCAGACAGGGTGTGTCGCCAACGCAAAATCGGCGTTCTGTCTTCGAGTAACGGCGACGACTGTTCCAGCCAGCGCGACGCCAAGCGCCGCGCCCACCTGGCGGCTGGTGGACGCAATGGCTGCAGCTACACCGGCCTGCGAGAGCGGCATTCCGGAAACGGCGCTGTTGGAGATGGCGGGGTTGATGAGACCAATACCCATGCCGAACAATGCATAGGCCAGCAGCAGGAGTGATAGTGGCGTAGTGTGCGTCAACCGCGTGAGCAGGAGCGAACTGGCTGCAAAGGCTGTGCCGCTGGCAAGCAGCGAAGGCCGTGTGCCGTAGGTGCCAACAAGCCTTCCGGAAAGCGGGGCGCTCACCATCATGGCCAAGGCCAGCGGCAGTGTACTTGTGCCGGCGCGCACGGCCGAGTAGCCACGCACCTGCTGCAGGTAGAGCGAATTGAGGAACAGAAATCCTGACAGGGACGCAAACGCAAGCACGGCAAGCACGGCGGCACTGCTGAAGGGAACGCTCCGGAAGAAGCGCAGATCGATCAACGGCTCGGTTCGCCGCGTCGCATGGAGGCAGAAGCCTGTCCACGCAGCGGCGGAAAGGAGAAACAGACCGACGATCCCGGGCGTGTTCCACCCCCTGCGGGGGCCTTCGATGATGGCGTAGGTCAGAGCAGTCAGCCCGGTAAACACCAGCAGCTGGGCGACTGGATCGAGCGCACGTGCGCGCGGCGCTTTCGATTCGGGGACGAAAAGCGCGGCCAGAACGACCGCAACGATCCCGGCGGGCAGGTTGATCCAGAAGACCGAGCGCCAACCGACGTGCTGCGTCAGCACACCGCCAAGTACCGGACCAAGGGCAAGCGCCGCGCCACCCACCGCGCCCCATACACCGACGGCTCGCGCACGGTCTCTGGGCGCGGGGAAGACGTTCACGATGATCGAGAGTGCGACCGGGTTCAGCATGGATGCACCAACACCCTGCATCGCACGATACAGAGTGAGCGCACCAATGCTGTGCGCCAGGCTGCAAAGCAGTGAACCGGCGAGGAACAGGCATAGGCCTGTCTGAAACGTGAGGCGCCGTCCAAAGCGATCTGCCAGGGACCCGGAGAGCATCAGCAGGCTGGCAACGACGAGCGTATACGCATCCAGCACCCATTGCAGGCCGGAGATGCTGGCATGGAGGTCGCGCTGGATGGAAGGGAGCGCCACGTTGACGATGGTGACATCCATGCCAGCCAGCAGGAGGCTCATGCAGCAGATGCCCAGTACGAGATTTGGCCGCAACTGCCTTGCCTGCTTCATTTCTGCAACATGCTTCCGGCTAACCTCCGATAATGGATGTTCGCTTGTTTTCGGCTCTGCACAATGTGATGAAGCGCGCGTCTTCTACGACGCGGCTTGCTTCCCGATGTTCGTGCGTCTGTTATCCGGGACGGCAGTTTCGACGAAGCGTGCGGCAAGCTGACGCAACTCGCCTGATACTGCCTGTCCGCTGAGAGGCTTGCCGTGGCCGAGCGCTACCGTTGTTGGCTCAAGCTGTGCGAGGCGTTGGACGGAGCGTTGCGCGGCTGCCCAGTCTGAGGTGAAGTAAGCGGGCGGACCGTGCAACTCTGGCTGCTGGGCGAGAGCCGCTTCGAAGAAGGACTCCGGTTTGGTGGAACAGAAGGCGTCTCCCACAATCAGTGTTCGGTCCTGCGCGCGGAAGAAGGAGACGTGTCCGGGTGTATGTCCGGGCGTGTGAATGACCTGCCAAGCGGGCATCTCTGGCATATGTGCAAGCTCGCCGCTTACGTTGCTCGGCAACGCATGGAGACGCTCGCTGATGTCGATGGGATCTTTGGGGTAGAGCGGCGAGAGCAGCGACATCATGCCGCCGCCCGCGCCGGGGTTGGGCGGCGGATAGGCCTGCTGCCCGGTGAGATAGGGAAACTCCAAGGGTTGGGCGTAGACCGGGATGTTCCAGTCCGCGGCGAGTGTCTTTGCCGCGCCCACGTGGTCAAAGTGGCCGTGCGTCAGCACCAGCGCTGATGGTGGCTTGCCGAAGTGCTTGTCTGCCCAGGAGCGAATCAGCGGCGCTGAGCCTGGAATGCCGGCGTCGATGAGTATCCAACTGCCGTCCGGGTTTGTAACGCCAAAGACGTTTACAAAGGTGATGCGCAACCCGGTCAGGCCGGGAGCGATGGTCTCCATGGGAACGATCTGGTCGTCGGGGATGTCGATGCCGTCCATGGTTTGCTCTCCCGGTAAGATGCACTTTGCTACACAAGCGTGGCGGGCTGGAGCACCGCTAAGCGGTTGCAATTTTGATAGCTTAGGACGTGATGCTAAAAATGTGTTATTTTTCTTCTCATGAGTATTTCAGCCGAGAACAGGTACAGTTCGATCATTCGTGAACGTGCACTGGAGGCATACATCATTCCAGCGCGTAGGTCCGGAAAAACTCGCGTGTCAATCGCAGTGCGTGATCTGATGAGCGACTTTCCAGAATTTGCTAAAGGACGGCAAAGCATCTTCTGCTCTGCTCTTAAAGCGAAGCCTTTCTTGCGCAGCAATGGCTTGGCAATCGAAAGCCAAGACGGCCCAGAAAAAATGCGAGGTACATCCGTGGTCTATCACTACAAGATCGAACCCGTAGTTGGCGAAAGACTCCGGAGGCACGTCAATGAGGGTGAAGCAGCGCAACTGGCGGATCAACTCCTCTCGCCATTACGTGGTTTACTTGAACGGGAGATTGCGAAGCGTGGCGGTGTGGAAGGCTACATGAGATGGGTCCGATCTGAAGAGCGGACAGGATGAACACCGCTATCTTCTGGGACACCATGCTGTTCATCTACTTGCTGGAGGGAAAAACCACCGGCATGGCACAGAAAGTGGGGCGTGCGTTTGAACAATCACTGGTTCGAGGGGATCAGATGACTACAAGCTGTCTTGCCGTTGGGGAAGTGACTGCAGGTACGGAATCGCTAGAGAAGCGGGCGATGCTTGAAGCTGCCGTTCGAACACTGGGCTTCAAACTTTTGCCATTCGATGAGCAATGCATCGCCCCCTTTGGCGCATTGCGTGCGCGGAATGTTGCTGTAGCAGATTCCATTCATCTGGCTTGCGCGGCGGCACATCACATTGATCTTTTTCTTACAGAAGACAAAGCTCTGCACAAGTTGCATGTACCCGGCATTAAGTTCATAGCCGACTTGCAATGTGGTTTGTTCTAAGGTTCTGCGACAACATATCTGTTCGTGGCCTGTGTACCATGTCCCTAATACGTCCGTCGATGGCCTCGTTTTGTCTATACCTGTGGTTCAGTGAATCGTCTTCATCCTGCGGTTCATGAAGTCCTGGAGCACGTAGCTGCCGAGGCGGTCGGGGCTGGTGAAATAGGCTTTGCCCTTGCACATGGCGCTGACGCGCTGGACAAACTGCATCAGGGCGAAGTCCTGCGCAAGCATAAAGGTGTTGATGACGATGTTCGAACGCTTGCAGCGGTTCACCTCGTCCAGCGTCTCCGCAATGACCATGGGGTCGAGGCCGAAGGCGTTGCGGTAGATGCGGCCATCTTCTAGCGTCAGCGCGGAGGGCTTGCCGTCCGTGATCATCACGATCTGTTTCATGTCCTTGTTGGAGCGGGCCAGGATGCGGCGGGACATGCGCAGGCCTTCGCGCGTGTTGGTGTAGTACGGTCCGACCTTGACGCGGGCGACCTGCTGGATGGGCAGTTCCTCAGCTGAGTCATGGAAGAGGACGAGGTGCAGCGAGTCGCCGGGAAACTGCGTGCGGATGAGATGCGAGAGCGCCATGGCGACGCGCTTGGCCGGTGTAAAGCGGTCCTCGCCGTAGAGGATCATGGAGTGCGAGCAGTCCAGCATGACGACCGTGGCGCAGGAGGACTGGTACTCCGACTGGCGGATGACGAGGTCGTTGTATTCGACATTGAGCGGCAGGCCGAGACCCTCGCGCTGGATGGCGCTGGCCAGGGTGGCGTTGACGTCGAGGTTCATCACGTCGCCAAACTCATACGGCTTGGATGAGCCGCTGGACTCGATGCCGCTGGCCTCGTAGCGCGTGTCATGGCGCCCGCTGATGGAGCGGCCCATGCCTCCCAGCAGGTCGCGCAGAGACTTATAGCTGAGGAAGTCCATCGATTTGTCGGTGACGTTGAAGCGTGCCTCACCCTGCGGTGGCGCGGGTTGGGCTATTTCGCCGGGCGCGGTCTTGCCCTGCATGTCGGCGATCTCGCCGCTGGGTTGCTGCGGCTGAATGTAGTCTCCCTGCTGCATCCGCTCAACGAGCGAGTCGAGCATCTGTTCGCGCTGCTCGTCGCTCATGTCTTCGTACTTCTGCTGCATTTCGTCGTCGAGGAACTCGCCGGACTCGAGAACTTGTTTCAGGGCTTCGCGCAGGTTCTCCAGTGTGTGCTCGCCGTTGAGTTCCTGGAAGCGCGAGAACGGGTCCTGAAAGCCGGAGTCGAGCATGAAATCGCTGAGTGCTTCCATCAGGTCATCGAGGTTGATGTCGCTGGCCAGGTCGCCGTTATATTTGGTGTATCTCGTGCGTTTCATAAGTGCAGCCAGTCAGCGGGTTAGCAAGTCAGCGAGTCAGCTTGGACCGCGGTTAAGGTTAGTTTGCCTATCTTGTACTGGATTACAACCGGGCACCTAGTTGAATCCTCGCTTCGTGCGGTTGCGGCTTTGCCAGTCCTGGTTTTCGCGTTCGCGCTGCTTGATCTCTTCGGTGTAGTTTTGCGCACGGTCTTTGCGGCCAGAGCGTTCGGCAGCGCTGAAGCTGCGTTCTTCCGAGCGCGAGAGGCGCTTGTGCGCGGTCATGCCTTCCAGCAAAAACTCGGCGGCAGAGACAAGTGCTTCGGCTGCGGCGCGTTTTTCTAAACCGAGTGGTTTCAGCTTCTCAAACAAACCTTGAATCTGCTGCAGCTCCGTGAGTGACTGCTCGGCGGAGACGGCGTCGGAGAGTTGAACCGTGCCGCCGAGGTTGAACCACTCCTCGATCTGCTGCGTGTTGGTTTCGCTGAAGTAGCCGTCGTAGACGCGCTGGACGGCGGTGCGGATGATCTCGCGCACGATGGTGTCGGCGCCGCGCATCTCGCCTTCGTACTCGAGTTCGATCTTGCCGGTGATGCCGGGCAGCGACGAGTAGATGTCGCCGATGCGTGGGACGGCGGTGTCCTCGCCGTGAGAGAAGGCGCGGCGCTCCGCGTTGGAGATGACGAGCTCCATGGTGGAGATGGGCAGGCGCTGCGAGACGCCGCTGCGCTTGTCCACGCGCTTGTCTTCGCGGGCGGCAAAGGCGATTTGCTCCACGACCTCGCGAATGTAGCGGGGCACCTGGATGTCCAGGGCCGTGCGAGTGGACCATGCCTCCTGCTCGGTAACGGAGATGGCCTGCTCCAGCGAATCGAGATAGTGCGTGCGAATCTCCGAGCCGATGCGGTCTTTGAGCGGCGTGACGATCTTGCCGCGCGCGGTGTAGTCCTCCGGGTTAGCGGAAAAGGTGATGGCAACGTCAAGCTGCAGGCGGACAGGGTAGCCCTTAATCTGCACGTCACCCTCCTGCATGATGTTGAACAACGCGACCTGAATCTTGCCAGCGAGGTCGGGTGCCTCGTTGATGGCGAAGATACCACGGTTGGCGCGGGGCAAGAGGCCGTAGTGCATCGTCAGCTCGCTGGAGAGCTGCTCGCCGCTGCGTGCGGCCTTGATGGGGTCGACGTCGCCGATGAGGTCGGCAACGGTGACATCCGGCGTTGCGAGCTTTTCAACGTAACGCTCATCGGGCGTGAGCCATGCGATGGGTGTGTCGTCGCCCTTCGCGGCGATCAGGTCGCGCGCGTACTGCGAAAGCGGCTTATAGGGGTTGTCGCGGATTTCCGAACCGGCGACGTACGGGACCGCCGGGTCGAGCAGCGTGGTTAGGCCACGCAGGATGCGGCTTTTCGCCTGGCCGCGCAGGCCGAGCAGGATGAAATTGTGCCGCGAGAGTACGGCGTTAACAATCTGCGGGATGACGGTATCTTCGTAGCCGACGATACCGGGGAAGATCGTCTCCTTTGCGCGGAGTTTTGCGATGAGGTTGTCACGCAGTTCGTCTTTAACGGAGCGTAAGACGCGCTCAGAGGTCCACTCGCTCCGGTGGAGTTCGCCGAGTGTCTGGGGGAACACCTGCGGGTGTGAGTGCAGGTGCGACGAGGGCATAGCGAGTGTGGCCATTGCCCTGAGTATACGTTCGGAATGCGGGGATGTTAGCCGTGGTCAGTAGCCCGCTTCCAGTTCGTCAAGCAAAGCCTGCATTTCTGAAGCGGCGTGCTGGTTGCTGGTGCGGCGCGCGGCCTCCAGGCCGTTTCGCAGGCGTGCTTTGGCGTCTTCTACGCGGTTGAGCTTTGCCAGGGTTTGTCCGCTCATCTGGTAGGCGGGCACGTAGTCGGGGTTGTGTTCCGTCGTGGTGGCAAACTCTTTCAGAGCTGCGTCCGTGTTGCCCTGGTTGAGGTGTTCCATGGCCAGGCCATACCGGGCGAAGCTGTCCGACGGGTTCATCGCAAGGATTTCAGTGAGTGCGGCAATCTTGTCCATGGTGTGTCCTCAGATCGTATTGGACGCGGGATGACATGCTGACGCAAGCCGGGCGTCTACACTGAAGACCGATGGATGAGCGCTACAGGACGGTCTTCGAATCGCAGGCGGAACGCAGCGAGGTCATCTTTCCCGGAGACAGTAATTCACTGGGGAACCTGTTTGGCGGGCGGTTGATGCAGTTCATCGATCTGGTGGGAGCTGTTGCCGCGTACCGCCATGCGCGTGCAACGACGGTAGTCACGGCTTCGATGGATCATCTGGATTTTGTTGCACCGGTACATATTGGCGACCTGCTGATCCTGAAGGCGAGCGTGAACCGTGCCTTCAAATCCAGCATGGAAGTGGGTGTGAAGGCGATGGTCGAAGATCCTAGGACGCGCGCCCTGCGCCATGTGTCCTCCGCGTACGTGACGTATGTCGCGGTCGACGGCACGGGTACGCCGGTGGCCGTCGAGCCGGTGGTGCCGGAGACGGAGCACCAGAAACGGCGCTATGACGATGCAATGCGAAGGCGGGACAGCCGCTCCGATGAGACAGCGCGCAAGCGCGAGATGCGAAGAGCGTTGGCTGCCGACTGGCACGTTTAAGCGTTCGTTGCGACTGCTGTTTGGGATATTTAACTAAGCAAAAACCCACCTAACCGCTTCGCGGCGAAGGTGGGGCACCCGGCGCGTTTTGCGACCGTAAGAAGCCAACCAACATCAGAAAGTAGACACAATGGGAAGCATGGGACATCCTCCACAGAGCCAGCAACAGGGGCAGGGGCCACAGCCGCTGCCCGGCATTGGCGCTGTGATTGCAATTGGGAGTGGTAAAGGCGGCGTTGGTAAAACCACGCTCAGCGTCAATCTTGCGATCGCGCTGGCGAAGATGGGTAAGCGCGTGGGCCTGATTGATGCGGACATCTACGGGCCGAACGTGCCCATGATGATGGGTGTGAACCGGCCGCCAACGGTGACGGCGGACAGCCGCATGGAGCCACTGGAGAGCTTTGGCGTCAAGTTCATTTCGGTCGGTCTGATTTCGCCGGGCGATAAGCCCATGGTGATGCGCGGGCCCATGCTGCACCAGATTATCCGGCAGTTTCTGCAGCAGGTGGCGTGGGGTGAGCTGGACTATCTGCTGATTGATCTGCCTCCGGGAACGGGGGATGTGGTGATTTCGCTGGTGCAGACGGTTCCGCTGACAGGCGCGGTTGTGGTGAGCACGGGATCAGGCGTGGCGCTGCAGGATGCGCGCAAGGCGCTGGAGATGTTCCACCAGGTGCACGTGGATGTGCTTGGGCTGGTGGAGAACATGTCGCAGATGCGGCTGCCATCAGGCGAAGTGATCGACGTCTTCGGCGCGGGCGGCACAGAGCGCACGGCGCGGCAGTACGGCCTGGAGTTCCTGGGGTCTGTCGATCTTGATCCGCAGATCCGGGCGGGCGGTGACCGCGGCTTGCCGGTGGCCCTGGCCGGCGAGGATGATCCACGGGCTTCTGCGTACTTCGCGATTGCACGCAGCCTCATCGAGAAGTCGGAAGACGCCAGAGCGGATGCGGCGGACGTTCTAGAGATTACATAGCGGGACGCGTTTCGCTACAGGTCTGCGCCGAACGCACTCACATTCTATTGCAAAGGCGATAAACTAGGAGCATGGCAGAGCCAAGAGAGGCCGGGTGGGAGTTGCATGCGCGGCAGCGTGCCATTCTGACTGCCGCCATCGATCTGTACGTCCAAACAGGGGAACCTGTCGCATCCCAAGCCATCGCTGCCGTGAGTGGGTTGAGTTCGGCCACCGTGCGAAACACGATGGCGGAGTTAGCTGACGCGGGCATGCTGGAGCAGCCGCACACCTCTGCCGGACGCATCCCCACGGCACGCGCGTTCCGGCTTCACGTGGACCAGATGCGCGGAGAAAACCGCATTGCGCCGCGCCTCTTGCCGGAGCAATCACGGACGCAGATCGACGTACACCTGCAGGGCATTGCCGGCGTAGACGCGTACTTTGAACGTGCCTCGAAGATCCTGGCGACAATTTCCAGTGGCGTGGGTGTGGCACTGGCGTCCGTGCAGGTGGGCGATGTGCTGGAGCATGTTCATTTTCAACGGCTGGCGCAGCGTAAGGTGCTGGCGGTCGTGGTGACGCGCTCCGGTGCGGTGCGCGACCGCGTGCTGTTATTGGAGGGCGATCTAGCCGGGACGGAACTGGAGAGCGCGGCACGCTACCTGAACGAGAACTTTCGCGGATGGAGTATCGACGAGGTTCGCGCGGAGATTGGTAAGCGGGCGGACCGGGAACGGAACGAATACCAGTGGCTTGTGCAAGCGGCCCAGGAGCTTTGGTCGCGTGCCGTACCGGATGACCGCGCGTCCGAGCAGACGGTCTATGTCGAGGGCGTATCCAACCTGCTGGGCGGAGAGGCTGACCGCATACGTTTGCGAGAGATGCTGGTAGCGCTGGAGACCAAGGAACGCCTGGTCACGTTGTTGACCGCGTATGTCGATGCGCGGGAGAGCAGCGTTCGCGTGGTGTTCGACATGGAGAAGCAGGCGCCGGAGATGCAGGGGCTGGTGCTGATTGCCGCGCCGGCCGTGCTGGATGGAGCGCAACGTGGCACGGTGGGCGTGATTGGCACACAGCGTATGCACTACGAAAATACGATCAACGCAGTTGGTTATGCCGCACAGATGTTCACCTTTCTGCTGGGCAACAGTGAGAGTGTGGAGTCTGAGTAAGCAAGGAATGTGATGTTTGCAGATCGATACAGGAAGTGGAAGGGTATGAACGGAACGGAAGAGATGATGGACGCGCCGGGAACGGACGCGGAAGTGGTGGGCGCGGTACAGGCCGAGGAGGCTGCACCGGCTGCAAGCACGGCGAATGTGGGTACGGTCTCCCAGGCAGAGTTCGATCAGGTAAAGGGCGAGCGCGATCAATTGATCGACCGCATGGCTCGCATGCAGGCGGAGTTCGACAACGCCCGCAAGCGCGAGGCGAAAGAGCGGGCGGACTTCCGTGACTACGCGGCGGGCAATGCAGCGGAGAGCTTCCTTGGCGTGCTGGATAATTTTCAGCTTGCATTGAAGTCGCAGGGGTCGCCGGAACAGTTTCGCTCCGGCGTGGAGTTGATCGCCAAGCAGCTGGATGACGCCGTGCGCGCCCTCGGCGTGGTCCCGGTTGAAACCGTAGGGCAGCAGTTTGATCCGCGGCTGCACGAGGCGTTGGGGTCGGTAGAGACGGCGGAGTTTCCGGATGGAGCGGTGGTGGAGGAGATTCGGCGCGGGTACCGCATCAAAGAACGGCTGCTGCGTCCGGCGCTGGTGCGGGTAGCCAGTAATCCTGCAATGCACCAGGCATAAGTTCGCGCAACGAAGACGGCCGTACAGCAGAAGATGTCAGGAGAAGAGCTTTGGCAGGAGCCAGCGTGAAAGCTGATTATTACGAGGTACTGTCCGTTAGTAAGACCGCGTCCGATGGCGAAATCAAGACCGCCTATCGCAAGCTTGCGATGCAGTACCACCCAGACCGCAATCCGGGGGATAAGGCAGCCGAGGAGAAGTTCAAGGAGTGTTCCGAAGCCTATGGCGTTCTGAGCGATCCTCAGAAACGTGCCGCCTACGACCGCTACGGCCATGCAGGCATGGGCGGCTCAGGCGGTTTCCCAGGTGGATTTAGCGGCTTCAACGGCGAGCCGCAGGACCTGGGAGACATTTTCGGTGACATTTTTGGCGAGATGTTCAGCGGAGGCGGTGGAGGCCGCCGGCAATCGCGCGCCCAGCGTGGCCGAGATCTCCGCTATGATCTGTCGCTCCAATTCGAGGAAGCGATCTTCGGCAAGGAGCAGGAGATCACGATTAAGCGCTCCGAGACCTGTAGCGACTGCAATGGCACTGGATCAGCAAATGGAAAGCAGCCTTCGACCTGCCCGCAATGCCGTGGCGCGGGCCAGGTGCGATTCCAGCAGGGCTTCTTCTCCATGGCGCGCACGTGTCCGAAATGCGAGGGGACCGGCGTGCTTGTAACCGATCCATGCCACACGTGCAAGGGTGAATCTCGCGTCACGCGTGAGCACACCTTACAGGTGAAGGTCCCCGCCGGTGTGGAGGATGGTACGCGCATCCGGTACCAGGGCGAAGGCGAGGCAGGCAAGCTGGGTGGACCGTCTGGCGATCTGTATGTTGTACTCGCCGTGAAGCCGCACAAGTTCTTCGAGCGTGAGGGCGATGATCTGCACTGCACCATCCCTGTCTCCTTCCCGCAAGCTGCGTTGGGCGACGAACTCGAGATTGAAACGCTGGAGGGTATGGCCGTGGTGAAGGTTC
Organism: uncultured Terriglobus sp.; assembly: GCA_964251045.1. Taxonomy (GTDB): domain Bacteria; phylum Acidobacteriota; class Terriglobia; order Terriglobales; family Acidobacteriaceae; genus Terriglobus. Next base: position 110,770 of record CAXUHI010000009.1, on the reverse strand, counting down.
CTGAAGGAACGCAATCCGGCAGGACCTTCCGCCTGAAAGGCAAGGGCGTGCCGCACCTCAACAACCATGGCAAGGGTGACATGATCGTTGAGGTGCGCGTGCAGACACCGGGCAAGCTGACCAAGCAGCAGCGTGATCTGCTGAAGCAGCTGGCGGACACCATGCAGGTGGAAAACACGCCGCACGCACCGGGGTTTGTCGAACGCATGAAAGAGATATTCAACTGACCTTTGCTGTTTAAGGTACAAGAACGCCCGCAGCTATGCGGGCGTTCTCTTTTTTGCGCTGCGGTCAGCCTGACCACGCGGATGTGATGGCGAGTGCTGTGATCGCGGCAGTCTCCGCGCGAAGGATGCGCGGGCCAAGCGTGACGTGCTGCCAGCCATGATCGCGGAAGAGTTGCATCTCCTCGGCACTCCAGCCACCCTCCGGCCCAATGGCAAGCGCGATTGATGCATTGGGCGCGACAGCTTCCAGCGCGGCACGGAGTGTGTTCTCTTCTTCGGTCTCTGCAAGGAGCAGTTTCGTCGCGCACGTGACATCTGCAAGAGCCTGCTTTAAGGCGACGGGTGTATCCACACTTGGCACATCGCTGCGCCGCGACTGCTGCGATGCTTCCAGTACGATACGCCGCCAGCGTTCGACGCGTTTGGCCGCGGCCTGTGCCAGGTGCTTTTCAGTACGGCGTGCCAGCACAGGGGTGATGCGTGACGCGCCGAGTTCCGTGGCCTTCTCGATGCCCCACTCAAGATGATCGAACTTGAAGACAGCCATAAGCAGACGGACCGGCAGCGCCGCTGTGCTCTCATGCTCCTCATGCAACGTGAAAACGACTTCGCTGTCGTGCACCTCGCGCACTTCCGCGCGATGGAGGAAACCATCCGCGATCACATCAAAGACCTGCCCCGGCTGTGCCCGGAGGACACGCGCAAGATGCGTTGCCTGATCGCCGGTCAGCGATGCGGTGGTTCTCCCGGTGTCCCAGGTGTCTGCAATCCAGCGGCGGCGAGTCATCAGCATTCAGTGTAGCGAGCGCTGCTGCTCCCATGAGCAAGGGGAGCGCTTGCGCGCTCCCCTTGTGACTGGCTTGCCTTTGTGCGTTGCGGTCTTTGCCACCGCTTCGCGTATGTGCCGTCTACTCTCCCTGAGCGAGACTGCAACGCTTCACATCAGCGCTACCGAATGTATAGAAGTGTGTGCAGTCACTGTCAAGATAAAAGTGTGGAGATCGCGTCCCCAATCATCACGTCCACGCATCATGTGTGGTGTCAGCACTCAATGATATTCAATGCGAGACCCGCGAGCGAAGTCTCCTTGTAACGCGATTGCATATCAAGGCCCGTCTGATACATCGTTGCGATGATCTGGTCGAGGGACACTTTGTGTGGCTCGGTTTCATGCATGGCGATGCGTGCGGCGTTCACTGCTTTGACCGCGCCCATGGCGTTGCGCTCAATGCATGGAATTTGCACGAGACCTGCAATGGGATCGCATGTCATGCCGAGGTTGTGCTCCATGGCGATCTCCGCGGCGTGCTCCACCTGCGCATTGCTGCCGTGCAATGCCGCGACGAGGCCACCCGCGGCCATGCTGCATGCAACGCCGACCTCGCCCTGGCAGCCGACCTCCGCACCGGAGATGGATGCGTTCTCCTTGTAGAGAATGCCGATGGCAGCGGCGGTCAGGAAGAAGCGGATAAGGCCGTTGTCATCAGCGTGCGGCGTCATGTCGCGATAGTAGCGCGCGACGGAGGGGATGACGCCAGCGGCACCGTTGGTTGGTGCCGTGACGACGCGACCACCCGCGGCGTTCTCTTCATTGACGGCGATGGCGAAGACCGTCAGCCAGTCCAGCGGTGCAAGAGGATCGGTCGATCCCTGCTCCTGTAGGCGTTGTGCAAGGCGAGGTGCGCGGCGGCGTACCTGCAATCCGCCCGGTAGTATGCCTGCTGTTGTCATGCCGCGCTCCATGCAGTCAGACATCACGCTCCACAACCCCATGATTCCTTCCTGCACAGCAGCGCCGTCGGCAACGCCTTCACTGGAGGTGCCGCAGGGTCGCATGGACTCTGTTTCCTGCAGCAGAGCGCCCTCGTTCGCGAGCACGACATCGGCGATGCTGATGGTGTGCGCTTCCGCCATTGCGAGAAGTTCCCTGGCGCTTCTGAACGGATAGGGCACAGCGCGAGCAGATGCCGGCAGCACTGGACCGCCAGGCGCGAAGTGTTCCTCTGTGACGATGAAACCGCCGCCGATGGAGTAGAAGACCTCCGTGGCAAGAAGGCCGTCATCGCTAGCAAGTGCGGTGAAACGCAATCCGTTTGGGTGTGTCGGAATGGCTGGATCGGGATACATCTGGGCCGCGTGGAAGAGAAGATCGCGCTCCCATTCAAAGTTCACGGTGTGCAAGCCGGCGAGTAGGAGACTGCCCTCATGTGCAGAATGAACGATGGTTTTCAGCGTGTCTGATGAGGTGGCATCAGGTAACTCACCGGACAGGCCCGCCAGCACAGCGGCGTCTGTGCCGTGCCCTCTGCCTGTCAGCGCAAGCGACCCGTACAGGTCGCATCGAACACGATGCGTCCGCTCGAGTACGCCTTTCTGTTGCAGGCCTGCCACAAAGGCCAGGGCTGCGCGCATTGGTCCGACGGTGTGGGAGCTGGACGGGCCAATGCCGATCTTGAAGAGTTCAAAGAGGCTGGTCACAGCAGTGTCACTGCGTGGCAGCGGGGCGCCTGGTGGCGCGCGGAGCAGCGGGCCGGGTTGCGCTGAGTCCGCTTGCAACTCGGATGTATGCGGCGCTGGAGGTCAGGCGTACGCCTTCCTTGCTGTCTGTGAACAGGCCGCGCAGAGCGTCTTCCGTGTCGTCGCCGGAGAATTTCGAGAGCGCTTCGGCGGCAGCCATGCGCGCGCCCGGATCCTTGGTCTTTGCTGCAGCAATGAGTGCAATCTTTACCGGCTGGGTGTGCTCCTTTTCCAGCTGGGTGATGGCTGTGATCTGGGGCGAGATACCGCCCGCCGTGCCTTTAAGATATCCATATGCTCCCATGCCAATGCCGACCGGCGGCACAAGCAGGACCATGGTCTGCTGTGCCGCGATCTTGGCCAGTGCGGCGGGGCTGTGCAGCGTACGGCTGGCGCTGTGCTCGCTGCTTTTCAGCATGGAGTACTCGGCAGACCGCTCACCTTCCGCAACAGCGGCCAGGATGTCCTCACCGGAGGGGTCGTCCATCTTCCAAAGCGTGCTGGCGGCGGTGAAGGCGACCTTCGGATCGCTGTCGCTGAGTTGCTGCCGGAGTTCGCCGGGGAGATCGCCGCGCGACCCCTTCGACTTGCTCATCTCGCCGGCGGCCACGATGGCTGCAAGATGCACATCGACGTCGATGTCATCCATTGCGTTGCGGACCAGTTCTTCTGCGTGGGGGTCGCCGCCAAGCAGTGAGAGCGCGGTAAGGGACGCGATGCGTGTGTCTGTGTTTTTTGTGCCGGTCAGGCTGCTTTCCAGCCGGGACCAGCACTCTGCGATGACCACTGCCGGTTTACTTTCATCAGCAGCCTGTTGTGCCTCAGGTTTGGTGTTTTGGGCAAGAGACGCTGCCGAGAACGGCAGAACCACGGAGAACGTAAAAAGAAGGCGGCCGGTGCGCATAACTGATTGAAAGGATACCTTCAAAAAGCGAGCGTGCAGATGTTCTCGTCGTACACTGCAAGGACAAGGTTGCCCCAACCATGTTGTTCAAAGCACGCAGCGCGGCTGTTTACGGCATCGACGCGCACCTGATCGATGTTGAAGTGGATTTTTCCGGTGTGCCCAATGCAACGGACGCAACGTTCAGCACCGTTGGCCTGCCAGACGCTGCGGTGCGCGAGAGCCGCGACCGTGTGCGTGCCGCGATCAAGAACTCTGGTTTCGACATGCCGCCCACGCGCATCGTCATCAACCTGGCTCCCGCGGACCTGAAGAAAGAAGGTTCGGGCTTTGACCTGCCCATTGCGATCAGCATCCTGGGCGCGTATGGCGCGCTGCACACAAAGGATGTGACGAACTTCCTGCTGGTGGGCGAACTTGGACTTGACGGCCAGCTGCGCGCCGTCCCCGGTGTCTTGCCCATGGCCGTGATGGCGCGTGAGAAAGGTATCCGCAACGTAGTGCTGCCGGCGGCCAATGCACGGGAAGCTGCCGTTGTGGACGGCGTGGATGTCTACCCCGTGCGAACGCTGGCGGAGGTACGCGACCTGCTCAATGCGCTTGCCTTCGACGGCTCGCACGTGGCCCCGCTGCGTGTCCGCGCGGATGAGGTCTTGAACGAACTACAGCATTTTCCGTTCGACTTCAAGGACGTGCGCGGACAGCATACGGCGAAGCGGGCCATGGAGGTTGCCGCGGCGGGCGGACACAATCTGCTGATGATTGGACCGCCGGGAAGCGGGAAGACGATGTTGGCAAAGCGCCTGCCATCCATCCTTGCGCCGCTGCGTTTTGAGGAAGCATTGGAGACGACGAAGATTCACTCGGTCGCGGGTGTCTTGGACCCGAGCGAGGGCCTGGTCGCGCAGCGGCCATTTCGTGCGCCGCATCACACGGTCAGCGACGCCGGCCTGATAGGCGGTGGCATGGTGCCGCGGCCTGGTGAGGTGTCACTCGCGCACAATGGACTGTTGTTCCTGGATGAGCTGCCGGAGTTTCCGCGGAACGTCCTGGAGGTGCTGCGGCAGCCTCTGGAGGATGGCGTGGTAACGATCTCGCGGGCGTCCATGAGCCTGAGCTTCCCGGCACGTTTCATGCTGCTGGCTGCCATGAATCCGTGTCCGTGCGGCTACTTTAATGACAAGTCGCGCGAATGCATGTGTACTCCGCCGATGATCCAGCGCTACGTCAGCAAGGTGAGCGGACCCCTGCTGGACCGCATCGATATCCACATTGAGGTACCTGCCGTGCAGTACAAGGAATTGCGGCAGGGAAGCGATGGCGAGAGTTCAAGTTCTATCCGGGAACGCGTCCTTGCCGCGCGCGAGCGGCAGCAGGACCGTTTCAGCCGGGGTGGTGATGCAAATGCCATTGGACGCAAGCAGAAGCAGATCTTCGCGAACGCACAGATGTCATCGCAGCAGATTCGTCTGTGTTGTGAGCTGTCGTCGGATGCGGAGCGCCTGCTGGAACGTGCCATGCAACAGCAAGGCCTGAGCGCGCGCGCACATGACCGCATCCTGAAGGTGGCGCGTACGATTGCAGATCTTGAAGCGGCACAGGACATTGCGGTCAAGCATATCGCGGAAGCTATCCAGTACCGTACCCTGGACCGCAGCTATTGGGCTTAAGGAGAGGTTCTCAGGCGATGGGAGCACGGAACTCAAGCGCACTGGATGGTGCGCTTCACGTCCCTAGATGCCCGCTGTGTTCGCGAGGAAGATCTTTGTCATAGGCCCATTCCGAAGAAAACGCCGGTCAGCCTTGTATCGAATCTGGATTTGTTGGGCGAGGGCTTGAGCGGGCCCGATACCGTCGCGCACCAGGAAAGGGTTCTGAAGCTGCTGGTGAAAGCTGAAATACGATCTGGCGCGTTTGCCAGGGCAATGCAAGCGATGAACACGCAAAGGCAGGTTTTTGCACATCTGGTTCCGGAGATGCCTGCCTTGAGCAAAAGCCCTGACCACGTGTCGACCGGGGCGCTTACTTCGGGATAAGCTACTCCGACGAAGAGTCGGCGCTCAGCGACCCGGAGAAGCGGGGCCTGATCAAGTTTCTTAAGAGTTCTGATCGTTAATCTGTTTGCATTGCCAAAGTGGAACTGCCTGGGGGTCAGGGCAGGTTAAGAAAAGTGTTGATTCGAGACGAAGTTGAAGGTAAGGTACGTAGGGACTTGTATTGGTCCAACCAACATTGAGACTTTGCACCGCTTCCCAGGCTGACGATGCACAACGAAACTGCACGGGTACACGCGGCGGGGCCGTGCACAAACTCGACAACATGCGCACATGATGCAGCCTTATGGCTGGCTGCATAGTCTAATGGTAAATAAGGAAAGTTTGCACCCAGCATGACATCTGGACCCACAGAGGCCGGACGCGGGGCAAAACCAAGGAGACCTGATGAGATCTGACCTGATTTTTGGAGCACTGACTCACGTCCAAAATCGTTATCAACTATGTCAGCTTGCAAGCAAAGCGACACGTAAGCTCCACAAGCCGAATACCCGTTTGCAGGACACAACCAACGAAGTTCTTGACCGCTTTCGCGACTCTGCACCGTCTGACTTGAAGACTGGTCCCGAGCCTGCTGAAGTTTTTGAGACGATCGAAGAGCGCCGCGCAGCGTAGCACTGCGTGGTGCTCGCGTCACCTAAAACGGAACCCAAACGACTGCCGCCCTTTGAGAGTGTTTTCCCGGCCGAACTGATTGCTTCTCTCCCAGAATTGCATCATCCGCAACACCCTCCGCAACGCCATCCCTCCTGTAGCACCCATCCAGACAATACAACTTAGGTACCCATGACCATCTCTGAATTGAAAGAAAAAAGCATCGCCGAACTGGGCAAACTAGCCCGCGGCCTTGACATCCAGGGCACCAGCGCCCTCCGCAAGCAAGATCTGATCTTTAAGATTCTCCAGGCGCAAAGTGAAAAAGAAGGGCACATCTTTGCCGAGGGTGTCCTTGAAATCCTGCCGGACGGCTATGGATTCCTGCGCTCGCCCGACTACAACTACCTTCCCGGTCCGGACGACATCTACGTCTCGCCTTCTCAAATCCGTAAATTCGACCTGAAAACGGGCGACACGATTTCCGGCAATGTGCGCCCACCTCATGAAGGTGAGAAGTACTTCGCGCTTGTCAAAATCGAAGCGATCAACTTCGAATCGCCCGAGGAGACGCGCAACAAGATTCTATTCGACAATCTGACGCCGCTTTATGCGGACGAGCGCGTCAAGATGGAGACTGTCCGCGACAACATCAGCGGGCGCGTCATGGATCTGCTGACTCCGGTGGGCAAAGGGCAGCGCGGACTGATCGTCGCTCCGCCGCGTACTGGAAAGACGGTGCTGCTGCAGGCGATCGCAAATTCAATCACGGCGAATCACCCCGAGGTCGTCCTGATCGTTCTGCTGATCGACGAACGTCCGGAAGAAGTCACCGATATGCAGCGGTCCGTCAAGGGCGAGGTCATTTCGTCCACCTTTGACGAACCTGCAGCGCGTCACGTGCAGGTGGCGGAGATGGTGATTGAGAAGGCGAAACGCCTGGTCGAGCACAAGCGTGACGTTGTAATCCTGCTGGATTCCATCACGCGGCTTGCGCGCGCGTACAACACCATCGTTCCGCCCAGCGGCAAGGTTCTCTCCGGCGGCGTCGATTCCAACGCGCTCCAGCGCCCGAAGCGGTTTTTCGGCGCCGCCCGCAACATCGAAGAGGGCGGCTCGCTGACCATTATGGCTACAGCGCTGGTGGACACCGGATCGCGCATGGACGAAGTGATCTTTGAAGAGTTCAAAGGTACGGGCAACATGGAAGTCATTCTTGACCGCAAGCTCGTTGACAAGCGTGTCTTCCCGGCAATCGACATCCAGCGCAGCGGAACGCGTAAAGAAGAGTTGCTGATCCCCAAAGAGGATCTGCAGCGCACATGGATTCTTCGCAAGGTACTGAACCCGCTGTCACCAGTAGAAGCGATGGAGTTGCTCACCGATAAACTGAGCAAGACGCGGAACAATTCGGAGTTCCTGCACAATATGAGCTCCCTGTAAGGGCTCCATGCATACCTGGACGGAGGCCCGCTGCAAAGCGGGCTCTACCCCGTTCAAAGCACCTGGCGGAGTAGAATAAAGCTGTGCCGAAGTACTCCGTTGTCGTGCCATTCCACAATGAGGAAGAGAACGTCACCACACTCTATGACCGGTTGAAGGACGTCATGGAGCAGGTGGGCGACAGCTTCGAGTTGATCCTCGTGGACGATGGTTCGCGCGATCGAACGTACCGCCTGCTGGAGGAGATCGCGGCGGTCGACAGCCGCGTCCTGGTGATCAAGCTACGCCGGAACTTCGGGCAAACCAGCGCGCTGGCTGCAGGCTTCGACCACGCCCAGGGCGACTTCGTGCTTGCCATGGACGGCGATCTGCAGCATGACCCGCGCGAAATCCCGGAGTTCCTGGCCAAGCTGGAAGAGGGGTATGACGTTGTGAGCGGATGGCGCGCGCAACGCGCGGATAACTTCGTCATGCGGCGCATCCCGTCGCGAGCGGCGAACTGGCTGATGGCAAAGTTAAGCGGTGTAGACATCCATGACTTTGGCACCACCTTCAAGGCATACCGCCGCGAGGTGATCCAAAACATTCCACTGTACGGTCAAATGCACCGCTTCATCCCCGCACTTGCATCGTGGTACGGCGCGAGCATCTGCGAGGTTCCCATCTCGAATCCGGCCCGCCAGTACGGGCAGAGTCACTACGGCATTTCGCGTACGTTCCGCGTCTTCTTCGATCTGCTGACCATCCGGTTTCTTCTGAAATACATGACTCGTCCGCTGCATTTCTTCGGCAGTTTCGGGGCGCTGAGCGTCATCACGGGTTTGGTCATGTCGTTTGGGCTGCTTGTTTTGAAGGTGGCGACACACGGGCATGTCCTGTCGCAGCACGGACCGTGGTTCATTATGGCCAGCGTGCTGATTCTTGCGGGTGTGCAGTTGATCGGCATCGGTCTACTGGGCGAGTTGCAGGTGCGGCACTACCATGCGCCGCAGGGACGGGCACCATACGCGGTGGAGCGCATGGTGCGGATGCGGTCGTCTGAAGAGACCATGTTGTCCTGAAGCAGCCGTTCAGCACGTCTATCAGGGACCTGTACGACGTGTCGCGACATCGGGCCAAGACGATCCATCTGACAGATTCATCATCCTTTCGCATTGCTGGGCGAAGGAATGCGCTACGCTGGAGCGGAAAGCGCTACGGCACGCGCTCTTGCACGCTGGAGGTACAAGCCGCACGTGAGTCAGCACATCATCGTTTTGGAAGACGACACGGACATCGCGAAGCTGGTGCGCTACCAGCTGGAGGGTGCCGGGTACATCGTACAGCTCTTTGGCAATGCCGCAGAGGTGCTGCCGGCGGCTGAACGCAAGGCGCCCAACTTGTTTCTCCTGGACATCATGGTTCCTGGCGGTGATGGACTGGATCTGTGCCGGCGATTGCGGCAGAATCCCAAATTGAGCAGTGTCCCAGTCATCTTCTTAACGGCGCTGGCCACCGAAAGCGATCGCGTGCACGGGCTTGAGATGGGCGCGGACGACTACATCACGAAGCCCTTTGGAACGCGTGAGCTGCTGGCGCGGGTAAAAGCGGTCTTGCGCCGGTTTGAGCGGCAGGAGCCCAGCGAAACACTGCGCCTCGGAGAGATCGAGATCGATGGTGAGGCCATGCAGTTGCGTGTCCGCGGCCAACTGGTCACGACGACGGCAACGGAGTTTCGTCTGCTTGATTACCTCGCCAGGCATCCCGGGCGGGTCTTCAGCCGCGATCAGTTGCTGGATGCAGTCTGGGGCGACGCCCGCTTTGTAACGCCGCGCTCCGTCGATGTGTACGTCCGGCGCATCCGCGAGAAGATTGAGGATGATGCCGAAGAGCCACGCTTTCTGAAGACCATGCGCGGCGCGGGTTACCGCTTCGAGCGGCCCGATCGTATCGCGGCATCCGTTCCGGCTGGCATATCCTGATCTTCCGGCCTGGCCGCGTTTAGTCTCTTGTCCCTGCGACTCAATTCGAGCATTCCTGCTGCCGGTGTGATCGCCTCAGGTGCCGCGGCGGTTCTGCTGGCTTCTTTTCAGCCCGGACTACGGTACGTCATCGCCACTGGATTTGTCCTGCTTGCGGTTCTTGCACTTGCGTGGATGCATCGTAACTTGCGGCAGGATGCTGAGTCCCTTGCGCGATTCGTCGCAAAGGCCCCTCACTTTAACGAGAGCCCGCCGCCAACTGGAAATGCCCTGCGCACAATTGCAGCGGCAGCCGAAGGCGCCGCCGCCAGCACACTGCTACAGCTAAACGCGCTCCAGGAGAGTCGCCATCAGCTTGAAGTGCTGCTTGAGGGAATGGGCGACGCCGTTCTTGGCGTGGACGCCGCGGGCCGCGTGCAATGGAGCAACGGTCACATGCAGCGCCTGATGCATCGTGAAATGGGCGGGACAAGCGTGCGGCATGGCCGTGCGCTGGTGCACACCTTTCGAGATCCGGCCCTGCTGGCGTCCGTACAGCGCACCTTAGACGGCCAGGGTCCCTCGGAGTTCCGCAGCGGTACGCTCTTGCCGGGCCGTATCTTCCAGGCGAACGCCTCACCGCTTCCGGGCGGCGGAGCCGTGCTTGTGCTGCATGATCGCACGGAGGCCGAGCAGATGGAGCGCGCACAGCGCGACTTCGTCGCAAACGTCTCGCACGAACTGCGTACCCCTTTGACCTCCATCATCGGCTATGTCGAAACCGTTGTGGACAATGAGGCCCTGACGCCGGACGGGCAGGAATTTCTGGGGACGGTACTCAAGAATGCTTTACGGATGCACCGGCTGACAGAGGATCTGCTGGTTCTGTCGCGGTTCGAGCAGATGGAGAGCGCACTGGACCGGCAGCCCGTCACGACCGAAATCCTGCTTCAGGATGCGTTGCGTACGGTTTCGGGAGCGGCCTACGCGGAGGCCGCGCAGATCGAACTAGGCACCGTTGTCGATGAGACGGTATTTGCTGATGAGAATGCAATCCTTCAGGTGCTGGGGAACCTGCTGGAAAACGCCCTAAAGTACAGTGGTGCGCAGACACGCGTCATCCTGTCAGCCATGGCAAGTACCAGGCAAGCGGGATTTGTTGAGTTCAGCGTGCGAGACTTCGGCCCTGGCATCGCATCGGAGCATCTCCCGCGTATTTTCGAGCGGTTCTATCGGGTGGACAAGGCACGCTCGCGCGCAACCGGCGGAACGGGTCTGGGACTCTCAATCGCGCGGCACCTGATTGAGCAGCATGGCGGACGCATCTGGGTGGAGAGCATTTTGGGCGAGGGCAGTACCTTTCTGTTCACCCTGCCTGTGGCGCTTTGATGTTCTATTCATGCCTTTCCTGTAGGGTTGTTTGAACGTCAAATGTGGCGTGAGGTGTTGCGCGGGTGCGAACACGTTTCCATCAGTCGCTGGAGGAATTAAAAGAAAAGCTGCTGGTGATGGCTGGTTTCGCCGAGCAGGCGGTGCAGCGTGCCATTGAAGCGTACCGCATGCGTGATGGCGAACTCGTCGACCTGGTCCGCCGGTCAGAACCCGCGATCAATCGCCTGGAGCGCGAGATCGACAGCAGTGCGCTTGACCTCTTGGCCATGGAGCAGCCCATGGCGGTCGATCTTCGCTTTATTCTTTCAGTCATCCGGATCAATGCAGACCTGGAGCGTGTGGGCGACCTCGCTGTGAACATTGCTATTCGCGCGGGTGAGATGAATGCGCTGCAACCTGTCGATCTTCCGGTCGATATCCCACGTCTGGGCACGCTTGCGGCAGCCATGATCCGCAAAGCTTTGGAGGCGTTCATAGATGGCGACACGGCTCTTGCGGAGAGTGTGCTGACCATGGACGATGAGGTCGACCGGCTGAATACATCGGCATTCCGGGCTCTTTCCGGGGTGATTCGTGAGCAATCGGCGTATACCACGCAGGCGCTGAACGCGATGCTGATCGCGCGCAACCTGGAGCGCGTGGGCGACCATGCGACCAACATCGCCGAGGACGTAATTTTTTGGGTAAACGGCCGCGACATCCGGCACATTGTGAATGCCGCATAGCAGCTTCCAGATCCTTGTCAGAAAAGCGAAAGCTGCGCGAGCTGTATTCCAGCGCCTGAACTGACCCGGGTCTTTGAAGGTATCGGCTCAGGGTCGTTCGTTCCCTTGTAGGGCCAGTATTCCAAGCGGCCCATGAGCGGATAGAACAGCGCGAGCATGACGGGTGTGAGTGCGGGCAAAGATGGAAGCAGGACCTCTGCATACGTTTGGAGTTGAGGCTCGTACCGCAGGCGCTCTGCCTGCATGAAGCTTTGGATGTCGCCGTCGTGGTCGCCGGTCTTGAAGTCGACGATCCAAAGCGTGTTGTCCCCTGCCGCGAACGGCTGTGATCCGGCAAAGAAGCTGCGGTCGATGCGAATCTGCCCGGTGAAACCGTTCGCCCGAGAGCGCCATGAGGACTCGACTGCGGAGTTCGTATGTGGCAGCAGGAGCCAACGTCCGGCACGGCTCTCCAGAAAATTGTTCAACGCGCGCTGCACCGTCTCAACAGCCCGGCCCGCTTCTGCCGGGGAGAGGCCGCCTGCAAGGAGCGTGGCGCGGATGGCCGGCCGCCATGACGGCAACTCCTGCTGCAACTGCCGCGGCAACAACTCAACCGCACTCTCAGGCAGGCGTGCCACGAACTCCCGGGAAAGACGCTCGATGAACGCGTGAATGGCATTGCCGACGGCGCGCGCTCCAAAGGAACCCTCCGGACGTGCGAAACGCTCGACTCTTGCAGCCGGAACTCCGTTGCCTGGCAGGGCAGAACGATGCAGTTCGGCCAGGGGGTCGTACTCTGCCACAAGGCGGCGAACGAACACGGGCTTGCGGGCGGGCATCGTTGCGTCGTCCACGGACGCGGCCAAGGCCAGTGGTTCATCTTCAACTTTCGTTGCCTCCCCAAGCTCCGTGCTGCGGCTGATGGACGGCAACGCCACTCCGTACAACGTGTCCGCGATCCGCGCGCCTTCGCCGTCCTTGGTCAGGTCGGGCCAGGCAAACAGCTGCAGGCTGGTCCTGGCACGGGTCGCGGCGACGTAGAGCAGGCGCTTCACTTCCGCTCTGCTGCGTTGCTTACGGGTGTTGCGAATGTACTCATTGAGGGATCGTTTCTCGCCCGCGCTGGAGATCAACGGCGCCAGCACAATGTCCCGGCTGCCATCGGGAGCTCGTGTTGGCAGTTCCAGCCAATCCAGGAGCGCCGTCGGGTTTCGTCCTGTCAGCCGATGCGTGCCTGGCACAAGCACCATGTCCCACTCCAGCCCTTTGGCTTTGTGAATGGTCATGACCTCTACCGCGTGCCCCGATGGGCTGGGCTCCGCAAACAAGTTCTCCAGACGAGCATCCAGGGCGTGGGACGTGATCAGTTCGTCCTCCGATTCCATGGTGTCCAGCATGCGCAGGAAGAGGCGCACGTTCTCCCGGCCCACGGTACCCGAGCAAGCATCGCCGCCCAGCGACAGCCAGGTGCGCTGCACGCGGGTGCCAAGTGGTTCGGTGCCTGTGTGCAGCAGAGCTGCATCCATAACGTCCAGCGTGCGCAGCACACGCATCCGGGCAGGTGCGTCCAGCAGGTCAGCGCGTGCCCGGAGATGCTGGCGCAGGGACTGTTCCCTCTCGGCGTGGGCGTCGCCGCCGGCCAGCGTGAAGAGATCCGCGACACCTACGCCGCACCAGGGTGCGCGAAGAACCGCGAGCCACGCCGTGCGATCGGCCAGGTGCAGCAACGCACGCGTGATCGCCAGGACATCCAATACTTCCTGCCGCTGACCCAACGTTTCAAGTTCGACGGCGCGAAAGGGGATACCCGCAGCCGCAAGCTCCTTTGTGACCTCCGTTGTGTGAGTGCGCGACCGCGTAAGAACCGCAATCGTGCGTCCGCTGCTCTTCTCTCCAACAAACTCCGTGAGGCAGGAGATGATGGATCGTGCCTCGTCGCGCACCGCGCGGGTGCGCTGCTCTCGCCGTCTGGGCGTATCGTTTTCCCGGTATGGGAGTTCGCGCACGTGCCAGCGCAGTTCCTCGCCCTGCTTCTGCGGCAGTACCGCGGAAACCGGCGTGTACGTGACGTCTCCCGTGTTGGTCTTTGCGATGGGGAACACGGCGGTAAACATCGCATTGAACGCAGCCACCAGATGGCGTCCCGAGCGGAAGTTGGTTCGCAGCCGTAGCGTACCGAGTGGTATGTTGCCCAGCGTGCCGTGTTCCATTGCCCGTTGGAAGAGTTCCACCTGCGCCTCCCGGAAGAGATAGATCGACTGCTTTGGATCGCCCACAAGAAACACCGTTCGTGAGGAGCCGTCCCAGTCGCGGGTAAGGTCTTCGAGCAACTCATATTGCGCAGACGAGGTGTCCTGCATCTCGTCGACAAGGAGGTGCCGCAGCGGGCTCGCGAACCCATTCGGGGTATCCGCTCTCTCCCGCAGGATGGATCGAGCCGCAAGTGACACGGCAGGGAAGTCGCAGGCGTCTTCCTGCCTGAAAATGGCTTGAAGTTCATCCAGCGCATACCGGAGCAGACGGAAAAGGGCCTTTGCAATGGGCCACTGCTCTTCGGGATACGCGGAAGGTGGCAACTCTCGTATCGCATGGAGTACCCCGCCCACGTCTTCGAGACTGTCCTGCAACTCTGCATTGAGTTGACCGAGTGCTTTTCGAACAACTGGCGTCAGTTCCGCCTTGATGAGGTTGACGGCGAACTTGGAACGCCACTTACCGTCCTGTGTGAGAAGTAGATTCGCGATGAGGATCCAGTGGTCGAGATGTTCCGCGTCCGTTCCGGGAACATCAGGCAGGCGAGCGCATGGAGCAAACGGGTTTGCATCCCCGTTGTATCCATCCGCACAAGAAAGCTGACGGGCGATCTCCGCGACACGCGCTAACTGTTCTTCAGGGAAGCAGCGATGCAACTCTGTGAGAGCCGCACAGATTGTTCTCTCCAGGGCACCGTTAAGCCGGGGGAGAATTTCGCGATCCAACGCTTCGTCCGTCAGAGCCTCGTGTTGGAGAGAGACCAGGCGAATCCACTGCTCGCGGGTGCCAAGCATGGTGGCAAGGATCGACTCAACGCTGTTGAGATTACCGTCACGATGCAGCAACACGGAGCGAACTGCTTCGTTCAGGACATCATCGTCGTTGCCGAATCGCATCATCACCGCATGCGCGGCGCGGCGATACAGCGGACGGGCATCGCCCACAGGGCGGCTGTAGCCTACGCCACCATCCATCAGCGGTATGGCCTTGGCAATCTCGCTGCACAGGGCATCGATCGTCCGGATATTCAACTGCTCCGGGCGTTCGAGTAGCCGCCAAGTCTGCGCCGCGTCGCGTTCCAGCACGGCCTCCGCCAGGCGATAGGTCAGGCGATCGAAGCCGTTCTTGATGCTGAATGAACCGTCGTGAACGGAGGACAATGCACTCATGAGCCTGTCGCGCATCTCAGCGGTGGCCTTCCGCGTAAAGGTAAGCGCCAGCACGTCACCCGGGGCATCCACCGTGGCGAGCAGCTTGAGGAATCGTTGCATGAGCAGGCCGGTTTTGCCGGATCCTGCGGGAGCCTCAACAATCCACGACGACGCGATGTCGAGCGCCTGACGACGTTCCCGCACGTCCTCCAAGGTGTCGTCTTGCTGTTCTGGAAAGGCGTGGACCGTCACTCGACAACCTCGAAGAGTTCATCGGGGTCGTCGACTTCGACAGGCTTGCTCTCTTCCACGCGGCACAGCATCCGTTGATTGCAGAACTCACAGGTTAACGGGTATTCCTTCGGATTCACGGAGGTATCGCCTTCGGCGTACGCCGTCGCCAGGCGCACAAGCGTCGTCTGCCACGTGGCAAGCTGCTCTTCCAGCGTAGTCTCGCCTGTGCCGACACCGAAGGTGTCCTCTCTGTCACCGCACCCTTTCAGGCGACGATCCTTGTCGCGGGCCTTGACCCCTGCAAACGCGATTGCCCGAACGTTCTCCACGCCCGACGCAACAGCATAGACCGGTAGCTGTGGCTGGCTTGGACGATCTCCATTCCAGTCGCGTGGCTCCGCGGGCCCGGTCTTATAGTCGAGTATGAGAGTTGCTGCGGTGTCGCTGTCGATCGCGGCGTCGATACGATCCACGCGAAATTTTAAGTGCAACGGACCAAGGCTGGCGGAGGAGATCTCCTTCTCGACCGCAACGACCGTGAACGGGGAACGCTTTGCCTCGACGTCCAGCCACGCGGACAAGAGCCGGAACAGACGCTGACGCTGCACGTCGCGGTAGGCAGCATCCCAGGCGTTCGCTGAACGCCCGTACACCTCGCCAATCAGCGTCCTGAGCAGGGCATCGCGCCGCGACTGTCCTTCCGGCGTGCGTGTTCGGGTGTACTCAAGCAAGGTGGCATGGTCCCTCACTTCCGTCCAGAAGGCGTTAAGCACCTTGTGCACGTGGTCGCCGCGATCCCGGGCTCGATAACCCGTCTCCAGTTTTTCAGGAGCCGTGGCGAAAAGCCGATGTTCCGCAAACGCACGAAAGGGACACAGCGACTGTTTGGCGATGACGTCCACGCCACCATGAGCGACGGCATCGTGCAGTGCCGGCAGGGTCGTGCTGTCCTCTTCGAAGTTCACCAGGAACTCGCGCGGCGGCTCGATTGCCACCTGCATGCTCACGTGCTCCGCGCCCCATTCTTCGGCCAGGCGACGGACGACCGGTGCGAGCCGTTGGGGTCCTTCGGCGTTGGCCGATGCGTAACTGAGAACGGTTTCACCATGCCCGGCACTGAGGCGCCTCAGAGTCAAGGCTAGAGTCCGCTCATCGTCGTCCACATGGGTACCGGGCATCGCGAGTTCACGCTGGAGGGCGATGGGAAGCAACGGGTGCGGAGAGAACCTGGATGCCAGCGTGTTCTCGTCCACGTGGAGGAGCCAGAGCGCATCGCCTGCAGCTCCGGCAATCTCGTGCCAGGCCACTACCTGGACAGAAGCGCCTGTCTTCTCCGGCACGAAGAATATGTCGTGTGCCAACGCATTCAAGTCCTCGATGGCAGCCGCAAACGTTACCTTGTTGCCAAAGAGGTCCAGCGTCGCAAGCTGGTCGAGCGCATCACCCCAGCGCTCGACGGCCTGAGATTCCTCGCTGTTCAGTTCGCGGCTGCCAGCCCAGCCCGCCTCACGCAAAAGTTCCACGGCATGCCCGGCGCACTCCGCATAGCTCAAGGCCTGCTGTAACAGCGGACGTGCACGAGTTGCAAGGGAGTCGAGCCGTTGCGCCGCGCTGTGGTCGTGTTGCCGCAGAACGTCCGCGGCATGACGCAGGGAGAGTTCTCCCCGCAGGACGTGCGCTTTGCGCAAGACGAACGCGTCCAGTTCCGCGCCGCGATCTGGAGACGACGCCAGAGCCAGGTTCGAGCTGCGCAGCAGCGAACCTGCTTCCTCTACAGACAGGTCGCCCGCGCACCACCGAAGAAGCCGCAACGCATCTGCCACGAGCGGTAGACGGCCAAGAGCGCGCCCGCCGGACACCTCATAGCGAAGCGGCTGCTCTCCCCGTGTCACATCCGAGAGTTCGGGAGCGATGGCGGCGCGCAGTGCACGTTCAAATTCCAGCCACGTATCGTCCAGTGCCGGCACCACAATCGTCAGCCTGGATGCGGGGTGAGACAGAAGGCGCTGCCGGACCCATGTGACGCAGGCCTTTACCTCGTCCGCCGCAGTGGCGAACACCGACAGACGCGGGATGGCTCGTTGGGACACGGCAACGTTTGCGAGACGAACGCGTGATCCGGCTGAACGCACGGCGTCGAGCAGGGCGGTTTGCGCCGGGGACATGTCACCAAAGCCATACAGGATGTACTCCGCAGCAAGGTTCGTGTCACCAGCCCGAAGATGGCGGGCGAGTTCAGTTTCGGCGAACGCAGCGGGCAAGCAGCCGGCCTCGCGGCACCGTTCTTCAAGCGTCCAGTACCAGGTGGCAAAGGTGCGCTCATTGGAGTTGCCCGGCGCGGGTACCGCCTTGCGATACGATCCGTTCACGTCGTAGCCACCGAGCAGATGGGTGGCAGAGACGCACAGGCGAATCTGTGCGGGTGATGGGCGGATATCTGTCGCAAGGACTTTCCTCCACAGGGTCCTTTCCTGCACCTTGCTGAACAGGACGCGGTCCTCCTTGCCCTGTATCATGGCATCCTGCCATAGAGAATTGACCCAGGCACTCCAGGTGTACACAGCAGGGGCTTGCCACACCGCTGCGCCCGCCTCTTGTTGCTGGGTGTCGTATGCCGCGATGCAGTGGCGGCTTACACGTTCTCCGGGTGTCAGAATGACCAAGCCACGCTCCATCCCCGGAAGAAGCTCCGAAGACGAACAGCGCATGGGAGAGCTGTCAGGAGCTTCGTGGAGAGGGGGAAGCATTCTCCTTTTATACGCCTTGGGCGTTCCGTGGCTGCTGTGGAGAAGAGGTGCGCAAGAGGCTGCATAGGAGCAGGATCACGAGGCCGGCAAAGGGCACAAAAAGGGCAACGCGAAGTGAGTGCGCCCAGCGCGAAACCGCTCCCACAAGCAGCGGGAGACACGCTGCTCCGATGCCTGAGACGGCGATGATCGACCCGGCCTGGGTTGCTGTCGCACCTTCCGCCAGAAAGGTGGCCAGCACTAACGGAAACCACGGTGCAAGCGCGAGGCCAAGCAGGCTGGCAAGGGCGACAATCATCACCGGACCGGTCGCGCGCGCAAGCACCGCGGTCAGCAGAGAGGCTGCCGCAAGTGCGGTATAGAGCAGCGTACCTTCCTCCATGCGCTTCAGCAGGGTCGGCGTCAGACCGCGTCCGGCCGTGATCCCTGCCCAAAGGCCGGTCACGCACAGCGAACTGGCGCGCAGTGTCCCTACGCCATAACGCGTTCCGAAGGTGGTGAGCCAGCCGCTCAAGGACGTTTCCACGCCACCGTAGAGAAGAAGCAGCAGAGCAAAGTAGAGGAAGGCGGGGTGGTTCAGTTTTGTTATGTCCAGCGCGCCGTGTTCAGACGGGGCCTTCACGGTTTGGCTGGGACGGCTGTTGAGCGCGGCAGAACCGAGCGCCGCGGCGAAGCACAAACCCACACCGAGCAGGATGCTTCCGAGCCTCGCATAGGAGAGCAGAGTGCCCAGCAAGAAAGGTCCCAGCAACGCGCCGAGGCTCCACGTAAAATTGACCGCTGCCAGCGTTGCGCTGCGCCGGTCAGCGAAGCGCCGCGCGGTCAAGAGATTGGTCGATGTGAGCATCTGCCCCACGCCGAACCCGAGAAGAATGAGTGCTGGCAAATCCACAAGCAAGGCTGCGCCGCGCAGCGTGCACACACCAAGCGCGAAGAAGCCCAGCGCTGCTGCCACACTCCCGCGAAGAAGCGAGCGCCACAAATGACGGGAGGTGGTGATGCCGCCAACGAACGCACCGGTGAACTGCGCAAAGAAGAATACGCCGCTGCCGCTGTCTGTCGCATGGGCAATTGCGGTCAGCG
This sequence comes from uncultured Terriglobus sp., assembly GCA_964251045.1. GTDB lineage: Bacteria > Acidobacteriota > Terriglobia > Terriglobales > Acidobacteriaceae > Terriglobus. The sequence goes on along the minus strand of CAXUHI010000009.1, from coordinate 91,524 downwards.
CTGGAAGCACCGGTCCCAGGAAAACCGTGCCGAAGCCGGAAAGGAGCATGCACCCATGAAGCAGTGCAAGGTGTGGCTGCGCGTCAAGCGCAGCAGGTGTGTTCGCGCCGGAACGGTGGTCGCGGTCGGGCGGGGTATCGATCGATGTCACATGAACCTCTGGCTGGCCGTTGCTGTACGCACTCGGCTGCCTCTACACCGGTCAACGTATCATGGAGCCATGGGTAAATCACTCCGCGCGTGGTTCACGCTCTGGCTGGCAGGCGCGGCGTTGCTGACCGGGTGCAAACATTCAACGGAACACTTTGGCGCGGACACAAAGACATACGAGGTCAAAGGCACGATTGTCGCCATGGATCCGGCGCAGGGTGAGGTGACGCTGAAACATGAGGCCATCCCGGGCTTCATGGATGCCATGACCATGCCATACAAGCTGATGTTCGGCGAGGAATCGTCGGAGCTGCACCCGGGGGACGTGATTCGCGGCAGGCTTGTCGTCAAGAGGTCCAAGGATGGCGACGTCACCAACGTGCACCTGGACGAAATCGCGGTGCTGGCCCAAAGCCACCAGAGCTTCAAGCCCGCGACGGTGTATAACGTGCCTTCGCCGGGCCAGCCCATACCCGATTTCAGCCTGTTGAACCAGGACGCAAAGCTGATCCACCTGAGCCAGTTTCAAGGCAAGGCTCTGCTGCTCACGTTCATCTACACGCGCTGCCCCATGGGAGATTTCTGCCCAAGGATGTCGAAGAACTTCGCTGCCATTCAGAGCGCCCTTCAGAGCGATCCGGAGTTGTTGAACAACACGCAGATGCTCTCGATCTCCTTTGATCCGCTGTTTGATACACCTTCTGTTCTGCGCGCCTACGGCAACACGTATGTGGGCGCAGGCGGCTTCCAGCACTGGCAGTTTGCGATGGCGCCAGCCAAAACCCTGCCACCGATGGAACATTTCTTCAACATGGGCGTGACCGGACAAGATGCAAACCTGACGCATTCATTGTCGACCGTTCTGGTTGATCCAACAGGAAAGATCGCCGCCTGGTACCCGGGCAACGAGTGGCAGCCGGGCGAGGTCGTAGCAAAAATCCGGTCCGTGCTGCAGCTTGCCCCCGCACAATCGCATGTCGCGGCGAACCAGCCAGTTAGCGCCGGCAAAGGGAGTAATTGATGGCGAAAATCACGATCGTCTTTGGCGTACTTCTTATTCTGCTTGGAGCAGGCTTTTATGCCGCAACGGCTCCGCACGCACCCACCGCTCTCATCCCCCTCTACTTCGGCATCGTCCTGGCCATGCTGGGAGCGCTGGCCCGGACCGACGACGCGAGGCGCCGCATGGTGTTCATGCACATCGCGGTAACGGTAGGACTGCTCGGATTTTTGTTCCCGTTCATCCGGGCGTTTCCGGGCGCTCTCAGAATACTGCGCGGCATGGCCGTGGCGCGTCCGTTGGCCGTGGAGGAGCAGATGGCAATGGCACTGCTTTGCCTTCTGTTTACGGGATTGTGCGTGCGTTCGTTCATCGAAGCGCGCCGTGCGCGCATCTAGAAGGCTGGGACGTGGAAGAATGAGTCAATGGGTTCAGTAGGATCACCGCTGGGCGGGCGCGCGACGCATCAGGCGGAGCGTGCCTCGCGCAATCCGGCGCGTGCACTCTCCGCGGAGATGACTCAAAAGAAGCCGATCCCTAAGCTGTCCAAGGTCTGGCCGGAGATCAGGAAGCTCGTGCGCCCCCGCTTTGGGCTGCTGCTGGGCAGCTTTGCCGTAATGCTGGTCAACCGTGCGTGCGGTCTCGTTTTACCTGCATCCACCCGATACCTGATCGACAATGTCATGCGGATGCACCAGACAGCCCTGCTTCCCAAGATCGTGATGGCTGTCCTGGTTGCCACCGTTCTGCAGGGAATCACCTCGTACGCACTGACACAGATGTTGTCCAAGGCGGGCCAGCGGCTGATCACCGAGTTGCGTGTCAACGTGCAGGAGCATGTGGGAAGGCTTTCCGTGGCCTACTACGACGCGAACCGCTCAGGCACGCTGGTGGCCCGCATCATGACGGACGTGGAAGGTGTCCGCAACCTGATCGGCACCGGGCTGGTGGACTTCATTGGCGGCCTCCTGACAGCCACGCTGGCGTTTGTGTATCTCATGCGGCTCTCCACGCGCATGACCCTTTTGACCTTTGCCATTCTGTTCCTGTTTGCGCTGGTGATGCGGAAGGCGTTCAGCACCATCCGGCCCATCTTCCGTAAGCGTGCCGTGCTGAACGCTGAAGTGACGGGGCGGCTGACGGAGTCGCTGGGCGGCGTGCGCGTCGTGAAGGGCTACCACGCGGAGGCGAGTGAGTCGCGTGTCTTCGCGGAGGGCGCGCAGCGCCTCCTGGACAACATCATCAGCTCGCTCACCGCGACATCCATCATGTCTCTATCTTCGACCGCTGTTCTGGGCGCGGTCGGATCGCTGGTGATGTACCTTGGTGCCCGGCAGGTGGTCCTGGGTCATCTGACCATCGGCGGCTACGTGACGTACAACATGTTTCTTGCCTTCATGATCGTCCCGATCACCTCGCTGGTGAACATTGGCACGCAGATCACGGAGGCGCTTGCGGGCCTTGACCGGACTTCGGAGATCATGAGCGTTGCCGAAGAGGACGCAGACCCCCGGCGCACGACGCGAATGCCTCTCATCCAGGGCGATGTATCGTTCCAGGAGGTTACCTTCGAATACGAGGCAGGCAAGCCGGTCCTCCACGGCATCAGCTTTCAGGCTCGGCCGGACACGGTGACAGCGCTGGTTGGATCGTCGGGCTCTGGCAAATCTACCATCATCTCCCTGATCTGCGCCTTTCATGAGGCGACGCATGGGCGTGTGCTGGTGGACGGCTACGACCTGGCACAGGTGCAGCTTGCCAGCTACAGGTCACAGCTGGGTGTGGTCCTGCAGGAGACATTTCTGTTCGACGGAACGATCCGGGACAACGTGCTGTTTTCGCGGCCAGAGTCAACGGAGGCGGATTTTATGCGGGCCTGCCGCATCGCTCGCGTGGATGAGTTTGCGGAGCGCTTCCCGGAAGGCTACGACACCGTGGTCGGCGAACGCGGCGTAAAGCTCTCGGGCGGCCAGCGTCAACGGCTTTCGATCGCACGTGCCATTCTTGCGGATCCGCGCATCCTGATTCTGGATGAGGCGACAAGCTCGCTGGACTCCGAGAGCGAGGCGATGATCCAGGGGGGCTTGAATCACCTGATGCGCGGCCGCACCACCTTTGTGATCGCGCACCGTCTCAGTACGATCCGCAACGCCGATCAGATTCTGGTGATCGAAACGGGAAACATCGTGGAGCGCGGAACACACGCTGAACTCTACGCGATGCAGGGACGGTACCGCGAGCTCTACGACCGCCAGCATGGCCTGGAGCGGAACCTGTTCCTGGCACCGGGCGAGGGCGATGCCGTCGCAGAGGTTGCAGCGGTCTAGCCTGTTGTCCAAGCTCACGCGAGCGCGAGTTCACGCAAGATAAACGCGAAATCCATGGCTGTCTCGCGCAGGTGATCGTAACGGCCCGAGGCTCCACCGTGGCCTGCGTCCATGTTCACATGCAGCAGGAGCGGCTGGTCTGCATTCGTCTTCAGGGTGCGCAGCTTCGCCACGAACTTGGCCGGCTCCCAGTACATCACCTGCGAGTCGTTCAGGCTGGTTTTCACCAGTGCCGCTGGATACGGCCCGGCCTTGAGGTTGTCGTAGGGCGAGTAGGACAGCATGTACGCAAAGGCCTCCGGCTCGTTCGGGTTCCCCCATTCCTCATATTCGCCGACGGTCAGAGGGAGCGACGCATCCAGCATCGTGTTGAGAACGTCAACGAACGGGACGTGTGACAGCACAATGCGGTACAGATCAGGGCGCATGTTTGCGATGGCGCCCATCAGGAGTCCACCCGCGCTTCCGCCTTCGACGATGACCTTGCCGGGCGCACCGTAACCCTCCGCGATGAGGTGCTCTGTCGCGGCGATGAAGTCGGTGAAGGTGTTGCGTTTGACCATCATCTTGCCTGCGTCGTGCCACGTGTCGCCCAGATCGCCGCCGCCCCGGATGTGCGCATACGCCATGACGACGCCGCGGTCGAGCAGCGACAACCGGCTGGTTCCGAAGGTGACTGGCAGGGGATAGCCATACGAGCCGTATCCATAAAGGTAAAGGGGGTTTGTGCCGTCCTTTTGAAACCGGTCGCGCCGGTACACCAGCGAGACCGGGACGCGAACACCGTCATCCGCCACCGCCCAGAGCCGTTCCGAGGCATACTGCGTGCGGTCAAACCCACCCGGTACCTCCTGCTGTTTGAGAAGCGTGGAGGTGCCGCTTTGCACGTCGTATTCGTAGACTGAGGCCGGTGTTACCAGCGATTGATAGCTATAGCGGAAGCTTGCCGCATTAAAAACGCGATTCACGTGCAGGCCGGCGGTATACGCCGGTTCGGGAAACGCAACCGCCGCGGGACCGGCTGCCAGGTGCTGCCCGTCATAGCGAAACACACGCATCCTGTCCAATCCATCCACGATCTCCGACGCAACAGCAAAGTGCTGGAACACGGCAAAGTCGTCCAGCGGGATGGCTTTGTCTTCCGGCAGCAGTTCGGTCCAATGATCGCGGCCCGGAGTGGCTACCGGTGCCGTCACGACGCGGAAGTTCTTTCCCGTGTCATTCACACGGATATAGAAGAGGCCCTCCCGGTGTTCGACGGCGTATTCCTGGTCCTGAAGCCGATCGGCCACCGCTCTGAAGCTTGATTCAGGCTCATCCGCCGGGACAAACCTGTATTCCGAGGTGGTGTGGCTGCCGATCTCCAACAGGATGTACCGGCGGTCGCGCGTGCGTCCCACGCCAAGATTGAAGCGCTCGTCCGGCTCGTGGTAGACCAGCGTATCTTCCTGAGGGCGTGCCTTCACGGCATGGCGGAAGAGGCGGTCGTGCCGCTTGGTCTGTTCGTCCTCCACCGTGTAGAAGAGCGTGGCTGAGTCGCCTGCCCACGTGATCGCGCCCACACGCTCTGCTGAATCCGGCAACAGTTCGCCTGTGCGAAGGTCCTTGATGTGCAAGGTGTACTGCCGAAACCCGGTATTGTCCGTCGTGTAGGCCAGCAGGGTGTTATCCGGACTGACGGAGAACGCGCCCAGCGCCATGAACGGCTGACCTTCGGCGAGTTGGTTGACGTCGAGCAGGATTTCTTCTGGCGCGCCGGCGTCGTCGCTGCCGTCGGGCGCAGAACGGCGCCGGCAGTGGATGGCATACTGTGAGCCCTCGACTGTGTGGGTGTAGTAGACGAAGCCGTTATCCGGAAAGGGGACGGAGGTGTCCGTCTCCTTGATATGCGAGAGCATCTCGCGGTACAACGTCTCCTGCAACTCCGCCGTTGGCTTCAGCAGGGCTGCGGTGTAGTCGTTCTCGGCCTGCAGGTATGCCAGGACTTCGTCAGACGTTTTGCTTCGCAGCCAGAAGTAATCGTCCTGGAGTACTTGTCCGTGGATATGCGTCGGATGCGGTTCCTTCCGGGCGACCGGCGGAAGAGGTACTTCAGACAGGGATTTCAGCAGGCTCATCTCCAAACAGGATACCGTTTGTGCACGGCCTGCTGATGGTTGCTAAAGGTGAAGCAACGGCAGTCCTTCTTTCAGACCCTAATGTGAATGAAGCGCATGACGAGCGGCCATGCGCGCAGGGGGAACAGAGATGAAGCTCAGGATGATGGTACTCACGGCCACCCTGGTTGCGTGCACAGGCGCAACGGCGGCTTTTGGGCAGGATTTCGCCGAGAAGGACAAGGCATTCCTGAAGGATTCGACGGAAGGGCATCTTGCCGAGATCAAGCTCGGCGAGATGACGTTGAAGACGTCAAAGAATGCGGAGATCCGCGCATTCGCACAGAAGATGATCACCGATCACCAGGCACTGATCGAGGGATCTAAACCCGTCGCCGCAAAGGCCGGAGTGTCTCTGCCGACGGGTCCAGGTGTGAAGGAAGACGCCATCTACCTGAAGTTGAAGGCGCTGTCCGGCGAAACGTACGACAAGAGCTATGTGAAGGCGATGGTTGAGGATCATCACGAAGACCTCGCCAAGGTCAAGGCCGAGAATACGTCCACGTCGAACCCTGACATGAAGAAGCTCACTGCCCATGCGGGATCGGTGATTGCCGCTCACACCAAGATGATCGATGCCCTTGCCGCGAAGCTGGGCGTCAGCTAGTTCAGCAGGCTGAGGCCTGGCCCCGATGGTCTCAGCCAGCTTTTCTCCCCACTTTATGGCTTTACGGAACTACTTCGATCCGCTATGCGTACTTTCTTACCGTATGAAAGTACTGCATACTCGTGCGCGGCTGCTTCTTGCGGCGTTTCTCGCGCTCGTGCTCTCTGGCTGCGCTTCAGGGTTCGCCGAGACTGTGCAGTCCGTGCCGATGCCGACCGCGTACGTGAACGACTTCGCAGGCGTTCTGAATGACGCCACGAAGGCAGATTTAGACAACCTCCTGAAGCAGCTGGATACCCAGGCGCACGCTCAGGTGTTTGTTGCCGTCATCCACAAGATCGACGACAGCACACCCGCCGAGTTCGCCAACGAACTTTTCGCCAAGTGGAAGCCGGGTCCCAAGGGTCAAGATCGTGGCGCGCTGCTCGTCATCGCGGTGGATGAGCATAAGTACCAGTTCGAAATCGGGTACGGACTGGAAGGCATCCTTCCCGACGGCAAGACAGGCGACATCGGCCGCGAGATGATTCCTGACCTCCGCGCGGAAAACTATGACGGCGCGGTGCGCACCGCAGTCAATGACGTCGCAAATGTCATCGCACAGGATGCGGGTGTCACTCTCACGACACCATCGCAACCACGGTACAGGCGCACACGGCAACGCTCGGGCGGCAGCGGTTGGGTCGGAATCCTGGTCTTCCTCTTCATCCTGATGGTGCTCCTACGTGGCGGCGGCCGGGGCGGCCCGGGCGGGTTCCTGTCCGGCATGCTTCTTGGCGGCCTGATGGGCGGCGGCGGACGCTACCGGGGCGGGTATGACGGTGATGGTGGATTCGGCGGAGGTGGCTTTGGTGGCGGCGGCGATGGTGGCGGCGGCTTCGGTGGTGGTGAGGGCGGCAGCTCCGGCGGTGGCGGAGCGGGCGGAAGCTGGTAAGTTCAGGAGTTGATGGAAATGGCACAGATGCTGGAAGGAAATGGAACTCGAGGGTCTATGAGACGAGGGTTAGTTGGTGTTGTCATCTTGGTCGTTCTGCTGCTGCTGGTGGGCGGCAGCTTCATATCGGCCAAAAACACGATTGCTGTAAAGTCGAACGGCATCGATGCGGCATTTTCGCAGATTGACACAGATCTGCAACGGCGTGCCGACTTGATTCCAAATCTTGTCGCAAGCGTAAAAGGCTACGCCAAGGTCGAGGAGACAGTGCTGACGAACATCGCGAATGCGCGCAGCGGTTTGCTCCAGGCCAGGACACCGGATGAAAAGCTGGCTGCCAATGACCGGCTGTCTGTCTCGCTGCTGCCCCTCACGCGTATGCAGGAGGCCTACCCTGACTTGAAGAGCAATCAGCAGTTCATGCGGCTCGAAGATGTCTTGGAAGGAACCGAAAACCGCATCGCCGTGGCTCGAAAGCGCTACAACGATGCCATTCTGGAGTACAACAACACCATCGCGGTATTCCCGAACAGCCTTTGGGCGAGCCTTGCAGGATTTAAACCGCGCAACACATATTACCGGGCAGACCCGGGATCCCAGAGCGCACCCAAGGTCAGTTTCGACTGAAGTTGAACGATGGCTAGCAGAAAAAGGCCTGCGAACACTCGCAGGCCTTCTTCTTTAAGTGGCGGCTAGCGCGTAAACGCGCCCACAGCGGACGTCTCATCATCCTTGATGTCGAAGACGGTGTAGAGCTTTGTGATCTGCAGCAGATCCTGGACCTTCTTGGTCAGGTTCAGCAGCTTCAGCTCGCCGCCTGCGTTCTTCACGCTGGTAAAGGCGCTCACCAGTTCACCGATGCCGGAGCTGTCGATGTAGCTGACATCGCCCAGGTTGAGGAGGATGTTCTTGTCTCCTTTGGCCAACAGGTCCCGGATGGCGTCACGCAGCACAACGCTGCCCTCACCAAGGGTGATCCGACCACTTAGGTCGAGAATGGTCACGCCATCAACGTTCCGCGTGTTTACCTTAATGCTCATTACGTTCTCCTGCCGAAAGGTCGGCTCCTGGGTGAAAAAAGTTATGCTGCGGTGTTGCTTAAGGTACGGTGTTTGACCAGCGTCAGTTCCGTGCCGGGTGAGAGTTGCCGAAAGTGTACTTCATCCATGAAGCTGCGCATGAGGAAGATACCGCGCCCGGACCCGCGCAGGATATTTTCTGGCGAGAGCGGGTCCGGCACATTGTCTGCAGCGAATCCGCTGCCCTCGTCACGGATGCGAACCAGCAGGTCTGTGTCCGTCGCCTCAAACGAGGCATGCACGTGTTTTTTCCTGTCATAGGTGTTGCCATGGATGACGGCATTGACGGCAGCCTCGCGGACCGCCATTGCCACATTTCCCGTCGCATCCTCGTCGAAGCCAAGCCGTTGTGCAAACAGCTCCGCTTCCTGCTCAAGCCGGTCAACGCTTTCCAGAGTGGAAACGAGCGTGAAGCTGGTCCGGACTAGAGAAGAATCGGGCAACGGCGCTCTCGTGACTGCAGATGGACTTTCTTCGCAGTGTGCTTCCCGGATGCGCGATTGTCAAGGTGGAGGACGGTTTCCTCCCTGTCGCGCGTCACCTTCGTGCTTGGGTAGACTGCGGATAGTGCCCAGAGGAGAGAACGATGCAGCAGACCCTTCGCAGAACATCGTTGTCTTCCATGCTGAGCCAACCTGTACGCGACCGGCAAGGCATGGTGGTTGGGCGCACCGCAGAGTTTTTGCTGGTGGCGGAAGACGCGGGAACACACGTCAGCAGCCTTATCCTTTCACCCTCGGGCAAGTTACGCGGAGAGCAGGTTCAGTGTGTCTCGATGCGTGATCTCTTTTTCCATGAGGATGGTTCTATAAGCCTTCGCAAGGACGATGCAGTGCAGCCCTCGTGCATTTTGGAATCGTCCGTACTGCTGGAACGCGATCTCCTGGATCAGCAAATCATTGATGTGTACGGCCACAAGGTTGTCCGCGTCAACGACGTCGAGCTGGTGTGGGAGATCGAGAACGACTCTGTCTGCAAGCTCCGGATCGCCGAAGTCGAGGTGGGTCTGCGAGGTGCGGCGCGTCGCCTGTTGAAGGGCTTGCCCCGTCCGCTGGTGGAGAGCGTGGCACAGCGATTTCAGCCACGCGTCATCCCATGGGAGTTCGTCGACCTCATCGACCGCGACCCGGCACGACGCGTACGCCTGAAGGTGGAGGGGAATCGACTCTCCAACATGCATCCCTCAGACATCGCGGACATCCTGGAGGAGCTGGCACCTGCGGAGCGCGATGCCGTCTTCACCTCGTTGAATGAGGAGATTGCGGCGGAGGCGTTGGAAGAGGTCGATCCCAGACTGCAGCGCTCGCTGCTGGAACACATGGAGTCCAGCCGCGTGGCTGACATTGTGGAAGAGATGGACCCGGGAGCGGCTGCCGACCTGCTGGCCGAGCTCTCCGATGAGCGCTCTGAAGCCATTCTGCATGAGATGGAGCCGGAAGAGCGCGCAGAAGTCGAGGAACTGCTGGAGTTTCCGGACGATTGGGCGGCCGGCAGCATGACCACGGATTATATCGCCGTCGATGAACACGGTACCGTCGGGGATGCGATTGAAGCCATGCGCCACTTCGAAGGAGACCTGGAGACCATCAGCGAAGTCTTCCTGCTCGACGGCGCGCAACATCTTACAGGCATCGTCACGCTGTCACGCATGATGCTGGCGGACGGCACCACGCCCTTGACACAGATCAAGGAGGCGCGTGTGCATTGCTGCAATCTGGATGCCGGCAGCAAGGTTGTGGCTGAGCTGTTTGACAAGTACAACCTGCGTTCACTCGCCGTGCAGGATCACGATGGCACACTTGCTGGCGTGATCTATGCGGAACACGTGATCGCGCTGTTGCGGGCGGAGCACTAGGGACCCATGCGCATTCTCTACATTGCCCAACTGTCGCCCAACGAATCCGCGGAGTACCGTCGCTGGGCGCTGGTGCGTCAGGGGCACGAGGTCGAATCGATCAACACCTTCGAGTACGGCGCAAAGCAGCCGCTGCTGCGCAAACTTGAATTTCGAGCATGCATGGGACCTGAAGTCGACCGCATCAACCGCGACATTCTGGCAGCCGCACAACGTCTTCGTCCGGACGTGGTGTGGTGCGACAAGGTCTTGTGGATGCGCCCGTCCACGTTGAAGATATTGCAAGCGCAGGGTGTCTTCTGCTTCTCCTACATGATCGATAACTTTTTTGGTCCGCGCAGGGATCCAGGATGGCGTCTGTACGCCAAGACCATTCCTCTCTACGACCTGCACTGCACCCAGCGCGACAGCAACCTGCGGGACTACAGGGGTGCGGGGGCGCGTGACGTCATCAAGGTGCAGACGGCCTTTGAGCCCAGCATTCATTTCCCGCCAGATCCGCCGTTCATCGATATACAGCGTGACCGTGGTGTGTCGTTCATCGGCAGCTCGTACGACGACCGTGCCACCACACTGACAAGGCTTCATCAAGATGGTGTCCCGGTGAGCGTCTCCGGCAATCCACGGCATTGGACGCGCGACCTGCAACCTGATGTTTTGAAAGCCATCGTGAAAGATGGCGAACTGTACGGCCAGGACTACCGCGAGACGATCTGGCGCTCAAAGATCAATCTCAGCTTTCTCACGCACAGCAATCAGGATGAGTTTGTACACAAAAGCTTTGAGATTGCGGCGTGCGGCGGCTTTCTGCTGGCGGAGCGCTCACCGGGGCACATGGAGCGCTTCGCGGAAGATCAGGAGGCTGTCTTCTTCACCGGCTATGACGAACTGCTGGCAAAGATCGGGCAGTACCTGCCGGACGAAGCCGCCCGCAACCGCATCGGGCTGGCCGGGCAGCAACGCGCCTGGAGCAGCGGCTACGACAACGACACGCAGGTGCGCAGGATTGTCGACCACATCGAGGCAAGTATCCAGCGTTCTTCCGGACACCCTGCATGACGCCCTTCCGGACGTGGCGCGCGCGCCTCATGTTCTTTCTCGCCGCGCTTGGGCCGGGGTTCATCACAGCCAACGTCGATAACGATGCTGGAGGCATCCTCACCTACTCACAGGCCGGCGCGCAGTACGGCTACTCCTTGCTGTGGACGATGATCCCCATTACGCTGGCGCTCATCGTGGTGCAGGAGATGTGCGCGCGCATGGGCACGGTCACCGGCAAAGGCCTGAGCGACTTGTTCCGCGAGGAGTTTGGTTTGCGGCTGACCTTCCTCATCATGTTGCTGCTCATCGTCGTGAACTTCGGCAACGTGATCGCGGAGTTCACCGGTATCGCGGGCTCCATGCAGCTGTTTCACGTCAGCAAATACATCGCGGTTCCTGTGTGCGCGACTCTTGTCTGGGCCATGGTGGTCAAGGGCGATTACAAGAGCGTGGAAAAAATTTTTCTTTTCGCCTCGATCATCTATCTGGCGTACATCGTTGCAGGAGTCCTGGGGCGTCCGGACTGGCACACAGCGCTCCTGGAGACGGTTAAGCTGCCCCGGCGCTCGGCGTGGCGCGACTCGAATTACGTGTACATGACCATCGGTGTCATCGGCACCACCATTACACCGTGGATGCAGTTCTACCTGCAATCGTCCATCGTTGAGAAGGGTGTGACGATCCGGCAATACAAGGCCACGCGATTGGACGTCATCATCGGCTCTGTGTTTACCGATGTTGTGGCATGGTTCATTGTGGTGGTCTGCGCCGCTACGCTGTGGGTCCACGGCGCGGGCCAGATCAACGTGCCGGCGGATGCCGCGGAAGCCATGCGCCCGATTGCCGGCGACTACGCCTTCATCCTCTTCGCCGCCGGGCTGTTTAACGCCTCGCTGTTCGCCGCATCCATCCTGCCGCTCTCAACAGCGTATACGGTATGCGAAGGCCTGGGCTTTGAAAGCGGCCTGGACCGCACCTGGAAGCAGGCACCCGTTTTCTATTGGCTGTACACCATCCTGATTGCTGCCGGTGCGGCAGTGGTCATGATCCCGAACTTCCCGCTCATCCGCATGGCGATCCTGTCCCAGGTGCTGAACGGGCTGCTGCTGCCCGTCGTCATGTATTACATGCTGCGCCTGGTCAACAACAAGGACCTGATGGGCGAACACGTCAACTCACGCTGGTTCAACGGCATTGCGTGGGCGACCGGCATCATCGTCACCGGCCTCTCGCTTGTGCTGGTCTGGCAGTCGATCACGGCTAAATGAGCCGCAAACTCAGGTGAACTGCTTGACGTTGAACCCAAGATCGTAGGCCTCGGTGTCGCGCTCGTTCTCATCCCATGTCACCGCGCGCCCAAGCTCCGCGGACTTGCGTCCCATCATGCAGGTACGCGCCGTTTCTACACCCGCCGGAATCTGGTTCTGAAGTTTGCCGCTCGTGATGCTCGCAATAAAGTCTTTGTCCTTGCTGCTATCAGACTCTGCCAGATTGTTTTGCAGTGATGCCACCGGATTGCCGTTCCACGTCCAAGGCTGCTTGCCCTCGATGCCTAGCGGTCCGTTGTACGGGCTTTGAGCGTAACCCTCGCTGCCGTAGAACGTCTCGGAGACACCCGCGCCCTTCACGTTGAATTGCGTCGAGGTGAACGAGAACTCGACATCGCCCGGATAGGTGAAGATCACCTCGTAGTTGTCGGAGATGTCGCCAAACGTGATCACCTTGCGGCTCTTGCGTGCGGTGGCCTTCATCGGGTGCGCATTCATCACCCAGTTACATACGTCGATCACGTGAATATTCTGCTCCAGAAGGATGTCGCCGGAGATCACGCGGTCCCACAGCCAGTTGCGCAGGCGCTTCTCATCCGCGCCCATGCTGCCTCGGTCAGGATACTTCTTCGGAATGGAATCATAGTTGCCGCGCAAAGATGCCACCGCGCCAATCTGCCCGGCATGGATGCGTCGCACCAGCTCCACAAAGGGTGGAGCGGAACGAATCTGGAAGCCTACTGCCATGCTCAGCTTGCCGTCGTGCTGCCGGGCAACGTCAAGAGCGCGTCGCGTTTGCGGCACATCCACGCCAACGGGCTTCTCGCAGTACACGTGCTTGCCGCCAGCGGTCAGCCCGGCAAGATGCTCGACGTGGAAGATCGGCGGGGTGGAAATCTGCACGGCATCGATGTCTTTGCAGGCAGCCATCTGCTGGTAGGCATCCCACCCGCGAAAGCATAGCTTGGGATCGACAGGTGCCACCTTCAACGATGCGTTCACCTGGTCGAAGTGGGTCTTGCCTGCCGCAAGCTGGTCGGGAAAGATGTCCCCCAACGCCACGATGCGTGCAGAAGTATTCTTTGCAAACGATGTTGCCACGCCGGTGCCACGATTGCCGCAGCCCAGCAGGCCATAGCGTACGGCGGAGTTCGCGCTATAGCTGAACGCCGTCTTGGGCGAGATGATCATCAGGCTGCCCGCGCCCGCGCTTTTCAGGAAATCTCTTCGCCGCATCGTTCCCCTCGTCAAGCCATGACCTGCGTAAGAATCTGTTGAAGATACGCTTTCTCCGCGCGCACATCCTCAATCTGCTGCGGCCCGGACGTTTCGCGTTCAATGGTAATCGCGCCCTTGTAGCCAAGGGCATGCAGGCCACCCAGCACCTTGGTGAAATCCACTTCACCCTTGCCGATCAGGACCTCCTGACCAAGCTTCTCCGGATCGGTGGGCCATCGGCCGTCTTTTGCATGAACAGCCTGCACATGCGGTCCCAGGATCTTGAGTGCATCCACCGGATTCGCCTTGCCGTACAGGATGAGGTTGGCAGTATCCAGCCCGACACCGAGGTTGGGCCGGTCCACATCCTTCAGCACACGAAGCATCGTCACCGGCGTCTCCTGGCCCGTTTCCATCAGGAAGCTCTGCCCATTGCCCTTGCAATGATCGGCCAGCTCACGGATGGCGAGCACGGATTCGTCGTACAGCGGGTCCTTCGGGTCTTCTGGCAGGAATCCGCAGTGCGTCTGCAGTTGCGGAACGTTCAGCAGCTTGGCAAAGTCGGATGTCTGTTTCAGCGCGTCCATGCGCGCCTGCCGGTACGCGCGGGGCACGATGCCGATGGTGGACGGACCCTCGATAAAGTTCCACTTCAATGGCTGGGGATAGACCACTTCTGCTGTTGTGGCAACTACCTGGTTTTTGTCCAGCAGTTCGCTGAACTGCCGTGCCAGCGCGGGCGTGTACTTGCCCAGGTATCCGTCCAGTGAAAGAAAGCAGGTCGGCAAGCCAAGATCGCGCACCAGTGCGATCTTGGTGGCGGGATCGGGAAAGGGCTTGATGAGCAGACCCAGGGCCATGGGCGCGTGCGTGTGAGAAGCCGCGGCTCTGGCGGTCGGCCCCGCAGCCGCTACAATCGCACCTGCGGCCATGCTTTTTACAAACGCACGGCGGTCAGGCGTCCACGCCGTGGCGGTCACGTCCAGCTTCATCGCGACAGTCTCCTCGTCTTCATTTTGCGTCAGAAAACCTATGATAGTGTGAAACCTTGCTCAGGAGTTCGCGTGCAGTTGCCTGAACCACCCTCACCGTTTGCCCACTGGATGCTGGCGGAGATTTTTGAACAGCCGGAGAGCCTGCAAGCCACGCTCGACCGCTATCTCCGGAACGGCAGCTTCCGGGAGGATACAACCGAAGCGGCCCGGTCATGGCTGACCTGGCAGCATGAATTGCTGATTACGGCAAGCGGGTCCAGCCGCCACGCCGGCATGGTCGGCATGGCGAGCATTGAAGCTGCAAGCCCCTTGCGAGCCTCTGTTGAGTTTGCCAGCGAGTATGGTGCACGCACGATCCAGTCCCATCCGCATGTTGGATTAGTGGTTATCTCACAATCGGGTGAAACGGCGGATACCCTGTCTGCTCTGCGTGGGGCCAAGCAGAGTGGCATGTCCACGCTGGCCATCACCAACGCGGCGGCATCGACCATGTCGCGCGAGGCCGACTTCTCCATGCCCGTTGAGGCAGGCCGCGAACGCGCCATCCCCGCGACAAAGAGCTTTACTGGGCAGTTGCTGGTCCTGAAGATCCTAAGCTTGCTCGCAGCGTCAGGAACGCGCGCCCTGCCTGAGTCTGACGTGAACCGGCAGGCACAGGAACTCTGCACGCTGCCGGGCATCATCGCCGCTCAGCTTGAGCGCTGGCGTGGTGAAGCGGAGCGTGCGGCAAAGCGCTTCCAGTCCGCCTCAAGCTTCCTCTTTCTAGGGCGCGGCATGCACTATCCGATCGCGCTGGAGGGTGCGCTCAAGCTGAAGGAGAGCGCCTACATCCACGCGGAAGGATATCCCGCGGGAGAGTTGAAGCATGGCCCTAACGCTCTGGTCAGTGAGAATGCACCGCTGGTGTTCATCGCAACCGTGGACCGCAGTCATGCGACCTCGCTGCACCTGTACGAGAAGACCGTACTTCTGATGCGCGACATGCGTGCCCAGGGTGCCGGCATCATCGCCGTCGGCAATCGCGGCGATGATCAGGTCCGGACGCTTGCGGATGCTTACATCGCGGTTGACGCCGTCTCCGAGGCGCTCCTGCCTATCTGCGAAGTCGTTCCCCTGCAACTGCTGGCGTATTGCTTCGCAATCAGCCGCGGCATTGATGTGGATCGCCCGCGCAACCTGGTCAAATCCGTCACGGTGGAGTAGTCCATGAAGATCGGACTTCTTGGCTACGGGTTCATGGGCGGCGTGCATCTCGCGGCTATGCAACGGATCAGCGGCATTACGGTCACGCATGTAGCGACCTCCGTACGCCCCTCTCCGGACGCTCCTAAGCGCGGCAATCTTGACCTCCCGAGCGGACCGTTGCCGGATGCCGTGACCTGGGTGCCGGACTGGCGTTCTATCATTACCGATCCGCATGTGGATGCCGTTGATATCTGCCTGCCCACGTATCTGCACTGCGACGTTGTACTCGCGGCGCTGGCAGCCGGAAAGCATGTGCTGTGTGAGAAGCCGATGGCTCTCACGGTCGATGACTGCGAAAGGATGCTGGCTGCGGCGGAAGCAGCCCGCCGCGTCTTCATGGTCGGCCAAGTGCTGCGCTTTATGTTTCCCTACATCGCAGCAGAGGAGTTTGTGCGTTCCACAGGCCGCGAGAACATCCAGAACGCCGTTCTCCATCGCAGCACCGGTTTTCCGCAGTGGGGAGGATGGCTCACCGATCCGGAAAAGAGCGGAGGTGCGATTCTCGACCTGCTGAGTCATGATCTCGACCAGGCACTGCATCTCTTCGGACCGCCTGCAACTGTTCGCGCGCAAAGCATCGGACCGGTTGACACTATGCGCGGTGTCCTGCACTATACCGATGGCCTGATGGTGACGGTTGAAGGTGGCTGGACGGAGCCCGGGCAGCCCTTCGCAGCCAGCTTTTCGATCCAGGGCAGAAACAGCAGACTGACTTTACAGGACGATACGCTCCAGCGCGCGTCTGAGACGAACGTCCAGAACATCACGATTCCGGCGCACGACGCGTATCACGACCAGATTGCGTACTTTGTCGAATGCTGCCGCCGAAGTATCGCGCCACAACGCTGCCCACCGGCAGCATCGGCGGACGCCGTGCGCATCTCACTGCTGTTGAACGCATCGCGCGAGGCGAACGGAAGGGAACTGGCATGGACACAGGTGTAAGCACGGCAGAGATCGAATCGGCACGCGCGTTGAACGCCGATGTGAAGCCGTTCGAAACAGGGCTGATCTTCTGGACCGGGAACGAGGCAACCGCAACGCTCAATCACCTGAAAGGCTTCGGCCTCCGCGCAGCGCAACTTGGTATCGCGCCTGCACTGGACTGTGCTGCTGCACTGCCTGCCTGGCGCAAAGCGCATGCGGCTTCGGGTGTGTCCTTTACAGGCGCCGCCGTGGCATATGCGGGCGAAGACTACTCCTCGCTCGCGCGCGTACATGAGTCCGTCGGGTTCACGAATCCTGCCTTTCGTGCGGAACGCATCGCGCGTACAAGGGAAGCAGCAAAGTTCGCCAGCGAACTCGGCATCACATCAATCTCGTGCCATATCGGCTTCATTCCGGAGAGCCCGGCAGACCACCTGTACGGCGAACTGCTTCAGGTGACGCGGACGTTGTCCGATGCCTGTGATGAGTTCGACATGTCGTTCGCCTTGGAAACCGGTCAGGAGACGGCGGCTGTACTCGTCGGCTTCATCTCGGACGTGGACAGGACGAATCTCAAGGTCAACTTCGATCCCGCCAACATGGTGATGTACGGCTCCGGCGATCCGGTGGAAGCGCTCGCGTTGCTGCGACCCTGGGTCCTGTCCGTGCATTGCAAGGATGGTGTTGGCCCAACGGAGCCGGGTACGCTGGGCAGGGAAGTGCGGCTGGGCGACGGCGATGTCGACTTCCCGGCCCTCCTGCACCAACTCAAAGCCATGGACTACGACGGGGCGCTGACCGTCGAGCGCGAGGAGCCGGATCAGACGCAGCGCGACGCTGATATCCGCGCCGCAGTCGAGCGTCTCCAGCAATGGAGATCAGCCACCGGTCTTTAGACCAGCGCTAACTTGCTAACTCGCTGCCCCGCCGAAATACTGCTCTACTACAGTGCTGCCATTACCTCGCGGTAGAGGTATTGCGCGCCTTCCACACCGTCCCACGGTCCTTCTTCATACTCCAAGGCAAAGACCCCGTCATAGTTGTGGTTCAGCATAATGCGGACATTGCGCTGCACGTCCGGGTCCTGCCAGCGATTCCAGTACTTGGCGTGCACCATGGAATGCGCATACGGGGCAAGGTCGTTCAGCGCATGGAAGAGCAGGTATTTGTGCTCCCAGTTGCAGAAGTCAGGACTCGCCTCGCAATACCGGCTGTTCACTTCTTCAATAATGATGCGGATGTTCACCGGGTTCGCGGTCAGTCCCCAATGATTTTCAAGCGTGACCTTAACCCCTGCCTTCTCGCCGTGCTCCGCCATTTCCTTGAATGACAGGATGCATTGGTCAAGGTACTTTTCGATTTCAGGGTTCTTGGGGTAACTGCTTGGGTCGGCTACCGGCCATGGTGCGATACGCGGTCCGCCACTATTCACACGCATGGATTTGGCCCCGATCACGGCTGCCCCGTCCAGCCACTTCTTCGCGACCTCGACGCCAGCCTTGCGTTTTGTGTCATCCAGATCGCAGATGTCACGGGGCGCGTTGTTGGAGATGTGCTGCACACTGGTGCCCGTCGCCTGCAGTTTGGCGGCCATGCGGTCCAGCCACTTGCGCCCGTTCGTACTCGAGGGATCAAACTCCACCCAGGGACGCTGCTTGCCGTCGTAGTTCGTGATCGTGGTGTTCACGTATTGGCTGTCGTCGCCGGCATCACCAAACAGCGACGACCAGATATCCATGCGCGTAACGCCAGGAAATGTCTTCTTGGTGAACTCCGGGAAGTCCAGCATGGTGATTTCACCGTACTTCGCCTTCATTTGCGCCACGGTCGCCTGGTCCGTGGTGAGCGAATTGCCCGGATGATGCACTTTGAACAGCCAGCGGATGGGATAACTGTTCGACGCAATGCGGTGCACCTTCTCCGCGTCCGTCAGTGGGCGTGTCGCTCCAGCGTGCGTAAGTGTCTCCGGCGTCGTTTGCTGCTGTTGCGCCTGCATGGCGGTCGAGAGCACGGCCGCGCCGCCAGCAGCGTTGCGCAGGAAATTGCGGCGGTCCAGAATGCTGCGTTTCATCGAACTCAAGGTTTGCTCTCCAGGTACGGTTCTAGTTCAACACAAACGCCCACAGCGTATCCCCAGTGGCGGCCATGACGTACTGCCTTCCATCCAACTCAAAGGTCTGCGGCGCATTGCTGACTCTGCCGATGCGCGTACCCCACAATGGCGTGCCGTCCGCCTGGTCGTACGCGGCTAAGTTGCCTGCGCCGTCACCGGTAAACAGCAGGCCTCCAGCCGTGGCCAGCAGACCGCCACCACCCACCGACGTCGAATAGAACGGATGCCGCCAGCGTGCCTGGCCTGTCTTGTAATCAATGGCAGTCAAGTAGCTGGTAGCGTTGCTCAGGTACGTCTCCTCCTTGCCGCCCAGCCCCATGGACCCGCGTGGATCAGGATCGGTGAGGTACACCAGGGAGAAACTGTCGACCTCATAGGTGTAGAACAGCCCTGTAAGGGGCGAGTAGGCTGGCGGCTGCCAGTTCACCGTGCCGTTTGAATCGGGCGAGACAAGCGATCCGGCAACGGTGGCATCCTTCTCCGGATCATGCTTCGGGCCGCCTTCAGGCGTCAGCCCCTTGGCCCAGTCCGTGCTCTTGCCGTACTTGCTCGTCACGAGATGCTCGCCCGTGACGCGGTCCAGGGTGAAGTAATACCCGTTGCGCGCCGCAGTCGCTACCATCTTGCGCGGCTTGCCGTTGAACGTTCCATCAATCAGCACCGGCGTCTGCGCTGAATCGTAATCATGCATGTCATGCGGTGACGTCTGGAAATACCATGCCATCTTTCCGCTATCAACATTGAGTGCAATCAGTGAACAGGTAAAAAGGTTGGCACCGTCACCCCGCTTTCCCGTGGTGTAGGCAGGCGTCGGATTACCGGTTCCAAAGATGTAGAAGTGCGTTTCAGGGTCGTACGCGCCTGTGATCCATGTCTGCGCGCCGCCGTGCCGCGCCGCGTCCAGGCTGGCCCATGTATCCAGCCCCGGATCGCCCTTCAGCATGGGCACCGTGTAAAATTTCCACTGCAGCTGACCACTCTCCGGATCGAATGACTGCAGAAATCCGGGCGAATCGATGTCGTTTCCCACGCCCACCAGCACATGGTTCCCGATCACGATGGGCGCGGCCGTGGAGAAGTACCCCTCCTGCACGGTCGCAATCTCCCGGTGCCACCGCTCCTTGCCCGTCTTCGCATCCAGGCTGACCAGGTAGTTGTCCGGTGTTTCCATAAACAGGTAGCCGTTCCAGATGCCGAAACCGCGATTGCCGATGTGCGTTCCGCCTGTGGTCTTCCAGAAGTAATGCCAAAGCTGGTGGCCGTCGCGGGCATCCAGCGCCCAGGCATTGTCCGGCATCGTGATGTAGATCGTGCCATCGACGACAAGCGCGGATGCCTTGATGGAACCGGAGCGGATCGTGAGGCTGCCGTCACCTTCGCCACCCGTGTGCAGAGTGACCGGGACCTTTGTCCCTCCCGGACCAGGTGCAAGCGTGTCGCTGCCCGGCGTCATCTGCGACGACCATGCCAGGGTCAGCCGCTTCACCGTCTGACGATTGACGTCTTTTAAAGGGCTGAAGCGCTTGCCAGTGTAGTCGCCGTTGTAGGTGGTCCACTGCGTGCCAAGCGGCTTCAGCAGATCCTGCGGCGCAACGCCAAGTTGCTGCGCGCGCCCGGCAGTGCTGAGCACCAGCGCAGAAAGACAGGCAAAGATGCGGGTTCGAGTCACTTCAGGGTCACCAGGTAAGCGGTCACGTCGTGCATATCAGGATCAGTGAGCATGGACAAAAAGGCGCGATGGGCGTCCAGCGGGTCATGCAAGACGACTTTTGGCTGGACACCTTCCCGGCGGAAGCTCTGTTCTGTTCCGTCCGGCAACTGTACTGAAACGAAGAAGTCATCGATGTGAAGCAGTGTGCCGCTCACACTTACGCCCGGTGCTGTCGTGACTGTCACCGCCACCTTCGTCCCGGGCGCGTCGATGCCACCACCACCTCCGGTGATCCAACGTGCCTGAAGCTTCTTGGGATCGCTATACGTGGATGCGATGTGCTCCAGCGACGCCGCACCGGTGTGACAGGAGGCGCAGTGCGCGCCGAAGTATGCCTGGCCATGCGAAGCATCGCCCACAACGATGTTGAGCAGCTTCAACTCACCCGGCGGCATACCCTGCCCCTTGATGGAGCCGACCATGCTGCGGACATACGCCGCGACGGCATTGGCATCAGCATCATTCAGCCCGATGTTTGGCATCCCTTGCGCCTGCCGTGCGCCGTGAATGATGGGCGTGATCTTTTCGCCATGCTGATCCGTCATTGTGACCTGGGACCGCAGCAGGTTGGGACCGCCTAAATCTCCGCCCCGGAGATCGGAACCGTGACACGCCTGGCAACTCAACCCGTAGAGCGTCTTCCCACGCGCCACCTGCGCCGGATCCTCCGGATCACGCGCCTGCGTGGCATTGAATGAACCACGCCGCTGTGGAGAACCTTGGGCCGGCGCCTGAGCGGAGGTCTGTGCACCGGCGCCAGACGCGCTGGACAAGCTAAAAAATCCGCCAAGGATCAATATCGGCAGGAGAGCAGTTAAAGACGCGGCTGAGAGAGATTGCATAAGTGCTCTTATCACTATAAGGGTGCACGGGTCCCGCGCGCGCCCCGGGGTGTCGCATTCCGTCGTGGTGACTCCGTGCGTTTCCTCTGCGCAGTTGGCGGACATACCGTATGCTGTGCCTTGCGGCAGAGAGGCGCAGGGATCAGGATATGGTGCGGGTTGCGGCCCTGAGTGAGATCGGATGCATTCGTGCCAACAACGAAGACAGCTTCGAGTACGACGAAGCAGTGGGTCTCTATGCCGTCTCCGATGGGATGGGTGGCAGTGCCGCCGGCGAGGTGGCCAGCCGGATGGCAGTGGAGACTGTTCTGGCCAGCTTCCGCCGTATGCGTCACAGCGACGCTTCGGTCGCCCCGCAGGAAGCGCTGTACTACGCCGTCTTGCAGGCCAACAGCGCTGTCTTTCAACGGGCCCAGCAAGATACCAGCTGCGCCGGTATGGGTGCGACCCTCGTCGCGCTCTGCCTGAACGGAGAAGACGCCGTCGTTGCAAACGTTGGCGACAGCCGGGCCTACCTGCTGCGAGGCGGGGAATGCACCGCAATGACTCAGGACCATTCCCTCGGCGCGGAGCAGATCCGTCTGGGGCTGGCACCCGCCAGCGGAAGAAAGGGGCGCAACTTCGATATCGTGACGCGCGCTATTGGCATGGAAGCCCAGGTGCACCCTGATCTGTTCACACTGCGAGTGCTGCCCGGAGACCGTCTTCTTCTGGCCACGGACGGTTTGATGAAGCATCTGCCGGACGCTTCCATCGCCGCGATCGTTCATGGCAGTGCCACGGGTGCGAAAGCCTGTGCCGCCCTGGTGGACGCCGTAAAACGTGACGGAGCACAGGACAACGTCACCTGCCTGCTGGTCGAAGTCTAGCGCGCAGGGCACTCAGGCGGTCAGCATTCGATCCAGGTGAACGTACCCGCCATCCACCACTACGTGCTGCCCCGTGGTATGCGCCGAGTACGTGGGCGAGAGCAGAAACACCACGGCAGCGGCAATTTCCTTTGGCGTGGTCATCCGCTGTTCCAGCGGAATCTGCCTTGTGATCCTGCTTCGCCGTGCATCGCCGTCCGGAAAGGATGCAAGCCAGGTCTCATACGACGGCGTCATCACCTCCGCGGGAATGACCGCATTCACGCGGATGCCATGGGGCAGCAACTCCGCTGCCCACTCGCGTGTCAGCGCGAGCAAGCCACCTTTTGCCGCGGCATAGCCTGACGTGTTTCCCTGGCCCGTCATCGCCACCTTGGACGCAACGTTGACGATGGCGCCCCGGCTCTGCTTCAGCATGGGCAGTGCATCCTGCGCCAGCACATAGCTTGGTAGAAGATTTGCAGAGAGGCTCGCCATGAAACGCTCCGGTGAACCCTGCTCCAGTCCCACACTGTCGTTGCCACCGGCATTGTTGACCAGGGCGTGCAGCTCTCCGTGCACCTCCTGCACGCGCCGCACCGCGAGATGGCACTGTTCAGGGTCGCTCAACTCCGCTTCCACAAACTCCACCGGCAGGTGACTGCGCCGCAGCTCTTCCATGAACTCCGGCACACCCGCCGACACGCGGCTTGCCACGAGAGCCTTGCCGCCTTCTTCCAGCCAGATGCGCGTGATTGCCGCACCGATCCCAGACGCACCCCCGGAGATCAGCAGTACCTGGTCCTTCACTCCTAAGTCCATACCGGCAACTCTCTCAGCGCAACGTTGTAAATCCGCCGTCGATCAACACGTCGCTTCCAGTGATGAAGGCCGCATCATCGGAACACAGATACAGTGCCAGCCTGGCGATCTCCTCCGGTGTGCCCATACGGCCAACTGGTTGGGCGGCGGCCAATTTTTCCATCATCTCTTCTTCCCGTCCGGGATACGTCTTGTGCAGAAAACCGTCCACAAACGGTGTATGCACCCTCGCCGGCGAGATGCAGTTGCAACGGATGCGGAGGGGCAGGCAATCCTTGGCCGCGGACAACGTCATCGACAGCACCGCACCTTTGGTCATCGAGTATGCAAACCGCTCGTTCAAACCCGATGTGGCAGCGATGGACGCCATGTTCAGCACCACGCCGCCACGCCCGCGAGCGGCCATAGCCCTGATGCCTGCCTGCATGCAGAGGTACGTTCCGCGCACATTCACCTGAAACAGCCTGTCGAACTCCTCCGGTGACGTGGTCAGCACGGTGCCGATGTGCGCGATTCCGGCGCTGTTGACCAGGATGTCGATTCCACCCTCGCGTAGATCACCGAAGACGTCAGCCACCGCTCTTTCGCTGGAAACGTCGCATGCCCTCGCGTTGCACCTGGCCTGTGTCGCAGAGCCAATCTCCGCAGCCGCGGATTGCACCTGTACTGCATTCAGGTCGAGGAAGACAATCTCTGCACCGGCATCCGCGAAGGCATGCGCGATGGCGCGGCCGATGCCGCTTGCAGCTCCAGTGATTACAGCGCGCTTTCCATCCAGACGCTGGGACATGATCGACTCCTACGCCACTGACTGCCAATACGATCCATGCGGAAAGGCATACTCGCGCAGCGACTCCGCCCTGATCTCGATGCTGTACCCCGGGTCTTCCGGCATGCGATAGCGCCCACGCTCGATCCGGACAGGCGTGATGAAGTGTTCGTGCAGGTGGTCCACATATTCCACGACGCGATTCTCCAGCGAAGCACCCGCATACACAAAATCGAACGCCGCAAGGTGCTGCACATACTCGCACAGACCAACGCCACCGGCGTGCGGACACACCGGGATACCGAACTTTGCCGCCATCAGGATGATGGCCAGGTTCTCATTCACACCCGCCACGCGGCAACTGTCGATCTGGCAGACATCAATCGCTCCAGCCTGCATCAACTGCTTGAACATCACCTTGCTGTGGCAGTGCTCGCCCGTGGCGATGCGCACGCCCGTTTCGCGCCGGATACGGGCGTGGCCCAGGATGTCATCCGGACTGGTCGGCTCTTCCATCCACCATGGCTGCAACTCGGCAAGCTGCTTGGTGCGCTCAATCGCCTCCGGCACGCCCCACTTCTGGTTGGCATCCACCATCAGGCGGTTCTCGTAGCCAATCTCCGCGCGCACCAACCGGCCCCGCCGCAGGTCGTCCTCCGGCACACCACCCACTTTCAGTTTGAAGTGGGTCCATCCATCCGCCAGCGCTTCCTGGCACAGCCGCTTGATTCTTTCATCGCTGAAGCCAAACCAGCCCACAGAGGTCGTGTAGGCAGGCAGCCCCTGCGCCTCCAGCAAAGCGATGCGATCCGCGCGGGTGGGCGCATTCCGCTGCAGAATCGCAAGTGCCTCCGCCGGGCTCAAGGCATCGTCAATGTACGTAAAGTCGATCAGCGAGACGACCTGCTCTGGAGTCATCTCCGCCAGCAGCCGCCACACCGGTTTGCCCTCCATGCGCGCCCACAGGTCCCACACGGCATTGATTAGAGCCGCAGCGGCCAGGTGGATCACACCCTTATCTGGCCCCAGCCAGCGAAACTGGGTGTCACCGCTGACCTCGCGCGTGAACGCGGCCATGTGCGTCACAATCTCGCGCAAGGTCCGCCCCACCACAAAGCGCGACAGGTATTCAATCGCCAGCACGCACAACTCTGTCCCGCGCCCCAGGGTGAAGGTCAAGCCGTGGCCTTCCACCCCTGCATCCGTCTCCAGCACACAATATCCCGCGGAGTAGTCCGGGTCCTTGTTCACTGCGTCCGACCCGATGTGAAAGCGCGAGGTGGGAAAGCGTACATCGACAGTGCGCACCCGCAGGAGTTTCGGGTTGGCCTGAGTGCCTTCCACCCCGCTCACGACGCGTGCTCCGCCACCGTCCGGTTT
Source organism: uncultured Terriglobus sp. (assembly GCA_964251045.1). GTDB lineage: Bacteria > Acidobacteriota > Terriglobia > Terriglobales > Acidobacteriaceae > Terriglobus. The sequence goes on along the minus strand of CAXUHI010000009.1, from coordinate 66,237 downwards.
CGCAGCTCGCCCAGACCCTCGATCGCGATGACCATCTCTTGTCCCGGCAGGAGCCAGCGCTGCGGAGTACGCCCCAGACCCACACCTTCCGGCGTACCCGTGCTGATCACGTCACCGGCCTCCAGCGGCGTGTACGCAGAGATGTGTTCAATCAGTGCGGGTATCTTGAAGATCAGGTCCCGCGTATTCGATCTCTGCATGACCTCATCACCGATGGTCAGGCTGATGTCCAATGCATGTGGATCGGCAATCTCATCGGCCGTCACCAGCGCCGGTCCCATGGGGCAGAAGCCTGGGAAACTCTTCCCCAGCGTCCATTGCGACGTGGCCAGCTGCACATCGCGCGCGCTCACATCATTCGCAATGGTGTAGCCGAACACGTACTCCTGCCAATCCTGCGCGGCGATCCGGTATCCCGGCTTCGCAATCACCACCGCCAGCTCCGCTTCGTAGTCCGGTTGCGTGCTGTTCGCCGGCAGCACCACTTCTGCATCCGGACCCACCACTGAACTGGACAGCTTCATGAATACGGTTGGGACTTTCTGCACTGCCATCTTCGATTCCGCGGCATGACTGGCATAGTTCAGCCCAATGCAGAAAATGCGCGGCGGCTTTGGCAGCGGTGCAAGCAGCCGCACACTGCTGACCGGAACGCCATCACCTTCTAGCGCCTGTCGGGCAGCCTCGGTGGCGCGCTCACCGGCGAGGATAATCTGCAATCCATCCGCAAAACCGTACTCCGCCAGCGAATACACCAGGTCGCCCTCAACCACTCCAGCCTTTTGCGAACCGCCATCCATGTACGTGACAAACTTCATGCAACCACCTGCTTCATACCGTGCAGCTCCTTACGTCACTCTATACAAAATGCGTATCATACAGGGCATGCAGCGCTTCTGCCTTACCCTGCAGCTCTATCCTGATCAGGCACTCATGGATGAATATGGTGAGCGGCATCGCAACGTCTGGCCAGAGGTGCTGCGGTCGTTGCAAGAAGCAGGCGTGCTGGACATGCAGATCTACCAGCATGGCAACGCCCTGATGATGATCATGGACACCACGGACGACTTCACCATCGAGCGCAAGGCCGCCATGGACCGCGCCAACCCGGTGGTCATGCAGTGGGAGCGTGAGATGGCCAAGTACCAGGCCGCGGATCCCGGCACAGACGCAAGCGGCCGTTGGCAGCCGATGCCATGTGTCTTTCACTTCAGCACCGGACAGCAGGGCCTGGCATGAATCTCCGTGAAGCGTTCCACCGTGGCGACACCGTCTACGGCCAATTCATCCTGGATCTGTTTTCGCCCGGCACGGGAGCCATGCTCGACGCATGCGGCCTTGATTGGCTCCTCTTCGACATGGAGCATGGCCGCTGTGATATCGCACTTCTCGCGGAGATGATTGCCTCTTGCCGTGGACTGAACATCGCCGCACTTGCCCGCGTCCCGGACGTCACGTACGCGACGCTCTCGCGTGTGCTGGATGTCGGCGCGCGCGGCATCATGGTACCCCGCGTCGAGACGCGCACGCAGGCTGAAGACATTGTTGCGCAGATGAAGTACGCTCCCGCAGGCCGCCGTGGTGTTGGCGTCGGTCTGGCACACGATCTGTACCGCGCCGGTCCCGCATCGTTCTTCAGCACCTGCAATGACGAGATCACAGTCATTGTGCAACTGGAAACCGCGAAAGGGTTCGCGAAGCTGGATGAGATCCTCTCCGTTCCCGGCATTGATGTGGCATGGCTTGGCCTCTATGATCTGTCCGTGTCACTCGGCGTGCCGCTGCAGTGGGAGCACCCGAGCCTGCTGGACGCAACGGACCGCTTCATCGCATGCTGCCAGAGACACGGTGTTGCCATGGGTGTGATCGCCGCGACACCGGACGAGGCCACCACCTGGAAGAACAGGGGCTTCCGCATGATCAGCCTCAGTGTCGATATAGCGATCTATCCGCAGGCCGTGAAAAACTTCCGCTCCGCCCTGACTTGATCGCCGTACAGGTCGGCGACGATACGGGAGAGAGCGGTGCACGCGCGTCATGATCGGTTGCACTTCGACGCACGCTTCTGCGGCGTATGCGGCGGTTCCGGCCATCATCCTGATAAACTGAGTACTTCGGATAATGAACTTTCATGAGCACTGAAACCCAAAAATACACGCGCAACAGTCCCTACCTTTCCAAGATGCTGGTCAACTACGTCCTGACCGACAAAGACTCCGAGAAGGAGACGCGTCACGTCGAACTCGCTCTGGACGAGGGCATGGAGTACACCCCAGGCGATGCGGTCGGAATCCTGCCCACCAACCGCGACAGTGAGGTGGAAGCGGTCCTGAAGGCGCTGGGATTCAAAGGCGACGAGAAGGTCCTCGACTTCTTCAAGAAAGAAACCACGCTGGACGACGCGCTGCGCACAAAGTTGCACATTGGCAAGCTCACGCGGGGCTCCGTCAACAGTTACGCAAAGATCGCTCCCGAAGGCACGCCCGGTCTCGACTTCCTGAAAAGCCTCGCCGGCCAGGACAACAAATCGCGTGCAGAGGAATACGTCTGGGGCCGCGAGTTCATCGACCTGGTCACCGAGCACCCGGGCGGCGTCACCGATCCACAACAGCTCTTCACCGTGCTGCAGCGCCTGACCCCGCGCATGTACTCCATTGCCAGTTCGCAGGCAAAACACGCAGATGCAGTACACACCACCGTGCGCGTCGTGCGGTATCACACGCACAACCGCGACCGCCAGGGCTTGTGCAGCGGACATCTGGGCGAGCGTGCGGACGAGGGATCAACGATGCCGATCTTCCTGCACGCCAACGCAAATTTTCGTCTGCCGGATGACCCCGCGACGCCCGTCATCATGGTTGGCCCCGGAACCGGCGTCGCGCCCTTCCGCGCCTTCCTGCAACATCGGCAGGCGCACGGCCACACGGGCGATAACTGGCTCTTCTTTGGCGAACAGCGCCGCGCCTCCGACTTCCTGTACCAGGCCGAGTTCGAAGCGATGCTCGCGGACGGGACGTTGACCCGCCTCGACACAGCGTTCTCACGCGATCAGCACAAAAAGGTGTACGTGCAGGACCGCATGAAGGAAAACTCCGCCGAGGTGTTCTCGTGGCTGGAGCGTGGCGCGTACTTCTACATCTGCGGCGATGCCAGCCGCATGGCCAAGGATGTGGAGCAGACGCTGCTGGACACCATCGCCAACGGCAAAGACTGCAGTCCCGAACACGCGCAGGAATATCTGAGCGACCTCAAGAAAGCCAGACGCTACCAACTCGACGTCTACTGATGGATCCGATCGATGCATTACGGGTTATGCCCGGCGCGTCCCGGCAGAGACACATCTGAAGAGTTCGCGCCTTCGGGACGATACACACCACCTCCAGGCATGTAACAGACTGCAGCAGCTCAACGGCAATCCGCTACGGAGGCGTGTGCGACCGCACAGGCCTTGTGACGTGACGATGCAGGGGAAAAATGTCCATGGGGAGCTTCTGCCTCGGGGAGAAGCTAGTCGTTGCACGTTGGGGGTACAATGGTGCGGTTTAATGCGCAAGGCAATCCTGACGGCACAAGGAGTGTGATGTTTACAAAGCAAAACGGCATTGGGCGGCGTTCCTTTTTGAAGAGCGGCGCGGGCGTTGCGGCGGCTGCGGGGCTTGGTTTGTGGGATGACCTGGAAGCATACCCACAGAATGTCAACCGCAACTCCAAGCCCTCGGAACTGAAGATCACGGACATGCGCATCGCCGTTCTGCGCGGCCCGGGCGGCAAGCCCATCCAGGAAGGTAATGGCGGGCCAAGCAGCGCGGGCGGCGACGGCAACTCGGTGGGCCCGGGTGCCATGGGCCGCGGCGGCATGGCCCGGGTGATTCCTCCGGCAACACCCGGAGCCGGAGCGGCATCCGGCGGCACGATCGTCGTTCGTATTGATACCAACCAGGGTATTTCAGGGTACGGCCAGGCCATCGGTGACGGTCCCCAGCCGAACTATATCCTGATGCACAAGGCCCGGCTGCTCGGCGAAAACCCCTGCAATGTCGACAGAATCTTCCGCAAGATCAAGCTGCACGGTGGATATAACCGGCAGGGGAGCGGCGTCAACGCCATTGAGAACGCCTTATGGGATTTAGCGGGCAGGGCATACGGCGTGCCCATCTACCAGATGCTCGGCGGCAAGTTCCGCGACAGGATTCGTTTGTACAGCGAGGGTGACCCGAAAACGGATTCGATCGAGGACATTGCTGCCGACTACAGAGAGAGGGTCGCCTCAGGCTTTACCATGCTGAAATATGACCTGCCTGTCGCTCCCATTCTCCGCGGCAAGCCGGGAATGATGTTCGCTCCGAAGGGCTACAACGGGGAACCGGGGGATTATCCGCCAGAAAATTACTTCGAGGGATTCGAGATCAGCGACAAGGGATGTGAACTTGTCGCGGACCACGTCGCTGCCATCAAGCAGGCGATGGGCGACGCGGGTGACACCCCCATGGGCCACGACCACTTCGGACACCTCACCGTCAAGAGCTGCATCAAGCTCGCCAATGCGCTCGAACGGGTCAACCCGTCAACCCTCGAAGACATGGTGCCGTGGTACCGGGTCCAGGAGTGGAAGCTCATCACCGACTCCGTCAAGGTCTCCACTCTGACCGCGGAAGACGCATACCTGGTCGAATCGCTTGAGCCGCTTTGCCAGGCGCGCGCGGTCGATTACATCCACCCGGATCACCTTGTCATCGGCGGTTGTCTTGAACTGAAGAAGGCCTCGGACCTGGCCGCCCGGTACTCGGTAGGCATGATGGTTCACAGCAACGCGACCCCGATCGGCTACGCTTGCGCGGCGCACACCATCGCAGCCTGTGAAAACTTCCTTGCGATGGAATGGCACCAGCCGCAACCCGCATGGCACAAGGAACTCACGGACAAAGGAGACCTCGTCGTCCAGGGCCACATCCCCGTTCCCGAGGGGCCTGGACTGGGCATCAAGATCAACGAGGAAGCCATGAAGAACCTGTGCAGGCCGGGTGAGTTTTTCACCGATCCCACGACCTACTGGGATTCGCAGGTCGGCGGCGAGAAGGCCTATACGTAAACAACGTGGAACCTCCCTCATCGCAGGATGAGGGAGGTTCGTGCGGCACCAGGACCGGGCGCTCTGGTAAAGCTCGCGCAGGGCAGGCACAGCGCGGTACATCCCTCCAAAAGCGTTCACCTTTCTCTTACTCAGCAAGGAAGGCGGCGATCTTCTTATTCAGGAAGGTCTTGTCCGCGGGGCTGGCGCCGGCTCCGGCGGGATGACCCCACAGCGACGGGATCGGCATCAGCGTGCCGTGCGGGATGAAGGCCGCTTCGTACTGCGCATCTTGCAGCGGAAAGTACAGGTCGGTCGCCGATGGCATGTACAGGAATGGCACCTTGATCGACCGGAGCGCCTTCTCTACGTCACCGTTGAAGCCGGTTGGCTTTCCATCTGCTTGAGTGGTGTTGCCAACATTATTCAACTCCCAGGTGCGTGCTTGCAGGATGTAGTTGTTCGCATCGGCACCGAAGCGTTTGCGGAAGCTGAACATGTACTGCTCGAACGTCGTGCCGGGCGGTGCCGTGGTGCGCCACAATTCCTTACGCCACCACTCCTGCGAGTAAAGCCAGCCCGCCCACACCATGCCAAACGCCTCCAGCCCTTTCGTTGGCTCGGTCTTGTAATTGCCATCCATAAAGGCAGGGTCGGCGGTCAACGCGGCAATCTGCCCTTCCAGCCGGACAATGCCATGGCCGTAGGTCTTGGCTGTGCCGCTGGTCGCGACGGCCTTGTCCATGAACGTGGGATAGCTGACTGCCCACTGAAACGCCTGCTGCGCACCCATGGAAAAGCCGATGACCGCACGCAAATGCTGGATGTGCAGTTCCTCGATGAGTAGGTGGTGCACGGCGTTGACGTTGTCGCGGATGGTCATCACTGGGAAGCGTGGCCCATCAAAGGGCGGCGGCGTGTTCGACGGAGACGAACTGCGGCCGTTTCCAAACAGCTCGGAGGTGATAAGGAACAGCCTTGATGGATCGAGCGCACCCTCCGGGTAGGCCTGTGACTTGACCAGGAACTGATACCCGGACAGGTTGGCCATGTAGTGCGAGGGCAGCAGTACGGCGTTTGAGCGGTCCGCATTGAGGGTGCCGGTTGTCCCGTACACAATGTGAGCTTCCGGCAGCACCACGCCGGACTCTGTCCTGAAGTTGTGCAGAATGAATTCGTGCCGCTCCGGCAGCGGCGCGGCCGCACTCGTGGAAGACTGGCCGGATGCCGGAAGATGAAGAGAAAGGGTGAGAAGCAACAGGAGCAGGCGCATGTCTAAGCATATGCCTGGCTTTACAAGCATCGCCTGTGACATCTCCTGGTGCGTTCACGAACTTAGGCAGCACGCAGAAGCGGTGCAACCTTCCGGCCGATCAACTCGGTCGCGTGCAGGACCGGCTCATGCGGCAGGGCCGCGACGCTCATCTGGAAGCTGACCTGGTCGATGCCGCCCAGGTCGCGGCTCATCTCCAGCACCTTCGCCGCAACGGCATCCGGTGTGCCGACCATCAGCGCTCCCTTGGATCCGCGCAGTGCGTCGAAGTGGGCGCGGCGCACCGGTGGCCAGCCGCGTTCCTTGCCAATCTTGGTGAACTCCTGCGCGTAGCCTGGAAAGAAGTCGTCAGCAGCCTGCCCGTCTGTCTCCGCCACATAGCCAAGCGCATGAATGCCGACTTTCAGCGTCTCCGGCGCATGACCGGCCCGGCTGCCTGCCTCGCGGTAAAGGTCAATCAGCGGGCGAAAACGGTGCGGCTCACCACCGATGATCGCCACCATCAAAGGCAGGCCCAGCATGCCAGCGCGCACAAACGACTGCGGTGTTCCGCCTACGCCGAGCCACACTGGAATCATCTTTTGCATTGGACGGGGATACACCCCTTGGCCGGTAAGCGAAGCGCGATGCTTCCCATTCCAAGTCACATGCGTGCTCTCGCGCAGCTTTAACAGCAGGTCAAGCTTCTCCACAAACAGCGAATCATAGTCTTCCAGTTTCAAGCCAAAGAGCGGGAACGATTCAATGAACGATCCACGGCCAACAACCATCTCCGCGCGCCCGCCGCTGAGCAGGTCCAGCGTACTGAACTCCTGAAAGACACGCACCGGGTCGGCCGCGCTCAACACCGTCACAGCGCTGGAAAGCCGGATCTGCTTCGTCCGCGCCGCAGCCGCAGCCAGAATGACCGCAGGCGCGGAGTCAAGAAAGTCTTCACGATGGTGCTCACCCAGCCCATACACATCCAGACCCGCCTCGTCTGCGCACTGAATCTCATCGAGCAGATCGTGCATGCGCTGCCCCGGTGTACGCCGCGTGCCTGTGTTCGGGTCCGTAACAAGGGAAGCGAAACTATCTATGCCAACGTTCATGCAGGTTGGATGCCGCCATGCAAAAAAGGTTCCATATCAAAGTATTTAAGGGGATGCAACCGCGCAGGCATTCAACCTGTACCACCACGACCGGATATGTTCATTCACGCATGCCTGGGAACAGAACTTTCCGTAGGGAGGGCGGTGGACCAACGCGGATCGTCCAACAGATCGCTGACACTGATCGCATGTCAGGTCATCCTGCTTGTTCGGCGGGAAGAGTCCGCGTCTCCATCGGAAATCCACGTTGCATGGTAAACAGGCAACGCGCCCTTTTCCGAGCACAATGGATGTGCTTTTATTCTACGAGATCCACTTTGAACCTCTCGTGCCATGAACCATTGAGCAGGCTGTCGTCATGTGGCACGGAGGACGCGCGTTTCGGAATCAAAGCGGGGCAGGGTTCGAGGAGGTCTAATCGGCCGCGAGCGCCAAGGCACCAACGTCTATCGGTCGCTGCATCTGGCGCAATCGCAGGCGCCACGCCACAAACAAAGTCACTGCCGATCCCGTCGCGGCCAACAGCCTGCCGTACCACAGTCCATGCAGACCGAGTCCCAGACCAAATGCGGCCCAGTACGCAAACGGCATCCCCACAAACCAGTTCCACCCAACGTTGATGAACAGCGGAGTGCGCGTGTCCGATGTACCGGTAAATGCTCCGGCAAGAATCGAATTACAGCAATCAAACAGGAGGCTGGTGCCGCCAATCAGCATCACCGGTCCAGCCGTCGCCACCACGTGAGGGTCGTTCGTGTACAGCCCTGCCCATAACGTTCTGAAGCTCATGTAAAACAGCACCAGCGTACTCACCGTGCTGCCCGTCAGCAACAGCGCAGCGTTCGCGGAGCGCCCAACTTCCGCCACGTTGTTGCGTCCCACGCCCTGGCCCACTCGCACGGTTGCTGCGTAGCACAGCCCCACCGGAATCATATAAATCACTGCATCCAGGTCCAGCGTCACCTGGTGTGCCGCCAGGGCATTTGTTCCCAACCGCGAACACAGGATGGAGAGGCACGTCGAAGTACCCAAGTCGGACAGTTCATAGATGGAGGCCGGCCATCCGATCTGGAACAGGACCCTCAATCGCCGGAGGTCCGGTAGAACGCGAAAGGGCTGCCCATGCAACTGCCGCCGCAGGGCGAGCAGCGCGATGGGAAGCAACAGCGCTAGCATCCACACTCTCACCAGGCACGTCGCCAGGGCAGATCCGGTAATACCCATCGATCGTGCCCCGAAATGCCCGAAGATAAAGATCCAGTCGGTGCCCCAGTTCACCAGTCCTGCTGTCAGCAGTGAGACCGCGACCATCGCCACGCGCTCTATCCCCTGCAGATAGCGGCGAAGCGCCATGTAGACGAGCAAGGGACACGCAGACCAGACCAGGACCTTCAGGTAGCGCATCGTCTCCGACGCAAGGTCGACTGGTGTGCCGAAGTAGGGCAGCAGGGCGGCCACGCCCAGCGTCGCCAACATCACTACCGGCGTACCCGCTACGGCAAACCACATACCTTGCAGCAGCGTCCGGCCACACTCCTCCTGGTCGCCTCGCCCGAAATGCTGAGCCACTTTCGCATCGATGCCGCTCAGCATGTACACCGCACAGAATGCGATGGCATAGAAGATGGTATTGCCCAGGGAGGAGGCCGCAATGGCGGCCGCCGAATGGGGAATGCGCCCAATCATCAGGGCATCCACAATGTACGTCGACATCCATCCCAACTCGCCCAACGCTAACGGAGCGCCGATACGCGAGACAAACCCAAGTTCCTGCGGAAGCGTGCGGCCAATGCGAACGGTGGAACCTGACGGCGATGTGTAGGTACTCGTGATCGTCCCTCAGCGGATGAGCTTACCGTATGAAGCAGGCATCGCGCACGTGGTTTGTTCCTCCCATCAACACACTTGCCCTGACCATCAAACCTCCAGGCTTCTACGCGTATTGTGAAACAACGTTGTGTGCGCGGTGTGTATGCACATCCGACGCCTGACTTGGCTTGAAACGAGCATGCGACCGCCAGCGAAGTACGCTGAGGCTCGGCAGAATGCAGTGACGTAACGGCTCAACGCAAACCGATGGCTGAGATTGATCTCTGGCCATCGGACGGCTGGTTTCTTGACGGTTTATTGTGACTAACGCACGTTTACGGTCACCGTCTTCATGGTGACGCCAAAGTGATTCGTTGCATAGAGCGTGTAGGTCGTGGTTGCAGTAGGCTTCACGGTTGTCGTGGTGCCGCGGACAGGCCCGATCGCTGGGCTTACAACGTAGTACGAAGTACCTGTTCCCGCCCACGTCAGTGTCACCGGCGTACCGGCGATTACTGTAAGTGTGCCGCTAGAGGCAGTAAACAACTTGATCACAGGCGCGGTCCCCTTCGGCACCGTCGAGGACGTAACAGGTAACCCCATGCTGACCACCTCAAAGGCCGAGGCGGGCACCTTCTGCAGGTTGTGCAGGTCATCATTATTCCAGCCATCGTTTGGTGCGCCTGACAGATATAGATTGCTCCCGTTGTCCGCCACAATCATGCCGTAGGTCTTCAAAGCGGTCAATATGACCTTGGCCTGCGGCGTAAAGCCTGAGATGTCGTAGCTCGCTTTCAAACGAAGCCGCGCACCCATCGGCAGATAGCTTGCCGACGTCGAGCTTGAGGCGAAGTGCGTTGCCGGCGGCACAAAGGCTGCCCGCGAATGCTGCACGGTAAAGCGCAGCGCATGAGTGATTGCGCCAGCCGCAACCTCGTCGTACCGTGACAGCCCCGGGAAGATCGGCAGTCCGGCCGCATCGGCGGATGTCCATGTGTACGGACGGTCATTGTTGTTGAGCAGATCCCACACGGCACCGGCATCGGCGTTCCATGATCCGTCACCCTGCACATACGCGTTGTATAGCTCAAACAGAAAGCAAGTGTCGCGATCCAGTGCCAGCACATGCCGGTCTCCTGCACCTGTTGCAGGGTATCCTTCGACCCACGCAGACGCGGGAATCGGCATTACGCCGGGGTCACTCTGATTTCCGTAAGCGGTGTAGTTGATCGTGACATTCGCCTGGCCGCTCACATCGATGGATGGAATGCCGATCGTACTGCCGTCGTACGTACCAGACCCGAAATCAGGATGGAGTGCGCTGCTGCCAAGCTGCGCAATCAACGCTGCTGAATTGGGATCCACGGCAGCGGAGGCGATGTTCATCCTCCAGGAATCGGTCGTCGGGAACGGTACGAAACCGTTCAGGGATGCGTTCTGGCCAAGCGAGATATTCGCGCACGTTGACGAGGTTGCACTTGATGATGAGCCCAGGGGGTAGCTGTTGACTTGTGTTACTGCAGTGAGAGCACACTGGATACATACGACCGCACACGCGATCGGAAGAAAACGCCGGACGAACATAACTGCCTCATAAAGGATGAAGCGTAACCGGGACAAGGCAGAAGAAGATTCCGTCGATTGCGTCAGTCGTTCATGTCTAACCACTGTAGACGGAGCGAATGAGGCATCTACTACTTAATGACCACGTAGTATTTTCATAGAGGCAGTAACTTTCCCGTTTACGGCTATGTCATTCGTGATCTGGTACGTTCTCGTATGACCCGCTCTTGCTGACACCTGCACGTAGACAAAGTAAAAGGCCGGAGTGTTATCCGGCCGTTTACAGGGTGTGACTACTACATAAGTTCCGCGCCTATACTGTCGCAGGTTCAGTCGCGGCCTGCTTTTCCGCGCGTGCCGCCGCGGCACGCCGGTCGGCAAGGTTCTCCCCTAGTTCCGCAGCCATGCGCTCCGTGGAGAATGCATCGATGGTGTCGCCCACGCGAATGTCGCGGAAGCTGCCAAGATCGATACCGCACTCCATGCCAACACGAACCTCACTCACGTCGTCCTTGAAGCGCTTCAGGTTGCTGATCTTGCCCTTCCAGACTTCCGCCCCGTCGCGCATGACACGGACTTGGGCGTTGCGTGGGATGATGCCGTCGCGCACCATGCAGCCGGCAATCTGACCCACCTTGGTGATCTTGAAGACGTTCAGAACCTCCGCGCGTCCCAGATAGTTTTCGCGGAAGACCGGGTCCAGCAAGCCAAGCATGGCCTTGCGAATCTCGTCCTGCAACTCGTAGATGATCGAGTGCAGACGGATTTCAACGTTATCCTGATCGGCTACTTCCTGAGCCTTGCGCTCCGGACGCACGTTGAAGCCGATAACGACCGCGTTGGACGCCGCCGCCAGCAGCACATCGGATTCGGTGATGGCGCCCACACCGGAGTGCAGCACGCGGACGCGTACCTTCTCCGTGGTCATGCGCTGCAGGCTGTCGGCCAGCACTTCCACCGAACCCTGCACATCGCCCTTGAGGATGAGGTTGAGGTCCTTGACACCAGCCTGCTTGATCTGCTCCGCCAGGCCTTCCAACGAGACACGGCTGGATTTGGCAAGCTGAGCCTCGCGCTCCTTGAGTGTGCGGTACCGTGCAATTTCCTTGGCGCGGTCGCGGTCCGCCATCACGATAAAGGTGTCGCCCGCGTCCGGAATGCTCTCCAGGCCCAGGATTTCAACTGGCGTCGACGGGCCGGCAACATCAATGGACCGCCCACGGTCGTCGAACATGGCCCGAATCTTTCCGAAGGTGTTGCCCACGATGTAGCTGTCGCCTGTCTTGAGTGTGCCGTTCTGCACCAGGATCGACGCCACCGCGCCACGGCCACGGTCCAGCTTGGCTTCGATCACCGTGCCGACCGCCGGGCGATCCGCAATGGCCTTCTGCTCGTTGGTGTCGGCCACCAGGCAAATCATTTCTTCCAAGCCATCCAGGTTGATGCGCTTCTTCGCGGAAACCTGCACAAAGGGCGTATCGCCGCCCCATGTATCGGGTTGCAGACCGCGATCCGCAAGCTGCTGCATCACCCGGTCCGGGTTCGCCTCCGGCTTGTCGATCTTGTTGACGGCGACGATGATGGGCACCTTCGCCGCGCGCGCGTGGTCGATGGCCTCAACGGTCTGCGGCATCACGCCATCGTCCGCCGCAACCACGATGACAACAATGTCCGTCACCTTGGCTCCGCGCGCACGCATCCGCGTAAACGCCTCGTGACCGGGCGTATCCAGAAAGACAATCTCGCGCCCAAAGGCAGGGGAGTCCGGCTTCTGCACATTGATTTTGTACGCACCAATGTGCTGCGTAATGCCGCCTGCCTCGCCACCGGCGACATTGACCGTCTCCGTAGCCGTAGAGCGGATGGCATCCAGCAGCGACGTTTTGCCATGATCGACATGTCCCATCACGGTCACAACCGGCGGACGTACCACTTCTGTCAGACCAGTCGTATCTTCCAGCAGGCCTTCGATGGCTTCGTTCTCGAGCTGCTCTTCGACCGTTTGAATCTGAGTGTCAGCACCATACGCCGCAGCGACAGACTTCACCAGATCGTTATCGAGCGACTGGTTGACGGTGACAAACACACCGCGCAGGAGCAGTGTCGCGATCAGGTCTTTGCCACGCAACTCCAGCTTCTCCGCAAGATCCTTCACCGTGATACCTTCGGTCACCGTGATAGTGCGGGTAATCGGAACGTCGCCGCCCATGGCAACCTGCGCGCCACCAAAGCGCGACGGCGGCGCAAAGCCCTTCATCGGGCCCTCTTTGGACTTCTCGTACCGCTTCTTGTTCGCCGCGCCTTTCTTTGCCGCGGGGCGCATCCCGGGCTTCGGCGCGCCGGGCGTACCTTCTGCTACAAGATTCGGCGCTCCCGGGCGCGGCCCGCCAAACCCGGGGCGCTGTCCGCCGAACCCTGGACGCGGACCGAAGCCGGGACGTGCTCCCGGGCCGCCGGCAGGCGGACCGCCTGGGAACGAACGCGTCGGATGCATCGGCCTGCGCGCAGCAAGGCCTCCCGGGCTACCGGCTGACGTGGGTCCGCCGCCGTACTGCGGACGCGGTCCACCCGGTCCGGAAGCAGGGCCGCCGGGCCGCTGAAAGATCGGCCTGCGCGCCGCCTGGCCCGGTACGGGCGGTGGCGCGGAATACGTTGGGCGCGGTCCCGTCTGCGGCATAATCACGCGTCGCACGGGAGCAGCCGGTGCGGCTGGCGCAGCCGCCTGAGACGTAGGCGCCTCAACTGGAACAGGCGCTATGGGTGCAACGGGAGCCGCTGGCGCCGTGGCTGCGGCCTGCGTGGGCTGTCCCGTCGGTTGTGCCGGGCCTGCTGATGCCGGAGCGGCACCAACGGGAGGACGCGCCACTACAACACCGGCGGGTGGGGGCGTGCTTGCAATGGCGGGGCGCTCGGTGACGGGCGTGCCCGGCCGAACTACGATCCCTGCGGGAGGACGCGCCGCGATGGCAGGGGCGGTGCGCGGAGCCGGCTGCACAATCGATGGAGCCTGCCGTGGCTGCGGTACAACGCGGCGCCCCGTCTCGGTCACACCGCTTTGCGCCGGTACGTCCGTTCGCGGCTTCGCAAGATTCAACGTCGGCATGACCGGACGCGTCATAGGCGGACGAGCCGGTGCTGGCGCTTGTACTGCAGGTACGGGTCTGGCCGGGTTTGCGGCTTGCGCGGGAGAAGACACAGTGGGCGGTACCACAACCGGTGGGGGCGCGACAGGTACTGCCGGTGCCTCGGCTCGCGGAGGAGCAACGGTCACAACTGGCGGACGGGATGGAGGGGCAACACTCGGTGTCGGCACCTGGGGTGCCTGTTCTGCCTGCCGGCGTTCCAGGATCGCCCTGGCAACGTCTCCGGGCTTGGATGCCCGCGACAGATCGACCTTGGGCTTGCCGTCGCTGCTGCTCGACGCCGTTTGCCGTGATGCGGGGCGTGCTCCGCTTCCACGAAGGTGCGTGCGGACGCGGTCCGCCTCGTCGTCTTCGATAGAACTCGAATGTGTTTTCTTCTCGGTGACTCCGACTGCCGTCAGCGCGTCAAGAATTTCCTTGCTCTTGACCTCAAGCTCACGTGCCAGATCGTTGATGCGTACTTTGCTCATCCGCCCTCGTAGTTCCCTTGCCCTCTGCTAGCTGTTCATGGCAGCTCCACTCCAGAAGGAATTTAATCCTGCGTCTCCATTATTGCGCGAAAGTGCATAAAATGCGCTTTCGTACCCTACTGACGCCACCGATTGCAGGGCAGCGGCAATCGTACGGCTGCCCTGCTCGAACCTACCCACGGGTGTTTTCGTCCGGGTCGATGGTCTCCGTGCTCACCTCTCCGCTCATCGCGGCCAGGTCATCCATGGTCTGGTTGTCCATCTCGATGCCGGAGGTGCTGATATCCGCGTCGCTGCCAAATCCATCCAGGTCGCCTTCCGCGTCCTCGCGAGCCAAAACGTCTTCAGCGGATTCGTCCACCTCCAACGGCTCAATCCCATCCAGGCCGCGCTCCGCAATGATGGCTTCCGGTGTTTTGCTCATGGAACTCTCCTTTGTCAGGTCGCCTTCCTCTGCACCCGGCTCGTTAGCGTCCTCTGCCAGCAGCAACGTCTCGCCAGCCTCGGACCGGTCACTTTTTTCTGATGAAGCGTCGTACGGCTTGCCATCCGCTTCCGTGGGCGCATCGTGCGATACAGAAGAATCAGATGCCGTATTGTTCTCCAACGACGCGGCCAGCGGACTCACTGCCTCTGCCGGACGCTCTTCACCCTCTTCGTACTGTCCAAAGTAATGACGGACCGCGGTGATGATCCGCTCCACGGAACGCTCGCCAATGCCCGGCACCTCGCCCAGCTCTTCCGCCGTCATGTCCGCCAGGTGTTCCACCGTCGTGATACCTGCCGCAATCAGCTTCTCCAGCACCTGGTCGCCAAGTTCCGTCACCTGCTCGATTGGTGTCTGCGGTCCGCTGCTAAGCGCGGCCATGGCCTGCTCGACTTCCTGACGCTTCTCCTCTTCGCTCTTGATGTCGATCTTCCATCCCAGCAGCTTGGCCGCCAGCCGGACGTTCTGCCCCTTTTTACCAATCGCAAGTGAAAGCTGTGTGTCATCCACAATCACTTCAAGCTGCTTTTCACCCAGGTCCGCGATCGTGACACGCGACACCTTTGCGGGCTGCAATGCCTTTTCCGCAAAGGTGGTGATCTCTTCCGAAAACTCGATAATGTCGATCTTCTCGCCGCGCAGTTCGCGGATGATCGACTGCACCCGCATGCCCTTCATCCCAACGCAGGCACCCACCGGGTCCACATCCTTGTCACGTGACACCACGGCGATCTTCGTACGTTCGCCCGCCTCGCGTGCAATCGCCCGGATCATCACCGTACCGTCGTAAATCTCCGGCACCTCACTCTGAAACAGCGTCTGTACCAGCGATGGCGCGGCGCGGCTCACAATCACCTGCGGACCCTTGGCGGCGCGGTCCACCCGCAACAAGGCCACACGCACGCGTTCACCCACGCTGAACTGCTCCAGCCGCGACTGCTCTCGCTTGGGCATGCGCGCCTCGGCCTTACCCAGGTCGAAGATCACATCCATCGGCTCCACGCGCTTCACCGTTGCGTTCAGGATTTCGCCCACGCGGTGGTTGTACTCGTTGAAGACCGTATCGCGCTCGGCCTCCCGCACCTTCTGAAAGATGACCTGCTTTGCCATCTGCGCGGCGATGCGCCCCAGCGGAGACGTGTCCTTGTAAAAGCGCAACTCGGCGCCTTCTTCCACTTCAGGCGCCATCTCACGCGCATCCGTCAACGTCAGCACATTCTCCGGATCTTCAATCTCCGCATCATCCGCAACCACTGTCTTGTACACATAGGCGCGAATCTCGCCGGTGTCCTTGTCAAACTCGCCGCGCATATTTTCCTGCGTCTTGTAGTACTTACGCGTCGCCAGCGCAATGGCGTCTTCCACGGCACCCACCACGATCTGCGGGTCGATGCCCTTGTCGCGGCTCATTGTCTCAATTGCTTCATACAGTGCGCTTGCCATGTTGTCTTATTTCCTAACCCTTCTATTCAGTTGTCGTGTTGCAGAAACCACGTTGCTCACGTCGTTTTGTCTCTCGCGTTTCTCTCATCCGATTGTCTTCACCGTTGGAGTGATCACCTCACATCGTGAGGTGATCAACGAGGAAACGACAACCACGCTACATCTCCGCCACCAACTGCGCCTTTTCAATCTCCCGCAGCGGAATTTGGACCACCTCTGGCGTAGGCTCGACACCCTTCTTGCGCTTGCCCTTCTGCTTCGCCGCAGACAGGTCCAGGGTGACTACGCCATCCGCATACCGCATCCGGCCCTTCAGCACCTTGTTCCCATTGATTGGTGTAAACACCTTCACATTGACCAGAAATCCCTGGAAGCGCAGCCAGTCTGCCTCCGTCTTCAGCGCACGCTCGATCCCCGGCGATGACACTTCAAGCACGTACTCCGCGCTGCCAGGTACCAGGTCCTCCACGTCCAGCAGCGTGCCAAAATCCTGCGCGAACACTGCGCAATCCTCGTGGGTCACCCCGGAAAGCGCTTCCACGGGAACGCCACTCGGCATTCCCTCGGCTCCAGCCGCTGCCTGCGCCTTCAAGGCCTCGCGCCCGGCGGAGTCCTTCTCCACATACACGCGCAGCGCACGCGCCTTACCTGCCCCGGCAAACTCCACATCCACTATGTCCAGGCCATGGCTCGCGGCTACCCGTTGCGCCGCCGCACGTATTGCGTCCAACTCCACTGCCACCCGCCGTACCTCTCAAAAACCTGAAAACAAACGCAAGAAAAGGCGGGCTCTCGCCCACCCAGTCGACCCGCACACCTGGAAAGGCGCGCGGAGAACTTTGCCTGCACTATGAATCTACCGCGAAGAAAGCGCGAAAGCAAGCCTCGCGGCGTTGCACTCCACCTCCCACCCGCCTACAATCTCACGAACCATCATGCTCGTGAGCCCCTTACCTGAAGCCCTGACGTTCGACGACGTCCTCCTCGTTCCAGCCCAGTCTGACGTGGTTCCCACGCAGGTCAGCACCGCCACGCGCCTCACGGCGCGCATCACGCTCAACGTGCCCCTGCTCTCCGCCGCCATGGACACCGTCACCGAATCGCGCCTCGCCATTGCCATGGCGCAGGCCGGCGGCATGGGCGTCGTCCATCGCAATCTCACCATCGAGCAGCAGAGCAGCGAAATCGATAAGGTCAAGCGCTCTGAAAGTGGCATGATCGTCGATCCCGTCACCATCGAGCCCGAGCAGCCCATCGCCGCCGCGCTCGACGTCATGCGCAAGTACAAGATCTCCGGCGTACCCGTTACGAAAGAGAAGAAGCTGGTCGGCATCCTGACCAACCGCGACCTCCGCTTCGTCTCCCGCACCGACATCCCCATCAGCGACGTGATGACCAAGGAACACCTCATCACCGTCCCCGTCGGCACCACGCTCGATGATGCCGAGCACATCCTGCACCAGCACCGCGTCGAGAAGCTCCTGGTCGTCAACGACGCCTATGAACTCAAGGGCCTGATCACCGTCAAGGACATCCAGAAAAAGCTCAAATTTCCCAACGCCAGCAAGGATGAGCAGGGCCGTCTCCGCGTTGCGGCCGCCATCGGTGCCACCGGCGACTTTTTGGAACGTGCCGCCGCCCTCGTCGAAGAAAACGTGGACGCGCTCGCCATCGACAGCGCCCACGGTCACAGCAGCCGCGTTCTGGACGCAGTGCGCCAGTGCAAACAGCGCTTCCCGGATGTCGATCTGCTCGCCGGCAATGTCGCTACCTACGACGGCTGCATGGCCCTCATCGACGCTGGCGCGGACGCAGTCAAGGTCGGCATCGGCCCCGGTTCCATCTGCACCACACGGATGGTCACCGGCGCGGGCATGCCGCAGATCACCGCCATCAGCGAGGCTTACCGAGCCGCCCGTGAGCGCGGCATCGCCGTCATCGCCGACGGCGGCATCAAGTATTCCGGAGACATCACCAAGGCCATCGCCGCTGGCGCGGGTGTCATCATGATCGGCTCGCTCTTCGCCGGCGTCGACGAGTCGCCCGGCGAGACGATTCTCTACCAGGGCCGCTCCTTCAAAACCTATCGCGGCATGGGATCACTCTCCGCCATGGCGCAGGGTTCCGGCGAACGCTACTTCCAGGGCCGCGATGAAAGTTCCGTCGGCTTTGAGCCGGCCCGCTCCATCACCGCACCCGAGCCAACCACGAACAACCGCCTCAACAAATTCGTCCCAGAGGGCATCGAAGGCCGCGTACCCTACCGTGGTCCCCTGGGCGACATGGTCTACCAACTCGTCGGCGGCCTGCGCAGCGGCATGGGCTATCTCGGCTGTGGCACCATCCCTGAACTGCAGGAGAACGCCCGGTTCGTCCGCATCAGCGGCGCAGGCCTCCGCGAATCCCACGTCCACGACGTCATCATCACCCGCGAAGCCCCCAACTACCACGTGGAGTAGACGCGATACTTTATCCGGCACACGTCACGCGGGCTGAAGGTCCCACCTGTAATAGCCTGGGGCGCAGCCCCGGGCAGATGTAACCTGTGGATTTGCGGCTGTAGGCCTGCGCTACAACACCCTTGCGCTCACTCGCTCAATGCGCGCGGCTACGCCCCAGCTTTGTCGTGCTGCGGACTGGTCACCTGGTGCTTGCTGTGCAACGCGGCGCGCACCTTTGCAACATGATGTCCATGCACCCGAATTGCCTCATGCAGCACTGCACCGGTAACTCCAAACTCCTTGCTCCAGTAATGAATATCCGACGCTACTTTTGGATTAATTTCGTTTTGGTCAGTCGGTCCATGTTCAACATTTGCACTCATGCGTCTCTCCTAAAGGTTAATAGCAGGTTCATTAAAATAAGGTCCATGCGGGTGCCCCACATCTCGCAGAGATGTGGGATCATTCACGGACGCAGCTCCTACTACTGCGCAGCCGGTGCCACCGTCAACGGCTTCGTGATCTCATCCAGGTAGTTCGGGGTGCCATCAACCCGCACCAGCGCCGGATACCGCTCGCCATCGTGGTACTCCACATCCACCGCCAAGACGGAAGACTCCTGCTGCACCATCAGGTGCATCGGCCCGCTCTCCGTCTTCGATTTCGCAACCGCCGCCTTCAGCGAATCCGCCGAAAACACCTGCCCATTCACCGCCGCCAGCTTCTCCCCGGGTGCCAGCTTTGCCTTGTCCGCCGGTGAATTCCAGCGCACGTCGACGATGGTCCCCTCCGCATCCAGCCGCAGGCCCAGCGAATACCACACGTTCAACGCACTCCCGCGCCTGCTGCCAGACTCACGCAATGTCGCCTCGCCCTTGGTGGGATGGTCCTGAAAGACCAGCTTGTACCCGCCATGCTCAATCCCATCCAGGTCGGCATGGGGATTGATGTTGACAATGCGGTCGTGCAGGAACTTCGCCCAGTCATAGGCAACCACCTCGTTCAGGTCCTTCACCAGCTCCGGAAACTCATACGGCATCACCACCGGGCCGGTGTTCCCGCCCTTGCCCAGGAAGATTCGCACGAAGTCATTCAGCGACTTCTTGTCGTGGGTCAGCGTGCGGATCGTGGTGTCCGCATCCAGCCAGACCAGCTCGCCATCCTGGTAATAATCCTGTCCGCGCCGCCAGTTCACCCATTGCGCATTGCCTCCACGAATCAGGCTTCCTGCAATCGCCGTGTCCTCGGTCGAGCGCCACGCGCGCCCTGCTTTGTAGTCAAGCTGCGCGGCTGAAAGTGCCAGCAGATCGCGATACTGCTCCTGCGACTTCAAGCCCGCACGCGCCGCCAGCACATTGCCCCAGTACTGCGTCATGCCTTCGTACACCCACATCAGGTCGCCCTGCTGCGGCGTCTCGAAATCCGGCTGATACAGCCGCCCGGGCCGCCGGTACTTGCCGTTCCATGAATGCGTAAACTCATGCGACAGCAGATCCGCATCGGCAAGCTGGTGCGTGTCGTCGGAGAACGCCTTCTCACCGACGCCGTTATCCGACGATTGATGATGCTCCAGGCCTTCCTCACCGGCGCGGTCAGAGAGCGTCAGCAGAAAGTGGTACGCGTTGTAATGGTGCGACGCATAGTTCGCATCCGCCTCCCGCACCAGGTTGCTGACCTCCTTCAACACCTCCGGACGCAGCTTCGCGTCCTCCGGCTCATCCGCCACCACGTCCAGGAAGTGCTTCGGCGTAATCTCCGGTGCCAGCGGGAACTCCTGGAAATACAGCCCGGTAATCACCGGTGAATCCTCAAGCTGCTCTACGTTCGTCACGGCATACTTCGTTGTCACGGGGCCCGGCGCGGGCGCGTGTGCTGACTCCTCAACGCCCGTCACCGCAGGCTGGGGAACCGTGCCCACCGGCGTCAGCGCCGTTCCCGTGCCCCATCCGGCGGGCACCGTGACGGAGGGCTGGATGCTGATCTCGCGAACCGGCACATGCGCGGGATACATCATCAGATGTTCCCACTCCAGCACCGCCATCTTCGTGGTCACGCGCTCGCTCATGATGCAGTCCAGGTGCACATGCAAGCTGGTCAAGCCCTTCGGCACCGTCACGTGAAACTCGGCAAGTTCCACGTCATCGCGCCGCCACTGCAATGTTTGCCCGTTCCCCGTAAACACAACGCCCACGATGTCCTCCAGTGGTCCGCCGGGAGCGTGTGTCCCAGGAATCCACTTGGGCGTAACCAGGTCGGCGGTGCCGCCCGGCTTCACAGGAATCTCGATCTCGGCGTGGTAGAGGTGACGTGCGCCCTCAGTCAGGTCAGCGGTGATCTGGATGGGTGTCTTCTGGGCGTGTGCGGAGAGTGCGGCGGCAACAAACAGGGGGATCAGGTGGCGGACTGCGGTGTGCATCGGGTGTGTCTTGGCTCAACAATCAAACGGGAATTGACGTGCTGCGTACACAAGTGATCGTAGCATCGCAGCGACGCTGCGCCTTGGTAAGAAGCGCTGCCGCGGCGCGCCACTTTTGCTGCACACAAATCGATGCAAAAAACCTGAGAGGCAGCTTTCCTCTCCGCATCATCCGCCATCCCAATTCAGCGGAGGGTAGTTCATGGCGTTATCTAAGACAACAAAGGATCACGACGAAATCCGGCAGTGGGCGGAGAAGCGCGGCGCGGTTCCGGCCGAGGTCGAAAGCACGGAGAACAAGGGCGGCCCGGGCATCCTGCGCTTCATGTTCCCCAAGGCCCCGCACCACAACGACGGCGCTCTAAAAGAAATTGAGTGGGACGACTTCTTCGAGAAGTTCGACGCGAACGGCCTGGAACTGATCTATCAGGACGTGACCAAGGAAGGCGCGGAGAGCAACTTCAACAAACTCGTCTATCCGGAGAACGAGTCTGCCTCCGTCAAGAAGAGCGCAGCCAAGAAGGGCGCGGCGAAGCAAATCGCAGCCAAGAAGACTGCGGTGAAAAGCTCCGCAACCAAATCTGTCTCAGTCTCCGGTTCAAGCAAGACAACCGCTAAGACCGTCGCAGGCAAGTCTGCGAGTGCCACCAAGAATACAGCGGGCAAAAAAGCAGCCCCCGTAACGAAGACTGGTGAGAAAGTCGCCCCAGCAACGAAATCTGGTGCGAAATCGGCAGCCCGGACTGCCTCAGATAAACCTGCTGCCAAGAAAGTAGCAGCGAAGAAGACCCCGGCCAAAAAGTCAGGTCCCGCGAAAAAGGCTGTCGTCAAGAAGATAGCGGCTCGTGCCCTGTGGACGGGAGCTGGTGGCTAAGTTGGTTTCCCTAACGATGTTGGCGTAAGGCGCAGCGGGCTACGAGTGTATGGGTCGCACGTGAACTGGTGGCCCGTACGTCGTTGCACGGTTTCGAGACACTGTCTACTTGCCTAACCGTTGGTGAAGTTGCAATAGTTCCTGGTGCATCTGGTTCGCCTGGGCGATGTATGCCGGCGTTCTGGGTGTATCTTTAAGAATTTCGTCCGCAAGTTCGGCGTGCGGCAGCGCGTCCAGAAACTTGCCTTCTGCGATTAATGTTTCCGCAACAGCCTGTTCGCCTGCACCAAACATATGGGATTTCGCAGAGAGTGTGCGCTGTGCTACCTCCAGCATCTCTCTCCCGGTTGCCTCAGCCCTGTCCAGATGGCCGGAGGCTTTTTCGGCAAGGGTCGTGTAGAAAAGCGCATTCACCAGGTCAGGTCCAGAGGCCTTCGCCTTTCTCCAGCGGGGAAGTGCATCCTCCATCATGTCCGCCGCTGCTTTTGCCTGACCTACATGTAGCAGTGCACCGGCAGTAAAGTCCTGAACCTTGAGTGTTTCTGTGTTGTTGGGCCCGGCGCATGAGATAGAACCCTGTAACGCTCTTTGAAAGAGCGGCACGCTGTTGAGATAGTCGCCGCGCTGACCGGTGATGTAGCCCAGGTCCGCATACATTTGGGACTGATCGCAGACCGCGTATGGTTCGCTGTTGTAGATAGCAAGGCTCTGGTTGATCAGACCTTCCGCTTCCTCCAGCTTGCCGCGTTCTTCCAGGTCGCTGGCCAGACTGTACATGGCGAAGGCAAGTTCTCGGTCCGGAAGTTTCTTGTTGCGCGCTTCCTCCACCGCGTCGCGGAGCAACTGCAGGTTGGAATCGGTCTGATGTCCTGAGTTCTCACGATCCTGTGCGTAGTAAATCTCGCTCCACACGCGTACGCTCGGCTGGACTCCACGCTCACGTGAGAGCGCGAGGGCCGTCACAGTCAAATCGGCACCCTGGCTCTCATCACCTACCTGATAGGCGATGTGTCCCGCAAAAGCGTCCGCTTCGGCCTCGTCGTTGGCGTCGTGCGCGGCAGCTGCAGACTTGGCCACCTTCAAGAAGACTTGCCGCGCTTCTTCTCTGTCGCCATTGTCAAACATTGATTGAGCCAGATTGAGAAGTGCGGCACGTTGATCAGCGGGAGATTTGATGAAGTCGGGAAGAACGCGCACACCCAGTTGAAGGAACTCTGGAATGGTTGCGGCTGGCTTCCCGGTGTAGTTGGAATTCGCCAGCCTGAACACGTTGGACAGGAACGTCTGCATCTTTTGCGCGCGTTCACCGGCGCGCAGTGCCTGCTCCTGCCGCACGTACGCATACACACCGCTCGCCAACAGAAGAAGCAGCCCTATTGCGGACGTGAGCACCGCCACCCGGTTCCGCCGGACGAACTTCATCAACCGGTACGTCGCAGTCTGCTTGTGCGCCGTCACAGGGCGTCCATCCAGGTACCGGCGCAGGTCAGCTGCCAGCGAATCCACGGTGGTATAGCGGTCCAGCGCACGGCTGCGCAGGCAGCAGGCCACGATGGAACACAGATCCCCGGATAACTCCTGCCGCAGCTTGTCGGCACTCACCCCGCGCGTCGTTGCCGCTTCGTCCGTCACAGCAGTTGTCAGGCGCTGCGGCTCCACCTCGTTGACGGCGTTGGCCAGCATGGCGGAAAGCGAACTGTCCGCGAAGGGCCGCCGTCCCGCCAGCAGCTCGAACAGCACCGCTCCCAGCGCGTAGATGTCGCATGCAGTCGTGACGGCCTGGTTGCGCAGTTGCTCGGGGCTGGCATAGCCGGGTGTGGCCATGATGGTGGCCGTGGAGGTGCTGTCCACATCAATCAGCTTGGACGTGCCAAAATCCAGCAGCTTGACCTCGCCCTCCTCCGTCACCAGAATGTTGGAGGGCTTCAGGTCCAGATGCACCGTCAGGTTGCGATGCGCGTAGGAGACCGCGTCGCAAATCTGCAGAACAAGCGCAACCCGCTGCGCAATGGGCATTGTTTGGGCATCGCAGTAGCGCAGCACGTCTACGCCGTCTACGTACTCCATTGCGAGGTACGGGTTACCAGTCTCCGTCAGACCCGCATCCAGCAGCTTGGTGATGTGGGGGTGATTCATCGACGCGAGAATCTGCTGTTCCCGCTGAAATCGCGTCTGAAACTGTGGACCGGCGGCATGCACCGCCATCACTTTCACCGCGCAGCGCTGAATCGCGCCGCCCATCACGCGCTCCGCCAGGTAGACCGATCCCATGCCACCGCTGCCCAGCAAGCGCACGATGGTATACGGTCCCACATGCTTGCTGAACGAGCCGCCGCCTGGTGCGGAGACAGGAGTTTCCGCAGCAGCCACCAGCGCCAGCACGCGGTCCACCAGCGCTGCATCGGAGGATGCCTCCGTCAGGATGCGTGTCCGTTCTCCGGGTGCCGCTTCACTGGCCAGGTGGAAGAGCTCCTGCATCTCCAGCCAGTGGGCGCTCTCCCACTTCGAAACAACAACACCGGTGGCAGTCCTGCCGTGATCTTCCATGCGGTACCCCTCGTACGTACAGAGGCGCGAAAAACGCGTTTCCTGTGTCAGGCTTGCGGCTTCAACTTGTCTTGAAGCCAACCCCGCACAAAGCGGAGGTCGCGGTCCACGCTTGCCTTGGACAGTTGCATCAGGTCGGCCGTTTCTTCCGCTGTGAAGCCCAGCATGTAGCGCAGCTCCACCATGCGGCATTTGCGTTCATCCAGATGTTCCAGCTCCTCCAGCACACGGGCCAGGTCGATCAACTCGGCGGGTGAGGCATCGGTTGAAAGCATGGCTTCATGGAGCGGCACGGCGGTTCCGCCATCACGCTTCAGCCGATGGTCGGAGCGGGAGTAGTCGATCAGGATGCGGCGCATCAGCCGCGCGGAGAAACTATAGAAGTGCTGGCGGTCCTGGAACTCCAGCTTGCGCTGCCGCACCAGCTTCAGGAAGAGTTCGTTCACGACGCTGGTCGGCTGCATGATGGACTGCGCCCGTTCGCCACGAAAGAGCGCGCCCGCAATCGTGCGTAGCTGCGGGTACACCATGTCGAACAGCTCACTGGTATCGACCGGACGGCCTTCGCCCCAGTCACGCAGCTTTTGCGTAACGTCGCCTTGCTTCTCCATTGCAGCTTCCGCGCTCATCTGCGCTCCCTGTCACGTTCTTGGAGTTCCCGGGTGTGTGACGATAATGACAGCTTCTGTCTGGCGTGCGCAAGAGCAGATACGGCATAGCGGAGAGCTTTTTACGGCATGGACATGACAACCGGGGGTACGGCGGCGGACCGCTCGCGCATCGTGCAAAGCGCGCTTGATGCGGGCTTTGATCTGGCGGGCATCGCGCCCGTCCCGCAGCCTGGATCGACCGAGGAGACCACACAAAGCGATCGCTTCCAGCGCTGGGCTGAGTCGGGCTTCGCCGGCGAGATGGGTTGGCTGCTGCGGCGGGGAGACGATGGCGCGCTGCTCCGGTCGAGCCTGACCCACACGGTTCCGTGGGCAAGGTCAGTGATCGTGTGTGCGGTCAACTACAACGCGGCACAGCCCCGGTCCGTAGACACCGCATCCGACGGGGCAGGATGGATTGCGCGCTATGCATGGAGCGGCACGCCGGCCGCTCACGGAGCAGCAGTTGCGGCGGATTACCACGATGTGCTGCTGCGAGGCCTGCGAAAGGTGGAAGCTGATCTTTACGCGATGGCCGGACAGGCCGCTGACACGCTGCAAACGCGGGCATATGTCGATACAGGTCCGGTGGTCGAGCGATGGATGGGGCAGCTGGCGGGCATCGGGTGGACGGGCAAGAATACCTGCATCCTCAATCAGCAGATGGGATCATGGCTGCTTTTGGGCGTCATCCTGACGTCGCTGCGGCTTGCGGGTGAGGCTGTGAGTCTGCCGGCGGCGGACCGGTGCGGCACCTGCACCCGGTGCATCGACGCCTGTCCCACGGAGGCCCTCATCGCACCGCGCCAGATGGATGCAAGCCGCTGCATCGCATACCTGACCATCGAAAAGAAGGGAAGCATCCCGGAGGATCTGCGCCCGCAGATGGGCCGGCAGGTCTTTGGCTGCGACATCTGCCAGGATGTCTGCCCCTGGAACCGCCGCGCACCCATCGGTACGCACCCGGAGATGCAGGCCCGTCCGGAACTCGTCAACCCGTCACTGCAGGAACTGGCGGCCATGGACAATGCCGCCTTCAAACAACGTTTCCACGGATCGCCACTGGAGCGGACCGGCGTAAGGCGCCTTCGCCGCAACGTGGCCATCGCCATGGGAAACAGCAAGGACGTCTCCCACACCGAGCGGCTGCGGCAGTGGTCCGCAAGTGACGATCCCGTATTGGCGGAGACGGCTTCCTGGGCCCTGCGCAGGGTTTCGGACTCTGAGCCCCAGGATGAAGAACAGAGCAGGGGCGCTCTGCTAGCATCGTTCCCACCGGACACTCCGCCATGCCGCTGATCACACCAAGCCACGATGCCGAAGCCGTACAGGCCGCCAAGCGCGTGGCGGAAGCACCCGGCGAACGGGAGGTCTGGCCGGAGCCGGTGGAAGGTGGATCCGGCGCGCAGATGCTCGCCCTGCTGAAGTACCTGACGCAGACGGATGTTCACACATACGCCTTCTCCGTCGCGGCAAACGTGATCCTGTCGCTGTTTCCGTTTATTGTGCTCCTGTTGACCGTGTCGCGGCTCGTCTTCCATTCGCAAGCGATGTTTACGGTCGTGGGACAGTTGATGCATAGTTACCTGCCCACCGGCCAGGATTTTGTCATACGCAACATGGGCCTCCTGGTGCATCCGCACAAGGGCGTACAGTACTTCTCCGTAATTATGTTGCTGGTCAGCAGCACCGGAGTCTTTCTGCCGCTGGAAGTTGCCCTGAACAACGTATGGCACGCAGGCAAGAATCGCAATTACCTGCACAATCAGCTCATCTCGCTTGGCCTGGCGTTGTCCGCTGGTTTGCTGGCCATGTTCTCCGTGGCGGTATCGGCGGCGCAACAGGCCGTGTTGAACTTCCTGTTCTGCGGGCACACGCAGAACATTGCGTATGCCGTGCTCTCGCAGGGTTTTCTGGCGATTCTGGCGACCGTCAGCAGCATTACGCTCTTCTTTCTGATCTATTGGATATTGCCCAACCGAAGCATCCCCGCACGTGCCGTGCTGCCCACTGCGATTGTCACGGGCCTGCTGTGGGAAGCCGCGAAGCACCTGTACATTGCCGTTTTGCCGCACCTGGATTTTGCCAGCGTCTACGGTCCCTTTCAGATTTCTGTCGGACTGATGCTTTGGGCGTTCCTCTCCGGGTTGATGCTGCTTGCAGGCGCTCATTTTTCTGCTACGCGGTATGCCATGCACCTGGCTGCGCACGCGGACGCGGAAGGCTGACCCGTGGCACTTGTATTCCGGCCCAGCAAACAGAACAGGGTCTCCGATCCGTTGTATACCGGCTCCGGAGGCGTGCTGCGCAGTGGGTTTCCCCGCATCCCCTCCTACTTACGCTGGACCGGGGGGATCACCCTGCTGGCGTTCCTGCTGGCGTACCTGCCGGGCCAGGCGGGCGTACTGTTTACGGACCTGCGCTGGCTGCTGCTTCTTGTTGCGGTGCTGGCATCGTTGCCGTTTGCGTACCGCGCAGTGCGGCAGGGGATGCTGTGGCGACTGCGCAACAAGCTGATCCTCACCTATTTGCTGATCGGCCTCACGCCTGTCATCCTGTTTCTCACCCTGGTCTTTCTTTCGGCATATGTTGCGGCTGGGCAGTTCGCCATCCACCTGGCGGCGGCGCGCTTCCAGCTACAGCTGGATGACATGTGGACCATCGATCAAGGGCTCGCCATCGCCATACGGCAGCGCATGGAGCAGGGCATTCCGCGTGAGCGGCTGCTGGAGTTTGTGGGACGGCCCAGTGGACTGCGCCAAAGAACAGGCTATGAGCGCCAGATGGCGCTTTACGTGGACGGCGCGCCGGTGGACGTCCCCGGCGTTGCTGGAAACGACAAGACACCGCTTCGCCTTGCGCCATGGCTGCCGCGCGGAGAACGTGGGCGGCAGTTGAAGTTTTTCGCATCGGATGGCGGCGTCCTGTACATCGCGGCGGTTAATGAGATCTTCTTTGGAGACCGCCATCGCGTGACCGTTATCGGGAGCGTGCCGGTTACATCCGAGCTGCTGCGGCAGGTGGGTGACAGCCTGGGACAGGTCACCCTTCTGCCGGCCATTGCATTCGAGCAGCAACGCAATCCTAAAGTGACACTCTCCAAGCTGCGCAGCCAGCGCCTGGCAGGCGGCAGCAGGATGGAGCGCGCCAATCTGCTGGATGGCGCGGTTGGCTTCTCCTCGACACTGTCGGTGGTCGACTGGGACACGGGTGAAATTCGCCCCGTGCCGCTCACCGTCGTCTCGCGCCCGTCTGTCCTCTTCAACCAGCTGTTCGGCAGCGGTCTGACGGGTCGCATCACGGATACCGTTCGGCTGGCCTTTGTCGCGGTGTTTGCCTTTTTCGCCCTGCTGGAGGCTTTGGCATTTTACCTTGCCGTGCGGCTGACGCGGACCATGACCGGCTCCGTGGAGGATCTGTACGCGGCCACGCTGTTCATCGATGGCGGCGATCTGTCGCATCGCATCCAGGTACAGCGTGATGACCAGCTTGCGGATCTCTGCCGGTCCTTCAATCGCATGTCATGGTCGCTTGGCCGCCTGATCCAGGAGCAGAAGGAAAAGGAGCGCATGCAGAGCGAACTGGGCATTGCGCAGGAGGTGCAGGCTAATCTCTTTCCGCGCTCCAACCTTCGGGTGCCCTCACTGGACCTGCACGGCATCTGCCGGCCCGCGCGCACCGTCTCCGGCGATTACTACGATTTCCTCGTCTTCCATGACAACGCGGCGAACAGCCGGGAGATCACCGGGCTGGGCATCGCGCTGGGGGACATCAGTGGAAAGGGGATCTCGGCGGCGTTGTTGATGGCGACGCTGCATTCCGCGGTGCGCGCCTATCGCTTCGCCAGCGAAGAGTTGCTGACGGGCGAAACACGCGCACAAACGGACATGCAATCGCTGGAATGCGGTGAACTCTTCGATTCACCCGCCCGCATCCTGGCGTTGCTCAATCGCCATCTGTATCGCACGACGCAGCCGGAGAAGTATGCCACGCTTTTTTTAGCGCACTACGACGACCGTTCGGCCAGGCTTACCTATTCCAACGGAGGCCAATTGCCGCCCTTCCTCCTGCGCGCAAATGGAACCGTCAAGAAGCTCGACTGTGGCGGCACGGTTGTTGGTCTGATGGACAACATGCGCTACCAGCAGGAGACGTTGCTGCTCCAGTCTGGCGACCTGATCATCGCGTATTCTGACGGCGTGACGGAGCCGGAGAATGACTTCGGCGAGTTTGGGGAGGACCGCCTGCTGGAGGTGGTTCGCCAATATCGTGACGAGCCACTGGCGACGATCTCCGCCGAGGTGATGCGCGCGCTGGATGCATGGATCGGCGGCGGCGAGCAGCCCGACGACATCACCCTCGTTCTCGCCCGCAAGACCTAGCTGCCAGTCAGGGACACCGGAGGCGCGGGTGCAGTTGGATCGTGTGCCTGCATGACGACCGTGCTGGTGGGCGTTCCTAACGGTATGCCTTCCCTGTCAAAGACAAGCATGATTTTGCGCCGGATCGCCCGGAGCACGCCATCGCGCTGGTTGGCGCGCACCTTGAGCGTAATGGGATAGGTGATTTCGCGGCCATTGATGCGGTCGATGCCCGGTACGTCCGGGTCGCTCATGGCCACATCCTTGAAGGCCGCGTCGTTGCGCACCTCGGTCGCGATCCCTTTCAGGAGAGCGACGACGCGGTCCGGATCCGCTGCAGCATCGACCGACACGCCGAGCGACGCCATGGAGAAATCGCGCGACTGGTTGGAGACAGTGGTGATCTGCGAGTTGGGGATGATGTTCAATGTGCCATCGCCGTCCCGGACCCTGGTGGCGCGCAGGCTCAGGTCCTCAACTGTCCCGGTGACGCCGGCGACCTTGACGGTGTCCCCCACGTTGAACTGGTCCTCCAGCAGGATCAGCATGCCATTCAGCATGTCCTTGAACAGGGACTGCGCGCCAAACGAGATGCCGAGACCGACCACGCCCGCCGAGGCCAGCAGCGGCTTCAGATCGATGTTGAAGAGGGGCAGGATCTGCAGCAGCGCGATGAATCCGATCAGGCCGTAGCAGGTAGCGCGGAGAATTGCAGCCATGGTGCGGAGTTGCGATGCGCGCTGGCTGTTGCCGACGTAGGTGTCGGCCAGGTGGCGCATGCGGTGCACAAAGAACGCAACGAGGCGTTGCAGGGTGAATGCCAGCAGCAGGATGATGACGATCTTGGGCGCGTCGTGCCGGACAAAGTCGACGCTATCGGTGTGCCAGCTCCGGCCAAGCTCGTGAAAAGTTTCGTCGGTCTGCGGGTTGGTTGGGGTGGCAAACAGTATGAGCAACAGTGCTTGCGCCTTTCTCCGCGTCTGCGGGTAAGATGAAGGCGTAACGGAAACGCCCGGTCTCAGCATGGCGCAGATGCCATGTCCCTGCAAGCGCCAGAACGGGCGTCTCACCACCTTGAAGTTGTTGAGAGTGCGTCGCGTGCGGAAGAGAGACAACCCGGCCATGGTCGTTGTGGCGCTGCTCCTTGCAGTGGCGGGGAGGCTTGCGGCCCAGACTGGCCGTCCGGATGCTCCCGTCGGCAACCAGCCCACGAACGTTGGTCCAAAGATCGCCGGTGACTCCAGCGGCTATCTCTACGATGTCGACCCTGACTTCCGGCACCGCATGCTGGTGGCACGGCGCGACGCGGTGAAGCAGCGCATGATGAACGATGCGGCGAAACTGCTGGCGATGAGCAAGCAGCTTGACGAGGAGTTGCAGGGGCATGAGCCGACCCAAGCCGACCTGAAGCGTCTGGATGAGATTGCAAAGCTGGCGCGTTCCGTGCGCGACCAGATGCGGCAGTAGGACACTACGATGGTTGAACACCTGTCAAAGGCGTGTACGGCTCCGATGCGATGGGTGGCGGTATGTGTCGCATTGGCTTTCGCCGGGGCGGCAGGTGCGCAGTCGAAGCCGGTGGCCACGTCCGCTCCCGTTGTAGCTACGGCCACTGATCGCCAGAAGGCGGCGCATGCCGACGCTGATCGGCTTGTGTCGCTGGCGGAGGCAATGAAGACGTCCATCGATAAGAGCCGCAAGGACGAGTTGAACGTTCAGGTGATCCGTGATGCGGAAGAGATCGAGAAGCTGGCGCGGTCACTTCGCAGCCGCATTCAGTAATGTGAAAACGATGTGTGCTGGCCCTGTCCGGTGACTTTCCAATGTTTCACGTGAAACATCTCTGCCACAGGGTTTGGGGTGCTCCGCAGGCTCGTTCATGCGTTGAGGACCGTCGAGGAACTCAGGAATGTTTCACGTGAAACATATTTTCCACAGAAGCGAGAGTTTTCCACAGACAGGTGATTTCCGTTTTTTGGCACTCATGTTGATTGCCTGAAACTACGGCTTATAGCCCAGCGCCTTCGCGGCGTCAACGACACCGTAGCTCATGGTTGCGGTTGCGGCGGCGGAGGCACGCAGGGCGGCAAGGACAATGCCCGCGCTCCAGTCCGGGTGCGCGGCGCGCACAAGGGCGGCAACACCGGCTACGAGCGGTGCGGAGGCGCTGGTCCCAATGGCCTGGACGTATTGTGTGTGTCCGAGGCCGAAGCAGCCTTCAGAGTGGTTGGCGTCAGAGGGGACGCCGTCCGCGGTGTTGGGCAGGCCGTTGGAACATGCACCGCGAACCCATCCGGAGACCGCCTCGTCGCCGCCCATGGGATAGCTGCCACCCGGCGCGGAAACGGCGTTCAGGCCCGTGCCGTAGTTGCTGTAATAGGGCCGCGTGACCGGGCCTGGCGCGCAGGTGGAACCCCCATTCAGGTTCTCCGCGCACGCGGGATTGGTGGAGGCGACGACGGCCAGGACATCGCGTGACTGTGCGGGAATCTCGACGTAGCGTGGATTGGAAAGGTCGAAGGCATCGTTGCCCACGGCAGAGACGAGCACGGCACCGGCGTTGGCGGCGGCGTGCGTCACGCGGTCAAAGCTGGCTTTTAAGCCGGCGGAATCGCCGCTGTAGAGGTCGACCGTGAGGCTGACGGAAAGTACGATGACGTCTGCCTTCTGCGCAATGGCATCGTCAATGCCCTGCAAGACCCAGGAGAGCAGGCCGGAGGCCTGGCCGTTGCGGCACTGCTCCGCCGTTGTGGAGCCGCTGCCGGGCAGCCGTTGCAGCACCTTGATGTTCAGCAGGGATGCGTACGGCGCCACACCAACCACGCGTCCGGTGCCGTTGCCCGCCGCGCCCGCAGCGAGTGACGCGACCCATGTGCCGTGGCCGCTCTGGTCCTGGGGCGAGCCGTCGTCGCAGGCGCTGGACTGCGCCGTCTGGTCGACCTCGCTCATGTTCAAGGTGATGTTGGGAGCAAGATCCGGATGAAAGCGGTCTACGCCACTGTCCAGCACGGCAATGCGGACGCCAAGGCCGGTGGAGGTGGCCCAGGGACCATCGGTTTCGCTGTCGGCCACGGCCCCGCCAAAACCTCCAACGGCATGGACGGCCCAGCCTTGCGGAGAGTTGGTGTAGTAGGTGTCTGCGGTGTCAGGCGCAGGATGGAAGGTTGGCACGTTGGGGTGGAGCGAGGGTGCTGTCGCCGCGACTGCGC
This sequence comes from uncultured Terriglobus sp., assembly GCA_964251045.1. GTDB lineage: Bacteria > Acidobacteriota > Terriglobia > Terriglobales > Acidobacteriaceae > Terriglobus. The sequence goes on along the minus strand of CAXUHI010000009.1, from coordinate 33,392 downwards.
TGATGGACGTGAGGGGGCGCACATGAAGCGCGCTTGCGGAGATGGGGCGGTCCTGCACGACGTACTCGACGGAGGGATCGGCCTTCAGTTGAGCTGCCAGTCCCGGTGCTGCCTTGACGACGGCGGCGCCCAGCCGCTGGTACCGGCGCACCATGCTGCCACCGGCGACGCGTGCCATGGCCTCAGCATCTCCGGGAATCACTCCGTCCTTGTAGACGATGATCAGATTGCTGGCCGGTGTCTGCGCCTGTACGGGAGACTCCAGCGAAAGGACGGCGGCGGCAACCAGCATGCCGTGGAGCGCAAGACGGCCGAGGAAATGGAGAGCAGGCATGAACATTGTCCTTCGATGAAGTGCATCGGCACCGAACGTCATCTCTGCGCATGACTGGCCGATTGTGCGACACTCCAGCTTATCGGCGTGACCGTGCGGAGCTTGAAGCGGGCCAACGCGGGCGAATGCGCTTTACAATCAGCAGGAACGGGACAGACTTCCGTCTTACTATCTCGCGGGCAGGAAGGCCGATGGCGACACAGGCAGTAACAGCACCAGGGGAGCCTGCGCTCCGTTCGCTCCGGACGGAAGAGCTCCTGCGCTTTTATCGCCTGATGTATCTCTCGCGGAAGACGGATGACCGCGAGATCCTGCTGAAGCGGCAGCAAAAGATTTTCTTTCAGATTTCGTGCGCGGGCCATGAGGCGCTGCTGGTGGCGGCGGGCATGGTCATGCGGCCGGGGTACGACTGGTTCTTTCCGTACTACCGTGATCGCGCGTTAGCGCTAACGCTGGGTCAGACGGTCACCGAGCAGCTGTTGCAGGCAGTTGGCGCGGACGATCCCGGCAGCGGCGGGCGGCAGATGCCGTCGCACTGGACCAGCAGGCCGCTGCATCTGGTGTCACCGTCGTCGGCGACGGCAACGCAGTGCCTGCATGCGGTGGGTTGCGCCGAGGCTGGGCTGTACTTTGCCGCGCACCCTGAGGCGGCCCGCGCCAACGATGGTCCACGAGACTACCGTGCTTTGAAGAATGTGAGCTTTGAAAGCGATGAGGTGGTGTATGTCTCGCTGGGCGAAGGTTCCACCAGCCAGGGTGAGTTCTGGGAGGCGCTGAACTCTGCTTCAAACGGCAGGCTGCCTGTCCTCTTTGTCGTGGAGGATAACGGGTACGCCATCTCCACGCCGGTGGAGGCGAACACGCCGGGCGGCAACATCTCGCGGCTTGTGGCTAATTTTCCCAACTTCCACTTTGCGGAGGTCGATGGGACGGATGCGATTGCCAGCTATGAGGCCATGCGCGAGGCGGTGGCGTACTGCCGGGCGCGCAAGGGACCGGCGCTGGTGCATGGGCATGTGATCCGGCCGTACTCGCACGCGCTGAGCGATGATGAGCGCTGGTACCGGCACCCTACAGAGTTGGAGGCAGATGCTCTGCGCGATCCTCTGGGGCGCATGCAGGCGATGCTGCTGCGTGAGGGCGTCTTGACGGAAGAGGCGCTGGATGCGCTCCACCGCGAGGTGGATGCGGAGGTGCGTGCTGCTGCTGATACAGCCCTGGCCGCGGCGTTGCCACGTATCGGCGATATCGAGAAACATGTCTACTCGGAGGACCTGCATCCGGGTTCCGCGGTGTTCAATACGCAGCCTGCGTACGCGGAAGGAGACACCGAACACACCATCGCGGACCTGATCAACAGCACCTTGCGCAGCGAGATGCTGCGGGATGAGCGGATTGTGATCTTTGGGGAGGATGTGGCCGATGCCAGCCGCGACGCCTATCTGAAAACAGGCGAATTGAGGGGCAAGGGTGGCGTCTTCAAGATCACTGCCGGGTTACAGACGGAGTTTGGTTCGGATCGCGTCTTCAACTCGCCGCTGGCGGAGGCCAACATCGTTGGGCGTGCGCTGGGGATGGCGGTGCGCGGGCTGAAGCCGGTGGTGGAGATACAGTTCTTCGATTACATCTGGCCGGCGATGCACCAGATGCGCAACGAGCTGTCAAACATCCGATGGCGGTCGAATGGAAACCACTCTGCACCGCTGGTCATCCGGGTGCCCATTGGCGGATACCTCACGGGTGGTGCGATCTACCACTCGCAGTCCGGCGAGAGCATCTTTACGCATACGCCGGGAATCCGCGTGGTGATGCCGTCGAATGCGCTGGATGCGGCGGGGTTGCTGCGCACGGCGATTCGCTGCGACGACCCGGTGCTGTTCCTGGAGCACAAGCGGCTGTACCGCGAGGCGTATGGGCGCGCGAAGAACCCGGGGCCGGAGTACATGATCCCGTTCGGCAAGGCGCTGACAGTGCGTGCCGGGACGGATGTTACGGTGGTGACCTATGGCGCGGTGGTGCCGCGCGCGTTGCAGGCGGCGCTGCGGCTGGAGCGGGAGAAGGGTATCTCGGCTGAGGTGATTGATCTGCGGTCGTTGTCCCCGTACGACTTCGACGCGGTAGCCGACAGTGTGCGGCGGACGAACCGGGTGATCGTCGCGCACGAGGATATGCGCAGCTGGGGCTTTGGCGCGGAGCTTGCGGCGCGCATCGCGGATGAGTTGTTCCATGATCTTGACGCTCCGGTGCGGCGTGTGGCGGGGCGGGATACATTTGTGGCGTACCAGCCGGTGCTGGAGGATGCGATCCTGCCGCAGCCGGAAGACCTCTTCCACGCGATGGCGGAGCTGGTGGCGTTCTAGGGGTTCAGAACCACTTCGGGCCGCGTATGCCTGTTGTCTTGGTCGAGCGCAACACCTCCGGCAAGCGAGGGTCTATTCTGTCGGCTGCTGCGTTCCGCAGTATGCGATGCTCCGCTTCCGGGGGACTGCCATGCGCCTTCTTTCTTTTCCGCTTCGATCGTTGCTGACGATGTCGCTCTGCGGAAATCTGTGCGTTGCCGGAATGATGGATCCGCTCGCGCACGCGGCAACGTTGAAGACGCCTCCTGCTGCGCAGAAGCTGGACAGGAACGCGCAGGCTGACCTGCTCTTAAGCCGATTCACGTTTGGGCCGACGCTGGCGGACAGGCGCGAGGTGGAGCGGGTGGGGGTGGAGGCGTGGTTTGAGCGGCAGTTGCAGCCGCAGACCGTCGACGACTACGCGCTGGAGCGCCGCCTGGACATGTATCCGGCGTTGCGCATGGCGCAGGCGGACCGGCTGGCGCGCTATCCCGAGCCGAATACTTTGAAGCAGATTGCGCGGACGGGTGTGCTGCCCCAGGACCCTGAGGAGCGGGCGATTGTCGGCGACCAGGTTGAGTTTTACGAGATGATGCAGAAGAACAAGGCTGCGGCAAAGGCGGCTGACATGGCTTCCGCTGCGGCACCGGTGGTGCGGCAGCCGGGCGGGAGTGGTGCACTGACTCCGGTTGCGCCTGCGGCATCTGCACAGGCCGGGGATGCACAGTTTGTCAATCTTGAGCAGGCGACGGAGCCGATGCCGAAGGAGCAGGTGCAGGCAATTCTCGCACTGCCGCCGGAGCAACGGTACGGCCGGTTGCTGAGCATGCCTCCCGCGCAACTGATTGCGTTACGCAAAGCCGCGCGTGGCCCGCTCGAAGTGAAAATCGCGGCGGGCATGACGCCGTTGCAGAAGGAGACGCTGCGGGCGCTGGCGGGAACGAACCGCCTGATGAACATGGAGACGCAGGGATCGCGGTTGCTGCGGGATATCTACAGCCAGCGGCAGTTGGAGGCCGTGATGACGGACTTCTGGCTGAACCACTTTAATGTGTACAGCGGCAAGAACCAGCAGGAGCCGTCACAGTTGCCGGAGTACGAGAAGACGGTCCGGGCGCACGCGCTGGGCAAGTTTGAGGACCTGCTGGTGGCGACAGCGCAGAGCCCGGCGATGTTGATGTACCTGGATAACGCGACCAGCATCGGGCCGGACTCGCTGGTGGCGGCACGGCAGCGGAAGAACGCGAAGAACAAGGCCAACGCTGGCTTGAACGAGAACTACGCGCGCGAACTCATGGAGCTGCACACACTAGGCGTGAACGGCGGCTACACGCAGCATGACGTCACGGAAGTGGCCAAGGTGTTTACCGGGTGGACGCTGGAGCGGCCGTATGATGGCGGCGCGTACACCTTTATGTACAACCGGCACGAGCCGGGACCGAAGACGGTTCTGGGAGCAACGATCCACGACGATGGTGAGCGCGAAGGCCTGCAGGTGCTGCACATGCTGGCGACCAGCCCGGCGACGGCGCACTTCATCTCGACCGAGATTGCGCAACGCTTCGTGAGCGACACGCCTGCGCCGGCATTGGTGGACCGCATGGCGAAGGCTTACCTGAGCAGTGATGGCGATATCCGGCAGGTGCTGCGCGCCATGGTGCACTCGCCGGAGTTCTTCACGACGACGACTGTGAACGCGAAGCTCAAGACTCCGTTGGAGTATGTGACGTCTGCCGTGCGGGCGAGCGGCGCGGAGGTTTCGAATCCGATGCCGCTGGTGCAGTCGCTGCAGCAGCTTTGGATGCCGCTGTACGGGTGCCAGCCACCGACGGGGTACAAGTGGGATGAAGAGACGTGGCTCAGTTCGTCCGCGCTGATCAACCGGATGAACTTTGCGCTGGCGCTCAGTACGAATCGCGTTGGCGGTGCGGTGGTGGACTGGACGCCGGTGCTGCAGAGCGGAGCTTCAATGAGATCAGTGTCGCTGTCGACCGGGGTGGATCAGGACGCTACGCGTAAGGAATCGCTGCTGGAGGCGCGCCTGTTGGAGGTGCCGGTGAGTGCGCAGACGCGCGCGGCGGTGATCTCGCAGGGCAATGATGCGACGGCAGAGCAGGCGGCGCAACAGTTTGCGTCGGGTGCGGGCGGACGGCAGCTGACCGATGCGGAGAAGGAAGCGAAGCAGCAGGACCAACTGGATGCGATGATGGCGGGCAGGCAGAAGGGCGTGAAGCCGGTGAAGGGGCAGGCTGGGCCGGAGCGCGGATTGGGAGCGACGCCGGTCAAGATGGGTCCGCCGCCAGCGGATACACAGGCGGCTGCGATGGCGGGACTGTTGCTGGGGTCGCCGGAGTTTCAGCGGCGGTGATGGGGATATCAGAGTTTCATGCAGGAGAGTGGTCAGGAGTCTTGCCGAAGCGAAGTCTATCGGGATCCTTCGCTTCGAAGGATGACGGTTGAGCAGGGCTTTGTTGCTGGTGAGCAGTTAAGGAGTGCGGACGATGATTTCACGGCGAGCGTTTGTAAAGAATGGGGCGTTGGCGTTGGTAGGGACGTCGACGGTGCCACAGTTTCTGGTGCGGTCGGTGATGGCGGAGCAGACGGCGGCGCAGGCCAGCGGCAAGAAGCTGGTGGTGCTGTTTCAGCGCGGCGCGGCGGATGGGCTGAATATCGTGGTGCCCTACCGGGAGAAGAATTATTACGCGCTGCGCCCGACCATTGCGATCCAGCCGAACGAGGTGCTGGATCTGGACGGGCAGTTCGGGCTGCATCCCGCAATGGCGTCGCTACGGCCTTTGTTTCAGCAGGGACATCTTGCCGTGGTGCATGCGGTGGGATCGCCGGATGTCACGCGGTCGCACTTCGATGCGCAGGACTACATGGAGAGCGGCACCCCGGGCGTAAAGAGCACCCAGGATGGATGGCTGAACCGCGCCTTGCAGGCTGAACGCATCGATCCGAAGACTGCGACGGCGTTTCGCGCGGTGGCGCTGGGCAATCAGGTGCCGCGCACGTTGCAGGGACGACTGCCGGCGGTCGCCGTATCGAACCTGCAGAACTTTGCCGTGGGTGGACAGGGGACGGCTGGCCAGGCTGCGTCCAGTGCGTTCCAGGCGATGTACGCGGGCACCCATGATCGCATTCTGAGTGGGGAAGGGCAGGAGACGTTTGAGGCGGTGAAGATGCTGAAGGCCGCTGATCCAGCGCATTACCAGCCCGCGCCGGGAGTAGTGTATCCGACCACGCAGTTTGCCAACAGCCTGAAGCAGGTGGCGCAACTGATGAAGGCAAATCTTGGCGTGGAAGCAGCGTTTGCGGACATTGGCGACTGGGATACGCACCAGGCGCAGGGCAGCACGCAAGGACGGCTGGCCAACCGGCTGCGGGAGTTTTCCGAGGCGATTGCCGCCTTTTGGAACGATATGGGGCAGGATGCGGAACATATCACGCTGGTGACGATGAGTGAGTTCGGACGCACCGCGCGGCAGAACGGCACGGGCGGCACCGATCACGGCCATGGCAACGTGATGTTCGTGCTGGGCGGCGGTGTGAAGGGCGGTAAGGTCTATGGCCGGTGGCCCGGGCTGGACGATGCGCACTTAAATGAAGGGCGCGATCTGGCGGTGACGACCGACTTTCGCCAGGTACTGGGCGAAGCCGCATATCACACGCTGGGAACGCGGGACCTTAGCACAGTGTTCCCCGGCGCGTCTGTCACACCGGCACAATTCCTGCGATTTGCGTGAATACGGGACACGAATTTGCCAAGCGTTGCGCGAGTGCGTTACACAATGGTCTGCTTCTGCACCATGAGGATGCGCCACTTTCCGCTTCTGAGACGTATCGCGCAAAACCGGAAAGGATGTCGCTTTTCGACACCGCAACCTTTCATGCACAGTAGCGTCATAACCGATGTAGCAAGCAGTACGCCGGAGTCACCCTTCTACGATTCCGGTTTCACCTATCCGCACCAAACCTTCCCACCTCTATGTAAGGCCTCCTGAACACCGGAGGCCTTCACTTCATGCACGGCTAGCGCGGCGCAAGTGTGTCTGGAGCGGCAGGCAGAGTCTGATCCAGGAAGCGTGTGAGCGCGGCACGCTCTTCGGCGGCGTTGTGGGTTGGAACTTCCACCGTCAGCTTGGGGTCCATTGCCTTCTGGTACACGGCGTTGCGTGCGGGGTCAAGCGGGCCGACGGTGTAGAGAAGCTTCGGCTGGTGCAACTGCTGCAGGGCATCGAGCGGAAAGCGGTCGCGAAAGACGAGCCGGAGCGGAAAGAGTTTTGCGCGTGGGTCACGGCGCGCGCGGGCCAAGACCTCAGGATCGGCGTTGTAGCCGACGAGGGCCGCGCCTGCGCTCTGTTGTTGCAGAAGCTGTGCGGCGAGTGACATACCGGTGCCGGTGCCGAAGACTACAAGGCGGTCTGGAGCGATCATGCGAATGCCGGTGAGATAGTTCCAGGCAGCGACGGCATCCTGCATCATGTGTTCTTCGCTGGGGTGCGGCCGCGCTAGGCTGCTGCCGTAGCCGCGGTAGTCGAAGGCAAAGACGTTGAGCCCGAGATCATGCAACGTGCTGATCTGCGTGCCATCCGCGGCGTCCAGCTGCCCGTCGCCGCCGCGCAGGTAGAGGACGGCAAAGCTTCCGCGTCCTGCGGGGTTGTCCACGGGCAACCATTCACCGGCGATCTGCGGCATGCCACTTCCATCGGGATCGAAACGCACCTTCTCTGTTGCCAGTCCAGTGCCGCCGTTGCTGTTTCGTGTGGGATGGAGAACGAGCTGCCATGACCCGAGATAGAACAGCAGACCGAGGGTGAGGTATCCACAAACGAACGCCAGAAGAATGAGCAGGCCGAGAGTGCGAGCCAGCCAGCGGGGGTCGACGACTTCCGGTGGTGGAGTGCTGGTGCGGGTGGTGCGTTGCGGCGGTCTGGAGGGTTTAGCCATGAGGGTTCACGGTAGCATGAGCGGATTTTCTCTTGAAATTGCGCGTTTGAACACGTGGATGCGGTGGACGCACGATGGCGTTCTTGGAATCTTGCGCCTTACTAGGTTTGTTTTCGCTGCTTGTCACTTGCTGTGTGTCCGCCGCGAGCCGCCGTGTTCTTTGGCAATACCAGGCCGAGCTGCTCGTTGACAGCGCATCCAACACACGCGAGGGTTCAGGCATGGGGCAGTGGGTCAGGGTGTGTTCATCGGCGGAAGCGCCAGATGCTGGCAAGGCAGGGCAGTATACGGCGGCAGGAGTTGACGTCTGCCTGGCCAACGTGGAGGGGGAGATCTTCGCGCTGGATAATCTTTGCCCGCACCGTGCAGGTCCGCTGGGCGAAGGCTGGGTCGAAGGAAACGCGGTGGTTTGCCCGTGGCATGCCTGGGCCTTCGACGTGAAGACAGGGGAGTGCGCGGAGGAGCGGTCACGCGTAGCGATATTTCCCCTCAAACGCGAAGGAGGGGATGTTCTTATCAATATCGGCTAATGTCCAAGTACAGGCAAGCCGTCCTGTTAGAATCGATTGAATCCACCCCATGGAGAGGCAATGCAAGCCATCCTGGCGCTCGAAGACGGGCGCATCTTTCGCGGAAAAGGCTTCGGTGCGCCTGCCGAATGCTCCGGCGAAGTTGTTTTCAACACCGCGCTGACTGGCTACCAGGAGATCTTTACCGATCCTTCGTATGCCGGGCAGATTGTTGTTCTGACCAATCCGCAGATCGGTAACTACGGCACCACGCCGAGCGACGACGAGAGCGGCAAGCCGTACATCGAAGGCCTGGTCACGCGGGAGTTTTCGCCGGTGTCATCCAACTGGCGCTCGACGCAGGTCACGGATGAATACCTGGAAAAGTACAACGTACCGGTGATTGCGGAGGTTGATACGCGCGCGATTGTGCGCCATCTGCGAGCGAACGGCGTGATGCGCGGCGTGATCTCCACGAAAGTGACGGATGTGGATGCGCTGGTGGCTAAGGCGCGTGCGATCCACAAGATGGATGGGACAGATCTGGCGAGTGTCGTCAGCACCAAGACGCCGTATGAGTGGACAGACAAGGATCCGCGGAATGAGACGGGCGACAAACTGCTGCCGCCGGAGATGGCGGAGGGATCGCGGCCGATGCATGTGGTGGCGTATGACTTCGGCATCAAGCAGAACATTCTGCGGATGCTGGCGCGGGAGAACTGCCGGGTGACGGTGGTTCCGGCTGCCACGCCTGCGGCGGACGTGCTGGCGATGAATCCGGATGGCGTCTTCTTTTCCAACGGACCGGGCGATCCGGAGCCGTTGGAATACGCGCAAAAAAACGTGCGGGAGCTGGCTGGCAAGACGCCGATGTTCGGGATCTGCCTCGGCCACCAGATCTTTGGTCTGGCGCTGGGCGGCAAGACGTACAAGCTGAAGTTTGGCCATCATGGGGCGAATCACCCGATCAAGAATCTCGAGACGGGGAAGGTGGAGATCACATCGCAGAACCATAACTATGCGGTTGATCCGGAGTCGCTGGACGCGAGCACGGTTGAGGTGACCCACGTGAACCTGAATGACGACACGGTAGCGGGGTTGAAGCACAAGGAACATCCGATGTTCAGCGTGCAGTATCACCCTGAGGCGTCACCCGGACCCCATGACTCGCACTACTTGTTCAAGGACTTTCGTACGATGATGGAAAAGTGGAAGAAGTAAGGAGGACGTATGCAAATCGAATTTCGGGCTGACCGCGAAGCGTTGCTACGTGAGCTATGTGCTGAGATGGGCCGCACCGTGGATGATTTCTGTAACGAAGCGATCCTGACTTTTATGGAAGATTACGAGGATGGCCGTGACGCTTCTGCTGCCATGGCAGAAGGCGGCAGGACCTACACACAGAAAGAATTGGAGCAGGAGTTTGAGCTGGTCGATCGAGTACACAACGTCTTCAAGAAGACAGCTTAAAAGACTCGATCCGGGCATTGCACGCCAAATACTAAGCTACATGGGGGAGATAGCACGTGGTGATCCCCATGCGCGCGGCAAAGCGCTTACAGGCAACTGGACTGGCTACTGGCGCTACAGGTCAGGTGACTATCGCATCATCTGCATCCTTCGGAACGAGCAACTGGTGATCGAGGTCGTGAAGGCAGGCCATCGGTCGAGCGTGTACGAACGCTAACGAGGTCAGCCTTGAGAGAGACGGTAGATGCCACGCAGGAATGACATTGCGAAGATCTTGGTGATTGGCTCCGGGCCGATTGTGATTGGTCAGTCTGCGGAGTTCGACTACAGCGGCACGCAGGCGTGCAAGGCACTGAAGGCCGAGGGGTATGAGGTGGTGCTGGTCAACAGCAACCCGGCGTCGATTATGACGGACCCGGAGATTGCGGACCGCACCTATGTGGAGCCGCTGACGAAGCGCTATGTGGAGGAGATTCTTCGCGTGGAGACCGAGATGCTGCGCGAAAGCGGCAGGGCCGGTGTCTTTGCACTTCTGCCGACGGTGGGTGGGCAGACCGCGCTGAATCTGGCCGTGGATATGGCCGATGCGGGCACGCTGGACAAGTACGGCGTGGAGCTGATCGGTGCCAAGCTGGACGCGATCAAGAAGGCGGAGGACCGGCTCTTGTTCAAGGATGCGATGAACCGCATCGGGCTGGACATGCCGAAGTCTGCGCTGATCAACAATCTGCGTGACGGGCTGGACTTTACGCAGAAGATCGGGTTTCCGTGTGTCATTCGGCCCTCGTTCACGCTGGGCGGCTCCGGCGGTGGTATTGCGTATAACCGTGAGGAGCTGACGGATATTCTGTCGCGCGGTCTGGACCTTTCGCCCGTCAATGAGTGCCTGCTGGAAGAGAGTGTGCTGGGCTGGAAAGAGTATGAGCTGGAGGTGGTGCGGGACCTTGCGGACAACGTCATCATCATCTGCTCGATTGAGAACTTCGACCCGATGGGTGTGCACACGGGAGATAGTATTACGGTCGCTCCAGCGCAGACGCTGACCGACCGCGAGTACCAGGTGATGCGCGATGCGGCCATTCGCGTGATGCGCGAGATTGGTGTCGAGACGGGCGGCAGCAATGTGCAGTTTGCTGTCAATCCGGCGAATGGGCGCATGACGGTGATCGAGATGAATCCGCGGGTGTCGCGGTCGTCGGCATTGGCATCGAAGGCGACTGGGTTTCCGATCGCGAAGATCGCCGCACGGCTTGCCGTCGGGTACACGCTGGATGAGTTGCAGAACGACATTACGAAGGCCACGCCGGCATGTTTCGAGCCCACGATCGATTACGTTGTGGTGAAGATTCCAAAGTGGCAGTTTGAGAAGTTTCCCGGCGCGGAAGAGACGCTGGGGCCACAGATGAAGTCGGTGGGCGAGGTGATGGCCATTGGCCGCACCTTCAAGGAAGCGTTGATGAAGGCGATCCGCTCGCTTGAAACCGGCAAGAAGGCGAGCGATGCGGATATCGAGCCGCGCCGCCTGACGCAGCGGCTGGTGACGCCGCATCCGGAGCGGCTGCGGTATGTGCGCTATGCCTTTGAACGCGGCATGACGGTGCGCGAAGTCGCACGGCTGACCGGAATGGATCCGTGGTTCCTGTTCCAGGTCAAGACTGTGACGGACGAGATCAAGTCTCTCGCGAAAAGCTCCGCAGAAAGCATCACGGAAGATCAACTTCGCACGGCCAAACGCATGGGCATCAGCGATGACCAGCTTGCAGCGAGCTGGAAGCTGGACGGCAAGGATGCCAGCGCGCGTGTGCGGGAACTGCGCGAGCAGCATCGCGTGCTTCCCGTGTTCAAGCTGGTGGATACCTGCGCGGCGGAGTTCGAAAGCTTCACGCCGTACTTCTATTCCTGTTACGACGAGGAAGATGAGGCGACGCCGACCGCGCGCAAGAAGATCATCATCCTGGGCAGCGGACCGAACCGCATTGGGCAGGGCATTGAGTTTGATTACTGCTGCTGCCATGCGGCGTTTGCGCTACGCGAGGATGGCTACGAGACCATCATGGTCAACTGCAATCCGGAGACGGTTTCGACGGATTATGACACGAGCGACCGGCTCTACTTTGAGCCGCTGACGCTTGAGGATGTGCTGGCGGTCTACGGGCACGAGGCGGCGAGCGGCGCGGAGATTGGCATGATTGTGCAGTTTGGCGGGCAGACGCCGCTGAATCTGTCGCTGCCGCTGAAGGCTGCGGGCGTGCCGATTCTTGGTACGTCGCCGGAGTCGATCGAGCTTGCGGAAGATCGTAAGCGTTTTCAGAAGCTGATTGTGGAGCTTGGGATACCGCAGCCTGCGGGTGCCATCGCCACCAGCGTGGAGGAGGCGCTTGCCGGGGCGAACCGGGTGAGCTATCCCGTGCTGGTGCGACCGAGCTTTGTGCTGGGTGGCCGCGCGATGGTGATCGCGTATGACGATGCTGCCATTACGCAGTACATGCAGACCGCCATCGAGTACTCACAGGAGCGACCGGTGCTGATCGACCACTTCCTGGAGGATGCGACCGAGGTGGATGTGGACGCGCTGTGCGACGGCACGGACGTGATCGTCGCGGGCATCATGCAGCATATCGAGGAGGCGGGAATCCACTCCGGTGATTCGTCGTGTGTGTTGCCGTCGGTCAGTCTTTCGGACGATGTGCTTGGGCAGATACGGCGGTATACGCGGCAGCTGGCGCTGGCGCTGAAGGTGATTGGGCTGGTGAATATTCAGTTTGCGATACAGCGCGGTACGGTGTTTGTCATCGAGGTGAATCCGCGTGCCTCGCGGACGGTGCCGTATGTGTCAAAGGCGACGGGTGTTCCGCTGGCGAAGATTGCTTCGCGGCTGATGACCGGACGCACGCTGAAGGAGTTGCTGCCGGAGCAATTGGCAAGCGGCCAGGACCTGGGCACGGGCGCGCACTACTTTGTGAAGTCGCCGGTGTTTCCGTGGGGCAAGTTTCCCGGTGTCGATCCGGTGCTGGGGCCGGAGATGCGGTCGACCGGCGAGGTGATGGGCGTTGCAGAGACGTTTGGAGAAGCGTTCGCCAAGGCACAGATTGCCGCGGGGCAGAACTTGCCTACAAAAGGGACGGTCTTTCTTAGTGTGAACGATCACGACAAAGCAGCCGTGGTGCCCTTGGCAAAGCAGTTTGTGGAGATGGGGTTCCATCTGGTGGCGACGCATGGCACAGCCGACGTGCTGACGGACGCGGGTCTGCAGGTGGAGCGCGTCTACAAGGTGCAGGAAGGCCGTCCCAATGTCGTCGATTTGATCAAGGGTGATCGCATCCAGCTGATTGTGAATACGCCGCGCGGACAGGACACCTTTTTCGATGAGAAGGCGATCCGGCGTGCTGCTGTGCTGGCGCGTATTCCAGCGATTACAACGATTGCCGCGGCGCTGGCGGCTGCGGAGGGCATTGCGGCGCTGCAACGCGGCAGTGTGAATGTCTACACGTTGCAGGCGCTGCATGCCGGGCGCGTGCCTGCGGCAGCGATGGTGGCGTGAACAGATGTTACTGGATGGTGTGCATGTTCCGCTGACCACGCCGTTTTATCTGGACGGGCGGCTGTACCTGCGCAAGCTGGAGCACAATGTACGGCGGTACTCGCTGACGCCGGTGAGCGGTCTGGCCGCGCTGACGAGCATCAGCGAGACGGAGATGCTGTCCGATGCGGAGCGGCGGGATGTGTTGCGCATCCTCGGAGTAGAGGCGGCGAAGGAGAAGGTGTTGCTGGCGGGCGTTGGCCTGCCCGGGGTACGGGAGTCGCTGCTGCTGGCCGACGCAGCGGCTGAGGCGCGGTTCGATGCTGTGCTGGTGGGTGCGCCGGTGGAGTTCCGCACTCTGCTGTGGCATGGGCAGGCGGCCACTCCGGCGCTGTTGACATATTTCCAGGCAATTGCAGACCGGTCGGCGCTGCCGGTGGTGCTTGTTTCGGATGCGGGCCGTGTCTTGCTGCCTATGGAGTTGATCGAGCGGCTGAGTGGGCATCCTAACGTCTTAGGATTGCTGGAGCATTCCGGGCGTATCAGCCGCGTGGCGCAGGTGCGGGAACGTACGGCGCAGGTGCGCAGGACGGTGACAACAACGGTCACGTTTACGGCGGCGACCGGGCGGATGCTCACTGCAGTGGAACCTGCACCGGCGATGGCAGGGACGTTTGTCAGCGCGGAGTCACTTGCAGGCGGCCCGGCAATTGCGGTGGCGCCGCCCCGGCCTGCGCTGAAGACGCGGTCCAAAGAGGTTGGATTTCAGGTTGTGTGGGGTTCTGCCGCCGATGCCACGGAAGCGCTGCGTGCCGGAGCGGGTGGGTTATTGCAACCGATTGCGGCGGCGGTCCCGCAGGCTGCGTTCGAAGTGTGGGCCGCGTGGAAGGATGGCGATGATGCGCTGATGCGGGAGAAGCAGGACCGTCTGGCACGTGCGGAGCAGGCCATCCCGGCGTATGACATTCCTGCGATCAAGGCAGGAAGCGAGTTGTCAGGATATTTCGGCGGACGGCCCCGCCTGCCGCTGCTGCAACCCTCGGGCGAACAGCAGGGAGAGATTGCACGCGCTCTGAGCGGGATGCGGTCGTAGCAGATTAGCGCTCTGTGACACGTGCTTTCGCCGTGACGGTCACGCCCATGCCGCTAAGTTTGCTGCGCGCGGTGGACGCTTCCTGTGAGTTGGGGTAGCGCTGGATGAGCGAGCGGAGTTCGCGGATGCCCGCATCGTTCTGCTTGAGAGCGAGAAGGGCTTCACCTTTGCGAAGCTGCGCGGTGGGCGTTTTGGCGTTACCGGGATACTGCTCCAGGACCTTGTCGTAGTTTCTGGAGGCGGGGGCGTAGCGGCCTGCCTTGTAGTCGATTTCGCCGAGATAGAAATATGCGTTGCCGGCGAGATTTGAATCGGGATAGAGCTTGGTGACGTCGCTAAATTCGCTGCCTGCAAGCTGATTTTTTGCGCTGTTGTAATCGCTCAGGGCGGTCTGGTAGAGGTCGTCGACGGACGGTGCCGTGGACGCGGCGGGGGACATTGGTACGGGCGACGATGGTGCTGCCAGCGAGCTCCTTCCGCCGCGCGTGGGTGCCGGAGTCGAAGCGGGCGCACCGGACGCGGCTGGGGCAGGTCCTGTTGCAGATGGTGTGGCGGTTGTGCCGGAATCAAGCCGCGCGCTGAGACTTTGCTGGGAACTTTGCAGGTCGCCGAGGGTCTTTTCGATGCGTCCGAGACGCGCCTTGAGTTCGTCGACCGAGTCGTTCAGGGATTGCACCTGGCCGGAGATCTGCTCGACGTTCTTGCCGGAGGTTTCGCCCTGGGTCCGCATCTGCTGTTGCACGGCGGTCATGGTCTGGGCCATGCGGTTGACGGAGTCGGTGGTCTGCTGGATGAGGTCGCGCATAACGCCCATGCGTTCGTCATTGGATTGCTGCAGGCGGGCGACGGCGTCCTGGAGGGCCTGCACCTGGGTTTGCAACTGGATGATTTCCTTGCTGACGGCAAAGCTGCGCGAAGGGGCCAAGACGACCGCGGCAAATGCTAGGGCAGGGATGAAGGTGGAACGAAGCTGTTTCATTGTTTCTCCTTACCGGACCATTGCCGTGCTGCTGATGCTGCTCTTGTACCGGGCCTTCAGCCCTGAAGGTGTTTTTCGCTGGATACCCAGGCCTTCGGCCTAGGCTGTTATGTTTAGGGTCTTCGACCCTATTGGTGGCGTTTGTTTGAGTTGCGATCCTCGACACTGTTCAGGACTCGTGCCGATCTGGCATTTCGCCCTATGTATCCGCTCTATTAAGGAACGAAGTACGAGTATTTCCAACGTGCGCTGGCGTGACTCGTGTCGTCACGCCAGCAGAGGGGCTCATGCGTTCGCTTACTTGTCCATCTGGAACTGGGCGCGGCGGTTTTGCTGCCAGCAGCTTTCGGCTTCTTCGGTGCAGAACTGCTTCTCCTTGCCGAAGGAGACGACGCGGACGCGGCTTGCAGAGACGCCGGCGTTGACCAGCGCCGTTTTGGCGGCATTGGCGCGGTTCTCGCCCAGTGCCAGGTTGTATTCGGCGGAGCCGCGGTCATCGCAATAGCCCCCGATGACGACCTTGATGGCAGGGTGTGCGTTCAGGTAAGTGGCTGCTTTGCTTGCGTTGGTCTGGGCGTCGGGGCGCAGATCGTAGCTGTCGTAGTCGAAGAAGACGTCGGCGACGTTGGCATGGAAGGCGGCTTCAGAGCCGAGATCGCCGGTGGTGCCGTTGTCCGCAATCGGTGCGGCGGGAACGCGGACAGTGACGCGGACGTTGGCCTCTGCCGTGCCACCGTCGCCGGTGGCGGTCAGGTGAAAGTTGGTCGAGGTGGATGGGGTGGCGCTCTGTGTGCCGTTGGGGCTGACGGGGCCGATGCCTTCGATGGCGGCGGAGGTCGCGCCCGTGGTGCGCCATGTCAGGGTGACGGACTGGCCAAGGTCGATGGCTTCAGGAGAAGCGGTCAGGGTGGCCGTGGGTGCGGCAGCGGCGGCCAGAGGCGCAGGCGGCGGCGGAGGAGCGGTGGCCTTCTTGTGACATCCGGCGAGCAGAACAACGGCAGCTGTCAGGGACGCAAGCGCTCTTGCGCCAAGGTGCGTGCGATTCATCATGTCTCCTCTCCGCGACGATGGTGGGCGGACGTTGGGTTCAACCTCGGTGCATACTGCAAGTCTAAGCTTGCGAAAACCGTCCTAGCGGAAGCTCCAGTTCGGCATATCGCCACCATTTACCAGGCGACGCTTTCCTGTGCCGTCGGCGAGCATGGTCCAGAGTTCCGCGCGAGGGCCCGAGCCGACCGCAAAGACGAGGTGACGGCCATCGGGCGACCAGGACGGAAAGTCACACCGGCCGACGCCATTGGTCAGTTGTACCCATTTCTTGCTGGCCACTTCCATGACGTAGATGTCCTGGCCGCCGGGAGCACCCGGGCCGTACTTGCGGTCCCACGCAAAGGCGAGGAACTGACCGTTGGGCGACCATGAGACCGACGTTGCATAGCCGCCGTCGGTCATGCGTTGCACGCCTGCGCCATCCGCGTCCATGATATAGAGCTGTGGGAGTCCGGTGCGTCCGCTGATCCATGCGATTTGCGATCCGGTCTTGGGATTCCACGTGGGCGAGACGTCCGGGCCGCGCGAGTTGGTGATGCGGCGGGCGTTGTTGCCGTTGGTGTCCGCGACGTAGATTTCCGGGTCGCCGGAGCGTGAGGACGAGAAGGCGATCTGTCCGCTGGAGGAC
>CAXUHI010000009.1:2006-16510 GCA_964251045.1 uncultured Terriglobus sp. | reverse complement strand
AGATTGGTACCACCGCCGCCAGCAGGAAACGCTATTAGGCGGTTCAGGAGGAGCGAGAAGACGCGGATCTGGAATCCATCACTGCCGAGCGAGGAGAAGGCGATCCGGGAATTATCGGGAGAGACGCGGGGCGAGAGCGAGATGGTGCCGAGATGCGTGACGGCGTGGGCGTTGGCTCCGTCGTAGTCCATGGCCCAGATTTCCTTCATGCCGCCTGCCGCGTGGATGTAGTAGATCATGCTTTCGCAGATGCCGGGCAGGCCACCGCCAAGACGCAGGATGATTTCGTCGGCGAACTTGTGGGCGATGGTGCGTGCACCGTTGTCATCGGCGTTCTCGGTGTACTGCTTGCCCAGCACCTGCGGGTACTGGGCGTTGTGCGTGTCAAAGACGTAGCCGTTGACCGTTACGCGGCCCGTTCCGGTGCTGAATGATCCGAAGGCGACGAAGGAGGCGTTGGTGGCTCCGCCGCCCCAGTCGGCGAGACGTATTTCGCTGGGAGCGCCGGGCGTGGTCTGCGGCTGGAGGCTTTTGGAGACGAGATCAAAGACGCCCGCGTTCTGTAGATCGTTGAAGAGAACGATATCGAATGTGTGCTTCAGGGCGGCGGCGTCTGGTGAGCCGGGCTTGAAGTCGGCGGCGGCAATGCGGACGCGGTTTGCGCCGGTGTTGGTGCCGGTGAAGACGTTGTCCTGCGCGAGGAGTGAAGCGGATGTGGCAAGTGCCGCAGCGAAGAGCAGTGCACGCAGGAGGAACGATGAGCGGGTAGGCTTCGTCATCTACGTCTATGGTAGACGCTTGGCAGTGGAAGCGGTGATTGGGGTTGCCGGAGTGAGTACGTTCAAAGTATGCGGCACTACAATGCTTGTAAGGGGCCAAGCACATGGCGGCGCAGACAGAGATACGGGCAACTGCGGATGCGGATCTGACGGCGCGGGCGGCGGCAATTTTGGCTGCGGCAGGTTACACACTTGCCGATGCCGTGCGCATCCTGCTGACGCGCACGGTCGAGGAGCAGGCGCTGCCCTTCGACACACTTGTCCCCAACCGGACAACCGTACAAGCCATGGGCGCAGCACGGCGCGGAGACCTGGTTAAAGTAGGAAGCTTGAGTGAGTTGTTGATCGATCTCCATGCGGACGATTAACCGCACCCATCAGTTCAAGAAGGATTACAAGCGGGAGAGCAGAGGAAGGTACAGCGTTGAGCTTGACTCACTCCTGACGGTCGCATTGACTTTTCTGCTGCAAAATGTTCCCTTGCCGCCGCGCTTTCGTGATCATGCGCTTACGGGTGAATGGAAAGATCATCGAGACTGTCACATCAGGCCTGATCTTGTATTGATCTACAGACTTCCTGACGCTCAGACTTTAGACCTGGTTCGCATCGGTTCCCATAGTGAGCTGGAGTTATAGATCGGCCACGCTTGTTGAGCGGATCTCGCGAAAGGCGATGTTCGTAGTCGAAGCCAGATAGCACAGCTAAAGCTTTATCTTTACCAAGGCTTGTCAGAGGAGTAGTGCCTGAGGCTGTCAAATCTGCTTCGAGCGTGTATCGTTACTGCGCTTTGGGTTCGAAGTAGTACTGCACGTTGATGTAGCTGCCTGCGTAGCCTTCGGGCAGGGGGCCGAAGCTGTCGATGCGCTGCAGGGCGCGCACGGCGCTGGAGTCGAGCGTGGCGTCGCCGCTGGGTTTGGCGACCGTGACGTCAGAGGGTGTGCCGTCGCGGCCTACGCGGAAGCTGAGGGTGACGCGATGGCCGGGTGCGCCGCTGTCCAGCGTCTGCGTATACCACTGCTGCGCGACCTTCTGGGTGAGCTGGCGGACGTAGTAGGCGTAGCGTTCGCCGAAAGTAGAGTCGGTGACGTTGGTGGACGATGTGCCTGCCTTGTTTTCGACGGATGCCATGGCCATGCGCAGAGCGGCTGTTTCGCCGCTGGTGGCGCGGTTAGGCTGGACGGGTTGCGGTTGCGGGCGCTTGGGCGGCTCGGGGCTGGGCTTCTCCGCTACTTTCGGCGGCGTCTGCCTGGGCTGCTTCACCACGACCGGGATGTCGGTTGCTTTGGGAGGCGGCTCGGTTTTCGGTGTGGGTGGCGGTGGCACTGGATTGGGTGATTCCGATGCGAGAACGTTGTCGTCTTTGGGCTGGACGCGCGGCGGCAGGGGAATGGAGTTGACCATGGTGGCCTGCACGGCTCCGGCAAGGTCTGCCTTGTCGCCCCACTTTTCGCCGGGGCGATGAAAGATCCACGCGGAGCCGAGCAGGCCACCAAGGACGGCGGCGTGCAGCACGAGCGCCGCAACGAAGTTCTTTTTCGTTGCGGTCTGCTCACGTGTCTGTTCTTCCAGCGATGGCATCTACTTCTCGAAGGGCCTTGTGACGATGCTGATGTTGGTGATGCCTGCCTGTTTGACGGCGTCCATGACGGAGGCGAATGCGCCGAAGGGAACTTTCTGGTCGGCGCGGAGATAGATCACTTTTTTCGCGGCGTCGCCCTTGCCGGTGCGGAGAAGGCGCGGCAGGTCCGCCAGGCTGACGGGTTTGTCTTGCAGGAAGACGCGCTGCTCGCTGTCGATGGTGACGACAGTGCGTTCGTCGGTGAGCTGGTTAACGGTGCGTGTCTGCGGGACCGCGACCTCGATGCCGGACTGCAGTACCGGTGCGGTGAGCATGAAGATGAGCAGGAGGACGAGCACCACGTCGACGAGCGGGGTGATGTTGATTTCGGCGAGAGAGGATTGGGTGCGGCCACCGCTTGAGAATGCCATGGACGTCTCCTAGGTGCGTGGGAGTGGACGGCGGCTGTCGTCGGAGTTTTGTGCTGTGGCTGCGCCTGCTGCCGCGTTTTCCAGTGCATTGAGCAGTTCGCGGCTGAAGTCATCCATGCGGGCGGCGAAGTCCTTGATGCGCGCGGAGAGCTGGTTGTAACCAATGACTGCCGGGATGGCGACGATAAGGCCGGCGGCCGTGGTGATGAGCGCTTCGCTGATGCCGGGTGCAACGGCGCGAAGGGTTGCGGCGCCTTGCGTGCCGAGGCCGTGGAAGGCGTCCACGATGCCCATGACCGTGCCCAGGAGGCCGATGAAGGGTGCGACCGCGGCGATGGTGGCGAGCCAGGTAATCTGGCTTTCGAGGGCGGAGAGGGCTTCGCTGGAGGCCGTCTGCGCGGCGCGTTCGATGGCGACAGGGTTGCGCGGGGTTCCGCGTCCGCCGGTCTGGCGCTGATACTCTTCCACAATTTCACTGAAGACGGAGACGAGCGGGGATGGGCGGTACTGCTCGGCGACGGCGGAGATTTCGCTGAGCCGTGAGGATTTGCGGAAGGCGCGGAGAAAGCCCTGCCCCTGAACGCGGGCGCGGCGAAAGGTGCCAGCCTTGGACAGCATAATGGTCCAGGAAAAGAGCGAGAGCAGGAGCAGAATGACGAGAACCCCAAGCGCGATGGGACCGCTGTTGTGCAGCATGTCCAGCAGAGCGGAGCCGTTGGCCGGCGCGGCTGGAGCGGTTGGGACGTCTTCCTGCAGGAGCAGGGTGGCTAGTGTGCAGAACATACTCCGTGCAGTGTACGTTGCGCGGTGTGCACGAGGCGGTCCGGCGAATCCTGCCGGTTACGCATGACTAAAGCTACGCCTCTTGCGCGTGGCGGGGTGATGTTCTGCTTTCGGCACAAAGGTATGTATGCTGTGCCATCCGGGGCTGCGGGCGTGCTATTCTCTGCGCGAAGACGAGGCGAAAAATGCTGCTGGAGTTGCGCGCGGAAAACTATGCCGTGATCGATCATGCGGTGGCGACGTTTGGCAGCGGACTGAACCTGCTGACAGGTGAAACGGGTGCGGGCAAATCGATCCTGGTGGATGCGCTGGCACTGCTGATGGGTGGGCGCGCGGCCAGCGATGTGGTGCGGCATGGCGCGGAAAAGGCCGTGGTTTCCTGCGTGTTTGAATCGACGGCGGGCGCGGAAGCTCTGCTGGAGGCGAATGGGATCGACGTGGAGGGCAGCGAAATCCTGCTGCGTCGCGAGGTGAATGCGAACGGCAAGGGGCGCGTCTTCCTGAACAACCAGCCGGCAACGGTGGGCGTCCTGCGGCAACTGGCACCGGAACTGGCGCTGGTGCATGCGCAGAACGAGACGATGGGCAGCTTTGACCAGGCGCAGCAGCGCGGTCTGCTGGACCGCTTTGCCGGGATCAATACGGCGGGTGTGCTGGGACGGGAGTTGACGCTGGATGTGCGCGAGCGGCTGCAGACGCGCAAGAACCTGAATACGGCGCAGATGGGCGAGAACATCCGCATGGCGTATGCGCTGTGGCGCGAGTCGCGGGAGGAACTGGACCGGCTGAGCGGGGAGGAGCAGGAGCGTCTGCGTATGGCCGACCTGTGGACCTTCCAGCGCGGAGAGATACAGGATGCGGGGCTTGCCGGGCCCGACGAGGATACTGCGCTGGAGGCGGAAAAGCGCGTCCTGGCGAATGCGGAGCGGCTGTACGCGGCGGCCATGGGAGCGCATGAGTCGCTGTATGAGAGTGAGTCGTCAGCGGAGACGACGTTGGCTGCTGCGCAGAAGCAGGTGGAGGAGCTTGCTCGGTTCGACACGAGTTTTGTGGAGGCTGCGGCACAGCTTGCCAATGCGCGGGCTGTTGTGGCTGACCTGAGCAGTACCATGCGGCACTATGCGGAGAAGATCAATGCGTCGCCGGAGCGGCTGAGTGAGATTGAGGACCGTCTGGCGGTGCTGGATCGCCTGAAGCGGAAGTATGGGCGGACGCTGGCAGATGTGATTGCGTATGGCGAAGATGTGGCGGCAAAGCTCGAGGAGATTGAGAACCGGGATGCGCTGATTGTGGCGGCGAAGCAGAAGGTGGCGGACGCAGAGCATGTGTATACGTGCGTGGCGCAGGATCTGACCGAGGCGCGTACGTCGGCGGCGCGCAAGCTGGAGAAAATTGCCGAGCAACAGATCAATGACCTGGCGATGAAGGTGCAGTTTCGCGTGGAGGTTGCGCCGCAGAAGGAGCAGAGCTTCTGGACGGCGATGGGCTGGGATCATGTGGAATGCCTGATTGCGACAAACGCGGGCGAGCCGCTGAAGCCGCTGGAGGAGATCGCCAGCGGCGGCGAGATGAGCCGCGTGATGCTGGCACTGAAGGTGTCGGTGGAGGAGGGCGGCGCGGACCGGACGAAGCGGAAGATCGCGCTGCCGCGCACGCTGGTTTTCGATGAAATCGATATCGGTATCGGTGGACGTGCTGCGGAGGCTGTTGGGCAGAAGCTGAAGGCCCTGGCGGCGCACCAGCAGGTGTTGTGCGTCACGCACCTGCCGCAGATTGCCGCGTTTGCGAATCAGCACTTCCTGGTGGAGAAGTCGGAGCGGGAGGGACGCACGCGGACGCAGATTCGTCAGATGAAGGACGAGGAACGGGCGGGAGAGATTGCGCGGATGATCTCCGGGGCGAAGGTGACGGAGACGAGTCTGCGGCACGCGGAGCAGATGCTGAAGGCGAGCCGGTGATCCTGCTTCGTACGTAGTTGCTCACGAGAATGCGTGAAGCCGCACCGTACTCAGGAGCCATGCAGACATGGCGCTGGAGGAAGGATGCCGGATAGGAAGAAGTGTGCGCATGACCGCTGCAGCTGTACCGTTGGCAAGGATCAGAAATACTGTTCGCAGATGTGTGAGGACTCAGCGGGGAGCGAGACGATCGGGTGCGATTGCCCCCATGCAGGATGTAGCGGCAAGCTGTAGCATGCGTGATGCTCGCGATCCGGTCTCTACCAGCTTCCTGACCGCATCGCGGTATACTTGATGGGTGATATCGACCCTCGAGCCCGTCAACGCCAGCGAAGCCCATGATGGTGTGTCCAGCAAGCAGGTGCTCCTGCTGAAGCCTCGTGGCTTCTGCGCGGGTGTGGTGCGTGCGGTCGACATTGTGAAGATTGCGCTGGATACCTTTGGCGCTCCGATCTATGTACGCAAGGAGATCGTGCACAACAGTTACGTGGTGGACGATCTGCGCCAGAAGGGCGCGATCTTCGTCAACGAGCTGGACGAGGTGCCGGAGGGGATGCGCGTGATCTACTCCGCGCATGGTGTTTCGCCCGCGGTGCGTGAGCGCGCGAAAGAACGCGGCCTGAAGGTGATCGACGCCACATGTCCGCTGGTGACGAAGGTGCACGTGGAGGCGATCAAGTTTGCCAAGCAGGGCTACTCGCTGGTGCTGGTGGGTCACCGGGATCATGAAGAGGTAGAGGGTACGCAGGGCGAGGCTCCGGATGTGACGCAGGTGGTGTCCACGGTGGAAGAGGTGGAGAACCTTGTTGTGCCTGACCCGGATCACGTTGCGTACCTGACGCAGACGACGCTTTCGCTGGATGAGGCGAAGTACATGATCGAGGCGCTCAAGAAGAAGTTCCCGAAGATTGTGGGACCGCATGCGCAGGATATCTGTTATGCCACGGAAAATCGCCAGACGGCAGTGAAGAACGTCGCCCATGGCGCGGATATGGTGCTGGTGGTTGGATCACGGAACAGCTCGAACTCGAACAGGCTTGTCGAAGTTTCCATGAATCTTGGCACGACGTCGTACCTGATTGATAAGGCGGAAGACATTCAGCCGTTATGGCTGGAGAACGTGGAAAAAGTCGCGATTACCGCGGGTGCGTCTGCTCCGGAGGTGCTGGTGCAGGAGGTGGTCGCATACCTGCAGGAGCGCGGCTACGGTTCTGTGAATGAGGTCGAGGTGATGCCGGAGAATGTGCGGTTCGGCCTGCCGCCGGAGATTGTGCAGGCCATTGCCTCGGCGCCGGGTGCCCAGACGGTCAGCGTACAGTAGCAGGCACGTGCGCGAATCGTACGCGCTGAAGGGTACGTCTAATCAAAGACATGCAGGAACAGGAAAGCAGATCAGGATCGCAGTTGCGTGAGATAGCTTCGTCCGCTGCGACACAGCCGCGTTTCGGGCGCCTCGATCTTGGACTGGATCATGTTCGCAATGCGGTAAAACGCTCCAGGGAATGGTTGCTGGGCCAGCAGCATCCGGATGGTTACTGGTGTGGCGAACTGGAAGCCGATGTGATGCTGGAGGCGGATTACATCTACCTGCACACGCTGCTTGGCACGGGCGATCCGGGGCGGATGTCGCGTGCCATCAACGAGATCCTGCGTCACCAGAATGCCGACGGTGGATGGAGCCTCTATCCGGGTGGTCCATCGAACATCAATTATGGCGTGAAGTCGTATCTGGCGCTGAAGCTGATGGGCTGGTCTCCGGATCACCCGTTGCTGGTCAAAGCACGCGAGTGGATCCTGGCAAATGGCGGCGTGGTGGAGTGTAATACCTTCACCAAGATCTATCTGTGCGCGGTGGGGCAGTACGACTATGACGCGGTCCCGGCAATTCCGCCGGAGATCGTCCTGTTTCCGAAGTGGTTTTACTTCAACATCTACGAAATCTCCTCGTGGTCACGCGGCATCTTGGTGCCGCTTTCCATCACGTATGCAAAGAAGCCGTACAAGAAGCTGACGCCTGAGCAGGGCATCGACGAACTGTTTGTCGGCGGACGCGAGAATGCGGATCTGCACCTGCGTTGGGACCGCAAGCACTTCGTTTCATGGCGTAACTTTTTTCTGTTCTGGGATCGCCTGGCACATTGGGCGGAGCGCATTCATATTCGTCCGCTGCGCAAGAAGGCGATCAAGGCTGCGGAGCAGTGGATGCTGGAGCGGTTTGAGAACTCGGACGGGCTGGGGGCAATTTACCCGGCCATGCTGAACTCGATTGTCGCGCTGCGATATCTTGGCTACTCCATGGATGATCCGCAGATGATCCGGGCGTTGGATGAGTTCGAGAAGCTGGGCATCGACTGCCCGGACGGTGAGCCCACTTACCCGACGCCGACCTTCCGCATGCAGCCGTGTTTTTCGCCCGTGTGGGATACGGCGCAGGTCGTGTCATCTTTGGGAGAGGCAGGCGTTTCGTCCAAAGATCCGCGTATGGTCCAGGCAGCCTCGTGGCTCTTCTCCAAGGAGGTCCGCCACAAGGGTGACTGGTCGGTGAAGGTGCGCAACGTGGAGCCGGGCGGATGGGCGTTTTTCTTCAACAATGTGCACTATCCGGATGTGGACGATACGGGTGAAGTGCTGCTGGCCTTGAAGGCCGTGGATCATCCGCATGAGCGGCAGCAGCATGAGATTGCGCAGCGTGCGATCGATTGGGTCTTTGCGATGCAATGCCGCAGTGGCGGGTGGGCTTCGTTTGATCGCGATAACACCAAGATGATTTTTCAGTACATTCCATTTGCCGATCACAATGCCATGCTGGATCCGCCGACGGTGGACATCACCGGGCGCATTCTGGAGATGCTGGCCGCCTACGGGTACACACGCCGCGACAAGCGCGTGGAGGCCGCGGTGCAGTTCATCCTGAAAGAGCAGGAGGCGGATGGCAGCTGGTTCGGCCGCTGGGGTGTGAATTATCTCTATGGCACGTTTCTTGTTCTTCGCGGGTTGGAAGCCATCGGCTACGAGCAGAACGAGCCGGCGGTGCAGCAGGCAGTGGAATGGGTCCGCGCCGTGCAGAACGGTGATGGCGGATGGGGCGAGACGTGCGGGACATATGACGACCCGCTGCAACGCGGTGTCGGGCCGAGTACGCCATCGCAGACGGCGTGGGCTCTGCTGGCGTTGCTGGCCGGTGGGGACACGCGGTCGGACTCCGTCGCCAAGGGTGTCCGCTGGCTGGTGGACCGGCAGGCTGCAGACGGCTCATGGAGCGAACTGGTGCCCGGTCGCAACGGCGAGAGCTATTACACTGGTACAGGGTTTCCACGTGTGTTCTACCTTGGGTATCACCTCTACAAACAGTATTTTCCGTTGCTGGCGTTGACAACCTATGACAAGGCCATGTCACGCATGCAGGCGTAGATTCGATAGGTTTTGCCTGCGCGTGCAGGTGTTGCAGGAGGTAACGAGCCGATGGGTATTCCGATTTCGCAGATGTGGACGGTGTCGAGCTACGTCCTGAAGCAGAAGCTGAGTGGACGCAAGCGATACCCGCTGGTGCTGATGCTGGAGCCTCTCTTCCGCTGCAACCTGGCGTGCGCCGGATGTGGCAAGATCCAGTATCCCGCGCACATCTTAAAAAGCGAACTGACTCCCGAGGAGTGCTTCAAAGCCGTTGAAGAATGCGGTACGCCGATGGTGTCGATCCCGGGCGGCGAGCCACTGCTGCACCCCAGGATGCCGGAGATTGTGCAGGGCCTTGTAGACCGCAAGAAGTATGTTTACATGTGCACGAATGCGCTCCTGTTGAAAGAAAAGCTCCACCTGTTCAAGCCGTCCAAGTACCTGAGCTTCTCCGTGCACGTGGATGGTGAGCGTGAACACCATGACTTTAGCGTCTGCCGTGAGGGTGGGTACGACGTCGCGATGGAGGGTGTGCGGGCCGCCGTGGCAGCGGGCTTCCGCGTCACGACCAACACCACGCTCTTCGACGGAGCCGATCCCAATTCCGTGCGCCGCCACTTTGACCAGTTGATGGAAGCCGGTGTGGAAAGCATGATGGTCTCGCCGGGATATACCTATGACAAGGCTCCGGACCAGAACCACTTCCTGGGCAAGGCGCGGTCCAAGCGCATGTTCCGCGCCATCCTGTCGAACCGCAAGAAGACGTGGCGCTTCAACACGCATCCGTTGTTTTCCGAGTTCCTGATGGGCAAGCAGCACTTCGAGTGCACACCGTGGGGCATGCCGACGTACAGCATCTTTGGCTGGCAGAAGCCGTGCTATTTGCTGCAGGATGGCTACGCGGACACCTTCGCCGAGTTGATGGAAGCCACGGAGTGGGAGAACTACGGTGCAAAGAGTGGCAATCCGCGCTGCGCGAACTGCATGGTGCACTCTGGACACGAAGCGTCGGCGGTCGATTACAACTTCGGTTCGTTGAAGGGCTTTCTGGTGACGGCGAAGAAGTATATGTTCCCCTCTTTGTATCCCGATGAGGGTGCGCAGAAGCTGCTGAACGAGTGGCGTCCGGCGGAACACGCGCCGCTGGTGCAGATCGCCGCGCCATCCGTGAAAATGACTGTTGCATCCACGCGCCAGGAATCGCTTGTAGGCGGGGACTGATGGCGACCGAGCAGCAGGAACATCTAAAGATCGAGCAGCTACAGCAGCACTCGCAAGACGAGTTGGAAGTGATGGCTGGGCGTGAGCGCGAGAATCTGGAAGGCTGGATTCCGGCGCTTGCCACCGAGGATGAAACCCGTGACGCGCTTGAAAAGGCCTTCGATTACCGCGGCGACGTCACGCTCACGCTGCGCACCGGCGGCATCGTGGAGGGGTATGTTTACGATCGCCGTACGGGTAGGTCATTGCAGGATTCGCTGGTTCGTGTGATCCCTTCCAAGGGTGAAGACCGCAGCCGCAAGAGCATTCCGTACAGCGAGATTGCCGCGCTTACATTCAGCGGACGCGACACCGCCGCCGGCAAGACCTTCGAAGCCTGGGTCACAAAGTACTGGGAAAAGAAGGCGGCTGGCGAGAAGAACATCCAGATCGAACCGGAAAAGCTAGACTGAGAAAATTTTCATGGGACATCGGCCCATCACGAGACGCCATGTTGGCGAGCTTCTCTACGACGACTTCGAGCCGTTCACATCGACGTTGCCTGCGACTCTGTTGTCCGTCTACTCGGACACGGAATCGTCTACTCTGATCCTTAATACAAGCTCAGGAGGCCTGCATTTTCGCGCTGATCCTGAGGACACTCTTCTGGGGCGATGGCCCGAGAGATGAAGGTGACATTGAACTGTCACATCGAGACCCATGGCTTCCGCTGCTTGGAAGAGAATGCGATTTTGCATGGTCGACAATCAATCAGCAGGGCTATATGGATGGAGCGCTGCTTAGCTTCGGAGGCATGTTACCTCGTGTCGCTCTAAATGTTGTCGCATCCGCCATCAAAGTCAATTCTTGCGGCGCGTGGGTTTCAATCAACAGCGTATGAGGGTTTTCCTTACCGGTGCAACTGGCTTTGTCGGCAGTCATGTGGCGCGTGCGTATGTCGATGCTGGCGCGGAGCTTCGGCTGCTGACGCGGTCCAGCAGCAACCTTGCGTCGGTTGAAGGCATTGAGGCGGACACGGTTATCGGTGATCTGCGCCAGCCAGAGACATTGCGGTCTGCGCTGACTGGGTGTCATGCGCTGGTGCATGTGGCGGCGGATTACCGGTTGTGGGTACCTGATCCGGCGGAGATGTATAAGGCAAACGTGGATGGGACCCGCGAACTGCTGCGCATGGCGCGTGAAGTGGGAATACAACGCGTGGTCTATACCTCCAGCGTTGCCACGATGGGGTTCACGTATACAGACACGGTTGTGGATGAGACAACGCCGGTTGCCGAGGCGGACATGATCGGGCACTACAAGCGGTCGAAGTGGCTGGCGGAGCAAGAGGCGGTCGCCGCCGTACGAAGCGGGCAGCATGTCATGGTGCTGAATCCGACGACGCCGATTGGACCGGCGGATCGCAAGCCGACGCCGACAGGCCGCATCATCGTGGACTTCCTCAACCGCAAGTTTCCGGCGTACGTGGACACTGGCCTGAACTTGGTGGATGTGAACGAGATTGCGCGGATGCATGTCGTTGCGCTGGAGCGCGGCACGCCGGGCGAGCGCTACATCCTTGGCGGTGAAAACCTTACGTTGAAGCAAATCTTGGATCGCATGGCGGCGATCTCCGGTCTTCCCTCACCGACAATGAAGGTGCCGCATGCGGTCGCGATGGCCTTCGCCTTCTTTGACGAGACGATCACCGGCAAGCTGCGCGGCAGGGAACCGCGTGCGACTGTCGAGGCCGTCCGCATGGGCCGGAAGATGATGTTTGCATCGTCAGCGAAGGCGGAACGGGAGCTTGGCTTTGTGGTGAAGCCTGTCGACGCGGCCCTGCGGAGTGCGATGGAGTGGTTTATCGCGCATGGGTACGCTCCGCCGTATCGGACCCCGGCATGAACGATGCGATTGTAATTATTGCGGCCATGCCGGGCGAGTTGAAGCCCCTGGTGCGCAGTTGGGCTGCCCTGGAAACGCGCGAAGGCGTGGATGGGTGGCAACATCCGAACGGTCCCATCATGGCCTTTTGCGGCGGCATGGGTGCGAACGCGGCCACGCGAGCGTTTGCGCGGGCGCGGCAGGTATGCGAACCGGTGCAACTACTTTCCGTAGGCTGGGCGGGAGCGCTGCGCGAAGAGCTCGCCCCCGGTTTGATCATCAGGCCGAGCATGGTGCGCGACTTGAATACAGGCGCCATGCTTTCTGCGTCTGGCAGCGGTGGCCTGTTGCTGACGTCCACGCGCGTGGCCGTGCGCGAGGACAAACATCGCCTGGCGCGTACGTACGACGGTGCTCTTGCCGTGGACATGGAGGCGGCGGCGCTGGCCCGGCTGGCGGAGGCGCACGATCTGCATTTTCGCGCAATCAAGGCCATCAGCGATACGCTGGATGAGGAGTTGCCGGATATGAACCCGTTCGTTACAGCCGCCGGGCAGTTCGCGATGGGACGGTTCGTCGCGCATGTCGCGGTACGGCCGCACTATTGGAAGACGCTGGCACGCTTTGGTAAACAGGCTGCCATGGCGGCAGAAAATTTGTGCGCCGCTGTCGCCGACGAGATTGGAATTGAGAGACCACGATGAGTACTGCACTTGCACCCGCACCTACTGCAACCGTTGAGACAGTTCCCGAGACACAGCGCGCGGCTGTCTACCACGGTATGAACGATGTTCGCGTGGAGACGGTGCCCGTGCCGGAGATTGGTCCGGGTGAGGTCTTGGTCCGGATCGCGCTGTGTGGCATTTGCGGGACCGACCTGAAGAAGATTCATACGGGATCGCACTCCGCGCCGCGGGTCTTCGGGCACGAGATGGCGGGCACGGTTGTGAGGGTCGGCGAGGGCGTGCTGGGGTTCGCGCCCGGTGACCGTGTGATGAGCTTTCACCACATTCCGTGCGGCACGTGTTATTACTGCCGCAAGCAGACTTTTGCACAGTGCGAGACGTACAAGAAGGTGGGCACCACAGCTGGTTTCGGCGAGCCCTCCGGCGGCGGCTTCACGGAGTACATCCGGGTGATGGACTGGATTGTCCAGCGTGGTCTCGTCAAGCTGCCCGATGACATCCCGTTTGAGCAGGCGGCGTGGATTGAGCCAGTGAATACCTGCTACAAAGCCATTGAACTGGTGGATCCACAGGCAGATGAGACAGTGCTGGTGATCGGTCAGGGGCCGATTGGGATTTTGCTGGCTGCGCTGGCAAGGCGCAAAGGCGCGACGGTGTTGACCAGCGACCTGTACCCGGAGAGGCACGCGATTGCGGCAATCTATGGACTGGATCATCCGCTGGACGCTCGTGCGGATGTTGTAGCGGCGTGCAAAGCGGCGACAGAGGGACGGGGAGCCGATGTAGCTCTGCTGGCCGTGGGTGGGGACAGCCTGATCACGCTGGCCATGCACGCGATCCGTCCCGGTGGGCGCGTGTGCCTGTTTGCGCAGACGCAGCATGGGGAGGCTCCGTTCGATCCGGCGGCGGTGTGCATGGATGAGAAAACGCTGATGGGTTCGTACTCATCGTCGGTCGCTATTCAGGACGAGGCGATCCAACTTGTCATCGAGGGCTACCGCGATGGCAGCTTCGATTTGACCCGGTTGATCTCGCATACGTTCTCACTGGAGGACGCCGTTGCGGCCATCGACCTTGCGTCGTATCCTGTGGCGGATTCGATGAAGATTATGATTCAGGCATGAAGCGGATCGGGCGCCACGCATGGTGGATGCTCGTACCTGCAGGGGTGCTGGGCCTTGCGTCAGGTGCGCAGCAGCAGCTTGCGTATGACTGCGTGTACACACCGCAGCCTGTTGTGGTCGATGGCAAGATTGATGATGCGGCCTGGGCCCGGGCCGCATGGACGAGCGACTTTATCGACATTACGGGTGATTCGGCGAAGGCGCCGCTGTACAGGACGCGCGTCAAGTTGTTATGGGATACCCGGTACCTGTATATCGCTGCGGAGTTGCAGGAGACTGATGTACATGCGGCGTTGACCGAGCATGATTCTGTGATCTTTCATGACGACGACTTCGAGTTCTTCATCAAGCCGGTGACTGGGGGAGAGAGTTACTACGAGTTCGAGATGAATGCGCTGAACACGACGTGGGATCTGTTTCTGAACAAGCCGTACCGGCTGGGTGGGAAGGCGGACAATGCGTGGGAGGCGGCGGGGATAAAGTCATCCGTCGCAGTGCAGGGTACGCTGAACAAGCCAGACGACAAGGACAAGGGATGGACGCTGGAGATTGCGCTGCCTCTGGATGCGTTTGCTTCGCGGCAGACGGTAGCGAAGCCGGTGAATGGGACAGAGTGGCGCATCAACTTCAGCCGAGTGGAGCACCTGCCCGGGCATGCGCGTGAGGAAAACTGGGTGTGGTCACCGCAAGGTGAGGTGCACATGCAC
>CAXUHI010000009.1:0-1922 GCA_964251045.1 uncultured Terriglobus sp. | reverse complement strand
TCCCGGAGCGGTGGGGATTTCTGCGGTTTCACAAAGATCAAGCAGCTACGACACAGGGTCCGATCCTCGGTGTAGGCGGACAGTTTCAAACGTATCCCAAGCCTCCGGGGCGAGTTCGCGTGTCGTCCGGTGTAATGGCTGGGAAGAACGTGTCGAGAACGATGCCGGACTTTTGTGGATTGGGGCGTGAACAGCATGTGAGCGGAGTTGTTGTGCTCCATGTTGTGATTGGACGCGATGGTTCGGTCATAGACGCAGATTCGGTTAGTGGCCCAATGATCTTTCGACAAGCTGCTCTCAACGCGATCAAGCAGTGGCGCTACAAGCCTTACCTGTTGGATGGTAAGCCTGCTGAGGTGGATACAACCGTCACTATCTCCATGCAGTGTGGAGCGTAGTAGCGACTACTCGCGGGCGCGCTTTCTGATTTCTACATTCAGGCGCTTGATCTTCTGGTTGAGGGTGCTGAGGGGTACTTTCAGGTACTCGGCGGCTTCGGTTTGGTTCCAGTTGCAGCGTTCCAGGCGATCGGCGATGATGCGGCGTTCGATCTCCTCCATGATGTCGAAGAGTGAAGCATCGGCTTTGTGATCCAGAAGGGACGCGGTGTAGATGTTGCCGGTGAGTTGTTGCGGCATCAGGTCTGGCGTAATCACAGCGGCGGTGGAGAGGACGACGCCGCGCTCCATGGCGTTCTCCAGTTCGCGGACGTTGCCGGGCCACTCGTAGTCCATCATGGACCGCAGCGTTTCCCGCGCAAGGCTGCGCAGAGCGAAGCCATTTTCATCCGAGTACACCTTGAGGAAGTGCGCGGCGAGCAGCGGGATGTCTTCCTTACGTTGGCGGAGAGGCGGCAGGTCGAGATTGATGACGGAGAGGCGATAGAAGAGGTCTTCGCGGAACCGGCCTTCCTTGACGGCCTGCAGCAGGTTCACGTTGGTGGCCGCGACGATGCGAACGTCCACCTGAACCTCGCTGATACCGCCGACGGGCATGAAGCGCCGTTCCTGCAGGGCGCGCAAGACCTTGGCCTGCGTGTCGAGCGGCATGGTGCCGATCTCGTCGAGGAAGAGTGTGCCACCGCTCGCGACTTCGAACAAACCTTTCTTGGCTGCGATGGCTGAGGTGAACGCGCCCTTTGTGTGGCCGAAGAGCGTGGACTCCAGCAGATCGCTGGGCACCGCGCCGGTGTTGATGGCGACGAAGCTCTTGTCGCGGCGCGGGCTGTTGAGGTGAATGGCCTTGGCGATCAGTTCCTTGCCGGTGCCGCTTTCACCTTGGATCAAGACGGTGGAGCGGGACGGGGCGACTTGCGCAACGGTGTCGAGCAGGCGGGTCATCACATCGGATTTTCCGATGATGTTGTTGAAGGAGTAGCGCTGCTTCAGGGTTTTTTTAAGCTGCACCACCTCCTGCTGCGAACGCTGCTTGGTAATGGCGGTACGGATGTCCGCGAGGAGTTTTTCGTTATCCCAAGGCTTCTGGACGAAGTTGTCAGCACCGGCGTGCAGCGCGTCGACGACGTTGCCGACGGTGCCGTAAGCGGTGATCATGATGACTGGCAGTTCGGGCCGCAGGCGCTTGATGCGGGGCAGCAGGTCGATGCCGCTCTCGCCGGGAAGCGAGCGGTCGAGCAAAAGCAGGTCGTACTCGCGGGAGCTAAGCAGGTCAAGCCCGGCGTTGCCCTCCGGTGCCATTTCGACGGCAAAACCTTCGAGCGTCAGCAGTGTTTCCAGCGAGTCGCGGATGCCAGCTTCGTCGTCGATGACGAGGATGCGCGCGCTTAGGGTGGAGTTAGAGATAGGGGTGAAGGGGGCGGAGAGTGTTGCCTCAGGCATGTACCGGTCCTGCTTCGTAGGTTGCGTCGTTCAATCGTGTTTCCTGTGAGGATTGGCGGTCGATGGGGAAGTACAGGGTAAAAG
>CAXUHI010000008.1:119110-139714 GCA_964251045.1 uncultured Terriglobus sp. | reverse complement strand
TACCTACACCATGGCACTGGAAGAGGCGTGGACATCCGCCGGTCAGGGCTACTCCGAAGCGGTCACCGAGTTCCACATCGTGGGTGGTCTGCATCCGGACCTCCCGTTCGATTACTTCCTCGAACTCGTCGCCGGACTCAAACAGCGCTTCCCCAGGGTGCACATCAAGGCATTCACCATGGTAGAGGTTGCGTTCCTTGCAAAACGCGCCAAGCTGTCCATTCCGGACGCGCTCCAGAAAATGAAGGCCGCGGGTGTGGATTCCTGCCCAGGCGGCGGTGCGGAGATCTTCGCGGATCGCGTACGCCACATCATCTGCGATCACAAGATCGACGGTGACGAGTGGCTGGAGACGGCGGAGATGGTGCACAACGCCGGCCTGCGCTCCAACGCCACCATGCTCTACGGCCACATTGAAAACGAAGAAGACAGGGTCGATCACATGCTGAAGTTGCGCGCCGTGCAGGACCGCACCGGCGGCTTCCAGACCTTCATCCCGCTGGCCTTTCACCCGGAGAACACCGTCCTGGGCCACCTGCCGCGTACCACGGGGTTTGACGACATGCGGCAGATCGCGGTCGGCCGTCTCATGCTCGACAACTTCGCGCACATCAAGAGTTACTGGCAGATGGTCACGCCCAAGATGGCGCAGATTTCACTGCGATTCGGCGCGGACGACATCGACGGCACCGTCGTCGAGGAGAAGATCTATCACGAGGCAGGAGCCACAACGCCCCAGGGCATGCGCCGCGCGGAACTCGAACGCCTGATCCGCGAAGCCGGACGCGAACCGGTCGAACGCGACACCCTCTACAACCGCGTCACCCGCACGGAAGATTCTTTCGTCATTGCAGTCTAGCCGCTTAGCAGCTATATCAGCGAGTGCATCTTTGCTATAGTGACGTGCATGTGATGCACGGTGCCTTTGCAACCAACAACGATTGTTGTCGCCGTGTGTTGCACCTTCATACAGGCACAAAGATCTGCACCCCAGAGGCATACCATGCATGCAACCGGCACCTTTGACGTCAAGATCACGCCCGCTGATGTCAGCGAACCGGGCAAGGCAGGCGGGCTCGGCCGGATGACCATCGACAAGGTTTGGTTGGGCGGCATCGAGGGTACCAG
Source organism: uncultured Terriglobus sp. (assembly GCA_964251045.1). Classification (GTDB taxonomy): domain Bacteria; phylum Acidobacteriota; class Terriglobia; order Terriglobales; family Acidobacteriaceae; genus Terriglobus. The sequence goes on along the minus strand of CAXUHI010000008.1, from coordinate 138,586 downwards.
CAAGGGCGAAATGCTGACGGGCATCACGCCTGATACCGGGTCGATGGCCTATGTAGCCATGGAGCGTGTGAACGCAACCGTCAACGGCAGGCAAGGTACGTTTTACTTCACGCACAAGGCGACAATGATGAAGGGCGACGCGGCAAGCGGCGCCATGGACGTCATTGTTGTTCCTCAGTCGGGCACGGGCCAGCTTACCGGGCTGACTGGCACCCTGAAGATCGACATCACTGGCAATGTTCACCACTACGATCTGCACTACGAGTTGCCGTAGCGGGGCCTGCATCTGACACATACGGTCCCGGCAGCGGAGCCGGTTGTACCGGCAACACCCGCGACATGGCTGACTCCATGCCCTTTCGAATGAGTCATGCAGTTCGGTACGCAGTCCCGGCAACATGCATCCAACGCTCCGAGGACAAACGGACCATGGCAGAAAAGAACGTCGCAGGCGCTGAAGGTATTACCAAGATCAAGGAACTGACGGCAGACATTCACATCGCAATGCTGACCACCGTTGCGGAGGACGGATCTCTTCACGCGCGGCCTATGGCGACGGAAAGCATCGAGTATGACGGCACACTCTGGTTCATTACGCGCATCGAGTCGGGCAAGGTAGAAGAGATTCGGGATGACAGCCACGTTCTTGTGAGCTATGAGCAGCCAAAGGACGGCATGTATCTCTCACTGCAGGGACGCGCAGGGATCATCCGGGACCGCGCCGTCATCAAGCAGCACTGGTACAAGGGCGCGGATGGGTGGTTCAAGGATGGCAGCGACGACCCTGCCGCGGCATTGATCAAGGTGCAGGTTACGGGCGGGGAATACTGGCAGCAGAATTCGGCAGGGCTGGTGCGCCTGGGAAAGCTTGCGCTGAGCAGCGTGATCGGTGCTGACAAGGTGGATATCGGCGACTCCGGGAAGATCACGTTGTAGCGATACGTACGTTGCCGCGCCCGTGGTCTGACACGTAGATCTCCCCACGATATTCACGAGATGGATGGAGTGGAAACGTCAAGGCCGGCGGGAGACGGGTACGGTTGGCACCGTGCGCAACAGAGTTCTGAACGGAGCAGCGCCAATTTTGCTACAGTGCTGTAGTGTGGGACTTTCACGCGCATCGTGTAACAGCCAGCCCGTAAACGGCCCACGAGGACTCATGACCGGAAATGTACGCTTGGAGCGGGACCACGCTCAGGAACACGGCTTTACGCTGATCGAACTGCTGATCGTCATGTCGATCATCATCATCATCGCGACCTTCGCGATCCCGAACATCACGCGGATCAAGCGGCAGGGGAATGAAACCTCCGCCATTCAATCCATCCGGGCCATTGTGGCGGCTGAACTGCAGTATCAGCAGACCTATCCTGCGAATGGATATGCATGTTCGCTCGCGGCTCTTGGTGGCGACCGTGCAGCGGCACCTTCGCCCGCGGCGGCGGGCCTGCTCCCGCCTGATCTTGCCGGTGGGCAGAAGGCCGGCTATACCTTTGCATTGGTCAACTGCAACAAGGTCACCATCAACAACCAGGACCAGTACACCAGCTATGAGATCACGGCCGTACCGCAGAAGGTGGGGAACACCGGCGATCGCGGCTTCTGCTCCGACGATTCGCAGCAGGTCAAGTACGATCCCAAGGGTGGCACGGCCTGCACGCAGCCCATTCAGTAGATGCATGGTGAAGTGGGTTGCGATACTTGCCTGCGCCTGCGTCTTGCACGCACCAGCGCAGCAGGACGTTCATACTTTTGCCACACGCGTCGATGCGCACTACAACCATCTCACCAGCCTAAGCGCTGCGTTTACTGAAACCTACAGTGGCATGGGCCAGCACCGGAGGGAGTCCGGCATGCTGCTGTTGCGCAAGCCGGGCCGGATGCGGTGGAGTTACGCGGGTGGCAAACTGTTCGTGCTGGACGGGAAATACGCCTTCTCCTACACGCCGGGCGACCCGCAGGCGCAGCGCTTCCCGGCAAAGCAGATGGACGACCTGCGCTCACCCTTGCGCTTTCTTTTGGGCCACACGCGGCTTGAGAAGGAACTCGATCACCTGCAAAGCTCTTCCGGTGCGAACGGTACGGTGGTGCTCACGGGCACGCCGCATGCGACTGGGAGCGCAGGGGAGCAGCGCCTTCAGCGGATCACGGTGATCGTCGCTCCTGGATCCGGCGTGATCAGCGCTCTCAGGCTGGACGAGGTGGACGGCAGCACGACAGAGTTCACTTTTACCGGGCAGCACGAGAATGTACCGTCCAGTGATGCTGAGTTTCGCTTTGTTCCGCCACAGGGCGTTGTTATCACGGACGGCCTGCCACCCGTCTGATGACGTTAGACCGGTGAGGAATGGTTCTCCGGGCTTGCCGAAACGTGCTGCATTGGATAGAACAGATACAGGACTTCTTCAGTCCGCATTCATGAAAAAAACCTTCGCACGTTCTCTTGTGACCCTGTCGATTTCCCTGACGGCCCTCGCGCAGGGTGGTACGCCGCAGCCGCGTGTCGTCCTGCAGGCGCTGGACACGGATGGTGATGGCCAGCTTTCCGCCGCCGAGATGGAGGCTGCCAGCGCATCCCTGCTGAAGCTGGACCGGAACCTCGACGGGCAGCTCACGCCGAATGAATACTCGCCCAAGGTGGAGAACACCGCCGCTGTTTCCGATCTGCAGGCCAGGCTGATGGCACTGGACCGGAACGGGGATGGCGTGCTTACGCGGGATGAAGTTCCGGAGCGCATGCGGCCGATGTTTGATCGCGGCGATACCAATCATGATGGGCGTCTGGAGCCAGACGAGATACGGGCAATGGCCGCTGCGCAGACTGATCCGCAGGGACGGCCCATTGGCGCAGGCAACGCCTCAGGGATGCTGCGGCTGGACCCGGTGATGAATGCGCTGGACTATGACCACGATGGCATCCTGTCCGCTGCCGAGATTGCCAGTGCCTCTGGAGCGCTGAAGACGCTGGATAAGAATGCAGATGGTGTCCTGAGCGCGGACGAACTGCAGGTTCGGCAGCAGACGCCGCGTGAACGGGCGGAGCACCTGTTCGACGAGTGGGATACGAATAAGGACGGCGGTCTCATGAAGGCCGAACTGCCGGACCGCATGCAGCCGCTGTTCAATACTATCGACCTGAACCATGACGGCAAGATCGACGTGGAAGAGGCGACAACCTACTTCGCTACGCAGCCACAGCCCGGTGCCCCTGCCAATAGCAACGGGCGCCAGCGGAACCCTCCGCGTGAGCGTATGCCGCAGAACGATGCGCCCTCCGCACCGCAACTGCCGCCTGCCAATCCACAGTGAGAAGAGACACCATGAACCATCGTAGAAAACGACTTCTGAGCACGGTTCCAGCTGCCATGGCCATATTGCCGGTTTTTGCCTCTACGGCAGCACATGCCATGCCTGCCGTATCCGTAACAGCCGGGGATGGAACCTGGACGCTGCATCGGGAGAATGTACTGGGTACATCGCTTGAAATGTCCGTGCATGCGCCGTCGCGTGCCGTGGCACGCGCGGCGGAGCAGGCAGCGCTGGCGGAGTTTGCACGGCAGAGCCACATTCTGAGCGCATGGGACCCGGATAGCGAGTTTTCACGGTGGCAGCGGACGCGTAACCAGGCCGTGCGTGTCTCGCCGGAACTGATGGACGTGCTTGCCCGGTTCGACGCCTGGAGCGGAAGCACGGGAGGCATCCTGAACGCATCCAGCGAGGCGGCCGCCGGACTCTGGCGTGATGCAGCATCGCATAGCCGAGTGCCTTCTGAGGATGCTTTACGCAAAGCTGTTCAAGACATGCGGCAGCAGCACTGGTCATTGAATCGCGCGGCAGGCACTGCAACGCGCCTCATGGACACGCCGCTTGTGCTGGCGAGCTTTACCAAGAGCCTTATCGCCTCCCATGCAGCCGGCGCGGCCATCGCAGCGGGTGCCACCGGTGTCACGCTGAACGTGGGTGGCGACATCGTTACGCGCGGCTCCGTGACGCAGCGCGTGGACATTGCCGATCCGTGCACGGGTGCGGAGAACGACGCAGCAGTCGACACCGTCGTCCTGCGGGATCGCGCGATCGCCACGAGCGGAAGCTATCGCCGCGGCTTCAACGTTGCCGGACAACACGTTTCGCACCTAATCGATCCGCGCACGGCAAGGCCTGCAAACGGAATTCTTTCTGCGAGTGTCATCGCGCATGAGGCGGCTACCGCAGGTGCCCTGGCGACAGCGCTGGCCATCCTTACACCACGGGAGTCTGCCGCGCTGATGGCACGCCATCCTGAGGCACAATACCTCCTCATCACCCGTGAGGGCGAGCACATCACCAGCGAAGGTTGGGCCAAGTACCGGCAACCAGGACTTCAGCCTGCGTCGTATACGGTGGACGCTGGTGCGCCCACACCCGCGCCGGTCAACGCTACGTGGAACCAGACGATGGAACTGATGATCAAGCTCGATCTCCCCCGCATCGAGGACCCACGCTACCGCCGACCGTACGTCGCCGTGTGGGTTGAGGATCAGGATAAATATCCGGTGCGCACCGTTGCCCTATGGTTCAAAAATCCGCGCTGGCTGCATGAACTGACCGCGTGGTACCGCGATGACCAGGTGCGTAACCTCAGTGAAGGTACAGACATCTCCGGCACGGTTTCTTCTGCGACGCGTGCTCCCGGCAGCTACACGCTGCGGTGGGATGGCAAGGACAATGCCGGCAAGCTGGTGAAGGCAGGGAAGTACACCGTGGTGGTGGAGGCTGCGCGCGAACACGGCGGCCATTCGATCGAACGGCAGGAGATCGACTTTAACGGCAACCCCGCACAGTTCATGTTGCCAGCCAGCAAGGAAGTGGGAGCCGTTCAGCTTGACTACCGCAAGCACTGAGCGCGAGCGCCACACCGAACAACAACGCACGGCGCAGCCCTTTGCGCACCGTCTGCGACGCCGTACCGCAATCGTCACGCGTTGGCTGCATATTTACCTGTCCATGGTCTCGTTCGCGGTGGTGCTGTTCTTCGCGGTCACCGGCCTTACCCTGAACCACGCCGAAGCGCTCTCCCATGGCGAAAAGGTAACGGAGCTGCACGGCAAGCTGACCGCTCAGGAACTCGGACCGGCGGACAATCCCGACAAGTTGGCGATCGTGGAACACATCCGTAACGCGCACGCCATCCACGGTGCCGTGTCCGACATGCGCGTGGAAGACGAAGAGATCAGCTTTTCGTTTCGCGGACCTGGATACAGTGCGGACACAACGGTGGATCGCCCCGGTGGCGCATACACCGTCGTCGAAACCCGGAACGGCTTCATCGCGGTCATCAACGACCTGCACAAAGGGCGCGACACCGGCAAAGTATGGTCGGCCGTCATCGACGTTTCCGCGGTGCTGTTGACCCTTGTCTCCGTGACAGGACTTGTCCTGATCTTCTTTGTCTACAAGCGCCGCCTCAGCGGTCTGATCCTTGCGGGAGCCGCCACGCTCCTATGCGTGCTGCTCTACAAGATCTACGTGCCCTAGCAGGCCAGGTCGTCGCGCGTGATGGCCAGCGAGCCAAGGTTGCCCAGCAGCGTCAGAGAGATACCGTCCGGCTTGAGCAGCTCCTGCGCCAGACGTTGCACATCACCGGCAGTCACGCGGTCCACGTCTGCCACAATTTCGTCGAGGGTGGCAAAGCGGCCGTAGTACATCTGCTGGCGAGCCAGATTGCTCATACGTGCCGACGAACTCTCCAGGCCCAGAACAATGTTGCCCTTGGACTGGTTCTTGGCGCGCTCAAGCTCCTCATCGCTTACCGGGCTTGCCTTCAAGTGGCGGAATTCTTCCATGATCAGCCGTACCATCTCCCGCGTCTTCTCGACAGACGTACCCGCATAGACGGAGAGCGCTCCGGTATCCCGGTAGGGTGAGAGTTCGGAGTAGATGGAGTACGCCAGCCCTGCTTCCTCGCGGACAGACTGGAAGAGCCGCGAACTCATGCCGCCGCCAAGGATGCTGTTGAGCAGGTAGAGTGCGTAGCGGTCGGGCGAATCGACCGGCGGCGCTGCAACGCCAAGGCAGAGCTGGACCTGTTCAAGCGACTTCTTCTTGCGCAGCGTAATGTGCGGCGTGACCGAGGGCGCGGGGAAGCGTTGCAGAGCTCCAGCGGATGCGGCCAGCTCGCCAAAGTGCTTCGTGACCAGCGCGATCATCTCCTCGTGGTCGAGATTGCCCGCAGCGGAGACGATCATGTTCTCCGGCACAAAGCGCATCTGGTGAAAGTGGCGCACGGCGCCCTCATTAAAGCTGGAGACCGTCTTTGACGTACCCAGAATGGACCGCGCCAGAGGATCGTTCTTCCAGAAGTTTGCCGTGTGGATCTCATGCACCAGGAAGTCCGGATTGTCCTCGTCCATCTTGATCTCTTCCAGGACGACAGACTGTTCGCGCGCAACATCGTCCGGCGCGAAGGTGGGGTGGAGGACCAGGTCGGAGAGGATGTCCATGGCCGCAGGCAGGTTCTCGTCCAGGACCTTGACGTTGAAACAGATGGTCTCTTTGCCGGTAAAGGCGTCCAGGTTGCCGCCGATGGCGTCCGTCTCGCGGGCAATCTGCTTGGCGCTGCGCGAGGTGGTGCCCTTGAAGACCATGTGCTCCACGAAGTGCGAGAGGCCGTTTTCCTCGGGTTGTTCGTCACGCGATCCCGTACCGATCCACACGCCCATGCTGATGGACCGCATGTGCTCCATGCGTTCTGTCAGGACCATGAGGCCGTTGGGCAGGGTTGTCTTCCGGATACTGCGCGCCGGGATAGCGGAGGTGGCTAGTGTGGAGTTTTCCGCAAGAGGAAGCGTTTCGACCATCTCTCCATTGTAGCGGGGGTTGCGTCAGGGCAGGCGCAGCGGCTCGCCTGCAATCCGGTCAACCAATCGCTGCTTGAGTGCAGGCCATTCCTCAGCAAGGATGCTGTACCACATGGTGTGCCGTGTGGAACCGTCCGGCATGATCATGTGATTGCGAAAGGTGCCTTCAAACTGTGCACCGAGTTTCAGGATGCCGCGCTGCGATTGCAGATTTTCATGGTGCGTCTTGAGGGCGACACGCCGCAGATCCAGTGTTTCGAAGGCGTGGGTTAACTGCAGCAGCTTGACCCGCGGGTTGACACCGCTGCCGCGATAGGCTGCACTGAGCCACGTGAAGCCGATCTCTCCTGTGCGGTGCCGCCCATGGAGATCAAACAGGCGTGTCGAACCAACAGCTTCGCCGGAATCGAGACAGGTGATCCATATTTGGTGCGTGCCGTCTTCACGTTGCTGGATGGCTTCTTGCACCCATGCGCGCACCCCCTCCGCCGTGAGTACCTGTAGCGGCATGTAACGCCAGATGTCAGGAGCGGTAGCTATACCTTGCAGCGCGGCAATATGGCGTTCGCTCACAGGCTCCAGACGTACACCAAAGCCTTGGAGAACGGGCGTATTCATGCGGCACTGGGCAGGTCCATCAGGACCTCTGCGACGTAATCGTAATCATGCCGCAGCACATTGCCTTCATGGACAAACGTACCGGTCACCGGTCTCACGCCCAACGCCTGTATGCGGTCAAGGTCGGCTTCAATGGGCTGCTGTCCCTCGCTGGCATATTTCGCGAGCAACGCCTCTGAGATGGGGGCTGTATTCACAATGGCGTAATCGAAGAGGCGCTGTCCGCCGCAGTGCGCCTGGATGCGCTCCAGGTGCTGCGAAGCGGTGAGACCGAGTGATTCATTCGCCTGCGTCATCAGATTGCATATGTACACACGCGTGGCGCGCGACGCCGCGATGGCCTGCGGAATGCCATCGACGAGCAGATTCGTAATGAGTGACGTGTAGAGAGAGCCGGGGCCAAGCGTGATCAGGTCAGCGTGCGCGATCGCGTCCAAGGCTTCTGGCAGAGGCTTCACATCTGCTGGATTGAGTGAGAGTTCGGCAATGCTGCGCTTCGACGCCGTGATGTTGGTTTCGCCGTGCACCATGCTGCCGTCATCCATCCGCGCGGAGAGTGTTACGTCCGAGTTGGTGGCGGGATAGATGTGCCCGCGCGCGGCAAGGATTTGCGAGGACATCTGCACAGCCTGGGCAAAGTCGCCGTCATGAATGGCTGTTAAAGCCGCAAGGAACAGGTTGCCAAAGGAGTGGCCTCCAAGGCCGTTGTTCCCCATCGTCGGGAAGCGGTACTGGAACAGCTTTGTCAGCAGTTGCTCATCTTCGCTCAACGCGGCGACACAGTTGCGCACGTCGCCCGGCGGCAGGATGTTGAGGTCCTCGCGCAGGCGTCCGGAGGAACCACCGTCGTCGGTCACCGTCACCAACGCGGAGAGGTGACTGATGTGCGAGCCCGACAGAGCACCGTTCGTGTCCGCCACAGAACCGGATGGAGGGTGTACATAGCGTTTCAGGCCACGAAGGAGGGTGGACAAACCGGTTCCACCACCCATGGCAACGACGCGCAGCTGCTGTTGTGACGGGGGCATCACACGCAGGCTAGGCTTCGGGGTACAGGAGTTCTGTAAACCGGGGATCGTCCATCATGTCCTGGAAGTCGGAGTCCGAACGGGCGAGGAGGCGGTTCTGCGTATTGAGCCGGATGGCCTGCGACAGCTTGTCAAGGCACGTTTGCGTATCGCCGGTCATGGACGCAAGAACGGCAAGACCATAGAAGCCGTAGTCCGCGTTTTCGTCGCCGTCCACAATTTCGTCCAGATGTTCGCGCGCTTCCTCGTACTGACCATCATTGAGCAGGGAGATGGCATAGTCGTACTTCTCTTCTGATGAGGAAAACTCCGCCCCGCCCTTCTTGGATTGCGCGATGCATGCCGCCAGGTACATCCGGATGCGGTCTGTAAACTCGGGCGGTGCCGACTTGAGCAAAGCTTCCAGCGCGGGATGTGCCGCGGTGTAGTTGCCGGCCTGCATGTACGTCACCGCTGTCTCATACTGTTTGAGGATGGTGGCGCGTGCAGCATCGTGCACCGGCAGAACAGCGCCGACAGGCGTTGGGGGAAACTGTGCCACATTGGTTTTGCCGGTCCTGCTGGCGTTCTTTGAGGGAGACATGTTGTTCCTGGGTGTATTGCGTTCGGCGTGCAGCGCCATGTGAGTGTGATCAGCGTTCCGCCCGATAGATAAGCGTTATACGGGAGCGATGCCGCCCGGTCAAGCACTCGCAGTCACCCCCGGAGTTACTCACGATAGAGTACCGGATTCAATTCGGGATCGTTGTACATCTTCAACTGCCGGTACAGCTTAAACCGTCGCTCGCCCCGGCATACCTGCATCCAGAGTTCCGACAGGCAGCCTGCAAGATCCTGATGCTGCTGCTCCAGCACGGCCAGGCGCTCCCTGTTGCGCTGCACGTGCGACGCCGGCGCACGGCTTCGTTGCATCTCCTGCTCCGTGTGGAACCGTTTTAGTTCAAGAATCGAGAGCCGGTCCAGCATCAGCCCGGGTGTCTCCGAGTGCAGCGGCGCAGCCTCGTTGGGCAGGCTGTGCCTCGCCAGGGTGGCCAGCAGCTCGCCGTCGATCTGCTCTACAAGATCATTCCGCGTTTGGTTCACCCGGTCGATGTTCCGCTTAACCTGAGCCACGACGATATCCCCGGCCCCGGGATCGCGCGCACTGTCCTCGAGATGCCATAGATCGAAATTGGCACGGTGCAGGCGCAATGGAAGGTCGGTGTCCAACACATGGAACGCTTCCTGCCTGTGCCAACGCTGGGTTGCGTAGCGCAGACGTCTGGTGAGACGGCCCGCGTCCAGCATATCGTCCACATGCATTGAGGAATCTTCCGGCGCACTCATGCGATGGTTCCAGAGTACCGTTCGCAGGTCCCGGCGTACAAACAGGATGCGTGGTTCGCAGCTGCGAGGCACCGCGTCTGACGCCCGGGCTTGTATGCTGGAGTCGATGCGCCTTCTTCTCGTCGGGAACTATCCGCAAGACCAGCAAAGCAGTATGTTGCGGTACACGGAGATGTTACGGCGTGAACTGAGCCTGCGCGGATTTGAGGTGGGCGTCATCGCACCATCAGCCTGGGTGGGCCGGCTCCACGGCGGGGATACGACCGGCAAATGGCTGGGCTACGTAGACAAATATCTGCTCTTTCCCTTTAGGCTGCGTCGCGAGGCGCGCCGATGGGACTGGGTGCACATCTGCGATCACTCGAACTCCGTGTACCTTCCGTGGCTAAGGAGCGACAGGTCAAGTATTACGTGCCACGACCTGCTAGCCATTGAAGCGGCGCGCGGCAACATTCATGCGGAAGAGGATGTGGGACGCCGAGTCGGCTTTACCGGACGGGCTCAGCAACGCTGGATCAGCAAACACCTGCTGGCTGCTCGGCGTGTTGTGTGTATCTCCCGCGCAACACAGCGCTCACTGCTGGCCATGGGGGCCAAGGGCGTGATCCTGACGATTCCCAATCCACTCAACCGGCCCTATGCGCCCGCCGCGCCGGAGGCAGTCGCCGCCTGCCGTGCGAGGCTGGGACTGCAGCCGCATGAGCCGTACCTCCTGCATGTCGGTGGCAATCACTGGTACAAGAACAGGCCGGGTGTCCTCCGTATCTTTGCGGCGCTTCGGCAGAATGCAGATCTCGCCCGCGTACGATTGGTCATGGCAGGACAGCCCTGGACAGATGCGATGAGACAGACGGCGGCGACTGCCGGGCTGAACGACGACAGCGCACCTGGACCCGTCTGCACATGGCTTGATCCATCGGATGTGGATCTGGAGGCTCTGTATACAGGGGCCGAACTCCTGCTCTTTCCATCGTTGCAGGAGGGGTTTGGATGGCCGTTGATTGAGGCGGAGAGCTGTGGGACTCCGGTTGCCACAACGGCGCGCGATCCCATGCAGGAGATTGCGGGAGACGCCGCTATCCTCATTGATCCCGCTCATCCGCAAGACGCTGCAACGAAGATCGCAGAGGCCTGGAAAGTACTGCCCGGCTTACGGGAACGTGCGCTGCGCAATGCCGCACGCTATACGGCGGAACAGTTGATGCCGTGCTACGAAAGATTCTTCCGTGACGCACTTGCCGCCGCACATGGGAAAGGAGCAAAGGCGCACTATGCTGCCCGAACTGCACAGGATTCTTGAACTGCTGGAAGCTGGTTTCAGGGAGCTCCGCGTTCTTGTCGTCGGCGATGTCATGATCGACCGCTACATCGTGGGCGATGTGGAGCGTATCTCGCCGGAGGCGCCTGTTCCGGTCCTTCGACAGCTTCGCCAGTACGCGCGGCCCGGCGGCGCGGCAAACGTCGCCATGAACCTTGCCGGTCTGGGCCTGCGCACGACCCTGGCAGGATACGTGGGCGACGACGCCGCAGCGGCTGAATTGCGGACCCTCATGCATGATTCCAGCGTGGACACGTCGAGCCTGGTGGCAGGATCGCTTCCGACCATCGCCAAGACACGTGTTGTCAGCCGGACGCAGCAGTTGATGCGGATTGACGTGGAAAGCCGTGAGTTGCCGTCCGCCGAAGATCAGGCAGCATTGCAGGCGCAGGCGCTTACCGCGGTGGCGGAGGCCGGCGCTGTCATCCTCTCCGATTATGCAAAAGGCGCGCTGTCAGAAAATCTATGCCAAAGCGTGATTCACGCGGCGCGGCAGAGACACATTCCGGTCCTTGCCGATCCAAAGACACGCGATTTGCGCAAGTACGCCGGTGCCACAACAATCTGCCCCAATCTGCATGAACTTAGCACTGCGACAGGCATCGACCTGCACGCATCCGGTTCGCTGCTGGACGCGGGGCGTCTGCTGCTCCGCGACCTGGATATCGATTTTCTGACCGTCACCATGAGCGAGAAGGGAATCCAGATCCTGTGCCGGGACGGATCGGATGAGTACCACTCCCCTGCGCGCGCCCGGGAGGTGTTCGACGTCTCCGGTGCGGGTGATACCGTGATTGCGACACTGGCCGCCAGCCTGGCCGGTGGTCTGCGCATCGATTCGGCCGTGGAGTTGGCAAACGTCGCCGCCGGCATCGTCGTGGGCAAGCTCGGGACCGTGCCCGTGACCGCGCATGAGATTGTGGCTGAACTTACGGTCTCCTCCGGCGTCACGTCCGCGGAAAAAGTGCTCGATCAGGCGCGTGCCGCGGCCCGGGCGGAAGAATGGCGTGCGTCGGGCGAGACCGTCGTCTTCACCAACGGCTGCTTTGACCTGCTGCACATCGGTCACATCACGCTGCTGGAGGATTGCCGCCGTTTCGGTACGAAACTGGTGGTCGGCATGAATACGGACCGTTCGGTCTCGGACCTGAAGGGCCCAAGCCGGCCCATTGTTGGCGAGCGGGAGCGCACGCGGGTCATGGCCGCCCTCGGAGCCGTGGATTTGGTCGTCCTCTTTGACGCGCCCACGCCCCTCGATCTCATCCGAAGGATCAAGCCGCATGTCCTTGTCAAAGGTGGAGACTACACAGTTGAGACCGTGGTAGGGCACGAAGATGTTCTGGCATACGGAGGCCGTGTCGAGATCGTGCCTACAGTGGAAGGGTTCTCCACCACAAACATCGTCAAGAAAATGATGACGGGCAGTGCTGTATGAGCGCAGACCGGCCGACATTCGTCTGTTTGGCAAGCTACGAGAAGGGGCACGCCTTTATGAACGAGGCTGCCGCACAGGGCTGCAATGTCCTCTTGCTCACCGCGCACACGCTGCGCGATGCGGCGTGGCCGTGGGCCTCCATTCTTAACGTACAGACCTTTCCAGACCAGGCATCACCCGTTGAGGTGTTGGCACTTGTGCAGCGTCTGGCGCGCACCTGGCACGTGGACCGGGTGGTCGCGCTTGACGAGTTCGACCTGGAAGCCGCCGCGCTGATCCGTGAAGAGTTCCGGCTGCCGGGCATGGGGCAGAGTACAACGCGGCACTTTCGCGACAAGCTAGCCATGCGCACACGCGTTCGGCAGGCGGGCATTCCCGTGCCGGACTTTACGGCAACATACAACGACGACGACCTGCGCACATTTCTCGCGGGAACAAAGGGCCCGTGGCTGCTCAAGCCGCGAACCAGCGCTTCGGCCATCGGGATACGCCGCGTCCAGCACGGGGCTGATCTCTGGCGTACGCTGGACGAACTGGGCGATGAGCGCCCGAACTTTCTCCTGGAATGTTTTATTCCCGGCGATGTCTTCCATGTCGATTCCGTGAGTTGGAACCGTGAGGTGCTGCTGCAGGCAGCCCACGCCTACGGCGCGCCTCCCATGGCGCTGATGCAGGATGGAGGCGTGTTCACGACGCGCACCCTGGCATCGGACAGCGATCTGACACACGCTTTACGCTCCCTGGACGCCGACGTGCTCACCGCGCTGGGCATGGTCAGCGGCGTGACGCACTCCGAGTACATCCGCGCATCAAATGGCATACTGTATTTCCTGGAGAGCGCGGCCCGTGTCGGCGGCGCATATATCGCCGAGTTGGTTGAGTTTTCCACCGGGATCAATCCGTGGCGCGAGTGGGCCCGCATTGAAGCAGCCATGGCGTACCACCGCGACTTTCGCCTTTCGCCAACTCTTCAGGCATACGCAGGTTCGGTGATCTGCCTGGCGAAGCAGGAGCACCCTGACCTTACGTCGTTTAACGATCCCGAGGTGGTCTTCCGCATCCCGCGGATGCACCATGCGGGGCTGATCGTGCGCTCTACGTCGGCGGACAGGGTAGAAGCCCTGGTGAACAGCTACCGCGAGCGCTTCAGCCGTGACTTCTGCACCAGCATGCCGCCGCCGGAACGTCCAACCGCATAGCTTTTTAGGACGTGGTGAGAGCGCTGGGGCTCGAACCCAGGACCAGCGCCTTAAAAGGGCGATGCTCTACCAACTGAGCTACGCTCTCAAACCTGTTACCAGCATACCTGACGCACAAGGCTTCATTGAATCCGCTCGCCCGATGTACGCACACCGTGTCATAGACCCGAGTCATGAGCCGTGTGCTCTGATGAGGCGTCCTGTCTTGATACGGACTCTTCATCCCGGGGTGCCACCCACACTCCGTATAATCAGCAGGATGGCCACTACGGCAAAGAGCACGGCAGCGGCGCGGCTGGGCGCGGAGTACCTCCAGTGAGTCAGACGCCTGCGCGCAAGCCCAACCGCCTGAAAGATCTCTGGAAGCTGCTTCCTGGACTCGCCATTTCCGCCTTTTTCCTGTGGCGCACCGTCCGCAGCATCCATGTCAACGATCTGCGCAGCATGCAGCTGCAGTCTCCCGCTTGGATCCTGGGCCTTGTAGTGTTTTTCGTCGCGGACTACGCCCTGCGCAGCTATCGCTGGTGGTACATGCTGCGCAGTTTTCATGCGCGCTACATCGCGTGCGCCCGCGTGTTGCTGACCAGCCTGGCGGCCAACAACATCCTGCCCTTCCGTGTGGGCGACTTCATGCGCATCTTTGCCTATGCGCCGGATGTCAACACGCCACCGTCGACTGTGCTCAGCACGGTTCTGCTGGAACGCCTGCTCGACACCGTGATGCTCTTTGCCTTCCTGGTCATCGGGCTGACCGGTGCCGACTCGAACTTCCCGCCGGTCGCTATCAAGGGCCACAGCTTCGGCGTGCTGAAGGCGGCGGGCTTCGTCCTGATCCTCGCGGCGTGCGGACTCGGTCTGCTGCTCTTTGGCACGCGTCTTCTGCATCGCCTGACACAGAAGATCATAGGCCGTTTCGGACAGGGGCCACGTGTGGTCAAGCTGGGTGAGTGGGCAGCGCTGCTCTTTGACGCTGTGCTGAAGCTGAGCTTTGCGGGACGCGTCTGGCTGCTGATTCTGACTGCCGGTGTATGGGCTTGCGAGAGCATGGTTTTCGTCTCGTGCGCAAAGATGATTGGAGCCGCGAGCGGTCCACGTGGACCGTGGCTGGCCGGATCGCTGAGCAATCTCTCGTTCCTCATCCCGAGCGCGCCCGGTGGCATCGGGCCGTTTGAGGCCTCCGCGAAGGTCGCCATGCAGTCACAGGGCGCCACGGCCGCGGATGCGGCACTGTACGCCCTGCTGGTCCACGTGATCATCTTTTTCGCCATCAGCGCGGTAGGCGGGGCGGGGATGATCGTCCATCGCGTGCGCCGCAGCGGTGTCGCAAAGCTTATTGAAGAAGCAGGTGACTCTACCATCCCTGGCTTTCCCATTGATCCTGAACCGATTGAGTAAAGTATGTATCGCACGCTGAAGCAGGCGCTGGTGCAGCGTATCGAGGAAGTACTCGCCGCTGAGTACGGCATCACCGGCCTCGCGGTTGCCACGGAGCAGCCGCCAAACCTCACCCTCGGTGAGATCGCGACCCCTGTCGCCTTCGAGCTGGCGAAGCGCCTCCGCAAGGCACCACGCGTGATCGCCGCCGAGCTCGCAGGAAAGCTTGCGGGGCTTGAAGGGGTTGACAGGATCGAGGTCGCAGGCGCGGGCTACCTCAACTTCCGCCTCCACCGCGCCGCCATCGTCCGGCGCATTGCCGCTGGCGAACACGCTTCCGTGGGTGGCACCGGCTTCCGCCTTGTGGAACACACCAGCATCAACCCCAACAAGGCAGCGCACGTCGGACATCTCCGCAACGCCATCCTGGGAGACACCTTCGCCCGCCTCTTGCGTCCAGACGGATACAAAGCAGGCTATCCCACTGTCGTCCAGAACTACATCGACAATACCGGCGTGCAGGTGGCCGACGTAGTCGTCGGCCTCTTGTATCTGGAACACCTGACGCTTGAGCAGGTCGTTAGCCTGGTGAACGATCTCGCGGTTGGTGGCGAGCGCGTGGATTACTACCTGTGGGATCTGTACGCCCGCGTCTCGCAGTGGTACGACGCCGATCCGCAACAGAAGGAGCAGCGACGGGCCTTACGGCTGGAGACGCTGCACCAGCTTGAAGCAGGCGGCAACGATGTGGCGCGCGCTGCGGACCTTGTGGCAACGGCCGTGCTGGAGCGTCATCTCGACACAATGCAGCGGCTCGGTATCGAGTACGACTTCCTCCCCCGTGAGAGCGAAATCCTCCACGGTCACTTCTGGGAGGCGGCGCGCGCGCTGATGATCGAGCGCGGGGTCCTGTACCTGGAGATCGCAGGCAAGAACAAGGGCTGCTGGGTCATGCGCCGCCCCGGTGCCGCAATCACCGACGGTCCGGACGAGGATGCCAAGGTTCTCATTCGTTCAAACGGCACCGTGACGTACGTCGGTAAGGACATCGCCTACCACCTTTGGAAGTTCGGCCTGCTGCCCGGGCGTGACTTCGGCTATCGCATCTTCCGGGATTACCCCACGCATCCCTGCTGGATCTCAACCATGGAAGGTGACGCTGAGCACCCGCACTTCGGCCAGGCGACGGCCATCTACAACGTCATTGACAGCCGCCAGAACGATCCTCAGGCCAACGTCGTCGAGTCCCTGCGAGCCATGGGCTACACCGAAGCCGCTGACCGGTATACCCACATCAACTACGCGATGGTCGCCCTGACACCGCGCTGCGCGGAAGATCTGGGCTACGCTCTCAGCGATGAAGACCGGCAACGACCGTATCTGGAAGTGAGTGGGCGCAAGGGCTTCGGCGTCAAGGCGGACGACCTCCTGGACCGTCTCATAGCGGCCGCAAAGGCTGAGGTAGACACGCGCAATCCGGAAGCCCCAGAGAAGGATCGTCAGCGTTCAGCCGAGCAGATCGCTGTGGGCGCCTTGCGTTACTTCATGCTCAAGTTCACGCGCAACACGGTCATTGCTTTCGACTTCCGCGACGCGCTCTCGTTTGAAGGCGAGACAGGTCCTTACGTTCAATACTCTGCCGTGCGTGCAGCCAACATCCTCCGCAAGGCCGGAATCAGCGGTGAAGATGCGGTTTCATCCCTTCAAACAATCGAGCTTGCGCCCTTCCTGAGCCGTGACACAGGCGACAGCATCTGGGCTATGTGGCTTGCAGTCTCGCGCGTGACTACCGTTCTGGAGCAGGCCATCTCGACCGCCGAACCGGCACTTCTCGCTCGCTATGCCTTCCAGCTGGCGCAGGAGTTCAGCAACTTCTATCACAGCAACCATGTGCTTAACGAACCGGACGGGGAGCGCAAGGCACTCTTGCTCGCCACCGTCGCCGCCGCGCATCGGGAACTGGAGCGCGTTCTGGGATGGTTGGGCATCAACATCCCTGACAGCATGTAAGCCACGCACGCGCAACCCTTATTGAGCTACTGGACCAGGTAGAGCGCCGCGCCGTGTGGTGGAAGCATCACCTGTAGTTCTTGTGCTGGATCCAGATCCTTGTCAGCCCAAAGGTCACGTACGTGGTGTCTGCCGCTGCTGAGAGAGAGTGCGCTCCACGCCAGTCGCACATCCTGCCGCGCATCCCCTGTGTTGAAGACCGCCAGGTACGAACCACCCACCGCGCCGGGAAGGCTCGCGTCTGACAACCACACGATCGTCGTATCCTGGTTCAGCACGCGCCGGGGATGTGCCCCTGTCTGGTCAATGGCGAGCCACTCGCGGTTTGTCAGCATTGCCTCCAGCTCCGGTGTCATCTCTGTCAAGTTGCTGCCGAGAATCAGGGGAGAGCGGGCGATAGCCCGTAGCGGAAGGCAGCACGGGCAAGCGTCTCCAGCATAGGAGCCATGCTACCGCAGGCTGATCATGTCCGGCGCGCCGAAGGCAGAGGTATGCCGCCACTGTGCTGTCTTTATATGTGTCTTCGTGGAGTAAAGCTAAGCAAATGTTGCGCCGCGCGCTGCAACCGTAAGCAGGACCTTTCGCAGCAAGGTCAAGAGCCGCTCCGGATGCACTGGTTTGGTCAACGTCTCCATAACTCCCCAGCGCTCCAGGTCTTCCTGTCTCTCGCCTTCCACGCCATTGACAAACAGGATTGTAGGCAGTGTCTCTGCGCGCTCGCACAGCACGTTCAGCAGCGTGATGCCATCCATGACCGGCATCTGCTTGTCGGTGAGCATCAGGTCGATGGCTTCGAGTTCGAGCAGTTCCAGCGCCTGCGCACCGTGGGCCGCCAGATGAACCGTCGCGCCCTGCTGCCGCAGGATCATGGCGAACGTCATCCGCAGGACTGGTTCGTCATCCACGATCAAGATAGAGGCTTCGCCCAGCGTCATGCCGCCAGCGCCCGCACCCACTCCACGATGGAGCGGACCGCGACCCCGGACGGCCCCTTTGCGATGTAGGTACGCCCATCATCGATCCATGCCTGTCCTGCGATGTCTAGATGTATCCACGGTGTGTCGCCAGCAAACTCCTTCAGAAACATCGCCGCAGTAATGGCGCCGCCGTAACGATCGACACCCGTGTTCTGGATGTCAGCGATACTGCTCTTGATCAACTCGCGATAGTCATCGGTACAGGGCAGACGCCAGAATGATTCACCTGCTGTGCGCGAGGCACGTAAAAAGATGTCGAACGTGTCCTCGTCGTTCGCAAAGACGCCAGCGTTCAGCTTGCCCAACGCAACAACGCACGCACCCGTCAGTGTCGCCGCGTCGATCAGGTGTGTCGCGCCAAGGGTTTTCGCGTAGTGAAGCCCGTCCGCAAGCACCAGACGGCCCTCTGCGTCCGTGTTCATCACCTCAATGGTCTTGCCGGACATCGCCGTCAGCACATCGCCCGGCTTGTATGCGCTTCCACTCGGCATGTTCTCGGCGGAGCAGATGATGCCCAACACCCGGATCTTCGGCTTCAGCGCGGCAATGGCCTGCATCGCACCCACCATCGCACCCGCGCCTGCCATGTCGTATTTCATCTTGTCCATGCCGTCCGCAGGCTTAATAGAAATACCCCCCGTGTCGAAGGTGATCCCCTTGCCGACGAGTGCCACGACGGGGGCCTCAACCGCAGGCTCGACCTCCGGCTCATACCGCATCACGACCAGGGCCGGAGGTTCAACTGATCCCTGTGCGACAGCCAGGAACGCACCCATGCCCAAATCTGTCAGCGTCGCCGTGCTGTGCACCTCACACCGCAGACCGGTTCGCTCACACATGGCGGCGGTACGCCTTGCCAGCTCCGTGGGCGTCAGGATGTTGCCTGGCTCATTCACCAGACTGCGCGTAAAATTCTGCGCCTCTCCGACGATCTCCGCCTCGCTGACTCCAGTGCGGATCTCGTCCTGCGTGGCTTTCTGCTGCGCCGGTGCAAGCAGGGTAAGCGTCTCCATGCCGCGGTCCTTGCGGTCGGTCCGGTAGATGTCCGGATCGTAGTCGGCCAGCAGTGCGCCTTCCACCAGCGCACGTGCTGCTTGCAGGCAGTCAAAGGTATCCATGTGCTCGTCGGAGAGTGCGCGATCCTCCGGGAAATGCATGGCGATGGACCGGATCATCCGCGCCTTGGCGAAGCGCACGCCGGTTCCTCCACCCCGGCGCAGCTCCGCCGGGGAGAGCTTCGCCGCCTTTCCCAGCCCCACAAGCAGCAGCCGCTCCGCACGCAGCCCTGCCGGACGGTGCAGGAGGAGACACTCGCCAGAGGCCGCTTTGAATTCACCTGTCGTCAGAAGGTCTCC
>CAXUHI010000008.1:0-119100 GCA_964251045.1 uncultured Terriglobus sp. | reverse complement strand
GTCTCCCACTGCGTCGCTGAGCGCGTCAGACGTGGTTAGCAGCGTCGGCAGCGCAGATGCATCGCCTCCAGCAGCGATATCGACAGCAAAAACAACCAGCAGAGGAGTCGCAAACGTGGTGGAGTCTGCGAACAGAAGTTGTGTGTCCATTACAGGTCCAGTGTATGCGCTAACGACGCTGACCGCGTGCAATGGCCGCACGGGCCTCGCGGTCTGCCTCGCGCTTCCGTTCCGTTTCGCGCTTGTCCCAATCCTGCTTGCCGCGTGCCAGCGCCAGTTCGCATTTGACACGGCCGTGCCTGAAATACAACCGCGTTGGGATCAGCGTGAACCCCTTTGCGTTCGTCTTTGTGGCAAGCTTTCGTAGTTCATCTTTATGCAGCAGCAGCTTGCGCGTCCGGGTTTCCTCGTGGTTCATGGCATTGCCGTGCGAAAACGCACCGATGTGCGCGTTGAGCAGAAAGGCCTCGCCATCTTTGAGGAGCCCATAGGCGTCCTTCAGGTTTGCCTTGCCCTCGCGGATGCTCTTGACCTCCGTTCCGCGCAGGGCCACGCCAGCCTCGTACCGGTCCGTCAGGAAATAGTTGTGCGACGCCGCGCGGTTGACAGCGGCATCGCGGCTCCCCATGGCAACGGGATCGCGGTCCGGCGGCTTGCGCGAGGGGTTCTGCTGGGTCTGCGTCGTCGTGTGCGCCATGAAGGTTCTGATGCTAGCACGCCCGTGCCGGACGCGCGGAGCATAATGGTACACTCAGCACGGCTGCGCAGCCGGTGGCCGGGCGCACAGGTGTGCGCATGAGCATTTTGCCGTCACCTCCGTCCAACACAGAGCAAATGCTTCCCGAGGGACCAACGTTGATCGACAAGCAGTGGACGCACGCACTGGCCCACGGAAGAGTTCCCGTTCTGTTCCGCATCGTTGCCCTACTCCTCTGTGTCGTTGCGTTGGCTGGTGTCGCGCACGCACAATCCCCCGCCGCATGGAGCAAGCGTGGTGCCGACGCCGAAGTCCGGGAGGATTGGGACGCGGCATTCGAGGCCTATCGCCAGGCACACCTGCTCAAACCCAACGATCTCCGCTACAAGACGCATTTTGAGCGCGCCCGCTTTTCCGCCGCCGCCGCCCATGTGGATCGCGGCCGGGTTCTTCGCCAGAGCGGTGACATGAACGGAGCGCTCACCGAGTTCCAGCGCGCCCTGGCCATCGATGGCGGTAACCAGGCCGCACAGCAGGAGATCACCATCACCGAGCGCATGATGGCCACCGCGCCATCCAGCCGCCTGGACCTGCCGGCTCCGACCGGACCCTCGCCTGACCTCGCCTCGGTCGCTGAGCCGCTGCGTCTCAAGCCTGTTTCAAACGACCCGATCACCTTGCACATGGTGGAAGACACAAAGGTGATCTACCAGGCCATTGGCAAGGCAGCGGGCCTCAACGTGATCTTCGACCCGGATTACACCTCGCGCCGTATCCAGCTCGACGTAACCAACGTCCCGCTTGATGACGCGTTGCGCATCCTTGGCGCGCAGGCAGGAACCTTCTTCAAGCCCATCACCAACAACACCATCTTTGTTGCGCAAAACGTGCCCAACAAGCACCAGACCGTCGACACCCTGGCTGTGCAGACGTTCTACCTGTCCAATGCCGCCACGCAGGCCGACCAGAATGAACTGCTGACGGCGTTGCGCAATGTCATGGATCCCGCAACAAAGATGTTCCTGGTTCCAAGTCAGAATGCCCTTGTCATGCGCGCCACGCCCGATCAACTGTTGCTCACACAGGAACTGCTGAACAACCTGGACCGGCCGCATAGCGAGGTCGTTGTCGACGTCGCCGTTCTCGAGGTGAATCGCGACCGCTCGCGGAATCTCGGCATCACGCTGCCGCAGTCTTTCAGCATCACGCCGCAGGTCGCGAATGCCACCACAACTACCACCACGGGCACAACCACCACCACGACCGGGACCACCACAACCGGATCGACCTCCAATCCAACGCTGAACACCCTGGCGCACCTGACCGGAGCCAACTTCGCGGTCTCTCTTGGCACCGCCACGGCCAACGCCCTGCTGAGCGACAGCGACACCCGCATCCTGCAAAATCCGCGCATCCGTGCCACCGACGGTCAACGCGCCCAGTTGAAGATCGGATCGCGCATTCCCGTGGCGACCGGATCGTTTTCGTCCGGGGCCTCCACCGCCATCGTGAGTTCTCTGGTCAACACACAATTTCAATACCTCGACATCGGCGTCACCATTGACATCACGCCCACGGTGCACCAGGACCGTGAAATCACGCTGAAAATGATTATCGAGGTCTCCAACCAGGCCAGCACGGTCACCATCTCCGGTGTCAACGAACCTGTCATCGGGCAGCGGCGTACCGAGCAGATCATCCAGTTGAAGGAAGGTGAGCCCAGCATCCTGGCTGGCATCCTGACGCGCAATGAGAGCGATGCCATCTCCGGCACGCCCGGCCTGGCTAACATCCCCATCATCAAGCGCCTGTTCAGCTCGAACAATCGCGACCGTTCCCAGGATGAAGTGGTCTTCCTGCTGATTCCGCACATCGTGCGTGAGCCTCTGACTACACGTCTGAACACGCGCGCCATCGACACCGGAACCGGGCAGGGCATTGAGTTGCGCCGCGAAGCCGTCGCCGACACCCCGCCCGTGGCAGATACCACCGCCATCCAGACAACAGGCGCGTTCCAGCAGCAGCGTGCGCCGCAGACCGCCACGCCGGCCCAGCCACCGCTTACGGCAGCGCAGGCTGCATCGGCCATGATCGGGCAGATCGGCAGCGAAAACTCCCCCGCCAGCCGCAGCGCGCAGCAGGCGCTCAACGGGCAGCAGGGTCCGTCCATGCCAGTCCCCGCGCAGTCCGCACCGGCCACGGGGACCGTCAGCTTTAGCGTGACACCCGCCGCAGCAACGCAGGCAGTCGGCAGCACCTTCCAAATGGCAGTCGTCGCCTCCGGTGCCAAGGACCTGTATTCGGTACCGCTTCAGGTGCAGTTCAATCCGGCGGTTTTATCTCTCGTCAATGTCGACTCGGGCGAGTTCCTGGGACGCGATGGTCAGTCTGTCGCCGTGGTTCACCGCGATGAGGGCAATGGCAACGCGACCATCTCTGTCTCGCGTCCGCCAGCGGTGCGTGGTGTGGATGGCCAGGGCTCGGTCTGCATTCTCACCTTCAAGGCAAACGCTGCCGGTGACTCCCGTGTCGCGCTCTCACGCGTGGGTGCAAAGGACAGTACGCAAGCCAGCATCCCGGCCGTCGGCGCGCAGGCGACGGTTCACGTGCAGTAATCATGCTCCTGCTTAGCCAGCGACGGCGGCGCCACCCTCTTCGCACAGGAGCGGGAACCGTCTCCATCAATGCGCGAAATGCGCAGACCGGCGCGACCTCTTCCGTGCAAGCCGACCCATGCATCACGCATGAGTCCGGCGTCACCCTCGTGGAGCTGATCGTCGTCATCAGCATCATCGCCATCCTTGCCAGCGCCGCCGTCCCGCTCACCCGATGGCAGGTCAAGCGCACCAAGGAACACGAACTCCGCGCCGCGCTGTGGGAACTTCGCGGCGCGATCGACAAGTACAAGGACGCTGCCGATCGTGGTGCCTTCCAAACCAAGGCCGACAGCTTTAACTATCCGCCGGATCTGGACAGCCTGGTGAACGGCGTGGACGTACAAACCAAAAAGGTCAAGTTCCTGCGCCGCATCCCCAAGGATCCCATGACCGGCGACACGGAATGGCTGCTCCGCTCCATGCAGGACGAGAACGACGCGCAGGGCTGGGGCGGGCAGAATGTCTTCGACGTTCACAGCAAGAGCCAGGGTACTGCGCTCGACGGCACAAAGTATTCCGAATGGTAGGCATGTCAGACGTGACGACGGTCAAGGGCACATCGCGCGAGGAGGCGGGCTTCACGCTGTTGGAGCTGATTGTCGTGATGATTGTCATCGGCATCCTCGCGGCCATTGCTGTTCCCGCCTTCGCCCGCCACATGAAGTCTGCCCGCGAGGCCGTCCTGAAGGAAGATCTGCAAACGATGCGTTCCGCGATTGATTCCTACACCGTGGACAAGCAGAAGGCTCCGCAGACGCTGGATGACCTGGTCAGTTCCGGCTACATGAAGAAGATGCCCATTGACCCGATGACACACCGCGCCGACACCTGGGTGGGTTCCCGCTCCGACGCGTACGTCAACGTGGATGAAACCGAGGTGGGGATCAACGACGTGCATAGCGGATCGCAGGATCTCTCCACGGAAGGCACCATCTACTCCACGTGGTGACACCGCCCCATGCCCAGCCAGCGCCGAACGCTTGAGTTCTTTACAGCGTTGCGCCTGCTTCAACCTTCCTGGGCGGGCACGTTCCTGCTCTGCGCCGGGCTGAACGAAGCAGGCCGCGCACTCGCACTGGCGTCGCTCGCCGCTGGAGCCGCCGCTCTTTTTCTGGAAGGTGACGAAGAGAACCTCCGCACCGCCGCGCGTGAGGGATGCAGCACATTTACCGTGAGCACACCGGACGAGGCGCTGCGTGCCCTGAAAAACGAAGTACGGCAGGGTCACGCCATCACTATCGCTCTCCGCGGAGATCCAGCCGCGCGGGTGGAGGAAATGGCCGCTCGCGGCGTGCAGCCGCACTATCTGGCCACATGCGGCCCGATGAACACCATGAACTGGAGACCCTTCGTTGAAAGAGGTTCACAAAGTCTCGCGGGCTTCGGCCTGCATCCCTCGTCCGGTGCCACGGCACTTGAATCGCTAGTCCAGGAGGCTGCGGGCACATCCTGGTGTATCGCTGAAAGCTCTGTTCTGACCCATAGGGAACGGCGTGCGCAGGACGCATCGCTTCTAGAGGCTCTTCAAGGAGACGAACAGCTTGTGCCGCTCTCGCGGCAGTGGCTCCGAGCCGCTTCCGTCTTGTTTCCCCGTGCTCTTGAGCGTGCTCTATGGACCAGGAGTAACAGTACCGGCTCGTCTCCGGCCAGTTAGGCGCATCTCATCTCGCTGCCGTAAGGGCCAGCAGCCGCGCCCATAACTCCTTCATGCCGCGCCCGCCTTTACCATCCTTCGCCGAGCACGCGATGATCTCGTCGATACCGTGCTCCCGCTTCAGCGCGGCGATGGATTTCGCCAGCGCGTTGTTCGACAGCTTGTCGCTCTTCGTCCCGACGGCAACGAACGCGCGCCCGGCATTCTGCAGCAGGGTGATCAATTGGTGATCGCTCGCTTGCGGTGGAATGTTTGTATCCAGCAGGCAGCAGCACAGGGCAAGTTGCTCCCGCTCCAACAGATATGGATCGATAAACCCTGACCACTCCGCCGAAATCGATTTCGAGATCTTCGCATACCCATACCCTGGCAGGTCCGCGAACACTAACGCCGGAAGCGGGCGCGTCTGCCCCGATGCGAGCTGCTCGTACAGCCCGAAAAAATTGATCGACCGCGTGCGCCCCGGGGTGGACGATACGCGCGCCTGCCCCTCACTGAGTAACGCGTTGATCAGGCTCGATTTGCCAACGTTGGACCGCCCAAGAAACGCAACTTCCGGCACACCACCTGTCCGGGCAGCCGAAGGGAACTGGTCCGCTGCAAAGGCAGACAGCAGGAACTGCGCGCGAAGCCGCATACATCCAGTGTAGCCAGAGCGCACGCGGTACACTGCTCCCCATGGTTCCATCCCTCCGGCAGAACTTTAACCGGCGTTTCACCAACGAGAAGTACGCGATGCTGCGGCGCAACCTGGATGCGCGCACCCGCTGCACAATTGATCTCCGTGTCGCGGAGACACCTGTCTTTCTTCCTTCCGCTCTGATCAACGATCTGGCCGATGCGGGTGCAGAGATGACGCATCAGCTCGTCAATGACCCCGAATACCTGCGTCTCGCACGGCAGACCATACCACCGCCTTTTCGTGTCGCTAATCAGGACGCGCATCCTAACTTCATGACCGCGGACTTCGCTCTGGTCCGGGACGACAACGGTACGCTCACACCGCAGCTCGTCGAACTGCAGGCATTCCCGTCCGTCTATGGCTACCAATCCGTCCTCAACCAGGAATACATACGCTGCTTCGATCTCGACCCGTCGCTGCAGCAATACATTGGTGTCGCCGAGGATCAATATTGGGAGTTGTTACGCCGTGTCATTGTCGGCAACCATGCTCCAGAGAATGTCGTGCTCCTCGAAGTCACGCCGGAGAAACAAAAGACCCTGCCAGATTTCCACGTGCATGAGGACCGTCTCGGTATCCGCGCTGTCGATATCAGCGCGGTCCGACAGGAAGGGAGGCGTCTTCTGTATGACCGCGACGGTGTACAAACTCCCATCGCGCGTATCTACAATCGCGCTATCGCTGATGAGATGGTCCGCAAACACGTGGTGCCGGGCTTCGATCTGACTGCCGACCTGGACGTGGAATGGGCCGGGCACCCGAACTGGTACTTCCTGATCAGCAAGTTCTCAATCCCGTTCCTCCGCCATCGCTACGTTCCGCCCTCAGTGTTTCTCGACGCATGGATGCGCGGCACCGACCGGCAGACACTGCCCGAAGACCGTGCGGACTGGATTCTGAAGCCGCTCTTCTCCTTCGCCGGGAAGGGCATTGAGTTTTCACCGCGTGACGAACTGCTCCACTCGATCCCTGAAAGTCAGCGCGGCGAATACCTCCTGCAACAGCGCATGCACTTCGCGTCCACCGTCGAAACGCCCTTCGGCCTGACCCAGGCCGAGATTCGCATTCTCTACGTCTGGCCCGATGATGGCGTGCTACAGGCCGTCAACACCCTGGTGCGGCTGGGGCGCGGCAAGATGATGGGCGTGGACCATAACCGGGATCAGCTTTGGGTGGGCGGCTCCGCGGGTCTGGTTGTGCTTTGACCCATTTCAGCACAGCTTGTCACACGCATCGCAGGCTGTTGTGTCACCATAGAATGGCACGTGATAGAAGTGACTTGAGTAACCCTGGAGCTGAGTTCATTCCCCAATGCTGCATTCTTCCTCTGCCGTTGTATCTGATATGCCGGATGCGCACCCCATGCGGACCGCCGTCCGGTTTCCCTTACACCTATCTGCCCGCGTTGACACTGAAGATGGTCCCATCGAGGCGATGACGGAAGACATTTCGGCCACTGGCGTGTTGTTTACAATGCCCGTGTCTCCACGCGTCAACACACGCGTTACCTGGACATTGATCCTGCCTTGCAATGTGATGGGCGGCAGCGATGATGTCGCGGTGAGTTGTGTTGGACGCGTGGTCTGGCACAAGCATGCAGCCCTTGGACGGCATGTCGGCGTTGTGATCGACGGCTATCGTATTGAAGAGAGTTTCCATGTCTGATCTACCGCTCCAGGATGGTGCCGCGGACGAGCTCGCGGGTGAGGGCATCCGCATTGTGCTTGCTGATTCGCAGGCGATCTATCGTGTTGGCATCCGCAAGATCTTCGCTCTGGAAGACGATATCCGCGTGGTTGCACAAGCTGAGACCCTGCAAAACCTTTATGCGGCTCTCCAGCGCTTTCCCGCCGATGTTGTTCTTCTGGAAGGTCAACTGATCTCCGGCATCGTGGATGCAGTCCCTGAACTGATTCGCCACGCGCCACAGGCCAAAATCATTGTGCAAGTCGTTGAAACAGACGAAGTCAACACCGTCGAACTCTATCGCCGGGGTGTGCGCGGCGTCGTTCCGCGCTCCATCTCGCCCGACCTGCTCGTCAAGTGCGTGCGCAAGATTGCGGCTGGTGAAACGTGGATCGACAATCAATCCGTCAGTTGGGTCATTGAAGCATATCGCGCGCAGGCCTCGGCCCTGGTCAACCCCAAGAACCGGCCCCACCTCACCAACAAGGAAGTCGCAATCATCACCTGTATCACCCGGGGCATGCGGAACAAAGAGATTGCCTACCAGATCGGCACCACCGAGCAGGTCATCAAGAACTATCTCCGCAAAATTTACGACAAGCTTGGCGTCTCGGATCGCCTGGAACTCGCACTGTACTGCCTGCACCATCAGTTGCTGAAGGACTACCCGCAGGAGCAGGCAAGCGCGATGGCTACCTTGACGTCCCCGTAACTCCTGACCCACATGCACATTTGTGGATCGCGGTGTAGCATCGCTGTACACCATGTCTTTTACCATCGTGCAACAGTGGCGTGCGCTCACGCGTAAGCAGCGCAATGCGTTTGTCGCCTGCTTCCTGGGCTGGTCGCTGGACGCCTTTGACTTCTTTATCCTGACCTACTGTGTCAGTGCCATCGCCGCGGACTTTCGCGTTGGTGTGGAAGAGGTGACGGAGGCTCTCTTCTGGACCCTGGTGATGCGTCCTGTTGGAGCGCTGGTCTTCGGCATGATGGCAGAGAAGATCGGACGCCGGCCGACGCTGATGCTCAACATCGTGAGCTTCTGCGTCTTTGAGCTGGCATCCGGCTTTGCCCCAACATTGGGCTGGCTCCTTGTCTTCCGCGCTCTCTTCGGCATCGCCATGGGTGGCGAGTGGGGCGTGGGCGCCGCGCTTGCCTTTGAAACCCTGCCAAAAGAGGGTCGCGGCTTCTTTTCCGGCCTTCTGCAGGAAGGATACGTGGTCGGCAACCTGCTCGCCGCACTGGTGTACGCCGTGATCTTCCCGCACCTGCATGGAACGGGCATGCTGACCAACTGGCGCGTCCTCTTCTTCATCGGCGCTTTGCCCGCACTGCTCGTCTTCTTCATCAGCCGGGGTGTGGAAGAGTCTCCCGTGTGGAAGAGCGGCCAGGCGCAACCGGTCCGGCCGACGTTCCGCGCACGCGATCTGTCCACCTACCTGGGCAGCTTCGCCTTCATCGCCGTCCTGATGTTCGCCTTTACGTCGTTCAGCCACGGCACGCAGGACTTATACCCGACGTTTCTGCAGAAGGGCAAGCACTTCGATCCGCAACGCGTTGGCCTGATCTCCATCATTGCCAACGTGGGCGCACTGCTCGGCGGCATCAGCTTCGGCACCCTGTCGGAGCGCATTGGCCGCCGCCGCGCCATCATCATCGCCGCACTGCTGTCGCTGCCCATGATTCCCCTCTGGGCATTTACGCACGCATTGCCCATCGTGGCAGTGGGTGGCTTCCTCATGCAGTTTATGGTGCAGGGAGCGTGGGGCATCATCCCGGCGCACCTCAATGAACTCTCGCCGGCAGCGGTCCGCGCCACCTTTCCCGGCCTTGCGTATCAGGTTGGCAACCTGCTCTCATCACGCAATGCCAAGATCCAGGCCATGCTGGCCCGCCGCCTCTACGGTGGAGCACTGCAGATGGTCCTGGCGGGAACCGTCGTGATCGTGTCACTCCTCGTCGTAGTGCTGACCGCCTTGGGCCCCGAAGCGAAAGGCCAGGCGATGCTTGCGGAATGAACATGCCGCAAATGCACAGCAAACCCGTCCCAAGCAGGGCGAAGCTGAAAGGCTCCGGCGTCACGGCGGAAGGTGTGTAGTTGAACGTAAACGTATCCGTCACCGGCCCACTGGAGACAAGTGTGCCACCACTGATCAGCACGTCGAACGGCTCAATGACGTACTGTTGGCCGAACTGGCTGCTGTACTCCTCCAGATCGGGTGCGGGCAGAGTTGCACTCACGTTAATGGTGCCACTGCTATCAAAGTAGAGCGGCGTCGTTATTGGCGTTCCTGGCCCATTCACATTGAACTCGAAGGAACTGCCAGGGGAGTTCGAGGTGAACGTAACATTTCCATACAGCGTTTGCGTGACGCTGTTCAGTGTGCCCAGGTCCGGATTGAACTCAGCGATTCCGCCAAAATTTTCAATCGTGCCACTGCCGTTGATTGTCTGACTGAGAGTTTGTGAAATCGTGGCAGCATGGGCAGCAATGCAGCCCCAAAGCAGGATATTTATAGGCAGGGCACACCCTAGACGCATGGAAAACGCTCCTTGGAGTAGTACGGAGCAAGCCTAATCCCGCGCATAACTGAATTGCAAAGACTTTAGTAACAAGAGGCGGGACAATAGGCATGTTTCTCGCCTGAGTTACCGCCGTTGAACCCACATCAAACCAGTGACAACCCGCCATCAACGGCAAGCACCTGCCCCGTAACAAACGCGGGAGCCGTCGCAAAGTACATGACCGCGCTGACCACGTCTTCGGGCGAGCCGTCCCGCTGCATCGGAGTTTTGCCCGCCATCCGCGATTGGTCTCCTGGAAAGACGATCATGCCGGGCGCGACGCAGTTCACACTTACTTTCGGTGCCCATGCCTTCGCCATCACACGTGTCAGCATATGCAGAGCCGCCTTGCTCGCGCTGTAGTGGCCGTGCGTGGTCCAGGGACGAAGACCACCAAGCGAGCCGATATTGATGATGCGCCCATGCCCTGACGCGCGTAGGGCAGGCAAGGCCGCCTGTGCGACCAGGAACGGTCCCCGCGTGTTGGTCTGGTACATCGCATCCCACTGCTCCGGTAACAGATCCTCCAGTGGAACGGATTCGAAGATACCGGCGTTATTCACCAGCACGTCAAGGCCGCCAAGAAAATCCAACGCTTCGCTGACAGCAGCAGTGATCTGTGCCGGCTGCGTTACATCGCACGCTGTCGCGCGTGCGCGTGCACCGTACTGCTTCAACTCGTAAACGGTACCTTCAGCGGCTCCGTCCAGTACGCGTGTTGTCACCACCACATTGGCACCTTCAGCAGCAAGCGCGAGGGCAAATGCACGCCCAAGTCGCCGTACGCCGCCGGTCACCAGCGCCCGTCTTCCACGGAGCCGCCCTTCGCTCACGGGTGCGAGGGTGACGAACCCGCGGTGCCATCCACCGTCGGCCCAAGCGGAGCGCTGCTGTCGTTTGGCATCTTTGCCGGTGCACTCGGCGGTGGCGGCACGTTATGGTCCGCCGGAACCGTCGCATCGCCCTTCGCGGCGGTATTCTTCGGCAGTGTTGGCAGTTGCAGCACCGGCGCGCTTGCCGGCAGAGGCTGCGGCGTGGCGGGCGTCACCAGCGTCCGGTGTGTTGGCTCCTGCACGCCGGTCGTCCGCCCGGACGTCTTTCCGGAGTTGTCCTGATACGTCGACACCTGCTCCTGAGGACGCTTCAACCGGACGGTCATCTGCCGTGATGCCTCAGCAAGCTTGATCGTCTCCGCGTAGGTAGAGTAGCCGCTCGAGATGACCTGGATTGCCACGTCCGACCCGGTCGGAATGACATCGATGAACGCCTTGCCATCCGTCCCCGACTTCACTTCCAGATTGCCTTCGTCCGTCCCGTCCTTGGTGGGGTGAAAGATGACGGCGGCGTTTTCGACGATCTTACCATTCGTATCTTTCACCACAAGGACCTCCAGGTGGCTTGTTTCAGGAGGAGCTTTGTACTTGCGCCCGTGCCGTGTGTCCTGCGTCAGAGCGCACGGGACAGCAAGACAGAACAAAGCAGCAATGGGGAAAACTCTGCGCAACATCATGTCCGAGATTTTACCGCTTAGGGAAGTGAAGCCGCAGGACACCAGTCGTGCGAAGCTGTTCTGGCGCGGTTCTTTGAGGCGTGCGTACCCGATGCGGTTCGCTCGGATGCTCACCAGGCGGGAGTTACCTGAGCAGGATTCACTCATATTCACTAAACAGACTTGACACTCCTTAGCACTCACACTACATTAGCGCTTGGAGGGTGCGACTGCTAA
The DNA here is from genome assembly GCA_964251045.1 of uncultured Terriglobus sp. Classification (GTDB taxonomy): domain Bacteria; phylum Acidobacteriota; class Terriglobia; order Terriglobales; family Acidobacteriaceae; genus Terriglobus. The sequence continues at coordinate 107,433 of CAXUHI010000008.1, read as the reverse complement.
CCCGGCGCGCCGAACCAACACTCAAGGAGAACGAACGACCCATGGCATCGACATTCACACCGCTGCATGACCGCATCCTGGTCCGCCGCCTGGAAGAAGGCGAAACACTGCGCGGCGGCATCATCATCCCCGATTCCGCAAAAGAAAAGCCCCAGCAGGGCACCGTCATCAGTGTCGGTAAAGGCAAGAGCAACGACGAAGGCAAGGTTTTCCCGCTTGATGTAAAGTCCGGCGACACCGTCCTCTTCGGCAAGTATTCCGGCACGGAGATCAAGCTGGACGGCGAAGACCTCCTCATCATGCGCGAAGAAGAAGTGCTCGGCATCCTCAAGTCGTAGGCGCTCCTCAGTCGTCATCCTGCGCAGAGCAAAGGATCCCCGACGACCCCCAAGCAGCATATTGTTAAAAGTTTCAGCACCAAACCTTAAACCGCAGCTCCCCGGAGCGCGACAGAGAAAGAGACACAACCATGGCAAAGACAATTCTGCACGGTGAAGATTCCCGTCAGGCGATCCTGCGCGGCGTTAACGTCCTCGCGGACGCCGTTAAAGTGACACTTGGACCCAAGGGCCGCAACGTCGTCATCGAGAAAAAGTTCGGCTCACCCACCATCACCAAGGACGGCGTTACTGTCGCCAAGGAAATTGAGCTCAAGGATCCGCTGGAGAACATGGGCGCCCAAATGGTGCGTGAAGTCGCCAGCAAAACCAGCGACGTCGCCGGCGACGGCACCACCACCGCCACCGTTCTCGCCCAGGCCATCTTCCGCGAGGGCGTCAAGACCGTTGCCGCCGGTGCGAATCCCATGGCGCTGAAGCGCGGGATTGACAAGGCCGTGACCGCCATCATCGGTACGCGCGATAACGACGGCGTGGTCCAGGGCGGCGCACTCGCGCGGCTCTCCAAGCCCGTCTCCGGCGACATGATTGCGCAAGTGGGCACCATCTCCGCCAACTCGGACTCGCAGATCGGCACCATCATCGCCGAGGCCATGAAGCAGGTCGGCAAGGATGGCGTCATCACCGTCGAAGAGGCCAAGAGCATGGAGACCCAACTCGACGTCGTCGAGGGCATGCAGTTCGACCGCGGCTATCTCTCGCCCTACTTCGTCACCGACTCCGAGCGCATGGAAGCCGCCTTTGAGGATCCATACATCCTCATCTACGAGAAGAAGATCAGCGCCATGAAGGACATGCTGCCCCTCCTGGAGCAGATTGCCCGCACCGGCAAGCCGCTCATCATCATCGCGGAAGATGTTGATGGCGAGGCACTCGCCACGCTCGTCGTCAACAAACTGCGCGGGACATTAAACGTCGCGGCTGTCAAGGCACCTGGCTTCGGCGACCGCCGCAAGGCCATGCTGGGCGACATCGCCATCCTGACCGGCGGCAAGGCTATCACGGAAGACCTCGGCATCAAGCTTGAGTCCGTCAAGATCGAGGATCTGGGCACCGCCAAGCGCGTCACCATCGACAAGGACAACACCACCATCGTCGACGGCGCGGGCAAGGACAGCGAGATCGACGGCCGCGTGCGCGAAATCCGCTCACAAGTGGAGAAGACCTCGTCCGACTACGACCGAGAGAAGCTGCAGGAGCGCCTGGCCAAGCTGGTGGGCGGCGTCGCCGTCATCAAGGTCGGTGCAGCCACCGAAACTGAGATGAAGGAAAAGAAGGCACGCGTGGAAGACGCCATGCACGCAACCCGCGCTGCGGTCGAGGAAGGCATCGTCCCCGGCGGCGGTGTGGCGCTCATCCGCTGCATCCAGGATGTGGACGCGCTGGTTAAGACGCTGGAGGGTGACGAGAAGATCGGCGCCAACATCATCCGTCGCGCCATTGAGGAGCCGCTCCGCATGATCGCCTTTAACGCCGGCGAAGAGGGTGCGGTCGTTATCGGTAAGATCACCGATAACTCCGACCTGAGCTTCGGCTACAACGCCGGTTCCGATAAGTACGAGGACCTGGTTGCGGCCGGTGTCATCGATCCGACGAAGGTGACGCGCACTGCCCTGCAAAACGCAGCCTCCATCGCCGGCCTGATGCTCACCACCGAAGCCATGATCTCCGAAATCCCAGAGAAGGCCAACCCCGCAGGCGGTGGCGGACACAGCCACGGCGGCGGCGGCATGGACGGCATGTACTAAGGACTGCATGCAGCAACCGCGCTACGCGCAAACAACACAAAGCCCCGGAGCAATCCGGGGCTTTCGTCTACGACGGTAAACCATATGAAGCCCACAAGCGCAAGTGATGCGATTTGAGCCGAAAGTTGAAGCGCTTGACAAGCTGACGCTTATACACTAAAGTTCTCCCGCAAAACGAACCATAAGGAGGAAGGCGGTGAAGTTCTACAGATGGACAGTCGTAAGTGCAGTTGTCTTCGGAATCGTGCCGACAATGAGAGCGCAATATTGCGGTGTAATCCAAGCTTCGGGCTATACAACCTACTGCTCAGCAACGGGACCTCAAGGGCCGTGCTCTCAGGCCTACTACAAGCAACAAATTGAAGTTATAGACGGCGGTTACGAAATTCAAGGTGGGTTCATTAGCTGTTGCGCTACGAATCAGCCTTACTACTACTACCAGGGCGGTACTTGCCATTACGCAGAACTCAAAAAGCCTGAGATGCAAAAGCGCCTGGAGATGCTGGCTCAGAATAAAACAGTGCTTGTAGCAGCATGCAACGGAAGATATGACACCTACGATCCGCATGACGCGACAGACCAACCCAAGCTGCCAGTGATAAATCTGGATACAGCTAAGAAGATGGACTTGGGCCTATGAGTACGTCCCTGCGGGCTTTCCATTATGTTCTCGGGCTTACCTGTGCGGTGATGTCCGCCGCACAGAACCCCTCGCAGGCAGTAGTTTCGAGGCAGCAAGGGACAGTCTCAAACAAGCAAACAGAGATCCCGGTACATGTCTTAGATTTTAAATTAGACACACTTGTCGCGGGTATTAAGGCAAGTTCCGCACTGACATTACCATTTGAGTGCGCAACTAGTGGTGCAGTGCTCGTCAACATGGTCTTACCGTTCGAAGAAGGAAAGACGCAATCCACGACACTGCTTACAGTTACGGGTGAAAAAGCAATACCTGTCGATCTTTCTACAGTACGCGGGATCGATATTGACAATGTCTTAAGCTATTTTCCGTATGGATCGAAAGAGGTTCTCTCAATCTGGGGACGGAAGAAATCCGATTCGGCACAAAATGAGTCTCCTCGAGAGAGTTTTGTTGTTTTTTTTGGAGCAACAGGGCAATACGAACATTACGTGGATTTGGGAGCGGTGTTGGCAGGAACAGTTGCTGTGCTGCCGAGTGGTGACCTGCTTGTTTCGGGCCACAATCTTGCAGAGCGAATTGACACGCTTGCGATCTATAGTTCAAGCGGATCGCTCATTCGTCCACTCGACCAACCGATGACCGCACAAGAACGAGATACCAGCTTTCCCCGCGTAAATACGACTGGTGTTATTACGCACGGCGAGGATGTCTTAGTTTATCGGGCGGGAACAAGGAATCCTATCCTTGAGATTGGTCAGAAGGATACAGTCAGGGAGATTCCGCTGGCGCTGCCGCCGGGTGCTTTAATATCCGAAATGGTCGCCTCCGACGACAGCTTTATCGTCCATAGCTACCCAGAGCACGACACCACGAAAGCTATCGATGTGTCACAAGGTACGTATTATGAGTTTGACACGCTCGACGGCAGTTTAATGCGCGTACTGAAAAGCGGTAGCCAGCTTGTGAACATTCTTGCTTGCAAGTCCGGTGGCCGGTTTACCGCATTTGTCACGAACAGCGATCGTCAATTCATGAAAATGTCAGCTCAATAAACAAACCGGCCGACCCGCACGCCCACACCACCGCATCCCAGCCCAAAGCACCTCCACCCACCAAGCTAGACCTCAACCCCAGACGGAACACGGCTTCACCCACCGAGATAGCCCACCCCGTACAGAGCTATACGTGAAGACCGAGAGCAGGCTGTAGGCCTGCGCTACTCTAGCCTGGGGTAAAGCCGCAGTTATTAGGCCACACCAGAAAGGCGGGCTGAAGGCACGCGCCAAATGCCTTAGAAGCGCACATAGTTCGCGTATCAGACGCCTTTAGCGCGGGCCTACAGACCGCAAATCGCACACGCACCCGACACCCAGGGCTTCGCCCTAGGCTAACGGTAACGCAGGCCTTCAGCCTGCAAACCTCTTGGAACCGGAAACCTGTCCGTTCTCTACGACGGACAGTTGGACTATACATGCTCAGGGCGGGCGCCCGATACATACACCGCTCTTGCGCATGTGTGAAATCACGACTGTGAGGTTTACAGAAGCGGCATCCAAACCTCAGCCTCACCAACAAACCGGGCAGCCCGCAAGCCTACGCCATCGCACCCTCACCCAAAGCGCCTCTTTCCCAAGGTCATCCCGCAAAGGCCTACAACAGACCCGCCTTTAGGCATCGGGATAGTCGCCGTGGCTGAAGCTTCTTCATTCTGAGCGGAGTGAAGGATCCCGTATCACCCTCTGCTGGCAACGACCTCTACCGCTTTCTTTCCGAAAGACCTGTCTGCTCGGGTGCGTCAACGCATGGCCGCACGCGCAGGAATGTTTCACGTGAAACATTTTTTCCACAGCCACACCCTTATTTCCACAGGCAAATGGCTGGCGTGATTTCCCTTCCGGAAGGGCTGCGGGAGGTCCATCGTGCACATTGTGCACGGCTTACACAGGTTCTGGAGCACGACGGTTCAGGCATCAGGATGGGAGCGGCGAGTACCCGGTCCTGGAGATCGGGGGGTTCTACAACAACGACACTCAACGTCGCCCCACCGACAAACGGCAACCCGGCAAACTCACGCCACCGCATCCCGCCAGCAGTTCATGCTGTTTACACCTGCGAGCCGTCGATGCAGACGGGAATGACGCGCAGCGCTCAGACTAACCAGTTGCCTGCAGCTGAAAACAAGACACGCGGCGCTTTATGGCAGGACGGCGTTAGCCGTTCCGTTTGGCGTACGCCGCGCGCTACTGATCTGCTGCGCCGGCAGTGACACCGTCACGGCAAAGGAGGAGTCGTCCCGCAGTTTGAGATACAACGTGTGACCGTCCAACGGCCGGGGTACGGGAACGCTCTCGGCGGCGAAACCAAGCGGCACGCTCTGTGCATTGGTGAAGGTACTGTCGGCACTGATGGATTCCACCAGGAAAAGATTGTTGCCGGTCAGGGTACATGCGGACTCGGCAGAGATTGCAGGGGCTCCGGATGGACTCGCCGCGCCCTGCGTGTGCGGTGCAGGTTTCGCGCAGGTCAAACCTGTCACAACGGGCAACCGGATCAGCGTTCCTAGGGGTATCCAGTCGCCCTCGGTGCCGTTTTCCCCGACCGCACGTAACTGAAGCGGTCCAAACGCGGAGGCGCCGAACGCCTTGGCAGGCGACAGAAATGCCAACGCGGTCTGCGTATCCTGCAGAACCAGCGAGCCATCGGATGTGGACAGTATTGTGTGCAAGGAGCCGTCTGTCAGCGCGATTTCCACCTTTTCGGAACGAGGAAACCGCACTGGAGAAAGTGTCCTAAGCACGATGGTGATCCGGGCGTTCAGTGGCAGATCGTCTTTCCCGGTAAGGGTAAGAGGGAAGCCACCTTGCGTATCACTCTGCACTACCTTTTTCAGGATATCGAGCGATGGACGAGGCGCGTCCACGACGTAGTTGACCGGCAGCGTGCGTCCATCCTGCAGCAGCACCTCTGCCACTCCGGTTGCACCTGGTGTCTGCAGCGGTGACGCGTCCTTCTTCGTGGATGAGGAAAGCGCCGTCAGCCTGAGGCGCAGATCAGGTCCGGCAGCCTCATTCTGAAGCGGCTTGGATTCCATGCCGCTCAGCTTCACCGAACGAACAGCTTCCAAACCATTGCCGGCGAGGGTCGCATATGCGTCACCGGCATGAAGGTGCAGCGCCTGCGGCCGTGGCCGGTCGGAGTATGCCTGCACGTCCACCCTTGCCAGGTCTGGTGTTCCAAACTGGCCGACGCTCAAGCTGATCTGTCCCGGCGCCGCTTTCTCCAGCGGCAGCTTGACCTGCAAGACGCGTGGTGGACCCGGGTGGTGGTCTTCTTCTGCCTGGGTCCATGTCACTGGCACAACCTGCGCGCCGTGTGCCTCCAGCGTGATTCTTGAGGCGCACGCAGTGCCATCCGCCTGCAGCGTCAGTTCGTTTGCCCGACCGGCGAAAAGTTCACCATGCTGCACGGCAGTCCACCCGGATCCAACCTGCCGTTGCAGTGGGACCGTGACACCGTCGAATGGGTCGAAGCCCCACATGCCGTGCAGCGTCCCGGAGATCAGGACGCCGCCGGTGTCACTGGCCAGCGGCTTCAACGCTTCCGGTGCTTGTCCCGTGACCTTGTGATCAGCCGATGACGATGGAGGCGTTGCAGCGGTTTGAGTGGAAGTGACGTCGACGGGAAGCGCCTTGCGTTCCGGCGCACGTGCCAGTATCAGGCCACCGTCGTACGCATCCGGTACAAGGGGCAAGTCGGTCTTGCCATCGATCGTACCGCCATTCAGATGCAACACCAGGTCGTGCGCAAAGCCTGTCGCAAAGACCAGCGGAGCACCCTCCAACGGCAGTACCATGGCGGGGTGCAGCAGGCACGAGACGTGCCCTGGATCACGCAGCCGCAACGGTGGTGGTACTGATTTCTGGATGGCGGGCAAGGCGACGACGATCACCGACTTGGGATTGTTGAAGGACGGCGGTGTATTCAGCCGCAGGTTCAGCGTTTCCGCGTCGGGGAAGGCGATGGCTGGGATGTACTGGAAATGTGCTGTATGCAGGCCGCTCATCAGCCGCACGACATCGATGATGGTGCCCACATATGCCGAGTAGCTGGCCGCACCACCTGCGTTGGCCATGGGCGTGCCCGCAACAGCGCCGATCAAGTTGGCGGAGTCACCGCTGGTGATCATGGAGGCAAGCGTCTGGCCATGACCATCATCCAGCAACAACTGGGTACCCGTCTGCCGCAAGCAGTTTAGCTGCTGATCCGCGGGTTTTTTGAAGCAGTCTTCATTCGGCTTCAGGTTGAGCGTGGCGGCAAGCTTGTGCGAGTGGTCCAGCAACTCCGCCGGAGAGTCGGCTGGCACTCGCTTGATGGCCTGCAGATAGCGCTCGATGCGCTGCTGCTCGAACGACGCTTCATTGAGATCCTGCGCCGCGCGCACAAAGACACCTGGCCGGCCCATGACAGCGGAGCGCAGGGTAGAAAAATCACCGCCGGTCTCCGGTGCCACGAAGATGAGCGCCTGCTGCGCCTCGTCCGGCACGGTGACGGTGGCGCCCTCGCTGCGTATCTGCTTGTCCCAGGTCTCGATCTTGGTGAACCACTTTTCCGGCGGCGGATTTGTGCTTCCACGCAAGAAAGCCACCACCAGGATCAGCTTGACGGATTGTGTCGGCGGCAGGTCCGCGTGAATGGTCAGCCTGTCGCCGCCCATCAGGTTCGGCACCATGGCAATGGGCAGCGACTTGTCGCCGCGCTGCACATGTACGTCGATGCGCGGACCGGTCAGGTCGAAGCGTCCGTCCGCCCTGCCCGGCAACGGTGCCGCCACGAGGAGCAGAAAGCAGCAGGCCAGGGGCGCCGTAAAGCAGAGACGCAGGATTGAACCGAGACGAGCCATCCTGATACTTAGACGGTCTGCTTTCACGCGGCGTCGCATGAACGTTGCGTCAAGAGCGCAACGCAGGTGTCCCAAACTACGCCGGTACAACGACTACGCCCGGTAGAGCCATGCGCGGAGAGGGCTGATCGCTGGCGATGACACCGTCGCGGATGGTTACCACACGATGCGCATGTTCTGCGATATCGGGCTCGTGCGTGACCAGGACGATCGTATTCCCACGACCGTGGAGCTCTTCGAAGAGCGCCATGATCTCCACGCCGGTTTTAGAGTCCAGATTTCCTGTAGGTTCGTCGGCCAGGATGATGGAGGGTGAGTTGACCAGCGCACGTGCGATGGCTACACGCTGGCGCTGTCCACCGGACATCTCATTGGGTTTGTGGTGCATGCGCGTACCGAGCCCGACAGACTCCAGCACGTCCGTGGCCCGCTTGATGCGGGCGTCTGACGACGTTCCGTTATAGATGAGCGGCAGTTCAACATTATGCAGGGCACTGGCGCGGGGCAGCAGGTTGAAGGTTTGAAAGACGAATCCAATTTCCTTGTTCCGGATGCGGGCAAGTTCGTCGTCACTGAGTTGCGACACATCATGCCCGTTCAGACAATAGCTGCCCTTCGACGGCGAATCCAGGCAGCCGATGAGGTTCATCAGCGTGCTCTTGCCGGAGCCGGACGGACCCATGATAGCGACGTACTCATTGCGGCGAATGCGCAGATTGACACCACGCAGTGCATGCACCTCTTGATCGCCCATGACGTATGTCTTCCATAGATTGTCTGTGGTGATGACTTCACCAGGGGTGCAGTGGACGCCGGTATCGTAGGTTACGGTCGCTGTGGCCATCGTCTTGCTCAGTGTATCTCCGCCGTGCTCAGGCGTTTTCCGTGGAGCCGGCGCCTTCAGGCTTGGTATCGCGCTTGACGCCCGTGCCGCTGGCCAACGTGCGCAATATCTTGTATTTGCCCGTGACCACTTCGTCGCCGGGTTGCAGACCACCCGTCACCTGGATCTCTGTCGCGCCGGTGATACCTGTTTGCACGGGGCTGAAGAAGGCGCGCAGTTTGCCGCTCTCATTTCGAACCACATACACGCCCTGGATCTTCTGTGCGTCTTTCGCGGTTGCCGCCGGACCGGCGTTGTCTGGCAGCTTGCCGTGGTTCTTGGCGAGGACTGCTTCCGCCGCAGGATCGCGGCTGACCAGCGCTGCCAAGGGCAGCACAATAGCCTTGGTGGCCTCTGCTGTTCTGATTTTGGCCGTTGCGGACAAGCCGGGGCGCAGTTCATCGTTGTTCTGGCCGTTGACGTTATCCAGAGTCACCACAACCTTGAAGTCCTTTGCCTCTTCGGTGCCGGTGGTGGACTGCGACGTTGCGATGCCGGTGGTACGCAGCAGCGCCTGGTCGCCGACTTCCGTGATGTGCCCTTTGAAGACCTTGCCCGGCAAGGCGTCCACCACGATGTCCGCCGGCTGGTCGAGCTTGACGTTGACCACATCCGTTTCATCGACTTTGACTTCAGCCGTGATCACGGACATGTCCGCCACCGTCATGAGCGTGGAGCCCTCTGCGTTCTGGATGCCCGTCACCATTGTTTCGCCCTCGCGGACGGGAACGTTGGTGACAAGGCCGTCGAAGGGCGCGCGGGAGATGGTCTTGTCCAGCGAATCGTAATTGGCACGTTGGGACGCGACCGCCTGCTGCACGTGGCCTTGAGCGGACTGGGTCTGCGCCTTGGACTGGGCGAGCGCCGCCTCTCGCTGCTGCACTGTTGCGGCACTCACGTCGTAGGCTGCCTTCTTCGCGTCGTAGTCCTGCTTGGCGATCAGTTTCTGGTCGTAAAGCTGCTCGTAGCGCTCAATGTCAAACTTTTTCTGCTGCAGATCGGCCTTGGCCTGGGCCAGATTGGCCTCTGCCGTTTTCTCGGCAGCAAGATACGAGTTCACATCGGTTTTGTTGGACGAGATGGTCGCTGCCTGTGCGGCTACGGTGGAAGCCGGCTGCACGCTTTCAATCGTGGCGAGGGTCTGCCCGGTTTTGACGTGGTCACCCTCCTTGACATAGAGGTGCGTAATGCGGCCAAAGGCAGTAGCGCCGATGTTTACATAGGTCTTCGGCTTGATCTGGCCGGTTCCCGTGACGATGGAGGTCAGATCGGAACGCGTGACGCGAGCCGTTGTCACCTCTGTGACGTTGCCACGGTTGTGGTACACCGTGCCACCGATGACCGCAGCCAACAAGAACACACACGCAACAATGAACAGAATCTTCTTCATACGTTTTTCTGGTCGGGGCGTGACTTCATCCTGGATCTGCCCTGACTACAGTCCCCGACTCTGTTATACGTGGTCAGCACGGGAAGGTTCCGCGGATAGTGTTCGGCCCGCGTTCAACCTGACGCTTTCCAAGTCCTTTCGTCCAAAAAGAAGACGGCGTATGCTGGCACGTCTGAGAAAGCAACATGTTGGACTCAAGATGCATTCGCGTTCCGTTCAGGCAAGACATCAGCGGTTACAATAGGGTGTACTGGGCGGTATTCCAGCGGGAGTTGGCAGGACATGATGAGGTCGGCTTGGCATAGTTGGTCCGTGCGCAGCGTGATGGCTGCGATGTTGATCGTGACCGGGTCGTTTAAGGTGGTAGCACAGACGCAGGCGACGCCACCTGCCACCACGCAGCCGGCTCAGGATGCGACACCTGCTGTCACCAAGACTCCGCCCGCAGAGGAACGGCCCGACCCATTAAAGCGGCGCCTGTCTGACCGTGAACGCATGCAGCAGAACAAGTATCTGAAGCAGGAGTTGAAGCCCGACGGTACTTTCAAGAAGTGGCTGGAGCAGGATGTCGTCTGGATTATCACCGACCAGGAGACGCAGGCGTTCAAGCAGCTGAAGAATGATGAGGAGCGCGAGGCGTTCATCGAAAACTTCTGGCTCCGCCGCAATCCGAATCCGGACTCCCCGGAAAACGAGTTCCGTGAGCAGCACTACGCGCGTATCGCGTACGCTAACGAGCATTTCGCGGCAGGTAAGCCGGGATGGAAGACGGATCGCGGTCACATCTACATTGCCTATGGCAAGCCCGATTCCATCGACTCGCACCCCAGCGGCGGCACCTACGACCGGCCTATCGAAGAGGGCGGCGGCAGCACATCTACCTTTCCCTTCGAAACGTGGCACTACCGCTATCTTGAAGGAATCGGCGACAACATCGATCTGGAGTTCGTCGATACCTGCCAGTGCAACGACTACCACCTGACTATTGACCGCTCGGAGAAGGATGCGTTGAAGTACGTGGCGGGTGCGGGTCAGACGCTCTACGAGCAGATGGGCATGGCCAAGCGTGAGGACCGCATGACCGGTGGCCTGGAGCAGCTCGGCAATGGGCCAATGGCTGCCTCGCAGCAGAGTAAGCAGTTTGACCGCATCGCACTCTTTGCCAAAATCCTGGCGGCACCACCCATCAAGTTCAAAGATATGGAGCAGTACATCACCAGTTCGCAGATCCTGAAGGGACCGCCGTTCCTGTTTGATGTGCGCACGGACTATGTCAAGGTCACCAACGATACCGTGCTGGTACCGGTCACCCTGCAGATCCGCAACCAGGACGTGACGTTCAACACCAAAGAGGGTGTGTCTACAGGCACGGTCAACATCCTTGGCCAGGTGTCGAACATCAACCACCGTATTGTGCAGACCTTTGAAGACACAGTGAATGTGCAGGTGCCGTCGGAGTTTTTGGCGAAGACGCAGGCTCAGCGGAATCTCTACTGGAAGTCGCTGCCCTTAAGGCCCGGTTTGTACAAGATGGACATTGTGATCAAGGACGTCAACAATCCGGACCACATCGGCACGTGGCGGCGCTCCATCAACGTCCCGAAGTATGACGATGACCGTCTCTCGGCATCTTCCCTTATCCTGGCGTCGAGCATGGTCCGAGTCCCTTCGAAGGAGATCGGCGCGGGCTCGTTCGTGATCGGCAACACCAAGGTGATGCCGGCTGTCTCCACGGGGCCGCAGGTACCGGTGACATTCAAGAAGAACACGAACCTGAACTTCTGGATGCAGGTCTACAACCTGGGCATTGATGACAAAAGCAAGCAGAACAATGCCGAGATCCAGTACCAGGTCACGGATATGTCCACCAACAAGCAGGTGCTGGATACAAAGGAATCGACTGTTAAGCTGAGTCCCAACGCGGATCAGGTGACGTTGGAGAAGAGCTTGCCGCTGGCAAGTCTACAGCCCGGCAAGTATCAGCTGAACATCAAGGTGAACGACGGAGTGTCCAAACAGGAGATTTCGCAGACAGCTCCCTTTGTCGTGGAGTAGACTTACCGGCAAGAGCAGGTACGCCCGAGAGTGATGGTGCAGGACACGACAGCCCATTGCCTCTTTCATAGCATTCGTTCTCATCCGCGTATGACCCGGATGAATTGCAGGCCAGAACGCGAAGAGGGTGACGAACCGGCGCAGTGAAGCAATCGATGGTGCATCGCGGAGTGTTGTTGGGACTGGCATCGTTGCTGCCTGCCGCCTGCCTCGATGCGCAGGTACAGCATCATGTCGACACCCTGCTGGGCACCAGCGTCATCTCCGGCATGGTGCGTGACGCGGACGGCGTGCCACAGATGGGCGCGCTGGTGCAGGCACTTCTGCCGGATGCCACTCTGGCCGGATCAGCCATTACAGACGCACGTGGCCGTTACCGCTTCTACGTCCAGCCGGGCAGCTATCGTATCCGTGCCACGGCAGCGCTGCTGCTGCCGGCGATACGCGAACATCTGCAGGTACGGGGTGGCAGCCGTTCGGTCGTAGACCTGACCCTGCTGACGCTGCTTGCACAGGATGGTTGGCTGCCTGCCTCGCGCCGCACCGTGAACGAGCCCAGCGACGACTGGACGTGGACGCTGCGATCCTCCGCCAGCCGGTCCATTCTGCGTCTGGCGGACGACTCCTTGCTCTCTGGGACAATCGATCCTCGCGTAGCGGTTTCTTCCAGCACGCAGGAACAGCGGCGCGGTGCGTCGAGCGGACGTCTCACCCTGAAAGACAGCGACGGCGCCTTTGCGCGCGGGGGCAGCCACAACATCCTGGTGCTGACGCGAGCCGACGAAGACAGCCGTGGTGCTGTGTTGCGCGCGGATCTTTCCGGAACGCGGTCGCCGTACCCGGTGGCGCCTTCCGCGGAGATCAGCGTGGGACTGCAACGCCGCACGCCGCTGAACGGGTTTTCCCGCGCCGTGATGACATACAGCAGCCACCCTGAGCTGACCGATGGCCGCGGTACTACCGGCATGCAGGGCGTTACGATCCGCTCCGCGCAGCGCATTGACGTGGGTGACATGTTGCGCGTGGATGCGGGTAGTGTCCTGCGGGACAGCAACATGGGTGGCAACACCTTGCTCATCGAGCCGTTTCTGCGCGTTGCGGCGCATGTGGGCGACGGTGTCGTCTTTGCGTACAGCATGACGAAGTCGCGCGGCACGGAGAGCCTGGACGACCTGGACCGCGTGCAGGCGATTACGCCAGTCGCTGTCATGCGAAGTGGTCACTTGCAGCTGGAGGGTGGAAGCCACCATGCTCTTTCGGCGCAGGCAAAGGTGCGTGGCGGCGGCTCCGTGGAGCTGGCAGTCTTCCGCGATCAGTTGCGGAACCCGTTGATCTCCGGGACGGGGACGCTGACTCCGGCGGAGTTGCAGGCCAGCGGCATCGTCGCCGATCCCACAACGCACTCGTTCCGGGTGGCCGCGCAGAACTACAGCAGCACCGGTGCGCGGCTGACGGTGCGGCAGCCCATCACCAAGTCGCTCAAGGCGGGTGCGGAACTTACCTCCGGCGAGGCGTTACGCACGGGCCGGCAGCAGAACGCCGCGTTGAGCGCGGTCCTGGGCCGGCTGAACCCGAATCAGGTCTATGCTGCCACTGCCTTTGCCGATGGCAAGATCCTTCGCACCGGCACGACGCTGCGCGCCTCGTATCGCTGGCAGCCGGAGCGGACGCTGACTGCGGTCGATGGCTTCCGCGTGGGTGATGATGGCGCGTATCTCTCATGCGCGCTGCGACAGTCGCTTGGCAAGATGCCGTTTCTGCCGCAGGGGCTGGAAGCGGTCATCGACCTGCAGAACTTGCTGGCGCAGGGATATCAGCCGTTCATCTCCAACGATGGGCAGACGCTGTTTCTGGCGCAGACGCCGCGCAGCCTGCAGGCGGGTCTGTCGTTCTCGTTTTAGCCGCGCTGCTGTGCTATAACTACTGAGTACCACCGCACCGCAGCCGGTCCTGGAGCGCCCGCTCCCACATGACCAGCACCACCTGGACGCGTAGCTCAACTGGCAGAGCATTCGACTCTTAATCGACAGGTTGTAGGTTCGATTCCTACCGCGTCCACCAAGTATTTGCCCAGCCTCGTTTCTAAACCTTAAGCGATACAGTGGAAAGTCTGTGATCCGTTCACGACAGCTTCAGTTACCATCTGCCGGTCGAATGTTGCCAATGCCCCGCCATGAGCAGCCGCTAACGCAAGCAGGTAGCTGTCTGTCACCTGTCCAGAGTTCAGCAGGCGTTCTGTGCTAACAAACCGCTCATCCAGCAATGTGATATCGTCGGCCCAAAACATATGTCCAGGGTGGTCCAGAAGTGCCGTCATCAGATCTGCGACTGCTGCTGGTGTTCCGGGCGAGTTCGGATATCGGGGATGGCCCACGACCCTCAGAAGCCCGTTCTGCGTCAGCGGAGAAGTTGCCCACGCTCTCTTGCCTACTTTCGCAAACCAGTTGTGAGCGTTTCCGTGTTGCACATGTCCCGGGTCGATGAGAGCAATGAGTACATTGACGTCGAGTAAGAACCGCATCACAGCAACTCATCACTGAGATGGCGCACTATCTCAGAGGTGACCCGCTGACGCCCCTGACCAACCGGCAGCAACGGCAGACCATTTCGACGTTTACGGACGTTTGGAGTGGGCCGCAGAGCGCCACGCGCCAAGGCAGAGAGCACTTCGCCCACGCTCTTGCGTTCAGTGAGTGCCATCTCCTTTGCCGCAGCTAAGACATCATCGTCAATTGTTAAGGTTGTTCTCAATACGCTTCTCGAAACATCATGCATCAATCATCACACATCACCCTGCATGCCTCGTATTCCTGAGCGTGGTATGTACGGCGGCGTGCTCAGGAATCGAGCCTCATACAATAGAGAAGAATGCCTGAGACCTCTACGTCCGCCGCCACCATGTCCGCTTCCGCGCAGCCTGAGGAGGCGAGGCGGTACAACCCGCATGAGATTGAGCCGCGCTGGCAGGTGGTGTGGGATGCCGACCCGGCTCTGTACGCCGCGGAGGCGCACACGTGCGGCAAGCCCAAGTACTACGTGCTTGGCATGCTGCCGTATCCTAGCGGCAAGCTGCACATCGGCCATGTGCGCAACTACAGCATCGACGATGCCCTGGCGCGCTACCACTGGATGAAGGGCTACAACGTGCTGCATCCCATGGGGTGGGACAGCTTTGGCCTGCCGGCTGAGAATGCCGCCATCAAGAACGGGACTGCGCCGCGCGCGTGGACGCTGGGCAACATTGCGGAGATGCGCACGCAGCTGACGCGGCTGGGACTCGGTTACGACTGGGAGCGCGAGGTGACGACGTGCCTGCCGGAATATTACCGGTGGAACCAGTGGTTCTTTCTCGAGATGCTGAAGCGCGATCTTGCCTACCGTAAGAAGAGCAAGGTCAACTGGTGCCCGAACTGCAATACCGTACTGGCGAATGAGCAGGTGGTGGGCGGCTGCTGCTGGCGGCATGAAGACACGCTGGTGGAGCAGCGCGACCTGACGCAGTGGTTCTTTCGCATTACGAAATATGCGGACGAGTTGCTGGACGGGCTGGATGCGCTGGAGGGCTGGCCGGAGAAGGTCCGCACCATGCAGCGCAACTGGATTGGGCGCAGCGAGGGCGCGGAGGTCACGTTTGCAATGGACGGGTGCACGGACAGCATGACCATCGCCGTGTTTACGACGCGCATCGATACGATCTTTGGCGCGACGTCGCTGCAGCTTGCGCCGGATCACCCGATCATCCAGCATTGGGCGGCGATGGAGGCGCCGCTTTCGGTTGAAGTGGACAAGATGCTGGCGGAGCAGAAGACAGCGCGCGATACGGACCTGCTTGGCGAACTGCCCAAGCACGGTGTGCCGACGGGGCGCTTCGTCATCAACCCGTTTGACGGGGAGCGGCTGCCCGTGTGGGTAGCGAATTATGTGTTGTCCGGCTACGGCACGGGTGCGGTGATGAGCGTGCCGGCGCACGACGAGCGTGATTTTGAGTTTGCAACGAAGTATGGCCTGCCCATAAAGCGCGTCGTGGCTCCGAATGTGGACACAGACGATCTCGCACTGCCGTACACCGCAAAAGCGGAGGCAGTCCTGATTGACAGTGGGGAGTGGACGGGCGAACCGGTGCTGCAAGCGCTGGAGAAGATGACGGCGTACGCCGAGGCAAACGGCTTTGGCAAGAAGACCGTTACGTACCGCCTGAAGGATTGGGGTGTCTCGCGCCAGCGGTATTGGGGGACGCCGATCCCGGTGGTGTACTGCGACCGGTGCGGCATGCAGCCGGTGCCGGAGGATCAACTTCCTGTTCTGCAGCCGGAGCAGGTGGATCTTGCCGATGTAGATGGATCACCGCTGGGCCGCGTGCCGGACTTTGTGAACACCACGTGCCCAGCATGCGATGGTCCGGCGCGGCGCGAGACCGACACGATGGATACCTTTGTGGATTCGTCGTGGTACTTCTACCGCTACACGGACGCGAAGAATACAAGCGCGCCGTTCGACAGTGATGTTGCGAACTACTGGTTTCCAATCGATCAGTACGTGGGCGGGGTGGAACACGCGATCCTGCACCTGATCTACTCGCGGTATTGGACGCGCTTCATGCGCGACCTGGGCATGGTGCGGAACAGCGAACCGGCAACGCGGCTGTTTACGCAGGGCATGGTGATTAAAGACGGCGCGAAGATGTCCAAGTCGAAGGGCAACGTCGTCTCGCCGGACGAGATGATCGCGAAGTTCGGTGCGGATGCGACGCGCGCATATGCGCTGTTTGCGGCGCCGCCGGACCGCGATCTGGACTGGCAGGAGGACGGCGTGGCGGGCGTGTACCGCTTCCTGACCAAGGTCTATCGGTTGACGACAAAGTATGCGCCGCGTCTGCGCACTGGCGAGGGCACACTCACGCAGGATGCGCTGTCGCCCGCGGGGCAGAAGCTGCTGCGCACGCTGCACCAGACGATCGCAAAGATCACGCTGGACTTCGGCGGCCGCTGGCACTTCAACACCAGCATCGCCGGTATCATGATCCTGGTGAATGAACTTGCTGCGCATGAAGCGGCGATGGACTCCGGCGAGGTATCGCCGGCAACGCAGCGGGAGATCTTTCGCTCGTTGACGCTGATGCTTGCGCCGTTTGCTCCGTTTCTTGCGCAGGAGTTGTGGACGGAGCTGGGGCATGAGGGCGCGGTGTTCCGTCAGCCGTGGCCGCAAGCTGATGCGGAACTGGCACGTGAGGACGAGATGGAGATCCCCGTGCAGATCAACGGCAAGCTGGTGCATGTGATCTGCGTGGCAGCAAACGCTGACGCGGATGCGGTGAAAGCTGCCGCGCATGCCGACGAGAAGGTCGTTGTAAGGCTGGCCGGGCGAACCGCCGTCAAGGTGGTGTACGTGCCGGGCAAGCTGGTCAACCTTGTCGTGAAGGGCTGATGACCACCGCCGCGCAGCACGGGGAGGCGCAGCGCACGACGCAAGGCTTTGTTGCCAACCTCTCTTACGTGTGGCAGCGTCCCGCACTAACGCTACTGGAGATCGCGTGGCGCTGGTGTTTCGGTATTCCGGCGCTATGGCTGGTGTACAGACAGGGCGCACGTGCCTTCAACGGAGTGCCGTGGCAGGCGACGGGAATCGAAGGCCTCACGGTCAATCAGTTGCTGACCGATCCGGTGACTGCTTCAACGACCATGGCAGGGTTTGCAGAGGTGGTTGGACCCGGGCTGTACCATGCCGCTGCGTGGCTGGTTCCGCTGCTGCTGATTGCCTGGGCGGCTGTCTCTGGCCTGGGACGCACACTTGTGCTGCGGCGCATGGATCCTGCGCTTCAAAGCAGACCGGTGACGCTTGTGGTTTTACAACTGTTGCGCGTCCTTCCGCTCGCGGCGTTGGCGGTAGCGTGGTGGTTGGGTCTGCGTGCATTGGCGAACTGGAGCATTCTGCAGCCCATTGCGGCGGGAGGTGATCCGCAGATGATGCTGTATGTGGGCGGCGCGATTGTTCTCTCGCTTGGCCTGTTTGTGTTGTCGGCGCTTACCGGGTGGGTCTTCGGGATTGCTCCGCTGCTGGCCATGCTGCACGGCACGGGGCCGGTGCAAAGTCTGCGGGAGGCGCTGCGCGTGGGCGGTTTGCGCAGTGGGCTGGTCGAGATCAATCTTGTGCTCGGCATCGTCAAAATCGCCTTGCTGGTTCTGGCGGTCGTGTTCTCTGCCTGTCCGCTGCCGTTCCAGTCGGTGATGACGGACCAGTTTCTGTTCTGGTGGAACGTGGGTGTGGCGATCTGGTATGTCGTCGCGTCGGACTTTTTCCATGTGGCGCGGCTTGCGTCGTATCTCCGGCTTTGGAAGGGCGCTGTGTAGCAAGTTGGTACAGCGTAGCAGCATAGAGTACGCGGCCTGCATCACAGCCGTATTCAGCGTTGTGAGAGACATACAGGGAGACGCACAGGCATGAACTTTGGCATTTATCTGATTGGGTATCTTATTGTAATCGCCGGCGCGGTGTACATCATGCACCTGATGCACGTTCCACAGACTTGGATCACGGGCGTGGTGATCATCCTGGTGGGAGCTGCGATCGTTACGGGCGTGCAAAGCACGCGGACGAAGGACAGGTCCTAAGCGGCGTCCACAAGCGGCGCCGATAGAATGGCGGGGTGAGCAGCTCAACCATCGTCATCCTGGATTTTGGCGCGCAATATACGCAGCTGATCGCGCGCCGCGTCCGCGAGTTCAACGTCTTCTCTGTCGTGGTGCCGTGTACAGCGACTCTGGAGTCTGTTCGCGCGCTGAATCCATTGGGGGTCATCCTTTCCGGTGGTCCAAGCTCGGTGTACGACGCGGACGCGCCAAAGGCTGATCCGGCGATATTGACGCTGGGGTTGCCCACGCTGGGCATCTGCTACGGCATGCAGTTTATGGCGCACCATCTGGGCGGTAAGGTGGTGCCGTCTGACAAGCGCGAGTATGGCGATGCCTCGGTCACGGTGACCGCACAGAACCCTCTGTTCGCGGGCCTGCCAGCGACGCTTGATGTATTGATGTCGCATGGTGACAGCGTTGTCGATCTGCCACAGGGCTTTGTCGCTGCAGCGCAAACAGGCAGCGCGATTGCCTCCATCGCAGACCCTACGCGCAGGCTCTATGCGGTTCAGTGGCATCCTGAAGTCGCGCACAGCAGGCAGGGAACTGAACTGTTGCGCAACTTCGTGCTTGAGATCTGCGGCGCCACGTCAGACTGGACGCCGGAGCATTTTGTTCAGACTACCGTGGATGCGATCCGCAAGCAGGTGGGGGACGGTCGGGCGATTTGCGGACTGTCGGGCGGTGTGGACTCAGCTGTGGCTGCGGTGCTGGTGTCGCGTGCCATAGGGGACCGGCTGACGTGCATTTTTGTGAACAATGGCGTGCTTCGCAAAAACGAGTTTGCGCAGGTGCAGGCCAACATGCGCGAGAAACTCGGCCTGAACGTCGTCGCCGTGGATGCTTCGAGGCGCTTCCTGACGCAGCTCGGCGGGATCACCGATCCTGAGACCAAGCGCAAGATCATCGGGCGCGAGTTCATCGCCGTCTTTGATGATGAGGCTGCCCGCATTTTGCGTGAGCAGGAGACGCATGGCGAACTGCCGCACGACAGCGCGGGAGATGAAGTCGCGTGGCTGGTGCAGGGGACGCTGTATCCGGATGTCATCGAGTCGTCCAGCGTGAAAGGGCCGTCGCAGACCATCAAGAGCCATCACAACGTCGGTGGCCTGCCGGAGAACATGAAGCTGAAGCTCATCGAACCGCTGCGTGACCTCTTCAAAGATGAGGTTCGCCGCGTGGGCCGCGACCTTGGCATGCCCGGCGAGGTGTTGGAGCGTCAGCCCTTTCCCGGCCCCGGCCTTGCGGTGCGCATCCTGGGAGAGATCACGCCGGAGCGTGTCGAACTTCTGCAGAACGCCGACGACATCGTCGTGTCCGAGATCAAGAGGGCGGGCCTGTACCGCAGCATCTGGCAGAGCTTTGCTGTCCTGCTGCCAGTGAAGACGGTTGGCGTGATGGGTGACCAGCGCACCTATGCGTACACCTGCGCGATCCGTGCCGTGCACAGCGAAGACGGCATGACCGCGGATTGGGTGCCGCTGCCGTACGACGTTCTGAGGACGATCAGCAGCCGCATCGTGAACGAGGTGCGCGGCATCAACCGGGTCGTCTACGACATCACCAGCAAGCCGCCCGGTACCATCGAGTGGGAGTAAGCCGTGATCCTCTCTGTGATCCTGCATTGATGTCTCTTGCCTTGCGGGGCTGCCTGGGGTGAGGTATGGTCGGACCATTGTGAAAAGCGCATCCGCTTCGCAGTGAAAGGAGAGGCATGGCCTCAAGCACGCCACCACAGCCCACCAACGACATGCAGGCATCGCACGTGCCAGTGCAGGATCAGGGCGCACCACCAGCGCTACCGTTCGCCCCGGTATTTCCTTCCAGGCCCTTCGCCGATCCGTTCGCCATCCCGGCGGATGCGTTGAAGCCTCCAGCCACGGCAGAGGAAGTCGCGGTGGCGTACGCCAAGCCGGATGTGAAAAGCCCAAGTAACGTCACAGGCGACCCGACACAAAACCTGCAGACGTTTACCTTGCAGGATCTCGCGCAGTTTACACGCGAGAAATCCTATTCCACAAAGGCCAGCAAGGATGTGCACCTTTTCTATGTGGGCCGCGACGATGTGCATGACATCTTGAAGTACGTTCTGTCACGCGTGACGATCTCGCTGTACATGAACATGTTCGGCTACGACGACACGGAGCTGAACAACATCATCATGGAGAAGGTGCTGAACCCGGCCATCACCGTCCTGATCACGTTGGACATGAGCCAGGCGGGGGGCGTGCACGAAAAGGCACTGCTGGATGCGGACAAAGCCTACAACCTTGCATCTTTCGGTACGCACTTCGCCATTGGGGAGTCCGCAACGCACCAAATCAGCCATACCAAGGGGTTTGTGGCGGATGGCCGCGTTGCTGCGGAGGGGTCGACCAATTGGTCCGACTCCGGTGAGGGCACGTTTGTGGTGCAGGGGCAGCCCGGTGGACCGGGTTACAAGGCACAGAACAATACGCAGTCTGTCATCACCGATCCGGATACCATCGTGCGCTTTCAGACGGAACTGATCGCGGAGCACATGATCATCTCATCGGTGGCAAAGGGTGGCGGGCCTGCCAGAACGTCGTTGCCACTCTCGCCTAAAGCGGATGCCTGACGACAACACCACGTCGACGTCAGCGACAAAGCGGCTTGCAGCGAAGAACACTTCGATCAAGTAAAAGATGCACTTGAAGCAGGCTGCGAAGGGATAGCCTGCTTCAAGCCTCGTGCGACGCTAGCCGAGTTCTTCCAGCGATGTCGCGCCGAATTTCGTGTACCAGGGAGTCGCCGCGTCCAAGGCCTTGTTTACGTTTTCGATATTTTCCACGCCCGCCGTCTCCAGCCAGTGATGGAACGCTTCGGCACCCTGCTGTGCGTACATCTTGATGCCGTCGTACCACGTGGCGCGGCCGCAGAGCACGCCGCTGAACTTCGTACCTGATTCGCCGGCCATGGCCAGCGTTTCGATGAATACAGGATTGGTCACACCGGCGGAGAGATAGATGAAGGGCTTGTCCGTTGCAGACTCTGCGTCACGGAAAAGTTGCAACGCTTCAGTGCGTGTGTAGGCCTTCTCGCCCTTGTAGGCGTGTGTGCCTTCCACAAAGGTCATTTCAACGGGTACTTCGACCTTCAGGATGTCAACCGAATAGCGTGGCTTGCCGAACTCTTCCATGGTCTTTGTGACCACCGACGGCTTCTTCTTGGCGTACTCAAGAGTTTTCTCGCCTTTGCCGTTTTCGTCGTAGCCGACCGGTTCCAGGAAAAAGGGGATGTCATGGTAGTTGCATTCGTCGCCAATCCGCTCAATCCAGGCGTGCTTGTGTTCATTGATCGCGGCGTCTTCGTACGGCGTGTAATACAACAAAACCTTCACGCAGTCGGCGCCAGCTTCCTTCAGGCGCCGCACGCTCCATAGATCCAACAGGTCGGGCAGGCGTCCGGGCGTAGTTGCGTCGTAGCCTGTCTTCTCGTACGCAAGCAATAGACCGGCGCTGTTGCGCTGGCGAGAGGCAGGCAGGCCAAATTCCGGGTCCAGCAGGATGGCAGAGGCATAGCGCGTCAGGGTCTTAGTGACCAGCTCTTTGAAGACAATCAGGTCGTCAGCCTTGGCATCCGTCCCGCGCGCGGCGGCAATCGACTTTTGTAGTGATCCACGCTGATCCATTGCTGCGGCAGCGATGACGCCTCTGCTGTCCGACACTGCCTTCAGCCCTGCCAGCTTCCCAGGTGTTAGCTTCATGCGTTTCATTTCCTCTAGGTCTTCAGGACCTGTTGCTATGATGCGGGCGGGCCTGGCGCCGCTTCCTTCAAGAAGCCAGCACGGCGCGCTGCATTGTGAGCAGTTCCGCAATGCCGCGCCCTGCCGCATCCAGCATAGCGTCAAGTTGCGTGCGTGTGTACGGCTCGCGTTCGGCCGTGGCCTGCGTCTCCACGAGTCCCCCCGTCTCCGTCATTACGACATTCATGTCTACGTCGGCTTGAGAGTCTTCTTCATATGCAAGGTCCAGAAGCACATGGCCGTCAACGATGCCGACTGACGTGGCTGCTACAAGCTGCTTCAGTGGCGACTGGGGCAAGGTTCCAGCAGCTACCAGGCGATTCAGAGCCAGGGCCAGCGCCACGCAGGCGCCGGTGATTGCGGCGGTTCTGGTTCCGCCATCTGCCTGCAGGACATCGCAATCGAGGATGATGGAGCGCTCGCCCAGCGCCTTGAGATCCACCACGCTGCGCAGAGATCTGCCGACCAGCCGCTGAATTTCATGCGTGCGTCCTCCGATCTTCCCGCGCTCGCTTTCCCGCGGCGTCCGCGTCAGCGTAGCACGGGGTAACATGCTGTATTCTGCCGTGATCCACCCCCGGCCGCTGTTGCGCAGCCATGCAGGCACACTCCCCTCTACCGTTGCATTGCAAAGCAGGCGCGTATTGCCCGTTTCGATCAGCACCGACCCCTCCGCTGTTGCGACGTAATCGCGCGTGAAGCGAACGGGCCGCAAGGCGTCAGGAGACCGATTTCCCTGGCGAAAGACGCTGTCTGGATTTTGGGTCAGTGTCATGAGGCTCCAAAGGATGTATCTAACCGTACCAAAACGACACTGTCCTGAAAGGAATCATCTGGCGTCAAGGCAAAGAGCATCTAGCTTTACAACAGCGTTCCACCACACTGCAAGTTACATTGCATAAATTACCTTCTCACGCGACAATGGAACGCAGGTAACCAAAACGATGCTGAACAAGCCCACGGGATCCCCCACCTCAGGCTCTAGAATGTCGCAGACGGCGGCGGTGCATAGCCGCTTGCCGCAGTCAAACGGCCGGCCTGCCACCGGTACTCCACCCGGAGGAGAGGACGCGGCACGTGTCTTGCGCCAGGACGGCAAGCGCGAGAACAGGACCGCAGGCTATTCTGCCGCGAATCTCTCGCTTCTGGTTTTGGACGACGATCCACACATCCTGCAGGCGTGTAGTCAAATTGCGGCGGGCATCGGCTTTGCAGTGCAAACGGCGGGTACGGCAGAGGAAGCCCGGAGACTCGTCAATACCCAGGCACCGGACGTCATCCTCATGGACCTCAAGATGCCAGGGGGCGGGCTCACTCTGCTGGAGGAAATCCGCAGCCAGCGTCCTCGCTCCTCCATCGTCGTCATGACGGCGTTCGCGACTGTTACTTCCGCCGTCGAGGCAATGCGGATAGGTACCACCGATTACCTGATTAAGCCGTTTGCCATGGACGAACTTCTTACCGTTTTGGAGCGCGCCGGCAGACGGCGCAGTCACGAATTGGAAGGGCAGCGCGTAAAAGGAAAGCTGCAGAAGCAGCCGAATGGTTTGATCGGCTCATCGCCGGAGATGGAAAAGATCGCGCGGATCGTACAGCGTGTGGCACCTGCCACCCACCCCCTCCTGATCATGGGTGAGAGTGGAGCAGGGAAGGAGACGATCGCGCGGGCCATCCACGCCAGCGGGCCGAACGCCAGCAAACGCTTTGCCGTTTTCGAGTGCGGCCAGATTGCGCCCAGCGTTCTTGAAACGGAACTCTTCGGAACGGCGAAGACGCCGCCTCTGAACGGTGGCCGGTCGAAGCCCGGAGCGCTCGCGTCGGAGGATGGCGGCACCCTGCTGCTGAAGCAAATTAGTGAAATGCCGTTGGATCTCCAAGCCAGGCTCGCCCGTGCCATTGGAGACCGTCAGATTAAGCCAGGCGGGTCCGAGCAGGCCCTTCCCGTGACCGTCCGCATCTTGGCCGCGTCTACACGCAACCTGTCCACACTGGTAGATCAAGGAGCGTTCCGCAAGGACCTGCTCTATCGTTTGAACATCGTGAGCCTCCGCATTCCGTCACTGCGCGAACGCCGCGAGGACATCCCGCTGCTTGCCGAACACTTCCTAGAGCGGATGCGCCGCGAGAAGGCCACCATGTATCAGTTTGCACCGGACGCCATGCAGGTGCTCACCGAATACGACTGGCCAGGCAATGTGCAGGAGCTGGAAAGTTCCATTGAGCGTGCGTGTGCGCTCTCCAGCGGACCCGTTCTGCACATGGGTGATCTTCCGACACAGATGCAAGGTGTCGCCTTTGTACAGCAGGCTTCCATTGGCCACGTGATTCGCGTAGACGAGCGCGACATGAGTGCGCGTGAGGTCATCGCCAACACAACGCGTAACGGAGATATTGTCTCGATCGCTGACATGGAAAAGGAAGCGATTCTGCACACCATTCGCCAGTTGCATGGCGATAAATTGATGGCGGCCAAGATGCTTGGCATCGGCAAAACAACGCTGTATCGCAAGCTCAAGGAATACGGCATCTCCGACGCTTAACCCCATGACCGGATGGCAATCACCGACCATCCGGCGTGCTAACCGTAACACCTCTCTTGCAGCATTTTTCAAGGTACTTGGTTCGAACTTCTCATCTTCTGTGAACCGTCGAGCGAAGAGGCGGAAAATGGAAAAAACAGTATTGATCGTAACTGCGATTGAAGGTGCCGAGAATCTGGCTCGTGCCCTCTCTCGTGAGGCAGACGCTGTGGTAGAAATCGCGCGGAGCCGCAGAGCGGCGCTGGCGCGGTTGCGGCGTGACCCAGTAACAGCCCTCCTGATGGACACGTCGCTTCCGGAAGCGGAGACGACAACGTCAGAGATGGTGTGGCAAAACGCCGCGGGTGCAATCCCGTTGGAAATCAACCTGTCCACCCTGGGAGCCTCCGGTGTCGTCCGGCTCCTGCGCAACCTCCTTCACGGCCGTGAACAGGCCGAAACTCTGGGCCGGAAAGAAGCGGCCACAGCTGTCGCACAGGACCTGCAGACGACTCTCACCAGCCTTCTTCTGCAGAGCGACATGCTTCTGCGCGACAAGGCCGTCAGCCCCGTGGTTGCGGATCGTGTGCGCCACGTCAAGGAACTCACGGATACGCTCCGCGTGCGGCTCGACCAGCGCATGGGAATGATGTTGGGCGTCTAGCTGTTCAAGGTGGCATAGCAGAGTGCTTGCGGTGCTCTGCTATGCTGCCGAGAACGATGTTCTGGACACAGGCACAAGCCGGCGAAGCACGTGAGGCTGCGTCCATCATCGGACAAAGGAGCAGCAATGCCTGATCAGGAACCAGTCAAAATTACAGTCCGTCCGAATGGTCCATTACGTATCGAGGGACGGATACACCTTGTTGACGCGGACGGTGCGTCGTGGGATCTAACAGGCAAGCCCGCTGTTTCTCTCTGCCGCTGCGGCCTCAGCAAGAAGCGTCCCTTCTGTGATGGATCGCATACTGCGGGCGGGTGGCAGTGTATGGCGTCGCCCAACAACCTTACCGGTCAATCCTGAGCCGGAGAGTCACTCCAGGTGTTGTGTTCAGACTGTGTGACGTGAAGTCTCAGCGTTGCGGGCGCACGAACGTAAACCCGCCCAAAACAGGTACTTTGGCTTCACTGCGTCACTCAAGAGGCACACCCTTGTGCGCCGTACGGATATTCTGAAGTGAATCCGGGCCGGAGCCCTCAACGAGAAGTGGAAGTCAAACCCATCCGAACGATCAGCACGCGCGAGGTCTATCGCAATAAGTGGTCGCGTGTTCGTGAAGATGTGATCGAGCGCGCGAACGGCGGACGGGGCATCTATGGCATTCTTGACAAAGATCCAGCCTGCCTCGTCATTCCGTTTGAGCGCACAGCGACAGACGAATTCGTTATTCTCGTCCGCCAGTACCGGTACACCGTGCAGGAGTATTTCTATGAGTTCCCGCAAGGCGGATGGGAGATCGCGGAGCCTGATCAGGAAGCCCTGGCGCGCGGCGAACTCCGAGAAGAAACCGGATTCAGCGCGGGTAAGCTCACCCTTATCGGTAAGAACTGGATCGCCTACGGTGCCATGCGTCAAATGCACCATGTCTGGCTGGCGGAAGAGTTAAGCCCGGGCGAGCCTGATCTTGAGGCTGAAGAAGAGGGATTGACCGTCCATCGCGTGCGCGTTACAGAGTTTGAGGAGATGGTCCGCGACGGGCGCATCATGGACAGCTGCAGCCTTGCAGCATGGGCTATGTACCTGGTGTGGTCGAAGGCACGGCCTGTGCCAAACATCTTTTGAAGGCCGTTCACTCCGAACGCGTAAGACTCTGGGCTCGTGCGTTCGCACGTGGTCTCTCACAAGCTCAAATACCCTAATGCGCTTCGTTTGGATGTAGCAGTGACGCTCTGCAGCGCACGCGCGGCACTCTGCGCACTCGTCTCTCTCTTGTGCAGATCGGCTGAAGGTGTCAGCGCTTCAGTACGTTACTGACGGGCAACGGACGTTGCGAAGCATATCGCACACCGGCGGGGTACCTGTACCGTCCGACGAAAAGGCAGTTTGATCGCTCTTCATCGAGGTGTGCGATTCCATGACTGCGAAAGAATTACCGGATTGCCCAGTGCTATCGTGGGACTCATCAGACATATGAAGCGCGGATGTAACCGATGCATTCCTGCGTGGAATGCACAACGCATGAAGTGTGCGTTCGTTGGTCTGTGCTGTTGTTCCTGATGTGTCTTGAGTCTTCAACCGTTGTACGTGTCTAAAGTCCGATGTTTCCTAAAAAAAACAAAGAAAGCGTCACATTCCTGCGGCATTTATCCCCTCAGGTCGACGCTCTGGCAGCCGATAGCTAGAACGTTACTGTCAATGCTCCTCTTGAGGTTTTCAACGATGTATCTAATATCGGGAAGACGTGGTGTGGCACGGCCCAGGTCGGTCCACCGCTTACTTGTTTTCATGGCCTGCTTGCTCGGTATTTACGCCTGCCCGCAGCAGGTCATGGCAAACTCCAGCTGCGTGTCCGGCAGCGGAACCTGTTCTGACACCTTTTCCGGTTCGGCCGGAACCGTCTTGTCCGCGTACAGCGCGTCGTGGGTCAAGCTGTCCGGGTCCGATGACATCCACACCGATGGCGATGGCACAGTCAGCATTAATGGTTGGAGCTACGCGTCTTACGTGTACGCATCGTCCACCTCTGACCTTTCTCAAATCACGGTGAACGCGTCTACAACCGTCAACCCGTACACGCGCAACGCCTGCGTACGGATGTCGTCTGCAGGCAGTTACTGCGTCGGTTTTGGTGGCGTCAGTAACGGTTCCTACGTGAACTGCTACGTCACAAAGACCGGTCAGTGGATTGGCTCGGTGAGTTGTTCTCCCAACGCAGCGGCAAGCCATACCTTGTCGTTAACGGCTTCAGGCACGTCCAGCGTGTCACTGACGGTATCGGTCGATGGTCTGAAGATGGGAGTTGTGACAGACAGTGTCAATCCTTTGACCAAGCCAGGTTCGGGATTCATGCTCGTCGGCGACGGAACGCCTTCAAACGCCCTGGCGAGCGCATGGCAGGATTACACCGGCCTGCTGCCCGCAGCGGCAGGATCTGCTTCTTCTGGAAGTTCCGCACCCACAATGTCTTCGTTCGGCTGCCCATCCGGCAGCGGAACGTGCTACGACACCTTTGCCGGCGTCAGTAATCTCCCGCTAACTACATACAATCCGGCGTGGTCACGCGTCAGTGGTACGACGGCGGCGTTTGTAACCGGCAACGAATCGGTGGAAGTTCCTGGAACCGGATATGTTTATTACGCATACGGTCCGTCGGTTTCAGATACCGCGCAGATTCTGGTCAGTCCCTCCAACGCGAAGAATGCCTACGCCCGCGAGGCATGCGTGCGCCTGGTATCTAATCTCGGCGGCTATTGCGTGGGCTTCGGGCAGGTCGTCAATGGGTTTTACAGCGGCTGTTACATCGAGATGAGCGGCCAGTACATGGGCAACGCAAGCTGCGGAGCTCCCTCGGCTGCGATTAACCACACGCTAGCCATTGTGGCCTCCGGTTCTGCACCGGTTCTGCTACAGGTGTACCTGGATGGCGTTCTGACCGGCACGGTTACGGACAAGGCTGGGACGTTGACAACATCGCACCCGGGCTTCGCGCTCGCCGGCGACGGCGCACCAATCGACAGTGACGCCGGCATGTGGCGCGACTCCTATGTTGCGGCACTCTCGCCCGCTCTGCCCAAGGCCGCGTCTCCTGCCTTCACACCCGCGGCGGGCACCTATGCCGGAACGCAAACCATCAGCATCGGGTCAACCACTCCCAACGCCACGATTTACTACACGACGGACGGCACCGTGCCGACGGCCAGCTCGCAGGTATATGCCGGACCAGTCACCGTGAGCAAGAGCGGTGTCTTGCAGGCGATTGCTGTTTCCAGCGGGTACGCTCAAAGCCCAACGGGTACTGCCGCGTACGTCATCACTGCTCCGGCAGTTGCCGCACCGACATTCTCCGTTCCCACGAACTACTCTGGTGCCGTCACCACCGTGCAGATCTCTGACGCCGCAAGTGGTTCGACGATCCTGTATTGCCAGGACACCACCAACACCTGCGCGCCCACGCTGCCATATACCGGGGGTGTGTCCTTCACCGCGACGGGATACATCCGTGCGCTTGCTACACTCAACGGCTACGCATCTTCGGCGGTGGCAAGCTGGTCGGGTACCTTGGCCTCGGTACAGATCGTTACCAATTCGTGCCCGGAGGGTACGCAGTACCAGGCGTATGCGGGCTGCACTGTTGTAGCCTCAGGAGGCGTTCCGCCCTACCGGTACGGTGTCGCAACATCCGGCGGCGCAAGCATGGTCGAAGGTCTGAGCCTCAATCCAACTTCCGGTGCCATCACCGGCACGGTCTACGGGCAAGGCCTGTATTCGGTGGCCGTGACCGTCACCGATGCGACAAACACAACCGTGTTGAAGCAGGTCATGATGCCCATGCGCGGAGACAACACGCTAAGTGGCTGCTCTCTGTTCCCGTCGGATACGATCTGGCACTTGAATGTGTCCAATCTGCCGGTGGATACGTCACCCGCGGCTGCGATCATGCCTGTGTACGCATCCTCTTCACTGCGTAGGATTTTCGGTGCCGACCTGTACTACGGTGGTATTCCATTCACCAAAGTTCCCTACAACCAGCCGATGGTGCCGATCTCTACAACGACATACCAGAGCTACTTCACCTCCGGTCCTTTCCCCAGCTACGCGGCGGTTGAGGGCACACAGAATGCAGGCCCGGACGCTGACCGGCACACCCTGATCCTGCAGACGGCAGGTGGCGGCAACGGGTGCAAGCTGTGGGAGATGTGGCAGGGTACCCCAAATGCTGATGGTAGTTGGACAGACTCCAGTAACGCATATTGGGACCTGACCAGCTATGCCATGCTGCCCCAGGACAATGGTTCAACCGACGCCGCCGGCCTGCCGGTTCTTCCTCTGCTCTGGAACTACGACGAAGTCAAGGGGAACTGCGCGGAGGGCAGTGAGTGCGGTGTTGTGACACATCCTGGTCGACTCACACTCAACCACACGCTGAATTATCACGTCTGGCCTGCCACGGCGCAGTCTGGTCTGGGTTACTGCACCGGTGGATACGAGGACGGGAATCGCCTGATCTCGCAATCCAATCCTCCTGCGTACTGCTCAGGTGGCAGCCCCATGGGTGAGATTTACCGGCTCAAGGCAAATGTCCCAACGCCAGCTTCCTGTGCCAATCATCCTCAGGCGCTGGTCCTCATCACTGCCATGCGCAACTACGGTCTCATTGTTGCGGATAACGGATTGACAGGTGGTGTGGTGGCTACAGCAGATGCACGGTGGAATGACAACGATCTGGCCTGCATCGAGGCTATTCACCTTAGCGACTTTGAACCGGTCGATGTTTCCAGCAAGATGGTGGACTTGAACAGTTCGCAAGTCTATACGCAGCAGAGTGTATCTGCCATCATGCGCCCGGCAAAATAAATGCCGAACGCAGCCATCTAAAACTCCCCGCCGAAGACGGCTGCACACCCTGCAGCCGCTTCGTATGAACCACAACATTATCGGGCGACCACAAGACCAGGGTTGGCTCATCCGCCGCGAGCATTGCCTGCAGCCGCAGGTAAATCTCGCGGCGCTTTGCTTGTTCCGTCTCCGATGCCCCCTGCCGAATCAGTGTGTCGACGTCCGGGTTGCTGTAATGCCCACGGTTGCTGCCCTTTGGCGGCATCATCGCAGAGCTGTATGCATAGCGGAAGATGTCCGGATCTTCATTGGACCCCACCCATCGCAGCACGTACATCTGGAAGGCACCCTTGGTTACGTCCGAGTAGAAGGTCCCGAACTCGTTTTGACGGAGTTGAAGATCGATACCGGCTTCGCGCACCTGTTGCTGCACAATGGCTGCAAACAGGCGCATGGTGTCATCGGTGGAACTCTTGAGGGTGAGGTGAATGCGCACACCGTCTTTGCCGGCATGGTATCCAGCGCCTTCCAGCAAGGCTTTTGCGTGAGAGATGTCGTGGGTATAACGCGTGATGGTGTCGGCAGCCGATGGCGCGGCCCAGTGTCCCAGCGGTAAAAGCGTATCCACCACGTGCGCCTGCCCGTGCAGAAGCGCCTTGATGATGGCCGGGCGATCAAGTGCATATGCGATTGCCTGGCGCACGCGCACGTCGCGTAACTGGGGGTCCGTAACGTTGAAGGTGATGTAGTTCACGATCGACCCGGGTTGACTGTCAACCGCAAGATGGGCATCGCGTGCGAGCGTGGCGACTGTGTCACCCGTGAGAGCGTTGGAGGCTGCATCGGCTGAGCCGTGTTGCAGCTCCAGGGCGCGCGTGATCGCGTCGGGCACAATGGCGAAGCGCACGCGGGAGATGACCGGTGCGCCGCCCCAGTAGTTCGGGTTGCGTTCCAGGAGGACCTCTTTGTCCTGTGTCTCACGTACAAAGCGAAACGAGCCGGTGCCGATGGGGTGTTCGCCCATCTGTTTTCCAGCGCCACGCTCCACAACGGCGCTGAGTTCATCGCTCATGTTGAAGAGGAGGCTGGCATCGGGGTGCTTCAGGTGCACAATGCACGTGCGTGGGTCCGGAACTTCCGTGCGGAGAACCTCGGCGTAGTTCCCGCTCTTGGACGTCGTGATGACACCGCTCGTCATGCTATCGATGGACCACGCGACATCGTTCGCGTCCAGCAGCTTTCCATCGTGAAAATGGACGCCGTCGCGAATGTGCAACACAAGAGTGAGCGGATTGCGCCACTCCCACGATGTAGCAAGGGCAGGTTGCAGGTTGTACGATTCGTCCTTGCGCACAAGCGAGTCGAAGAGGAGTGCGCCGATGTGCTCAGACTGCGCGTCCGAGCCAATGCGAACATCGAGATTGGCCGGTGAGCTTTCGATGTCGATGACAACGGTTTGCGGGTCGGGAATCTCACGGCAGGCGTTCAAGCCAAGTGTGGCAGACAGCAGAATGCACGCGGCGCAGCGGGACCTCATGGAAGTGTGACCCGGCCGAGGATGGCAGGACGGCTCGCTCCGGTGGCGGACGGTACGTTGCCCGGGATGCCATGCCAGCGCAGCCAGGAAAGCAATGCGAATGCCATGGCTTCTTTCGCCTGTGTGGGCACGCCATGGTGGTCAGTCGTGGCGACTGTGACGCCAAGCGGCTCAAGTCCCGCGCGCAGCATCGTCATAAGCGCTGTGTTGTTGGCTCCCCCGCCAGCAACGATGTAGTCGGTTCCACGCGCCAACGGAGCATGCTGACCAAGGAAGGGCCAGACGAACGTGCGATAGGCGTGCAGTATCGTCTCCGCCGTGAATGCCGTGGCAGTTGCGACAACGTCCGGAGATGTGGCGTTCAGTGCGCGGCATTGTTCGATGAAGCGCACGACAAAGTCTCCTCCAAACTCTTCACGCCCGCAGCTCTTTGGCGGCAGGGCTTTGAAGTAGGGCAGCTGTAACAAACGGTCGAGTACCTGTTGAAGCGGTTTGCCCCGCCTAGCGGTCGCACCGCCGCGATCGTAGGGACGTTTGAACAAGGCTTTCATGCAGGCATCCATGATGACCGAAGCCGGACCGGAGTCAAAGGCGATCATGTCATGTGATCCGGCCGGGATTGCAGACATATTTGCGATACCGCCCAGGTTCTGTAGAACCCGGTTCCGTTTGGGATGGGCGAAATAGATCCGGTCAAAGATCGATACAAGAGGTGCGGCTTGTCCTCCTGCGACCATGTCGGCGGGTCTGAAGTCACTGACGACAGGGAGTTGGGTGCGCGCGGCAACCTCGCTGGCTTCGCCAATTTGCCATGTACAGCGGAGCGGCGTTCCCAGGTATTTCGCAGGTTGCCCCTGATGGTACATAGTTTGCCCGTGCACTCCCACCAGAACTGCGCGATACCCGAGTTGCTCCTGTGCCTGCCTGACAGAGTCGCCATAAAATTGACCCAGGCGCCAGTGGAGACGTGCAAGCTCGGCGGTGCTTATGGACTGCGCGTCCATGGCCGCGAGAACGGCTTGGCCAAGCCTCCTGGGATACGGAAACGAAGCAAAGCCAAGCAGGTGGAGCTTCGGAGACGTGGGCCTTGGGTGAGCTTTGGGACCCCGGCGCGTAGGCGCTCGTGCGGTCACGCGGACCAGGGCCACGTCCGCTCCGTCCGCTGACGTTCCGCTCATCAGACCCGCTACGATCATCTGCTTTAGGGGTTTGGGAGCCTTCATTCCGCGATCTCGCGTTTCAGTTCGGACAACAGTTGGAGCGCCTCCATCGGCGTCATGCGGTCCACATCCAAGGTGCGGACGCGGTCCACAACGCGTTGCGAAAGTGGCGTAAAGATCGTCATCTGCATCGGTGGCACGACGGACTGCACCGCGTGGGCCGAGGCGGCTGTCGAGGCACTTTCCGCTTTCTCATGCATCTTTAGAACTGAGCGTGCACGTGTGATGACCTCGCGCGGCAAACCCGCCAGCCGAGCCACCTCAATGCCGTAGCTGCGGTCGGCTGCTCCGCTTTCCACGTGGTGCAGGAAAACGATGCCGTTTGCAGACTCGCGGCACGTGACACGAAGGTTTTTCAGGTGCCTTAAGGTGTCTTCAAGCAGCGTCAGTTCATGATAGTGGGTAGCGAAAAGGGTTCGCGCACCAACGCGGTCGTGCAGGTATTCGACAGCGGCCCACGCCAGTGAGAGGCCATCGTACGTCGCTGTACCTCGCCCCATTTCGTCCAGCAGCACCAGCGATTTTGAAGTGGCAGAATTCAGGATAGCCGCCGTTTCAGTCATCTCCACCATAAAGGTCGAGCGTCCACGGGCAACGTTGTCACTGGCCCCAATGCGCGTAAAGATGCGATCCGCAAGCCCCAGCTTCATGCTGACGGCAGGCACGAAAGACCCGCTCTGCGCAAGGATGACAAGCAGAGCGGCCATGCGGAGATACGTGGACTTGCCGCCCATGTTAGGGCCCGTGATCAGAGCCAATGACGGGCCTTCCGTGCCGTCAAGAAAGCCGGAGTTGGGGATGTAGCGGCCCTGGCCGTTTTCCTCCAGACGCAACTCGACAACGGGATGTCTTGCCTCCACGAACTCCAGAACAGTGCTGTCCAGAACGATTGCAGGGCGGGTCCAGCCACGCAGCGCTGCGATGTGCGCGAAGTTCGCCAGAACGTCGATTTCGGCTAGACGACGGGCAGTGTCGCGTATACGGGCTGCAAAGGCCAGAACCTCACGGCGAAGTTCCGCGAAGACACGGCGCTCGATTTCTTCGATACGTTCCTGGGCGGTCAGGATTTTGTGTTCGTAGTCCTTGAGTTCAGGCGTGGTGAAGCGCTCTGCGTTGACGAGAGTCTGCTTTCGCTCATACTCAGAAGGGACGTTGGCCAGGTTGGAGCGCGTGATTTCGAGGTAGTAGCCGAAGACATTGTTGGACCGCACCTTCAGGCTGCTGATGCCCGTGCGGGTACGCTCGCGGTTCTCGATGGCAGCGATGGCGTCCTGTCCGCTCCGGCTCAGGCCACGCAGGTCGTCCAGTTCTGCATCCACGCACCTGGCGATGGCCTTGCCTTCGCCCAGCTTCAGTGGCGGCTCTTCAACAAGCACTGCATGGATACGCGCGCAGATGTCTGTAAGTGGATCAAATCCGTCGCGGAGGCTTGCCCATCGCCCATTATGGACCTCACGCAGCGCCGTCTCAACGTGCGGCAGTGCGTCCAGCGTGCGTCCAAGGGCAACGACGTCGCGAGGACCGGCAGAGTCCAGGGCCAGCCGGGCGAGCAAGCGTTCAAGATCAAGCACACCCTCCAGCGCATGGCGCAGACGTTCCCGCGCGGTCAGGGACTGCGTCACCTCACCCACAGCATCAAGCCACAATGCAATCTCGTCCGGGTCAATGGATGGCCGCAACAACACGGAGCGGAGAAGACGCTTTCCCATCGGTGTGCGGCACTGATCCAACGCATAGCACAGCGTGGTCTGCTGCGTTTCACCGGCGAACAGCGGTTCAACTAACTCCAGGTTGCGCACACTTACAGCATCAAGTTCAAGGCAGGTGGAGCGCTCGTAATAGCGAGGAACATCCAGGTGATCCAGTCCGTCATGCTTGGTTGCGCGCAGGTAGTGCAGCAGGGCACCGCTTGCGATAGCCGCCGCCCTGTGATGGCTCAAGCCAAAGCCATCCAACGAGTGTGCGTGATAGTGGCCCTGCAGAAGCGGCAAGGCGTACTCGCTTGTAAAGACCCAGTCTTCCACGGGTGTGCGCGTGTGTACGGTGGACAGGAGGTCGTTCCCAGGTTCCGTGCCGTCCAATGCGGCTTGTGGAGAGCCAAAGCGCAGGTTTGCCGGCAATAGCACCTCGCGGACGCCATTGCGGGCAATTTCGTCGGCTCCCTCCCTTAAGGCATCGTCTCCGCGAAATTCGGTTGCGCGGAACTCACCCGTGGACAGATCGAGAAGCGCGACTCCCGCACACTTGCCACCAGCATCGGAGGCGAGCGCCGCGAGGTACGACGTGTCTCCGGGGCCGGTCAGCGGATCCAATGCGGTGCCGGGCGTCAGAACGCGCGTCACCTCACGGCGCACCACACCCTTTGCCATCTTGGGATCTTCCATTTGCTCGCAGATCGCAATGCGATATCCACGGCGCAGAAGCTTCTGTAAGTACCCTTCCGCCGCGTGATACGGTACACCGCACAGTGGAATCGCGCGCTCACGGTCGCGAGCGGTCAGCGTGAGTTGTAATTCGCGCGAAGCAATAAGAGCATCATCGTAAAAGAGCTCGTAAAAATCGCCCATGCGAAAGAAAAGCAGGGTGTCGGGATGGGCAGCCTTGGCTGCTGCAAACTGGCGCATGGCAGGCGTTGTCGCTGCGCCGGTCTCCTCGCGTTTCGTCTTTTCCGCAGGCATGGTCAAAGGCCAGCATACCTTCCTCGGTCATGCTGGCCTTGTGGAACGTTGATCAGGTTTTCGTTACGAGCGGGTGTCCGCGTCGGAACCGTGCTGCTTGATCATCTTGTTATAGAGACCAAGGATGAGAAAGGGAGCCACCCACTGGCCGACAAAGAGCGCCGCGTGATCCTTCCTTGCGGCCTTAAATACCATGGAGGCAGTAATGGAGGCGATCGCTGCCGTAAGGAAAATGCCGCTGGGCACCTGTGAGGTGTAGCTTTCGATATACGCCGTTGTCTGTCCTTCTCGTGCCTCGCCTGCGCGAACACGCCGATCACCTAAATCAAATGCCATGAGCACTCCTCCTTGAACTTTGGCTTTGTCCGCCCTGTTCAGCGGTGGGATGCCGCAGTGAAGAAGCATCGCTGCCTTTGGCAAGAAATTTCCTTTGCAACGCGCAGAGGGAGGACTCCTGTTTTCGATTGAACGAACAAAGACGGGCGGCACTCCGGCTACGAACGCCGCTTATACTAGGAGTTGGCGCGTTGCTGCGTGGCAGCGCCCGGTTCTGCTAAGGCATGTCTCTGTTCTGGCTCAAGGTCGCCGTCATTCTGTATGGCATCGCATCGCTGTCTGTCCTGCCTGCCGTGCTTTATGATCGACCGAGCTGGCGGCTGCTCGCTCTCCCCGCGGCAACTGCGGCGCTGCTCTTCCACTTTGTCTCGCTCGTCGAGATGTTGAATGCCGCACACCATTTTGTCCCGGTTAACGCGAGCGAGGTGCAGGCGCTGCTGGGCTTGTTGTTGGCTGCGGCATTCTTCGCCGTCTACGCGCGCTATCGAACACTGACGATAGGGGTCGTTCTTCTGCCTGCTGTGTTCCTGCTCGGACTCATGCCAGCCTTTGCTCCGGGTCACCATGCCATTGACCTTCCACTCTTGAATTCAGTGTGGTTATGGCTCCACATTGGCTTGCTCCTGGCTGCATACGCGGCACTCTGCGTCAGCGTGCTGGCCAGCGTGCTGTACCTCATCCAGGAAAAGCGGTTGAAGTCGCGGACGTCCACGGGCAGGCTGGGCGGCCTTCCACCTTTGGAAACCACGGACCAGATTGCCCTGAAGTCGCTCCTGGTCGGCTTGCCATGCATGACAGCGGGACTGCTGATTGGATCAGCGCTGGCGCAAGTGACCTATGGCGCGGCTTACTTCCGTGATCCCAAGGTGTTGTTGTCGTTCGCAATGTGGGTGGCGTATGTCGGAATGATTGCGATTCGCCGGTCCAGTGGCCTGCGCGGCAGACGCGCGGTATGGCTCTCGTCCTTTGTGTTCTTCATCATGCTCGCGGTTTGGTCTGCGAACGAGGTATCGTCTGTGCACCAGTTTGCGGGGCGGCCATGAGCATTTCTGTAATAGGAGTGAACCATAACTCCGCGCCCATCGACGTACGCGAACGATTGGCCATCGCCCCGGGGCAGCTTGCAGAAGCGACCCGGTCGCTGGTGCACCACCCGGGCGTGCGCGAAGGCCTGATCCTTTCCACCTGCAACCGGGTGGAAGTGCTCACGGAACATGAACACGCGAGCGACCTGCGCGCGTTCCTGTCGCACTATTTTGCAGTCTCGTCTGTCACGCTGCAGCCGCATCTCTATGAGTTTCGCGAACAGGACGCGGTGCGGCACCTGTTCCGTGTCGCATCGTCGCTGGACAGCATGGTCGTCGGCGAACCGCAGATCCTGGGCCAGGTCAAGCAAAGCTACATGGTTGCGCGGGAAGTCGGCGCAGTTTCCACCACGCTGGAGCGTTTGCTGCAATCAGCATTCACTGTAGCCAAGAAGGTGCGAACTGAAACCGAGATTGGCTCATCCTCGGTCTCCGTAGCGTCTGTCGCGGCTGATCTCGCGAAACAGATCTTCGGCTCTCTGAAAGGCAAGCAGGTGCTTTTAGTGGGAGCCGGAAAGATGAGCGAATTGGCCGCGCGCCACCTGATCGCGCAAGGAGCAAGCTCACTGATGGTGGCAAACCGCACACCGGAGCGGGCGCAGCGCCTGGCGGAGCAGTTTCATGGCCTGACCGTGCCCTTTGCCGATCTTCAGCAACACGCCGCCAAGGCCGACATCATCGTGACCAGCACAGGCGCGCGTGAACACCTGTTTCGCGTGGCGGAGGCCCAGAATATCTTGCACACGCGCAGAGGCCGCCCCGTCTTTTTCATGGATATCGCGGTTCCGCGTGACATCGATCCGGCAGTTAACCGCGTCGAGGGTGCGTTTGTCTACTCAATCGACGACTTGCAGCAGGTTGCGGCGAAGAACCAGACCTCGCGTGCCGGCGAGGCAGCCGCAGCGGAGCGGATTGTCGCGGATGAGGTCGAGCGCTTCCAACAGCGTCTCCAAACCCTGGACGCTGTACCAGGGATCATAGCGCTGCAACAGCATGCAGAACGGATTCGCCAAGCTGAACTGGACCGCGCGCGCAACCGGCTTGGAACGTTAAGCCCTGACCAGCATGATGCCATCGAGGCTTTGACCAAGGCTCTGATGAACAAATTTCTGCATGGGCCTATGACGGAGATGCGCCGCAGCGCACATGAAGGGGATGATGCGGCGCTCAGCGCTCTTCAGAACCTCTTCGGGCGGGATCGATAGTCCGTCTCAGTCAGAGGCCGGCGTACGTCCGGCCAGTAGCTTCTGCACCTCTGCCGCCATCTCCGCCTTCAGCTTCGGGTATGCATCGCCCGTTGCCGGTCCGGAGAACCCCGCGTGGATCTCTTTGACCAGGCCATCGCGCCCGACAAAAAACGAGGTCGGCCAGCTGTTCAGGTTCTTCGCCTGGGGCAGACGGTCGTTAAGATCGTCTGGTGTGCCCATGAGCAGGACTGTGTAGGGGATTTTGTATTTGGTAATAAACGCACGAAGCCGCTCCGGGTTCTTCAACTGGTCACCCTCTTCGAAGGAGAGGTCAACCACCTCGAGGCCCTGCGCATGGAACCTGTTGTACAGGTCGACAAGTACAGGCGCCTCGTCATGGCAATTTGGGCACCAGCTCCCTCCGATGGCAACGATGACCACTTTGCCGCGAAACTGTTCGTCAGTGTTGGTAACAGCCGTTCCCGCCAGGTTGGTGCCCGAAAACCTTAACGGCTCCGACGGATCGGACAGCGTCGTGTGTTCTGTGGGAATACTTGGCGGTGCCAGATTGGCCTTTCGCGCTTCATCGGGGCGGCGCGCCACGTTGGAGTCGACGGGATCACGGAGGTCCGTCACTTGCACTGTGCCATCCGGATTTGGCCTGAGCGCCAAAATGGTTGCGCCGGAATCAGCCAAGCGGCTGACACGGTATTCGCCAGTGGCTGGATCAAAGCGGCCGTACAGATTGCCTGTGTCCCCATCGATGTGCTGGATCACAGCGCGGATCTCACCATTACCGGCATACGGTTCCACATGCATGGTCCAGGCCCTCTCGCCTTTCAGGGACTTTCCTGCAATCTCCCAATCGCCATTGATGGTGCCGTGCTTTTCCTTCGGCGGAGCTGCCGTAAACGTGGTGGCCGGTTTTCCTGTACGCTCCGCGTGCAGTGTCATCCGCCAAGGCTTCATGCGTGCGCCGCTGAAGGTAGCCTCCAGTGTCCTGCCGTGAAGATCGCCCTCCAATGTGCGTGCGAAGGCACTGAAGTGCAGAACGAGGTGGGAACCGGTGAGCGTGCCGCTCGCAGAGGGTGAACGTTCACTGCCATTGAGAAATGCGCCGGTGATGCTTCCGTCCTTTGCCGGCGAAGTCAGATCAAGCTGCACCGGGACAGACACGACAACATCGCGCGCAGTGGAGGTATCGTTGTTCCGGACGATTGCGACGCCGATCCAGTGCGGCGGCACCGCTTGGGCGTGAAGACCACCCAAGGTAATGAGCGCCATGACAAATCCGATGAAACCCTGTTGTGATGGTTTGATTCGCATGCTTGTCCTCAGAATGTGATGTGGCAGTGGATCCAATCAGCGTCAAGGAGCAGGCGTTTGGGTAAGGACAGCACCTGCGACTTTGTGATGCGCGAGGTGATGGAGGTGACAATCAGACCGTGCGCACGCCTTAGACAGGACGGCAGCGACAACAGGTTCTGAGTCGAAGGATCACAACCCGACGTTAACGCAATCACGTCTCTGGGTCAAACCCTCAGAAGCTCAACGAGGAAGCAAAGGGCTTACAGCCAGCAGGTTACCAAGCGTTCCACGCTCTTCATCGGAGAACTGCTGGCGATACCCCGGCGAGTTGAGGATGGCGTTGCGTTGATCTGCGGGCATATCACGAAGATCGCGGAACGACTTAGAGACCAGGCGCCGGCGGTCCTGCGGCAGGGCGCTCAGCTGGCCCATTGCGTTGCGTACGCCACCACGCTGTTCAGGCGTGAGGCGCTCCAGAGCTTCGTTGCGTGCAATCACCCGGTCACGCTGCGCCTCCGGCATGCTGTTCAGGCGGTTCAGGCGATCCTCGACGCGCTGCTGTGTTTGCGGCGGCAGTTGATTGAACCCAGGCTCACTATGGAGTGCCTGCTTCTGCTGCTGTGGCGACAGATTGCTATGTTGCTGCATCCACTGCCCAAGGTGTGCACCCCGTGGCGGACCCGAGGGCTTGCCCGTGTTCATGCCGGGTCTGCTCATGGGAGTCCGGGGCGCTGCAGCTGCACGCTGTATCGGTGCGGGATGATTCTGTGCCGGCCGGGCGTACAACGGCCCACCGCACAGGAGTGCAGCAGCCACCATCGCAGACACACGGGTTGTAGAAAACATTTTCATGTGGCAGCCCGCCAACACCTGAGCGGCTTGAGGTACCGCAGTGCAACAAGTCAACATCAGTGACGCAAGAAAGACACCACCAGTTTCACTTCCCGGCTGACTGTCTTAACTCTGGGGTGATGTATCTCCATCATCGTCCAACAATTGCCCCATTTGCTGGATAGCCTGTGCGTTGTTGTCCAATACTTGCAAGTCCTGCACGGTAGCCGATATGCCCGCTGCATGCGTGGAAGCCTGCTGCATGTGCGAGGCCTGCCACCAGGTGCCCCCGCCAGCTATCAACAGCAATGCAAGGGCGGAAGCAGCCAACGGCTTTAATGATGTTTCCTGGCTGAACAGCCACCGATCCCGTAGCCGTGCAAGCATTCCTTCCGGCGGGCGCCGCACTTCCTCACGAAAGCGCGCCATCATCCTCGCATCGAACCACGGAGATTGCTTCGGGACCTTCCATTCATCCATCAGGTGCATAACATCGCGCATTGCCTGCTCGTCACTGACCGTCTTTGGCCCTTTCTGAAAGAAAAACATACCTGCCTCACTTGTCTTGTTTCGGTTACACGAAATCTTTCAGCCGCTCACGCAGGGTTTGATATGCGCGAAAGAGCAGACTCTTTGTTGCGGACTCACTCAGCTTCAGCACGGCCCCGATCTGCTTGTAGTCCATCTCCTGGTATTTATGCATCAGGACGGCCATGCGTTGCCGCTCCGGCAATGCCATGACATGCTGCTTGATGGCGCGCATCCGTTCCGTTCGCAGCAGGTCCGCTTCGACGTTTGGCGTGGCGTCCGCCACATCGTGCATGGTGCCTGTTTCAGGATCAGGCTCGTCCAGGTGGACTGTTGGAGCGGTGCGCTCATTTTTTGTATCGCGCGCGTAATTTACCGCCAGGTTTGTGGCGATCCGGTACAGCCATGTCGTAAATCGCGCCTCAGCCCGGTACGTTTCGCGCGAACGATAGACCCGAAGGAAAACCTCCTGAGCCATCTCCTCCGCGACTGCCTGGTTGTGAACCATGCGATACATGAAATGCACGATGGGACGGCGATATTTATGCATCAGGTAGTCGAAGCACTGCAACTCCCCCGCCTTGAGCCGAAGCATCACATCCGCGTCGCCGGATTCGGACGGCTTGCCAGTCACAGCGGTGCGTTGAAGTTCCGCTTCTAATTCTGCGGAGTGCGGAGAACCGGCGGCTTCTTCCAGCCCCGCACTGCCCATCACTGACGGATCCAGTGCCAGCGTGCCCATAGCCTGGTGGACCCCATCCGGCGCAGATTGTTGCGTTTTCGGTGGGTTCTGTTTCTCGTGTTCCGGATCGGGAGAGAACCCAGGGAAGTCAGTCGTTTGCTGATGCCCTGTCGGCGGCAACACCTGGTCAAGCGAATCTGTGCCGGTATTGTGTCGTCTTTCAGGCATGATCCGTAGCCTTCGATGCTACACGCGTTCACGGTGTTCGCTGAAGAAATGGCGGATAGGATTCCGGGCTGGCATTCAGGATGGGACATGAGTCGACGCAAGCGCCTGTGAGCGCGCTGGCGGTCAAGGGTGAGCTATTCAAGGTGGGACTCAGTCCGGCAGACAACGGTGTTTCGGACGGTTTGCTGCTCGGGACCACCGGGCTTGCAGCTCGCTGGTACATGCTATCCTTGCAGAGTCCAGCGCGTTTCCCGGGCGCATAACTCAGCGGTAGAGTGCCACCTTCACACGGTGGAAGTCGTAGGTTCGAATCCTGCTGTGCCCACCATACTTTTCACAATCCAGCCTTGTTCCGTCAAAGGGACCGCGTCCGGGTCGTGAGATGCCGCATTGCCGGCACGGTGCTCCTGATATGGCTGTGGAGTCTTGGTCCTCCGACGCTCGCGAACACGGTTTCGATGAGTACGAGTTCAGGCTCCTAGCATCGAGTTTTCGACGGGGTGCGCTGATGCCGCCGTGAACATGAGACGGGCGGCGCTCGAGTTCACGGCTCTGGTCGCAACAAGGCCGCTTCGTTGGCTCGCGTTCGATCTCCCACAGCCTCTTCTTCACGATGAGTATGGGTGGAGCATGTGCTCAATCGGCTCGTCTTTGCGATACCACTCAGATCCGCTCTCTTCTGCTGTTCGGGCGCAACCCTTGGACGTCAGGTAGACGCCGAAGGTAATGCAACAGGTTTTTCACCGGACATGAAATTGCAGGTTTGCCGTCGCTCCGCCGTTCCTGGGAACGGTCACCGTGGTCTCCTGCAGTCCCAGGCCTTCATGCCATGCTGTTACGGTGTACGTGCCTGGTGGAAGATTCGGCAAAGTGAAGCTGCCGTTGTCCGTGGTTACCGCGAAATATGGATTGTCCACCACACCGATCCATGCGTGCATCCAGTCATGGATGTTGCATTTCACCGGGATCATGATCTCCTGCTTGCTGAACGTCCGGTGCATCGGCGGGTCGCCTGGCCCCTGGCTGTGGTTCCACTCACGGTTCACAGCGGCCATGGGGTGGATGTTGTGAGTCACGGGGTCAGAATTTACCACGTCCAGTGTCTGCCCAACCTGCACACCCAGAACGCGCGGTCGAAACCAGCAGCCCTTCTGGTCGATGGTGACCGGCGCGGTTGGGACAGCGAACGTCTTGCCCTCCAGCCCTTTTGATACGTACACAAACGCATTGCCAAGTTCGCCGCCCTTGCCCACGACGAGCGACTCGTCGTGCATCGTGCTCTTGTTTGCGGCCACGCACGCCGGGTCGCTGCTCATGTCGATCAGCTTCGCTTTCGGCTTCGGTCCTTCGTATTTGACCGATCCCGTAATCGAGCCAGCCGTAGCCGTATCGACCTGGAAGACCGGCTGTGCAGCGGGAGAGGGCTGGCCTGGTGCGGCGGCAGTTTCATTCTTGCGCTTGCATCCGCTCATACAACCGGCAACCAGGACCAGCAGGGAAGCCGCATACAGCACGCATTTCTTCATCATTCTTTTCCTTCGGGTGGGCCGGAGTTCGCCGGCAGATCGCCAGTCAATGATTGCAGAAAGTCGACCAGGTCCGCACGATCCTGCGCTGTGAGATGTATCTTCTTCATCTCCGGGTCCAGGTTTGGATTGCTGTTGCCGCCACCCGCGTAGAAGTCCACGACCTCTTTCAGCGTCTTCAGGCTACCGTCATGCATGTACGGCGCAGTCTTGGCCACATTGCGGAGCGTCGCGGTTTTGAAGGCACCTTTATCCGTCGCCACCTTTGTCTCGTGAAAGCGGCCCACATCGCTGAAGTCGCCGGCATCATTGATGCCAACCCCGATATTGTGGAACTTGCCATCGGTAAAAAGCGCGGAGTTCGCCCCAACGCTATGGCATGCGGCGCAGTTGCCACGGGTTGGATCCAGGTATACAGCCAGACCGCGCACCTGTGAGGCGCTTAGAGCGGTCTTGTCACCGCCGTACTGGAAACGGTCGAACCCCGAATCCCCGCTCAGAAGGGTGCGCTCAAAGCTGGCCAGCGCCGCCTCCACGCGCTCGATCGTCACGTCCTCCGTACCAAATGAACGTTTGAACAGGGCCCGGTACGCCGGGTCGTCGCCCAGCCTCGAGACGTCTGCCGCATGCGGACGACTCATCTCGACCGGATCCGCGATTGGAAATGCTGCCTGCTTCTCCAGCGTGATGGCGCGTCCGTCCCAGAACTGGAACGGCAGGTAGGCCGCGTTCAAGACGGTGGGCGCATTGCGGGTGCCCAAAGCTCCACGTACGCCGCTACTGACATTCTTGCCATCCGTAAAGTAATCACGCGGATCGTGGCAGGAAGCGCAGGACAATGTACTGTCCACCGACACGCGCTTGTCGTAGAACAGCTTCCGTCCTAGCGCTATGGTTTCCGCAGTTG
Organism: uncultured Terriglobus sp.; assembly: GCA_964251045.1. Taxonomy (GTDB): domain Bacteria; phylum Acidobacteriota; class Terriglobia; order Terriglobales; family Acidobacteriaceae; genus Terriglobus. Next base: position 62,952 of record CAXUHI010000008.1, on the reverse strand, counting down.
GAGGATCGTTTTTCGGAACGGGCAGGGGCGGCAGTCCGAGCGGCACCTGAATGTGGACTTCAGCTCCCAGCGGTCTGGCGCTGACCGCATGCTTGCATCCCGCCAATCCGATTAAGCTGAAGAACAGCACGGCGACATTCCTCAACGTTTGCTGACGCGCGCCGCACTTCATATCAAGTACGATGCTGGACGAAGCGGAAGGTGAGCAACGCCGGCCGCCTGTGATTCACGTGGCCAAACGACTCAGCCTGTCCTGCCCATCCACTTGGAAAAGTAAAACGTCATCGGCATCGCGCCGGTGTTGCGGATGCCGTGCAGCACATTTCCCGCACAGTACATCACAGAGCCCGGGCAAACCTGCGTGACCGCACCACTCACCTCGATCTCGCCTGTTCCTTCGGTGACGGTCATCAGCTCTTCTTCAACATGACGGTGCGGCGGATGAGGGCTCGCCCCGGGCTCCAATACGGCCATGCCGGTACACATCGTCACCATCTGATCCGTAGGACCGTTGTAGTGGACGTACACTGTGCATCCCGGCGCGTCGCCAGGAGCGGCTTGCAACGATGCGCGTACGACCACGCCATCCGGCAGCCGGGGTGCCGTCGTGGAAGTCTCAATGTGAGTGATGCCTTCAGGCATGATCAGGCCCTAGCGCCGGGGATCGTAGAACGCCCAGAGGAGAACCCACCCGATGCCAAACAGAATGACCAAGGGTTGCCAGTACCGGTCTAGCAGCGGTTGAGGGGCACGGTCGTTGCTCATCGTCGTCTCCTTGTGCCGCGATGTACACGGCACATCTTCGTTATAGCACTGGAGTAGACTTGGAGAAGTTTGCGAGGCGTAGCATCCTGCGTTCTGGTGTGCAACCCAGACCGAAGCGCAGAGCCGGTGCGCCCGGAGCAGACCTGTAAACATCAGATTGAGACAATGTCGCTATTTCCGATCTTTCTCAAGCTTACGGGACGCCGCTGCCTAGTCGTCGGCGCGGGCAGCATCGCGGAATCGAAGATCGAGAGCCTGCTGCAGGCGGAAGCCGATGTTACGGTCGTGGCGACGCGAGTCTCCCACGCCGTCCAGCAACATGCGGGCAACGGTGAGTTAAGGCTACATCTGCGCGAGTTCCAGGATGACGATCTGAACGGGCACTTCCTCGCGGTTGCTGGAACCGACGTACCGGAGGTCAACCGCGCCGTTTTTGCCGGGGCGGAGCGGCGGAATATCCTTGTCAACGCCGTCGACGACCCTCCCTACTGCGACTACTATTTTCCATCCATCGTGAAGCGTGGCGATCTCCAGATCGCCATCTCGACGGCGGGTGAGAGCCCCGCATTTGCGCAGCAGCTTCGCAAGGAACTTAATGAGCAGCTGCCGCTTGACCTTGGCCCGTGGCTCATGGAGCTTGGCCGCCTCCGCCGTGAAGTATTCCAGATGGAGCCGCTGGGTGAACGGCGCAAGATGCTGCTGCATCAGCTTGCCCAGCGCGACGTTTGCGCCGCAGAGGCCTGCCCGGCCCGTGCCATGGCCCGCGCCCATGCCCGCCAGCACTACCCGGAGCGCAACCCGCAGCCTCCCACCGCTGATGAGCAACAGGCGCTCCAGGAAGAGCATGGCTTCCGCCATGCCTCGCCGTGCAGTATAGAAGACGAGGTCCTGGCAGAGGTAAACCCCTCATGAACGCCCCGGCACAGAAGGGGACCGTCTACCTCGTCGGTGCCGGTCCTGGTGATCCGGACCTGCTCACCCTGCGTGCGGCACGCCTGCTTGCCACCGCAGATGTCGTGCTCCATGACGATCTGGTACCGTCCGGCATCCTCGCGCTCTGTACTCCGCGGGCGCTGGTCTCCAGTGTGGGCAAGCGCTGCGGCCGGCCACGCATTTCCCAAGCGGGCATACACGACCTCATGATCGACTCCGCGCGGCGCACCCTTAGCGTCGTTCGCCTCAAGTCCGGCGATCCGCTCGTCTTTGGCCGCGCTGCGGAAGAACTTGATGCCCTCCGGCAAGCAGGCGTACCCGTCGAAGTTGTTCCCGGCGTCTCCGCCGTCTTTGCTGCCGGGGCCGCGCTGCATCTGCCGCTCACCGACCGCTCCACCGCGTCCAAGCTGATCCTCATCACCGGCCACCACGCCGCGGATAAAACCGCCGCTGAGATCGAGCCTATCTGGCAAGGCGCGTTGCCCGTTGATGCAACGCTTGCCATCTACATGCCGGGCCGTGACCTGGCAGCAGTCACACGCGACCTGCGCCGGGCCAACGTTGCGGACGACATGCCGTGCGTCGCCGTCTCCTGCGCCGCAACACCGCGCCAGCAACATGCCGCCGCGGTGCTTTCTGCGTTCGATCAGATCACGCCGGGTCCCGCGCCTCTCCTCGTTCTCGTGGGCAGGGCCATGCAAGGCATGCTTGAAAACCGGTCAACGGCGCAATCGCATGATCTCGTGGCGCAGGCAGTTCAGCACATAGACGAGGCCGTCGGCCTGTCATCCTGAAGCTTGTCCTGAACCTGTTGAAGGGCGAAGCGAAGGATCACGATACCGTTCGCACCAGCAAAGCCGCTCAAGCTTTCCGGCAAAAGACTCACCGCCCGGCACTCTCCCGCTTCGCAGGCACGACGGTCTCGGGCGACTCCACGGAGGGCAGATACCCGTACAGCAGGTACTTCTCGCGCCGTTGGCGAAAGTCACTCAATCCCGCATCCCACATCGCCGCAATCTCATGAGGATCTTTGCCGGCGGCCAGCGCCTGGTCCGTCGCGTCATTCAGGATCAACTTCGCCGCACGGTCAAACTTAAACTGCGCGGGGTATTGCACATGCACCGCGGTCAGCAACTCCGCCCCCATGGCAGGTGCATCGAACCGCTCACGGTCCGTCACTGTCATGCGGACACCGTGGATCGACTGTCCCGCATACGGATACGGCTTCTCAGGCGTGAACGTCACAGGGGCGAACGTTACGCCGGTCAGCTTGCGTGCGTTCAGCGTATCGGACAGCTTTTGTGCCTCTGCATCGTTTGCAATCCACGCCGCGCCAATCTGCTCGATGGGGTCATCGCTGCCACGTCCGATGGAAAGGTTCGTGTACTCTGCAAACGCGATGCCAGGATAGAGTGCCGCCGCATTCATCGTCCGCAGGTTTGGTGAGGGGTTCACCCATGGCACGCCTGTCTGATCAAACCATAAGCCGCGCTGCCAGTTGCGCATCGGCACCACGGTCAGCCGCGCGCCCAGATGCCGCTCGCCGTTGAAGAAGCCCGCAAGCTCGCCCAGCGTCAGGCCCAGCGTCATCGGCTCCTGCATGTAGTTGACGTAGCTCTCCATACCGGCGTCGCTTACTGGACCGCCCACCTGCACACCGCTCGTCAGCGCCGGACGGTCCAGCACAATGACCGGCGTGCCCGTCTTCGCGGCAACTTCCAGAAAGTAGCCCACCACGGTCTCATAGGTGTAGAACCGCGCACCCGCATCCTGCAAGTCGATCAGCACGGCATCCAGCTTCTGCAAATCCTCAGCTTTGGGGCGACGATCCTCCGGCTTGCTGCCGTACAGCGAAATCACTGGCAGCTTCGTCGCTGTGTCCACCGAATTGCCGATGCCGGTCCTGTCCTCCACGCCCGCAATGCCGTGCTCCGGCGAAAACAGCGTCGTCAACTCGAGCGATGGCGATCCCTTACCGTGTTGCTGCGCAAGCACGTCGATCGTGCGCCTTCCCTTGCTGTCCAGCCCCGTCTGGTTGGTCAGCAAACCTAACCGGATGTGCGCCGGATCTTTGCCTTGCAGCGCCAGCAGTGCGCGGAAATTCGTCTCCTCCAGCACATCGATGCCGGTCACTGTTGCCATGCCTGCCGGGGCCTTGTCCAGCCCAAGAGCCCGTGCCGCCGCCGTAGCCACCTTACCGCGCAGCGTCGTGATGGGTGTGCCACCACGCGGATGCACCGCATTGGCCAGCAGGATCACGTAGCTGTCGCTGCGCGGGTCCATCCACAACGACGTGCCGGTAAAGCCGGTATGGCCGAAGCTGCCCACCGGGTAGATGTCGCCGCGCGGACGCGAGTACGGCGAGTCGATATCCCATCCATAGCCGCGCAGTGCCTTGGCCTGCACCGGTTGCTCCGGGCGGCACATCAGTTCCAGCGTGGCCTGCTTCAGCGGAAAGACACTCGGTCTGCCCGCCAGTTTGTCTAGCAGTGCCTGGGCGAAGAGGCTCACGTCATGCGCGTCGGAGAAGACGCCCGCATGGCCTGCAACACCGCCCATGCGCCGCGTCGTGGGGTCATGCACCTCGCCGCGCAGCATGCGGTCGTCCGCCATCGGTTTGTCGTCGTTGTGGGCAGTGGGCGCGACGCGACTCAGGTCCGACGCACTCGGCTTCAGGTTGTTGCAGTCGCGTCCAGCAGGGGGCCTGTTCGGATTCGGATCATTGAAGAGAATGGAGCAGTGCGGTGTCAGGTATGAGGTGTCAGCCATGCCCAGCGGCCCAAAGATGTGCTTCGCCGCGTATACGTCCAGCGGCTCACCGGACAGTTTCTCCACAATGGCACCCAGCGTGATGAAGTTGATGTCGGAATACACGAACTTCACTCCAGGAGGTCCGGCCGGCACCGATTCCATCGCACGCTTCACGCCCTCCGCCTTGCCGCTCCACGCATCCTTCAGCGACACATCCGGTGCCAGACCGGAGTAGTGCGTGAGCAACTGCCGCACCGTGATGTTGATCTTGCCCGCCGCCGCAAACTCCGGCAGATACCTCACCACGGGATCATCGAACTGCAGCTTGCCCTGCTCATACATCTGCATAATGGCGACCGAGGTGGACATGCACTTCGACAGCGACGCCATATCAAAGATCGTGTCCTCGGTCATCGGTTCAATCGCGGGATCGATCGCCCGGTCGCCATACGCCTTCTCGAACGCAACATGCCCGCCGCTGCCCACCACGACCACAGCGCCCGGCAGCTGTTTGGCCGCAAGCGCCGCCTGCATCAGAGAGTCGATCTCGCCGAAGGTGTGCGTTTGCGCATGCGCGCCGGATGCAGACACAAGGACAAACAGCACCGCGGCTGCAACCGTGCGACGGACAGTGTTGCGCCCAAAGACGCTGAACAGCGAACCCACCGCAAACGTCACCAGGGACCCGATCAGCACGTACCAGGTATACGCAATGCGGGAGAGCGCAAGTCCACCAAGGTGCAATGTGGGCACGCCATGAAAAATCGTGGGGAGAAACAACGCTAGGTTGGTAGCGAAGCCCGTAACCATGCCGAGGATTGCTCCTGTCTGGGTGGCGTACCGTGTCAGCGTGCCCAGCAGGAAGACGCCAAGCAGAGCGCCGTACGCAACCGAAGCAATGGACAACCCAAGCTCCACCACATGCCCCTTGCCGCCCACGCCCACCGCGTAGATGGCGATGGCCACCAGCACCACCGCCCACGTCACCGTGGCCACGCGCGACAGGACGTTGCGACGGAGGTCTGTTGCGCCTGGCCGCAGCCGTAGATAAAAATCCACAATAGTAGTGGACGACAGCGAATTCAGCGCGGCAGACAGGTTCGACATGGCTGCCGCCAGAATAGCCGCGATCAATAGTCCCGCGATACCCACCGGCATCTGCTGCACGATAAAGGCAGGGAAGAGCCGGTCGGATCCCTTCACGGTGAGCGCCGCCGGATGCTGCCCGTAAAAGACGAACAGCCCCGCCCCGATCACCAGAAAGAGTGTGAACTGCAGCAGCACCACGCCGCCGCTGGCCAGCAATGCCACACGCGCATCCCGCAGATTGCGCGCCGCCAGCAGGCGCTGCACCATCAGCTGGTCCGTTCCATGCGACGCCATGGTCAAGAACGCGCCGCCAACGATGCCCGCCCAAAACGTATACGTCGTCGTCAGATTCATCGCAAAGTTCAGCACATGCAGCTTGCCTGCCGCAGACGTGATTGCATAAGCCGTGCCCCATCCGCCATTGATCTTCGCACCCAGCGTAAACAGTGCCACGATGGTCCCCGCAACATACAAGCCCATCTGCACAACATCCGTCCAGATCACCGCCGCCATGCCGCCCTCAAACGTGTACACCAGCGTCAGCAAGGAAATAATGACGATACTCAGCACATCATTGGTCCCAATCGCGATGCCCACCACGATGGACACCGCATACACGCGCACGCCCTCCGCCGCCGCCCGCGTCAGCAGGAACAGCCCCGCCGTCACCTTATGCAGCGTCGGTCCAAAGCGCCTGTCAATCAGCTGATAGGCGGTAAACAGTTCGCCCTCAAAGTAGCGTGGCAAAAACAGCACGCAGATGAGCAGCCGCCCCACCATGTAGCCGAAGACCAGCTGCAGAAACGTGAAGTCTCCACCAAACGCAATGCCCGGCACGCTGATGATGGTCAGCGTACTCGTCTCCGCTGACACAATGGACAGCGCGATGGCCCACCACGGTACACTGCGCGCCGCCAGAAAGTACGAGGACAGGGAAGTATCGCTCCTGCGAAAGCGGAGGCCGAAGAGCGTGATTCCAATCAGGTAGACGGCAATCAGAACAAGATCAAAGGTGTGAAGCCGTGTCGGCATACGCAGAGTGTATGTGAGCTCACTCACTCCGCGAAACCGCAGCAAGCGCATACGTGCTTAGGTGAGTAACCGGCCTCGCAACACCGTGCCGGTCATCGTGCCCTGTTCATCGAAGATATTGAAATCGGCATGGGGCAGGCTGGATGTCTGTAGCATACTCAACGGATTGCGTGTGGCCATGCGCACTGCATCGGCCAGCGTGCACCCTGTGAAGGCCTGCACGTTGCTCACCGCACGGTCCATCGTGAGCACACTACCTGCCAATGCACCGTCATGCATCGCCACGCCGTTCGTGACGGTCGCCTTCAGTCCGCCCAGCATGTATTCGCCATCCGGCATACCGGTTGCGGCCATCCCGTCGGTAACCAGGATGCCGCGCTCCGGTCCTTTCATGCGCCACCACAGACGGACGGCTTCCGGAGTGGTGTGCACGCCATCGCAGATCAGTTCCGCATAGAGATCGTCGGCATCTAGCACGATGCCCAGCATGCCGGGCTCACGCTGCGTCAAGCCGCGCATGGCGTTGAAGGTATGCGTTGCGCTGGCCGCGCCCGCCGCGATGCCTGCCCGTGTTTCTGCGGCATTGGCATCGCTGTGCCCCAGACTGACGCGTACACCCTGCTCCGTCGCGTGCCGAATTAGTTCCAGCGCACCGGGCAACTCCGGTGCAATCGTCATCAGCCGGATCATCCCGTTCGCGGCCTCGTTAAAGCGGTCGAATAACTTAACCGAAGGCGTTTGCAGCTCTTCCCCCGGATGCACGCCTCGCTTCGTGTGGGAAAGAAAGGGACCCTCAAGATGGATGCCAACGATCTCCGCGCATCCTTCTCCAACGGGCTCGAAGATCACTCTGGAGATGCCCTCCAGCGCACGCAGCGTGTGATCCATAGATGCTGTGACCGTTGTCGCCAGGAAGCGCGTGGTTCCATGCCTGGCAAGCACGCGGGCAACCGTGCCGATCGCCTCGGGCGTGCCTTCCATCACGTCGTGTCCGCCTGCGCCGTGCACATGCACATCCAGGAAGCCGTGCGACAGGGTGCTGGACGGCAGATCGAGAGTGCCTTCCGGCATCGGCTGATCCTGCAGGGATCCGACCCGGAACACCTGGCCATCCTCGATTAGGATCAAGGGGCGCTCCACCACGCTGTTGCCGGTGATGAGCGCCCCGGCCGCCACTGCTCTGAGCGCACCGCTCATTGTGTAGTACCTGATGCAGCCGGTGCAGGTGGAACTCCCACTTCCGCCGCGCTTGGAATCGTTTGCGCACGGTCCCACTGCCGCTGCGCGGATCGTACCTTGTCAATGCGGCTGAGCCAGAGCTGAATCGTAAGGTCATACCGCTGCAGGTTGTTCTGTAGCCAGTACGGGCGGTAGCTCTTCAACCACGCCTGCTCATACAGGTCACGGCAGAGCGCATAGCTGTTGCGCAAATCCTGCAGCTTGCCGTTGACCGCGTTGATGTCGATCAGGTCGCGCGACACCTCCGCGCGGCTTTCTTTGTCCTTCTTGCCTTGCAGCCCATACGCGTTGGCATAGGTGGCCGCAATCTCGTCCGTCAATTCGAATTTGAGGCCGATCAGATCCATGCGCCGCGCGCCAAGTTCCATGCTGTCCAGCGCGTCCTGTTCACGCAACGTGGCCTGCGCACGTGCCTCCTCAATCAGCACAACCGCCCGCTCCGCATGAAGCCGGAGGTCACGCGTATACGGGCGGATGCGCCCGGCGGAGATCTGTCCATCCGGGCTCCATGGATCGACCCAGAAGAGCAGGTCGGAGGCGTCTGATGCCTTGAAGTTGTTCTTCAGCAGCGCGTGCGCGGCCATCAGCTCCTGTTCGGCCTGGCTGACCTTTCCCGACGCATCCCCGTGAAACAGCTCGCCATATGAGGCTTGAAACCTGGAGACCGAGCTCTCGCCACGATGCCACGCCGCCTCCGCTCCAAACAGGACGGCGTACCAGTTATTGTTGAACAACGCCTCACCATCGTCGTCCCACACCGTGTTCAGCTGGCCGGTACATCCAGCGGTCTGTGCCTGCGCCGTGAACTGCTGAATGTTGGGCAGTGCGAGGTTGAAGTTGGGGAAGACACGGCTCCAGTCGTTCACACCGGGAGCCACCCAGCATTCAAAGCCTGCGTCCGTGTATGGTTTGATCCATGGTCCAAAGCCGCGCGGCTGCGGGTTGTACTCCCACCCGACGGCGATGGTCTTCTGCTTGAAACTCTGCGGCAGCGCCTTCAGCAGCGCGGGCTCCTTCATGGCGATGTCGCCCCAGAAGAGAAAATGCCGGTTCAGCGGCTGCAACTGCGTCACGATCTTTTGCAGATAGTCCAGGTACACCGGACCAAGTCCCCGCGCATCCACATTGGCTTTGGTCTGTCCCTTACCCAGTTCCACGGTTTCATCCGCGCCCAGGTGCAAGAGGGGACTGGGGTAGTCAGCCGCAAGCTCGTTATAGAGGCGCCCGATTAAGGCAAATGAACCCGCCTGTCCCGGTGCCAGCACGTGCCCGTGCGGTGTCTCCGCCAGTTGCGCATACATGTCGTAGTTCAGCAGGTAGTGCAAATGGCCAAACGCCTCCTGCTCGGGGATTACGGTGACGTGATACTTGGCCGCGTAGGCTACAAGCTCCCGTGCCTCATCCGGCGTGATGGACCCGCCCGGTGGTGAGGCCAGCGGGTCAGACCGGTACTGCATGGTGTGCTCGAAGTACGGCGAGTACACGTTCATCTTGTACGACGCAAAGGTGCGAATCTGCTTCTTCTGGAACTCCAGCGTCGACACCGGGCCGCGCGACAGATCGTCATGCAGGCCGCGGTACTTCATCGCAGGCCAGTCGCGGATGGTGGCGGTCTGCAGGGTGGCATTCGCACCTGTTCCATGCACCAACTGCCGTGCAGTCATTGCGCCGTAGAACACACCGGCTGCCGTCGCGCCGACGACTTTGAGGCCGCTTGCGTCGGGCACAATGGCATAGCCCTCGGCCTGCATCTCAGGAGACCACTGTATGTGCGCTCCGGAGAGTACAGTGCGTCCCACGGCAGTCTCCGTGCGCAGCAGGGTGATATGCACGGCAGCGCTGGCAGAGGTTGGCACGCCCAGCACGGTCAACTGTTGTGTCAGTTCACCTGCGGCGAAGGTGTCGTCGGCGGAACATCCCGTGCATACGACATTCACACCGCCGTTCAAGGGCAGCGCTTTTCCCGCACTGCTTTCGCGCGGCTCCGGGAGCAATGTCATTTGCGCGGCAAGAGTAAAGGCAATCAGCAACGACACAGGTGCGAACACCTGACGCAGGAACCTTGCAGAGCGAGACTTCATGCTTCCAAGCTACATGATGCCTGCTGCTGCAAACGACGCGTTTGATCACCGAGGTAGCGGGCTAGGGGTGTCTGGAAACGGCAGCCATGTGGACGGGTTTCGGACCGTACCGGAGCGTAAGGCCCTGCGGCGATGTGCTGACACTGGCGATATATCCACGCAGGTGCGCCACCTGCTCCGGGGAAAACGAAAGAGTATCGTCCTGTACGGTGATCCCTTTTGCGCCTTTCAACTGCAGCATCGCATTCAGATCTTTGCCCACAAGCGCCATCAGCGCCTTCACCGGGATCCCCTCAGCCTTGATGGTCTTTGCATCCATGCGGATCTCAGAGCCGTCCGTGCTCACCGGACCGAAGATGGTAAAGGAGATTGGGACCAGCTTTTTCATCGTGCCGCTGATGGTCACACCATCGACCTGGTGAACGATCTTCAAGTTTGTGATGGCGGTATCGGTAGCAGCCAGCTTCTCACCGAACAGGTTCGTGATGCTCTCGTTCGTCACGAAAATGTCACCGCGGGACACATCCGTATACTTTTCGAAGCAGGATGGTGAATCCTTCCCCATCGGTGTCATCAGCGCCTTAAAATGTGTAAGCTTGAACGAGACTCCGGGCTGCGTGCTGAAGGTGCCTTGTGCCATCGCAATGCGAGAAGGTCCAGGGCAAGCAGGCACTGCGGCCTGGGCAGCGCACGCTAGAACAAGCGCGCATGTCAGAGCACTCACTCCATAGGGCAGAGCGGAAGAACGAACCATAGAGGTCACGGCCGGGGAACTCCTTACCGCAATCTGCACGGAGACTTCAGTGTACCGCCCAGGCATGTCCGCCTGAGCGGTGCGAATCCGTAGAGTTGCGCCAGCTTAAGCCATCATCAGTTTGTCTACTGTGATGGGGAAGTCGCGCACACGCTTTCCTGTCGCGTTGTAGATGGCATTGGCGATTGCACCTGCAATGCCTGTAATACCGATCTCCCCAATGCCACGCCCGCCCTGCGGATTGAACCTGGTATCCGCCTTGTTCACGACGGCCACGTCAATCAAGCGGGTATCTGCGTTCGTCGGCACATGATACTCGGCAAGATTGTTGTTGACGATGCGACCGTTCGTCCCATCGACTTCAGATGCTTCTGTCAACGCCAAGCCGATACCCCATACGATTCCGCCTTCCAATTGGGACATGCCGGTTTTCTTATTGAGAAGCAGGCCGATATCGTATGTGGCAACCACGCGGCGAACCTCCACCATGTGCGTTGCGTCGTCCACAGCCACTTCCACGAAAACGGCGCCCCACGAGTGGGTTGAGAGCGCCTTTTCCGCCTCCTGGCTCGGCTCGGCAGAGCCATGCTCCTCTACCGCCAGCCCTTTGTTTCGCCCGATGGATAAGGACAGCGCCTCCGCATGCGCCGGATTGGACTTGCTTTGCAGCATTCCATCCATGATCACCAGGTCTTCAGCCTTGGCGTGGTACAACTGCGACGACGGATCGTCGATGGCCATGTTGGCCACCTTGAGCCGGAACTGCTCGCAGGCATCTTTTATCGCAGGACCAACTGAAGCCGTGGATTGTGAACCACCGGAGACGGGTGCCTTCGGCAGGCTTGAGTCGCCGAGCTTCACGTCGATCTTCTCCCACGGCACATCGAGATCCTGCATCACCGTCTGCGCCATCATGGTGTACATCCCGGTACCCAGGTCTTGCGTGCCGCTGGCTACCTCAAAGCGCCCGTTCGGCAACATGCGGACCGTGGCCTGTGCTGCCGAACGATTGGCCGGATAGGTCGCCGTTGCCATACCGTACCCGATGCGCTTGTTGCCTTCACGCATCTGTCCGGGAACTGGATTCCGTTTGGACCAGCCAAAGCGCTGTGCTGCATCGGTATAGGCATCCTTCAGGTTCTTCGAACTCCACTCCCGCTGCATGCCAGGATCTTTCTCGGCGTAGTTCACCAGCCGCAGCTGAAGGGGATCCATCTTCAGCTTCTCGGCAAGTTCGTCCATCGCGGACTCAAGTGCCGTCGTCCCCACGGATTCGCCCGGTGCCCGTTGGAAGGTCATCACGCCCAGGTTCACGTCCACCATCTTGTGCGATGTTTCGATGCTGTCGCACTGGTACAGCATCGACGTCTGCTGCGCGGCGGACTCCATGAACTCTTCCATGATGGAGGCCGGCATAAAAACATCGTGGTTGATCGCAACCAGCTTGCCGCTGCTGTCCGTTCCCAGCTTGATCTTCTGGATTGTGGCAGGCCGGCTGCCCACAGGGCCGAACATCTGGGTCCGTTCCAGCGTCAGGCGAACCGGAGCATCGACAACCTTGGCAGCCATCGCACACAGCACCACGTGCGACCACGTCGAACCTTTTGATCCAAAACCGCCGCCGACATACGGATCCAGCACCCGGACATTATCTAAGGGCAGCGCAAAATGCTTCGCAAGAGTCTGCTTATCGCCGGACACATACTGGGTCGAGTCGTACACGGTCAGCTTTTCGCCATCCCACGCCGCGATGGTCGCGTGCGGCTCCATGGGATTGTGCGTCTGCAGCGGGGTCGTATAGGTCTGCTCCAGGATGGTTGTCGCCTTGGCCCATGATGCTTCGGCTTCACCCGGGGTCCGCTCCTTGGGCGCGTTGCCGTGCTTGGGCAGCCGAGCCTCGCCCAGCCGGTGCTCAAACTCTAGCTTGGCCGCGGATGGCTTATACCGCACCCTTACCAGGGATGCGGCGTGCGCCGCTTCCACCTGTGACTTCGCAATGACCACACCGACCGGTTCGTTGTTGTAGTACACCAATCGATCCTGGAGCAGTGACAACTTGCGAACGGCAGGGGGCTGAGACGCAACCATCGGAAGCTTTGGCGCGTTGAATGGTGTCAGGATTTTCACCACGCCGGACGCCCGGTCGGCAGCCGTGGTGTCCATGGAGACAATCTCGCCGGACGGGATGTTCGACTGGATCAGGTACGCGTACAGCATCTTTTTGCCGTGCGCGTTTGATTCGATCTCTTTCTCGAATTCGGCGGCATACTTCGCCTTGCCTGTGACTTTCAGCTTGCCGTCGTAGCGTACGGGAAGTTCTTTGCCGTTGCCGACAGGTTTCTGCTGTTCCTGCATCTCGAGTGTGGCGTTCATCAGGCTGCCGTTCCTTCCGCCGCGCGCTGCGTTCCCTGTGCGGCAAGGGTAAAGGCATGCACAATGCACTGCTTCGCAAGCTCAATCTTGAATGTGTTGCTGGAGTATCCCGTGGCGCCCTGCATCGCTGCAGTTGCCGCCGCTTTGTAGGTCTCCGCAGTCGCGGGCTTGCCGATCAATGCCTGTTCGGCTGCCTTGCTGGTCCACGGCTTGTGCGCAACGCCGCCCAGAGCAAACGCGACCGACTTGATGGTGTTACCTTCCAGTTCCAATCCCGCCGCTACCGATACCAGCGCAAACGCATAACTCTGCCGGTCACGCGCTTTAAGGTAATAGCTGTGCTCCGCGAACTTTGCCGCCGACGCGGGCAGGTGAACACCGGTGATCAGTTCATCGTGCTGCAGATTGGTGTCCAGTTCAGGCGTCTTGCCCGGTAAACGGTGGAACTCGCGCACCGGCATTACGTGGTGTCCTTTGGGGCCGCTGACCTCTACCTGCGCATCCAGGGCAGCGAGTGCCACGTTCATGTCCGAGGGATTCGTTGCAATGCATGTGTGCGGACTTGCCGGACCCTCATCCGTCTGCCCCAGGACCGCATGAATGCGATTGAAGCCCTTGATCGCACCGCAGCCTGAGCCCGGCGCGCGCTTGTTGCAGGCCGCCAGCGCAGGATCGTAGAAGTAATAGCAGCGCGTCCGCTGCATCAGGTTGCCGCCCGTTGTAGCCAGGTTGCGCAATTGTGCTGATGCACCCGCCAGCAATGCCTGCGAGAGCAGGGGATAGGTCTTTCGCACGTCCGGTGTATTGGCCAGGTCACTGTTCCGGACCAGCGCGCCGATCCGATGTCCGCCTTCGGCAGGCGCGATCGTCGCAAGGGTCTGGAGCCGTGTGATGTCGATGAGCGCCGTCGGCTGCTCGACATTCTGCTTCATCAGATCGATCAGGTTCGTTCCACCGCCCAGCAGCTTGGCATTCCTGTTTCCGGCAAGTGTGTGGACAGCAGCTTCGGGCGCACTCGCGCGTTCGTATGTAAATGGATTCACAGGCTCACCTGCCTTGCGACGGCCCGGACCGCCTGCACAATGTTGGGGTATGCGCCGCAGCGGCAGATGTTGCCACTTATGCGTTCGCGGATTTCATGGTCGGTCAGCTTCGGCGCGTCCTGCGTGCAGTCTTCAAACGACACCACCGATGCATCGCCGCGCTTCATCTCGTCCAGCAGAGCCGTCGCAGAGCAGATCTGCCCCGGTGTGCAGTATCCGCATTGAAACGCATCATGTTCGAGGAACGCGGCCTGCATGGGTGAAAGCTCCTCGCCATGCGCCAGTCCTTCTATCGTTGTAATCTTGTCGCCCTCAGCCGAGGCCGCCAGCAACAGGCAGCTGTTCACGCGCCGTCCGTTCACCAGAACCGTGCACGCACCGCACTGGCCGTGATCGCATCCCTTCTTGGAGCCGGTCAGGTCCAGGTGGTCGCGCAGCGTGTCCAGCAGGCTGGTGCGCGTATCGATCTGCAGGGTGTGGTCCTGCCCGTTTATGTTTAACGTGATCGACCGTGTGACAGCGCTGGCAGGCTGGGACTGCGCTCCGGATTCGGCGGGCGCCGCATGGGTCGCCAGACCCGCACCAAGGGCTGTGGCAGAACGCAGAAACGTGCGCCTGCTGATCTCCCACTGCTGTCGCTCGTCTGGCCGGGAGGGTTCCTGGTGAGTCATCTCTGACTCCTGACACTTCGGGATGCTCATGGGGTATGCGCCTGCTGGATGATCTAGGTACATCTGTAAGACTGCCGTGGGACTGCTTTGGATGCCGGGCCGTTTGACTGATACTGTTCCTCCTGTGTAGCGTCTCCCTTGCACCCATTCCGCTCCCGAGAGTTCGCGTCACATGCCTGATCGTTCGCTTTTCTCCCGTTCCGCCCTGCTTGCCAGCCTGGCACTGACCGTCCTTTCTGGCGTGTGTGCATTCTCCGTCGCGCAGCAGGCAACACCCGGACAACCCGCCCAGCAGAACTCACCCTGGCTGGACCAGCTTCGTGCGGACACGCTGCCCAGCCCAAACCGCGGCCAGAGTATCAAGGATGGAGTCCAGATTCAGAAGCCGCAGCTTGAAGACGTGGTCGCCATGCTGGACAGCCTGCCGGCCAAAGCCATCGCAAAGCCGAAGCAGGCTCGCCGCGTGCTCGTTCTGGCGCGCGCTGCCGGTTTCTACCATTCTTCCATCCCGCTGGCGGCGGACACGGTCAAAGCCATGGGTGAGAAGACGGGCGCGTACACCGCTGACATCACCTACGACGCCGCCGACATCAACACCGCCAACCTGGCCAAGTACGACGCCATCTTTCTTGACAGCACCACGCTCGCCTTCCTGGACGACCCCAACGACACGGCGGCAACCGAAGCCCGCAAGAAGGCGCTGCTCGATTTTGTGCGCGGCGGCAAGGGCCTTGCGGGCATACACGCCGCTGGTGATGCATACCACACCGTCCCGGCGCGCGGCTCAAACGACGCACCCACCGGCACATGGCCGGATTTCGACCTGATGATCGGCGGCTACTTCAAGTTCCACTGGGTCTACCCGCAGTTCATCACCGTCAAAATCGACGACCCCAAGAGCCCCTTGACCGCTATGTTCCACGGCCAGGAGTTCACCATCCATGACGAGATCTATACCTTCGCGCAGGACTCCTTTTCGCGCAAGCGCGTCCACGTGCTGACCAGCGTGGACTACAGCAAGATGACGGACACCGACAAGGCCAAGGAACCCGCCGCGACCAAACGCACCGACGGTGACTACGCTCTCAGCTGGATCCATCGCGAGGGCAAGGGTCGCGTCTTCTACGAGGCGCTGGGCCACAGCGAACATATCTACGCGATGACCCCCATCATGGACCACGTCCTCGCCGGCATCCAGTATGCCCTCGGCGACCTCCCGGCCGACGACAGCCCCAGTATGAAGTAATTCCGCCCGCACTCCGTCCAGGTAAGGATTCGTAGTCCCGGTGCGTGGAAGGGAAAGCTCGTAATATAGCGAACCATCTTCCACGCACAGCTACTTCCCAGCAGCGGACTTAGCGGTACTTGGCGCCATCTTGGGAGCGCTTTGCAGCCAGCAGACACGCCAAAGTTGCGGCAAAGAGGATGCCCGCGCATACGAGCCCTCGTTGAGCGATGAGGTCCATAACCGCGTCCACATGCGTCTGAACACGAAATAGTCGCTCCGCAATCCACATCGCAGAGGCAATACAAGCAAGGACCGCCCCGAGGATACGAAAAGCCGAATAAGCGGACGTGCGGCTCATCACGAGCAACGACGGCAGAACCACGGCAACGACCAGTACCTGCATGGTCTCGATGCCCAGATTGAACGACAGTATCCCGGCAACTCGATCCCATCGGGAGAGCCCAAGCCGGTCCAGCGTCGATGCGAAGGCCAGTCCATGAATCAGTCCGAAGAAAGCAGCGACCCAGGCTTCTTTACCGGGAAAGAGCGGGCGCAAAGCATGTACCGCCGACACCAGGATCGATAGCGCGATAACCACCTCCACCGGACGGCTGGGAACGTGAATGAGGTTCATCGCTGCCACCGTCAGCGTCAAGGAATGACCGATGGTGAATGCCGTAACGATGCCAAGGATGTGAAGTAGACTTTGGCGCACAGTCGCCGGATCAGCCCAGCGTGTGCCGACCGCTAACAGTGGCGCCGGGAGCAGAAGCGCCAGAAGGAAGAGCAGGTGGTCCGTGCCTTCCGCAATGTGGCGCATGCCCAGATGGAACAGGCTGGAGAGCTCCAAACCAAGCCACCATGCTCGTATGTGCGGCCCCCTGCGGGAGCGCCCCGCCACACCGGTCTGTTGATAGTCCAGTTCGTAAACCGACTGCCGGGGATTTCTCTTCTGGTCCGCGATGCGAAGTGTGCTCTCCCTCGGCACCTCCACATTCACTAGGTACACAGAGGATTCGTCTAGATGACGGTTGGCAAGGACAAGGATGCGATTCGATGCGGTGCTTGGCGGAAGATCGACGTGATACTCAAGATGAATCTCGCCAAGTCCGTCACGGAGTTCCGACGCATCTGGGATGTTCCATGAGTCGAGCTTCGGCTTCACTGCCTGTCCATCGATCGAAAGGGATAGGTCCCCCAGAACTCGATCCGCATACGCGCGCGTCTCGTCCCCGGAAAACGCGCCATCATGGTTGGCATCGATCATTGCGATGACCGAAGGTGCAACCATGACGCCCGGAATCAGGCGCATGGAGGCATGTGCTCGATTTGACTCAAGAGAAAGAATCGTGGCCTGCAGGTACTCATCGATGCGATGCGCCCACGCAGGCATGGAGCACAGCAGCAGGACCGTCGCCATGCACGCGGCCAGCTTCCGCTTCATGGTTTGACGAGCGCGCTTCCATAATCGTTCGTTGGATCGCGATACATTGTGTGGACGTGGTTCCCAGGCTCATCGCTCTGCGGTGCGTATTCAATGACGAGATGCGGTCCCTGAATCCGGTAATACGCGGTGATGTTGGTCCCAACCGTTGCGTTCGTCGGCCCGCTCCATGCGAAGTAAGTCTCGCTCAGGTCGGCTTTCATTTGGTTCATGCGCGCTGCTGCGTACGGTTCGGTCAGGATGCCGGACCACTCAGCAATCACATCCAGCAGCATGGCCTGCTGTTTTGCGTTCATCTTCGAAGCCTTCAGGCCCTCCGGAGAAATCTTCTTTCCGTCCTGCCCCGGCCCAAGCACGAGATCAGCCACCTGGTAGCTAAGAACCGCCTGCCTACGCTGCGCTTCATCCAATGCCTGAAGGAGTGCAAGCGCTTTGTCGCTCTCTCGTCCGACAGGTCGGACCGTTTTGCCATTCAGCTTGAACAGCGCCGGTTGTGCTCCAGTCAGCGTAGGTGTCAACACGCCCTGGCTGCCTGCAATCGTGACGTTCAGGGCGAGATGGTGCCCGCCGAACTGCAGCATCCACGGCTGGGTCGCGGAAGGCATTCCAAGGAACGAGATGTAGTACAGGTCAGCGCCGAACATATCGCCGCCCGGTGGACGACCGCCAGGGCCGCCCGGCCCACCAGGACCGCTCCCGGCGAACTGCGGCGGAGGTCCGCCCTGTCCCCCCGGTGGTGGCCCCTGAGGACGCGCTCCACCGCCGCCCGGCCCCCGCCTTGAGCCATTCACCTTGAAGTCATCGTCAGCCTGGCGAATCTCGTTCACCTTCTCGATCCCCATCGGACTGAGCAACGTGCTCATCAGCTTCATCGCAGCCTGCTGTTGCGGCACGGTCATCTGCTTCAAACTGATGCCTCCCCGCGCCACGAAGCCCGTCGGGAAGTTCGACCACCTCGCCCGTTGCGTCGCATCATCAAACGCGTACATCACTTTCTGCTTCTGTTCTGCGGAGAGCGTTGCGAGGAAGTCGTTGGCTGCATGCACGACCGCTTCGGTCGAGCTTTTCTGCTGCGCGCTCACGAGAGCAGGAGTGCAAAACGCAAGCACCGCTACCATTAGAAGAAGTCGTTTCATTTTGCCCCCGGTGAGCTTTACCTGAGTCGCATTCTGTTCACCATTCTCCCGCGTGCCGGCGATCTTGGATCAGGAACTTGCGCCACTGCATCTTGTGAAAATAGGGACGACAGCTCCTAAGAGGAGGATTACGCTGGCTGTCTCGGCAATTGTTATTCAGAGACTGGGGTCTCGGATCATCTCCCCCCTCCCGAAGAAACGCGTTGCATTCACTCTGCTCCGCGTGGCGCGCATCCTCGGACGATAGAGTTGAGGCAAAGACGTTCATTGCGGCCCCGACGAAGGTTCACGCAAGCGAGTCTGGGCGGTAGCGGCGGCCTGTGTCCTCGCCACCAGCCATCCGCAGTGCATCAGCCCCGGGTCTGCGCCTTAGTCGAAGAAGGCCTTATCCTCATCCCCCAGGTGCTTCTTGGCTGCCAGGACATTGAACGTTACGCCCAAACCCGGCTTGTCCCATACATCGATGTAGCCGTTTTTCACGATTGGGTTCGGCAGGCCGTCCACAATCTCGTACCACCAGTCGGGTTGGCCCACGGCGTACTCGAAGCCCACATAGTTCTGCGGGCACACGGCGCCGAGGTGTACCTGCGCGGCCACACCGAAGAGCCCGTCGAAGATGCCATGCGGCGCGACGAGAATTCCGTGCAGGTTCGCGTACTCGGCAATCCATTTCAGCTCCGCGATACCGCCCACATCCTCCGGGTCCGGTCCAAGCACGTCCACCGCCTGTGTTTCAATCAGGTCCTTGCAGTTCTCCCGCAGGTAGAGTTCTTCGCCGGTGTGGATCGGCGTGCTCGTGCTCGTCTTCAGGTCGCGGAAGAGTTGCGCATTGGGGTACTGGTCGCCATCGCCGGTCAACACATCTTCGAGCCACATCAGGCGATGCGGCTCCACCGCGCGCGCAAAGCGGACGGCATCCTTCAGGACCCATCCCGGACCGCAATCCAGCGCAAGGTCGACATCCTTGCCCAGCGCCTTCTTTGCGGAATCCACGCAGGACAGGATGTAGTCCAACCCGCGCTCCGTCAGCGGCCCGCGATTGATATAGTTGGCGGCACGTTCGGTCCACTTCTCACCAAACCACGTGTCAGGAATGTTGTTCATCATGGCCGCGTTGTGGAAGGCGACAGGCATCTTGACCAGCTTGAAACCTTCCTTGGCCTCTTTCATCTGCGCCGCAATCTCGCCCATCTGCTGGGGCGACTTGGGCGAAAACACTGCCGTCTTGTTCTCGCTGTTGCCGTAGGCCATCACGCGGTCGCGAATCTTACCGCCCAGCAGCCTGTACACGGGTTGTCCAGCGGCCTGCCCGGCAATGTCCCATAGGGCGATTTCAATGGCGCTGACCGCCGCGCCCCACGGCTTAAACGCGCCCAGGCGGCGGATGCGCGTCATGATGCGGCCCACATCCGTTGGGTCGGCACCTACCAGGTAGGGCTTATAGAACAGCACCATCGGCTTCAGGTATGCCTTGGCCGACTCCGCCTGGCCGTACCCGGAGATGCCCTGGTCAGTCGTGATGCGGATCACCGGATTGCGCCCGATGATGGCGCAGCGCAGGTCCGTAATCTTGATCTTCACACCGGCGGCGCGTTGTATTGCTGCTGCCGTGCCGGCCTGTTGTGCGTGGAGAGCCGTTGCGGCGGCCGCGCCCAGCAGGGAGCCGGTGAACTGTCTACGTGTACAGGAATTCATAGGGTTGGCTGCAAGGTAAGCTGCGCGTCCTACACGTGTCAAACCATGCCGGCTGCGCCAGGGTCTTACCTACCGAGGTTTTACACCTTTTGCAGAAAGTCCTGAATTTCCGGGTTGGTCCACTGCTGTGCGCCGATGAATTTGCGCCGCACAATGCCGTTTCGGTCCAGGACAAAGGTTTCAGGCACGCGCACGGAGCCGTAGCGCAGGTTTGCGCCCTGCGATCCGTCGCGCACGGCGAGCAGGCTGATGTCGTACTGCTTCAGGAACGCGGCGTAGGCTGCAGGGTCGTCGTCGATCGAGACGGCAAGTACCTGGATATCAGGGCGGTCACGCTGCAATTGCTGGAGGCTGGGCAGTTCGTCGATGCAGGGCGCGCACCAGGTGGCCCAGAAGTTCAGGATGACGACCTTGCCGCGATACTGGCTGAGCCGTACCGTTTGGGGGCCGCTATGGATGGTGAAATCGGGCGCGGGCTGGCCGAGCTGGCCGGGGTGATCGCCACGATTACACCCTGCAAAAATCCACGTTAGCGCTAACGTGAGCGTTAGCGCTAACGTAACGCCCGGTGAGCGTCTGGGCAGGGCAGTGCAAGGGCGTGCGCGAAAGACGGCGAAGATCACGCTTCCTATAATACGAAGCTGCGATGCCTGACGAGAGTTCCCTACCTGCAACACGGACCGTTCCCCTTGAAGAGCCGTTCGATCTTCGGCTGGACGGCAGCGCGCGCGCATCCACTCCGTCCCGCCGTGCCATCCCTGCCGTGAAGCTGGAAGAAGACGAACCCTCCACGCACGAACTAACGATCCTGATCCCGGCGCGCAACGAGGAAGACAACCTGCCGGGATGCCTCGAATCGCTGGTGAGGCAGTCGGAGCCGGGCTTTGTACTCGGGCAGCAGTGGCATATCGTCGTCATCGATGACGGCTCGACAGACGCCACATTACGCATTGCGGAGGAGTTTGCGGCAGAGCATGCGGGAGTCCACGTACTGCGCGCGAAGGAACTGACGCCGCGCCGCCACGGCTTCACGGGCAAGAACGCCGCGCTGTGGCTGGGCGCTTCCCAGGACCTGTCGCACACGGCAAAGTGGCTCCTGTTTACGGATGCGGACACGCTGCATGAGCCCGGAGCGGCGCACCTCGCGGTCGTGGAGGCGGAGCGGCATGAGCTCGGCCTGCTGTCGTATTCGCCGCGGCAGATTGCAAGTACGGTGGTGCAGCGCGGTCTACTGCCGCTCATTTTCTCGGAGTTGGCCAGCACCTATCCGCCAAAGCAGGTTTCCGATCCGTCCAGCCCGGTGGCTGCGGCGAATGGGCAGTTCCTGCTGGTGCGGCGGCAGGCCTACTTCGCCGTGGGAGGGCACCAGGCGGTCGCCAGCAACGTCCTGGAGGATGTCGCGCTGGCGCGGCTGCTGAAGCGCCGTAATGCCATCCGATTGCGCTACGCGCCGGAGGCGGTCAGCGCCCGCATGTACCGCGGCTTTGCCGATCTGTGGGAGGGCTGGACGAAGAACCTGGCGCTGCTCTTTGGCAATCCTCTGTTCCTAGCAGGCGGCATGGCGCTGAACTTCCTTCTTGTGCTTGGTTTGCCGCTGCTGCCGCTGCTGATCCCAACGCTACAGTTCTGGCAGATCCTCGCGATCGGCGTGCTGTGGCTGCGGGTGCTGTTGCGCTACTTCTCGCGCGTGGGGCGGTCTCATGCCGCGTTTGTGGACCGGCTCCTGTCCATTTTGGCTCTGCCGTTGTTTGTGGCGCTGCTTCTTCGTTCGTGGCAGCGGGTGACTGTGGCAAAGTCAGTGACATGGAAAGGACGCGAGTACACCCCGTGAAGCAGGCTTGCGAAGGGGTCTGACTACTATGCACTTCTACATTGCGCTTGCAATGCCCAGCGCATTGGTCATTCCCCTGGGTACAGCAGGTCAAACGACTGGACCGTTTGGAAGCGTCCATGCACCGCATAGCCAATCGTATCGGCACGATGGAGCACGATCTTCGTAAGTTCTATGTACTTACGGTGGCACTAATGGCCGTGTCGACGAGCTTTCGAGGCGCTAATTCAAGGCTGAACAACGATGCGACTTGTCTTTGCTTTCAGCATCGTACAGAGTAATGATCTTTCTCACCCGCAAGGCCGAGTTTTCCTCTGCGCATTTCTACAGGAATGCTGCGTGGGGTGATGCGAAGAACGTCGAGGTCTTCGGCAAGTGCGCCAATACGAACGGGCACGGCCACAACTACACGCTGGAAGTGACCGTCGCGGGTGAGGTGGACCCGGTCACCGGCTTTGTGGTCGATCTGAAGCTGCTAAAAGACATCCTGGAGCGGGAGGTGGTCAGCGTGTATGATCATCGTCACCTGAACCATGAGGTGCCGGAGTTTGCCGACACTAATCCCACCACGGAGAATGTTGCGGTGGCGATCTGGCGGCGGCTCGACGGAAAGATACCCTGTGCAAAGCTGCACCGCGTGCGGGTGTATGAGATGGCGGACATTTTCGCCGACTACTACGGCGAGCAAATCGACAATGACGAGCCACTGCTTTCGGAAGCGGAGTTCGTCGCCTGATGACCAACACTCCCATCGCGCACCTTACCCGGCGCTATCGCCTTTCGGCTTCGCACCGGCTGCACGCGCCGTCGCTGACGGACGAGCAGAATCGCGATACGTACGGCAAGTGCAACAATCCCTATGGTCACGGCCACAACTACTTCGTGGAGATCACGGTCAAGGGTCCTATTGATCGAGAGACCGGCTTTGTCGTGGACATGCCGAAGCTGGACGCGCTTACCCGGCTGGAGCTGCTGGACCGTTTTGATGGCGCGCATTTGAACGTTGATCAGGTTTTCAGCGGGACGTTCGTTCCTTCCACGGAGAACCTGTCCAGAGAGGTGGAGCGCATCTTTCGCGACAAGGTTCCGCAACTCGACCCGGCGGGCAGGCTCCGGTTGCACGCCGTACGGATAGAGGAGACTGGCAACAACAGCTTCGAGCTGCTGGCGTAGACCGGTTCTGAGAGTGTTGTGCGCGGGGTTCCCTTGATCGGGTGCATCCCCCCGGGCACGGGCGCGTCAGAAGAGTGATGAACGACAGCCGCTTGAAGACGAACGGAGCCGTGCAGGAGGTACCCACGGGGCTGCACGTCGCACCCACTGAAGAAATCTACCGCGAACTTCTGCGCCGCGCAGGCGAAGATCCGCAGCGCGATGGCTTGATGAAGACGCCGGAGCGCATGGCGAAAGCGATGACCTTTCTGACGCGCGGCTACCAGCAGAGCGCGAATGACATCCTGCGCGGCGCGCTGTTCGATGTGGATTATGACGAGATGGTGATCGTGCGCGACATCGAGTTTTACTCGCTGTGCGAGCACCACATGCTGCCGTTCTTTGGCAAGGCCCACGTTGCGTATATTCCGAAGGGCAAGGTCATTGGCCTGAGCAAGGTGGCGCGGCTGGTGGACGTCTTTGCGCGCCGCCTGCAGGTGCAGGAGCGCATGACGCGCGAGGTGGCGGATGCCATTGTGGAAGCCATTGCGCCTGAGGGTGTCGCCGTCATCCTGGAGGCGCAACACCTCTGCATGATGATGCGCGGCGTGGAGAAGCAGGGCAGCATGACGACGACGTCGGCCATGCTGGGTGCCTTTCGCGACCAGGCGCAGACACGCAATGAGTTCCTGTCGCTGATCCGGCGGCCCGCAGCGCTGTGACTGCTGCGTGCGCTGTGCGTGGCTGGGGTGGTCTAATCAGAGACGCGGATGAATGGACTTCTGATCTTTGACAAGCCTGCCGGACTGACCTCGCATGATGTGGTGTCGCTGGTACGGCGCGCCAGCGGTGAACGTTCCGTGGGGCACCTGGGAACGTTAGACCCGATGGCAACGGGCGTGCTACCGCTGCTGCTGGGGAAGTGGACGCGGCTGGCCCAGTTTTTTGGCACGGCGGACAAGCGGTATGAGGGCACGATCCGGTTTGGCTGGCCAACCGACACGTATGACGCCGAGGGTGTGCGCATGGCGGAGCCTCAGCCGCTTGGCTGCTCGCTGGCTGAGTTGCAGACGCTGAGCCAGCGTTTTCACGGCACCATTGATCAGGTGCCGCCTGCTTTCTCTGCCAAGAAGACGGGTGGTATTCCAGCGTACAAGCTGGCGCGCGCGGGCAAGGAGGTTGTTCTAAAACCGGCGCGGATTGCGATCCACGCGTTTGCCCTGACGGGTTTGGAACGCGACTGCGCCACGTTCACGCTGCATGTGTCCGCGGGTGGGTATGTGCGTTCCGTTGCGCACGAGCTGGGGCTGCTGGCGGGTTGCGGCGCGCATCTTGCGTCGCTGCGCCGGACGGCGGCGGGTCCCTTTACCCTGGCGGAGGCGGTCACGCGCGAGCAGTTGGTCCAGGCGGCCAACACGAACACGGTGCAGCAACTTCTGCGGCACCCTCGCCGCGTGCTGAGCGAAATGCCCGCTGTGACCGCGGATGAGCTCTGCCAATCAAAGCTTCGCAATGGTATGGCCGCCAACCTGCCGGAGTTCTCACAGGCTCCTCTGGTGCGTGTTTTCAACGGCCAGCATGAGTTGCTGGGGATTGGACGGCGGGTTGCCGGAACTCTGTTTCAGCCGAGCATCAATCTCCAGTAAGCGGAACTTCTGGCTTAAAACAGGTTCTTAGATCACGTAATCCATCGAACGCAACTCGCGTCAGAGGTCCAGAGCGAATACACATGTCCAGAACACACGTCCCCCCTGTTTGCCGTACTGCCGTTTCCTCGTGGCTGTCCCGCTTTGTTCCAGCCCTCCTGTTTCTGGCGATATCAACTGCTTTGCAGGCACAGACCCGGCAGTTGCAATCCCGGATTGCCGGGCCGATTGCGAATGAGAGCCGTGCCACGCTTGCCGGATCGAAATCGCCCCTGGCCCGGACTGAAAACGACTTGGGCCGTGTAGACACATCGATGCCGCTGGAGGGCATGACGCTGGTCTTCGCGCGCAGCCAGGCGCAGCAGCAGGATCTGGACGCCTTGATTGCCGCGCAGCAGACGCCCTCGTCGCCGCAATACCACCAGTGGCTGACACCGGAGCAGTTTGGCGCGCGCTATGGGATGTCTGACGCCGATCTGAGCAAGGCAACGGTGTGGCTTCAGCAGCAGGGTTTTACGGTGAATGGCGTCTCGCGGAGCCGCGACCGGATTACCTTCTCAGGCACGGTGGCGCAGGCTGAGGCGGCCTTTGGAACGGAAATACACAACTATCTGATTCGTGGGGAGGCACGGTTCGCGCCTTCAAGCGAGATCAGTTTGCCGGTTGCGCTTTCCGCCGTAACCACGTCTGTGACAAACCTGACCAGCATCCGTCCGCGTCCGCATTTGCGGATCAAGCAGGGTGCGATTGCGCCGACTGCTAACTTTACCTCTTCGCAGTCGGGCAGCCACTATCTCACTCCTGGCGACGTCCGGACTATCTACGATGTGAACGCGGTGTACAACGCCGGGTACACCGGCACGGGACAGACGATTGCTGTTGTGGGGCAGTCGGCCATTGTGGTTTCAGACGTCGAGCACTTCCAAAGCGCGGCTGGAATGACGGTAAAGGATCCGACCCTGCTCCTGGTGCCGAACACCGGCACGTCGACCATATACACGGACGATGAAAGCGAATCCGATCTGGATGTGGAGTATTCCGGTGCAGTTGCGCCGGGAGCAGCCGTGACGTTTGTATACGCAGGCAGCAATCAGAACGCCAGTGTGCTGGACGCGGAGACGTATGCGATCCAGAATAATGTTGCCAAGATCGTCAGCATCAGCTACGGCGAGTGCGAGCAGGAGTTGGGCGCGACGGAGTATGCCAGCGAGAATGCTGTATTCCAGCAAGCGGCGACCCAGGGTCAGAGTGTCGTTGCGGCGGCGGGTGATGACGGCTCAAGTGATTGCGCGGAGTACGGTGTCTCCGGCCTTTACGCAGACTATCCAGCCAGCAGCCAATATGTGACGGGCCTTGGCGGAACGGAGTTCCCGGCCGCGAACGTGGCATCCAGCAACACGACGTATTGGAAGGCGGCCAGTGGTTCGGATGTGATTGCGTCTGCGCTGTCGTACATTCCGGAGCAGGCCTGGAACGATTCGACGACTGCCGGGTTGTCGTCGGGTGGCGGCGGTATCAGCATCTTTACGTCCCGCCCAACGTGGCAAACCGGTGTTCCCGGCATACCGTCGGGCAACTTCCGCCTGGTGCCGGATGTCTCTGTGACTGCATCCCCCAACAATGCCGGATACCTTTACTGCTCCAGTGACACGGACACCGGCATCAATGGCAGTTGCGCGAACGGATTTCGCGACGCAAACAATACCTATCTCACGGTGGCGGGTGGCACCAGCTTTGCTGCTCCCATCTTTGCGGGCATGGTGGCGCTCATCAACCAGTCAACAAGTGCTTCCGGCCAGGGCGTGGTGAATCAGAAGCTGTATGCGCTTGCCGCCAACAGCACCACGTATGCCAGTGCCTTTCACGACATCACCTCTGGTACGAATGCCTGCGTGGCTGGCTATACCTACTGCGCATCATCGGCCAGCAGCAGCTACTCAGCAACGACAGGCTACGATCTTGCAACCGGCCTCGGTTCGGTGGACCTGTACAACCTGCTGACTGCCTGGCCGAGCGTGACGATTGTGACACCGTCCTCGTCAACGACAACGCTGACCGCTGGCACTTTGACTCCGGCCTCCGGTGCGGCGGATTTAATCACCATTCACGTCGGTGCGGGTTCGAGCAGCTCTGCGGCGATTCCGACGGGCACGGTGGCCATCTCCGTAGATGGCACCTCATCCGCGACGCTGACGCTGGCAAGCGGCGCTGCGACGTATGCTTTTACTTCAAGCATCTCCGGGACGCATACCGTTGCCGCGATTTACTCCGGCGACACAAATTACACGTCTTCGACCAATTCGATCACGCTGACGATCCCGACAGGAAACGTGGCGTCGACGACGACGGCAACGGCTGCGAGCGTCGCTCCGGCGTCCGGTGCGATGGACGCCATCGCGATCAAGGTGGTTTCCGGATCGAGCGGCTCCACTGCGGTACCAACGGGTGTGGTCACCATCACGGACAAATTAGCCACGACGTCGACGACGCTGAGCCTCACGAATGGAAGCGCGACCTATAACTTTGCCTCGACGGTCTCGGGCGCGCACATCATCAACATCAGCTACTCCGGCGACACGACGTTTGCGGCGTCGTCGGCAGCTCCCATCACGTTGACGATTCCGGTTGTTCCTACCTTCACGCTTGCCGCGACGAACGTGTCCTTGCTCTCGGGCACGTCGTTCACGTCGACGGTGACGATTACGCCGGTGAACATGTATCAGGGGACTGTGAAGTGGACGGCGACGGGCCCGTCCAGCCTGACGAACGCGTGCTTCAGCCTGCCCAACACGGTGGTGCAGGGAACGACGACGGCGACGATGACCATCTACACCAGCGCGTCTGCCTGCACGAGCCTGTCGCCGCTGGTGCGCGTCACTCCGGCGAAGGCGAGTGTTTCCACGCCCGCGAAGCCGGGAGGTGAACCGTCCCACACGGTGGAGTTTGCCTGGATGATTGCGGGTGCGCTTGGCCTGTACAGCCTGCGGACCCAGCGGTTGCGGGGCACGCTGCTCAGCGCGGCAGGTCTGCTGTTGCTTGGACTGGTCAGCGGTTGCGGCGGCGGGACATCCACGACCAATCCGTTCAGCCCGACGAGCCCGACAAGCCCCACAACGTCCACCAACGCGCCCGCCGGCACCTACACGATCACGCTGACCGGCACGGATACCGCAACCTCGACCGTGACGGCGAATACAACGTTCACCCTGACGGTGAACTAGGAGCGATCAAGAACAGGCAGGAAGAAGCAGGGTGCGTGGCTACGCACCCTGTTTCTTCAGCAAAGGCTTGATCAGGCTCAGCACGTTTTTTGCGACCTGCACGCAGCCCTGCGCAGTGGGGTGAATGCCGTCCGGCTGGATGCTGCCGGGCACGCCATAGACATCCTGCAGGACGAAGGGCAGCAGCGGCAGCTTGTACTGCCTGGCCAGAAGCACGTAGGTCTGGTTGAACTCCCTGATGTACGGGGAGCTGTACTGCGGCGGCAGCGTGATGCCGGCGATGACGGTGTGCGTCCCGCTGTGCGTCAGCCTCTGCAGCATGGCTTCCAGGTTGGCGCGTGAGCTTGCGATGGGAACGCCGCGCAGGCCGTCATTGCCGCCAAACTCCACCACCACGATGGCGGGTTTCAGCGCGAGTACGCGGTCGATGCGGGCCAGGCCATCCTTGGTCGTTTCGCCGCTGATGCCAAGATTGACGACGCGGTAGCTGTAGCCCTGCCCATCGAGATCGCGTTGCAGGTCGGCGGGATAGCTGCTGTCCGCATCCACGCCGTAGCCGGCGGTGAGGCTGTCGCCGAAACACGCGATGATGGGGCGTGTGTCGTGCGCGGCATCGGTTGCGCCGTGCAAGGATGCGTTGAGAGGTGTGGAGGATTGTGTCATGGATCTCTGGCCACGGAGTGTTCCGGTGGCGACGTGTGCCGCGCAAAGCGCGAGGATGCCAACAGCAAGGGACCGGACGTGCACCCTGTGAAGCCCAGTTGCTGGTGGAGCGGTTTGGTTTTGCTTCATGGTGCGTCCAACCTGAAAGAAAAGTCATCCAAGCAGGAAAGTTCATCAGTGAGCGTAGACATTTGAGCGGTCCTATCTCCGCCGAAGCAAACAATCTGAGTCTTCGCGTTACGGGTTTGACGAAGTCGATCCGGAACGGGCCACGCACCGTAGAGATCCTGCGTGGCATTTCATTTGATGTACGCGCTGGCGAGTTTGTCGCGATCGTGGGGGCATCGGGGTCTGGCAAGAGTACCCTGCTTGGCCTTCTGGCAGGTTTGGATACGCCCACCTCCGGCGATGTCGTCCTGAACGGAACTGCCATCAGCTACCTGCCGGAGGACCGGCTGGCGGAGGTGCGCGGCAAACTGATCGGCTTCGTCTTTCAGAGTTATCAGCTGATTCCAACGCTGACCGCGCTGGAGAATGTGCTGTTGCCGCACGAATTGAACGCGCCTGCGCAGGAGCAGCGTGCCGGAGTGCAACGCGCAAAAGACCTGCTGGCTGCGGTCGGCCTGACAGAGCGGGCGAGTCATTATCCGGTGCAACTCTCCGGCGGCGAGCAGCAGAGGGTGGCGCTGGCACGCGCGTTCATCCTGCGGCCGCCCATTGTCCTTGCGGACGAGCCGACGGGCAACCTGGATACGCAGAATGGCGAGCAGGTGATGCGGCTTCTGCTGGAGTTGAACCGCAACGAGGGCACGACGCTGGTGCTGGTGACGCATGATCCCGGCGTAGCGGAACATGCCGGGCGTGTTCTTACGGTGCGCGATGGCGCGCTGGTGTCCGACCAGGTACGGCAGCCGGTGGGGGCGTAGCGGGTGGCGGCGCTTTCCTGGTCGACTGCCGGGCGCATCGCTGCGCGGGAGTTGCGTTCGTCGCCGGGCAAGTTTCTTTTTGTTATTTTGTCGGTTGCGATCGGCGTTGCGGCGCTGACGGGGGTGCGCGGTTTTTCGTCCGCGTTCCGGCAGACGCTGCTGGTGCGGGCGCGATCGATCCTGGCGGCGGACCTGGCCGCGCGGATGTTTCAGCAGCCGGATGGGCGGCAAGTCGAACAGCTGCAGGCATTGACCGCGCGAGGCGTGCGCCAGACCTCTGTGACGGAGATGGCCGGGATGGCGACGGCGTATAACTCGCTGGACCCGCTGCTTGTGGCGCTTAAGGCGATCGATACTGCGCACTATCCGTTTTACGGCGCTGTGGAGTTGCAGCCGGGTCTGCCGCTGCGACAGGCCGTTGGCGGTGAGAATGTTGCCGTCGGCGATGACCTGCTGATCCGCTTGAAGCTGAAGACGGGCGACCGGATTCAGTTGGGCGATGCAACGTTCCGTGTTGCCGCAGTGGATGTGAGCGAACCGGACAGGCTCTCCGGATCGTTTGCGGCGGGTCCGCGCATTCTGCTGACGCAGGAGCAACTGGCAGCAACGCATCTGCTTGCGCCCGGATCGCGCGCGGGCCAGCGCTACCTGTTCAAGCTGCCAAGCAGGGATGATCGCGCCGTTGCCGCTTTGAAGGCGGAGCTTGAAGCGATTCTGCCAGAGGCGCAGGTCACGGATTACCGCGAGACGAATCCAGCCATCACGATGGCGCTGGATCGTGCCACGGGCGTGCTTTCGCTGGTGTCGCTGGTGGCGCTGGTGCTGGGCGCGGTGGGTGTCGCGATGGCGATGCGGACGCACCTGTTGCAGCGCATGGACTCTATCGCGATCATGAAGTCGCTGGGCGCGCGGTCGTCGCACATCGTGCGGATTTATCTGTTGCAGACGTTGCTGCTGGGCTTGCTGGGTGGTGTGCTGGGCGTTGCACTGGGCGTGGGTGTGCAATTGATTCTGCCGTTGCTGCTGGCCAAGCTGCTTGGCATCACACCGGAGTTGCATATCGCAGCTTCGGCGATTCTTGCAGGACTGCTTACCGGCCTGCTGACGACGGTGCTGTTTACCATGCCGCCGCTGCTGGACATTCGCGGTATCCGGCCCATCCTGATACTGCGGAGAAATGTGGAAGAGGGTGCTACGGGCCGGTCCTTCTGGCAGGATTTCAGTGACGCTGTGTACGAGCATCGCGTCCTGTGGCTGGCGCTGCTGGGATCGTTCCCGGGACGTTGGCTGGTGCGGCTCTTCACCTTTCCGGGCCGCGCGCAGTACTGGGCGGGAGAAGGAAAGGGATTGTTGGCCACCGGCCTTCTGCTCTGCCTCTTGACGCTGTTTCTGTCACCCGTGCTGCGACAACGGTTGGCGGCACGAACGGCGCAGATTGTTGCGGCCCTGCTGATCGCGGGTGGCATCACGCTGATCGCGACTACGCTGTCCGATTCAAAGGAGATTGGGCGCGTCTTCACCGGTGGCCTGGCGGCAGTGTTGCTGGTTCTGCTGCTGACGTCGTGGGGTGTGCTGGCGGGACTGCGGCTCTTCCTGAACCGGACGCGTGCGTCGCTGCCGCCGGTCGTGCGTCACGGGCTGGCGAACCTGTATCGCCCGGGCAATCCGTCGTCGGCGCTGCTGGCTGCGTTGGGCCTGGGCGTGATGCAGATTGCGAGCGTGTTCTTCATCAGCCATGCGCTCATCAATGAACTCAAGCTGTCTACCCAGCCGACGCTGCCGAATATCTTCCTGATCGATATTGGTCCGTCCGAGATCGATGGCGTGCGCGCGCTGCTGAAGAGCCGTCCGGAGATACGCGGCGAGGCGGAGATGCTGCCGGTGGTTTCGTCGCGCATCCTCAGCGTGAATGGCACGGCCGCGGCAAACCTGAAGCTGCAGAACTTTCCGGCGCGCATGCTGCAGTCGATTTCGCTGACCTGGACGGAGACGTTGCCGCCGGGCACGAAGGTGGCGCGCGGCACATTTTGGAGCGCAGGTGAGACGCAGCCGCAGGTGGCCATCGGGGAGCGCATGTCGGAGCGGCTGCATGCCGATGTGGGTTCACATATCGTGTTTGCGGCTGCGGGTGATCCGGACCATCCCATCGATGCGGAGGTCGCCGCGATCATCCGGTCCGACGGCCAGCACGCGTATTCACGGGCGGAGTTTCTGCTGCCGAAGTCCGCGCTGGCAGACCTGCCGACTGTCTGGTACGGCGGCGCGCACGCCGATCCGGCACATGTGGGCGAGCTGCAACGAGCGCTCTACGCGAAGTATCCGACGGTGACGGTGATCAATGTGGCGCAGGCCATGGAGACGCTGCGCGGCGTGCTGCTGCAGGTATCGCTGGTGGTGCAATTTCTGGCGGGATTTTCGATCTTCGCGGGGCTTGTCATCCTGGCCAGCGCGATTGCGGGGACGCGCTACCGCCGGATTCGGGAGGTGGTGGTGCTGAAGACACTGGGAGCGGCGCGGGCACGCATTGCTACGATCTTCTCGATTGAATTCGCCACGCTGGGATTTGTCGCAGGGCTTGTGGGGCTGCTCTTTGCGAACCTGACCACGCGCGTGGTGCTTGGCAAGCTGGACCTGGACTACCACTTCCTGAGGGGAATCAACCTGTTCGCGCTGGTTCTGGTCGCGGGTCTAACGGTGGCAACCGGGTGGCTGGCGAGTTTCCGTGTGCTAGGGCAAAAGCCGCTGGAAGTGCTTCGGGAGGAGTAAGCGTCCGCGTGAACACCGCAAGACGCCTGAGTTGGTTGCCTCCCAGGGATTCGAACCCCGATTGATCGGTTCAGAGCCGACTGTCCTACCATTGAACGAGGAGGCAGCGAGGAGCTGTATGCTGCTGGACGACGTACATTCGCTCTGCTTAACTCATCATCGAATGCGTCTGGACAAGAATAACAAGTGGTGATTGATGGCGCAACCGCGTCAGCAGGTCAGGAAGCCGCCTCTTGTGCCGCCACGTCAACCTCAGAGGCCGGTGCGGCGGGCGCATCCACCAGCATCAGGCCGGCGCGGCGCAACAGCTGACGCACCACCGGTTCGGAAAGGCGCGTGGCGTCAAATTCAATGTGGATGGTTCCCTTACGTTCGTCCAGATCGACACGGCGGATGCCGTAGACCTCGCGGACATTGGCGAGGGCGAGAACCGAATGCTCACGCAAGGGCGCGGCGAAGTGGTACGTCACATCAAGTTGCGTCACAGGACAGAGGATATCAGCTACCGGTGCGCAGCAACGCTTCGTACTCCATGCACTGCGCCAGCGTGACGGCCTGCATGTCTTCGCCCGCGAGGTATGCGCGATGCCACCGCACCACCCACTCGAGCGCGTCTGCAAGGCGCAGCATGGGATGCCAATGCAGTTCCGTCCCGGCTTTCTCCGCGTTCAGGCGGAGCATTGCCGCCTCATGCACTCCGGCCTGCGCCACCGGCTCCCACTGCGCACCTTTGCCCCAAAGCTCGGCCAACCGGGCCGCTACACGTCGCACGGGCCATGCATCAGCTGCGTCCGGCCCGAAGTTGTATGCGGTTGCGCAGGTGACGTCCCCACCGCACAGCTCTTCTGCCAGTCGGAGATAACCCCATAAAGGCTCGAGCACGTGCTGCCAGGGACGTACGCTCTCTGGCATGCGGACACGAGCAGTTTCCGCGCGCGCAAAAAGTCCCGGAGCGCATGGAGAAGAGCAGGGTAATCGTTAAGGTCTCCCCGGATATCTTCCAGGTGTTCCGCAACCCGGGCGGTGGTGAAGAGATTTGGTTGGGTAGCCGGATTGTGCGCGTAGCCGCGCACGTGCGCTCCCAGGTGGGACAACCACAGCGAAAGCCAACCGCCCTTGAAGCCGGTGTGGCCGGTCACGAAGACGCGGCGGCCCTTCCAGAACGCCCGGTTCGGCCCGTTCACCAGACCTTCCATGGCGCGTTCCCGCTTTTCCAAAGATCTTCCAGATGATTTCTGTCGCGCAGCGTATCCATGGCCTGCCAGAAGCTACCGTGCTGGTATGCCTGCACGGCGTCTCGCCGGACGAGGCTTTCCATGACGTCGCGCTCAAACATGCTGCTGTCGTCGCTCACCGCCTCCAGCACCTTTGGCGATAACACGAAGAAGCCGCCGTTGATCCATCCGCCCGCGCCGTCGGGTTTCTCCTGAAAGGCCGTGACCGCACCATCGTGCAGGGCGAGCGCACCGAAGCGGGAGGGCGGCTGTACGGCGGTTACGGTGACAACTTTGCCGTGCGAGGCGTGGAAGCGAACAAGGGCGGCGATATCCACGTCGGCCACGCCGTCTCCGTAGGTCATGCAAAAGGCATCCTGATCCCGCACATACGCGGCGACGCGTTTCAAGCGGCCACCCGTTCCTGTACCTTCGCCGGTATCCACCAGTGTTACTTTCCACGGCTCCGCGACCGATTGATGCACGGACATGGCATTGGCCTGTAGGTCGAACGTTACATCCGACATGTGGAGGAAGTAGTTGGCGAAGTATTCCTTGATCAGATAGCCTTTGTAGCCGCAGCAGATGATGAACTCGTTGACGCCATGGGCCGAGTACATCTTCATGATGTGCCACAGAATGGGACGGCCGCCGATCTCCACCATTGGTTTCGGCCGCAGTACAGTTTCTTCACTCAGGCGCGTTCCCAGACCACCTGCCAAAATGACTGCCTTCACCGCTGCTCCTCGCCGATGCACTCTGAACCAGACAAGTATGACCGGTGACGGCAAACCTTCCGTACGCGCGTTGTGGCGTGTAGGCTGTTCGTGTGATCCGACATCTTCTTGCAACCGTGGTTCTTGCCGGCCTTTCGCTTTCCGCGCAGGTGACGCCTCCTGCCGCACCTGCGGGAATGCCTGTGCCATCCAAGCCGCCGCTCTCGATGGATAACAACCAGGACCTGCACGGGTGGATACCGCTATGGCCGCACGGCGCTCCCGGCGCGCAGGGCACAGCCGAGGCGGATACACCGGCGGTGAGCGTCTATCTGCCGCCTGCGAATCCGACGCACACCGTCGTGGTGGTGGCGCCGGGCGGCGGATACCAGCATCTTGCGCTGGATCATGAGGGATCTCAGGTGGCGCAATGGTTGAACGCACACGGGATCGCGGCTGTGGTCCTGCGCTACCGGCTCGGTCCCACGTATCACCACCCCGTCGAGTTGCATGATGCGCAGCGTGCCATTCGCTACGCACGGGCGCATGCGGCGGAGTGGGACGTGCAGCAGGACCGCGTGGGCATGTGGGGTTTTTCGGCGGGTGGGCACCTTACGGCAACAGCGGGCACGCACTATGACAGCGGCAATCCGGCGGCCAGCGATACGTTGGACCGGCCATCGTCCAAGCCCGACTTCCTGATCCTTGCGTATGCCGTGGTTTCGATGGAACCGGTCATCACGCACGCCGGATCGTTCAAGTACCTGTTGGGCGATTCGCCGGACCCGTCTCTGGTACAGAACCTGTCGAATGAGACGCAGGTCAACGCGCAGACGCCGCCCACCTTTCTGTTCCACACGGCGGACGACCCGGTGGTACCCGTGGCCAACTCCATTGTGTTCTTCCAGGCGCTGGTGAAGAACAAGGTTCCGGCGGAGTTGCATGTCTTCCGGCATGGCGCGCATGGCGTGGGCCTGGCGCAGGCGAACCCGGAGCTTAGCGGATGGCCGGACCTGCTCTACCACTGGCTGCACGAGAACGGCTGGGCGGAGTGACGGGCTCGCATCGGCAGCGCTCAGGCGCTGGGGCAGCAGCCGCAAGAGAGTTCTACTGTACGCGCTGCAACCGCGCAATCAGCTTTTCCGCAAGCGGTTCGCCGCTCTCTGTCCACAGAAGCCGTGACGAGATGCCGCAGTGCTTTTCCACGGAGAGCGTGAAGGCAAGGAGCTTCTCTACATTCTGCTGAAGCCGCTTGCTGCCATCCTCGTCAAGATCGTTCTCGTCCTGCACCCACGGGGTGTCAAGGCCGAAGTCGATGCGGAGGTGGCCGTTCTGTTCGTAGCTGCCCCCGTCGAACTCGGGTCCGAAACCGGCGATCTTGACGGTCGCGGGTTCCAGCCGCCACGTGGCTTCGAAGCCTTCGCCCGCGGCTTCCGGCTGCCATAGCTGCCAGGCGACTTCAAATTCATAGGCCATGTCGTCATGGAGCTGCTCGGTGGCTTCGGCCACGGCATTCTTTGCAAGCGAATCATCGGACGCTTCAGACCGGTCATCGTTCACAAAAATGCGCTGGAACACGGGCGATTCCGTCCAGTCCAAAGGGATGGCGGAGGCGACGCTGACCCGCTTGTTACCGCTGACCCTGGCAAACTGTTCCAGAACACGGGTCAGCTTGTCCGGGAGGGCGATGAGTCTGAAGTTAGGAAACCAGAGGCTGAGATAGAGCTGATCGGCCATCCTTATTGGATGCGGGATGCGTTCGCCGGATGTGACAGGCCGTCCGATGACGGGCGGGTGAGAAGATAACGGAGGCATGGTGGCGCGCAAACAGGGGAAAGCAAGTGAGTACTCCGTCATCCGTTTGCGCAGGTGGTTGCTGGCCGGTTTGTTGGTCCTGGTCGCCCTGCTGGCGGGTGTGCTGGGCTACGCACGATACCGCGCGCGACAGTTGATGACCGATCTGCCGCACCGGCTTGGCATTGACATCCGGTCTGAAACGAACGGCTACACGTACTCCCAGACCATCAAGGGCCGAACGGTCTTTACTATCCATGCGGCAAAGGCCATCCAGCGTGAAAATGGAAAGGCAACACTGCATGACGTCTCGATCACGCTCTATGGTCCGCCCGGCTCCAACCGGACGGATACTATCCGCGGCGCGGAGTTTGAATATGACCAGCCGAACAGCGTGGTGAAAGCCATGGGCGAGACGCACCTTGACCTTGCGCTGCCCACGCAGGCGGGCGTACAGGCCAAACCCGACGCAAAGCGTGCTCAAGTCACGACCAGCGGTCTGGTTTTTCTTCAAAAGCTGGGTGTTGCCGCAACCGACCAGCCGATCCATCTTCTGTATGGTGACCTTCACGGCGATGCGGTCGGGGCGGATTACGAGAGCGACACGGGCATCCTCCGCCTGCGCAGGGATGTCCGGCTGGACGGTGTGCAGAATGGCCGCACGGTCCACGTGGACGCACAGGCAGCGGAGATAGACCGGACTTCCCAGATCGCCACCCTGCATGCTGCTCACGTAGCCGCGGAAGCCGAGCAGGCATCCGGCGACACGGTCCTGCTCGAATTTCGCAAAGATGGCAGCATCGAGACGGTGGATGCCGATGGCCATGCGTCCGTACGGAACGCTGGCGGAGCGCATGCCGACGCGCCTCACCTGCGAGCGCGCCTGAATGCCGCCGGCAAGGTGGCGTTAGCGGAGATGCACGGCGGGGTCCAACTGGCTGCGGAGAATGGTAGCGGGAACGCGCATGACGCGGTGCTTCACTTCGACGCGGCAGGAAGGCCGGTCCAGCTACGGTTGGAAGATGGCGCGCGATTGCAGCAGGCGCGTGCCACGACCGGCGTGGCTGACCAGATCGCGGCAAATCTGGTGGACGCGCAACTGATGCAGGAGGGCGCACGGACGGTGCTGCGCGGCGCGGTTGCCACCGGTGATGCATCCTTCCGCTCCGTGACAGCCGTGCGGCAGGTGGGTGTTCAACGGCCGAAGAACGCTCCCGCAGCGGCGCCACCGACGCGCACCACGGTCGTGCATGCGGATACGCTTACCGCAGAGACGGACATCGCCGGAGGTAAGCGTTACGTGTCCATTGTGGACGGCGCGGGAAGCACACGCGTGGAGGAGAGCGACACGGAGGGCAACCAGCGTGTGAGCACGGGCGATATGTTGCACGCTGTCCTTGAGCCGCCGGGCAGCAGCGTGGCCGGCGGCCAACAGACCGGCTCGTTACAACTGGCGGTGCAAACAGGGCACGTGCGCGTGATGCAGCACACTGCCGCGACGGCAGGAAAGGCAGCACAGGACAGCCGTGCAACAGCCGACCGGGCGGCCTTTGATTCCGCCACACAGAAGCTGCTGCTGACGGGTGCGCCGGTGGTGACCGCTCCCGGCCTGCAACTGGCCGCGGACCGTATCACGCTGGTGCAGGGCAGCGGCGACTCGGACGCACAGGGCAACGTACGCGGCGTCTTTGTGCAGGAGGCCGGAAGCGAAGGCAAGCCGGAGCCTATCCACGTGCTTGCTGATGCCGCAGAGATGGCGGGCAGCGGCGGCGTAGCGCATTTTCATGGCACGCGGCATCCTGCACGGATGTGGTCCAGCACCGGGCAGTTGCAGGCTTCGCAGATCGATCTGGATCGGGCGGCCGGCACACTGACGGCCCACGCGGCGGCAGGCGCTCCGGCGCATCCTGTTCACCTGACGCTGGCGTCCGCACCGTCGAGCAGCGCGTCCGCACCGTCGAGCAGCGCGTCCGCACCGTCGAACAGCGGAACAAAGGGCACCATCAAAGCGCGGGCGGCGGCGCCCACGGAGATCACGGGCAACAGCGCGGAGATGACCTCCGCCACGGCAACGGTGCCGGGTCGCATCACCATGAACGGCGCGGTCCAGCTCGTAAACGGAACGACGGAGGTGACATCCAGCACGTTGCGCGCAACTTTGACGGCAGACACAAAGTCGAATAAGGCGAGGCAAGACAGGAACAACGCGGTGAGCGCTTTCAATCAGGGCAGTCTCGAGACCATCACGGCAAGCGATCACGTCACGCTTCGGCAGCCCGGGCGAACCGGCACAGG
Organism: uncultured Terriglobus sp.; assembly: GCA_964251045.1. Taxonomy (GTDB): domain Bacteria; phylum Acidobacteriota; class Terriglobia; order Terriglobales; family Acidobacteriaceae; genus Terriglobus. Next base: position 24,494 of record CAXUHI010000008.1, on the reverse strand, counting down.
CGAACGCCTGCTCTACACCGTCGCGGACGACACCTATCTTCTGACCGGCACGCCCGCCGCGCCGCCGCGCGTCACCGACAGCTTGCGTGGCGTTGTCACGGGAGCGTCCCTTCTCTTCCACGGCGGCGACGAGTCAGTGGAGGTGGCTGGAGAGCACGGAAGGCCAGTACAGACTGAGACCAATGCGGCACGGTCTCCGCGCGCCCGCTGATGCAACTTCCGTCCACACTCGAGGCGCCGGTTGCGGAACAGCCACCTGCGGACCCGCCTGTCTTTGAAGGCCCGATGCCCGTCGACACGCCCGGGCGTAAGACGCTCACGGCCCGTTCCCTGGCCAAGAGCTACGATGGCCGGGAGGTCGTGCGCGGAGTCAACCTGTCCATCGCGCAGGGCGAGGTGGTCGGTTTACTGGGACCGAATGGAGCGGGTAAGACAACCAGCTTTTACATGATCGTCGGCCTGGTCCGGCCGGACGCAGGGCAGGTGATGACAGGAGGCGAGGATATCACTCGCGTCCCTATGTATCTGCGCGCGCGCAATTATGGAATCAGCTACCTGCCGCAGGAACCATCCGTGTTCCGCAAGCTTACGGTAGAGGAAAACATTCTTGCCATCCTGGAGACACAGCCGCTGAACTGGGAGACGCGGCGTGTCCGGACCGCTTCACTTATCGAGCAGCTTAATCTTGGTCATGTGCGTACAACGCGCGGCTATGCTCTCTCAGGAGGGGAACGGCGCCGTGTTGAAATCGCACGCTGCCTGTGCATTCAGCCCTCATTTATCCTGCTTGACGAGCCATTCAGCGGCATTGACCCGATCGCCGTGCTCGACCTTCAGGAGATCATCTTCGGCCTGAAGCGGAGTGGGATTGGTGTTCTGATCACCGACCACAACGTGCGCGAGACCCTCAGCGTGACCGACCGCGCCTACATCATTGCCGAGGGTCGCATCTTTCGCCACGGAACCCCGGGCGAGCTGGGACGTGACCCCGAGGTGAAGCGCATCTACCTGGGTGAGAGCTTCAAGCTGTAGCACTGAATCCGCGATTGAAACGTTTCCGTGCTTTGTGGAAGAAAGTGCCGGGGCCATGCCGCACCTCAGCGGAGTAGACTGCGAAAGTTCAGACCTGCATTGCCGCACCGTAAGGTGCGCGCTTGCGTCTGACGTGCTGGAGAGGATGTTTTCGCGTTGCTGTTGCAACCCAAGCTGAATTTACGCGTCTCGCAACGCCAGGTGCTGACACCGGGCCTGGTGCAGATGGTGAGCGTACTTGCGCTCAACAAGCTCGAGTTGAAGGAGATGATCAATGCGGAGGTCGTAGAGAACCCGGTGTTGGAGGAGATTGAGGAGAACTCCGCCAGCCTGGAGGAACTTGACGGCCGCGAGGCCGACCGGGAACTGACCGCTGAACAGAAAGCCGCGGAGGCTGAGCGGACCGACAAGGATCCGTTTGAGGAGATCGATTTCGGCACGTACTTTCAGGAGTACCTCGATCCGGGCTTCCGGGTTGCGGGTCCGAGCTTTGAAGACCCTGACGCGCCCTCGTTTGAACACTTCCTGTCCAAGCCGAGCACTTTAACCGATCACCTGATCTGGCAGCTTGGATCCATGACACTGAAGCCGGAGGTGCGTGCGGCCGCTGAAGTGATCGTCGGCAATCTGGAAGAGAGTGGCTTGCTGCTCGTTACGGACGAGGAGTTGGCAGCACAGCACGCCACTGAAGGCATCACGCGGGAGCACTTCGCGGAAGCGCGCGCGGCTGTGCAGACACTTGATCCGGTCGGCGTTGGTGCGCGCGACCTGCAGCAGTGCCTGCTCCTGCAGTTGCAGTCCGCGATCGCGGAAATGGACGTTGCCGAAGGCCGGTTCACGCGCGGAGACGCAGACGAGCATGTGCTGAAGGAACTCCGGGAACGCCAGGCGCATACGCGGCTGGCCTGCGGCATTGTGCGCGACCACCTCGCACTGCTGCAAAGGCGCGACCTGCGGGAGATGGCACGCCTGCTGGCCGCGACGAACGCAGACGTCAATGCCGCTATCCACATCATTCGCTCGCTCGACCCGCGACCGGGACTTCGCTATAACCACTCGGAGACGCGGCTGATCGAGCCGGATGTAGCCTTTGCCAAGCGTGAGGATGGCTGGACGGTCGTGATGAACGAGGAGGACATGCCCGCGCTGCGCCTGAACGCGGGGTATCGCCGCATGCTGCGCCAGAAGGAAACCGAACGCGAGGTCAAGGAGTACGTGAAGGAGCGGTACCGGTCCGCCATCCAGTTGCTGCGCAATATCGAGCAGCGCAAAAACACCATCGTGCGCACCTGCGAGTGTATTCTGCGCCGCCAGGGAGACTTCCTGGAGCGCGGCGTCGATGCCTTGCGTCCCATGATGATCAAGGAAGTCGCGGAGGAGATCGGCGTCCATCCCTCCACGGTGAGCCGCGCCGTTGCGAACAAATACGTGCATACGCCGCAAGGCGTCTTCGAGCTGCGCTTCTTCTTCTCCGAGGGTGTCAACGGACCGGAAGGCGGCGACCTGCCGCTGATGTTGCTGAAGAAGAAGGTGCGCAAGCTGATTGAAGAGGAGAACCCGCGCAAGCCGCTGACGGACGATGTGCTTGCCGCAGAACTCCAGCGTCAAGGCATCCAGGTGACGCGCAGGACCGTTGCGAAGTATCGCGAGGACATGAACATTCCGAGCACGCACCAGCGCCGCCGCCGGGAGTAAACAGCAGGCCTCGTAACCTGGCTGTCACGCATCCAACCCGTTCATTAGAAGGAGGTCCAGACGATGGACTTGGAGATCACCGGCAGAGGAACACAGGTCACGCATACGTTGCGCCAGCAGGCGGAAGAAGGTTTGGCACGCATTGAGAAGATACTCGGACCCAAGAGCATGGGCAAGGTGGTCCTGAGCTGCGAGAAAAATCGCTGTGAGGCTGAGGTGACGGTGCGCAATACGATCGGTGATTTCTCGTCCGAGACATCGGCCAAGGACATTGAAACTGCGTTGAAGGACGCGCTGGACAAAGTGGAGCTGCAAGCCGTGAAGGCCCGCAAGAAGGTCGTCACTACGCGCCACCATCCAGGGCACGATGCGACGGGTTCCATCCGTTTGCAGACTGCTGATGCCGATGAGACCAACACCGTGCAAAGCCAGACCGACCCCGAGTCGAAGCGCCTGGCGAACAGCAAGACCTCCGTTGGCAAAGCCATTGCGGCCATGGACGACGGAGAACTCCACGACGAGCAGGACACCGAAGCTGCGTAGGGTACCTGACTATCGGCAATCTAGACCCCACATCCTTCATTCAATGCTGGTTTGTCTCCAACGGCGTACGACCGGCTACATCTCCCGCCGGCCTTCGAGGGCGCGGCTCATGGTGACTTCATCGGCGTACTCGATGTCGCTGCCGGCGGGAACGCCGGTTGCGATGCGGGTGATGCGGAGTGGATGATCCGCGGCTGCCTTATGCAGTTCGCCTGCCAGCCAGTGGGCGGTTGCTTCGCCCTCGACGGTGGGTGAGAGAGCCAGGATGATCTCCTCGATCTCACCGAGGCGGCTGAAGAGGTTTGCCGTGCGAAGCTGCGCCGGTCCGACTCCGTTCAAGGGTGAAAGCGTACCATGCAGCACGTGGTAAACGCCCGTATAGCCGCGCGTCTTTTCCACGGACGCGATGCTTGTCGGCTCCTCGACAACGCAGACCGTTGCATGCGTCCGTGTTGGGCTGCTGCAATAGATACAGGGATCGACATCCGTCACGTTGTTGCAGACGGAGCAGAGCCGGAGTTGCGCCTTCAGGGCGCGAATGGCATTCGAGAGAGCCTCGGCATCTGTATCGGGCGAGCGCAGAATGTGAAAGGCAAGCCGTTGCGCGCTCTTAGTACCGACACCCGGCAGCTTACGCAACTCTTCGATGAGGCGCGCCATCGGCTGCGCAAAACGTTCCATCTATTTGTCACCCGCGAACGGCGTGAGACCCAGACCTGGCTGCAGGCTTGCGCCATTGATGCCCGAGGGTGACCAGGCCTGCACGATCGCTTTTGCGATCTTCGCAATCGTGACCTCGCCCTCGTTGTCCACGCTCCATCCCTGGTCGGCATTGTCGTAGGTATAGATCGCCGTGACGATTGGACCGGTCTTCCCGGCAACAATAGCGACGTCGGAACGTGTGGCGTTCAGTGAGCCGGTCTTGCTGGCAATCCCGCTGCCTTCCTCGGTGTTATCCAGCGACTCGAGATAGCGGGGGATGGTGTCGCGGTAAAACTGGTTCCGCAGCATGGTGAGGGCGACCGCGCAGGCGGCGTTCGGCTTGCTTTGATCGATCCGGGGCTGCCCAGGCAGATTGAGGTCGCAGCGGCCAATGCGTTCCATCACGGATGCGATCTGGCGCGGCGTCGTCTTTCCCAGGCCGAATTTTGGCTGATCGGCGGGCATGGGTCCTGTTGCCGGTCTCGAAACCTTCTTATAGAGCCACGTCTGGTCGAGCCCAAGCGCCGTCATATCCGCGTCGACCTGCTTCGTCGTGAAGCGGTCAATCAAAAGGTTTGTAGCGGTATTGTCGCTGACGATGACCATCATGGTTGCGACGTCCTTCAAGGTCAGGGTTACGGGCGTATCGAGGAAGTGCAGCACGCCTGATCCGCCGACGCCCTCACCCGGCTGCAGCACCAGCTTCTCGCTCCACGACGCTTTGCCTAAGGCGATCTGGCGCAGCATGGTCCACAGGAGTGCCAGCTTGATGGTGCTCGCGGTTTGAACGGGCGTGTCCGCATCGATGGCCAGCGTCTCCCCGGTGTTCAGTTGATGTGCAAACAGGGCCACTTTTCCGTGGTGCGCGGCTATGATCTGCCGTACCTGCGTCTGCAGTGGCGCGGCATCCTGGGCGTGCGCGGACATTGTGACGGGCAGGCAGGAAAGGACAAGCCCGGGCATGGCACGTGCGAAGGAGATCATTGGCCGAGCAGCTTCCCAAGATCCATGCCACCCAGCATGTCCGCGCTGGCGGTCTGCATTTGCGCATCCACCTTGCGTCCGGCCTCATTCACGGCAGCGGTGATCAGGTCTTCCAGCATTTCGATGTCGCCGCCGCTGGCGGACATCGCCGTTGGATCGATGGTGAGGCGCAACAACTCCTTGCGGCCATTTACACGCGCCATGACCAGGCCGCCGCCCGACGAGGCTTCCGCCGTGGTCGCCGCCAGCTTCGTCTCCATCTGCGCCTGCAGGTGCTGCGCCTGCCCCATCATCTCCTGCAATTTACTCATGTCCATGTTGTCAGCTCCGTCGACCTGTATCTTGTTAGTCCTTGCGAAGGTCGAAGACATTGGTAATCTCCGCATTGAACAATCGTTGCGCCGCTTGCACGGTCGGGTGCTCCAACGCGCGCGCCTGCGCGGATCCCGTGCGCGGTTTGCGCGGCGTTTTGGGCGTATCGTCCAATGTACCGGGTACAAAGACGAGCCGCGCACCGGGCAGACCTTTTGCGCGCAGAGCGGCCTTGATGATCGCTTCCACATCGGGCCGGAAGATGGTTGCCAGCAGCGGCTTCGAAAGCGTCGTGGCGATGCGCATCTCGCCGTCCTGCAGCGCCCAGGTGGAGACCTCAAGCTGCTCGGCGGCGGAGTTGTGTTTGCCTGTCTGAAAGAGTGCTTCAACGGCAGCGGCTTGTAGCTGTCCGGCGGCGTCCGCGCCCTGCAGGGTTGTCTGTGCGTCCGGATCAGGGATGCTGCCGGGACGTTCCGCCCCTGACTCAGACACCTGAGGGTGCGCTTCTGCCCAGCCAAAAGTGACAGGCGCGCTCTCCATCTGCGGCGCAGGTGATGGTGATTCCAGTTCTGAAGACGAGGTTTGTTCCTGTCCTGGTGCTGCAGTGCCCTTACCGGTGGCGGCTGTTTCAATCGACGCAGCGAGCGTGTCTGCCTCTGTAGCGGCAGGGGCATTCGGTGCTGCCGTTGCGGAAGCGTTTGCGGACGCCGCGTCATGCGATACGGGTGAGAACCGCGAGGAAGCAGCAGCTGTGCCGCGCGCGATGGGAGTAGCCGTGGCGGGTGCTCGCGGTGGAGGCACCGGGCGCGTTCCCGAGGAATTGCCCGGCTTCGGCAGCTGGCTCAGGAACTCTTCCATGGGGATGAGGCGTTGCAGATGCACCAGCTTGATGAGTCCGAGCTCAAGGTGCAGGCGCTGTTCCTGACGGAAGCCCAGGTCATCGAAGGTGCGCAGCAACACCTGGAGGAAACGCGTGAGTTCCTCTTCCGTGAACAGCATGGCGCTGCGCACGGCGCGGCGGCGCTCGTCGGGCGAAATCTGCAGTAGTTCCGTGCTGTTCTGTTCCTCCGTGATGGCGGTGATCTTGGCGACGATGCAGTTGCGCAGGTAGCGAACAAACTGCCGCGCGATCTGCGCGGGCGAGTTTCCCGCGTCCAGTAGCCGTCCGGCAAGAGCCATCACAGACGCGGCGTCGTTCCGCGCCACGGATTCCAGCAGCTCCTCGAAGACCGTGTTGGGCACGGTGCCCATCAGTTCCCGGATTTCCGCTGCCGAGAGTTGCGCCTTGCCGTCCATCACGGGCGCGGATGCAATTGCCTGATCCATGATGGACAGCGCGTCGCGCATGGAGCCGTCGCCGGCCTCGGCCAGCAGAGCCAGCGCCGACTCATCGGCCTGCACGCCTTCATGCGCAGCGATGCCGCGCAACTCGGTCAGGATGTCGTCCAGCTTGACCGCGTGGAAGCTGAAGTGCTGGCAGCGCGAGCGGATGGTCTGCGGGATGTTCTCCGGCTCGGTCGTTGCCATCATGAAGACGATGTGGTCCGGCGGTTCCTCGAGCGTTTTCAAGAGTGCGTTGAATGCGGCGTCCGTAATCTGGTGCGCCTCGTCAAGGATGTAGATTTTGTAGCGGTCGCGCGCGGGACGGTACCGGGCGGCGTCGCGCAGTTCGCGGATTTCGTCGATGCCGCGGTTGGTGGCAGCGTCAATTTCAATCACATCGACCGCGTTGCCTGCACGTATCTCCACGCACGAGTCGCAGATGCCGCATGGCTCCGGCGTGGGCCGCTCCGGTGAGCCGATGGTGGTGCGGCAGTTCAGCGCCGAGGCGAGGATGCGGGCGATGGTGGTTTTTCCAATGCCCCGGTGACCGCTGAAGATATAGCCGTGCGCAATACGGCCCTGCTCCAGTGCGTTCTGCAGGGTACGTGTGACATGGTCCTGCCCAGCGACATCGGCGAAGCGCTGCGGACGGTATTTGCGGGCTAGAACCTGGTACGGCACATGCCTAGTCTATCCGTTGCGTGTGGATCAGAGCAGCGCGAGGAAGTCATCGACCGTCAGGAACCGTCGCGATGTTTACCCCATCTTCATCGTGTCCAATCTTGATGTGAAACATGGCGTCTCTGTTCTCTCTGCTGCCATACGCCAGCAGCACGGCGCTCGAACCTACCAGGCGCTTAGAGACAGCTCAATGCCGCTGAATGGTGATCGTCATCGCTGCCGCAGGTACGGTAATGGTCTGCCGAAACAGAAGGTAGGGTCCTTGCGAGACTTCGAGGAGATAGCGTCCGCCCTGCACGCGTGGGAAGTTAAAGCCACCGTTGCCGTCGGTGAGTGCGATCTGGCCGGCTACCGGACTGTTCTGCGGCGGCCGCAGCCGAACCTGCAGGTTGGGCGCGCTGCGCTGCGAGTTATCCACGACTTTGCCCGAGAAGGCGCTGAAGCCCTGTGCGACAGTGCTGCCAGCCATGCAGAGCGTGCTGAGCAGCATGGTTGCGGCAGCTTTGTGAGGCGGTGTCATTTGAAGCCTCCGGGGTCGGGCGCGTTGATGGTTTTGAACTCAGAAGGAGCAATGGCAGTGGGCGTGAACTTGACCGTAACCTCTTTGCTGCCGCCCTTTACCTCGCGGGTTACTGTTTGGGTATCCAGCAGTTGTTTGTTCGCCACCAGCAGGACTTTGTACTCCTGGTTTTCCGCGCCCCCGATGAACGGCACCTCCACGTCAAAGGAATCTCCATCCTGCACCACAGAGGTTGGCTTGACGGAGGCATAGACCACCGTGGGGTATACGCCACTGTTTGGCACACCATGCAATGTGACCCGCACGACATGCGGATAGTCCGTGAGGATCCCCAATTTGCTGAGTGGATACACAAGCGGGAAGAATCCCAGCACAAACAGGGCCAGGGCAGGATAGTTGCTCTTGAACTTCAAGTCACCCGGCAGGCTGATCTCGATGGGCTGGTTGGACTCCTTATCGATCACAATTTTCTGCTTGTACAGCAGCCACATGCCGCCGGCCACCATAACAAACCCGGCAAACACGATCATGAAAAGAAGCGGAACTCGTGGATCCATACAGACCTCGCATCGGAAAGGAACAGAGATAACGAGAGATGCCGAAAACGGCTGAGCAACACCTTATCGCACACTCAACGCGGACGCCATGAAAAAAGCGGGCAGGTACGGAGCGTTCTCCAGACCTGCCCGTGAGAGTACGCTCGTGTCTTGATAGGCGCGGCATACTGGCGGATCGTGTCAGGAGGTGTGCTTCGCGCGGGTGCGCCTCGGCTTGCGGAGGGTCAACGGCAGGCCCAGCCTGATGCGCCGCCGGATTTCCTTTTCGCTGAACATGGTGCCGCGGCAGTTCTCCGCACCGCAGTAGCAGGGCTGATCGTCTTCATCGGAGTCATACAGGTGGTACTCGTAGGTCAGCTCTTCACCGGCGGCGATGTTGCGCAATGCGATGACATAGATGTGTCCGTCATCTTCTTCGGTCTGGCAATTGGGGGAGCAGCAATGATTGATGAACATGGCCGCGCCAAAGCCATCAATGACCGTGTCGCGTTCTGAGACACCAAAGAGATACGTCACGTCGCGATTGCGGTATCGCTCATCCGCCTCCGCCTTTGGCATGCGCGGGCCGTCATACTCGGCGATGCGCGCACCGGCACGGATGGAATCCAAGGTGTAGCAGCCACAGCCGTGCACCGGCGAGGCGCGAAGAAACAGGCGCGGGAGCATGTTGCGTGAGTATAGCGGGTCTGGTGGGCGGCTTGTGCAGTGTTGGGATCCTGGACAGCTTGCCTTAGACCTTCGGAAGAGTGGTTGCGTCTAAGTTCATGTGCGGATGGGAAGAGAAGGCTGGCATCACGTCGTGCTCGGGATGGTCCTTTTGTCTGGGCTTGGCTATTCGACGCTTGCGCAGAGCACGGGCGCGAAGTGCAAGCCGGACGACGCTACCTGTAAGGCTGGTTCTTCCACCACCGTCAATCAGGGCCAACCTAAGCCGGCGGCAGAGCAGTTCCCGTTCCCGGCCGAAGACTCGAAAGGCGCGAGTGGCAAATCCACGTTGCCGGAGATGCCGACGACCGGGGTGCCCGATCCGCCCGCCGCGTCTGAAAAGCCGATGCATCTTCCTCCAGGTTCATCCAGCAGCAGTTCAGGCGATGACGACGACAGCTCACCGGCTCGCGGGGGCACTCCTGCACGTACGGCCCACGACGACGATGACGATGTCACGCCCACCACGGCCGATCCCAACGCTCCGGTCAAGGCAGCAGCCCTGAAGGATCTTGGGAGCCGCGGCGATCTTTCGGCAGCGCGTGCCAAGCTGGAGCAGACCCGCGTGGAGGACGACTTGAAGGTCGGCGGGTATTATCTGCAAACGGGGAACGCGCAGGGAGCCTACCTCCGGTACAAGGACGCGGCAGCACGCGCCCCCGACGAACCGGACGCTCGCTTCGGCCTGGCGGAGGCAGCCAATAAGCTGAACAAGCGGGAGGAAGCCGTGCTGAACTACCGTGAGTATCTCCGGCTGGACGCGGGTGGTGACCACGATAAGCCCGCACGCAAAGCGCTCCTCAAACTGGGCGGTGCACAGTAACAAGCGGCGGCTGCATGGTTCAGTCTGCGCCCGCGGCCACGTCCTTCAAAATCTCATCCACGATGAGGTAACGGCGGATGTAGCGCAGAGGTTCGTGCTGCGCGGCCATCTCGCGCAAATGAAAGAGCCACACGTTTTTGCGGCTTGAACGTCGCAGGTGCGCCTTGCGATGCACCTCGCGCACGGTGCCATTGGGCAGAACACGCTTATATGTCTGCTTCGGTACAAGGTATGTAATGCGCTCGCCACCATGCCAGAAATGCCGCGCGAACTCTTGCGAGAAGAGCAGCAGATTGGCCCGGTCGCCGCGGCTGAGCCACTCCACGGCGTGTTCCGGCCCGCTCCACGGTACGCCAGTGCAGGCAACGTACCATTTGCGGAATGCAAAGCCGTGTTCCCGCGCTTGCTGGATGAGCAATTGAAGTAATGTGCTGCGAGTCATGGCTTTGTGGCCCTCGCGTGACCATAACCGTAAGCCGGAACAGGACAGCCGTCAATTGGTAAAGGCATACTTTGCCGTGTGCGACAGCGTCTACTTGAGTGTGCTATCGCGCTGCGCCGTTGTTCTTCGGAGTTCCGTCTGTCTTTTCTTCTGCGTGCTGGCGTGCGGCCACCTGCTGGCCCAGAACACGTATCCGCTGAATCTGGATGCCGAGGTGCGTGAGGGCTTTCAGCAGTTCTACAACCTGGACTATGACGGGGCGATGAACCGCTTCGCGTCCGTGCTGAAGGCGCACCCGCAGGACCCGATGGCCGTGGGATACGTGCTGATGGACACGATTTTCCGGGAACTCTACCGGCAGGACCTGCTGGATACCACCTATTACGCGCATGAACACTTCCTGAGTTCAGGACATAAATCCAACGTGTCCGACGACGTGCGGCGTCAGGTCGACGACTTGACCGATCACGCTGTCGGGCTGGCAGACGCGCGATTGAAGGTTGACCCAAATGATAAGAACGCCTACTTCGCGCGTGGCTATGCGAAGGGCATGCACGCCGCCTGGATGACGCTGGTGGACCACAGCTTTGCAGGTGCCGCACGGCAGGGCCTGGCCTCACGCAATGACAGTGAGCAGGTGTTGAAACTCGATCCGAACTATGCCGATGCCAAGATGGCCGTGGGCATCCAGCAGTTTGCGGTGGCAAGCCTTCCGCGTTTTGTGCGCATGCTGGTGGGCATCGCCGGTGTGGGCGGGAACAAGGAGCAGGGTCTGGCCCTGCTGCGTGAAGCGGCGGCGAGGGGTACCGTCACCAAGGTGGAGTCGCAAACTGCGCTGTCGCTGTTTCTGCGCCACGATCATCGCTATGATGAGGCGTACGCCGTTGCCCAGGGACTTGCGAAGCAATACCCGCGCGACTTCCTCTTCCGCCTGGAAGAGGGCAATCTGAAGAAGGATCAGGGGCAAGGGCCCGCTGCCATCGCGCTCTACCAGGCGGTGCTGCGCGATGCTGAAAAGCCCGGCTACTTCGTTGAGCCACGCCTGCAACTTGCCTATTTCGGCCTGGCGGAGACGCAGCGCGGGCAGAACGACATAGCCGGTGCAGCGAAAAGCTATCTGAGCGCCGCACAGCAGCCTAACTGCAGCGACTGGATGCGCAAACGCGCGGAGCTGAACGCGGGCATGACGCTGGATCTGCTGCACCGGCGTGATGATGCGGTGGCTCAGTACCGTTTGGCCGCCGCGCCCGGCGGGGACCAGACGCAGGCAGACGCCGCGCGCAAGTATCTAAAAGCCGCGTATAGCGGAACGTAGTTACACCGGGAAACTTTTGAACCGTGCGCTCTATCCGTGCGTATAGATGAGGCGAGTGCCGCGCGTGTGCAAGAATGAGAAACACGCAGCGGCAAGGGGGTAGTCGACATGGCAGGACCGCTTCTTCGTCCACGGTATGACCGCAAAATTGGCGGTGTATGCGCGGCGTTTGCACGTGCGTATGGCTGGGATCTGACGCTGGTACGCCTTGTGCTGGTGTTGCTGGTTGTCTTTGGTGGCACGGGACTGCTGGCGTACGTCATCTGCTGGATTGTGATTCCTGAAGACCCTGTCGGGCTGCCGTATCCGCAGCAACCGCCGTATTCCGCGCAGCCTCCATACACGCAGCCGCCGTATGGCAGCGCGCCCCCGCCACCACCAGGAGAGCCGCCGGTTGCATGAGCTCTGCGCGTCCATTTGGGTACAAAGACGGCAGTCTTGCATGCGCTGGTGTGGCACTTGACGTGCTTGCACAGCAGTTCGGCACTCCCTTGTATGTCTACTCCGCCAATCAGATCAGAGAGCGGGCGGGACTCTTCCAGAACGCCTTTGCCGGTCAGGCGCATACCGTCTGCTATGCCGTAAAAGCGAACTCCTCGCTGGCGATCCTCAAGCTGCTGGCGGAGCAGGGATGCGGCTTCGACATCGTCTCCGGCGGGGAGTTGGCGCGGGTCATCGCGGCTGCCGGGATTGAGACTGCCCGGCGCGTCGTCTTCTCCGGTGTGGGCAAAACGGCGGCGGAGATGGATGCGGCGCTCGCGGCGGACATCCTGTTGTTCAACATTGAAAGTGAATCGGAGCTTGCCCTGCTTGCTTCGCGCGCTGAGGCAGCAGGGAAGCGGGCTCGCATCGCACTTCGCGTGAATCCGGATGTGTCGGCGGAGACGCACCCGTACATCTCTACCGGCCTCAGTGCGCATAAGTTCGGCATTGGGATTGAACGCGCACGCGATGTGTATGCCGCGGCAGCAACGATGCCGTGGATTGAAGTCGCAGGTGTGAGTGCGCATATCGGCTCGCAGATCCGGCAGGTGGAGCCGTTTGCTGAGTCGTTGAGCAAGCTCTTGCTGCTGGTCCGCGACCTGCGTGTAGCCGGGCACGACATCCGCTACGTGGATGGTGGCGGCGGTCTCGGCATCGAGTACACCGGGGCGCCTTTCGACGCTGGGGAGCAGGTGCAGCACTACGCATCGGCGATGCAGAATGTGCTATCGTCCTCAGGTCTAAGTGGCCTGCACCTCCTGCTGGAGCCCGGTCGGTTCATCGTGGGTCAGGCGGGAGCGCTGCTTACCCGCGTGCTGTACCGGAAGGCGAACGGGGACAAGCAGTTCGTCATCGTGGACGCAGGGATGAACGACCTGATACGGCCCACGCTGTACCAGGCGCACCACGAGATCGTGCCGGTGACACAGACTGAAGATTCAGCCACAGAGACGGTTGACGTCGTGGGTCCTGTGTGTGAAAGCGGAGACTTCTTCGCCCACGGGCGCTCCATGCCGCAGACAAACGAGGGCGACCTGCTGGCCATTCTGGACGCCGGTGCCTACGGCCTGTCTCTGAGCTCGAACTACAACACGCGCCTGCGCCCGGCAGAGGTGCTGGTGGAACGCACCGGACCACGGCTTATCCGGCGGCGGGAGACGTACGAGGAATTGTTCGCGGCAGAAGTCTTCTAGGGCATTCACCATCATAGCCTGGGCAGCTGTGCTTCGCAAAAGGTGGTGAGCCCGCGATATACTTTCGGAGGTCGCGGGGCGTTCAACGCCGCTGCGTAGTACAGGAAGGTCGCGGGAGCTTCGGTCGATGTCAGGACATAGTAAATGGGCAACCATCAAGCACAAAAAAGGCGCGGCAGACGCCAAGCGAGGCAAGGTCTTTACCCGGCTGATCAAGGAGATCACCGTGGCGGCCAGGCAGGGTGGTGGCGACCCGGATGGTAATCCGCGGCTGCGCACAGCCATCCTTGCCGCCAAGGCGGAGAACATGCCGGCCGACAACATCAAGCGCGCTATTCAGCGCGGCACGGGTGAAATTGAAGGCCTGACTTATGAGGAGATCACGTACGAGGGTTACGGGCCGGGGGGCGTCGCGATCATTATCGAGGTGCTTACGGACAACCGGAACCGCGCGGTCAGTGAGATTCGGCATGCCTTTGCGAAGAATGGCGGCAACCTGGGCGAGTCGGGCTCGGTCGGCTATATGTTCGCCAAGAAAGGCCTCATCGTCATACCCAAGGCGGGTACCAACGAGGAGAAGCTCACGGAGACGGTGTTGGAAGCCGGCGCAGACGACCTGAGTGAAGAGGGCGACAGCTGGGAGATTTTAACCTCTCCGCAGGAATTTGAACCTGTGCGCGAAGCCGTCACCAAGGCTGGATTCAAGCCCGATCACGCCGAGATCACGATGATCCCGAGCACGTATCAGAAGCTGGAAGGATCGCAGGCGAATGCCATGCTGCGCCTGCTGGAAGTCCTGGAAGACCTTGACGATACGCAGAATCTCTACTCCAACTTCGACATGGATGAGGCGCAGGTTCCAGCCTGATAGCAGGCTGGATGCTGCAGCGAACGTTTCAAGAACATCAGAGTACACAGGAAGCGGGCCGCCGGATCTTGGCGGCTTTGCTTTGTGAAGGATGGGAATGAATTGGTTTTTGACGATGGGGGCGGCTGCATTTGCGGCCGCCGGTCTGGGACAGAGTGTAGCGCAGGCAGTTGCGACAGAAACCCCGGTACAGGCCCATGCGAATGCGCGCTCGTGGGAGTATGGCGTTCTCTTTCAGGGTGGTAAGGGCATCACCGACATGCGGGACGACTTCCAGTTTTTCATGGCCGGAGCGCACCTGGGCAAGGTGCTAACGCCGCAGCTAGGCAAGGGCGTGCTGCGCGGCAACGTTGAATATGCGGGCGAACTGTTCCCCTATTGGCAGTCCAACACGCCTACCTTTCAACGGTACAGTTGTGTGGCGACGCCAAATCCTACAGTCATCTCCTGCGCAGGCCCATATACCGTGGGTGGAACATACCACGGCGCATCGGTTACTCCTATTATTTTGCGGTGGAACTTCACCGGCCGACGTAAGGTGATGCCGTTTGTGCAGGCAGCGGGCGGTGTGTTGTGGACGAACCACAAGTATCCGGCGTATGGTCAGGGACCGGTGAACCTGGGCAATGATGGGCCGAACTCTGACGCAAGCGTGTGGAACTTTACGCCGCAGGGTGGCATTGGCCTGCATTACTTCGTCAAACCAGGGCAATCGTTCGACTTTGGAGCACATGCGGTGCACATCTCGTCCGCCAGCCTGGGTGACCGCAATCCCGGCGTTAACGCAAGTGTCCAGTTTTCCGTTGGGTATAGCTGGTGGAAGTAACGCGGGGAGCAAGTCAGCAGTCGCGAGTTTGTAGCAATGGCAGAACCGGTGGTAGAGTGCGTCCCCAACTTTTCCGAGGGCCGCAACGAGAACGTTGTTCGTGAGATTGTCCGGTCCATGCAGGTGGGCGGTGTCAGCCTGCTGGACTGGTCCATGGATGCGGCACACAACCGCAGCGTCGTCACCCTTGCGGGTGCGCCAGAAGCGGTGATGGAGGCAGCCGTTCGTGGGACAGGCCGTGCGGCAGCGCTGATTGATCTGACAGGACAAGAGGGCGTGCATCCTCGCATTGGTGCGACGGACGTGGTGCCGTTTGTCCCTGTACGCGGCTACACGTTGGGGCAGTGTGCCGCGCTTGCGCATCGTGCGGGACGCGAGATGTGGCAGCGCTTCGCGATTCCCGTCTACTTCTACGAAGCCGCGGCGTGCCGTCCAGATCGCGTGCGGCTTGAAGAGGTGCGGCGGGGACAGTTCGAACGTCTGCGCGAGGCGGTGCGCAATGATCCGACACGTCTGCCGGACGTGGGTGGTGCCGCGCTGCACCCTACCGCCGGTGCCACCGCTGTAGGAGCCCGTGAGTATCTGATCGCCTACAACATTTTCCTTGCGTCGGCTGACCTGGCAACGGCGCGGTCGATTGCGCGTTCGGTGCGTGCCGCGAACGGCGGCCTGCCTGGCGTGAAAGCAATGGGCGTGATGGCCGGTGGGCGCGCCCAGGTAAGTATGAACGTTACCGACTACCACCGTTGCTCCGTCTCAACGCTATATGCATCCGTGGAGCGGCTGGCCCTGCAACATGGGGTGCGCCTTGCCGAAGGGGAACTCATTGGGTTGATCCCTGAGGATGGATGCATGGACGAAGGGAAAACTGTTGCACTCTGGGCGCGTCAAATACCCGGGTTCCGGGTCGAGGAAAAGGTACTGGAGCGCCGCCTGGAGCAGCCTGTAGAGTGGCCGGACAGCTCCGAGCGGGTCTCGCCACAGAGTGCCGGTACGACTTAGTTGCACAGCGTTTAGCCGCTGAAGAAGCAGGAGATACGAACGTGAGAAAGAGTTTTTTACGATGTGCTGTGCTGGCTGGTGTGGCCATTTGCTCGATGTCGCAGGCGCGCGCCGCGCAGTTGAGCAGCGATGCCAAAGCGTCCATTCCGAATGACCTGCAGCAACTGATCGTGGTGGATTACCGCGCCATGCAGGCGTCTTCCGCTGCTATGAATCTGAAGGAAAAAATCATGCCGCCGGAGTTGAAGCGGCTTGAATCTGCGCTGAAGCAGAGTGGGTTGAAGGTGGACAGGGATGCGGATACGCTGGCGTTTGCGGCTTTCCGCTCCGGCAAGGACACGCATACGCTGGGAGTGGCGCAAGGGCAGTTCCAGACCAACTCCATTCTTGCAAACTTTACAAAACAGAAGACTAAACCGCAGGTCGTGCGCAACTACAACATCTATCCAATGGGTGCGGCGGGGATGAGCGTGGTGTTCTTGAACCAGACGACGATGATTTTTGGCGATACTTCCGCAGTCAAAGCCGGTTTGGAGGCGCGCGACGGACTGCAGCCGAACATGCTGACGAACGGCGACATGATGAACGAGATGAACGTTGTCGATCAGCGGGCGGTCTGGAGTCTTCTGGATCAGAAGGGGACGCAGACGATGATGCGCTCTGTGCTGGGCGAGGCGTCCTCGCTGACGGACTACGATTCCGTGAAGAACCGGATGAAGAGTTCCCGCTATACTCTTGATTTCAATAACGGTATTCATTTTGACATGGCGGTCGTGATGTCCGACACGGTGACGGCTGCGACGGCTGCGACGCTGATGAAGGGCATGGTGCTGATGAAGAAGACGGAGGGTTCAGCACAGGAGAAGGCGGCCCTGAACGAGACGTCCGTGGACTCGAATTCGGGGACGCTGCAGGTGTCGTATGCGTCCAGCGAGGGGCAGTTTTCAGACCTGCTGAACTCGTCGCTGTTTCAGCAAGTTGTGCGATAAAACACCACGTTCGCGCTAACGCATCATGCCGGTGCAGCCCTGCCACCGGAGGCCGTCTCACCTCGGTGGCTAAGTCTGAAGTGGTCTCGGGATGGCGCTGTTCTACCCGCGGCAGCTGAGTAGTTTTCCTTTGGGGTCTTTGTCCTGCGTATGGGCCGAGTTTGAAGTGCATGTAAGCTGTCCGATTTAAACGTGCCGTAACACGTGTTTCATCGGCGATCAATACTGGCGACCTAGTGTTGGCTTAATCACACCAAGGGAGTCTCCTCCAGTGCCCGTAGCGCGCACTTACGTCGTTGCGTTTTCTATCGCCAATATTGCGCTGGTGGCTGCTGCTTCCGCGCAGACCGCAGACTCCATTACGGGTGTCGTTGTTGACAGCAAGGGCGGGTTCATTGAGCACGCCAGGATTGCTGTTCACTCCCCTGATAACAGGGTGAACCGCAGTGCGGTTGCCGATGATGCCGGCCGCTTTACCCTGAACAACCTTCCAGCAGGCACTTACGTTTTGGACGCGGATGCACCCGGTTTTGCGACGACGCATGAGGCAAACGTTGCCGTGGGAAGCGACAAGGGTTTGGAACTGACCGTTACCTTACGCATCGGCAACCTGGAGCAGATGGTGGAAGTGCAGGCCGATGCATCGTCTTCCGTGGCCGCGCAGTTGGCACCGATGGATGCCCGCCTGGATGCGCGTTCAGCGCGTACAGAAATCACGACGCATTTCATCGAGAACTACACGACACCAACGGCGGACAATACCGAGATGATCTTTTTTGCGCCGGGCACATTTTCTGTGAATTCGAACGGAAGCGGCCTGGGCGATTCGAAGAATTTCTTTCGGGGATTTTCGGATTGCAACTACGATATAACCTTTGACGGGATACCCTACGAAGATACCAATTCACCGACGCATCACTCCTGGGCGTTTTTCCCGGCTCCGTTCATCGGCAGCATTGATTTCGACCGGTCTCCCGGATCTGCGTCGACGGTTGGGCCCACGCCTTTTGGCGGGTCGATCAACATGTTATCGAAGACGCTGCGACAGGAGCAGGATGTTATCGGGTCGGTCAGCTATGGCTCGTTCAATACCCTGCTAACGGACGTGCAGGTGAACTCAGGCGCGCTTGGTGCCAACCACAAGACGCACTTCCTGGCTGACTTCAACCATTTGACATCTGACGGTTTCCAGACAGGCAATGGACAGATGCGTTCGGCGGGCGACATCAAGGTGGAGTACCGTTTCAACGACGAGAAGATTCTCACGGGCTACAGCGGTGTTGGCCTGCTTGATACGAATACTCCGAATACAAAGGGACCTACCCGGACACAGTACCTGGCGCAGTATAACTACCTGCTACAGAGTACCAACCCCACCCGCTCTGACTATGCAGCCTACAACTACTACCACATTCCGTCAGATTTTGAGTATGCCGGGTTTGTGATGCCGCTGGGGCACGGCTGGCACCTGGACACGAAGCAATATACCTACAGTTATTACAACCAGCAAAACTACGCCACCGGTACAGCACCGATTACAACAGCAAACTGCAGCCCCGGCGGAGTTGTTTCAAAGTCATGCGGGGTCGACAAGCTTAACAGTTATCGCAAATATGGTGACATCTCGACCGTGAGCCAAGTGTCTAAATATGGCATCTTTCGCGGCGGGTTGTGGTATGCGTGGGCGACCACGTCGCGGCACCAGATCCCCCAGGATCCGACCACGAAGGCTGATAACCCGCTGCCCAACTTCAACGAGTTCTTCTATACAAACAGCTATCAGCCGTTTGCAGAGTACGAGTGGCATCCTACCCTGAAGCTCACCGTTACAGGCGGGGCGAAGTTCTCGCGTTACACCTTTGACCTGAAACAGCTTTCAGACAACGGCGGAGCTGTCGGCACGCTGCCTGCAGGACAGGCGGCGGTGTATCACTCCGCGGCGTTCAACACCGCTTTGCCTTCCGCGGACGTGAACTATCGCTTCCGCGAGAACTGGTCGGCCTACGCTCAGTTTGGGACGGGGAGCCTGATCCCACCCTCCAGTGTGTTCGATGTTCCTAACGTTGTCGGAGGCGTGCTGGTGAATCCTGTGACGGTGCTGCCGAAGCAGACCAAGGCCTACACATACCAGACCGGCTCTGTACTGAAGCTTCGGCGCCTCACGCTGGATGGAGATTTCTACTATGTGCTGTTCGGCAACGGCTACACCGCGTCGCCCGACCCGAATGCCGCGGGAGCGAATGAGTACCAGAGCTCCGGCAACTCCACCACCAAAGGCTTTGAAGGGGAAGCGAACGTTTCCCTGACGCACGGGCTGCTTGTCTATCTGAACGGGACTGTGGGATCGGCACGCTATACAAGTCAGTCGATCCTGACCGGCACGGCGGCGGGCAACAAGTTCTACGTCAATCCGAATGACGGGGCATGGGTGGCCAACACCCCTGCGAACACCGAAACCTGGGGATTTACGTATGCCGCGCACAACCTCGATTTCGGGTTCTTTACGAAACGTATTGGTCCGATGTGGAATGACAACAAGGCGACGGTCAAGCTCAACTACACCGACGGAACGGTTTCCGGAAACACCAGCATTACGGCCAATCAGGTCATCCCGATCAGTCCGTTCACGCTGGCCAACCTTTTTCTCAACTACAACGTTCATGCCGTTCCGCACTTTGGTGAAT
Organism: uncultured Terriglobus sp.; assembly: GCA_964251045.1. Taxonomy (GTDB): domain Bacteria; phylum Acidobacteriota; class Terriglobia; order Terriglobales; family Acidobacteriaceae; genus Terriglobus. The sequence goes on along the minus strand of CAXUHI010000008.1, from coordinate 4,815 downwards.
CAAAGGTTCGTCTCAGCTTTAACAATCTGTTTGACGCACGCGGAATTACGGGTCTCACTGCGGCGAATGCCGGAACCAGCTTCACGCCGGCCGCGGGTGATACGCTCACGCTGCTGCCCGGACGCAGTGTGACAGCTTCCTTCCAGATTGGCCTTACGCGCAGAAGGGAATAGACCGCCCATGCCAATCCGGGCACGTTGTCTCCGCATGGTCTGCCGCCCTGCCGTCTCGATGCAGGTTGCGTCCGTGCAATGCCTCATTCTTTTTCTAGTTACGACGTGTTTTGCTGGCGCGCAACAGGGCCGAGGTCAGGCGTCATCTGGGTCTCCCGGGCGATGCTCCGGCACACAATGATCTGGCGGACAACACCGTGTTGATTGCGAGACGCTACAGGTGCACTCGTCAGTATGCCCGGACAGTGCTTGGAAGTCGCACCTTCAGTCCAAGCCTGACCTCTGCATCTCGCTTTGGGCTGGCGCGCTTCACCATCTTGCGTTTCTCCGCCGGGAAAGATCACATTCGAGCGGGTTCTGGTGATCGCGCGGGAGGTGTTCTACAGGGCGTTGCGGGCGCAGAGTGCGCCCTGGTCGCGCCCACGCCTGATGCGGAGCCGGGTGTGCGGGGCGCCTGGGGTGCGGCTGGTTGTGGAGGCTGTTCCTGCCGCGCTGGAGGGTGCTGGGAGTTGAAGGAGGCAGATGCGCTGCCTCTTCTTGGGGAGAGCGCCACGTGGTGCCTGTGCGACCGTCACGGGGACAACTTAGATCTTCACGTCCCTTACCTACTCGCTTACAGCCGTTAGGGTCTTTGTCAATGCAAATGCGGTATCCCTTTGTTCTGTTGTGAGGCTTGTAGCCATTAAGTGCAGATTTGCTACGCTGCGGTGATCGCCGGACTCTACGGCTAGCTGCGTCCATGCATAGGCACGAGCCACGTCCTGCGTTACGCCGTAGCCCGCGAAGTAAAGCTGGCCCAATCGAGCTTGCGCTTGTGGATCATGTTTCTTTGCAGCCTTCTCGAACCACTCGGATGCTACAGCAGGATCTTTCTGCGTCCCAATGCCGTCCAGGTACATGGTTCCAAGCAGGTACTGTGCTTCAGCAGCGTTCTGCCGTGCCGCAAGCATAAGCCAGTGCTGGGCCTGCTTTGGATTCTTCGACACGCCGCGACCGTTCAAATAGCTTTCGCCTAGCCTTGTTTCTGCTACGCGGTCATCCGCATTCGCAGCTTGAGTCCAAAGCTGGATTGCTTGGTGGCGGTCACGTTGGATCCCTTCTCCACGCGCGTATAAGTCCCCCAGGGCCGACAAAGCTGGAGCATACGACTGGCCTGCAGCTGCTGAAATGAGCGATGCGGCCTTTGCCTGGTCACGAGCCACACCCAAACCCTCTCTGTAAAGCAGACCCAAATAGAGCTGCCCTCCTGGTACGCCTCGATCAGCTAGTTGCTGCTCTATCGCAAGGACATGCTTTGCATCTTTGGCAACTCCGTACCCGTAGTAGTAGAAGCTGCCGATGATTGCTGCTGCATCCTCGGAACCCTTTGCCTGAGCCTGTTGCAGTAGTTCCATGGCACGTGTGAAGTTACGAGCCTGCCCTGTACCGTACATCAGTTGCTTCGCTGACTGACAAAGTGCCGCCGGAGAGTCGTCCGCAGCTTGAGCGAAAGCGGTACTTACCAACCAGCCAGCACCAAGTACGCAGGATGCACAAACGTTAACGTAGAACGATCTCATGGTTTGCTCCTTTCGCCGTTGCTGTGCGTGCTGGAGTGGGGCCGCACTGATTGTTGGTTGCAGCTGCTGGTGAGATGGCCTGCCCGGGACCTTGCGACTGAAATTCACTCAACGGTCTTCCGGCGGAGACACCTTCGATCATGCGTTCCAACGAAGCTGCATCACGTGGACCTGCATACAACGTGCCGTTCACAAAGAGTGTGGGCGTCGCGTGCACTCCGTACTTCTTACCGAGGTCAAGGTCCTGTTGCACCGCACCCAGCGATTGTTCCCGGGCCATGCACGAATCGAATACTGCCGCATTCAGACCGGCCTTTTGCGTCACTCCATCTGCTGCGACACGCAAAGTTTGTGGGCGCAGTTCTGTCTGTTTTGCGAAGAAGGTGTCGTGCATGTCCCAGAATGCCTCGGGTTTCTGCATCCGCGCGCACTCCGCCATTTCCGCCGCAGGCTTCGCCCAGGGATGCATGGTGAGTGGAAAGTAACGAAACACCAATGAGGCCTTCCCCGTCTCTTTCGGCAACACCTCGGTTTCCAATGCTTCCGTTAGCCGTTTGCAGTAAGGACACTCGAAATCAGAGAACTCGACGAGTGATACAGGCGCTTTTGCAGGACCGCGGGTTGCAGCCTCTCCGGCAACAAGTTCCTTCGCAGCGGTGGCGGCTTTCTCCTGCTGTTCCATGAGCGGATTGCTCGACAAATCGTAGAGCAATGGCGTGATGTAGCCGCCTTCTGGCGAAAGGTACACCACAATTTGCCGGGTGCCTGTCTCGTAGGACATTTTCCAAAAGCACGAAGCATTCGCTTGCGCAAAGTCCTTCAACGACAGTTCTGCTGTTGCAGGTATCTGATAACGCTGTCGTACATAGGAGGCTACGCGGTCTTTTATCGGTTGTGAAGGTGCTGAGCAGCCCAGCCCCCACATACGTGCGGAGCTGAACAAAAGTACGAGTAAAAGCAATCCATGCCGTTTCATCATCTGCTCCTTAAACAAGCAAAGAATCTGGGTAGACCATCACAAAGGGGATGAGCGGGAACTCTAGCCTGCAGTCTGGCCTGGGCCCTATTCTGGGCTTAGCGGCAGGTATGTCGTTCGGATCGGCATCCGCGCTCTGCCTGACTACATCGCCACACTCACATAAGAATTCGTTGTAGTTGCATGACTCTGGATCGCAGTCATCGCCATCTGGATCACAGCCGCCGCATTGTGAGTAGTCGTCGGGGTAGCAGGCGCAATAGTTGTAATTAGAGCAATCTGGATCACAAACGTCCGAACAGCCTCCGCAATCTTCTGTATGCGGACCGCCTGCTCTCACAGCATCACCGCAACCTCCACCGTTGTCATTACATGCATCACTTGAATACCCTGGACAAGAAGGGTCATCACAGACGTCCGTACACCCACATTGTCCGTTGAGGCATCCTGTTCCCCCCGGACAATCTTCTGATGCTTGGCAGCTTTGCAAGCAGTTAGGATTGTGAGTATCACCCGGAGTACCGCAGACAGATGTAGTGTAGCCGTCGTGGCAAGTCGCAGCGTCCAGGTCGTCACTTGTAGGACCTTCAGTGCCACATGCACCGTTAGGGGGAGCCTCCGGGCCACAGTTGCCAGTAGCCATGGCAGTGCTACCGCTGTTGTCGCCGTAAGTGCCATCAGCTAATCCAAACGTGTGACCTATCTCATGCGTTGCAGTCTTAAATGCAGAATCGTAATCTGTTTCACCCTGATTTATGGTTGTTGTCGCACTTGTTATGTGATCACCCGAGTTGCTGTAGACAGGACTAGTTACCCCGTATGCGTTTATAGACCCGGCTCTAATGTTGTAGTTACTATTGGAATCGAAGTCACCGGACGTGTGATAGGAAAGCGTAACTCCACCTGAACCTGACCATGCGTCTAGGGCATCCTCGATCGCGTCGATCTGATCCTGAGTCATATTAGTTGTATTAATGTTTACCACTACAGGTTGAGATGGCGCCCATCCATTGCTATCGGATGTGGGTTCACCGCATGAAGATGATTGCGCATCTGCGTGAGCAGAAAACAAAGAAGTAACCAGCACAAGAGCAACGGCAGGTATCAACCTACTCTTCATGACTACCACCTCAATTCACATCTCAGTGTGTATCCGATAACTTCTGTAGCAGTACTCTCGTGTCCAAGGAGTCGTATTTGTCGCCCTCACGGTCGAGTGCGGAAACTTGATTGCCGTCAAGCAAATAACCTGTTCTGATTTCGTAAACTCCCTTCGTTGGCGTTTTCTGCAGGAACAGCAGGTAGGATCTGCCCAACTCTGGTAGTCCCCTTTCGGCCACTCCCACAAATTTGCGCTGGCCGCCAGGCAATACCACAACGCCGCCAGCTCTGTCGGCCTGCAGCGAGCTGCTCTCATTGTTAGCCAGAGAACCTTTAATCGTGTTCAGTGGTGCCAACGAGTAGGAAGAGAACACTCTGCTGCCATCTGCTGATAGATGCACAATAGCTGTTGTGATACGAGCCGTTAAAATGAGATCAGAGCTTCTAACTGGAAGCGGATCATACGAGAACTCATCAACGAACTCTGTGTGTAGTTGTATCTTTCCAGTCCGTGGGTCGTAAAGAAGAGGTAGATGGTCTCCGTTATAAGCAACAGCCCGCTCATGAGCTGCTCCTTGCACGGCAGTAGCTGCCCTGTTAATTTCAGCACTCATTAGATCGATCGAGGGAGCGGAGGTTGTCAACGTCTTACCTACAGCTACAGAGTTTGAGGTAGTCGGACGACTTACTTGAGCTCCCATAAGAGAACTCAAGAACAAACTCGTCCAGAGCCACCTCGAAACTTGTAGCCCATGCATTTCTAATGTACCCATAACGTCACCCATTGCTTCTTGTTCGCGATGTGTTTACAAGCCTTAGCGAGACTTGACCAAGTGCGATGACAAACTGCTAACTCTTAGCGCGCGTTCGGACGCGATGATTATCTCGGCGCAAAAACAAACATCAAATGAACATCGCTGCCTACAGGGAAACTCAGTGATGAAATAGTGAATCAACTTAACTAAACGTACAAGCGCCATATCGCGCCGTTAGGTGTGCCCTAGTC
>CAXUHI010000007.1:0-162915 GCA_964251045.1 uncultured Terriglobus sp. | reverse complement strand
GTGCAGGGTGGTATGGCCGTACTTGAGATTGAGTTTGTCAAGGGTGCGGCTGAGTTCGTTGCGGTGGTCCGGGTCGCTGAAGAGGGTGGGCTGCTGTTCGTTCTCGGGAATGAGCCTGCCCAGGGTGAGGCCGACGAAGAAGGGCCGCTGGTAGTCCGGGCCGGTGGGCTGCTGCGCCCATAGCCTGCCCAATATCTCCAGAAGAGAGAGCGTGTCCTGGCACGGTGGAAAGCGCGCCTCCATGCCCCAGCTTTCGTGCCGGATGCCGCTGGTGTGCTGCCGCAGCTTCTTCTTTTTTGGTTGCACCTGGTGCTTGTACAAAGAGGCAGGTTCAAGGCATCCCCTTGTGCGCATGTCCGTTACAGCACCCATCGACTCCGGTTCGGTAAGAAGGCGGTCCACCTGCTCGCGATTAAACTGGTACCGCACGGTGAGCGCCATGGTGGACGCGCAGAACTTCTCCATCCGCAGCCGCATGGCGGCTTTATGGAGCAGCTTGTGCGCCACAGCCCACGCGCCTCCCGGCGAGCGGTGCCCGGGTCCCAGCACGTGCGAATGGCCGAGCGACTGCTGCATTTCCTTTGGCACAGGAGCACCATCATCGCCCGTGGCGTGGCCGTGCAGCCAGTGGTACATCCGGTCGCCCCACACGCTGTTCCACAGCCGGTGCATGCCTTGGCGGTCCAATGACAACAACTGCTCCATCGTGGTGATTCCCTTGCCGATCAGCATCTGTTCCGTTCGTGCTCCCACGCCGGGCAGGTCGCGCAGCTCCAGTCCAGTCAGCGCCCGCGGCAGCTGCGAGGGCAGCAATCCGATGAGCCCGTCCGGCTTTTGCATGTCGCTGGCGATTTTCGCCAGGTAGCGGTTCGGCCCCATGCCGATGGAGCAGCGCAGCGTCTCGCCGACGTTGTCGCGGATGGATTGCTTGATCCCCAGGGCGATCTCGCGCGCGCGCGGCGGCTCCTGCTCACGCCCGATGAGCTGGCAGACCATCTCGTCAATGGAGGGCGTGTGCGCCACGGGACAAACGAGTGCCACAGCATCCGCGATCTCGTGCGAGTACTTTGCATACTGCGTGTGGTTGCCTTCCACCAGGATGATCTCCGGGCAGATCTTCTTCATGTCGCCGACGCGCGTTCCCGTCCTGATGCCGAGCGCCTTGGCTTCGTAGCTGGCAGCGATCGCAACCGTTGTGTCTGCCATGCTGGGCACCACCGCGAGCGGACGGTTGCGGTATTCCGGATGGAGTTGCTGCTCCACGGACGCGAAAAAGCTGTTCAGGTCCACGTGTAGAAAGCTGAAGCGATCGTCGGCTTTTGGCGACACCGGATTGGACGCAAATGGGTCCATCTGTTGATTTCAGTGTATCCAGGTTCGCTGGTTGTTCGCCTTTATCCCTGCGACATTTACCATAGAAGCGATGGTTGGCTGCGTGGTGGTGAACTGGAACGGCTGGCGCGATACGCTGGCCTGCCTTCGGACGCTGGCCGCGCAGACCCATCAGCCCCTGCACGTCTTCGTGGTCGACAACGGCTCCACGGATGACTCGGTCGCGCGCATCTGCGCCTTTTTCGAACAGGAGAAAGATGGTCCCACCCGATTCACACTCCTGCTGAGCCCTGAGAACGTCGGTTTTGCAAAGGGTGCAAACATCGGTGTGCGCGAGGCTCTCAAGCACGATGCTGGTTTCGTCTGGCTGCTGAATAACGACACGGAGTGCCCTCCAGACACCCTGTCGAAGCTGATCGGCACCGCTGAAAGCCATCCGAATGTAGGAATTGTTGGCACGGTTCTGTACTACCACTCCGATCCGGCCAAGGTGCAGGCCTGGGGTGGAGGTCATGTGTACCGCTGGTTCGGCGTCACGACCCACCACTACAAACCAGCCCGCCAGGCAGCCGGTTCGTACACGACGTTTGCCAGTGCGCTGATCCGCGCGAAGGTGCTGCGGGATGTGGGCCTATTGTACGAAGGCTTCTTTATGTACTACGACGACTCCGACTTCTGCCTGCGCATGGAGAAGACACATTGGACGATGGCCGTGGCGGACAGCACAGCTGTGCTTCACAAGGAAAGTGCCAGTACGGAGGGGCCGCACAATCCATTTATGGAGAAGACCATTGCGATGTCAGGGATGAAGTTCCTGCAGCGGCACTCGCCTGTCCCGTGGCTTTCCATTCCCTGCTTTGTGCTGTTGAAGCTGATGAATCGAGCCCGAAAAGCGGAATGGGCGGCTACCCGCGCCGTCGTGGATGGATACCGCGAGTTCCGGCGTGGGAGTGCTGTTGTGTCCTCTTCGCCAGCCCGTGACACGGAATCCGTCAGCGAGACAGCCGGACGACCATTCCTACGGTAACTCCAGCGTTGTTCGCCATCCCGCTAACAGGGATCTTGACCGGTGCCGGATCGCCGGGGATGACCTGCACGCTGGAACGGCTGTTGAGGCGGTAGCAGATGGCAAAGTCGTTCGAGGACACTCCATCATCCGTGTTGAAGCGCTGCGCCTGGATACGACGGGCGACTCCACCGATAGGGCTTGCCTCCACCAGGCTCAGCATGCCAGGCTCGTCGGGCAACTTCGCGTTGGCCGACTCCGCCGGAGCGGGCATGTATTGCACGCGCGAAGTATTCGCGGTTGCAGGCATGAAAACATTCGCGGTGGCCACGGGAATCTCTGGCAGCGACGCAGTTGTGCCAGACGACACGGGTTGCGCACGTTCGTTGGGCGAGACCGTATCGAATACGAGGATGGATGGCTCTCCAGGAAGGTCAACGGATGCATGCAGGGTAACGGTCGAACTGGCACCATCGCCGTGATGTGCAGCGGCAGAGGCGTGGGCAGCCGTCAGCGGTAGAGCCAGAGCAAACGTGAGGCAGAACTTAAGGGGAGGCATTCGGCTGTCCTTTCCAGCCTTATCGGCTTAAATCAATGCACCACGAATCACTTCGTTGCGTATCGCTTCGATACATTCCTAGGAATGCACTTCGGACAGAAATGTTGCATGATTTCCTGCACGCCGGTATCGTTGTCCGTTCTGCCGATGCTGCGACTGAAGACGGCGCTAGACTGAATACGAGGCCGCATGGTTTTCGTCCTGGATAATTACGATTCGTTCACCTACAACCTGGTGCAGTACATGGGTGAGTTGGGTGCCGAAATGGTGATCCGCCGCAATGACGAGGTGTCGCCAGAGGAGATCGAAGCCATGGCACCGGAGCGCATCCTCATTTCACCGGGGCCGTGCACGCCGCAGGAGGCGGGCTGCTCCATTGAACTGATCCGGCACTACGCGGAGAAGCGAAAGCAGACGCCGATCCTTGGGGTTTGTCTGGGACACCAAGCGCTTGGAGCGGCATTTGGCGGCAACGTGGTGCGCGCGGCCCGGCTGATGCACGGCAAGACCAGTGAAGTGGAGCACGATGGGCGGACGCTCTTTGAGGGTCTGCAGCAGAACATGACGTGCACGCGGTACCACTCGCTGGTGGTCAGCCCGGAAAACCTGCCGGAAGAGCTGGAGATCTCTGCATGGACGCAGGATCCGGAAGGTGAGGTCATCATGGGCCTGCGGCACCGCGAACTGCCCATTGAAGGCGTGCAATTCCATCCGGAGAGCGTCCTGACCGCCGGCGGGAAGCAACTGATCGCGAATTTCCTGAAGATGTAAACGATGCGGCACAGATATGCAGTAGCGATGATCGTGGCGGGTGCTTGCCGCCTCCTGGCGGCACAGGAATCCATCGGATCGCTCAAGACGGAGGGCGTCGAGGTCAGCGGCCTTGTGACGGTAAGCGGCGGACACGCGACCGTGGGAAGCAATGGCACGGTCACGACAGCGTCGCAGCCATCCGCGGTGGCACTGACCCGTGGCGGTTCGGTAAGAGTCTGCGCGGGATCGTCCGTGCGGTTGTCACAGCCAAGCATGAGCGTCGCACGTCCGCCGCTGCTGACCGCGTTGAATCGCGGTGCCATGGAAGTGAAGACGCATGCGGAAAAGACGGATGTGATCCTGACCCCGGACCTCCGTTTGGAACTGTCGGACGCAGCTTCGCTCGACCTGCGGATACGCGTCGTTGCAAACGGAGATACCTGTGTGGACAACGCGGGCAAGGACGCGCCGATGATCCACGCGACGGAGGCGTTCGGTACGGGCGCGTACTTCATCCGGCCGGGGCAGCGCGTGCTCTTCGAGCATGGCAGCGTGAGCGAGGTGGTCGACCACGAGACTTCAAACTGCGGATGCCCCGGCTCCGATGCCCTGGTCCTGGCAGGTGAGGGTAAACGGGGCGATGGCAAGGTGCCGCAGACACCCGCCGGGCGGGCAAATCCCTTCCCTGAGGCGGTAAGCCAGGGGTTACAGCCCTCCCCTGTACCGCAGGCGGCCAGCGACCAGACGCATGTGCAGGTGTCCAGCACCCTGAACTACAGCGGGGCGCAAAACATGGTGACAGGTCCTCCCGGCGAGGTGACAGCACTTCCTTCAGATAGGAGCATGGAGACCTCTGGTGCGGCCACCACTGTCAGTCCGTCTCACCCAGTTGTGCAGCAGAACGTGCCAGCAGCTGTAGCACCGCCCACACAGACGCGCGTTGCGGATGCGGCACCTCCGCCGGCTGGACCGAATTTCTTCGGTGCCATTGGCCACTTCTTTAAGCGAATCTTTGGCGGGCATTGATGCACCCCATCGCCATGGACTGAACGGCGCTACTTTAACAGCATCTCTGCCTAAGCTCCGCTCTGAATGACTCCGCGCTTGGGATCCACGTTTACGCCTGCTTATCGGGATACAATCTGAGTTGCGAACCGGCAGGGCGTTGCAGGGCCGATTCGAACATCTCGTACTGCTTTCCGTACAAAACAGGAGTCTTTTATGGCGATTCCCGCCACTCAGATGCGTCCCGGCATGGTCATCAAGCACAACGAAAAACTTCATTCTGTCTTCGCCGTGGAACATCGTACCCCTGGCAATCTTCGTGCCTTCATCCAGGCAAAACTGCGCAACCTCGAATCCGGAGCCATGTTTGAACACCGCTTCCGCTCCGGTGACGCCATCGAGCGCGTCGTGGTGGACGAGGTTGCCATGGAGTTCCTCTACAACGACGGTGACGAATACATCTTCATGGACATGAACAACTACGAGCAGACGTCGCTTGGACGCGACATCCTGGGCGACGCCGTCGATTACATGCTGCCGAACATCAAGGTGGATATCAGCTTCATCGACGGCAAAGCTGTGGGTGTGGAGCTGCCCAACGTGGTGGAGATGACGGTCGTCCAAACGGAGCCTGGAATCAAGTCAGCAACAGCGTCTTCGGTGAGCAAGCCCGCGACAACCGAGACAGGTCTGGTGGTGCAGGTGCCTGCCTTCATCAATGAAGGCGAGAAGATCCGCATCGATACGGCGGAAGGCGCGTACATGAGCCGCGCGTAATGTTCCGTGACCACACCGCGATTGATTCTGCATCTTATTGCGTGAGGAGTTGTGGATGAAATACTTGCTCTTAGCCCCACTAGCGTTCGCCGTTGGTGTCGGCGCACATGCGCAAAACCAGAGCCTGCCGCAGCAGCAGGCAAATACGCCTGCGACGGCGCCTTCCGCTCCGTCACCGAATACGGGCCGGAGCCCAGGTGGAGATATCGGCAGTGGTTCCGGTGATGTTGGCAAAGGTGCTGCCGGCGGTGTGGGAAATGCTGCCAAAGGCGTGGGCAAGGGCGCGGGCGACCTGGTGACCTTGCATCCGCTGAATGCGGCAGGAGCTGTGGGAACCGGTGCTGCAAACGGTGGCAAAGACGTGGGTGTTGGCGCGGCGAAAGGAACCGGCAAAATCGTGAAGGGCACGGGCCGCGGCATCAAGAAGATCTTCTAGCGGCGTTCGCCCACGACCAGATTCATTTGCAAGGATTGGCGGGCTTGGTGCGCCTGCTGGAGCAGGTACGAGTCCCCGATCTGCCCGGCCTCGGATTCCACCTGGGCGAGCAAGGTACGTGCGGCTATGGGCTCACCCCCGGCCGCCTTGAGTAGAGCGTGCTGCAGCTTCGTTTCCGTTACCACTTCAACCAGGCCAAGTTGCTTTGCAAGGGTCGACGCCTGTTCCGCGTACATCCCCGCCATCTTCAGATCGCCGCTCTGCTGCGTAAGTTTGCTTAAAGTCAGCAGTGTGTGCGTCTCGCGTTGTGCCTGATCGCTTGTGCGCTCGATCTGTAACGCGGAAAGAAGCGCCTCCTGGCCATCCTTCCACTTATGCTGCGCGATTGCGATCTCGCCCAGGCGGTTGAGGGCTCTGAGTTCGCCGGAAACATCGCTCAGCTGCCGTCCCAGCGCAAGCGCCTCCCTAGTCTGCGACTCAGCGGCGGGGTACCGTCGCATGTGCACATTTGCCTGCGACTCTGTCGTCAGCAGACGTTCGTAAAGCAGGGTTGCGCCGCGCCGTCTGCTCTCGTCCGCACCGCGCGTCGCCCAATCCAGCGATCTCTGCCAGTCGCCCATGTTGCTGTACATGTCCGCAATGACCGAATCCAGCAGCGGCTCTTCGCCCCTTCCTTTTCCACGGTCCAGGAGTTCTTTAGTGATGCTCACCGCCTGGTCATTCTTGCCGGCAGTGGAAAGGCTCTGCACAAGGAGACGACCGTACTCACGGTTGTCTGGATAGAAGCTGTATAAGGCGCGAAACGTTTCCGCCGCATCGGCGTACTGGTGTTTGACACTCTCCGTCCGGGCCTGAATGACCAGCTGTTGCTCACGCGGCAACTGGCTGGAGAGCTGCACGGCGCGCTCGGCCTCCACGGCAGCCTGTTTCTCCTGCCCACGCGCTGTCCATGCCAGGGAGAGTTCAAGGTGCGCCAGCGGGAACGTCGGGTCTGCTGCCGTTGACTGCTGGAGATCGTTGATTGCACCCTTAAAGTCGTACAGCCGGTTACGAGCAACGCCTTCCGCGTAGAGCTTGTAGGCCGCGGGGTTGAGACCGGAAGTGAGTGCGCGCGACTGGCCCGAGGTATCGCCGGTTATCCCGAGGCTGCTTGCCGCGCGGTCGCCGACGGCGGCGAGCATGGGAAGCAAGGCCTGCTCGGGCTGTTCAAAGCTGCTCTCCTGCTCGCTCTCACCGCTGAGCAGGTTCACCACCCGCAGATCAAGGTGGATGCGATTGCCTTTGACCAGATAGGCACCCACCACGGCATGGTCACAGTTCAGGTCGGAGCCGAGTTCCCGCAGCGTCTCCGGGCCAGGGTCGGCGGTTCCTGTCCAGTGAACCTGCTGCAGGGTGTGGTTGATGTCGTCCGCCGAAGGCACGCGCACACCCTTATGCATGCGCAGGTCGGTAGTCAGCATCTCTTGAACGGCCACGCCAACCCAGGCAGTGTCTTTGGCCTGGGCAAGGTCTTGAAAGGGCAGGACCGCAACCGCCTGATGTCCGTCACTGGAGCTTAAGAGTCTTTTGGCTCTACCGCGATGGAGGAGAACAGCTGTCAATGCGGTGAGAAGAACCACGGCACATAGCGGCCCCGGCTACTACCCTGTATGTGTGGACGGGAATGGGCACCGGAAGTGTGGCAGGTGATTCCACGCCCGCAGGTTGCGGGTTGGGTGCAATCAGGTCTGCGGACTTTTTCGGGCTCGGCAAGTCCAAGGGTGAGGCGGCTGTAGAGTCAAGCACTTCGGCCACAAAGCGGTATCCCACCTTCGGAATGGTCTGGATGGGACTGCCTTCCGGAAAGTCCCCGCCCAGCGACTTACGCAGAGTGGAGACCAGTTGGGTCAGGCTGCCTTCTTCCACAAAGGCATCGGGCCAGAGCGCGTCCATCATCTCGCTTTTTGATACTGCGGAATTGCGGCGCTCCACCAGGAGGATCAACCCAGCCAAGGCACGCGCGGAATGGAGACGGTTTCGCCGTTCCGAAGAAGCAGAGGCAATGAGGTGTCCAGCTGGTAGGGACCGAAGATGTACATCATTGAGAACCGCGCGCTGACTTCCGGACACAGGGCCGATGTACTCGCACCTGCAAGAGAACCCTGCAAACCCTCTTTCAGAATAACTTGATCTTTTCTTCAGGAAAATGACAGGACCTTAGGCAGGCTGCTGCGCCACGCTGGGGTTATTCCGGGGCTTTGCCCTGACCCGTAGGAGTCCTCCATGCGATTTGCCCGTGTTGCCCTGTCCCTCTTCTTGGTCTTGCCGGTGCTGAAGGCCAGCGCCAGCACCATGACGGACACATTTGTCTTTAGCTATACCGCCGCCGGTGTTCAGCAAAGCCTGACACTTACCCTTCCTGCGCCGTTTGTTTTCTCCACGGACGACTTCGAGGACGCCAAAATTCCGGTGCAGGTTTCCGGCTCCAGTAACCCTGGGACCTTAAAAAGTGGACAACTTTCCGTTAGCGACGGGTTTGACCTCGGCCTTTATGACAGCAGCGGGATCGAGACGACCGAGTATAACGCTCAGATCTTCCCGAAGTTCACAACGGTCCAATTAGCCAGCGACGGCGACAAGGGTGGAGTGTATCAGGTGGCCTTTGCCGCGAACACGTACACCGCCTCATCCGGCCAGGTGATACTTTCTCCCACGTCGCCCTATCACCAGGCGATCGGGTTGACCGACGTTTCATTAGATATCAGTGTGGCTCCCGATTCCCCTTCCGCGGCAGTGACGCCGGAGCCTTCCAGCCTGGCGCTGCTGGGCACCGGACTGCTCGGTGTTGGGGTCGTCGTGTGACGGCGCAGGACATTGATGCGATAGGCCCGAGCTCCCGCCGTACAAGTCAGCAACGATACGTATCACTGAAAGGAATGGGGCATGCCGCACCTGCAACGCTTCATCTCCTGCTCTCGCGTTGGCTCCTGCGTTGGCACACGAGGCCACATCCGGCAGTACCACGCCTGTGGCTGTCACGCCGGAGCCCTCGACCCTTGCCCTGCTCGGCACGGGCTGCTCGGCGTGGGTACCATGCTAAGGGCGCGGCTGATCTCACGCTGAACACCCGTACGGGACTTGAGACCGGAGCATCTATATATGCATGCAAGTACGTGAAGTGAAGACGCCGGCTTTGAAGCTGGTGTATGAAGAGAACGGCCCAAACGACGGCAAACCGTTGTTTCTGCTCCACGGATGGCCAGATTCGCCGCGCACCTGGGACAAAGTGCTGCCCATCCTGCACGGCGCGGGTTATAAGACGTATGCGCCGTACCTGCGTGGGTACGGGCTAACACAATTCCGCTCACCGCTGTTCGGGCGCAAGCCCCGCCGCACCGGCCAGCCGGTGGCCTTTGCGCAGGATGTGATTGACCTTGCGGATGCGCTGAAGATCAACACGTTTGAATTTGTGGGGCATGACTGGGGTGCGCGGACCGCGTACTGCCTTGCTGCATTATTTCCGCAGCGATTGGAGCGCATGGTGGCGCTCGCGTCTCCGTTTCAACCTGGACCGGCCAAAACTCCACCGCTGCCGCAATCCCAGGCGTACTGGTATCAATGGTTCCTGTGCACGGATCCTGGAAGCGAGGCCTTCCGCAAGGATCCCGTGGCCTATTGCAGGCGGCAGTGGGACACGTGGAGCCCTGACGGCTGGTACACGGACGAGGAGTTTGCCGCAGCTTCAACAAGCTGGACCGGCAAGGACTTTGCCGAGACGGTCCTGCACAGCTACCGTTCGCGATGGGGCCACTCACCGATGGATCCCGCCTATGCTGTGCTGCAGGCGCGCTACGAGAGCACCCAGACGTTGTCCGTGCCGACGTTGTACATTCATGGCCTTGAGGACCGGTGCGGTCTGCCAGAGACCTCCGACGGCATGGGCAGGCATTTCTCGGGCGAGTACCGGCGCATTCTTGCCGATGGCGTTGGACACTTTCCGCAGCGCGAAAATCCGAAGCTTATCGGTGATGAGATTCTGCGGCATCTGCGAGGCCACGCCTCGTGAGCGACGGGCTGGTCGTCCGGCATTACCAGGTGGAAGGCCGCGTCCAGGGTGTCGGCTTCCGATGGTTTGTGCACGGCGAGGCAGCGGAGCTCGGACTGCGCGGATGGGTCCGCAACACGAACGCTGGGCATGTAGAAGCGGTGGCAGCGGGTTCGTCCACGCAGATTGATGCGTTGGAAGAGGCCCTAAAGCGCGGTTCACGGGGCAGCCGGGTTGATCGTGTGCGTGTGCATGACCTCCAGGAGAGCGAGGCGGAGTCTCTCAAGCCGTTTGTCATCGAAGGCGCTTTCTGAGTCTGCCCGTGCGGCAGAGGCGGTCTGCACGCGTCCTTCTGCTTGACGACGCGGGACGCGTGCTGCTCCGGCGATTTGCAATTCAGCGTACCGACGGACCATACCAGTTCTGGGGTGTCCCGGGCGGCGAAGTCGAACCCGGCGAGACCGACGTGGACGCAGCCAGACGGGAAGTGCGCGAGGAACTTGGCCTCGACGTTGCCCTCTCGCATCCGGTGCACACCGTACAGGGTGAGTATGAATTCCAGGAATACTGGAACATCAGCACGGATGTATTCTTCGCATGTTCCTGCGCAGGCGCAAGTCCAGTGCTCCATGGAGCAACGTCAGAGGAGCGGCAGGTTCTCAAAGAAATCCGTTGGTGGCCTGTAGAGGAGATCGCCCGCAGTTCTGTGCCGGTGTACCCGGATGGCCTTGCTGCGCTGGTGCAGCGCATCGCTACAATGGGTGACATGCAACAGATTAACTGCGAGCCCCTGAAGGCGCTCATCCGCACCGTTCCTGACTTCCCCAAGCCCGGCATCCTGTTCTATGACATCACAACGCTCTTGAGGGACAAGGCAGGCTTCGCCCAGATGATCGACGCGTTCGCCGCGTACTACATCGGCAAGCAGGTCGACCTGGTGCTGGGCATCGAGGCGCGCGGTTTCATCTTCGGCCCGGCGATGGCGTACCGGCTGAACGCGGGCTTCGTGCCTGTACGCAAGCCGCGCAAGCTGCCCGCGCCCACGGCCAAGGTCACGTACGACCTGGAGTACGGTTCTGATTCGCTGGAGATTCACCTTGACGCGGTGCAGCCCGGGCAGCGGGTGGTCATTGTGGACGACCTGCTGGCGACCGGCGGCACCATGCAGGCGACAGTGCAGTTAGTACGGCAACTGGGCGGAGAGATTGCGGGGATTGCTTTTGCGGTGGAACTTGACTTCCTGAAGGGCCGCGCGAAGTTCCCGGATGTGGATGTGTACAGTTTGCTGCATTATAACGAATAAACTGCTCACACCACGCTAGATCTTGAAGTCTGATGCCGTGAGTGGCGGACCCACTACTTTTAGGCCATGATGGGCATACACGGCGGCCATTTCCTCGCGATCTGGCGGGTCGCTCATGTTTAATGCATGCACGTACGCCGGAAAGAACTGATCAATCTGCCCTGCCGGATCGAAGAGATTGAGAATGTGAGCCGGTGCTGTTCCTAGCGCAACGAATGCATGTGGAACGTTCATGGGTGCCATGTAGGAATCACCTGTCTGCAGAACTTTTTTGTCAGATCCACATTGAATGCCGATGCTGCCTCCAAGCATAAAAAAGAGTTCATTTTGATAAGTGTGGACATGGAGTTCCGGACCTCGGCCAGGAGGCGTGTTGATCTCGACAAGAGCATAGCGGCCCTTGACGTCCTCGCTTGCGACCTTGGACAGGAAAGGCGGTCCGCCATGGATAGACCACGGACTTCCAGCGTGACCCTGTTCCGCAGCTAAAAAGTACGGTCCAGAAGCAGTGACGTTCTTTTGCGCTTCAGCCTTGAGGGCGATACTTGCCGCTCCAACTGCCGCTACCGTGTTGGTGAGGAGTTGCCGTCTGCTTGTCCGGGCCATCGATTTACCTCCAATAATTGCGCCTGCTGCAGGTGCAGGAACTCATTCAGCTTGAGATATCCTTTGCGCCGGAACCAATCTTCCATGCATTCGCGCAGCAGGTCAAGCGGGATTCGCAGACCAGCTTCCATCAGTCCGTCTGCGATGGGCAGCGTGTCGTCGAAGATAGCGTCGTTGGTAAAGTTGCGCATGGCGAAGCTGTCCAGCCACTTCACTGGGCAGGGCGCGACGGCGCCGTCTCCGCGCACATATTCAACGCTCACCCGGCGAAGAAACATGCTCAGCCGAACACGACGAAGCATGCGCCCGGCAGTTTGACCGCGCTGTGCTGCGCACCCAACAGGCCGGTCTTTGCGTCACGCGGGAAGACCGCGACATCACCGCTGCGCACGTTTGCGGCCAGCAGCCAGCGGCCTGTCGCGTCCAAACGGAGTTGCCGGTTTTCTACGCCATCCTGCTTCACAAATTGAATCTGTTGCAGACTGCCGTCGCGCTGCACAGACCAGGTGACGAAGCTCTCCAGCCCACGGTTGCTCCCGTATAGAAAGCGATTGTCTGGCGAAAGAACGATGTCAGCAGCGCGGCACCGTGGTGGCGCATCGGCGGGCAGCGTCGTAACCGTGGATTGCAGGGTCAGCGTGCCTGCTTTAGAGTCCCACAGCAGCAGATCGACCGTGTTGGTCAGCTCATTGATGTTGTAGATCCACGTGCCGTTGGGGTGCAGCACCAGATGCCGTGGCGCAGAGCCCGGCGCGGCCTTCCAGAAGGGCGGGTCGTGCGGCGTCAGCCTTGCCGTTGCGTGGTCCAGACGGTAGATGCGGATGCGGTCGGCGCCATAGTCGTTGACCAGGACAAACTGAGTACCGGGAGCGACCAGGATGGAGTGGCAGCGGCTGTGCGGCTGCGTGGGTGCCGGGCCGTGGTCCGCCTCGCCATACTCAATGTGCTCCACGGGCAGTGAGAGCGCGCCGGACGTATCGACAAGGTAGGTGTTGATGCTGCCGCTGCCCCAGTTCGCCTCCATGGCCACACGCCCTGAACCGTCGAGCGAAAGGTAGTTAGGGATACTGCCCTGCGCTGTCTGCACGTTAATTTGCTGCAACGGCGAACGTCCATCGACGATGTTGAATCCGGCCACGGAGGCACTTCCATCGACCGTGCAAGTTGCATAGAGCCTGTGCGGACTGCCGGGGGACAGCGTCATGGAATCGTTGCCAGAGAACTTTGCTGCCAGCTCAGGCGTTGAAAACGCGCCAGTCTCTTCATCGAACGTTGCGACGAAGATGCCCCCGCCGTCCTTGCCGGTGGTTCCGATAAAGGCGCGCTGCTGAACAAAGACGTTCGGTACTGCGAAGGAATGCTGCGCGAGCAGAGCGGCTGCGGGTACTGTGGCAACAAAGCGGCGGCGGCTAAACACGGTGGTGGCTCCGGGTCGACATCAGCATACTCTTGCGGACGCGCCGTGGGTCTACGCTCCCTGCGGCGTGTGGCCTTCCTCTTCCAGGTGCCCGGCGTACGTCTCCGGCTTCACGTCATCGTCAATGACAGGGAGCGTGGGCAGGTTCAGGGTGCTGCCGGCCTCGTTCACCACCGCGTGCACGTTTTCCAAAACCTCGTCGACCGTCATGGTGTACATCTCACGGCCATTGTCGTAACCGCTTTCAACGATGGATTTTAGGTACCGTCCGGCAGCCTGCGCCGCCGCATAGTCGGTAATCACATATCCCGTGCGCCTCTTCATCTCTACCCATGCCACATTCGGCATCGCAATCCACATGGGACGGCCATTCACGTCGAAACGGATGTCGGTCGCGTCGGCATGCCGCGTTGCGATGGCCACCATCGTGGCTTTCCACACACAGTGCAGTTCCTCGCCGGTCCAGCGGTCGGTAACCCGAAAATCCTCGTACATGGCCTGTTGATGCTCCCTCTCAGCAGGGTAGCGGCTGTGGCCGGGAGGAGCAAGCGCCGCCACGTTCGCATCTACTCTTGCATGGAAATTACGCGTGCAGGGTCACAACCCTCCGGCAAAGGTCCGGCTGACTGGTTCACTGGAACCGTTCGCATCGATCCTCTCTTTCAAGCGCCTGACCCGGCGCTGGTAGCAGGAGCCAGCGTCACGTTCGAGCCGGGCGCGCGCACAGCATGGCACACGCATCCGCTTGGGCAGACGTTGATCGTGACGGCGGGATGCGGCTGGGCGCAGCGTGAAGGTGAACCTGTTCAGGAGATCCGTCCCGGCGACGTGGTCTGGTTCTCTCCCGGCGAAAAACACTGGCACGGTGCCGCGCCCACCACAGCCATGTCCCATATCGCGATTCAGGAGCGCCTGGAAGGCAAGGTGGTGGAGTGGATGGAGCAGGTCAGTGACGAACAATACCGGCGATAACGGCGTCGCACGCTCCCGTTAAGTTTAGGGTGGTTCTGCGGATCGATCGAACCCCACGTTAACGTCGGGTTCTAGCCTCTGTTACGTTTGGAGCGCCTGAGACGAGATGATGTGGGCCGTGTGAGACGTTGCGGCAACGTAGCCGGTTGCCGACGGGTGATCTGATTGCTCCGGTGCTCGCGGGGCTGTACACTTGGCAGTGGCGTGAACGTAACCAACGCGATTCCTTCCGCGCCTGCTCACAAGTGGTCCGGCGCACCGTCCTGACCCGCAGAGGAAATAATTTTGGAAACAACAACCCGCACCCGCACAACGCCGCTTGCTGTACGGGACAACGGCGCCTTGGCCGTCAACACCAACGTCAGCAGCACTGCGTTTTGGGACCGCATCCAGAACAACCGCACGCTGGCCATCCGACTCGCAGTCGGTGTTCTCGTAGCCGTTGGCCTGGCAGCGATCATCGCTGGGGTGTACAGCTATCGCTCAAACGTGGCAAGCGCCGCGCTGGCCGACGCGATGCAGACCTACGACGCCCCGGTAAGCACACCGGACCAGCCCGTGCCCGCCAACGTGAAGAGCTTTCCCAGCGTGGAAGCACGCGCAAAGGCGGCGAACACGCAATTTGCTGCGGTCGCCGACCATTACGGCGTGACACCCGCTGGCCGGAATGCACAGTACCTGCAAGGTGTAACCGCAATGCAGAGTGGAGACAACGCATCGGCGGAACGCCTCCTGAAGAAGTCTGCCGGGGACTGGAACCACGATGTCGCCACCCTGGCACAGCTTTCCCTCGCCGGACTGTATCACGCTACAGGACGAGACCCTCTCGCCATCGAAACCTACGGCAAAATCGCAAAGAGCCCTTCCACGCTGGTGCCCGCCGGTTTGGCACAGTTGCAACTGGCTGACCTGTACGAGAGCGAAGGCAAAATTGCTGATGCGAAGAGGCTCTATGCGGAAATCAAGGACAAGAGCCCAAAATCCGCCGCCGCCGAGATCGCCACGCAAAAGCTGACTGGCGCTCCGGCAGAGTAAGCTGCACTCATGGCGGCACCGGAATCCACGCCAGCGTCGCTCGCACAACTGATCCGTCGCCGTGCAGGCGCACGCGCACCGCTACCCGCTGAACCGGTAGCGGATGGCCTGGGGCAGTTCGGATTGATTTTTTCAGAGCCGGTGGCGGAAGCGGCATCGGCTCCAAGTTCCGCGCCGCCGCCACGAAAACTGTGGTCCGTCGCTGAACTCGTCGGAACGCTGCGTGGCAGACTGGAACGCGACTACACGGATGTCTGGGTGCAGGGTGAAATCGTCAATTGCCGTCCCGCCGCATCCGGGCACCTCTATTTCACGCTGAAGGACGGCGACGCACAGCTTTTAACGGTTCTCTTTCGCAGGCAGGCAGCGCTCTTGCGCTTTCGTCCGGAAGACGGCCTTTCCGTCCTTGCGCGGGGCCGCGTGTCGGTCTTTGAGGGGCGTGGACAGCTTCAACTGATCGCAGAGACCCTTGAGCCGCGCGGCGCAGGGGCTTTGCAAGTCGCCTTCGAGCAACTCAAGGAGAAGCTGCGCCTGGAAGGCCTGTTCGACGGCGAGCGCAAGCGCCCCTTGCCGATTTTTCCGCGTACGATCGGCGTGATCACCTCCACACAGGGAGCCGTGCTGCGCGACATCGTGACAATCTGCCGCCGAAGGCACGGCTGCCTCAACATCCTTGTCTTTCCGGCTGCTGTTCAGGGACTGGCCTGCGCGAGTGACTTCATTCGCGGTCTTCGGTACTTCAATGCATCGCAAACGCATCGCGTGGACGCGGTCGTGATCGCACGCGGCGGTGGTTCCGCAGAGGATCTGGCAGGGTTCAACGACGAGGCATTGGCACGCGCAATCGCCGCGTCTGAACTGCCGGTCGTCTCCGCCATAGGGCATGAGACGGACTTCACCATTGCCGATCTTGTGGCCGATCTTCGGGCATCCACCCCGTCCGCCGCCGCAGAGTTGATCACCGCCGCGCAGCACCGGATCGAGGAGCGCGTGCAGGCGCTGGAGGCACGTCTGCTGCGTGGTGTGCGCTTCCAGCAAATGCATGCACGGCAGCGCTACATGCACATTGCCGCCTCCGCCGCACTTGCGCGGATGCGAGACAGCCTCTCCCGCCGCGAGCAGCGCGTGGATCACGCACGCTTTCGGCTGGAGGCAACCGCAGGGACGCTGATACGGCAACATGGCGGTCGGCTGCGGCTTCTGGCGGAGCGGTTGCGCCGACAGGATGTGCTCCGCCGGATTGAGATCGCTCGGGGACTACACCAGCATCTACTGGAACGCCTAGTACGTGCCGGCAGCCAAATCACGAACACGCCACGGCAGCGATACGTTCGCATGGAGGCGCGCCTCAGCGCCCTTTCACCTGCAGCTGTTCTGCAGCGGGGATACGCGCTTGCATTCACTGCGGAGGGTACGCTGCTGCGCTCCGCCGCGCAGGTCAGCCCCGGCGATGAGATTGTGACACATCTCGCCTCCGGCGCGGTTCGTTCCAGGGTGACGGGCGGCAGCGCTTCACGGAAGATAGCGATGGAGAGTGTATGAGGAAGCTTTTTGGAACCGACGGCATCCGGGCCGTAGCAGGCACCGCGCCCTTGGACAAGCGCACCATCCATGCTGTCGGCGTCGCCCTGGCACACCACGTCAACACTGGCCAGGAGCAGCCGCGCATCGTGTTGGGCATGGACACACGTGAGTCAAGCGAGTGGATTGCTGGCACGATTACATCCGGCCTGCGGTCTGCGGGTGCAGGCGTGGAAAGCGCCGGTGTTATTACCACGCCTGCCATCGCCTACTTGACACACGCGCATGCCTTCAGTGCGGGCATCGTGATCTCCGCATCGCACAATCCTTGGCAGGACAACGGCATCAAGCTCTTCGGTCCCGACGGATACAAACTGCCCGACACGACGGAGCTTGCCGTCGAGGAGGAAATCTTCCGGCAGCTTGCCGGCGCGCCATCCGAATGGTCCAGTCAACAAGCCGCATTTACGGTGGAAGAGGCTGACCGCCTCGAGTACATCCAGTCGCTTCGGGCAGCTGTGCCAAACCTGAGCCTGGACGGCAAGCGCCTCGTGGTGGACTGCGCCAATGGCGCGGCGTCAGCGGTCGCGCCTCAGCTGTTCGCCGGCCTCGGCGGCGAGGTGCGTCTGCACCATGCCAGCCCGAATGGCCGCAACATCAATGAACACTGCGGTGCCCTGCATCCGGACGTGGTTGCACGCATGGTGCTGGACGAACAGGCCGACATTGGAATCACCTTCGACGGTGATGCAGACCGCGCGCTCTTCGCCGATGAGAATGGCATTGTGGTCAACGGTGACGCTGTGATGCTGCTGGCAGCGCGCGACCTGAAGGCACGGGGCCTGCTGCACGATGACCTTGTTGTCGCTACCACCATGTCCAACATGGGCCTGGAGGCGGCACTCAAACGCAGTGGCATTCGTATGCTGCGCGCCCCGGTTGGTGACAAGTACGTCCTGGAGGAGATGCAGAAGACTGGCGCATCCTTAGGCGGAGAGCAAAGCGGCCACATCCTGTTCACCGGCAAGAGCACCACGGGTGATGGCCTTTTGACTGCACTGCTGCTGCTCGACATCGTGCACCGCAGCGGAAAAACGTTGGGTGAACTGACCGCTGACCTGAAAACCTTTCCGCAAGTCATCGTGAACGTAAAGGTGCGCGAGAAGAAGCCGCTTGAGGGGATTCCCGCTGTGCACCGTGCCATTCAGTCAGCCGAACAGGCACTCACTGACAGCGGGCGGGTAGTGATCCGCTACAGCGGCACGGAGGCGTTGGCACGGGTGATGATCGAGGCCGAAGATGAGTCTGCCATGCGGCACCACGCCGGTGCGATCGCAGGCGCTATCCAATCCGAACTCGGCGCGTAGGCGTGCCCGTTGGTGATCAGGTTGCACCCGTCACAACGCGCGGCACCCGTTCGCTGATGCCGCAAAGGATTTCGTAGACGCTGGTGCCGGCAAGCCGGGCGTGTTCATCCGCTCCGATGTGTTCCGCGCCCTGTGCCCCCAAAAGAACGGCTTCATCGCCAATCTCCACCGGAGGCATCGCGGTCACATCCACCATCGTCAGGTCCATGGAGACGCGACCAACAATCGGAGCACGTTTGCCATGCAGCAGCACCGTACCGCCAGTCTGCCCATTGGAAGAGGAGAGTGCACGGCGCAACCCGTCCGCGTATCCAACCGGCAGCAGGGCCAGGCGCATTGCGTGTGGCGCAATGAATGCAGCGTTGTAACCGACCGTCGTGCCTCCCTGAATGTCACGCAGGCTGATGACACGCGTCTTCCATGTCAGGACAGACTCGAGCCGGGGTTCGAGGCGCGGCTGCGCACCTTCGAGCGGCAATGTGTATCCGTACAACGCAAGCCCTGCACGCGTCAAGGGGCGGGCTCCTAAGCGGTATGCCAGCGCAGGCAGTGCAGCAGCCACCAGTCCGCTGTCTGTAGCGGACGTGTTGCCGACGTGAATGATCTCTGGACAGAGACCTGCGTTCCTTACCTGTTCGAGCGCGTCTCCGAATCGCGCCATCTGGTCTGCGTTCTGGGGTGAGCCGGCACACTCGGAAGACGCGAGATGCGTCAATACGCCTTGCAGCAGCAGGGGTGACGCGGGCCTGAACCGTTCCAGCAGGTCCTGCAGCCGCATTCCGGGAGTGACACCCTGCCGCGCCATGCCGGTGTCGATCTCCAGATGCACCGGGACGGTTCGCGCTGCGCGCCCGCACCGCATCGCTTCCTGCTCAAGAAGCTCAAGCTGGTACATCTCCCACACGACAGGCGTCAGCCCATAGTCCATGCACAGCGACTCTTCACCCGGCCAGAGACCGCACATGACCAGGATGCGGGGCACCATCCCTTGTGGCAGGATGCCTAATGCACCGCGCACCGCAATGCCTTCCTCTACGGACGTGACACCCAGCCAGCGCGCACCTGCGGCCGCAAGCACCGGCGCACATTGCCTTGCCCCGTGACCGTACGCGTCGGCTTTGATGACCGCGAGCACCTCGATCTCTTCGCCGGCAGCCTGCCGCACTGCCCGGTAGTTGTCCGTGAGATGTGCGACGGCGATTTCTGCCCAGACGGGACGCGTAGGATGCTGCACAACGGAGCGCATGGCCAGTCTTCATGCTACCCGTCGAAGCGCCTGGACCGGCTGCTCGCGAATGCGGCGCATCCTGCTGTATACCTTGCCTCTCCGCGAACATCTGATGGAACAGATGTCAACGTTTGCGCTGCTCAGCACAGTGCTGTCGCTTGCGGCGCTGTTTGGCTACTTGAGTCATCGGATCTTGCGCTTGCCCACCACAGTGGGCACGATGATGCTGGCCTTGCTTCTCTCCGCCGCATTGCTGTTGCTTGGCAACATCGGCGGGGGCGTTGGCGCTGTGTTGAACCACAGCGCATCCATGGTGGTACACCAGATCAACCTTGGCCGTCTTGTCCTGCACGGCATGTTGGCGTACCTGCTCTTTGCGGCTGCGCTGCAGCTTGACCTGCATGCACTGGCTGACGAGACTCTGCCTGTCACCATCCTGGCTACGGTGGGCACAGTGATGTCGACGGTGCTTGTGGCGGGGCTCCTGTATGTCGCGCTGCCATGTCTGGGGCTTCGATCCGACCCGCTATTCTGCCTGCTCTTCGGTGCCCTGATCGCGCCTACCGATCCTGTCGCAGTGCTGGGCATGTTGCGCCGCGTGGGTGCGCCCATCGCCATCGAAATGCGACTTGCAGGCGAGTCTCTCTTCAATGATGGTGTCGGCGCGGTGCTCTTCCTCGCGCTCCTGGGAGCCGCGGCAGACGGGAACAAATTGCCGGGCCCAGGTCACTTTCTCCTCCTGCTTCTCAGACAGGCGGGCGGGGGCATAGCGCTTGGCTTTGCCCTGGGCTACGTGTGTTACTGGCTGATACGGCACGTCGACGAATATCGCGTTGAGGTCACGTTGACGCTTGCGCTTGCCACGGGCAGCTATGCCCTGGCCGACGCGCTTCATCTCTCGGCGCCGCTTGCGGTCATCGCCGCCGGCGTCCTGGTGAATGGACGCGCCCGGTATTTCGCCATGTCGGATACAACACGGCACAATGTGGAGACGTTCTGGGACCTTGCCGACGAAATCCTGAACGTGGTGCTGTTCCTTCTGCTTGGGCTGGAACTGCTATCGCTGCAGCTCCATTTGGTGGCTCTACTGGCCGGCTTGCTGGCGCTGGCGGCTGTGCTGCTTGCACGGTACATCAGCGTGGCGGCCATTCTTGGCGTGCTGCGCCTGCAACGGCCGCATGTTCCGGGATCGGTCCGGATACTTACCTGGGCCGGACTGCGCGGCGGCCTCTCCGTTGCGCTCGCACTTGGTTTACCTGCTGGACATCAACGTACACTGGCGCTGACCATGACCTATGTTGTCGTGATCTTTTCCATCCTTGTGCAAGGCATGACAGTAGGGCCGCTTCTACGCCGTATGAATATGACTCAAGTGAGCTGAGCTTGCCTGCGGAGTTTTCGTTCGCACGCGGAGCACCGAACCCGGCGCAATTCTGTCTTGACCCTTTGCGCGGCTGCGCATATAAGTGTGGCACTTCGCACATGATCTGTATGTCCGCTCTCAGCGGTGTGCGTCTGGAGGAGGGTGTAATGCTCGGATCTTCCGTGCTCGACGTAGCCGTTGGTACTGTGTTCATCTTTTTGCTGTTAAGCGTCTTTGCCACTGCTGTCCATGAACTGATCTTTTCGTTTCTGAACATGCGTGGGCGTGCCCTGTTACGGGGTATCGGAAATCTTGTGAACGATCCTGAAGCGAAGGGGCTTGCGGCCAAGATCTACACGCATGGTCAGGTGTTCGGGTTGTATGACGGCGACTTTGATCCCGGCAGCCAAGGCAAACTGCCCTCGTACATTCCTGCACGGAACTTCGCGCTGGCCCTGATGGGATCCGTGGAGGCATCGTTTTCAGAGGTGAAGAGTGTTGCATCGTTAGCCAACGTAGCTCCGGCACCCGGGGCCGCCGCCACGCCGGCCATGCAGGAGGTGGTTGTCCTGACAAAGCAATTCAAAGATGCCGTGACGGCACTGGCAACGAGCAATGAAAAAGTGGGTAAGCCGCTGCTCGCCATCATGAACATGGCAGGCAACGACGCCGCAAAGATGCAGCGCGGTGTTGAAGAGTGGTTCAACAGCGGAATGGATCGTGTTTCGGGGAAATACAAGTACTACACGCAGTGGACGCTGTTCTACATTGGACTTGTCATCGCACTAGGTTTGAATGCCAGCAGTACCCGCTATGTGACCCAGCTGTCGCGCGACTCTACGTTGCGCGCATCGCTTGTGGCTCAGGCCGGGGCCGTTAAGCCGCCATCGGTCCAGAATGGAAGTTCAGCCGACAGCTCCGTCACGCAACAGCAAATCAAATCGACAGAAGCTGCGTTTTCTCAGGTGAACAGCATTGGCGTCCCATTGGGCTGGCACCATGGAGACTGGGACGAGTTTGCGCAAACGAAGAAGCACATGGCGAACGTTGCCATCGGATGGCTCGTCACCGCCATTGCCATCTCGCTCGGTGCACCCTTCTGGTTCGACATCCTGAACAAGATCATGGTCATCCGCTCCACCGTCAAGCCGCGCGAAAAGAGCCACGACGAGGGTTCGAAGGATTAGCAAAGCGCAACATGGGCAGAATGAGGCGGTGCGACGGAAGCACTGCCCTTAGTCCTTTCCGTCACGGAAGTTGCCAAACAGCGTGTTCAGCGCCTCTGCTTTGGTGGGGTGGGCAAAGACGCCGTCGCGCAAGGCCGTGTACGGCAGCTTGCCCATCATGGCAATCTCGATGAGCGCGGTGAACTCGCCGCCATCAACGCCCAGCACCGTTGCGCCCAGGATCTGCTTTGTCTCCGGATCGACCAGGGCCTTGATCATGCCGCGGGGCTCGTTCATCTGGTTGGCGCGCGCCATCTGCTTCATCGTGATTTGCGCCACGCGGACTGCCTTGCCCTGCTTCGCCGCGTCAGCCTCGTTCAGCCCGATGCGACCCAATTCGGGATCGGTATACATCACATAGTTCGTCAGGCGATCTTTGATGCTGGCGTTGCCGCCTTCCAGCAGGTTGGTGCGGAGAATGCGGAAGTCGTCATAGGAGATGTGCGTAAAGGCAGGGCCGCCTTTAACATCGCCCGTCGCCCAGATACCCGGGATGTTGGTTTCGAGCCGATCGTCCACTTCAATGTAGCCACGTTCCCCCTGCTTGACGCCCACCCGTTCCAGATGCAGTGCCTCCACATTGGGTGTGCGGCCTGTCGCTACCAGCAGGTGTGATCCATGTAGCGTCTGTGGTCCGTCGTCCGTGGTCACGTTCAACGTGATCGCACCTTCGCCGCCGCTGATCGTGTCAACAGAGGTGCACGTGAGGATACGCATGCCATCTTCCTGGAGGATGTCGCGCAGGCACGCGGCCACGTCCTCGTCGTCATGGGCAGCGATGCGCTCGCCGCGCTCCAGCACCGTGACCTGTGCGCCAAAGCGGAGGAACATCTGCGCGAACTCCAGCGCGATATAGCCCGCGCCCAGCACGATAAGGTGGCCTGGCACGGTTTGCAGTTCCATAATGCTGGTGCTATCGACGTACGGCACGGAGTCGAGACCTTCGACCTCTGGCGGGTGTGGACGCTCGCCGGTATCGAGGAAGACACGCGGCGTACGCAGGCGCCGCGTGGTGCCGTCCTGCATGGCAACATCAATGGCGTGTTCGCCATTCCCGGGCTGCTCCGGAGCAAAAGACGCTTCGCCCATAAGCAGCGTCTTATGGTCACCCTGCAGGCCCTTGCCGTTGTTTTCCCGCGAGACAAGCACCAGCTTCTGCTTGCGCTCATAGATGGCACGCATATCGACGGTGATGTCGCCGGTGTTTACTCCAAAGTCGCCACCGCGACGCGCCAGGTACGCCACACGCGCGCTTGCATCGATGGTCTTGGAGGGTGTGCACCCGTCGTTGACGCAGGTCCCTCCGGGGTAGCGGCGTTCTACCGTGGCGACGGTCCACCCGTGCTTTGCCATGGCGGAGGCAAGCGGATTGCCAGCCTGGCCTGAGCCGATCACAACCGCGTCAAAGTGTTCTGCTGGTGCGCTCATAGAAATTGTTGTCCGTGTTCCGAAGTCAGTGATGTGTGTGCTGGTGCGTGGCCTCACGATCTAAGCGATGACGGATCGTTCACCAGCAGCGAAGATTGGACGAGCCACGTTGGCAGCCACGAACAACTCGGTGACGGACCACGTACCACGGATACGACAGATCACACCGTCATCAATTCTTTTTCCTTCACCTTGAACATCTCTTCCAGCGTCTTGATCTGCGCATCGGTCATCTGCTGGGTCTCTTCCATGGCGCGCTTCTCGTCATCCGCGCTGATGAGCTTGTCCTTGGTGGCTTTTTTTATGACGTCGTTGCCATCGCGGCGAATGTTGCGGACGCTGGTCTTGTGGTCCTCCAGAATGCCGGAGAGCTGCTTGACGGCATCGCGGCGGCGCTCCTCCGTCATGGGCGGCACTGGTACGCGGATCACCTTGCCGTCGTGCATGGGGTTGAAGCCCTGGCCGCTGGTGCGGATGGACTTCTCGATCAGGCCGACGACACCTGCATCGAAGGGCTGCACGACGATCTGGTTCGCCTCCGGCGCGGTGATCTGGGCAAGCTGGTTGATGGGCATCTCCGAGCCGTAGTAGTCCACCCGGATGTTGTCCAGCATGTGCACGTTGGCGCGTCCCGTGCGCACGGCCAGCAGGCCGTTGCGAAAGTCTTCCACCGCGCCCTTCATCTTGGTGGTCAGCTGCCCCTGCAACTCCTTCAGCGCGGGAATGTTTGCCATCTGCGAAGCCATGTCTCTCGTCGTCCCTCAGGCGCGTGTGCGCAACGTGTCTGATTCTATCGGATGCGTGTGCGAGCACGAACGCTGGATAGGCGTTGACCGTGCTAGGTAGCTAGAAAGTGTGGACAACATGTGGCGTGCTGTTTTGTGTACAAGTAACCTCAACTGTTCTGCTTTGTGGTTTGCGTCCGACTACAGCCGGACCATAATCGCAAACATCACTCGAGTACCATGCGTTCGATACTCTCTCCACAACAGGCAACCAGCGTGGCTGAAAGACAAGCTCAACCTTTGTTGTGTTCATCGTTTCCCAACCCCATCGTGTAAGCCGTACAAGACGATTGGTTCCCAACGAGTGCTCGTTTCTGGGAACGCCGTCTGCATGGCAGTAGCAAATGGAATAGACGTGTAAACGGCAAGGCCAAGCAGCAATGCAAATACATTCGCAGCATTCGGAAGCACCTTCTGCAACCAAGCCGCACGCCGTAATGGAACCCGGCAGAGTACAAGCAATGACACGTAAGCAATCGGCAGATTAACCAGGTCAGGCCAAATGCCCCTAAGTGACCATGGAGAGAACAACCACAAAGCGCTGAGTGTCAGGCTTGTGAAGAAGACGACCAGCAGAACTCTCTTGGTTAAGGCTGAGAAGCGGTCCCAGCTCCGTCCTGTTAATGCACCTAGAACTGGACCGAGTGGGCACGCAATCAGCCAAATAAACCAGAACGTCAGGTAAGGATGGTAGTGCCAGAACATAGCGCCAGACTACATCGCCAGAACAACGCAATCTTTAAGAATCACTAGGCGGGTGGGCCGTTGAGGTCCGGGTCGGCGACGATGCCGTAGCGGCCGTCCTGCATCTTCATCACGGTGGGCGCGTAGGTGCCGAGGAGAGTGCGCCGCCACCATGCTCCGGTGGCGCGCTTTTCCGCTGCCGTGCTGAACCAGTATTGCCACAGCACCGCGCGGACGAACTTTGGTGGACGTTGCGGGAACGGGTTCACGCTGAAGAGTCCGAGCGCATCCTTGCTGCCGGTCAGCAGGCGCTCCTCTGTCAGAGGCACGATGATGGACTGCTGCCATGGGCCAAGCGATGCGAACCACAGGTTCCATTCGAAGCGCGGCTGGTACGGCGCATAGATGCGTGGCCGCTCGTCCACGTCCTGCGGCTTGTAGCGAAAGCCGTAGGCGGTCCAGTGCGCGTTGTCGTCCGAGCCCTGGAACTCGACTTCATAGCGATGCGGCGTCATGGTGGCGAAGAGGCCGTAGCTGTTGGCGATGCGGAATGGCTCGGCCAGGGCGATGGGCAGCACGGGCAAGGGCGCGCGTGGCTTCAACATGAGCAGGAGTTGCGCGGTGGTGACGTAGCCGACCCACAGGAGGAAGACGCCTGCGAGGATGGGCCGGATGAGGCGAGCGGGTGACGTGGCCTGTAGTCCGTGGTCCGGCTCGTGCAGCAGCGTGGAATGTTCCGGCTCGTGCAGCAGGCCGTCACGCCAGCGTTGTGGCACGAAGCGGGTGAGTGACCTGTCGTCCAGCATGAGTAAGCCGAGGATCAGGACAAGGTAGTTAAGGAAGGCGTAGTTGGCCGTGATGATGACGCCTGTCTGCCAGGCTGTCACGACCCAAAACAATACGACGCGTCCGCGCCGCGGCAGAAAGACGAGCCACACCAGCAACAGTTCCATGACCAGGGTGAGCGCTGCCGTCGCGATATGAAACCAGTGCGGCAGGTGTTGCAGGTACCATCCCACCCACGTCGGCAGAGGGCCGTTCTGGTAGTACTCGTACATGGCGGTGAGATTGCGCCATGTCGGGTCGCCGGACTGCAGCTTGACCACGCCCGATTCGAAGTAGATGCGGAACCACTCCCACAGCAACAGCCATAGCGCCGCGCGCACCGGCAGGCTGCGCCTGCCCCAGCCGGGCAGCACGCCAGCGGGCGCGATGAAGAGCGAAAGGAACCCAGCCTCCAGCAACATGCCGTCGGACTGGTACTGGCCGAAGTCCTGCGAGACGGCGATGAACGAGAGAAAGCAGACGAAGCACGCGATCAGCGCGGCACGCGGCAGTACGTTGGCAACAACCAGCAACGATGCGATCAGGCCGATCCAGCACACCAGCATCAACGCGGCGTTGCTGCTGCCCAACCAGAAGAGCGTCGGCGCGTAGAAGAGCCCGCCAGCACCCGCAGCGTGCAGCGAAGCGAGATACTTCGTGGCGGACATGATGCCGCCCGCGCCGACCAGGCCTTTGATCTGAAAGAGCAGCGCGAAGAATGCCGAGAAGTAGATCAACCCAAGCGCGCGCAGAAAAAGCCACCGCGCGACGAGATGATTGCCGACGCTGTCCCGGCGATCAAACAGGTAGCGATATCCTCGTGCCCACGGCTCCATGCTGTCGTCAGATGGCTTGTAGATCAGACGCGCGGTCGGACGCGTCCGCAGCGTGGCGGAACATCACACTGCCCCGCACCAGTGTCATGTGGACGCGGCCCAGCATCGGCGCATCACAAAACCGAATGTTGCGCGAAAGCGAGCTACACTGGCTAGAACAAAGTGGCCTTCACGAGATTTATGAACAGCTATCCAATCACCGTCGAATACAATCACGATCTCTCGGTCTCAGAAAAATTCCTCGAGGCTTTTCCGACATTGCGCGTTGCCTTGCGGGATCAACGTCTGATCGATGCGTTCCAGTTTTATGAGAAGGAAGCCAAAAGGCACAAACGGAGTTTTCATGTCCTCGGTGCCTCTTCGCTTTTTCTAGGTCTGATTACGCTGTCAACAGCAGCAATTGAGGTAATGATCGGCCAAACGTCCTCACATGTTATTGGCTGGGGCATCATCTTGGTTGAGTTTGGAAGCGTTGCGTCGATCATCCTAATAATTTGGAGCAGGATTAGCGGTCACAGGACCCGATGGTGCCAGTCTGTCTTTCATCGCGAGCGCCTCAGGCAGTGGCATTTTCAGCAGTTCCTCGATGGTCAACTTGTTTCGTTGCTACCCGAACAGGCCGGCGAGTTTCAGCAGGAATTGGATCGGCGTTGGCAGACGCTGCTCCAAGGGTTCAGAGATGGGTATGGCGCAATGTCTGCCTTTGTGAACAGCGGACTGCAAAGGGACGATCTTTTTCATCGCATGACCCCTTATGCCGACAGCTCACTTCTCACTACTGTCCTCGAAGCGATGAGAATCCTCCGATTCGATCATCAACTTGGATATGGGCAGCGGAAAATTGCGCCCGAAGGAGACTCCCCGTCCTTGGCGCTTGAGGAACATGCCAGTCTTTCGGAAATTGTAGCCTCGACCACTTTGACCGGTGCAATTGCGGTTGGGGCTCTCGCATTCTTCGCGTCTTTAATCGAAGTTTTTCCATCCCTTGGCGCACATTGGAACATTTCTGCTGCAGGTCGGGTATTGGGCGGTTTGTCACTCCTGCTGGCGGTGGTAAGCGCGGCGAGCAGAGCTTATCGGGTCGGTTTCACGTTGCCGGATGAGGTCGAATCTTACGAGGAATACTGTTTCCGAATCCGGGAACTCAAGACGGTTCTGGACAGCGATACGTCAAGTGCAGAGAAGCACCGTCAGTTGGAGCACCTCGAAACAGAGTCGATTCTTGAGTACGACGGTTTCTCCGCATGAAACTGCGCGCCACCTTCATTTTTTGAGGACGAAGACCCAGCACGCCGCGTGGTAAACTACTGCCGACATGAGACAACCAATCTCACTTGAACTTCTGGCTTTTAATCTCAAACTGCTTGGGCAGCAAAGCAACAAGAGTATCTTAATCAGCGCTGGAAAGCAAGCCGATAAAGAACGAATGCTTCCCGCGATACGTAGTATGGCATCGTTGAACGTAGACCTCTTCGTTACTCCTGGAACATTCCGATTTCTGGCTGAGCAGCAAGTGACCACGACTGAAATTCACAAAATCACCGATGCCCGTCAGCCGAATATTCTCTCGTTCTTGAAAGAGAACCGCTTCGACCTTATCATTAACATTCTCACCGGCGACAACGATTACGACGAGTCCTCCGATGCAAAACTAATCAGGTCACTGGCGGTCGAAAACGGTATTCCGCTAATAACCGATGTCGATGTCGCGATTACGACAATCGACCAGATTCTCCTCGACCGTGAGCGCGGACGATACCGATATAACATCGCGGACGCAGCTCAACCTTGGAATTTGCACCTTCATTTTCTTGAAAGAGTCCGAGAATTAGGCGGATTTGCGAACCATCACGCCCATTTTGATAAGGCTTATCTTATCAGCATGGAAAATCTGCGGCTCAGCCAGGTCGACATGCAGAAGAAATGGGAGCTGTATCGATTCCTGAAGGAGAACTATACGGCACGGGATCTGACCGAACGGATATCGCGCGGTCTGGATAAAATGATCGCGCAAGGTGTCACATATTGCCGCACGATGGTCGATGCTGACAGCACTGTGAAGTTGCTTCCTGTTCAAGCTGCGATCGAAGTCAAAGAAAAGTACCGTGATCGAATCCAATTCGAGGTGGGCGTTCAGCCGCTCCAGGGAGTACTCGATCCACATTCGTACAGATATTATGAACAGGCTTGCGAACTCGCCGACTTCGTCGGCGGCCTTCCTTCGCGCGACCGGCCCCAACCAGAAAAGCATCTTGATGTAATTTTTGGACTGGCAAAGCAGCTGAATAAGCCTGTCGACGTACACATTGATCAGGAAAATAATCCGCAAGAGAACGAGACCGAGCTTCTTGCTCGCAAAACCATTGAACATGGGCTTGAGGGTCGAGTATTTGGGATCCATGCTATCTCACTTGCAGCGAAGAGCGAGCGCGAACAGGAACGAACCATAAAGCTACTCGTTGATGCGGGAATTTCTATAGTCATTTGCCCTTCTGCCGCTCTGAGCATGAAACAGCTTGATATGACGGCGCCCCTGCACAACTCGATCGCTCCATTTCCCCGCCTGCTTGCGGCAGGCGTTCCGTGCTATCTGGGCGTAGATAACATCCATGACCTGTTCATGCCGATTGTCGACGGCGACATGTGGGTGGAATGCCGTATGCTGATGGAAGCCTGCCGATTCTATGACATCGAGAGAGTCGCTGACATTGCCTGCGCGAGGCGCACGGATCGAAGTGCGGAGGCTTCATGAGCGAAACTTCATTCCAAATCTTTTTGTCAAACTGTGCGGGAGATGGTCCGGAAACCGTCGTTGTTGATCAATTTTATGAACTGCTCTGCCAGGCGTTTAGGCATGAGAAGGAAGATAGACACACTGTCGCCATAGAGTACGACCGTCGAACACCTGTACACGCGGGCAATGAAGTTCGCCATGAATGTGTTGAAAAGGTCAAAAGAAGCGATTTGGTGATTTGCTGCTTTTTCCCTCGGTATCTGGAAGCGCGTTATTTTAGAGAGGAGGTTAAAGCCGCCCTTAATGAGGGAAAACCTATAATTGAGATAAGATTCAGCCCCTCTGGTGAATCGCCCTATGTGCAAATAGAGAAATTCGATAGGAGACTAGTAGAGAGAGAGGGAAGTGGTCGACCACTCCGCGTAGTGTTCAATATTCGATATGATATCTCTAGTCCGGCGAGCGTTAGGGAAGCAATTCTCAGATATGTGGCAGGCGGGGGACTTCTCGTTGATGCAATACGTAAACAGATTATTGAGCGTGCGGAACGCGATCTCAAGATGTTCTCTAGAGCCGACAAAGTAATCGACGACTTGGCCGAGAAAGAGACTACATCGATACGCCTCTTCCTTTACGATGGAGGTTCAACCATCCGAAGACTGCAGGCGCACGAGGGCTTCAGGGAACTTCTGGATCGGCAGCGCGAGAACTTAGAAGTACAATTTCTCTATGTCGATACCGCTTGCAAGGCATATATATCTGAAACGCCGGAGTACAAAGGCTCGGAGGCGCTTCAAGCAATGGATGACAGCGCGTACTCGGCAGTTTATGAAGCCCTTTGTCGGCGTTCAGGCTTAATCCATAATCAATCGCCCAACGGGCACCTAGCCGATGTGACGCGATCCGAAAAAACTCTTAGGGCGCTTCGTGACAAATACCATTTTCAGTTCAGAATTCGCAAAACCTCTCAATTGCCTCTATATCGATTGATAATTTCGCAACACTACGTGTATTACACGCATATCTTTCCTCAATTCGCAGAAGACCCTGAACAGAGTGCCCCAGATTATTACTCCCTTCGCCTTTCTACGGAATCTCGCGCTGGAATGACCTTGATTGACCATTATGAGAGTCTTTGGAAGTCCGGTCCACCGGAATCACCCGACGCTCGATAAGCTGGCATCTGCAATAGTCATACGCCCAGAGGATGGTAGCGTTAATCCGCCAATTCCACCAGCAGCACCTGATCGCTGCCGTCTACCTCGTTCAGCTTGACTTCGATGATTTCGCGGGAGCTCGTCGGCACGACGCGGCCTACAAACTGGGCTTCGATGGGCAGTTCGCGGTGCCCGCGGTCGATCAGCACCAGCAGGCGGACCGAGCGCGGTCGGCCATGATCGAAGAGCGCATCCAGCGCCGCGCGGATGGTGCGGCCCGTGTAGAGCACATCATCCAGCAGGATGATGTCGCGACCGGCAATGTCGAAGCCGATTTCCGCTGGCGTGACGTTCGGCTTGGGGCCGCTGGTGGACAAATCGTCGCGGTAGAACGAGATGTCCAGCGTGCCTGTTTGTACCGGCTGCCGCTCGATACCCTCGATGATCTTTGCAATGCGCTGCGCCAAAGGCACGCCGCGCCGCTTGATGCCGACCAGGCCCAGATTGCCGCTCCCCTCGTGCTTTTCGACGATCTGATGAGCCAGCCGCACCAGTGTCCGCTCAATCTCTGAGGCGGACATGAGCCGCCCCTTTTCGCGGATGCGTGCTGCGGCGCTGCTTGCAGGCGTAGGAGCGGAACTCATCGTGATGCTGATAATACGGTCCGGCATACGGCCCGGCAAGTCGCGCGTCAGGATTTAGCGATGACGCGCCGCCTTCTCCCGTGCAACAGTGTCGCGGCAGCCCAGCCGCACATGCTCCCCACAGCAATCAACAGCAGCATGGAGAAGACGTGGCTCAGGATGAAAGTGCTCGCTCGAAACTCTGGCGATTGAATCAGTCCAAGCACCTCCTGCGGAATTGCACCAGCGGCACTGAGCCGCGTGGGTACTTGGGCCGCAGCCTCACGGATGCGGTCATCCATCGCGTGCGAGTGACGAAGATACCGTAGTACAAATCCAGTGGCGCCGGTGATACACGCCATCAGCGATCCCATCAGCGCGCCAAGCAGCGCACCCAGCGTGCCGCCTTCCGTCGGGGCGAGCACGCGCAACGGACGCAGGCGGCTGTATGCCACGACCAGCAGTAACGCAAGAAGCGGCAGCAGCAGCAGCCCGGCACCCGCGGCTACCCCGCTCACCACCGCTCCCGGCAGGCAACACGGCAGAAGGGTACCCACTGCGGCCACACACGCCGTCACCCAAAGCGCCCGCGCCCATGCAATCCCGTGCGCGGCATCTGCCTGGCTGTTCTCGGAGGCAGGCTTCACTACCGCCTCCGGAGAGGTACGGAGCTGCGGCAAGCCACAGCTCGGGCAGAAGACAGGCACACCGTTGTGGATCGTAGGCAGCGGCTCGCCGCAGCGTGGACAGCTCAGAGTCATGCAGCTTTCAGGCTATCGCACACACATCATGCCGGCCTATGCACCTTTGCCATCATCGCGCGGCAACTCCAGACGCACCAGGCCAAAATGAGTCACGCCACCGTCCGTCTTGAACGTCATGATGTGTTGCCGCGAGGGGGACCCCGCCTTCAACTCTGTCTCATCATCGCTGTACTTCATCTTGGAATCATCGTTGATCTGTGCCGTCACGCGTTTGTCATCATCGCAGGTAAGACCCAGCCCGGTTTTGACCGGCTGGCCAACCGCCTGCTTTCCGCGGCACTCGATCACATCGCTGTACTGCGCGAGTGCCTTGCGATAGAACGCCATGACCTTCTCCGGCGCGTCCGTCGACGTGAAGCTCATGGCCAGCACGCGCAGGTGGAACGAACCGAAGTTCATGTCCACATCCGCCGAGCCATTGTCTTTGGCCTTCTTCTGATCAAGAACAGCGCCCGGATAAAGCGGCAGACCAATCTTGTCCTGCACAGAAGTGGCGTCCGTCTTGACGCTCATGCCGCCCAGGGGAGTTGCGATAGTCACATCGTCACTACCGTTTGCACGTTTCTTCGACTGCACCATGCAGCCAGCCAGCAACAATGAAACGGGAAACAGCAACAAAGCACTGCATCGCACACGCATCCGCGCCCCCAGGTACTCGTCGAAGAATACGCTCCGCGGATGCGTTCTGTTCCGTTGCGGTCCGCTCAGTTTTCCACAGAGAACCCCGTCCATCATTGCTGTTGACATTTCGAGAGTACTCCCACAACATACTGTGTAGCTGGATGATGCTCTTCAATGTATAGGGTTGACGATGTAGTTTCTGGGCTATTCAGGGTTAGCTCGCCGGAGGCACTCAACCGTACACATGGCGCAACACCCGCTGTTCCCTGTCATGAGCAAGGCCCTGCGGCATCGCGGGGCCTCTTTTTGTAATCCGGCCCGTACAGGGTTGGCGCTACACTAGCCGCACACTGCACGGAGGGGCCACTGGCGCGACCTGAGTCCAAGCGGAAGCCGAACGGTGCTCCAGAGGTGCAGATTCCGGAGAAACTCTACTTCCGGATCGGTGAGGTAGCCCGTCTTGTGCATGTGGAACCGTTCACGCTGCGCTTCTGGGAAACGGAGTTTCCGCAGCTGAAGCCCGGCAAGGGCGGCACAGGGCAGCGGCTCTACCGCAGGCGCGACGTAGAGATGGCGCTTGAGATACGCCGTCTGTTGTACACCGAGGGTTACACGATTTCCGGGGCAAGGCAGTTCTTACAAGGCGGCACGGAAAGGGCCGACACGGAAAGGGCTGGCGCGGCCATCCAGACACGGCCTTCCAATGCGGCCATCCATGCAAAATCGTTACGCATGCTGCGGCGCGAACTGCAGGAGATCGCCGGTATTCTTGCGCGCCCCGTCCTGGCGAGGCAGGCGAATGTGGGAGTGCGCGGAGCACACGGCAAAACGCAAAGCCGCGCCGCCACTGAAACCCCTCTGCCTCTCTTCACACAAGACGTTCAACACTGAAGCGGGCGGTCGCCACCGCGCATTCGGATCAGGCGTCTTGTGTACAGCAGGTCGGTCTTGTGTTTCGTCTGACCGGCGACTCAACCGCGGTTAAAGAAGCGATAGCGAATCGTCCAGTGCGCCGTTTGCCCCGGTGCGACGCTCACATGAATGTAGCCTTCGGGGCACACTGTCGTCCGTATGGACCAGAAATTGAAGCGCGAAAGAGGCTGGTCTGCTGTCTGCTCCACGCCCGTTCCCGTGCGCTTGTCTTCAACAACGAAGCGGTAGACTGAGGCTTTGCCGGAGTAGCCATTGATAAAGCCACTCACTGTTTGGCGCGGCTGAAGTTCAGCCGTGTAAACAAGATCGTTGCCCTGGATTTCGCCGCCGTTCTGCAGCGGCTTCTCAGGGACCGGTTGAAACGGGAAGTGAACCACAATGCCGGGGCCGGTGACCGCCTGATCGAGCATGAAAAAATCGTGCTCATAGACATCCATCTCCAGTGGCTGGGTGCCGTGATTTGTAAAGCTGTGTTTCAGGACCAGCACCGGAGATTTCGCTTCGAGTTCAAGATCCTTGGTGTAGGTATATGCCACTCCCAAATCCGTCTTGAGTTCCTGCGTGAAACTCACTCCAGTCTTGGTGGGATGACTAATCCATGTTCCTGTATCCACAATGGGGTACGTCCGGTATGGCGAGTACGGCTTGTCATCGATCCTGCGCAGCACGCCGACGCCCGGCTTCACGAAGTTCTCGCCCGGTTTGGCCTGGTCGTAGAAGAGTGCCTCACCCGGCGGACGAAACTCCTCTACGGGACCGGTAATGGAATCGTTCACATGCGGATCGTACCTCGGAAACCATTCTCCGAAATAGGTGTGCCCCTTGTACGCCAGACATCCCACCACGCCGGACCAGTCGAACCGCGTGGAACGATAGTAGCCATTGTCCTTGTCCGGTAGATACACCACCGCGTTCACAAGGCCGTTGCTGATAAGTGCCTTCGGCGCGTCTGTCTGCGCTGCTTCGGAGCAGTCGTGTGCCACGGGCGTGGTGGCAACGGGTGCGCTCTGCGCACGCATCGCCAAAGCACTGCTTAGAACCACTGCAAACACCGTTGTTACAACGTTGGTCATCGAACGTTCCGCCTTTCGAAAGTGCCGTCGCTGCGAAGCATCGGTGGTGAGTTACGGCAGCGCGAATGCAACATACACGCCACCCGATGGCTTCGGGCTGGACTGCCCGCCGCCAGCCGCAATCACAACATACTGCTTGCCATCGATGCTGTACGTCGATGGTGTTGCCAAGCCGGAGAACGGCAGGTCCGTTTGCCACAGAAGTTTGCCGGTCCTGCTGTCATACGCGTGAAACTTGCTGTCAAACACCGATCCCCCGATGAAGAGCAGACCGGTGGCTGTCACCACGGGACCGCCATAGTTGTCGGACCCGGTGTTACGTATGCCTTTGGCTTCCAACTCCGGGTAGGTTCCAAAGGGAATGCGCCAGAGATACTTCCCCGTATTCAGGTCGATGGCGTTCAGCGTGCCCCAGGGCGGAGCGACCGCAGGATAGCCCTGCGGATCGGTAAACCGCCGAAAGCCGAGAGACTTGTAGGGCATCATGTCGTCACCCGGAAGCTTATCGGCGCCTGCCGTCCGCTCACTGCGCTGTGGGGCACGCGTCAGATAGCGAACGACTTCATTGATCCGTTCGTCTCCCAGGCTGGCAAAGGAGGGCATGCGTCCCTTGCCACCGTGAATTGTCGCTGAGATTTCCTCTTCGGTCAGCCGGGTGTCGACACTGCGTAACGAGGGGATCAGCGGGGGCGCGCCTGCGCGATTGATGCCGTGGCATCCGCTGCACTGACTCTGATACGTCTGTTCACCCGGGCTGCCGGGAGGCGGCGGCTGCGTCAGACCGATCAGCCACGGCGTATCGTTTTCGTTGATGTAGAAGACACCGGTCTTCGGATCAGCCGCCGATCCGCCCCACTCAGCCCCGCCAGCAAATCCCGGCATATCCACTGTCAGCTTGTCTACCTTAGGTGGCTGGAACGAAGCTCCTCCGGCCATGGTCTTCCACTGCTTCAACGCCCACTCATGCTCCTCCGGCGTGTTGTTGTTGAGCATGGCTTCCGTGATCACCTGGCGCGTGAATGGCTCCGGAAGCGTTGGAATCGGCTGCGTCTTGGAGGCTTCTTCACCGGGAACATCGCTGGCGGGAACCGGCTTTTCCACGATGGGGAAAAGCGGCTTGCCGGTCACCCGGTCAAACACATAAAGGTAGCCATCTTTCGAGGCCTCCGCGACAGCATCAACCGGCTTGCCGTTGTGCATCACCGTAACCAGCACCGGCGGCTGTGAAAAATCGCGATCCCACAGGTCATGGTGCACCGCTTGAAAGTGCCAGAGAAGCTTACCGGTAGAGGCATCCAGCGCCAGCAACGAGTTCGCGTAGAGATCGTCGCCCTTACGGAAGCCGCCGTAGAAGTCAAACACGGCAGATCCAGTGGGCACAAAGACAATGCCGCGCGCGGTATCGACCGACATGCCGGCCCAGTTATTGGCGGCACCTGCCGTCTTCCACGCGTCCTTGGGCCAGGTCTCATAACCCGGCTCGCCCGGGTGCGGAATCGTATGGAACGTCCAGCGCAGCGCGCCGGTGTGAACGTCATACGCCCGAACATCGCCAGGAGGCGAAGGATAGGTCTCCGGATCCGTGCCGCCGACGATCAACAGGTCCCTGTAGAGAGTGGGCGGCGTCGACAGGCTGACCGACTGCGACTCGTAGTCATCGCCGCGCAGGTTCTTGCGCAAATCGATCTTGCCATCCTCGCCAAAGGTTGTAATAAGGGTACCCGTAGCGGAATCTAGAGCAAAGACATACTGCTGGAAGCCAACAAAGATGCGGCCGTCCCTGCCATCGGTCCAGTAACTCACACCCCGGTTGCGGGCAAATCCTTGAATAGGGGCGGACCATTTCCACAGCAGTTTGCCCGTGCCGGCATCCAGCGCAATAACCGCATGACCGGGCGTTGTGGCATACATTGTTCTGCCAATGACGATGGGGTTCGTCTCCAGGCCGCCCTTCTCACCGGTGTCAAAGGTCCATGCAACCTTGAGTTGCGTTACGTTGGACTTGTTGATCTGGCTCAGGCTCGAGTAGTGAGTACCAGCGGGCTGACCGCCATAGCTCTGCCAGGTCGTCGTTGTCGCGTCTGCGTCGGCAGAAGATGCAGCTTTGCCTGTGTGGGTCTTAGCCGCTGAATACGCAGTCATACACGCGGTGAACGCGAGGACGCAGACGGCAGCAATTGAACTCTTCTGCATCGGCAGATATCTCCGGGGATGTCATACAGCAAGCGCTACCCATACTACTCCCGCCATTCCACGGGAGACAAAGCGCTGTGGCACCAGACTGCGGACAACTGCTATAGTTCCCGCACGATGAGGAATAACCGCCGGGATTTCCTGAAGGCTGCAACCGTCGCCGCTGCGGCAGCCTCCACCAGCGCACCGCGCCACGCACTTGCCGCACCCGAAAAGCAGGCCGCGAAGAAGCGCGTCGAGTTCATGCGCGACGCCGGCATGCAGATGTCGGAAGCGTATTTCTCCGGGCGCGACGAGCAGAAGATGGCCTTCTGCCGCCAGATGGACGTGCTGGGCGCGGTGTGCGGCATCGATCGCGTCCCCAACACTAACCCCTGGGACTACGAAGCCGTGCGCTCCACCAAGGAAGCCTACGCAAAATCCGGCCTGACCCTTCGCGTGATTGAGGGGCCGCCCGCTCTTGGCGACAAAACCAAGCTCGGCCTCGATGGCCGTGACGAGGAGATCGCAAATTTCATCACCTTCATGAAGAGCCTGTCCCGCGCCGGCATTGACACCATCTGCTACAACTGGATGCCGGTCATCGGCTGGTATCGCACTGACAACGCACGCCCGGGCCGCGGCGGTGCGTTGATGACTGCCTTCGACTGGGACGCCGTCAAGGATGCGCCCATGACCAAGTACGGCGCGGTCTCCAAGGATCACCTCTGGGAGACGCTGAC
This sequence comes from uncultured Terriglobus sp., assembly GCA_964251045.1. Lineage (GTDB taxonomy): Bacteria > Acidobacteriota > Terriglobia > Terriglobales > Acidobacteriaceae > Terriglobus. The sequence goes on along the minus strand of CAXUHI010000007.1, from coordinate 125,607 downwards.
CTACTTCCTCAAGGCCGTTGTTCCAGAGGCCGAGAAGGCCAACATCAAGCTGGCCATGCACCCCGACGATCCGCAGGTCGACCAGGTCAAGGGCATCGCGCGCATCATGACCAGCGTGGACAACTTCCGCCGCATGCTGGCTATCTACCCGAGCCCGAATCATGGCGTGACCATGTGCCAGGGCAACTTTGCCCTGATGAGCGCGGACATCCCAACCGTCGTGCATGAATTCGGCAGGCGCAACCTCATCCACTTCGTTCACTTCCGCAATGTGCAGGGTGGTCACTTCAGCTTTACCGAATGCTTTCACGACGAAGGCAAGATCGACATGTATGCCGCAATGAAGGCCTACTACGACATCGGTTTCCGCGGCCCCATCCGCCCCGACCACGTCCCTACCATGTACGGCGACAGCAACGCGCACCCGGGCTACAGCGTGCTCGGCTGCCTCTATGCCAACGGATACGTTCGCGGGTTGATGGAGTCTGTGAGCAGGCAGGCAGCCGGTCAATCGATTGCCTAAACGCTCCTCGCGCGTCTCTATCCGCTTCAGAAAGAACCATTTGCGACGTGCTGAAAAGAGTGTGTATAGTGCTCTCCATCCTTCCGGAGGCAGCTTTGATGTATTTACCAGAGTCACCCAGGACTACCCTTGGGGAACAAGACGTTGTTAGCAACACGCCTCACCGCAGGCCTTCAAAACGTCTGAAGCCGTTCAGAGTACTCGCGTTCTTCATCCTTATGATGTGTATCGGCTGGGCAGGCGCACTCAGCGCCCAGACCGGCCAGATGACCGGCGTTGTGACGGACTCGACCGGTGCCGCCATCCCCGGCGCCACCGTCCAGATCACCGATCAGAAGACCGGCACCCTTGTTCGTGAGGCACAATCCGGCGCGGACGGCACCTTCCGCATGCTCAACGTGCCTCCGGCGACCTACTCCATCAAGGTCATCGCGAATGGCATGCAAACGCTGCAGCGCAACAACGTGACGCTCGACGAAGAGCAGACCCTCAGCGTCGGCAATCTCGGCCTGACCGTTGGCTCCAACACCGAAACGGTCACCGTGACGGAGCAGGAGCCGCTCATCGAAACGGCAAGTTCCAACAACTCCGCCATCGTCGATCAGCGGCAGGTCACCGAGCAGCCGCTCAATGGCCGCGACTTCGAATCGCTGTTGACGACCCTGCCCGGCATCGTCACCAACAATACCTCGCAGTTCCGCCTCGTCTTCAATTCGACAAACGACTTCTTCGTCAACGGCATGCGCGGCACGGCCAATAACTTCTTCCTGGACGGCGTGATCAACACGGACGTGGGCGCGAACGACGGCGAATACACCAATCTCAGCATCGACGCGGTCGGTGCCTTCAAATCGCTCAGCGGCAACTACAACGCGGAATACGGTCGCAGCCCGGGCGTCATGATCCTGGTCAATACCAAGACTGGTGGCCAGCAGTTCCACGGAACCCTGTGGGAGTTCGACCGTAATACCGCCTTCAACGCCAATGATTGGTTCACCAATCACCAGGGCAAAGGCCGCGCTCCACTGCACTACAACATCTTTGGCGGCAACATCGGCGGATGGATCCCGCTTCCGAAGGTATCGACCGCGAGCAACAAGCGGGCCTTCTTCTTCTTCAACTACGAAGGCACACGCGCAAGCCGGCCGAATGGTGGCACTTTCTATACCATGCCAAATCCGGCCATTCTTGGCATCAACTCCAGCAACGGCTCAGCCCTCGGCTACTCAGACCTATCCACTCTGTACAGAAGCGGTAACGAATGCGCCTTTGGTGGCACCTCCGCTTGCACCCCGATCACGGACACCAATGGCAACCTTGTAACGAATGGCCAGGTCTTCGTTCCCGGTACTGTGCGCTACAACGCGCAAGGCGAAGTCATTACAGGGACTCCGTTCGCAAATAACCGAATTCCATCCAGCTATTACAGCAATCAGTACGGCGCGATGATAAAAAACATCTTGCCTGGTTATCGTGGCAACCTGAATGCTCCTTTCTATACTTCAAACCACGACACGCTGCAGATTCCTTTCCAGGACACCTACACCTTCCGCAAGAACCAGTATGCGGCGCGTGTTGACTTCACCTTCGGTCCCAAAGCCAACGCGTTCTTTCGCTACGTAGACGACCGTCAGCAGGAACAGCAGGGATTCGGTATATTCTCCGGGCCAAGTTTTCCTGTCTATCCGCAGTTCCGCCAGAAACCCGGCAAGAGCTATGCGTGGAGCCTTGTCAATGTGATCTCGCCTACTCTGACAAACGAAGTTACCGTAGGTTGGTTGCACCTGAATCAGCTGGTGGACATCCCTTCGGGCACAAACAAGGCGCTTTACGACAAGACCACGATCGGGTACACCTTCAGTGATATCTATCCCTCAACCAACACCCACAATCTGGCGCCCAGCTTGAACAGTGGCGACGGATACGTCAACACCGGGTTGTTCCCCTCAGGATGGACCTCGACCGGCAACACCGTTGTCGCGACGGATGATGTGACAAAAGTCGCCGGCAGTCACGTGATCAAGTTCGGTCTCTTCGGCGATTTGAACGAGAACGGCCAGGAAGGCAACTGGACCGAAAACCCGAGCTTCAACTTCGGTGCCAGCAGCCAGAACTCCAACAACAGCAATTCCGGCATAGGCAACATGCTGATGGGCAATTACACGACGGTTCAGCAGTCCAACATCTTCGCTTTTGGTGCCTTCCACTTCATCCAGTTGGAGGGATACATCCAGGACACCTGGAAGGCTACGCCGAGGCTCACATTGGATTACGGTCTGCGCTATGAGTATGTAGGCCCTACCTACACAACGGGGCAGTACCACGAGTACTACTTCGTACCAAGCGCTTACAGCACCGCGAACTCAGTAAAGATCAACACGGCGAGCAACATCCCGGGCCAGGCACCCACGCAGGGATCCATTATCACCGGTTCTGGCAATCCTTATAACGGCATGGTCCAGGAAGGGACCAACGGCCTTCCAAAGGGGGGAATCTACAACCGCTTTAACAATTTCGGACCGCGCGTGGGCTTTGCCTATGACGTTTTCGGGGATGGCAAAACAGCCTTGCGCGGCGGCTTCGGAACCTTCTACGAGCGCTACCAGCAGAACATCTTCAACTTCGGTGCCATCAGCAACCCGCCCACGGTGTATACACCCACGGTATACGGTGGCAAGATCGACACCACGTCCAGCGCGATCGTCAACGGCCAGCCCCTGACACCGTCGTCCGTCACCGGGCAGGATCTTAACGCCAAGATACCCACCACGTATGGGTACAATCTCGGCATCCAGAAGGCGCTGCCCTACAGCATCGCTCTCGATATCACCTACATTGGAAACGTCAGCCGTCATCAGGCCTACGTGCAACAGCTTGAGCAACTGCCGCTCGGTTACACCACCAGCACGAATGCCTTGGGTAGTGTGAATAACGTTACGCAGGCGCTATATCCGTACAAGGAATACAACTCACTCCAGTACACGCGCTTCGGTGCCAGCAGCAACTACAACGGCCTGCAGGTTCACATTCAGCGCCGCTTCAGCAACCGTCTGACCATCAACTCGGATTACACCTATTCCAAGGCAATCAACCTGGATGACGTGGATTCCGACGCCAACCAGTTCCCTGATTACACTCAGCTCTACCGCTTCTACGCTCCGGCAGGGTATGACAGGCGCAACGTCTTCAACGCACAATGGGTCTACAACCTGCCTGACTTCAAGGGCAGCAATAAGTTCGCACAGCTTACTGCTGGCGGCTGGGAGTACTCCGGTACGGCACAGTTCTGGAGTGGTTCCCCTTGCCTTACGAACAACCTGGGTGGAGGCTGCGACCTCTCCTCAAGCGGCAATCTGGGCAACGGTGGCTTCGGTCACATCCGTCCTGATTACATTGGCGGGCAAATACTGGCAAACCACACCCACAACGTAGCAGCCAATGCCGCACCCATGTGGTTCAATCCAGGCGTTTTTCAGGTACCAAAGAACGGCAGCTTCGGCAACTTCGGCAGGAATAGCATCTACGGTCCTGGCGTAAATAGTTGGAACATGTCATTGCTGAAGAACTTCAACTTCACTGAGGCATTGCGCGCACAACTGCGCTTCGAGTTCTTCAACGTGTTTAATCACACACAATGGGGTAATGTAAACGCCAGCCTGTCGGCTCCAAGCGCGGGTACAGCGTTTACAGGAACCAACGCAGGCAGTTCAGGCACAATTACCAGTGCACGTGATCCGCGCCAGATGCAGGTCGGTGCCAAGTTTTACTTCTAACCGGGCTTCATCCTTACGAAAGGGCTTACCTTCGCGTAAGCCCTTTCTTCTTTTGCACCACGTACACTGAAGAAGCTAGCGCGCGATGAATTCTCCCTTGACACGCAGTATGCTTCTGCTCCTCGCCCTATCCGTTTCACTCAAGGCGCAGAACCCGGCATATCCCACGCCCGAGCAGGCCTTCAACAAAGCTATGCAAGCCATGCAGACCGGCGACTATCCCACCGCCGAGCAGGGTCTCCGCGGCATTCTGCGGGAACAGCCGAACAATCCAGCGGTTTTGGCCAACCTCGGCGTGCTGTACTCCAAGACGCATCGCTACACCGAAGCCGTGGACGCTTACAAGCACGCTTTGCGTGCAGCGCCCGCGCAGGAGCCTGTTCAACTCAACCTCGGCCTTGCCTACCTGAAGCAGAATGACTATGAGAAGGCGCTGCCTTATTTTTCGCACCTGCATGAAGTCCATCCAGCCGAAGCCCAGTTCGCAATTCTTACGGCGACATGCCTGACATACACAGGCAAAGCGCAGGATGCGATTGCAATGCTGCAGCCGGTGGCAATGCCCAATGAGAACCGGGCCGCGCTCTACGTCCTTGGCATCGCGTATATGCGGGCCGACCAGCCGGACAAGGCGCGCGAGGTGCTGAGCCAGGTCTTCGCCGGCGCGCCACCCGCGCAGGCCAGCTTCCTGCTGGGCGAAGCCTACGCAAACGCCACGGACTATCCATCGGCCACGCAGGCCTTTCAGTCAACTCTGGCCACCGATCCGAAGTTCCCCGGAGTGCACCGCGAACTTGGCCGCACATACCTCGGCATGCACCAGAACGCGGATGCCGAGCGCGAACTGCGGCTTGCCGTGCAGGCGGATCCATCGGATTCCATTGCCCTGTATTCGCTGGGCGCTCTCCTTGCGGAGGAGTCACGCTTCGCCGACGCGCGCCCGATCCTCGAACAGGCCCAGAGGGCTGCACCGGACTCATGGGCAACAGCCTTCTATCTGGGCAAGGCGGAGTACGAACTGCACAATACGTACCCTGCGGAAAAACAGCTGCGTCGCGCTGCGGAACTGAACCCGGATGAACCTGGTGCGCCTTACTTGCTCTCACGCATTCTGCGCGCGCAAGGCCACACGGATGAGGCCAGCCAGTGGATGCAACGGGTCGCCGCGCTGCACGCCACCGCCCTCGACGCCGAAAAGCGCGCGGTCGAGTCGGCCAACCGGGAAAGCACCCAGACCGCCACGCCGTCTCCGTGACGGACCTTGCGGCGCCAGTTGAGCAGACTCAGTTCCAGGCGGTAGACTCTGCCCAGTGCAGCACTCCTCATTGCTCTATCTAAGTCTCCTGCTCCTTGCGCTCCCTCTTACGGGCGCGGCCCAGATGAGCGGCTCCAGCACGGGCATCCCACACGAAGGCGTCTACGACGCGGAGCACCGCCCCATCACGGCTGGCGGCTTTGTGAAGAGTGGCCCTGTTCCCTTCGAGGACATCACCGCATCCTCAGGCCTCGCCAGCTTCCATCACGTTGCGGGCACGCCCGCGCGCACGTACATCCTGGAGAGTGTCGGCTCCGGCGTCGCCCTGCTGGACTACGATCGCGATGGCTGGCTTGACATTTACCTGGTCAACGGCAGCACCTACGAGGCGGAGGCAGGCATCGCGCCCGCGCCAGCGGCCGCGCTCTTCCACAACAATCATGACGGCACCTTTACCGACGTGACGAACAGGGCTGGCGTGGCGAACCAGCGCTGGGGCGTTGGAGCGGTTGCGGCCGATTACGACAACGACGGCTGGCCCGACCTCTACGTCTCGAACTATGGCCAGAGCCGCCTCTTCCACAACAACCACAATGGCACCTTCACCGACCTTGCGGAGAAGGCCGGTGTCACCTTCGACGGCTGGGCCACGGGCGCGACGTGGGGCGACTACGATGGCGACGGCCTCTTGGACCTCTACGTGCCCGGCTACGTGCACTTCGACGCCGCCAACCGGCAGAAGACGGTGCCCGCAGGTTGCGTCTTCCGCGGCACCAAGGTGATGTGCGGTCCGCGCGGTCTTCCCGGCGAACCCGACAAGCTCTTTCATAACAACGGCGGCGGTACGTTTACGGATGCGACGGTTAAAGCAGGTGTGCAGGATAAAGGCAAATACTACGGCCTCGCTTCGCTCTTCATCGACGTAAACGACGACGGCCGGCCGGATCTGCTGGTCGCAAACGACTCAACGCCAAACTATCTCTATCTCAACAAGGGCAACGGCACGTTTACCGACGAATCCCTCGCATCCGGGTATGCCCTGAATGGCGAGGGACGCGAGACCGCCTCCATGGGCATCGCGGCGGGCGACCTTTTCCACACGGGCCGCGTGGACCTCTTCAACACCACCTTCTCCGACGACCAAAAGCCGCTCTACCGCAACGACGGCAAAGGCAACTTCACCGACATCACACCGGAGTTGAAAATCGCCGAACCCATGGTGCCGTTTCTCGGCTGGGGCGATGCCATGCTTGACTACGACAACGACGGTTGGCTCGATCTTTTCATGGCAAACGGCCACGTCTATCCAGAGGCCGACAACAGCGCATGGGGTACTAGCTTCCGCCAGCGCCCGTTGCTGTTTCACGACGCAAAGGGGCAACTTGAACCTGTACCGCCCGTGCAGGGTACGGCGCTGGGCAAGGTGATCTCCGGGCGGGGCGTCGCGTATGGAGACCTCTTCAATGATGGACAACTGGACCTCGTCATCAACAACCTGGACGGTGCACCCACGTTGCTGCGGAACGTAAGTGGCGCGGGCAATCACTGGATCGCCTTTGACCTGACCGGCATAGGCAGAAGCAATCGTGAAGCGATCGGTGCACAGATCTACGTGACGGCAGGAAGCGTGCGCCAGCGCGCCGACGTCAGCGCAGGCGGTTCCTTCGCATCCTCGTCCGACCCGCGTCCGCACTTCGGTCTCGGCACAGCGGCAAAGATCGATGCAGTAGAGATTCGCTGGCCCGACGGCAAGCACGAGCATCTGCACCCTACCGGCATAGACCGCATAGTCAAAATCCTAGAAGGCAGCGGTATTCAGCCCTGAAGATGTACGGCATCGCGTGATGCGCGGTTACTTCGCACACTGCCGAATTGTCTTGATGCATCGTACTAAATAGGAAACAGACGCGGCTATTCAAAAATACCTGTACTCAGGCAGCCATCCAAGCAACGCAGGAGTAAGTATGCAGACAAGAACATTGGGGACACGCGGGCTTACAGTTTCAGAGATCGGATTCGGGTGCATGGGCTTGAGCTTCGGTCTGGGACCCGCGACGGAGAAGTCAGAAGCTATCAAGGTCATTCGCGCAGCTGTCGAGCAGGGTGTCACGTTCTTCGACACTGCGGAAGTCTACGGCCCGTTCACCAACGAGGAACTCATCGGCGAGGCACTGCAGCCGGTTCGCGATCAGGTGGTGATTGCAACCAAGTTCGGATGGAAGGCTAACCCGGACGACGGCGGAAAATGGAACGTGCTCGACAGCCGTCCCGAACACATCAAGCAGGTTGCGGAAGCATCCCTGAAGCGGCTGCGGACGGACGTCATCGACCTCTTCTATCAACATCGTGTGGACGATACCGTGCCCATCGAGGATGTCGCGGGTGCTGTCAAAGACCTGATCCAGGAGGGCAAGGTCAAGCACTTCGGCCTCTCCGAAGCAGGTGCAAAGACCATTCGCCGCGCCCACGCCGTTCTGCCTGTTACCGCGCTGCAAAGCGAATATTCGCTGTGGTGGCGCGAGCCGGAAGACGAAATCCTGCCCACCTTGGAAGAACTCGGCATCGGCTTTGTCCCGTTCAGTCCACTCGGCAAAGGCTTCCTGACTGGAGCGATCAACGAAAGCACCACCTTTGCGCCAAATGACTTCCGCAACTCAGTGCCGCGCTTTGATCAGGAGGCGCGCAAAGCAAACGCAAAGATTGTAGAGGTACTCGGCGGATTGGCCGAGCGAAAGCATGTCACGCGTGCGCAACTCGCCCTTGCATGGGTCCTGGCGCAGAAGCCCTGGATCGTGCCGATACCGGGAACGACCAAACTGCACCGCCTGGAAGAAAACCTCGGCGCAGCTTCGATCACGCTGACGCAGGCGGACCTCCAGGAGATCGAGGATGCCTTCATCGGGGTATCAGCGCAAGGTGCGCGTTATCCTGAAGCCATGCAAAGATTGATCGGACGTTAAGACCAGGGCGCGGTTCATGCGCTCCTCGACCTTCTCGTTGTCAGCACGAGGCTCGGAGGCGATCCGTCTATTCGCTTCTGTATGATGGCTGCCGTTGGGTAAACAGCAGATGCGAAAAGAACATTGGACACGCCGCGACGTCATGCGCCTGATGGCTGTAGCGCCGCTGGCGCTCGGGTTGGATCACCTGCGCGCCTTTGCTGCTCCACTCCAGGGCAGGGTAAAGATTACCGCCATCAAGGCGATGGCGCTGGACCACATGGCTGGCAACTGCCTCATCCGCGTGGACACGGACGCCGGTGTCAGCGGCATTGGCGAAGCAGGTGCGACCGGGCCCATCGCACGCGCACGCATCGAGACGATGAAGCCGCTGCTGCTCGGCAAGGATCCGCTCGACATCGGCGTGCACTGGGAGCGCATGACGTCGCTGATGTACAACTACGTGGGCCACATCCCCACCATCAGCGGCATCGACATTGCGCTCTGGGACCTGGCAGGCAAACTGTTGCAGCAGCCCGTGTCCGTGCTGCTGGGCGGGCGCTTCCGCGAGATGATCCCCATGTACTCGCATGGCGAAAACCTGAACATGCTGGACAAGGGGAGCTGCCAGGAGTGGGCGGCTCGCATCCGCGCGCGCCCGGAGGGCTTCACCGTCTACAAGAACAACCTGCACGAGGCTCTGGGCGTTCCCTCCGGAGTCTTTGCGCAGACGCTGACGACGCAACAACTGCGCCAGGTCCGTACCGCGTACGAGAACGCGCGCGAGGCGGTGGGCGACGACATCGATATCGCGGTTCATGCGCACGGCGAACTGGACGCGGTCAGTTCCGTCCAGGTGGCAAAGGCCGTCGAAGCGATGAATCCGCTCTGGTTTGAAGACCCCATGAACCCCGTCTTCCACCAGGGATGGCTCGACCTGCGGCGCAGCACAAACATCCGCATCCTGACCGGCGAAAAGCTGGAGATGGTGCGGCAGTTCCGGCCGTTCCTCGACAGCGGTGCCATCGACATCCCGCATCCGGACCTTGCCTTCGCGGGCGGGATCACCGGGACGAAGAAGATCGCCGACTACGCCGCGCTCTCGCGCACGCCGGTTGCCCTGCACAATGTCGGCTCGCTGGTGATGACGTATGCCAATGCGCACTTTGCCAGCACAATCCAAAACCTGTTCAAGGTGGAAAGCGCCCTGGCCCACCAGGGACGCTACGTGGAGGCCATGGCCGCCAGCAACGGACCCGTCGTTCGCAACGGCATGATGGAGATTCCAGCAGGCGTGGGGCTTGGACTGGACCTGAATCAGGATTACCTGCACAAATACCTGCTGCCCGGCGAAGCCTTCTGGAGCTAAGTCACAGAGCTACAAGAACGCTTACGCCTAAAGTGATGTTTTCGGAAGGGCATTGCTTAAGCCATGCCGAATGGCGTGCAGCTCGAACGGCTATAGCCGCAGAGGATATGGCAGCATGCCCGATAATAGACGCATGGGCGGCAATCATCACGGACACGTGCACGGGCCAACCAGCGGAACCCGCCTTTGGGTATCGCTGGGGGTTACGCTGCTGTTTTGCGCGGGTGAGGCTGTCGCCGGGTACGTCGCGCATTCCCTGGCGCTGCTCTCCGACGCGGGACACAACCTGAGCGATGCCGTCGCGCTTGGCCTGGCAGCGTACGCGGTCGCCGCGGTGAAGAAGCCAGCAGGCGGCAGGCATACCTATGGCTATGTGCGCGTCTCCACGCTGACCGCGCTCTTCAACAGCAGCACGCTGGTGGTCATTGCACTGTTCATTGCGGTGGAGGCAATCGGCCGCTTCCGCCATCCCGAGCCGGTGGCCGGCACGCTGATGATTGCAGTCGCAACAGTCTCTGTCCTGATGAATACGGTGATCGCGCTGCTGCTGGCGAGCGATGCGAAGCACAGCCTGAATAGCCGGGCGGCATTCGTCCATATGAGCGGTGACGCGCTCTCGGCCTTGGCTGTGGTCATCGCGGGTGTAGTGGTGCGGACGTCCGGTTGGACGTATGCCGATCCGGTCGTCTCCCTGCTGATCGCGGGCTTCATCTTCTGGTCCGCGCTGGGCATCCTGCGGGAGTCGTCCGACGTGCTGATGGAGAAGGCTCCGCGCGGGCTGGACCCGGTGCGCCTGGCGCAGTGTATCGGCATGGTGGAGCCGGTCTGCGGCGTACACGACGTGCATGTATGGACGATGGGAGAGGGCCGCAACCTGCTCAGCTGCCATGTCGCCCTGCCGCCCGCGCAGACCCTGCTGGAGACCACCGCCATCGTCGCGCGCATCGGCAAGATGCTGCACGACGACTTCGGGATCGAGCACGCAACCATCCAGCCGGAAGAAGACGGCCTCTGCCGCATGGGCGATACGGAAGCGCTGTTCTGCACGATGGAAGCGCATTCCCATGCTGGGCATACGCACTGATTCTTTTACACGCGCACAGCAAAGGTTAACAATGACCTATGCCCCAAATCAGAATGCTAGTGCGAAGTTTGGGATTTCTTCTGTTAACCATAGTCGGTATAGCGGCGTCCTTCTTTCGATCCCATTGGGCTGAAAATCACCAACAAATCGTAAGCAAGGTCTTGCTTCTTAGTACCATTGGCGCTGTACTTTGCGGCGTATTTTGGATGCTTACAAGCAATGCAGAAGATGCTGGAGAGGCGCTTGTCCCAGCCTCAAGCAACAACTCCTCTTCAGTAGGTTCAATTGACAGCTCTTCTAAAGCTGAGAACAGAGTCGAAAACCACATCCACTTGTCGGTCAAACCACTTCAGGATGTTGCTAAAGCGATAGCTGATGAACTTAGGAGAGGTTCTGGTATAGCAGGTGATGGTTTCGTACAACTGGAAGAATTGGAGCTACTAATCCCTTCCGCCGAATTGATGGTAGGTCAGAAGATCGAACTCAAGTACTCCTATGCAAATCGGGGAGTTTTGCCTGTCTACGATGTTCAGTCATGGGGACTGTTACAAGTACTAAATCCGAAGATGAATCCTTCGGCCCGCCTAAAAGAGGTATTGCTAGCGGGTATTAAGGAAGGGCACAAGAAATATCGAGAGGGCGGAACATTAGGTGTCGGAATGAGCTGCTTTGCATTTGCACCTCTGAGTCAGCCGCTAACACAAAACCAAATGATCGCCCTAAAAGAAGAAAGGGAAGTCCTATACTTTCTTGTAGGAGGCGTGTGGAGAGACAATGAAGATAATTTCCACTACTGGGTGGATGGTCGCTGCGCAGAACTACCTCTATTTCCAAGTCTGAAGGACTTTAGACTCAAGAACCTGTAACGAACTGAATTATTTACTTTGCGAAGCGGAGCAGCAGCATCTCGTGGCGCTTCAGGCCGAACTTGTAGCTATCGTCCACGCTGGCGAGGTCCTTCGCGCCCCACACGTCGCGCGCCTGTGCGCCGCGGCGGACACCCGCTTCCTTCAAATGCAGGCTGATGCCGCGCAGGAAGGTGTAGTCTTCGCCGAAGTTGATGATCGCGACGGCGTGGCCGCCATCGGCCAGCGGGCGCGACCAGATTTCGACCGGCCCCTCCTGGTAGACGCGCTCTGCCTCTTTGCCAAGGGAGTCCTGATCGATGGCGATGACTTCCTTGTTCAGCAAGACCGCCGTGACCTCCGGCGTGAGCTGCGTCAGGTTATTACCGGCCAGCAACGGCGCGGCCAGCATGGCCCACATGCCCATGTGGGTGCGGTTTTCATCGGGCGTCAGTTTGCCGTTACCTACTTCCAGCATGTCCGGGTCATTCCAGTGGCCGGGTCCGGCGTATTTGGCGATGCCGATCTGCGTCTGCGCGATCAGCGCGATGCTCCAGAAGTTCGCACTGACGTCGCCGGTGGTCCGCCACAGATTCGCACCGACTTCAGGACCCCACTGCCAGACGGAGTCATACCCGTACTGGCAGAGGCTATAGACGATGGGCCGGCCAGTTTTCAGCAGCGCCTGGTGCATGGTCATGTAGGCGTCCCGCATCATCTTGTCCTGCCGCATCTTGGCATCAGCGGTATCGCCGGGTGCTTCAGCCTGCATCTTCTTGCGAAAGCCGCACAAATCGTACTTCAGGTAATCGATGCCCCACGAGGCGTACAGGTCGGCGTCCTGCTGCTCGTGACCCAGGCTGCCTTCGAAGTGCGCGCAGGTCTGGTCGCCGGGCGAACTGTAGATGCCCAGCTTCATGCCTTTGCTGTGCACGTAGTCGGCAAGGCCCTTCATGTCCGGAAACTTCTCGTTGGTATGCAGCACGCCACTGGCGTCGCGCTTGCCCTCCCACGTGTCGTCGATGTTGACGTAGACGTATCCTGCATCGCGCATGCCGGAGGAGACCATTAAATCAGTGGCCTGCTTCACATCTTCCTGCGTCACCTTGCCCGCAAACCAGTTCCAGGAGTTCCAGCCCATCGGCGGCGTCTGGGCCAGGCCGTTGGAAGGAGCCGCGTGCTGCGCAACGGCAATCGACGACAGGATGGCAAAGGCAAGCAGCGAAGGTGCGAGGCGGCGCATGAAGTGGCTCCTGAGAAGCAGTGCAGTAGGGTGCGCAGCTAGCATAGCGCATCGCGGACACACCCTGCCGCGCACGCAGGCATCTAGGATGAAAGGCGCAGGAGTGATTCATTTGTCCATAGAACATGCAATCCGATTCACCGCACCCGGTCGCGTCAACCTGATCGGCGAACATACGGATTACACCGGTGGTCTCGTACTCCCCATGGCCATTCCGTTTGCCACCACGGCATCCCTCACATCTGCCGCAGAAGGATACCGCTTTTCCTCAAGCGATTTCGAGGGTGTGCGGCACGAGCGGGAAGACGCCATCGGCGCGGCAACCGGGCAGTGGAGCGACTACCCGGTAGGTGTGGTGTATGAGCTCTCAGCCTTGGGTATTAAGGTGCCGCCGTTCGCGGTGCATTTCAGCAGTGACGTGCCGTTGAGCGCCGGCCTCAGTTCGTCGGCATCCATCGAGGTCGTCACCGCCGTTGCGCTTCTGAGCCACGCAGGCAAGCGCTTGTCCGCACCAGAGATCGCCCTGCTCTGTCAGCGCGCGGAAAACAACTACGTCGGCTCACCCTGCGGCATCATGGATCAATTTGTCGTAACGGCAGCCACATCCGATCACGCACTCCTGCTGAACACACGCGATCTCAGCTACGATTTGCTGCCCATGAACACCGGCGATCTGGCAGGATGCAGCGTCGTCATCGCCAATTCCATGGTGAAGCACTCGGTTGCGACGGGCGATTATGGTACCCGCCGCCATGAGCTCGAAGTGGGACAGGAGGCCATGCGCAAACACTCCCCGTCCACGCAGGATTTAGGCATGGCCACGATGGAGCAGCTTGACGCGATTCGTGCGGACGTCCCGCTCGAGTCGTATCTGCGTTGCAAGCACGTTATTACAGAGAATGCGCGCGTGCGAGAAGCTGCTGCAGCCATGCAGGCCGGCAACGCGCGTCTGTTGGGCGATGCCATGACACGCTCCCACGCCAGCCAGCGCGACGACTTCCAGGACAGCGTGCCGGAGATCGACTTCCTGGTGGAGACCGCTCTGAAGCAAAAGGGATGCCACGGTGCCCGGCTGACCGGCGGCGGCTTTGGCGGCTGCACCGTAAACCTCGTCGAAACAGGCCACGCAGAAGCCTTTCAGGAGGCGCTGCAATCCGCCTACCAGGCGAAGTACGGCATCCAAGCCGACATGTATGTCTGCACCGCTGCGGACGGCGCACTCGCGCGCCTGGAGGCACAATGAATCCCTTGCTGTCCAAGACACCGCATCGCCGCTGGAATCCGTTACGCGGTGAATGGGTCCTCGTCTCCCCGCAACGCACGCAGCGGCCCTGGCAAGGGCAGACAGAGGACATCACAAAGCCGGACGCGCCGAAATACGATCCTGCGTGTTACCTCTGCCCCGGCAACCCACGCGCCGGCGGAGCGCAGACCCCGCCGTACACCGGCACCTACGTCTTCACCAACGACTACGCGGCGCTCGTGCCGGACGCACCGGCCATTGCAGACGATGAAAGCGGCACCGGCCTGCTGCGCGTCGAGACAGAGCGTGGCACCTGCCGTGTGCTCTGCTTCAGCCCGCGCCACGATCTCACCCTGGCAACCATGGATCGATCTTCCATCCGCCGTGTCGTCGATGAATGGGCGGTGCAAGAGACAGAACTCGCCGCGATGCCGGAGATCGGCTACGTGCAGATCTTTGAGAATCGCGGTGCCATGATGGGTGCCAGCAACCCGCACCCGCACGGCCAAATCTGGGCGACCGAACACATTCCTGACGAGCCGCTCGCCGAACTTGATAGTCAGACTGCGTACCTGCAACAGCATGGCGAGCCGTTGCTTCTCGCGTACCTGCGCCAGGAACTCGCACGCAAGGAGCGCCTTGTCCTCGAAGAGGACCATTGGGCCGTGGTCGTGCCCTTCTGGGCGGTGTGGCCCTTTGAAACGCTCGTGCTTCCGCGGGCGCAGGTCGCAAACATGGCTGCACTGAACGATGCGCAACGCCAGTCCCTGGCCGGAACCCTGAAGCAGCTCACGGCCGGTTACAACCGCGTCTTCAACACCCCATTCCCGTATTCGATGGGCTTTCATCCTGCTCCCGCAGATGAAAAGGATCATCCGGAATGGGTTCTACACGCACACTTCTACCCGCCCCTGCTCCGCTCCGCCACCATCCGCAAGTTCATGGTCGGCTTTGAACTGCTCGGCTCGCCGCAGCGCGACATCACGCCGGAGAGTGCGGCTGCCACGTTGCGCTCCGCTGTGACCGCCGTGTAAATTCCGCGTCAGGCGTTCACACGGATAACGCGATTGCAGCCCACCTCATCCCATTTCAAACGAGGTGAGCAAAGGTGACTGCGTCAGACGTACTGGTGGAACGGCTGTTGGCCTGGGGTGTGGATACGATCTTCGGCCTGCCCGGCGATGGCATCAACGGCGTCATGGAAGCCCTGCGCAAAACACAGGACAAGATTCGCTTCATCCACGTGCGGCATGAAGAGTCGGCGGCGTTCATGGCATGTGCCTATGCCAAGTTCACGGGCAGGCTGGGCGTCTGTCTTTCCACCAGCGGTCCGGGTGGCATCCACCTGTTGAACGGCCTCTATGACGCCAAGCTCGACCAGCAGCCTGTCCTGGCCATCACCGGCATGCAGTTCACCGATGTCACCGGCAGCTTCGGTCAGCAGGACGTGCAGCTCGACAAGCTCTTCGTGGATGCATGCTGCTACAACGAGCGCATCATGAGCCCCACGCACATGGAGCCGACGGCCGACCTCGCCATCCGCAGCGCGATCATCCAGCGCGGTGTCGCGCACATCACCATTCCCATCGACATCCAGTTACAGGAAGTAAAGAGTTCGCAGCGCTCCGAGCGTAACGTGGCCCACCACACCAGCTCCGTCTACGCCATCAGCGGCAACAAGCCTGTCGAAGGCGATCTGCAGGCTGCCGCCAAACTGCTCAACAATGGCAAGCGCATCGCCATCCTGGCCGGTGCGGGCGCGCTGGACGCGGGCGATGAACTCATTAAAGTCGCCGAACTCCTCGGCGCGCCCATCGTCAAAGCACTGCTGGGCAAGGCTGCCGTGCCGGATTTGTCCCCGTACACAACCGGCCAGATCGGGCTGCTGGGAACCGCAGCGTCGCAGGATGTGATTGAGAACTGCGACACGCTCCTGATGGTGGGCACCAGCTATCCCTACATGGAGTACCTCCCCAAGCCGGGTGAGTGCCACTGCGTGCAGATCGACTCCAACGCGCAGCGCATCGGACTTCGCTTCCCTGCGGAAATCGGCCTGGTGGGCGACGCGAAGAAGACGCTGAATCAGTTGCTGCCGCTGTTGAAGCGCAATGGCTACCGCCGCTTCCTGGACCGCGCGCAAAGCGATATGAAGGACTGGAACAAACAGATCGAGAAGGAAGGCACCGATCCCGCATCGCCGATGAAGCCGCAGGTAGTTGGCTGGGAGCTGGGCAAGCGGACCAAGGAGAACGCGATCATCGTCTCCGACTCCGGCACCAACACCACGGTGTGGGCGCGTTACATGCATGCCAAAAAGGGCCAGAAGCATAGTTGCAGCGGCAATCTGGCGACCATGGCCTGCGGTATGCCGTACGCCATCGCCGCGCAGGTCGCATATCCTGACCGGCAGGTCATCGCCGTGGTCGGCGACGGTGGCTTCACCATGCTCATGGGCGAGTTCATCACCGCCGTCGCTTACAAGCTGCCCATCAAATTCGTCATCATCAAGAACAACACGCTGGGCCAGATCAAGTGGGAGCAGATGGTCTTTGAGGGCAATCCTGAGTACCAATGCGACCTGCTGCCTGTCGACTTCGTCGCCTTCGCCCGTTCCATGGGAGCCGAAGGCGTCCGCATCGACAGCCAGAAGGATGCAGGAGCACTCTTCGACAGGGCGCTCTCAATGCCGGGCCCCGTCATCATTGAAGCCGTTGTCGACCCGCTGACCGCCATGCTTCCACCCAAGATCACACCCAAGCAGGCCGTGAAATTCACGGAAGCGCTGGCGAAAGGTGAGCCGAACCGCATCAAGATCGCACTCACAGCCGCGCACGATACCGTCCGGCAGATCATCTGACGGGATCGCGCTTGAACAGCAACCCCATACTCAGCGGCGGTACGGCCGCCGCATACACTATCCCCACCGACGCCCCGGAGGGGGATGGCACCTTCCAATGGAACTCCACCACGCTCATCGTGGTGGAGTTAACGTGCGGCAATACGACCGGTGTGGGTTACACCTACAGCCACAGCGTCACTGCCCCGCTCGCCCGCGACCTGATCGACAAGGCGGTGAAAGGCGCGGATCCCTTCCAGACCAATGCAATCTTCACGAAGCTCCGCGATGAACAGCGCAACTACGGGCGCGAGGGCATCGCGGCCACAGCGCTCTCCGCTATCGACGTTGCCCTTTGGGATCTGAAGGCAAAGCTGATAGGCAAGCCGCTCGTCAGCCTTCTTGGACAGATGCGTCCATCCGCGCCCGTCTACGGCTCCGGCGGCTTCACCACGTACAACGACAAGCAACTGCGCGCCCAGTTGGGCGGCTGGGTGCAGCAGGGTATCCCTCGCGTCAAGATGAAGATTGGCACGCATCCTGAAGACGACCTCCGCCGCATCGCCGTTGCACGCGACGCCATCGGCCCGGATACCGAGCTGTTCATCGACGCCAATGGTGCGTACAGCCGCAAACAGGCCCTCGACATCGCCCACCGCGCACGCAACGAGTACAACGTGACGTGGTTCGAAGAACCGGTGAGCTCCGACGATCTTGCCGGGCTAAACCTCATCCGCAACAGCGGCCCCGCAGGCATGGAGATCGCTGCCGGCGAGTACGGTTTTACGGCCATGTATTTGCAACGCATGATTGCCGCAGAAGCGGTTGATGTGATCCAGGCGGACGCCACGCGTTGTGGCGGCGTCACCGGCTTCATGGATGCAGCGGCGCTTGCCGACGCGCACCCGCTGCCGCTTTCAGCGCACTGCGCGCCATCCATCCACATGCACTTGGCGTGTGCTGCCCGGCCACTTCGCCATGTCGAATACTTCCACGATCACGCACGAATCGAAGCACTGCTTTTCGATGGCTTCCGCGAGCCTTTGAACGGCGGCATGACGCCCGATCTCTCACACCCCGGCCTGGGACTTCTGTTTAAACATCAGGATGCGGAACAGTACCGCGTCCGCATCTAACCGCAGAACGAGACCAAGGTAATGATCTACGACCTGAGCCAACCCCACTTCAACGGCGCTCCGCAGTTCCCCAGGCAGCCGCCCAACTCCGTGGAGTACCAGCAGCTTGCCGTGGTGGAAGATGCAACGGTCGAGCGCTGCACCTTCATGACCCACTCCGGGTCGCACGTCGATGCACCCTTCCACTACCTGCCGCACCTGCCCACCATCAGCGAACTTCCGCTCTCGCACTTCTACGGCCCATGTGTCGCGCTGGATATGCGAGGCTTGGATCCCGAACATGGCATGACGGCTGATGACCTGCGTAAGCATGAAGCCCTCATCACCGAAGGTGTGTTCGTGCTGCTGAAAACCGGCTGGGGCGAAAAGCGCGCCAACACGAAGGACTTCCTGACGCGATGGCCGTATATGAGTGGTGACGGTGCGCAGTACCTGCTTGATCGCAAGGTGAAGGGGATGGGCCTGGACGGCTTGTCCACAGGCGGCTACCCCGATGAAGAGGCAGAAAGCGCCGCGCACAAACTGCTGCTGGGCGCGAACAAACTTCTACTTGAAGACGTGATGATTCCAAACGCGCTGCTGGACGGCAGGCAGCGCTTTTTCATGGCACTGCCCATCCTTATCGCCAATGCGGGCGGCGCATGGGTCCGCGCCATCGTTTGGGATCCGGGCGACCTGGAAGCCGCAACACCGGTTGCCCAGACCGGTCCAGTCATCCCGGCCAGCGTCGCCGCGCAAATCAACCTGATGCGAGGCACCGCGTGAACCTGCTGCCACAGGACACCTCCCCACGCGCTGTCGTGGCGCTGATCCCATCACCCCTGCGCCAACCGGCGGAGCTTGTTCTCAGGCACATTCAGCACGGCACCTTTCAGCGCTCCATGGCACTGATGGTGGCTGGCACCAGCGTGGTCAGCGGCCTCGAGGTCGGCTACGAGCACTATCGCGGCAGCTATTCCAACCCGGTGATGTACACACCGGTCATCCTGTCTGGCGTACTTGCGGTGTCTGCGGCGGCAGCCGTCTTCTCGCGCCGCACCGCGGAAACGTGGATGCGCTACACCGCATACATTACCCTGCTGGACGGCCTGGTCGGCTTCGGCTTCCACATCCGTGGCATCGCACGCAAGCCCGGTGGATGGCGTATGCCTGTCATCAACCTCGTCATGGGGCCGCCGCTCTTTGCGCCGCTGCTCTTCGGCACCAGCGCGTACCTGGGCGTGCTGGCCAGCTACCTGCAACGCGAGGAAGACGAGGGCGCACGCGGCCCCGTCCAGCGTAGCGTCACACTTCTCCGCAAGCAGGACTGGCGTGAACAGGTGCGTACCGGCCGCTTCCAGAAGCACCTCTGCATCGTCACGGCCCTCTACGTCGTCTGCACCGGCGCGGAATCCTGGTACTCGCACTACAAGGACAACTTCAAATACCGCGTGCAGTGGTCGCCCATCCTGCTGACACCGGTGCTAGCTGGCGCAGCCCTCGGCTCCCTTAAGAGCGAGCGCTGCGCCAATACACTTCTCCCGCTTGCCTCTGCCGCGGCGATGGCAGATGGCCTGATCGGCACCTATTACCACGTGCGCGGCATCCTTCGCAGACCCGCAGGGAAGAAGAAGCCGCTGTACAACACGCTCTACGGCCCACCCATCTTTGCGCCGATGCTCTTCGCCGCCGCAGGCATGCTCGGCATGATGGCCTACCTCATGCGCCGCGAACGGCGCTAAATTTTAGTTAAGGAAACGAACGTGAGCGAGAGCGCAGTCCCGTTGACCGACCCAAAGACCGGCAAGCCGCTGGCCCAGCGCATGCAGCCCGGCTACTATCCCGGGTGGGACGTCTTGTCGCAGCGCGCCTACTGGGACGATGCAACCCGCACGCTCGTCGAAAAGCGCCTGACGGATTCCCAACCGATCCGCTTTTTCACGCCCGCGGAAGCCGCCATTATGACCGCCGTTCTCGACCGCATCCTGCCGCAGGACGACCGGCTGCCCGCGCAGCGTATCCCGCTGTTGCCGACGCTGGACGAGCGCCTCTTCATCAACAAGATTGAAGGCTATCGCTATGAGGACATGCCGAGCGATCAGCAGGCGTATCGCTGGGCTGCCGAAGCCTTCGAGGCCATGTCGCATGAAGTGTACGGTCAGCCCTTCACCTCCATCTCCGTCACCTCGCAGGAAATTCTCCTCAAGTCTTTGCATGACGGCGAACCCGCCGCCGCACAAGACCTGTGGAAGCGCATGAACGTCGACCGCTTCTGGACGCTGCTCGTCTCCGACGCATGCAGCGTCTATTACGCGCATCCCTGGGCATGGAACGAGGTCGGCTTCGGCGGCCCCGCCTATCCGCGCGGCTACATGCGCCTGGAAGAGGGCGAACCCGAACCATGGGAAGTCGGCGAACAACGGTACGAATGGCAGCCGCCCGCAGACACACTCTCCGGCCGCTCGGAGCAGAAGAGCAGCGGCGA
Source organism: uncultured Terriglobus sp. (assembly GCA_964251045.1). Taxonomy (GTDB): domain Bacteria; phylum Acidobacteriota; class Terriglobia; order Terriglobales; family Acidobacteriaceae; genus Terriglobus. The sequence goes on along the minus strand of CAXUHI010000007.1, from coordinate 104,897 downwards.
AAACCAGAGCCATCACGGAACGGCAGGCACCCATTGAGTCTCTTCTCGTCAGACAAGCCGCTCTTCGGCAAGTTCCAAGCACCCCGCGAGGACGTGCATCACCTCGGCCCCTTGCAGAAGATCACCATCCCGCGCCGCCGTTTCCAGGACGCTGACCTGATCGACGCTGCCATCGTCGGCGTTGGCTCTGCGGGCGGCGTGCTGTTGCAACGCCTCGCCCGCGCCGGCCTGGACGTCGTCGGCTTCGAGGCTGGACCTTTTTGGGATACGGAGCGCGACTGGTTCAGCGACGAAGCCGGGTCGCACAATCTTTACTGGAACGACCTCCGCATTACCGGCGGCACGGACCCGCTGGCGCTCGGCAGCAATAACAGTGGCAAGGGCGTGGGTGGCGGCTCCGTGCATTGGGCCTCGTTCGTGCCGCGCTTTCATCCGTCAGACTTCGAGGTCTATACCCAGGATGGCGTGGGCGCCGACTGGCCCATCGACTATGCCGACATCGAACCGTATTACCATCTGCTCGAACAGGAGATGCCCGTCGCGGGTCCCGCGTACTATCCCTGGGGCAAACCGCACGGCCATCCCTACGCGCCGCACCCGATGGGCGGTGTGGGCGATACGCTCATACGTGGCTGCACCGCGCTCGGCATTCCAGTCTCTGCCGGTGGCCCCGTCGCCATCCTCTCCGCGTCACGCGGTGACCGTCCCCACTGCATCTACCGCGGCTTCTGCATCCAGGCATGCAAGGTGGGCGCAAAGGCCTCCACGCTCATCACGCACGTCCCCGACGCGCTGAAAAATGGCGCGGAGATCCGCGACGAGTGCATGGTCTCGCGCGTGTCCATGGGTAAGGATGGTCGCACCGACGGCATCGTCTACTTCGACCGCGACGGCAAGGAACACTTCCAGCGCGCCCGCATAGTCATCGTCTGCGGTTACGCCATTGAAACGCCGCGCCTCCTTCTGAACTCGGCCTGCCCCGGCCATGAGAATGGCCTGGCAAACAGCAGCGGCAATGTCGGCAAGTACCTCATGGCCCAGGCGGGTAATGTCATCGCGGGACGCTTCGAAGAACTCATCCGCATGTACAAGGCTCCGCCAGCACACGCGCTCACCGAGGAGTTCTACGAAACCGACGCCAAACGCGACTTCGCCCGCGGCTTTGCCGTGCAGACCGTCGGCCCGCTGCCCGTCGCCTTTTCCAAGCAGATGATGGCCGCCAAGGGCGAGTGGGGGTGGGCTCTGCGCCGCACGGTGATGGACTACAACCACTGGTCCGCCTTTGGCCTGCTCGGCGAAATCCTGCCGTGGGAAGACAACACCGTCACGCTTGCCACCGGCCCGGACGAGAAGGACCGCTTCGGCCTGCCCGTCGCCAACGTGACCTTCAATCTCCACGAGAACGACAAGCGCCTCATCGAGTACGGCAAGAATAAGACCATAGAGATCATGCGCGCGGCAGGCGCGGTTGAAGTCGTGCAGGAAGCCCGCTATGCTCACCTGGTCGGCGGCGCACGCATGAGCGCCACGCCCGATGCGGGTGTCTGTGACAAATTCGGGCGCACGTGGGACGTCGACAATCTCTTTGTGATGGACGGCAGCGTCATGCCGACACAGGGTTCCGCCAACCCCGGCCTCACCATCCAGGCACTTGCCGCCCGCACCGCCGACTACATCCTTTCGCAAAAGGACGCCATCTTCAGCGGCGCACCGCGCGACCTCTCCACCCCACCCGTCCGCAAGAGTCTCTGCCCGCCCGGCACCTTCCTCCACGGCATCCCGCACCTGCGCTAGCAGGCATGCCGCACAATAGACGCATGGTAACCCTCGCACCCTTTCATCTCCAGCCGAAGTTCGTCGAACGCACCTGGGGCCGCGCCAGCCTCGCACCCTGGTACGCCGGGTCGCTGAGCGAGGCGCGCACCGGCAGCAGCGAACCCATCGGCGAAGCCTGGCTCACCGGCCCGGAGTGTATCGCGGCCGACGGTGAGCACCAGGGTGAAACACTGTCCACCATCGCCCACACCGATCCCGCCGCGCTCCTCGGTGCAGAGAACAACAGCAAAGAATTTCCACTGCTTATCAAGCTGCTCTTTCCCGATGCCAAGCTCTCCGTCCAGGTCCATCCCAACGACGCGCAGGCGGGCGAACTCGGCATGGAGCGCGGCAAAACCGAATGCTGGTACATCCTCCAGGCCGAGCCCGACGCAACCGTTGCCTGCGGTCTGCGGCCCGGCACATCGCTCGATCAGCTGCGGCATGCCATCGCGGACGGCACGGCGGAATCGCTCCTGCAACACCTGCCCGTCCGCAAAGGCGACATGGTCTTTGTCGACGCAGGCACGGTCCACGCCATTGGCCCCGGCGTCACCATCCTCGAGATTCAGCAGACCTCCGACACCACCTACCGCCTCTACGACTACGGCCGCCCGCGCGAGCTCCACGTCGATCAGGGTCTCGCCGTCACGCAAGTCAACACTCGCGCCGGCAAGCAAACCCCGCAGCCCATCCCACACGGAACGCGCCTCATCCAGGAGCAATACTTTACCGTGGACAGCTTCCTTCTGGAAGCCGGAGACACGCTGATCCTTGACGACGCACACGGCAAGCCACACACCCTCACCGCGCTCTATGGGGACGCGGAGATTGCCGTCGCCAGCCAGACGCGCACGGAGCTCCCGGCCAGCGGTTCCGCCATTGTGCCCGCCAGCACAGGCCCCGTCATCATCAGGGCCATCAGCACGCTCGAACTGGTACGCGCAACGCCATAGAGTTCAGCGGCGCAATGGAGTACCATCGCCCTTCATAGGAGTACATGGATGGACGAGCGCTTCAAGCAGGGCCGCGCCGCGCGTAAGAGCACAGCCCGGCACGCACTCGGTAAGTGGACAGGAAAGTTGGGCAAGCGCGATGCCCTGAAGATTCTCGAAAAGTCAGAGCGCACCCGCATCCAGTCGCTCATTCCCCTCAAGCGGCAGCGCATGTCCGTCAACCCCTTCGCCTTCTTTCGCGGCGCAGCACCGGTCATGGCCTACGATCTGTCATGCATGCCCAACACCGGCATCCTCTGCCAGATCTGCGGCGACGCGCACATTCAGAATCTCGGCGCCTTCGCCGGTGCCGACGGCCGCCTCGTCTTTGATGTCAATGACTTCGACGAGTCCATCCGGGCGCCCTTTGAATGGGACGTGAAGCGCATGGCCACCAGTATCCTCCTGGCTGGCGCAACCGAGAAGCTAAAGGAGAACGAACAGCACGCCGCCGCCGAAGCTTTTCTCAGCTCCTACATCGAGCTGATGCACAAGCTTGCGCGCATGCCGTTCCTCGATGTTGCGCGGTACGAGGTGCACCGCCTCCACACCATCGACTCCATCCACAGCATTCTGAATGAGGCCGAACGCGCCTCACCGCAGCATCTGCTCGACCGCCTCACGGAAGAGAAGTCGGGCAAGCGCGTCTTTCGCTCCAATCCGCCGGAGTTGCGCCCGCTCAAGCCGTCGGAGCGCCGCACCGTCCTCGGTTCGCTGGCGGAGTACCGCACGTCACTCCTGCCGGAGCGCGAGCATCTCTTCGCGCAATTCAAGCCGGTGGATGCCGCTTTCAAGGTCGTCGGCACCGGCTCCGTTGGCATGCACGCCTACTGCGTCTACTTGCAGGGCAACGGCCCGTCCGACCCCATGTTCCTGCAGATCAAGGAAGAAGCCCCCTCCTGCTACGCCGCGTACCTTCCCGCGCCGAAGGAGAAGCAGAACGGCCGCCGTGCCGCGCGTGGGCAGCGCGCCATGCAGTTGCAAAGTGATCCGCTGCTGGGCTGGACGCGCATGGACGACCGCGACTACCTCGTGCGCCAACTCAATGACCATAAGGCCGCGCTCGACCTGACCACCATCGACGCCGCTGGCCTGACTCAATACGCCCAGGTATGCGGCGAACTGCTGGCCCGCGGCCACGCCCGCTCCGGCACACCCTGCGACCTCTCCGGCTACATCGGCTCCGGCAAGACCTTCACGGCCGCCATCCTCGACTTCGCCAAAGCCTACGCCGAGCAAACCACGGACGACTGGAAGGTCATGCTCAAGTCAGAGCGCAAGGCCAAGGCGAAACCCTGAGGCAGTCCTGGCCACTTATGCCATTTCGGAAACAAGCCATCGGTCCCGGCTTCAGTCACTGGCAATGAACTCAGGAAGTACGCTCGACAGAATGGCGGGCAAAGCCGACTACCGTGGGGGTGGATCTGCCATGTGCGCCGGTCCATGCGAGCAGTAGGACCGCAGGCCCGTGACATAACAGCCTGGGCCGAAGGCCCAGGTAGAGCCGCCATCAACGGTCTGGAGCGCTGAAGGCGCGACACAACAGCGTAATCAACCGGAAAACGTTGGTGCAAATCAAATCCCATATCGGGACCGTTGTACGCGAGATGTAACACTTTCCTGTCGTGGTTTCGCCTCGAGGGCGAAATGTTTCACGTGAAACATTCTGGCCGCCTACGACCGCTGTCCGTCAGGTATGGGAGGAGGTTCAGCGTCACTGCTTCCCGGCTTCTGCGCGCGCCTTATACCTCTACACTGAAGGGGAGATGGGCGGCCCTCCCTCATTCCGTCGCATGCTGGCGTTCGCGTGGCTTGCAGCACCCTGCCTGGTCTCCGCCGCACCGCGCAAGCCCGCATCCGCAACGCCATGGCAGACGGCGGACGCAGCGCGTCAGCGCCTGCTGGCCATGCCACCGGAGCAGCGCACGGCGAATGACTACCGCATCGCGTTGGACGCCTACCGCGCCATCTACCACGCCAACCCCGCGGACATGCACGCCCCCGAGGCCATCTTCGAGGTCGGCCTGCTGCTGGCGGACGAAGGCATCACGCTGCACCAGCCCAAGGCACTTGAGGCCAGCATCGGCCAGTTCGACTTCCTGCGTACGCAATACCCGCAATCGTCGTTCCGCATCGCAGCTCTGCTGCAAGAGGCGCACGTCGCTGCTGATGACCTGCACGACATCAAGTTGGCCCGCGCCAAGTACACCGATTTCGTTCAGCAGTATCCGCACTCCACGCACATCGCCGAGGCGCAGGCCGCCTTGCAGCAGCTGCGCGCGGGCAACCTGCCGTCCAGCCCCGCACCGCAGACCGCTGTCCAGCTCAGTTCCTCCCGCACCAGCGCCGCCGCATCCAGCGGTGTCTCCGGAACGGCCGTTCCACCAGAAGTGCACGCAGAGGCAAGCCTTGCCGCCTCACAGGGCAGCACCACGCAGCCGGTTGCCGTCGCTTCGCCATCGTCCGGGCATGCGGCGGTTGGAACCTCCGGAACGAGCGAACGTGGTTCAGCCGTACAGGACGCCAGCGCACCTCCAATAGCACATACCAGTAGCGGGTTGGCCGGGATTTACTCCATCCGGCACTGGTCCACTCCCACCTACACGCGTGTGGCCATCGACCTTGGTGATGACGTGCAATACGAAGCCGCGCGTGTGCCCAACCCTGATCGCATCTACTTCGATCTGCACGGCTCCCAGTTGGCACCGGAGATCGCGGGGAAGTCATTCACGGTGACCGATACCGGCTTCCTGAAGCGCATTCGCACCGCGCAATACAGCAAGGATGTTGCGCGGGTGGTACTGGATGTGAACGATGTGCAGGACTACTCGGCATTCTTGCTGCCTAATCCTTACCGGTTGATCATCGATATCCACGGGGATGCGAAGAGCACGCCGGCGCGTCCTCCCGAGCCGGGGTTCGCGTCGGAAGACGTTTCACCGGGTCTGCCCAGCGACAGCAGCCAGGATGCGATGAACCGCTTCCGCGGTGTTACGTCAACGCCGCGCAGTCTGGGCCATGTGACCAACGACGTCAGTGTGACACCCGGAGCGGTGGCAACCCGCCCGACGAGTGCGCCGGAGATCGCCTCTCTCGGCCATGCCGCCACAAAGCAAAGCGCCACTTCGCAGCCCACCTCGCAGCCCATTGCTGTCATGGCACCTGCCAGGGCAAGTAAACGCGGAACAAAGCCCGAGGTTGCGTCCAACGCGACACCCACCCCGGCGGCAGCTCCCACCACGGATGGTGAACGCACACTGCAGCGAGCGCTGGGACTGAAGATTGGCCGCATCGTCATCGACCCCGGCCATGGTGGCCATGACAGCGGCACCATTGGCGTGGACGGCATCATGGAGAAAGACGTGGTGTTGGATGTCGCGCTGCGGCTCGGCACGCTGCTCCACGACAAACTGGGCGCGGAGATCATCTACACGCGCTCCGACGACACCTTCATCCCGCTGGAGACACGCACCGCGATCGCCAATAAGGCACAGGCGGACCTGTTCATCAGCGTGCACGCCAACAGCTCCGATGACGAAACCGCGCGTGGCGTCGAGACGTATTACTTGAACTTTACGACGCAACCGGATGCGCTGGATGTGGCCGCGCGCGAGAACGCTGTCTCCGGCCAGGGCGTGCACCAGCTCGCCGATCTCGTGAAAAAGATCACCCTCAAGGACAAGATCGACGAGTCACGCGAGTTTGCCTCCGACGTGGAGCAGTCACTCTACGACGGCCTGCGCAAGGGCAACGAAGGTCTCAAGAACCGGGGCGTGAAGAAAGCCCCCTTCGTCGTGCTGATCGGCGCCAACATGCCGTCCATCCTGACGGAAATCAGCTTCGTGACCAACGGCAAGGACGCCGCGCAACTGCGCAACCCGGAGTACCGCGAACGGGTCGCGGACTCGATCTACCGTGGTGTTGCCACGTACAACGGAGGCCTGTCCGGCACCCGCGTTGCCGCCACTTCAAGCAAAGTTTCTGCGCACGCGGAATGACACGGGCCGCGTCGCTATCCTGCGATATGCGGTGATAGTCTCACCGGTATATGGTGCGGTCTCTTTCGCGTTTACTCTTGCTTGCGTGCACAGTGCCGGTGCTCAGCGCCCAGCAGCCCTCTGCATCCCCTTCGACCACCGCAGTCACGATGCCGCCAGCACCGTTGCTGCCGGACCACTTTGGCGCGTGGCAGGCAGGCGGCGATGCTGACAACACGATTACGTTGGATGATGCTGTCGCCAAGGAACTGATCGTCTCCCGCCGTGATGCCAGAAAGTACGCGGCAGAAGGCAATGCGGCCAGTGTTTCCGCCGTGGAGTTTGCGGACGCGACCGGTGCCTACAGCGCCTTCACGCTGCTCCGTACGCCGGAGATGCACGGCTGCGCAGCCAACAACAACCTTGGCAATGACTGCGTGGTATCAGCAGGCAAGCTGCTCTTCTGGACGGGCGACACCGTCGTATCCATCGCTCCGGCGGGTACGCGACCCGTGGGCGCGGGATCGTTTTCGGCGCTGGTCACCACGCTGCCAAAGCCCATCGGCGCCAAGGGCGCGCTTCCGGTGCTGCCGACCCGTCTGCCCCCCGAGGGATTGCAGAAAGAGAGCCTTCGCTATGCCGTCGGGCCGCTGACGTATGCGGCGGGAGGCGGCGAGATCCCGGCCTCCGTCATCGACTTCAGCAAATCCCCGGAGATACTGACCGCGCACTACAGCGGACGTGCGGGACACGGTGTGCTGACCACGATCTTTTATCCCACGCCTGCCATCGCGGGTGACCGCATGCGAGCCATTCAGGCAGATATTCAAGATGAAGAGCTACCCGCTGCATTTCGCTCCGGCGAGCCTGCGACGGCGCGCTCCGGCCCAATTGTCGGCATTGCCAGCAACGGATTCAGCGCACATGAGGCGAAGGATCTTGTAGACCGCATTCACTACGAAGCAGCCATCACCTGGAACAAGCCGGAAGGCTACATGGACCAATTCAAGATCACCAACGCTGCCAGCGTCATGGTGCAGATCATCATCTTTGTCATCGTGATGTGCGGCGCGGCTCTGGTGCTGGGTGTGGTTCTGGGTGGCGGACGTGCAGTCTTCCGGCGCGCGCGGGGCAAACCCATCTCCTCCATCGACGACATGGAGATCATCAGTCTTGACCTCCGGGGGCGTCCGAAGCAGGGCATTCGTTGAGAGTTAAAACACCGTAGATAGCGAAACAAAGGCGAATGTAAACTACGAGGCAACATTTGCCGCTACCTGCTAAGTAGCTCAAAGCAAACGATATACCTTTTAGTCTTGACACACCGCAGTACCGGACATATTCTTTGGCCAGAAAGTTCTGATGGCTTTGCCTCCGTCCGGACTATTCTCCCTGAAAAGAAGGCCACCCTCTGAACGGGGTGGCTTTCTTGCATCACTGCCGGGCGGCTGAAGCGGCAGTACGGTGGTTGTGAGTCCCTTGCTGGTGGATCGAACGCCGCATCAGAACGTCTCTTCCTATGCAATGGAGCAAGCATTTGGCGCACGTGCCTGCTCCCGTTTAGAATCGAAGATCGTAGGCCGACGTAGCTCAGTTGGTAGAGCAGCTGATTCGTAATCAGCAGGTCAACGGTTCAAGTCCGTTCGTCGGCTCCACGTATCGCCGGGGCAGGATTCTCTCTCACGTGAGAACCGCCCTTTTTCTCAGCCTGAGTCCCTACCGTTCAATCGTCAGCAGCGTAAAGGTGTTGGGGAGAACAGGTTTGCGTTTGCTGCCCTCGGGTGCCGTGCCGAACTCGGCGGAGACGACAAAGATTTTGTGATTCGCAGGATCGAGTCCCATGTTGCGCGAACCCACAGGTGTTTCCAGCGTCTGGGTGACATGGTATGCGTCCGGACTGTCTTGATGGATGACCGTGAACGTGCCGTCCGCGTTCGAAGCGAAGACATCGCCCGTCGACGGGTCATACCCTGCGGCGTCGACGCCCTTGCCGATAGGAGCCGTCGTGATGACTTTTCCAGCCTGGTAGTCGCTGACCGCCATCACACCGCTACGGCAGCCGCTGAAAAGACGGTGGTGGACTGTATCAATGGCCAGGGCGGAAGGATTCTGGCACGGCGCAGTCGGCCATCTCCGCACTACGGCAGCCTTTGCGGCGTCGATCTCGACGATCTCGTCCTTGTCTACAAGGTTGGCATAGACCTTGCCGTCGCCGGCGGAGACGGCATACTCGGGCTTGCCACCCAATGGGATGTTGGTGATGCCTTCACCTGTCTTTGCATCCACCACGGTGGATGAGTTCGCGTCGCCGTTCATCGAAAAGACTCTGCCGGAAGGCTTGTCGTAGAGAATCGCGTCCGCGTCTTCCGCAGCGGGGATGCGGCTCAGCACCTTGAGCGTGGATGGGTCGAACATTACAATCGACCTGTCCACGCTGGATGTGGCGAAGCCGTGCCCTGTACCGCTCGCGATGGCGGTGCCGTGTGCGCCGTGGATCTCAGGCACTTCTCCAACCAGCTTGCCGGTGTCTTCATCCACCACCATCAGACGGGTTTGCCGGGCAATAAAGATGCGGTGCGAAGCGGGATCGGGAATCACGTAGTCCCATCCACCTTCTCCGCCCAGAAGGGATTTGTTCACGATGTGGTACGTGGATTGACCCTGCGCTGCAAGCACACACGCAGACGCGAGAAGGAGGCTGAGCGCCTTGGATTGCATGGACTACTCCTGGTGAACCACTTGCTGAACACGAACTCCCCCGAACGTAGCGCTGAGAGGTTAAGCGATCCTGAAGAGATGCGTACTTTCAGCGATGGACTGGGTCTGCTTGTCCGCGTCGGCGGCAAGCGCGGAGATCGAGTGACGGGCACCGCCCGTGCAGCCGCTCACAGTCGCCCGGGCAGGGTCACTGCGTGACAGAAAGCTGGTGCCCCGTTACGTTCAGCGGTTCATCCTCTTGCGGGAAACCGCTGAAACCGAGATGAAGGCGGGTGTGCTGCACGCGCCTGGCAATGTCACGCGCTGACATCCTTTAAACCTGTTAAGCGAAGCTTAAGGTGAGCACGGTACAGTCCCGCTGATGGTCAGAAACACTCGAGGCAGATGCCTGCTTCTCATCCTGGTGCACCTTGGCACGTGTGCGTCCGTTGTGCTGGGCCAGAGTACTCAACGGGCTGTTCATGTCACACTCACCGACGCGGTCAAGGCGGCGCAGGCGAACGAAACGACATTCGTCAACGCTTTCGCCACACAGCGGACTGCAAGTATCGACAGTTATCTGGCGAAGGTAGCTCTGCTACCGACCGTCAAGTATCACAATCAGGGCGTCTATACGCAGCCAAACCGGGAGACCACGGCTTCCGCGCAGGGCGGCAGCGAGGCGGGTTACGTGTTCATCGCCAACAACGCCGTGCGCGAGTACGTGAGCCAAGGAACTGTGGACGAGACGATCGGGTTCCGGCAGGTATCGGAAACAAGAATCGTGGCGGCAAACGCGGCGCGCGCGACGGCTGAGTTGGAGATCGCACGGCGCGGCCTGGTCTCGACCGTGGTCGGCCTGTATTACGGTGTAACTTCCGCGGAACGGAAGCAGGGTCTACTTGCGCAAGCACTCAACGAGGCACAAAGTTTCACGGATCTAACGCAAAAGCGGGAGGCAGCCCGCGAGGTCGCCCACGCGGACGTTTTAAAGGCACAACTGCAACAGCAGCAGAAGCAGCGCGACCTGACCGATGCTGTGCTTGCGGCGGGCAAAGCCCGGCTGGAGCTGGGCGTGCTGCTCTTTCAGGACCCGCGCACCCCCTACACAACAGACGCACCCTCCGGTCCGCAGCCGCTGCTTTCGCGTGAGGAACTCAACCGGCTTGCGGGTGACAGAAATCCGGAGATACGCAGCGCGCTCGCCGGCATCAATGCCGCGACCGCTGGTGTCTCCGCTGCCAGAGCCGCCTACCTGCCGGATCTCGCACTCAACTTCACCTATGGTATCGATGCCCCGCAGTTTGCCAAGCGCGGACCGGGAGACGTTCGCAACCTTGGGTATTCCTTCAGCGGAACACTCGACATCCCGGTCTTCGATTGGTTTGCGACAGAGAAGCGCGTCAAGCAAAGCGAAATCCAACGGGATGCCGCAAGGGTGGGCCTAACCGCCGCACAGCGCCGCCTGGTGGCAAACATTGAGGAGAGCTACGCGGAAGCTGCAGCCACGCGCGAACAGCTTACGTTGCTGGACCAGAGCGCGACTACGGCGGCAGAGAGCCTCAGGCTCACCAACCTCCGGTATGCGGCGGGCGAAGCAACGGCACTTGAAGTCGTAGACGCGCAAAACGCGCTGCTGTCTGCGCAGACAGCACAGGCGGATGGCATTGTGCGCTACCAAACAGCCCTTACGTCACTCCAGGTCCTGACGGGAACTCTCTGATGAGATCAAGCCACGTACCCGCCACCACCACACGTGTCCTCACTGCACTTGCAGCCGCATGTGTCATTGCCACCACGGTAGCGTGCAAAAAACCCTCTGAAGAAGAGACGAAAGCACTTGTCACAGTGGAGGCGGGTCATCCGGAAAGCGGCGACATCTCGGAACACATCCTTGCCGACGCGACCCTGTCCCCGCTGGCGCAGGCCACCATCTCACCCAAGATTTCCGCGCCAGTGCGGACCTTCTATGTGCAGCGCGGTTCGCGGGTTCAAGCCGGTCAGCTGCTTGCGGTGCTGGAGAATCGTGATCTTTCCGCACAGGCGCTGGACAACAAGGGCCAATACACCGCAGCGCAAGCCAGCTACGACATGCAGACGCAGGGCCAGGTGCCGGAAGAGTATGCCAGGGCACAGCTTGACGTGGCGCAGACCAAGGCGCAACTGCAGCTGCAAACCGGGATCGCCGCCTCACGGCAGAAGCTGTTACTAGAGGGCGCGATACCCGGGCGTGACTACGACACTGCTGTCGCCCAGCAGGCGCAGGCGCAGGCTGCGTACGACACCGCTCAGAACCATCTCACATCCTTGCAAAAGGTCAGCAGACAGGCTTCGCTCCAACAGGCGCAGGGCCAGCTTGCCTCCGCAAGGGGCAAATATGAAGCCGCGGAAGCACAGGTCTCCTACACACAGATACGCAGTCCTATTTCGGGCGTCGTGACAGACCGGCCACTTTTTCCGGGCGAGACCGCCACCACCGGCCTCCCGCTCATCACCGTTATGGATACATCGGCGCTGCTCGCGAAGGTGCATCTTGCGCAAACCGTGGCGCAGCGGTTGAAGGTCGGCGATGAAGCGAGCATTAACGTCCCTGGCGTGGAACAGCCAGTTCCGGCGAAAGTCTCGCTGGTGAGCCCGGCCCTGGACCCGGGCAGCACGACCGTTGAGGTATGGCTGCGCGTGGACAATGGATCCGGCAAGTACAAGGCGGGGACGCCTGTGCGCACTTCCATCGTGGGGCGCACCGTGCCGCACGCCATCAAGGTGCCGCAGACGGCGGTCCTGACGGCGCAAGACGGTTCTAAGTCGGTGATGGTCATCAATGGCGACGGCACTGCCCGCAGGATGCCCGTGCAAACCGGCATCAAGAATGGCGATGACGTGCAGGTTACGCAAGGCCTGAACGGCAGCGAGACGGTCATCACAACCGGCGCCTACGCTCTGGATGAAGGCACAAAGGTCAAGGTCGGCAAGCCGGAAGCCGAGGGAGACGAAAAGTAATGGAGGAGCGAACTCCCGCCCCTCAGGGCAACAGCTTCTGGCTCGTACGCTACCGCAGCGCGATCTTCTTCTTCTTGATTGCCCTCACCGTCGCAGGTATTTTCGCAGCGACACGGGTGCCCATCTCTGTCTTTCCGGAGACGAACTTTCCACGTGTTGTGATTGGCGTGGACAACGGTGTTCAGCCTCTCGAGCAGATGCAGGTCACCGTCACCAAACCCATTGAGGATGCGGTCAACTCCGTGCCAGGACTCGTGACGGTCCGCTCCACGACAAGCCGCGGATCAGCCGAAGTCAGCCTGTTCTTCGACTGGAACGTGGATATGTTCCGCACGTTGCAGTTGGTGGACACTGCGCTCAGCAAAGTCCGGCAAAACCTGCCCAACACTGCGGTCATCACGACAAACCGTCTCACCTTCGCGACGTTTCCTATTCTTGGCTATAGCCTCACCTCCGACCGGCTTTCGCAGTCGCAGCTTTGGGAGCTGGCGACCTACCAGCTGAAGCCGCCCATCAATCGCGTGGAGGGTGTCAGTACCGTTACCGTGCAGGGTGGCAAAATCCCGGAGTTCCATCTGGTACCGAACATGGCCCGGATGCAGACTGCTGGCGTCACGGTTCTGGACCTGGTCAACTCCGTACAGGCGTCGAACATCATCGATTCTCCGGGACTGTATGAGGAAAATCACCAACTGTATCTAGGCCTCGTCGGCGCGCAGGCTCACAATGCCGATGAACTTGGCCGGCTTGTTGTAAAGAACACTGCATCCGGCACCCCTGTCCGTGTCTCGGATGTAGCCTCCGTGCAACAGGGCGTTCTCCCGGTCTATACAAGCGTTACTGCCGATGACAGGCAGGCGGTCCTGCTCAACATCACGCGCCAGCCATCGAGCAACACTGTCGCGGTGGCAGACGCCGTAGCCGGCCAGGTCGATCAGCTTCGCAGGACGCTGCCTTCCGGCGTGCAGATGAAGCCGTTCTACGACCAGTCCGAACTTGTGCGGGACAGCATCCGCAGTGTCCGTGACGCAATCCTGATTGGGCTTGTGCTGGCCTGCGCCGTCCTTTTCATCTTCCTTGGCGATTGGACCTCTTCGCTGGTCGCCGGCCTGGTCATCCCCGTAACCGTCGCCATCACCATCCTGTTTCTCTGGGTGATCGGTGAAAGCTTTAACCTGATGACGCTTGGCGGTCTGGCCGCTGCCATCGGCCTGGTGATCGATGATGCGATCGTCGTAGTTGAGAACATTGTGCTGCACCGCGACGCGGGCGAGACGCGAGCACAGGCAGCGCGGCTTGCGATCAAGGAAATTGCGACGCCGCTGATCGGTTCGACCGTCACGCCCGTGGTTGTCTTCCTTCCGCTGATCTCCGTTACGGGTGTAACGGGTGCCTTCTTTCGCGCGCTCGCAATCACCATGACCGTTGCCCTGCTTACTTCGCTGCTGCTCGCCGTCACCTGGACGCCTGCGCTCAGCCTGATCCTGCTGCGGGAGCGGGACAGCGGGAAGCCCGCAACTCACGAGCAGCATGGCCGTTTGATGACCCGCGTGCTGACATGGCACAACAAGGGATTGTCCTGGGCGCTCTCCCGTCCGTTTGTATTGCTCGCGCTCTGCTGCGTCCTCGTGGGAGTCTCGTACGTGGGGTACGGGGCACTTGGGTCCGATCTGCTGCCAGAGATGGATGAGGGTGGCTTCATTCTTGACTACATCATGCCTGCGGGCAGTTCGCTGACTGAAACCAATCGCGTGCTCGACCACGTGGACCATGTCCTCAAATCCATCCCTGAAGTTGAAAGCACGTCCCGCCGCACGGGCCTGCAGCTGGGCCTGGCCGCAGTGACCGAGGCTAACCGGGGTGACTTTACGGTGAAGCTGCGCAAGAAGCGGGACCGGGGCGTTGATGACATCATGGCAGACGTGCGCGCCGAGGTGAAGAAGACCGAGCCGGAACTTGATATCGAACTTGTGCAGGTGCTGCAGGACATGATCAACGACCTGTCCAACGCGCCGGAGCCGATCCAGATCAAGCTGTTTGCCAACGACCCGGCGTTGCTGGACGATGTGGCTCCGCGTGTTGCCGATGCGATCAGCAAGATCCCCGGAGTCGTCAGCGTCGAAAACGGCATTGAAAACACCATCAGCGGCCCAGCAACCAGCTTTCAAGTGGACCCCACCGTGGCGGGCCGCATGGGATTTACGCCGCAGGAGGTCGCGGAAGACGCCACTTCAATCCTCGACGGTGTCACAACAAGTGATCCTCTGATCGCGAATGGCCGGCCATACACGGTCCGCGTCCGGCTGGGGGATGAGACCAGAACATCGCTGGACACCATCCAGAACACGGTGTTCAACAGTGCCAGCGGAAAACTCGCAACGCTTGGTTCGCTGGCACAGGTTACGCAGCTTCCGCCACAGACCGAGATTCGCCGTGAGAATCTGCAGCAACTCGTCGTTGTCACAGCGCAATTGCAAGGGTCCGATCTTGGCTCCGCGATTGCCAAAGTGCAACGCACCCTTGGCGATCTGCACCTGCCGCCAACCGTACGCGTCGAGTACGGAGGGGCGTATCAGGAACAGCAGCAATCGTTTCGCCAGCTCTTACAGGTGCTCGTGATGTCTCTGGGTCTGGTCTTTGGCGTCCTGCTGATTGAGTTCCGCACTCTCTCGGCGCCCGCTGCTATCCTGACCTCGTCCGTGCTGTCCATTGCGGGCGTCGTGTTTAGTTTGTTAGTGACCAACACTACTTTTAACGTGGCATCGTTCATGGGCCTCATCATGGTGATCGGCATTGTTGCCAAAAATGGCATCCTGTTGCTCGACGCGGACGAGCGTTATCGGCGGGAAGGAGTTGATGCTCGTAACGCCATGCTGCACGCTGCGCAACGCCGTCTTCGTCCCATCCTCATGACCGCCACGGCTGCGATCTGCGGGATGCTTCCGCTCGCCTTTGCGCTTGGGTCAGGTTCGCAGATGCTCCAGCCGCTTGCCATCGCGGTAATCGGTGGCCTGCTCATCTCCATGGTGCTAAGCCTGATCGTGACCCCGGTCGTTTATTTCCTCTTGACGACGGGCAGCGAAAACACCGCACACCTGTAACAGCGTCGCACGCGCCGATCCTGGCTCTATGGCTTTTCAGGCGTCTGGCACTCAGGTCAGTGGCAATACGATCGTGACCTGCGCACCGCCTTGCGGGTGATTGGCGATCACGATGGTGCCGCCCACTCGTTCACAGAGAGCCTTACAGATTGAGAGTCCTAACCCGGTGCCGCCGCTCTTGCGGCTGCGCGACACATCGCCCCGGTAAAAGGGTTCGAAAAGCAGAGCGGCCTCGCCGTCCCGTACGCCTTCGCCGTGGTCTCGCACGGTGAGTTGTACCTGGCGCTCCGTCGAGGCTGCTGCAATCTCCACGGTGCCCTTTTCACGGCTATGTTGAAGGGCATTGATGACGACATTGGAGCAAAGCAGGACTGCATCCTGGTGCTGCAACGGAACGACCGCAGAGTCCACGGGCCGACGTACCACCGTCACAGCCTTCATGGTTGCGAGCGATTCACTCTGCTGAACGGCCTCCTGCAATGCTTCGTCCAGGCGACAGCTATGGCCGGTTGGCTCTGCTGATTGCTCCAGTCGTGCCAACGCCAGCATCTTCTCCACGGTTCTTTCCAGCCGCGTGAGGTCGTTCAGGCCGGCGGTCAGACCACGTTCGTGCTCCTCCACGGTTCGTTTCCGCAGCGTAATCAGCTGCAATGACGACTTGACGATGGCAAGATCGGTCTTCAACTCATGGGCTGCGTCACTCGTGAAGCGCTTCTGTTGGTTGAAGGCACCTTGTAAGCGCGACAGTGTCGCTTCCATGGCGACCGTCAACGGACGTAACTCCACCAGTTGACGCGCCGTTGCAGGCGGATCGAATGACCACCGCGACACACTCACTCTCTCTGCTGCCAACGCAAGATCGCGAACAGGCGTGAGTAGCCGTCGTACCAGCCAGACGAGTAAAACCGCGGTGATACCAAGGATCACAAGCGTGCATGCGACGGCAAACTGTACGGCCTCCACGACCTCGTGCCACACAAATCCGTCCGGCTGCCCATACACAACGTGAAGCTGGTGATGAACGCCACCGGCTTTCTCTGGATCAATCACTCGTTGGCCGGCCAGAGTAAAGAAACGATAGGATCGACCGCTCCAGACAACATGTTGAAAGGATCCAACGGGATACGCAATCGATGGCGGAACGCCTACAGACCCAAGATCGCGGCCGGCTTCATCGGTGATGGTATAAACCGCACGCGAGGGTATCCGCAACGCTTTCTGGTCCAACTGGACGGTATTGTCTGAACCTTCCTGAACAGCGCCCAGGATCGCGTTCGCGCCGGCGCGAAGGTTGGCGTCAAGAGCCTGGTATTGTATGTCTCGCTCGTGGATTGTCACCGCCGTGACCAACCCAAACGCCGCGATACATTCCAGGGCAAGCACCGAAAAGGTGAGACGCTTCACGATGGAAGCGGTCTTCGTTCCTGTCACGCATCACCTCGCAGTCGGTAGCCTCGCTGCCGAAGCGTCTCGATCAACGGCTCGGCACCCACTGCATTCAACTTCCTCCGCAGATTGGAGACGTGGGCCTCAATCACATTGGAATGATGATCCCAGTCAAGATCGTACAAATGTTCAAGCAGCTCCTGCTTGGAAACGACGGCTCGCGGCCTGTGCGCAAGGTACTCCAGCGTGCGAAACTCCGTGGGTGACAACTCCACCAGCTGCCCGCGGCGCGTAACCGTCTGCTGAATGGTGTCAACCACGACATCGGCAACATGCAGCAGTGGGGCTGCGCCGCCCTTCGATCGTCGGATCAAGGCCTTGATGCGGGCAATCAGTTCGCCGAGGTCAAATGGCTTGGCCAGGTAGTCATCAGCGCCGCTGTTAAGCAGACCGACTACAGAGTCTTTTCCCTCTTGTGCGGTCAGGATAAGTACGGGAATCTTGTGTTTCTTTAAGCGCAGCTCGCGCAGAACCTGTTGGCCGCTCTTACCAGGCAGCATCAGGTCCAGGATCACGGCATCGAAGAAGCCCTGCTCAGCGAAGTGAGACCCTGAAACGCCATCGGCCGCATGATCGACGGCAAAACCCGCCTCGCGTAGAGCCTGCGTGATGTTTTCCGCCAGACGCTCCTCATCTTCGATCAGTAGTAAGTGCATAGTCTCTCGATGTCTCGCAGCCTGATTAAGCACCTTTTATGGGCTCGGGCTTGATTAAAAGCTACCGGCTTCCACACGGAGCCGTACAAAGCTTATACTCCGCGCCATGCGGACCTGCCTGCTCTGCTTCCTTGTCGCCCTGTGCGCCTCCGCGCAGGAGTACACGCCCGGCCCTGACTCGCAGGTGCATGATGTGCCGCACGGCACGGTGGAGCAGTTCACCCTGCCGCCGGGACAGTTCTACCCGGGCACGCCGCACCAGTATGCCGTGTACACGCCTTCACATGCGGGCAGCGCACCCCTGCCGTACATGATCTTTCTGGACGGCAGCGGCTATCTCGACAACGGGATACGCACGCCGGTCGTCTTTGACAACCTGATCGCGGCCAAGGCGATCCCGCCGATGATCGGCATCTTTGTCGATCCGGGCGTGCTGCCCGCGATACGCCCCGATGCGCAGAACCGCTATGAGCGAGTGTTCGAGTATGACTCGCTGTCGAACCGCTACTCTCAGTTTCTGCTGACGGAACTGCTGCCCGCCGTGGCCAAGCAGCATCCGCTCTCGACCGATCCAAATGCCCATGCCATTGCAGGGACAAGCACGGGTGCTGTGGGCGCGTTTGTGGCGGCGTGGCATCGTCCCGACCAGTTTCGCCGGGTGTTGTCGCTGATTGGAACCTATGTCGCGATGAAGGGCGCGGACACGCTGCCGGAGATCGTGCGCAAGACAGAAGCCAAGCCCATCCGCATCTGGATGCAGGACGGCGCCAACGATCACCTCACGCCCACGGAGCCGTACGGTACCTTCTACGCAGGCACATGGCCGCGCGCCAACCAGATCATGTTCGACGCCTTGCAGTTCAGCGGTTATGACGCAAAACTAACCCTTGGCACGGGCGGTCATGACACCAAGCAGGGCGCGGCGGAACTGCCGGATGCCCTGCGTTGGTTATGGCGTGACTATGCCGAAAGTGGCAAGATCCAGCCCATCGTGCCTCATCCACCGGCTGCCCTCGGCGACGCCGGATGGATGACGCGCGGCAGCGTCTGGGCCACGGTGGGCGCTGTTGGAAATTGGGAATCCACAACAGGCAAAATGCCGGGGCCGGCAAGTGCAGTGACCTTTGGCAGCTTGGGATGGGACTTCAAGGCCGTAGTTCAGAACGCAGACAATCCCACTAGACCCAGCATAGCTTTGTCACCCGACCGGGCCATGGCTGTGCTTACCGACAGTCAGCATCGGCATCAATGGTCTGTTCAATTGCAAGCAGATGGTTCACCTGCAAACTTTGAGCCGTTCTACCGGCTTGAGGTGCTGGATGATGAGACGGGAGCGAGCGGAGCGGCGTTTGACAGCCTCGGCCAAGTCTACTTCGCGACAGCGATGGGTGTGCAGGTGTGCGAGGCGAGTGGGCGCGTGGCGATGATCTTGAACAGCCCGGTCGTGGACAAACCTGTAACATCGGTTGCTTTCGGCGGGCCGGATCGCGATTGGCTCTATGTCATCGCCGATGAGCAACTCTTCCGCCGCAAAATGAAGGTGCATGGCGTCTCGCCAGACAAGCCGGAGAAGCCGCCGCAACCACCCCTGTAGGAGCGAACGCGGCGCACGCTGCGAATTCGCGGCGACGCCGCGTTCGTTCGTTTTCACCGGTCGATCGCCGCCATGTTGGCCGCGGCATACCGCTCACCCGCGATGACATCCGGCGAGACAGCAGTCTCCAGTTCCGCCACCTCATCCGGCGAAAGATAAACGTCGAGCGCGGCGATGTTCTCTTCCAGGTATTTGCGGCGTTTGGTGCCGGGAATGGGCGCGAGGTCGTCACCCTTGCTGAAAACCCACGCCAGCGCGAGCTGTCCCGGCTTGACGCCTTTCCGCTCGGCAATGGCGCGCACGCGTTCCACGATGACTTGGTTCTTGCCAAGATTTTCGCCCATGAAGCGCGGCATCCGCATGGCGCGGGAGTCCGTGCTGCTCAGCTTGGTGTCGGCCGTGATGGTGCCGGTCAAAAAGCCTCGCCCAAGCGGTGAATACGGCACAAAGCCAATGCCGAGTTCGCGCAGGGTAGGCAGTATTTCCGCCTCGACATCGCGCGTCCACAAGGAGTACTCCGGTTGCAGAGCGGTAATGGGGTGCACGGCATGAGCACGGCGGATCGTCGCGGGCGAAGCCTCCGACAGGCCCAGATACTTCACCTTTCCGGCGCGGATCAGATCCGCCATTGCACCGACCGTCTCCTCGATGGGCACCTCCGGATCGACCCGGTGCTGGTAGTAGAGGTCAATGTACTCCACGCCAAGCCGTTGCAGCGACGCATCGCAGGCTTGCTTCACGTACTCGGGCGTCCCGTTGACACACAGGAAGGCACCGGTCGCCTTTCGCGCACGTTGCCGAACTTCGTGGCGAGGAAGACCTCGTCACGGCGTGACTGGATCGTCTTCCCAATCAGTTCTTCGTTGTCGCCCACACCGTACATGTCGGCGGTGTCCAGGTGGGTGACGCCAAGATCCAGCGCGCGAAGAATCGTCGCCGCGGACTCCTCGTCGTTGCGCTCGCCGTAAAAGTCGCTCATACCCATGCAGCCCAATCCCTCACGGGAGACAGCCGCGCCCTCTGAACCCAGCCTGATTTGTTCAATAGCCATGTCCATGAGATGAGCTAGGCGGGCGAGCGAGACAGTTGAATCGACAGATCGCGCCAGGCGAGCCACCTCTGTTCGTCGCTGGGGCAGAGTTCATCGCCGCGCCGGCATCTTGCAGGCGACTTAGCTTAGCCTGGAGGCAGCAGGTGTGACGATCTGCGTCTTCTGGGCGGGCCGGTCTGACGGATGTGACTGGCGCACAATTGCAAAAAAGAGGACGACCGCTGCGAGTGAGACAAGCAGAGCAATTAGCAGGATGAGATAGCACTTATTGAAGAATCCGGACCGCCCGGATGCGTGTGCCGTACCGTGTTCAGACATGTGTCCTCGTCGCGTGCTCGAAGTCGGTCATTGACCGGAGAAGGGGGAGCCGATATCTGACGAAAACTCAGTACCTGTACGTTTGATGCGGGTTACTGTTTTGCCGCGTGCACTCTTTCACTTTTATCCTCGGCCATCCGGACATGACCGGTTGTGAGTTTTGCCAAGCACCCTCTGCCGGAGCAGTGGCCCAGCATTGAGTGCAGCTCTTACAGGGCGCATAGAATCAAGCCATGGGCCGCATCCACGTACTTTCAGACCAGGTGGCAAACCAGATTGCCGCGGGCGAGGTGGTCGAGCGGCCCGCGTCCGTTGTAAAGGAACTGTTGGAAAACGCCGTTGATGCCGGGGCAACGCGCATCCGCGTAGAGGTGGAGGGCGGCGGGCGCAAGCTGATCCGCATTGTAGACAACGGCTGCGGCATGGTGCGCGATGATGCCATGCTGGCCTTTGAGCGGCATGCCACAAGTAAGCTGCGTACCGCCGATGACCTCCTGCACATCGCCACGCTCGGCTTCCGGGGCGAGGCGCTGCCCTCCATCGCGTCTGTCGCGCGCGTGGAAGTGGATACGCGCGCGGAGGAGGACGCGGTCGGCACACGCATTGAGATCCACGGCGGCAAGATGACGCGGGTGGAGGATGTGGGCGCACCGCCGGGAACGACCATCGCCATCCGTGACCTGTTCTTTAACGTGCCCGCGCGGCGAAAGTTCCTCAAGTCGGAGCCGACGGAGCTGTCGCACATCGCGGCGCTGGTGACGCACTACGCGCTGGCGCATCCGGAGAAGCACTTTGAACTGCACACGGCCACCAACGCCCTGCTGGTAGCACCCGCAGTGCGCGATGCCGGCGAACGTGTCTTCCAAATCCTGGGTGGCGATGTCTCGCGCGACATGCTGCCGTGCGCCGCGGAGGTCGATTTTGCGCGGCTGGGTCTGCCGGAGCCGCCACCCTGGCGTCGCGAGGAGGACTACGAGCCGCCAGAGCCGGGGTTCCTGCGCATGCGCGGCTTCGTCTCGAAGCCGGAGTTGCAGAAGCTGAATCGCGGATCGATCTATGTCTTTGTGAACGGGCGGCAGGTCCGCGACCGGCTCATCCTGCACGCGCTGGCCGAGGCGTATAAGAACATCATCCCGGCGACTTCATTTCCAGTCGCGCTGCTCTTCCTTGAGATGCCTGCCGCCGAGGTGGATGTCAACGTGCACCCTGCCAAGACGGAGGTGCGCTTCCGGCAATCCAGCTTTGTGCATGACTTTGTGCGTGACACCGTGCGCACCACGGTGATGAAGGCGCGTCCCGCTGCCAGCTTTCTCCAGGCGATTGCAGCACCACAGGCCGGTGACAACCTCCTGAATGGCGGTGAGGGAACGGAACTGGATCCCGTCGTACGCGGGCCGGGGCCGGGCAGCGATGCACCGTGGAGCGAGCACCAGATTCGCGCGGCACAGGCGCAGGAGTCGCGGCGCGAGATTGAGCGGGTGAGCGATCCGGTAGAGCGGGGCGATGCTACAGCGTTCTCGCTCAGTGAGCGTGCGTTGCCGCCGGTTCCGGGAAGGCTGACATTTTCAGACGCACCTCAGGCGGTGCACGAGCATGGCCGTGCCGATCGAGGTTCTTTCCAACGTGAGGAGCCCAGCTTGGCTCTACGAAGCTGGGGCACCCAGGAGTTGTCAAATGAGCTGCTTCCGGATGTCCATGCCACGACGCATGTGCCCGTAGGAACTTCACTTCGCGAGCCCGTGGCCGACCGTATCGAAGAGACGGCAAACCTCGCTGGCCTGGGCGGCTTGCGACCTCTTGGTCAGGTGCAGAACTCGTTCATCCTGGCAGTTAATGAAGAGGGAGTTTGGATCATCGACCAGCATGTGGCGCATGAGCGTGTCCTGTTTGAGAAGGTGATGCGCGAGCGGCAGGTGGAGCGCGTGCAGCGGCAGCGCCTGCTGATGCCGCTGCTGATCGACCTTCTGCCTGCGCAGATGGCGAACTTTGCGCACATGGCCGACGAACTGGAGCGCAACGGCTTTGAGGCGGAGCCGTTTGGTCCGCGCACGCTGGCCGTGAAGGCCGCGCCCGTCGGGCTGGAGGGCAAGGAGCTGGAACTCGCCCTCGCGGAACTTCTACAAACCGATGAGAACGCCGCACAGGCGGACAACATGGAGGCGCGGCGCAGGCGCATTGCCGCCAGCATCGCCTGCCACGCGGCGGTCAAGATCAACATGCCGCTGGAGGCGAGCAAAATGCAGTGGCTGCTGGACGAACTGGGAAAAACAGAGAACCCGATGGCGTGTCCGCATGGCAGGCCCATCGCGTTGCGGTATTCTAATAGGGAGATTCAGCGGGCGTTTCAGCGCATGTAGCGTGTGTCAACTGCCTTCTTCCACGAACCGCGCGGTTCCTCTGGGCGCACGAAGCGGACGATGACTCCGAACTACGCGGAGTAAGCTTCGGACAAGACGAGCCTGCCCGAGTGCAGGTGTCGCTCTACAGACATCCAACACAGCACGCGCACGCAGGGCGGGTCGTCTCCGCGCCTGTACGTTTGCGTTACGAGCGCATCATTTGGCGCTGAAAGAAGGCTATACCATGGCATCTGCCGCAGACACATTGACAACAAGCCAGTTACAACAGGCCCGTACGCAACTCTGGCATCAGGACGGCAGCGCCCTGCGCACGCAGGATGATGCGCGCGAGTGGCTCGATGCGGCTGGCCTTGTCCCCTACTATCCGCACACACAGTTCGCCGTGCCGCAGGGCAGCTTTGCGGAGGCGATCCTTGGCCGTCCCGCAAAGGGCTGGATTCCACCATCCGCAGAGGACAGCAGCGGCGAAGAGTCGTACGCGGCTGTGATGGAAGACGAAGACTCTGCGGACGAAGTCGCCGATGCAGATGAGTTGGACGACTTCGGCGAGGAAGACCAGGAAGACGAGGAAGATCAAGAAGAGTCCGGTCCGGAAGCCTCGGACGATGAGGTCATGCTCTCCGACGACGATGAGTTCACGGAAGACGAGGGGAATGAGATCGCCGAAGAAGACCGTATCCACGCACAGGGCGATCCCGTGCCCAATGACCTGCGTGAAACGCCGCTTGTCGAAGAGAAACCCACCCCTGTACCTGTGAATGGCTTCTCGCATGAGGAGCGGGAGACGGTGCGCCACCAGCTGGCGCGCATGGTCGCGGAAGGCTCCGCGGTCCCGCTCAACCTGCTGGGATCGGCGGGCAGCGAGCCTGACTTCATCTGTTCCGCACAGGCGTTTTCGTTTGTCTACACGCTGCGCGGTGACAAGGGCTGGAAGCAGGAACCGGCACAGACCGGATCCATGCGTGTGTCGCCGCTGGCGGGCAAGGTCTTCGCATCGCTGCGAGAGAAAGGTGCTATGACGCCGCAGGAGCTGGCGGCGGAAATTGGCCAGGGCGTTGTAGATTCGGCGGTGGTACGAGCGCTTTCAGAGTTGTGGGCGATCCTGCGCGTGGTTCCCCTTGGCGGCAGCGACGGTGCGCCGGAGAAGTGGGAGCTTTTGACAGCGCACCACATGCGCCAGATCAAAGCGGGTGCCAATGCGGGCCAACCAACGGCCCTGTCTGCCCTGCTCTCCCTGTATCTTACGCAGGTCATGGCTGCCTCCAGCGATGACATTGAGAGCTACCTGTCGCCGCTTGCAGCACGCTCGCGCATCCGTGAGGTGGTCAGCGCACTGGCTGCATCGCGGCAAGTGGAGCAAACGGCAGTGGACGGCAAGACGCTTGTCTACATCCCCGGCGCACTCGACAACCTGCCACAGGACCGACCGGAGCAGCAGACCGTGCCCGCAACGGCGCAGCGATCCCGCTACGAGGACGATGACCGTCGCGCCATGATTGCAGAGCGGCGTGCGCGTGAGGCGGATGCGGGCACACAGGAACGTCCGCAGCGCCGTGAGTCGAGTGCCCGCGAGCAGCGCCCCGGCGGCTTTGGCAAGCCATCGTTCGGAGGGAGGCCGCAGAGTGGCTTCAGTCCGCAGCGCCGGAGTGGCGGATTCAGTGCTCCGCGCCGGGACGGTGGATTTGCGCCGCGCCCCGATGACCGGGAGCGCCGCCCCTTCCAGCGCCGCGATGATGCCCCCGGCCCGTCACGTCCGCGCAATGAATTTGCCCGTCCGTGGGACGAGAACCGCGGATCGCGCGAAGGCCAGGAAGCGAGGCGCCCATTCACGCCGCGCGAAGGAGAACGCCGTCCTTCGGCCTACAACCGTCCCTCTGGCGATCGCAAGCCGTTCGGCGACCGGCCTTTTACCCCACGCAACAGGGAAGATCGTCCATTGACACCGCGTGGGGGAGACCGGCCATTCACGCCGCGCCGCGAGGGTGAGCGACCCTATGCGGGCAACGGGGATGAACGGCGTCCCTCAGCCTATAACCGGCCAGCGGGCGGGAGTGCACGGGAAGAGCGCAGACCGTTTACGCCACGCGAAGGGAGTGAGCGGCGTCCCTTCACGCCACGTGGCGACCGTCCATTTCAGCCGCGTGGGGATCGTCCGTTTCAGCCGCGTGGGGATCGTCCCGTCCAACCGCGTGATCACCAAGGGGATCGTGGGGACCGTCCATTCCGTCCACGCGAGGAAGGGGAGCGCCGTCCCTTCACGCCACGGCGTGACCGCCCGTTTGCTCCGCGCGGCGATCGTCCGTTCGCTCCGCGCGGCGACCGTCCGTTCGCTCCGCGCGGCGATCGTCCTTTCACTCCGCGGGAGGATCGGTCGCCGTCAGCACGTGGCGACCGGCCGTTTGCTCCGCGCGAGGGCCGTCCATTTACGCCGCGCGAGGGTGGTGATCGCAGACCATCTGGCGGCGACCGACAAGGCTTCTCAGGGGATCGCCCAGACCGCAACCGCTTCAGCGGCGAACCGGGCGAGGGCAGGCCAGCATTCAAGTCCGGCGGAAAGAGTGCTGGACCAGGCGGTGCAAAGTTTGGCGGTGCGGGCTTTGGGCGGGATCGCAAGGGTGCTCCCGGTGGATTTGGGAAGCCCGGCTTCTCTCCGGCGCGCCGTGGTCCCGGAACAGGTCCGGGCCGGGGCGGTGCCCCAAAGCGCCGTCCGGAATAGTAAAGCGGCGCTTTACGGCAGAATAGAAGCATGGAGTCACACTCTGGAACACCCCTGCACGGCTTTGTCGTCGCCATCGACGGCCCGGCCGGCGCGGGGAAGAGTACCATCGCCGCACATCTGGCACGCCGCTTTGGCCTGCTCAATCTTGAGACTGGGGCGATGTACCGCGCGCTGGCCCTGAAAGCTGTTCGCACCCACACGGATGTCGATGATGCTGCTTCCGTATTTGCGCTGACAGAAGCGACACACATCAGGCTGCATGCGGGTCCGGCCGGGAACCGGGTCGTGTTGGATGGATGTGACGTGACGGACGACTTGCGGACCCCGGAGATTACAGCGGCTGCGTCGCACGTCTCCGTGCACGGTCCCGTGCGAGAGTGGATGGTGCGTGCACAGCGTGCGATGGGCCACCAGGCTCTGTCCGGCGTTGTGATGGAAGGCCGCGACATCGGTACTGTCGTCTTTCCCGGCGCGCAGGTCAAAATCTTCGTGGATGCGTCCGTGGAGGCGCGGGGCGACCGCCGCTTTGCGCAGCAAGGTTCCGCTGAGTCGCTCAGCGCCGTGCTGGACGAGATACGGGAGCGGGACACCCGCGACCGTTCCCGTGCGCAGAGCCCACTTAAAGCTGCTTCGGATGCCGTGGTTCTAGACACCACAGGGTTAAGTCTCGAACAGGTTTTAGCGCGAACCGAGGAAATCGTGATCACGCATCTGGATGCTGTGACAAGGTCCGTTCCCTCAACATAGCCGGTTCCTGTCCATACAGCCGGGAATCGCACGGCTCACGGCTCAGTTCACTTTCCGTATGTGGAAATACGTGCTAGTCTACGGGCAATCGTCTGAGACAGGGTAGTTCCACACCGCCATTTTTGGTGCGGCACAGTTTCCCGTCTTCACACGGCAGACTTGAAATGAAGAGGAAACCGACGCTTTATGGAACAGGGCACAGTAAAGTGGTTCAACGACGCAAAAGGCTTCGGCTTCGTGAGCCGTGAGAATGGTGAGGATGTGTTTGTGCACTACTCGGCAATTAACAGCAATGGCTTTAAGAGCTTGCAAGAGGGCCAGGCGGTGCAATTCAACGTGGTGAAAGGGCCGAAGGGATTGCAGGCATCCGACGTGCAGCCGCTTTAAGGAAACAGCAAGTGATAAGGGCAGCCTCTCAAAACGAGAGGGCTGCCCTTTACCAGTTGGTACGAGAGTTACTTGATATCGCCGTTCAGCCCGTTTGGAAAGAAGCTGTTTGCGGAGATCGTTCCAGAGGCGCTGGCGTACACGATGTTCAGTACCTGCTGTGGCGTGCGCTTGAAGCCGATGAAGTTGCTGTATCCCGGTGATGTTGTGCGGCCCTGGTCCATAATGCGGGAGGCGGTTCCACCGGTGCCGTTGAGTGGAACTGCATACGTTGACAGGCCGAAGTCGTCCTGACCTGAAAGCCCAACGGTATCCGTTGACGACGGAGCCTGACCTGCAGTGCCGTCAAGTGTTGCGCGGACGTTCGAGATGGCTACTGTCAGGTTGATAGCCTGTCCCTGTCCTGGATTGCCTGTACCCAGCGAGATCAGACCGGCGTCGGCCAGGGCAAGCGTCGTGCGGACCATACCGGCGTGATATGCCTCTACGGCGTGGATGCCTGCTGCGGGCGTCAGATAGTCATTGCTCTGACCGGCCGCACCCTTTTGCGTGATGTAGAGAGCGCCGCCATGATACGCGGTGACACCCACATCCTCAAAGATGTACGCGCCGAGCAGGAAGTACAGATCCGTTGTGAACGGGTTGAAGGTTGGTGCACCGATCAGGCCGCCCAGCGTGGTGAAACTGGACTGCAGGTTGATATTCGGCATGGCCACGGCAGAGGAGGAAAGCGCTCCCTGTAGAAAGAGAACGTGCTTGCGCTCTTCAACAGCCGTCTCAAACGCGTACGCTGCGACGGCGTTGTTTGAGAAAGTGACCTTGGCTCCGGTGGGATAGGTGACGGTGCCGCTGCCAGAAGGAAGTGTAATCGCGCTGCCCTGTGTGGACTGGTCCGCAGTTACGCCTTCGGTGGCTATGGTATAAAACTGCGCTTCCAGGTACTCCAGATTCAACGCGAAGTTCAGAACTTCCGCGTCGGTCGGCGTTGCGGGAACGGACGCGGCCGCTTCCTTTGCGCCACCAACCACAGCGGCTGCTGCCAGAGCGCCCGCACCCATCAGAATGGAGCGGCGGCTAGCGATAATTGAATCAAGTGCTTGTGTTTCCTGTGTTGCCATGATGTCTTCTCCGTCGGCTTCTTTGTCTGGTGCGATTAGGTGGTCGGCGTTTTGATGGTGCCGTTCAAGCCGCTTGGAAAGAAGCCGCCGGATGCGGTGTAGACGCCGGGCATCGTGCCGTAGGCAAGATGCAGCACCTGATCCGTCGTGCGGGCCCATGCAATCGCGCGTGAATCTGCCGAGACAACCGTAGACGGTGAATACACCGTGGCACCTGCCGATGTTTTGGAGGCCGTTCCGCCGCTGGTCAACAGCGTGGTGTGGGCGCCCGTATCCAGCTTGTTGAAGAGCTGCAGAATGCTGTTGTAGTTCACGATATTTGTCTGCGAGTTCGTTGCGAGGGCGTTGCCTACAAACAGGGTGCGGATGGCACCCGCATGGTACGACTCCGCTGCCTGAATGCCGGCAGCAGCGTCCAGGACAGCGGACGAACTGATGAGCTTCGCTGCACCCGTGTACGCGCTGACGCCGATCTCTTCAAAGGCAAGCGCGCCGGTGAGGAACGCATAATCGCTGGCAAAGGGGTTGAAGCTGCTGCCCAGGCCCGCATTCATGGCGATACTGTTGAAGCCATCGGTATAGTCCAGCGCCGGTGCTGCGATTGGGGTTCCGCCCAAGGACGTGATGGTGGCGCGAAGCGCGCGGACGTGCTGCAACTCAGTCTGCGCTAGTTCAAAGGACAGCTGCTGGATGAATGGGCTTGAGAATGTCACCTTGGAACTGGATGTGACGGTAACGGCTGCGCCACCACCATCTGCGGCAGACAGGCCCGAACCAGTCGCGGCGCGCAAATAGAACTCGGTCTCAAGGTACTCAAGGTTCAACGCAAAATTCAGAATGTCAGGGTCAGCGACAGTGACAGAGGGTGGGGTCGTGGGTACGGTCGAGGTGGGTGTGCCGTTGTCGCCGCAACCGGCAAGTGTGGCGGCCGTTGCAGCGCCTGCGCCGGCGAGAAATCCTCGCCGCGACAAGCCAAGCTTCGCGATGGTGTTCAGTGTTTCTGTCACAGTTAAGTCTCCCTGATGGTGCAGGTGGTCCGATAGATGTACGTTAGAAATCGCCGTGTGGATGGGGTGGCGAACGAATCCTAGGAGCGCCTGAGTATGTAAATGGTTGCTGATGGCACGGCGAAGGTGCACAGAAGTCGTTCGGAAATGGTGCGATCAACAGGGTGTGCGTGATTGTTCCATGCCTGAATGACACGCGCGCTGCATCAACAACCCACCAATCTAATTACATGCAAATTGCGTATAGACGTAACTCGAGATCGAGCTTGCGCTGGTAATACCAAAGTCGACAAAATTCTTACTTCCCAGCGTGCCCGGGCCAGTACAGGTGGTGGCACTGTTGGCGTGAACCGTACAGGCTCCGGCGGCTGCCACACTCATGTTGCCGGGAACTCCGGTGTGAATATCAAAGCTGATCTCGGCCGTGGATGCGTTATAGACCTGCACGGTATTGATGGAGCAGGTCGACGGCAGGTATGCCAGCACGGCATAGGCATCGCCTGCACTGTGCCCGTCCACCAGCGGGCTGTAGATTTGCAATCCAGCATTTTGCGGCGCGACCGTATGCACGGTGGTGTATAGGCCTGATCCCGATCCACCGCCGCCGCTGGCTCCGGTTGCCCCTTGGGGAATGGTGAACTGCAGCTGCACGTTCGTGGCCGTGCCGACGTTTTGCACGCTGGCGCTGGTGCCGGGCGCGCCTGTCTGCGTTCCGGCGATGGAGATGGTGGGCGTCGTTCCGGTTGGTCCAGTGGGTCCGGTGGAACCTGTCGCGCCAGTGGCACCCTGCGCTGCCAGCAGCGACCATGCGGCGGCACTGCCCTGTGCTCCCGCGGGCTGCACATTGGTGTTGGCCGCAAGCGCAACATAGGACGAGAAGTTATACGTAACAGCGTCGTTGACACCGTAGCCCGTCGTGGGCGTCCACGTTCCGCGCCAGGTCATCCCCGCGGGACCGGCCGGTCCAGCCGCGCCCTGGGGCAGGGTGAAGTTCAGCACCGCCGCATTCTGTGTGCCGCTGTTCGTCACACTTGCAGTGTTGCCGGAGGTGACGCTGCCAATCGCCACAGTCGCCGCTCCGGGCGCTCCCTGGGAGACAAGCAGTTGCCAGTCGCCCGTGTTGTTGCTGACAGAGATTGCCGGATCAGACGTGTTGTTCGCGCGTTGTGATACGTATGCGGAGCCGCTTCGGTAGACGACATCATTCAGGGCGTACCCTGTGTTGGCGCTCCATGTTCCGCGATACACAAGGCCCGGGCTTCCAGCCGTTCCAGCAGCACCTTGCGGGATGGTGAAGTTCAACGTGGCAGCATTGGCCGTGCCGGAGTTCTGCACCACCACCTGCGATCCCGGCGCGCCTGTGTTGACAGAGCCAATCTGGATGGTGGCGGCTGTGCCCGGCGCTCCCGTTGCGCCTGGTGCGCCGTTGGTTCCGTTCGCACCCGCCGCGCCAGCAGCGGCCAGCAGCGCCCACTGCGGACCGGAGCCGGGGACGACGCCCGTGTTCACCGGGCCAACAGAAACATAGCTCGCACCGTTGTAGGCAACGGCTTCGCCCGTCGCATACCCGTTGCCTGCATCGTATGGTCCGCGCCACGTTAATCCAGCAGGGCCGGTGAGACCTTGCGGACCCGTCGCGCCCGTGGGACCCGGTGCACCGGGCAGACCTTGCGGACCCTGCGCTCCGGCCGTTCCCGGCGCCCCCTTCTGCGCCAAGAGCGACCATGCCGGAGCAATCCCCGGCGGATTGCCGTTCACCGGTGCTGTCGCAATGTAGGCAGATCCGCTATACGCAACGGCATCGCCAGCGCTGTATGCCGTAGACCCGGACCACGGGCCCTTGAAGGTGACGGGTGGTCCCTGTGGTCCGGCTGGTCCAATCGCGCCTTGTGGCCCAACGGAGCCCGTCGGTCCAGCAATGCCCTGTATACCCTGCACTCCGGCAGGTCCGGTTGCGCCCTGTGCCGCGATCAGCTGCCAGTCTGCCTGGGAGACACCGGGCGTGTTGCCGTGATTGACATCATGCATGGAAAGCCATGTGCTGCCTTGCCATGTCACAGCGTCATGCAGCGCATAGTTCGTGCTGCTGTCGTAGACGCCCTGATAGAAAAGGCCAGGCGTTCCCGCCGGTCCTGTCGCACCGGTGGCACCCTGCATACCTTGGGGACCTTGCGGACCCGGTGCCCCTGTCAAGCCTTGCGGCCCCTGAAACCCCTGTAGTCCTTGTGGACCAATGCCGCCCTGCGCGGCCAGCAGCACCCAGTCAGCCTGCGACTGATCGGGTGTATTGCCGTGATTGGTATTGTGGAGCGAGAGCCAGCTCTGGTTGTTGTACGTCACGGCGTCGTTGGTCGCGTAGTTGGGCGTGGACTGATCGGCTCCCTGCCACGTAAGTCCCACTGGACCAGGAACACCTTGCGGTCCCACCGGCCCGGTTTCACCCTGCGGCCCCTGAGATCCATCCCGCCCCGGCGCGCCTTGCGGACCGGGCGATCCCTGCGGGCCTGTGGGTCCCTGCTGGCCCACAGAACCCACCTGACCGGCGGGGCCTTGCGGTCCGACAGGACCTTGCGGACCGGTCGCGCCGGTGTCGCCGGTGAGTCCGCGTGTCGTCAACGGACCCCAGTCGTTGGGCGATGCATCCGGCGTGTTGCCGTGGTTCGCATCGTGCAGCGAGGCCCACGATCCACCCTGCCAAAGCACAACATCGCCGGAGGTGTAGTTCGTCGCGGAGGCATAGTTACCCTGGTACACAAATCCAGGCCTGCCCGTTGCGCCAGTCGATCCTGCCGGACCCTGTGGACCCGTCGCACCGGTGTAGCCGCGCTCGCCCTGGGGCCCGGCCGCGCCGGTTGCGCCCGCGGGACCTTGCGGACCGGTCAGGCCGATGGCCGCCGGTACCAGCACCGCCCAGTCGTTGGGTGACGCATCCGGCGTGTTGCCATGGTTGCTGTCGTGCAGCGATACGTAGGCTGCGTTCTGCCACGTGACAACATCGTTGGTGGCGTAGTTCGTGTACCCGGTGCTGTTCGACGTGACATAGGCACCTTTGAACAGTAACCCGTTGATCACCGTCGTGATGCTGGCGGGGTTGTTCGAGGCGGGCACAAGCAGCGCCCAGTCGTTTGCTGAACTGCTGGGCGTATTGCCGCTGTTGGCATCGTGTAATGACACCCATGCCGCACTCTGCCAGGACACTACCGCGTTTGCCGCGTAGTTTGTCGTGGACGCGTACGCGCCCTGATACAGGACCGGTGCCGGTACGATGAGCGACCACCACGCCGAGACACTCTGCGGAGGATGGTTGATGTTGCTGTTTTGCAGCGAGATCCAGACGGCATTGTTGTACGTCACAACCTGGTTCACGCTGTAGCTCGACGTGGAGCTGTACGTGTTCTCGTAGACCAGGCCGCTGTTTCCCGCGCCACCCGTGCCTGTACTCGATGTGGACACGGCGGCAGGCACAAGCACGCTCCAGTACGCCGAGCCCGCCACGGGTGTGTTCGACAGATTGCCATCCTGCAGCGACACCCATGCGGCATTGCTGTACGCGATGACGTTGTTCTTCGCGTAGCTGGTGTTTGCGCTGTAGTTGCCCTCAAACTGCATGCCGGAGCCGTTACCGGGATCGCCCTTATCGCCCTTCAATCCCTGAATGCCTTGTGGCCCTTGCGGACCGATGTTTCCCTGCTGCCCCTGCGGTCCGGCAAGACCTTGCGGGCCTTGCGCACCCGTGTCGCCTTTGGGTCCTTGCGGGCCAACAGGACCGATCGGACCGGCAGCACCACTGCTGAGCGCGATGTCCAGCTGCGCGGGATGTGCGGTGGTATCGTTCTCCTTGCTGTCGAAGACAGCATCCGCGGAACTGGCCGTTAGTGCGAGACCGAAGTTCTGTGACGGCGTTGTGATCCACGCCTGCACAAGCACCGTCACGTCCACCGTGATGTACTGGTTCTCGTCCGTCACTGGGAAGACTTCCAATGCGTTGCCGGTAACAGGCAGCGTCTGCGCGGTGACGGCACTCTCGTTCCAAGCCGCCCCGACAGACGACAGCGTGATAACGCCGGGCGTGTTGACCCGGTTCACAAACAACCGCAGCGTCGCCTTGGTCACGCTGGCGGCGTTCGCGGCCGAGGGCAGCGTTCCCAGGTCAAACCGCAACAACACCGTGCTGGCATTGTTTACGTAGAGATTGCTCAGAGAGCCATAGTTTGTTGCAGGGTGCGTGCTGGTGACAGCTGTGTCAGCTGCCAGCGTGCCTGTCTGCGCCCGCGCCAGTCCCATCGCAAGACACAACACCGCGCAGCCGGTTGCGGGCAGCAACAGACGAGCGTTCCGGTACATGCGGACGAAAGGCATACGCACACAGACGTACGCACACAGACATGTCAGCCATGCATCGCGCCGCCTTGAACGGTCCGGCGAACGCTGGGGGAACATGGCACGATCAGGAGAGTCTCCATTGTAAGGGCGACTCCCGTCTCTTTGGCAACATCTGACTTGCGTGCAAAGGCGGGCGGCTTTCGTCCCGTCAAACGCGTCTGCGCGGTACACACTCCACGTCAGACTTCACGGAGATCGAACGACCATGAGTACCAGCCCAAACGCCGGCAAACTGCCCGATCCACACTGTCTAGCCGACCTGCCACGTCTGGTCTCCGCTTACTACACGCTGCACCCCGACGCAGAGAATCCGGCGGAGCGCGTGAGCTTCGGCACGAGCGGACATCGCGGTTCGTCGCTGCACGCCGCCTTTAACGAAGACCACATCCTTGCCATCACACAGGCCATCTGCGAATATCGCGCCGGCAAGGGCATCAGCGGTCCGCTGTTCATGGCGATGGATACGCACGCGCTCTCCGAGCCTGCCTTCCGCACCGCGCTGGAGATTCTTGCCGCGAACGGCGTAGAGACGCGCATCGATTCCGGGACCAGCGAAACCGGCGGGGAGTACGGCTACACGCCGACACCCGCGCTCTCGCATGCCATTCTTACCTACAACAAGGGGCGCAACGATGGCTTCGCGGACGGCATCGTGATCACGCCCTCGCACAATCCGCCGGAGGACGGCGGCTTCAAGTACAACCCGCCCAACGGCGGTCCTGCCGACACCGACGTGACCAAATGGGTGCAGGACCGCGCCAACGATCTGTTGAAAGCCAAGCTTGCGGGTGTGAAGCGTATCTCGTTTGCCCAGGCGATGAAAGCCGATCATATTTCGAAGCACGATTACATTCGCGAGTACGTCGGCGATCTGAGCAACGTTCTAGACATGCAGCTGATCGCGGGCAGCGGCCTGAAGCTCGCTGTCGATCCTCTGGGCGGCGCGGGCGTCTACTACTGGGGCCGTATCGCGGAACAGTACAAGCTGCCGCTGGAAGTCCTCTCGACGATCGTCGATCCCACCTTCCGCTTCATGCACATCGACTGGGACGGCAAGATTCGCATGGACTGCTCGTCGCCCTACGCCATGGCGGGCATGATCGGCAACAAGAACAAATACGACGTGAGCTGGGCGTGTGACACCGACCACGACCGCCACGGTATCGTGGCCAAATTCAACGGGCTGCTCAATCCCAATCACTACCTTTCGGTCGCGATTGAGTATCTCTATCAGAACCGCACCGGATGGAAGAAGGACGCGGGCATCGGCAAAACGCTTGTTTCGTCGTCGATGATCGACCGCGTCGGCCAGGGCATTGGCCGCAAGGTGGTCGAGGTGCCGGTCGGCTTCAAGTGGTTCGTCACGGGGCTCAGCGATGGCTCGCTCGGCTTTGGCGGCGAAGAGTCAGCAGGCGCATCCTTCCTGTGCATGGACGGGACTTCCTGGTCCACGGATAAAGACGGCCCCATCATGGGCCTATTGGCTGCGGAGATGACCGCGCGCACCGGCAAGGATCCAGGCGAACTTTATCAGTCCCTCACCGCGCGCTACGGCAACCCCGTCTACCAGCGCATTGACGCTCCCGCCACGAAAGACGAGAAAGCGAAGCTCGCGAAACTGTCACCGGAGCAAGTCACCACAAAGGAGCTCGCAGGCGAGCCGATCACTCAGGTGCTAACCAACGCACCCGGCAATGGCGCGGCAATTGGCGGCTTGAAGGTCGCGACAGCCAACGGCTGGTTCGCAGCCCGTCCCTCTGGCACGGAAGATGTGTACAAGATCTACGCGGAAAGCTTCCAGGACGAAGCTCACCTGAAGCAGATCCAGGACGAAGCCAGAGACCTCGTCAATGCTGCATTGAAAGGTTAGGGTCGATCCTCAAATGAGCGCTGTCGCAAATCTTCGCAAATTGATCCTGCCACTCTTGTCAATGGTGGCGAAGAACGGGGCCTCGTGCTCTTCTAGGAAGAGAAGCATCTTCGGCAGCGCAACTCTCCATGTCGCCGCAAGAGCATGTGCCGTTTGATTATTGCTGCTGAAGCAGAAAAGCCTTACTTCGTTCTCGACGAACAGGCAAGGCACGCCGCACACGTTGGAGCGGAATCCTGTGTTCCACACGCATGGACTTAAGCAGGTGGAGTTGCAACAGGTTGGCAAAGCTCAGAGGAAACGCAGTTTCCGACGGCATTCGCAGCAGGTCGGCCCACCGCTTTGCGCGATCGATTGGCAGACGCACGTACCGGGCTGCCTCCGATGCGCCGTAGGCAGGGCGCGTCTCGGATTTGCTGAAGGCTCTCACAGAGGACATACTATATGCGAACTCAGTCACACGCATACATGCTCCAAGGCGTTCCGTCCTCAAATGCCGTTGCGCGAATCTTTACGCTCGGGGAATGGACAGCCACTGCGGTGAACCGGAATGTACCGCGCCTGATCGCCGGGTGCGGCTTTGACTATATCGCGCGCAGGAGCATCTGATGAACGACGAATTGTATTTTGAAGATTTTTCTCTGGGCCAGAAGTTTGCCTCCATCGGCAGCGTGAAGGTCAGCGCGCAGGAAATCACGGAGTTCGCCGAGAAGTACGACCCGCAACCCTTTCACCTGGACGAAGCAGCGGGCAAGAGCTCCTTCTTCAAGGGCCTCGCAGCCTCGGGCTGGTTAACAGCCGCCATTGTCATGCGCCTCCGCGTGGACACCATCCAGGTCCATGGCGGCATGATCGGCGCAGGCGTGGAAGAGATTCGCTGGACCGAACCCGTCCGCCCGGGAGACGTGCTTCGCTCAGAGATGGAAGTCGTTGGCCTGCGGACTTCAAAGAAGCGCCCGGAACTCGGCCTGGTGACGATTTACACGCAAACCTACAACCAGCACGACCAGATCGTGATGAAAAGTACCGTCAAGTTCCTGGCCCCTTTGCGGGAGAACTAAGCCTTGCAGTAAGAGCGTGGCAAGTCTACGCAGCGGCGCGCAGCCATGAGGACATCGTGGCATGGTCCACCAGCCCTGCCTGCTGCCGAACCAGCTGGCCGCCAGAGAAGACGGCGAAGTTTGGAATACCCCGCACGTTGTAGCGTGCGGAGAGCTGTGGGTGCTGCTCCGTGTCCACCTTCAGCACCAGCGCCTTCCCTGCCATCTCCGCAGCGGTCTTTGCCACCTCTGGCGCAGCCATGCGGCACGGTCCGCACCAGCTTGCCCAGAAGTCGACCAGCACGGGAACGGATGCGTGCTGGATCGTCTCGTCAAAGCGTGCCATATCAACCGCGAGCGGCTCAGCCAACGGCGGCAGGTCGCCCTTGCACGCGCCACACCGGCCCGTGTCGGCCAGATGCTTCGCCGGGATGCGATTCTTCGTCTGGCAGTGCGGGCAGCTACGGACGACGGGCACAGCACCTCCTCCTTATTGCTGCAGATACGATGCACGTGAAGCAGGAGCGGACCCGGACAGTGCTCGTCGCCAGCGGGAGCGAAAGCACGCACCTGTTAGAAAGATCAACCCACAAGATGCTTTTACCAGGCACAGAACCTGCAGGTCAGGCACCGGACGTACAGGAAGCGCGCGCCTTCTCAAGAAGGTCCGGTGAGTACTTTTCCGGTATTCTTGACAAACTTCACGTGGTC
Organism: uncultured Terriglobus sp.; assembly: GCA_964251045.1. Taxonomy (GTDB): domain Bacteria; phylum Acidobacteriota; class Terriglobia; order Terriglobales; family Acidobacteriaceae; genus Terriglobus. The sequence goes on along the minus strand of CAXUHI010000007.1, from coordinate 67,905 downwards.
CTTCTGAGCTTTTTGCATGAGGTTATCCATGGTCTCCTGCGTTTCGAGAAACTCTTTCTGATCCAACGCGTAGTTCTGGGTCTCAATGACAGTTAGTTTCCCGACTGTCTTGGTGGTTACTGCCACGCCATAGAACCTGCCACTTGTCTTGTGTCCCTCGGCGAAGATGACGCATGAAGAATTGCCCGACAGCGCGCCCCATGCAACAGGCTCCGTCGGTTGCGCTTGGCGTTGTGCGGTGAGTGCGAGCGCGGTCATCGCCATAGAAGCGGCAACGATAGAGGCAACAGAAATTTTCATGGACTCACTCCCTGTTGAAGGTGCAAGTGTAGCTCATCCATGAGGACCCGGCGCAACGGCGCGCAAACTGAAGCTGGCAATGGCAGGCGGATTGGAGCCGGGGTGCATAGACAGCGTGCCCAGCGCTTCGACCTCGTCCGGCGTCTGATCACGCAGGCGAAAGACAATCACGCCCGGCTGCACCTCTCGGGCGGAAAGCAGGTTGAAGCCGCCGGTCTGCAGGCGCAACGCGACTTGCGCCGCAGAGGTGAAGCGCGTGTCTGCGTTCGGCAGGATGGCATCCAGCGCTGGCAGGCTGGTCTGATTGAAAGCGGCCAGCCAGCGGTACAGCAGATGCCCGGCAGGACTGTCCGGAATCAGGCCCGCGTCGGGCCCAAAGCGCGGCAGACGCACAAGGATGGTGGGGTGAACGTCCCTGGGACGCCGGCCTGGGAGATCGTCGCGCCGCGCAGGCACGGGCGCATCCGCCGCATCACCCAGCACAATGGTGTCGATCTGGTTGGGGTCATCATCCTCGTCGTCCGCGGCGGATACGGCTCCGGCTGTGGCTTCGCCCGGGCGGCTGGCGGTCTGAGTTCCCGATCGAAAGTGCCGCCTGGCGGTGCGTCCCAGACCGTAGCTCACACCAAAGAGCGCTCCCGCGGCGATGGCAAGAGCCAGCAGAACGACACCAGGACCGAGCGGCTGACGTCCCGTCAGGTAAAAGCGAGGACCGTTTGGCTCACCCGGTCCGACAGGGAGCGGCGGCCGGCTTCGCATGCGGGGCTTCCGCTTTACGGCTGGAGGTCTGCGGATGAGCCGCTTTCGGCGCATACCAAGGATCGTAGCAAGGGATAGGTATGAAGAGGCAGCGGGAGATTGCCATTGCCTCTTCCTCTCCCTAGTCCAACTGCATGACGTCCGTAGCTCTCCTGAGTAGCGCAGGCGCGCCGTTCTCGCAGGTGAACCTCCGTCCAACCATGCGGCGAGAAGAAACGCACGTCAGGTAGAGGCTGCCGATTCTAGCCTCGCGAGGAACGTCCTCAGTGTACCTGCGGCGCGTGTGTCTGTCGTCAGGCCTTTGACACGCTGCTGAAGATTTCTGTCAGCCGGTCGGCGATGAGCTTGTCCTCGCCCTCTTTTAATTGCCAGACCGCGAAGCCAAAGGTCTGCGGATCGCGCTGTGGGCGGTTGGGGCGGGGCGGTGTATCGTTGGCAGGCTTCTGCACGGGAGTGTCTGGTGTGGGCGCGGTGGTTCCGCCTGCAGCCACGGTCTGCTCCGGTGGCTTCGACTGGCTCTCGCGGCGGCCGCGCATGCCGGAGGCTCCTGCACCGAAGCTGCCGATGGCAACCGGACGCGTGTCCGCCAGCGCCTGCATCACGTCATGGCCTGTCAGCTTCGACTTCGCCGGGTCTATGTGCCAGGAGTACGTCGGCGTTACATTGCCCAGCGCCTGCGGATTGTACTGGCGCGGCAATGCCGTCACACCGAAGCGCGCCACGGCGCGCGAGATCGTCGAGGCGCGCTCGTCATACATGCGCAGCGTGGCATCCTCATCCTGGTGAACGAAGAGTTCCAGCGCCTTCAGCAGGCCGAAGATCGTCTCCTTACCTACCTTGCAGCAGCGCCCGATGCGGTCTTCCTGCGGGCTCATGTTCAAGAGGCACCAGCGGATCAACTCTTCCTTCCCGATGAGGATGCCGGATGCCTGCGGGCCGCAGACATCCTTGCCGCCGGAGAAGGTCGTCAGGTCGAAGCCGACGGCGGGATACTCCCACAGCCGCGAGACCGGCGGCACATCGGCGGAGGCATCGTTGAAGGTGTACAGGTTGTGCGCGCGAGCAATCTCCACCGTCTCCGGCCCGCTCACCTTGCCGTGGTCCGACAGGATGTTGGTGAAGTGAATGGCGACCGTCTTGGGATTGATCGCGGCGATCATCTCCTCGCGCGTGACGACTTCGACCAGCTTCGCGCCCGTTTGGCGAATCTGGTGATCAAAGGCGTACCGGTGCGACTTCTGGATGATGACTTCGTTGCGGGGGAAACCCGCCACATCCGGCACCTTCACCAGGCGATCTTCCAGGTCCTCCGTCATAAAGGCGGCGTAGCCCACCACCATGGCGGCAGCCGCGCCTCCGGTCACCAGACCGGTATAGCCTGCGGGCGACTTGCAGAGCTTCGCGATGAATTTGCCTGCCGCGACCTCCAGTTCGTCGATCAGCACGAAGTGTTCATTGCCGCGGCGGATCAGTTCCATCACCTCCGGTTTCATCACGGAGCCGCCAATGACCGTCACCGTGCCATTGATGTTCACCAGCGGCGTCACACCCAGCTCGGCATAGATGTCGCCGGTGGAACCCAGGCCGCTGGTAATCGGCACAATCGGATGCCCGTCGACCATCGACGCATCCTTCGAGCCATGATGCCCAAGGAGCCCTTCGCCACGCATCTTCGCCGCAACGCTAGTGCCACCCAGCGTGGCCAGCGCGGAAAGAAACGTCCGGCGGCTCCAATTCCAGTTCATTACACAGGTCCTCTTTTCTGGATCTGTTCATAGAGTAAAGGCTCTTTGAGTGCCATGGGGCCAATCGCCTGCGCGCGTGTTCCCATCGCGTGGCCGTCGTGTGGGTGCATTGAAATCTGCGGGCTTGTTGGCGATCCATTTAAGAAAGCTCTGCATGTCTGCTCGCCCGCGCAGTGTGTCCAGGTCAGCGTACTCGTCCGCAAGCTCGCGGTTGGAGACGTGGGCGTGAATGGCGCGGTGGCAGATAGGGTGCAGGGGCAACATCTCGGTTCCGCCTTTGCTCTTGGGCACGCGATGGTGCCGTTCCACGCGGGACCCGAGCGGGCGATGGCAGAGTGCGCAGACCGGATCATCGCGTTCTGCGGCACCTGCCGTGCCTTCCCACACCTGCTGCAAACCCTGTTGCCGCTTCACCCTGCCCTGCATCACTCGTCCTTAAAATGTCTGCGGCTACCGGTCGAGCAGGTTGACCGGCTCATGTGGGTCGCGGATGCGGGTGTGCGTTGCGAGGCAGGGATAGGCGCGGGCGATAGCCTGGTGCATCTGCCAGGCGACATTGCGGTAGCTCCAGTGGCCCGCAGGTGTGGAGCGAAGCTCGCTGATGTACACGGCTTGGGCAAAGTCCATAACAAAGAGCGAACGGCAGCGCGTGGCGAGTGGGAGGACGTAGTCGGCGGCGGAACACGTGGACTGTTGTCCATCGTCCGTGGTCCGTGGCCTGTTTTCCGTTGGAGTATTTTTCCAAGTCATGGTGATGCCGCTCGTTGTGAACTCTGGGACCGGAACAGGGGCGGAGGAATACGCGGCCAGCTTGGATTCCTCGCTGGAAGCATCGCGCGGTTTCGTGGCACTCGGCTGAACCCAGTTCGCTGCATGTGCCTCTTGTCCAGTCAGCCTGTTGCGCAGCGCGAAAGCGCGAACCATCAACTCCACATACCGCGCGTGGACGGGCGAGCCGGTGAGTTGTGGTTGGCCGGGGAAATCGGGCAGCTCGTAGCCGTGCGCGGCGGTATAGGCCTGTAGCATCTGCGTGCAGCGGCGATGGCGGTGCATGTCGCGGAAGCCGCCGATATCCATCAGGATGTCGAAGCGCAGTCCGTTGGCGGCGGCAAAGGCGCGGGGCAGCTCGTCATGCTTCCCGCGATACTGTGTGCCAAGCGCGATGATCTCCGCAATGCGCCGCTCCGGAAGCGCTGCAATGGCTTCGCGAATCTGGCGAAAGCCATGGTGCAGGTGTGGGTACAGCAGCGATGCGGCAAGGTCGATTTCAAGTGTGAGGCGCTCGCCAGGCGGAGGCAGCACGAGGTCGACATTGGGTGAACCGGCTGACATCGGAGCGATGGCAGCATCCCGCATCAGACTGTGCGCGGCCTGCCGCAGAACAGCCTTGCTTTCGCGTTCATATTCACTGGGAGCGGTGTACTTCACCAGCGTTGGACTGGTGCGAACCTCCCGCAGCATGTGTGCGCGAACACAACTGGCGAGTGTGGGGTCTGCGGCGTCGACTTCCTGTAGCAGGTCGCTTGCGGCGGCGTGTTGCACATTCCATGCAGGACCGGCGGCAGCTTCACGCAGCTTTTCACCGAGCGCACGCACTTCGGGATACTCATCGCCCAATAGCCGGGAGATCTGCCCTTCCAGCGTGCGCGCATTCGTGATCTGGCCCAGCGAGGTGTTCGTCGCCAGCGGCAGCAGGTAGCGCGCCATGTCGTAGGCGCGGGCACGCAACGTGCGGGTGTATGCAGCCTCCTCCATCTCAGGCGGACGGGGCGTGTGCGTCTTCAGTTCGGCGAGCATACCTTCACCGACTTCGCTGTATCCCGCAAACAACGCATCGATGGTGCTGGTATATGCCTCAGTGTCTTCAGCCCGTTCGAATAGCGGCGTGTAGTAACCGGATTTGCGAAAGTTCTGATATCGGGTGGAGCGCTCCTGCCCGTCCCAGCGCGGCTCATTGACTAGAACAATGGCAGCAAGCAGCGACAGCCGCTCCACGGCGAAGGCCACATGCGCCAGATCGGCTATCGAGCGATGTCCGTACTGAAAATAAAACGTGTTGAGGAACTGCTCAGCCTTTTGCGAGCTGATCTCCGCCAACGACTCGCGCAGCGTCAGCGCAGAGCGGGAGTACTTGGCCATGGCGTAGGCCAGCACCTCAGGGTCCGCGCCGTGGATCGCATACACATCGGTGGATGCCGTATTTGTCTCTTGAAAGTCTAGGGCCATGCAGCTGTAATTGCAGCATATCCCGGCGATGCGCCGCGTGTCCTGCCGCATCGGAAGTGTGGATGCGAGAGGATGACGCCGACTTCACCGAAGAGGAACACCGGCCATGGCCAAAGCCCGCAACACCGTGGCGGCTACGGCAGCGGTGGTCCAGGCTCTTGTTTGCCCATTGGCCGGTTCCCGTGGCAGACGTACAGGCACGCCTGCCACCGGGACTGCGGGTGGACGTCTTCGATGGCTGGGCATGGCTAGGCGTGGTGCCGTTTGTCATGGAGCGGGTACGCTTCCGCTACGCCGGGCAACACAGCTTTAGCGTACCCGGGGCGCACTCCTTTCCGGAGCTCAACCTGCGCACCTATGTCACCGGACCAGACGGCCGCGCAGGCGTGTACTTCTTTTCGCTGGATGCGGGAAGCCTGCTGGCCGTAGCAGGCGCACGTGCCGCCTTTGGATTGCCGTACTTCTGGGCACGCATGTCCGCGTCATGCTCCCGCGAGGTCATCACCTACGCATCGACCAGGCTCCTGACGCGCACGCCCATGTGCTTTGAGGCGCGGTACCGCTCTCTGCGCACGCCAAGTCCGCACGACCCGCTGCGGCACTTCCTGACCGAACGCTACGCGCTGTTCGTGCGGCGCTTTGGAGCGGTGCAGATCGGCGAGATTCACCATCGGCCCTGGCACCTGGAAGAGGCTGAAGCGGAGATCACGCGCAACGACCTGCCGCGAAGCCTCGGCTTTACACTGCCCGCACAGGCGCCGCTGCTTCACTATTCGGAGCACATCGACATGGAAGCATGGCTGCCACACCGGGTGCGTGTTGCCGGAAGGCAGCTTCCTTCGCCAGAGAAGCTGCCGCCGTTCTCCGCAGGCTAGGCCTTGCCCGCCAGCTGCCGCAGTACGTATTGCAGGATGCCACCGTGCTGGTAGTAGAGGATTTCCTGCGGCGTATCAATGCGGACCGTGGCGGGAATGCTGACGGTCTCGCCGTCGGCGCGTTTGGCTTCGACCGTGATCTGCTTGCCTTCGGCGAACTTGCTGTCCAACATGGTTTTCAGGCCGCACACACAGTAGGTCTCCTCGCCGGTTAGCTCGTGCGATTCCGCGCTTTCGCCGTGCTGGAACTGGAGCGGCAAGATGCCCATGCCCACCAGGTTGGAGCGGTGGATGCGCTCATAGCTTTCCGCCAGGACGAAGCGGATGCCGAGCAGGCGCGGACCTTTGGCAGCCCAGTCGCGGCTGGACCCGGAGCCGTACTCCTTGCCGGCGAGAATGGCCAGCGGTGTGCCGCGTTTCGCGTATTCCACCGAAGCGTCGTAGATGCTCATGCCCGTGCCCTCCGGTAGCAGGCGCGTGACGCCACCTTCCGTTCCGGGAGCCAGCGTATTCCGCAGGCGGACGTTGGCGAAGGTGCCGCGCACCATCACCTCGTGGTTGCCGCGGCGCGAGCCGTAACTGTTGAAGTCACCCGGCTTGACGCCATGTTCCACCAGGTACTTTCCGGCAGGGCCGTTCAGCTTGATGGACCCGGCGGGTGAGATGTGGTCCGTCGTGACTGAGTCGCCGAGCACCGCGAGGATGCGAGCCTCCGTGATGTCCTCCACGGGTGCGGGTGTCGCAGGCATGCCGTCGAAATATGGCGCTTTGCGGATGTAGGTGGAATCCGGCTCCCATCCGTAGGTGTCACCGAGCGGGAACTTGAGCTGACGCCAGTTGAAGTCGCCATCCGTGACCGTGCTGTACTGATGACGGAACATCTCCGCGTCGATGGCCTCTGAGACGGTCCTGTTCACTTCTTCCTGCGACGGCCAGATGTCGCGCAGAAAGACGGGTTGCAGCTGCTTGTCGAAGCCGATCGGCTCCGTCTCGAAATCGAAGTCGATGGTGCCCGCAAGCGCGTACGCGACGACCAGGGGCGGACTCATCAGGTAATTGGCGCGCACGTCGGAGTTGATGCGACCCTCGAAGTTCCGGTTCCCGCTAAGCACGGAGACTGCGACAAGTCCATGCTCGTCGATGCTCCTGGAGACGTCCGTGGGCAGCGCGCCGCTGTTGCCGATGCAGGTGGTGCAGCCGTATCCGACCGTATTGAAGCGCAGTTTATCCAGGTACGGCGTCAGCCCGGCCTTGTTGTAGTAGTCGGTCACGACGCGTGAGCCGGGCGCGAGCGATGTCTTGACCCAGGGCGGCGTCTCTAAACCCTTCTCGACAGCCTTTTTAGCCAGAAGTCCGGCTGCGAGCATCACGTACGGATTCGAGGTGTTGGTGCAGGAGGTGATGGCCGCAATGACGATGCTGCCATGGTGCAGGTAACCGTCGACGTCAACGCCAAGCCGCTCTTTCACGCTGGAGATGGGCTCACCGCCGGTAGTCAGGTGGCCGTCCTTGCCGGGCTCAGGGGCAGCAACGCTGGACTCCACGGAGCCGTCGGCGGAGGAGTGGCCACCTTCGCCCTGCCACCGAAGAAGCTGGCGGTCGCCCTTGACGTTGGCATTAGGACCGTAGAGGGACGGCAACACCTTTGCGAAACTCTCCTTGGTCTGCGAGAGGGGTACGCGGTCCTGTGGACGCTTCGGGCCGGCGACACTCGGCTCCACGGTAGCGAGGTCCAGCGTCAGCGTACTACTGTACTCGGCCTCGGGTGCATCCGCCGTGTGGAACATGCCCTGGGCGCGGTAGTAATCCTCCACGAGCTGGATCTGCGCTTCATTACGCCCGGTCAGGCGAAGGTAGTTCAGCGTCTCGGCATCCACCGGAAAGAAGCCGCAGGTAGCCCCATATTCGGGCGCCATGTTGGCGATGGTGGCGCGGTCGGCCAGCGGCAGTTCGCTGATGCCGGAGCCGAAAAACTCCACGAACTTGCCGACAACGCCGTGCTTGCGCAGCATCTCCGTCACAGTCAGGACGAGATCGGTTGCGGTGGTGCCCTCCTTCAGCTTGCCTGTCAGGCGGAAGCCAACCACCTGCGGCACAAGCATGGAGACGGGCTGACCCAGCATGGCCGCCTCCGCCTCAATGCCGCCGACACCCCATCCCAGCACTCCCAGGCCGTTGACCATGGTGGTGTGGCTGTCCGTGCCCACCAGCGTGTCCGGGTACGCGATCGTCTCGCCCTTGTCGTGAAGAGTGAAGACGACGCGCGCCAGGTACTCCAGATTCACCTGGTGGCAGATGCCCATGCCGGGCGGCACCGCGCTGAAGTTGCGGAAGGCAGTCTGGCCCCACTTCAGGAAGGCGTAGCGTTCGCGGTTCCGCTGAAACTCCAGCAGCGAGTTGATCTCATACGCGTGGCGGAGGCCGTACTCATCCACCTGCACGCTGTGGTCGATGACCAGTTCCGCCGGTTGCAGCGGATTGATCTTCTCCGGATCGCCGCCCAGCATCTTCATGGCGTCGCGCATCGCGGCAAGGTCCACAATGGCAGGCACGCCGGTGAAATCCTGCATCAGGACGCGGGCGGGCATGTAGGCAATTTCGCGGCTCGGTTCAGCCAGCGGCTGCCACTTCGCGAGGAACTCAATGTCATCGGCAGTCACCGTGACGCCGTCCTCCCGGCGGAGGAGATTCTCCAGCAGCACGCGCAGCGAGAAAGGCAGACGGGCAAGTTCAACGCCCTTACTGGCGAGTACCTCCAGACGGAAGTACGTAAACGCCTTTCCGCAAGAGGTCAGGGTGGAGCGCGCGTCGAAGCTGTTGCTGGCGACGGGGGCGAGTGTCGGAGTAGTGCTCATGGAAGTGTCCTCAAGGCGCGAAGCGCCACCAAGGCCGCAACAAGCCGGCGGCAGTCGATGAAAGAGTAGCAAAGAACGTTGCGCTCAGGCAGCGTGACGGCCACGGTCATGCCTGCCATGGCGAAAGCGCTTCAACCAATATGGGGAGCAGCTCATATCTTCCATGGTAACGCGGTCGCGTTTGGTGAGGTAGTCCCGGTTCCGCAACCTTCACGGGCGATCGTGTTTATATCTCCAGCTTCCTGTTGCAGAACAGGGCAGCCGGCGAACGAGGCCGGGTTGCCGCGCATCAGAGTCATGTTGAGGTCGTTGTATGAAAACTTGTGTTGCGTGTTTTTCGGCCCTTGTGCTAACAGGCTTCGCCCCCCTGTTTGCGGGCTGCAATAGCAATTCCGTTCCGCAGCCCGCACCCATTGTGGACGGCAACGCCCCGAACGACCCGGCCATGATGAACATGGCAACACCGGTCAACGCGATCTACACGCAGACCCGGGTCCCCGCTGGGACGGTTCGGTATGCGGCGGTCTCCCAGGCACAGCAGAGCGCGCCGCAGCAGGCGGGCGCCAACTATGGCGTCGGCAACAGCCAGCAGAATGAGGCATACCGTTACAACACGCAGCAGCCGCAAAACGAGCAGCAGCAGGCTCCTCAGGAGCAGCAGCAGCAGTACGCCAGCGGTCAGCCCATGACCTCGCAGGAGTACGACCAGTACGCACAGCTGCTGGATCCCAGTGTGCCGGAGGCTACGCAGCCACCACCGGCGCTGCCCTCTGACTACGAGCAGCCCGAAGCGCCCGGCCCGAACTACCTATGGACGCCGGGTTATTGGGATTACGCCTCCGCCGGGTACTACTACGTTCCGGGGGCCTGGGTCGGTGCGCCGTATGATGGTGCCCTTTGGACGCCAGGGTGGTGGGGCTACTACGGCCACGGCTATCGCTGGCACCACGGGTACTGGGGACCCCACGTCGGCTACTACGGCGGGATCAATTATGGCTTCGGCTTCATCGGCTTCGGCTACCAGGGCGGCTACTGGCGTGACCGGAACTTTTACTACAACACCGCGGTAAATCATGTCAGTCCGCGCGTGGTGAACAACTACGTCTACCAGCGCAATGTCACAGTGGTGAACAACACCTATATCAACAACACCCGAACCAGCTACTTCGGCGGTCCGAACGGTCTGCATCGTGCGCCCGCGCCGCAGGAGTTTGCGGCGCTGCGTGAGCAGCATGTGCCCCCCATGCAGGCGCAGATCGCACACCGGCAGGCAGCCCAGGAGAATCGGCAGCAGTTCTTCAATGCCAATCAGGGCCGCCCGCAGATGCTCTTCGCGGCACATGCCATCCAGGCGGACCGCAACATCGCTGTTCCACAGAACCGTCCCGAGCCGGGGCAGAACCTGAACGGCCGTCCGGGAGGTGCTTTCCCAGGTGGCACACCGGAACAGCGTCAGGGGTTCGAACAGCACCAGGCGCAAACGCAGCAGCTCGATCCGCGGGAACAACAACGGCAGCAGCTTGACGCACAACGTCAGCAGCAATCGCCACAGACGAATGCACAGCGCGACCAGCAGCGGCAGCAGTTCGAAGCGCAGCGTCAGCAACAGGGTCAGACCAACCTGCAACGGCAGCAAACCCCTGATCAACAGCGGTTTCAGCAACAGGGGCAGCCGCTCGATGCTCAACGTCAGCAACAGGAGAATCTCCAGCGGCAGGCATTGGACGTACAACGCCAGCAACAGGGGCAGAATCAACGGCAGACGCTTGATGCCCAGCGGCAGCAGCAAGACAACGCAGCGCGTGAGCAGCAACAGCGCCAGCAGCAGGACGCACAGCGGCAACAGCAGCTACAGACGCAGCAGCGCGCGCAGTTCCAGCAGCAGCAAAACGCAGCGCGTGAGCAGCAGGCTGTCCAGCAGCGGCAGCAGATGATTCAGCAGCAATCCATGCAGCAGCGTACGGCCGCACCGCCACCCCGTGTAGAGGCGCCCCGTCCCGCAGCACCGCCGGCACAGCACTTTGAAGCGCCACGTGCCGCACCCGCACCACACGTGGAGTCGCACCCGGCACCGGCGCCTGCTGGTCCACACCGGTAAGGAAAACGCTTCGTCACAGGGCCGCGCATCCGCGCGGCCCTGTTTTCGTTCGCGCCCTGTGTCGTCTCAGGTGTTCCCCCCGGTGAAGACCTGCCATAACAAGGCACCATTCAACGCCAGAATAAGAGCGGTGACCAGCCAGCCGGCCAGTGCGGTCCGGGGAAGGTTACCAAAGCCACGCATGACGCCCTCCCTGCCGGTGAGAACGAGCAGCGGGACCAGCGCAAACGGGATGCAAAACGAGAGTACCGCCTGCGAGAACAGCATCACCTTCAACTCATCCACCCCCAGCGCAATGATGGCGACGGCTGGAACGATGGTGATGATGCGCCGGAGATAGATAGGAAAGTTAACCGCCAGGAAGCCCTCAATGACAACTTGTCCGGCAAGTACACCCACTGTGGACGACGAGAGTCCCGAGCAGAGCAGCGCGACCGCAAATGCCACCTGGGCTCCCGGTCCCAGCAGCGGCCCTAAGGTCTGGTGTGCCCCTTCGAACGTACCGATGGTGTTCGCATCGGCTCCGCGCATCGCTGCGGCGGCCATGATCAACATGGCCGAGTTGATGATCCATGCGCCATTCATGGCCGCGATGATGTCGATCCGCTCATAGCGAAGAAATCTTCGTCTGTACGCCGGTAGAGCGGCTGCGCCCTCACGCTCCGTACGCGGCAGCACAAGAGCAGAGTGAAGATAGATGACGTGCGGCATGACCGTTGCGCCCAGCATGGTGACGGCGATGTAGACCGACTGCCTCGAAAGCCTCGGCAGCAGGACGGATTGCGCGGCGACCGGCCAATCGGGGTGCGCCAGAAAGACCTCAAGGCCGTAACAGCCGCCGATCACTCCCACCATGACGATGATGATGCGCTCAAATCCGCGAAATCCTCGCTGATTCAAGGCGAGCAGCAGGAAGACGAAGAGTGTCGTTGCCAGGGCCGCAAGCAGCATGACGGCATTGCGGCTGTAACCGTGAGCAAGCAAGGCTGGCCCCGCAAGCAGATAGACTCCCACGGCTGCGCCCAGAAACTCCGCCAGATCCGTGGCAATGGCACCGACCTCGGCGGCAGCCCACAGCAGCCATACAACAGGCCGGGAAAAGTGTTCGCGGCAGTTCTGCGGCAGTGTCTTACCGGTTGCAATGCCCATCTTTGCAGACAGGTACTGCACCAGAATGGCCATGGCGTTCGACCACAAGAGCACCCACAACAGCGAATACCCGAACTGTGCGCCGCCCGCGATGTTGCTGGCGAAGTTGCCGGGGTCGATGTACGCGATGGATGCGACAAATGCCGGGCCGGCAAAGGTGACGAACTCGCGCAGGTTGAGCCGATCCCCTGCTCCTGTCCGCTCTTCCTCGAGTGCCTGCATTTGCTTGAGTATAGGCGGATGGGCAAGCATCACAATGCTAGCCTCAGAGACATGTTCCTAAACCTGAACGCTTTTCCTCCTGTCGACCTGCTGGAAGAACCCGCGCAATGAACGTGCTCGTCCTCGGCGGCGGTGGCCGCGAACACGCACTGTGTTGGGCGCTTCGGCAGTCGGCCAGAGTCACCGCGCTGTGGTGCGCTCCAGGCAACGCCGGCATCGAGGTGCTGGCCACATGCCTCCCCGTACAGCAGGACAGCGTGCCGGACATGCTGCGCGTGGTTGACTCGACCACGCCGGACCTGGTCGTAGTGGGGCCGGAGGTTCCGCTGGCAGCCGGCATCGTGGATGCATTGAACGCGCGCCGCGTGCGTGCCTTTGGCCCTACCCGGGCCGCAGCCCGGCTGGAAAGTTCAAAGGCGTTCGCGAAGGAGTTCTTGCAGCGGTACAGCATCCCTACCGCCCGCTATGTTGTCGCGGACAGCGATGAAGACGCCCATGCAGCGCTGCCTGCCTTCAGTCTGCCGGTGGTCGTCAAGGCAGATGGCCTTGCAGCGGGCAAGGGCGTCGTCATCGCGGCAACGTATGACGAGGCACGTTTAGCAATCAAGGACCTGCTGCCTCTCAGCGGCTCCGTGATCCTTGAAGAGTTTCTCTCCGGTGAGGAGCTTTCATTCTTCGCACTCTGCGACGGTACCCACGCCGTTGCGATCGCAGCCGCGCAGGACCACAAGCGCCTGGGCGAGGGCGACACCGGCCCAAATACGGGCGGGATGGGCGCGTACTCGACAGACGCCCTGCTTCCGGACGATCTCCGAAAATGGTTGCTGAAATACGTGGCACAACCCACCGTGGACGGCATGCGCGCCGAGGGCACGCCTTTTAAGGGCATCCTCTTCTGCGGCATGATGCTGACGCCGGACGGCCCCCGGGTGCTGGAATTCAACACGCGATGGGGTGATCCGGAGACCGAGGCGATCCTCTTGCGTCTGGAGACGGACATCCTTGACCTGATCGACGCCTCCATTGATGGTACGGCAAACAGGCTGGAGATCCACCTGCGTCCAGGCGCGAGCGCAAGCGTGATTGCCGCGTCCGCCGGGTACCCGGCGGGTGCCGAGCGTGGCGTTTCCATACACGGTCTGGATGCACCGGTCCCTCAAGGCGCAAAGATCTTCCACGCAGGAACGGCACACAACAGCAGCGGCCAGGTGGTGACTGCCGGTGGGCGCGTGTTGGCGGTTTCTGCCGTTGCGGAGACCCTGCGCGATGCCCTGAGCAAAGCCTACCAGGCGCTCGATGGCATTACCTTTCGCGGCATGCAGTACAGGCGTGATATTGGCTCTCGTGCGCTCGTACGGGACCCGTAACGCACGGCTTCGGCACTGCAGCATTTTTGCGACACAGCACCAACGGCCAGGATGCGCCGGTTTCCATGCGAGACTGCTGGAAAGGAGAGTGGCAGGTGGCGGTTTTCCGCATCGTGACGTTCCTCATCCATGCCATCACGCTGGCCTTTGCATCGCTGCTGATGGCCGTCTTCACACACATGGTTCCGGCGCTTTTAGCCGTCGTCGTGCTGCTGGGGGTGATCGTGGCCGTGATCTCAAGTGCTGGCGTAGGCGGCATCGCCTTTCTGCGGCGCAGGAGGCGTGGCAACTAGGTTAATCCCGCAGGCCTGAAAGCTGCATCAGGCGCGCGGTGCTGGTGTACGCCTCTTCGACCCATCGCACAATGTTTGCCGGATCCGGTGGATACTCCAGCTCCAGCGACACCGGACCACCAATCTCCAGTTCCTTGATGGCCTGCAAATACGGTGAGAACTTGACCACGCCGCGCCCGGGCGGCAGGTCGCCATGCACCTTGCCATCGCAGTCGCTGATATGGACGTGGATCGCATTCCCGCGCAGGGCGGCAAGCGTCTCCGGGCCACAGTCCGACAGTACCAGGTGACTGATATCAATGTTGGCCTTGACGCGTGGATGATGGCAGTCGGCCAGGAAGCGGACCATCTCGCCCACAGTATTGAGCAGCGCCATCCGGAAGGGTTCCAGTTCCAGCGCGATGCTGATGTTCTTGGCGTCAGCGTAGTCTCCCAGCGTCCGGCACGCTTCTACCGCCCAACGCCACTGGTCGGCGGACGGGATGATCTCGCGCTGCCAGACGTATTCGCCTAGTACCAGAAGAACGTTTTCAGCTTGGAAGTCGGCGGCAAGGTCGATGTAACGCTTCACGCGCTCCACGTGGAACGCACGAACGGGCACGTTGAAATCGATCAGCCCAAACGCGACCACCGGCAGCGAAACAATGGGGAGATCCAGCCGCGCACACGTGTCCGCGACCTTCCGCTTCTCACCGGTGGAGATTGTCATCGCCTCCGTGAAGATATCCACGCAGTCGAAGCCAATGCGGGCAATGTGCTCCAGGCCGGTGGCGGTACTCACGCCCACCTGGTCAAAGCAGCTGTTGATGATGCCGAGCTTCATGGCCGTGGTCCAGGCTCAAGGAAGAACGAAGGCATACATGGTGTCCTGGGCGGCCACCGCGAGATATTGGCGTCCGTCCAGTTCATACGTGACGGGGCCGTTCGAAACAGGCGTGCCGAGCCCCGCGTGCCACAGGATGGTACCGTTGGCAGCATTCATCGCCACGAAGTTGGCCACGGGATCGCCGGTAAACAACAAACCGGAGGCGGTGGTCAGGATGCCGGAGCGCGCGGTTCCGAAGGGCCACACATGCTCCCACTTCAACTTGCCGGTGCGATAGTCAAGCGCGCGCAGCGCGTACTTGGCGTAGCCTCCGCGATCGTTGCCCGCCCAGCCTTCCGGCTTCGTGTTGTTGTCGAAGATGTAGTACACGCTGTACGCATCTGACGCCTGCACATAGAACAAGCCCAGCGTGGGATCGTAGGATGGCGGCCACCAATTCGCTGCGCCGCCCTGATTGGGCGAGACCAGCGTGCCGTTCGGCTTGGCAAACTTCGCGGGATCGGGGATGGGCGAACCCTTGTCATCCAGACCCAGCGTCCAGTTCTGATTGGCAAAGGGTGTGCTGACCAGTGCCTTACCGTTCGTGCGGTCAATCAGGAAGTACCATCCATTGCGGCTGGCCTGCGCCAGCAGCTTGCGCTTCTGCCCGTTCACCATCCCGTCGATCAACACGGGAGTCTGCGTGGCGTCCCAGTCATGCGTGTCGTGCGGATTTGGCTGGAAGTACCAGACCAGCTTGCCGGTATCCGGATTCAGAGCGCAGATGGTGCCGGTAAACAGGTTGGCACCGGGCCGCGCGCTCCCGTTGATCACTGGCTGCGCATTGCCGGTCCCGAAGTAGTACAGGTTCAGGTCTGGATCATACGTTCCCGGGATCCACGTCGTGCCGCCACTGTGCAGCATGGCTTCGTCGTTCGGCCAGGTCTTGGCTTCCGGTGTACCGGGTTCCGGGTGCGTGTACCAGCGCCACTGCAGCTTGCCGGTGTCAGGATCATGCGCCTCCACATACCCGGGCATGTCGAAATCGTCGCCGGAGATCCCCACCATCACGTGATTGCCAACAACTGTTGGCGGAACGCTGCCAAAGTTGAAATGGTCCCGGTCACCGATCTCGGCGTGCCAACGCTCCTGGCCGTTGCTGATGTCCAGCGCAACCAGGTAGCAGTCTTCCGTCTCAAAGTAGAGCGTATTGCCGCGGATGGCAGCGCCGCGGTTGCCGATGGTCTCACCGCCCTTGCTCTTCCAGTCGAACTGCCACAACTGCACGCCGGTGCGTGCGTCGATCGCCCAGGCGTGACTTGGGACCGTGAAGTACATGACGCCGTCCACCACCAGGGGGGTCGCCGAGATGCGTTTGCCGCCGCCTGTCGTCGTGTTGACGCGGTAGGTCCACGCCAGTTGCAGGCGACCCACGGTACTGGCGTTGATTTTTGTCAATGGACTGAACCGCCGTCCCGTCAGGTCGCCGTTGTAGGTCGGCCATTGCCCGTTCAGGAGGCTGGGCGTCTGCACAGACGCGGCAGGTGCGGGTCTGCCCGGTGCCGACTCCGGGGTGTCGTGCTTGGTGATGTCGTGCGGATTGTTCTTGTTGGTGGGCGTTTGTGCCAGCACAGCACACGGCAGCAAGGTCAGCAGAGCAAGGGTGCGGAGCCGGTTCACTTGAGTGTCTCCAGGTACGCCGTCAGGTTGTGAATGTCGGCATCGGTGTACTTCGCCAGCAAGGCATTGTGTGCGGCGTATGGGTCCGTGACGGTCACCTTTGTTCCAGGAGTACGCGAAACCGTGTGAGCTACGCCATCCTTGCCGCGCAGAGTCACGTTGAAGTCGTCCATGCGGACGACGTCTCCGGAGTAGGTCTGGCCGCCGGGAACCACGACAGTGACCTGCGGCCTGGTCTTCACGCCAAAGCCGCTGCCGGGAAACAGAAACTTCTGCTGCAACGCAGCCGCGCTGTAGTGGGTGGCGACACCCTTCAGATTTCCCGTGGGCGCATGGCACTGGCTGCATCCGCCCGCTCCATTGAAATAGGCTTCGCCTGCTTTAGGGTCCCCGCTCAGTAGATTGGTCGGCTGATCGTTGTAGCCGCTGCGCAGGATCTTTCCCACCTGGTTCGCGAAGAAGTTCGACAGGTCGTTCAGCTGCACATCGGTGTAGTTGAAGTGGTGCCCGGGCAGCGACTTCAGCATGGGCCCCAGTTCTTTTCCGTGCAGCGATTCGCGCCTGTCGTGCAGAATGGCCTCTGACCGCAGCATGTCCGGGCCGTTTGCGGTTCCGCGCGCGTCCTCGCCATGGCACTGCGCACAGTCCTTGCCATACAGCGCGGCTCCGCGCTGAGCCGCGGCCTGATCAATGACAGGCCTTGGAAATTGCGCCAGAACAGACGCCATAACAAGAGCACCCGCCAGTCCCGCTGCCCATATAAATCTTGTTGTCACGCTTACTCCCTGCGGCGGTGGCGCGGGACTGGAGCCCGGGCCGCGTTCTCTGCGCTTCCTTTATACTCGTTTGCCATGGTGGTAGAGAAGTGACGCCGCGCGATGAACGGCCCGGGATGATGATCCGGGCAAGTTCAAGGCAGGCCGATTTGCGTCAGGCAGGAGGCGCGGTGACCCCGCGCTTTTCCGTGATGTTGTGGGCCTTGGGCAAGGCACTCAGCATGGAGCAGCGGCTTGAGATGGTGGCCACCGCAGGCTACAACGGCGGCGAACTGGTAACGGAGTGGCAGGGCTGGAGCGCGGAGGAGCGGAAGCGCATCGTCGCAAAAAAGAATGCGCTTGGACTTACCTTCGACCTGATGTTTCCGGTCGTGCCGTCGCTCACGGACCCTTCCAATCGCACCGTGGTTGCCGATCATGTCAGGGCAGCGTTGCCGGTTGCGCAGGAATTTGGCTGCACACAGTTCGGCTTCAAGGCAGGACCGCGCGCCGCGGGGCAGTCGCCCGATCAGCTCAAGCAGACCATCGCGGACGGGCTGAAAGCAGCAGCCGCTGCGTGCGACGGCTCAGGTGTGGAACTGCTGCTGGAGCCCATCGACCTGATCGAGGACAAGCGGGAGACGGTCAACTCGGTGGCTGACGCGTTCGAGATCGTGCGCGCGGCCGGTCATCCGCAGGTGAAAGTGCTGTACGACTTCTACCATGAGCAGCGCGGCACCGGGAATCTGATAGAAAAGCTGGAGAAGAATATCGACCTGGTCGGTCTGGTTCACATCGCGGATGTACCCGGGCGGCATCATCCGGGTACCGGCGAGATCGATTACACCAACATCTATCGCGCGCTTGCACGCTTGCGTTACGACCGCTTCATCACCATGGAGTTTGTGCCGTCGGGCGACATCAGGGCTGAGTTGAAGATTGCTCGGCTGGAAGCCTTGCGGGCGATGCAGGCCACCTAAGCTGAACACGCTCTATACTCGAGTTCGCATCTTGAGGAGATTCATGAACCGTCGCGATTTCCATATGCTCTCATTGGGCGCAGCAGCCGCCTCCATGCTGCCCCCATCTGCCGCAATGGCACAAACGCCGCGCAACAACGGCGGCCACAAGTTCACGCTGATGCTTTGGACCCTTCCCAAGGCCATGACTTTTGAGCAGCGCCTGCAGGTCGCGGCCGACGCCGGATGTGACAGTGTGGAAATCGGCAACGAGTACGAAAAGTGGACCCCAGAGGAGTGGAAGCGCTACACCGGAAAACTGCAGCAACTGAACCTTACGGTCGACAGTGCCGTTCCGGGCCGCAACGCCCTGGCGGACCACTCCAAGCGTGATGCTTTGCGCGACGACATCATGAAGGCACTCCCCGGTGCCCGGCAGCTGAACTGCCCACAGTTTATCTACACGGCCTACACGCGCGTGCCCGGCCAGACTCCGGAACAGCAGCGCGCGGCCATCGTGGATTCACTGAAGTTTGCTGCCGACCTCTGCGCCAAGGACAACATCGAGATTGTCCTCGAACCCATCGACCTGCTGGAGTACAAGCAGGAGGCAGTACCCAGCGTCGCCGAAGCCTTTGAAATCGTCCGGGAGGTCGGCAGCCCTAAGGTGAAAGTTCTCTACGACTTCTACCACGAGCAGCGCGGCTCCGGGAACCTGATTGAGAAGCTCGACGGCAACATCGATCTCGTCGGCCTGGTCCACATCGCGGATGTACCCGGACGGCACCGCCCCGGCACGGGCGAGATCAACTACACCAACGTCTATAAGAAGTTGTCTCAACTCAAGTACAACCGCTTCATCGGTTTGGAGTTCATGTACCAGGGCGACCCTGTGCAGGAACTGCGCACCGCGCGGGAACAGGCCATCGCCGCCATGAACGCCGCGTAGAAGCACCCGTCGTGCACCATCCTCGCCGCGAAGCCAGAGAGTTGCTCTACCCGGATGTTTCTGGATTGCACTGCAGGCTGGCACCCGGAGCATTCGGAAGACCTTTTTCTACTTGCGCCGTTTGCCTCTGCTGGAGTTTGCCTTTCCAAGTACTTTCGCTTTATTGCTTTTCGTGCTGAACCCGGATGACTTGCCGTGCGCAGCCCTGCTGGACGCCGTATGCGATGCTCTTGCACGGCGTCCGCGTCCTTCCGATGCCAAGTGCACGGGCTCCGCAACATAGATGCGCTTTCCAATGGGAAGCGTAGACGAGCGGAAGTGATTCCACTGCCGCAGGTCATCTGCCGTCACATTGAAACGATCGGCCACTGTCACCAGCGTGTCTCCCCGGCGTGGCGTGTACTGCAACGGATGCGTGCCACTGCTGCCGCTGCCCGCTACGGGGATGACCAGTTCATCACCCTCTTCCACTGCTGAGTCCACAAGAAGATCGTTCGCGGCCAGTACATCCGGCGCGCCCACATGAAATTGCGCGGCAACTTGTGCAAGGGTCTCGCCGGCGGCCACCTCATGGAAGCGCCACGATACGCGTTTGTTCTCAGGGATGGCGGTGATGCGGTCCGTGAACTGCTGCTTCGTTCCTGCCGGGATGTGCAGGTCGTAGGAGATGTCCTGAGGCGTGCTCAGCCGAAGCAGCGCCGGATTGAGGGCGACAAGGTTCGCCAGCGTTGTCCCCGTCACGTCCGCCGCCAGCTGAAGATTCATCGCGTAGTCCACGCGCACGGTGTCGAACTGGATGGGCGGATCGGCAGTGTACCGGTTGAGACCATACTTGTCCGGGTTCTTGGCCATGATGATGGCGGCTAGAATCTGCGGGACATAGTTCCTGGTTTCGCGCGGCATGGCATTGCGCCGGTACAGCTCCCAGTAATCCGCATAGCCCGTGCGCATCACGGCCTTCTGGATATTGCCCGGACCCCAGTCGAAACCGGCCATGGCCAGGTACCAGTCGCCAAACTGGTTGTAAAGGCCCTTGATGTACCGCGCATAGGCACGTGAGCTCTTTTCCGGGTCAAAGCGCTCGTCAAAATATCCATTCCGTGTCAGCCCGTAGGCGTTGGTCGGCATGAACTGCCACATCCCGCCCGCGCCACTGCTGGCGTTGACCACCTGCGGCTGGAAGCCGGATTCGGCAACCGCCAGATAGATCAGATCCTGGGGCACGCCTTCCTCCTTTAGCACGTTCTGAATCATCACGCGATATTTGCTGGCGCGCTGCAGAGAGGCGACCATATGGGCGCGAAAGCTGGACGAATTGGCGTAGGCGTTGATGTAACCCGCAACTTCGTCGTTGATAATCAGTGGCAAGTCCGACGTGGTGTTGAGTGTCCTCTTCAATGAGGCGGTCAGTTCCGGGCTGGTCTTAAACGTCAGCTCAGTGGCGACGTCGATAGGGGCTTCTTCAGTCTTCGGGCTGAATCCGTTGCCCTGCTTCAGCGCGACCATCTCCAACGCGTTAACAGCATCCACCGTCCGTTCGAACTCGTCATTCAGCGCCTGGTCTTTCTTGATATCGATACCGCTGGTCAACATCATGTCCACGGCGGAGTCAAAGTCAAGGCGGGCGGCATCCAGGCGACCGTTGCGGTAGTTCTCCACACCGCTCCGGTAGGTCCTGTCTACGCGCTGAATCAGCGATGCCACGCGCGTGTCCGCAGACTGTTGCGCCGTTCCGGCGATGTCACCCCCGGGCGTCTTGGGCAGGTTGGGCGCCGTGGCGTTTGCGGGCTGCCTGATTGCAACAGGCTGCTCTTGCGGACATCCTGCCAGCAGCACAACGGTTGCGCTTGCGGCCAGCAGCAGCGGTACTCGAAAGACAGATGCGGCGCGCCGGCCGCGATTCATCAGCACACTTCAGATTGTAGCGGGATACATCTCTGTCCTTCATTGGGTATACCGGCGTGTGCCCGTCGATAGGTCTGTCATGCATCGCGGACACGGCTGCGGTACTCTAACCAGCATCATGCGCACTGTCCGCGCCATCTTCGCCGCGCTCTTGGGAGCCGTGATCACGCTCGCACTCTATCTTGCGTGGTTCTTCAAGGTCACCCGCCAGGTCACGCCCTGGGATGGTGCTTCCACCGGCTTCATCGCGCTCACCTGTGCCGTCGCTGCGGCGCTCGGCGTGCTGGGTGGGTGGGTGGCGGCTCGCACCGCACCCGAAACGCCCAGGGGATCCGCTGAAGGCGCGGCCGGATTCATTGCGCTCGCTGCGCTGTTTGCCGAAACACACACACCCGGACAGCATCACTACGCGCAGATCGTCGCCCTGCTGGCCGCCGCGCCCGCTGCTTACTTCACAGGGCGGCTGCGTAAACCCGGTCCGGTAGCCGTGACCGTGCCGCGCACGCCGTAGGTGTAGCTGCGCATTCCTGTCGTGTAGTGGTCGCCATGATCGCTCGGCAAGACCCTCGACGCAGGGGTACTCTAGGTGCATGGCAGGCATAACGACCCGTCGCGGCTTTCTCCAACAAAGCGCTCTTGTTTCCGCCGCGGCGTTTGCCTCGGACAAGCCACTGCTCGCGCAGTACACCAAGCGCGAACTCAGGGAGCGTCCCGCACCGGCTGATCGCCTCTTCCGCTCACCCGCCGTCGAGGATGCCATCACGGCGGTCAGCCGCGACATCGCAGACTCTGAACTGCGCGCCATCTTCAGCAACTGCCTGCCAAACACGCTGGACACCACCGTCTTCCCCGGCACACGTGACGGCAAGCCGGACACCTTCGTCATCACCGGCGATATCGACGCGCTCTGGCTGCGCGACTCCTCCGCGCAGATGCATCCTTACCTGCCCTTCGTGAAGCAGGACAAACCACTTGGGCAACTCGTCGAAGGCCTGATCCACCGTCACGCAGCCTGCATCCTGCTCGACCCCTACGCAAACAGCTTCCGCCGCAACCCCACCGATCCGCCCCTGGAGTGGGCCGTCCAGGACGCAACGGACCACAAGCCCGGTGTCGGCGAGCGTAAGTGGGAAGTCGACTCCCTCTGTTATCCCATCCGCCTTGCCTACGGCTACTGGAAAGCAACCGGCAACACCGACGTCTTCGACCGCGAATGGCAGGAGGCGGCGCGCCTCACCGTGGCCACCTTCCGCGAGCAACAGCGCCTGCGCGGACGCGGTCCGTACCACTTTCAGCGTCGCGCCGAAAGCCCGACGGACTCTGTCATCCTCGGCGGCTATGGCGCACCCACCAGGCCGAATGGGATGCTGCACTCCATCTTTCGGCCATCGGATGACGCCTGTACGTACCCGCTCTTCGTTCCCGCAAACCTCTTTGCGGCAGTTGCATTGAACATGCTGGGAGAGATCGCGTCCACCCTCGGCAACAGCACCTTGGCAAACGACGCAAAGACACTCGCCGCAGCAGTTCTTACCGCCACCCGGCAGCACGGACGCACCACCCACCCGAACCTCGGCGAAATCTGGGCCTATGAGGTCGACGGCTTCGGCAACACAAACCTCATGGATGATGCCAACGCACCCTCGCTCCTCAGCCTGGCCTATCTCGGCTCCATGCCGGTCAGCGACTCGCTCTACCAGCGCACCCGCGCCTTTGTGCTTTCCAGCGACAACCCGTATTTCTTCAAAGGCTCTGCCGGGGAGGGGGTCGGCGGTCCGCACGTCGGTATCGGATACATCTGGCCGATGGCCGTCATGATGCGCGCCCTCACCAGCACCAGCGACGCGGAGATCGGCACCGCATTGCGCACGCTGCGCAATACCACCGCCGGAACCCGTTTCATGCACGAGACCTTCCAGCAGGACAACCCAGCCGACTACACACGGCCATGGTTCGCCTGGGCCAACACCCTCTTCGGCGAACTCATCCTCAAGCTCCACGCCGAACGCCCGGCGTTGCTGCGTACCGTATACGCCTGACGACGTCCATGTACGCGCATCTAAACTTACCGTATGAGCCTTCGTGAACGCCGCGACGTGGTTGCACTCTGCCGGAGCGGTGACTGCTCCGGGGGTGTGCTGTTCACGGTGATCGGTGTCAGCGGCTCGTCCTATCGCAGGCCCGGCGCGCACATGGTGGCACTCGCCGATGGCCGGGCCGCGGGTATCCTTTCTGGCGGATGTCTCGAGGCGGAACTGCTGCGCCGTGCCGCATGGACGGTGCGCAACGGAGCCGCGGTCGAGCATTTCTCCACAGCCTTCGATGACAGCGCAGACATCCCGTACGGTCTTGGCTGTGGGGGCGAAATTGACATCCTTGCCGAGCCGCTTGGCACGCCCGAGACGGAAGCGCTTGTTAACGCGCTTGAGGCGACGCTACATGGCCATTGGTGCACGCTGGCCACCTCCTTGCCCGGGCGGAACGAAAGCTTCGGCGCCCTGCCATTTGCACGGGCAGTCTTCCTCGACGGCCAGCTTGTCTTCGCGAGCGACGCTGTCGCGGAAGGGCCCGCGGCACACCTGTTGCTGGCTTGCTCCGGCCCGGGTATCACAGCCGATGCGATCGGCACCGTCTCACAAGGCGTCTTCCTTGAGCACCTCGTCCCTGCCCAGCGCCTGGTGATCTTCGGTGCAGGTGACGATGCCAGGCCGCTGGTGCGCCTGGGTGCGGAGTTGGGGTTTTCAGTGATCGTTGCAGACAGTCGCGCAGACCGCGCCAGGCCGGGACGCTTCCCACAGGCTGAAGCAGTTCTCTTCGCGCAAAGCGCGGGAGCGGTGCCGGTGCGCCGCGAGGATGCCGTGGTGCTGATGACCCACTCGTATGAGCAGGATCGACGGCTGCTGACGGAACTGCTGCCCCTCGCTCCCAGATACCTCGGTTTGCTGGGAGCAAGACATCGTTCGGCTCTCCTGCTGAACGATGCATGTGACGCTTCCGGTGTTTTGCTGGCCGATGCCGTGGAAAGCACCCATGCGCCGGTCGGGCTTGAGTTGGGCGGTGACGGTCCGGAAGCTGTGGCTCTCGCCATCATCGCCGAACTGCAACACACACTTGCGCTTTCCGGAAGAGACTTGAGAGCGCGCCGTCTGACGCTGGCGCAGGTGCAGGCCCTGCTTCAGGAGGACGCGTCCGTACCCTACTCTCGCGATGCGTGTGCACTCTTTCTGGAAGCACCGGCAGCATGAGCCGCCGCGTCGCCGCGCTGGTGCTGGCCGCGGGCGGGTCCACGCGTCTGGGCTGCCCTAAGCAGCTGGTTGCATTTCAAGGCGAGCTGCTCATGCTCCGTTCCATTCGTCTCGCGCATGAAGCAGGTGCCGGTCCCGTCTTTGTTGTTCTGGGTGCGGAGTTCCCTCGCATGCTGCAGGCGCTGGAGGCCAGCATCTACGATCCACGCATTCTGATCAACAAAGCGTGGGGCAGCGGCATGGCGAGTTCCATCGCCCTGGGAGCTACAGCCGCGGAGCGCGCCGGAGCGGACGATCTCCTCGTCCTCTCATGCGACCAGCCAACGGTAACAGCAGAACACCTGCGCCGGCTGATTACCGTCTCAAACCGCGAACATGTCGTTGCGTCCTACTACTGGGAACGCCGCGGCGTTCCCGCGCTTTTTCCGGAGTTCGCCTTCCACGCGCTCCAGGAATTGTCAGGCGACTCAGGGGCACGTGAACTGCTTCAGCATGAAGCGGTGCTCACCGTCTCCCTGCCCGGCGGAGACTTCGACGTGGACACGCCCGCCGACCTCGAACGGTTGCGCCAGTTTGAAGCAGAGCGCCGTCCCACCACCGAACAAACTGCCACTCCCGCACCACGCACCTGATCTCCACTTGGAGCAGACGTCCTGTATTGTCAGTAAGGAACAAACAGCGGTACGTTCGGCCCGGTCAGCATGGCATACATCTTTACTCTTCTTTTCCTGCTCACGGCGTATGTCACGCCTGTCACTCTCTTTGGACAACTGGCGCTGTACCGCATCGAAGTCCTGGTGGCGGTGACCGCGGTTTGCACAGCTGTTCCCGGCATTGTTCAGTCAGCCCTCTTAAAGGCGCCGCAAACGTGGGCTTGCCTTCTGTTCGGCTTCGCGGTTGCGTTGTCGATCGCTACGGGCGGCTGGATCGGTGGCGGCGTGTATGCGCTCTACGACTACATGATCGTTGCGTTCGGCTTCCTGCTGACAGGCGCGGTGTTCTGCAAGCCCTGGCATTTCAAGGCGACGGTCATCGCCATGTTGCTGGGCAGCGCATACTTCATCGCCAATGGATTGCACGACCTCTATCTCAACGTGAGCCCGAGCGACTACCTCTGGGGCGATGCAGATCTCCGCCGCCTGCGCGGGCTTGGGTTTGTTCACGATCCCAACGATCTGGCGCAGGTACTGGTCAGCCTGCTTCCGCTGTGCTTCCTGCTGAAGACAAAAATCCGCCTCGTGAATGTCGTTGTCATCGGCCTGCCGATAGCGCTTCTGGTCACGGGCATGTTTTACACGCACTCACGCGGATCCGCTGTCGCGCTCATGGCGGTGATCATGTTTATGTTCCGGCGCAAAATCGGAACCGTGCCCGCCGTCATCCTGGGTGCGGTACTGTTTGCCGGGTCACTCGCCCTGGGCTGGTCAGGCGGACGTGACGTCTCCATGGAAGCCGGGGCGGACCGGCTGGATGCATGGGCCGCAGGCCTTGGAATGATCCGGGCACATCCGGTCACGGGGGTGGGTTTCGGCCAGTTCGCCGAATTTAATGACATCACGGCACACAATTCCATCATCGTCTGTGCGGCGGAAGACGGGCTTCTTGGCTTCATCTGCTGGACCTTCTTTGTTTTCGCGACCGTTCGCGCCGGTCTGCGGCTCAGCGCTCCCGCCACATCTGAAGCAAAGGAAACCGTGCCCGGGACCAACGCTCTGACGGTGCGGTGGAGCAAAGCAGGCCCCACCGAAATGCCTCCTCGCACACCATTCGCCATACCCATCATGCGCACCTCTCTCGCGGCACCGGGCCCGCCGCTTCCGTTGCGCATGCCGGCTCCGCGGCACACTTCCTTCACTTCCGTGCAGACCAACGGTGAACCAGCGGACCCGCCAGCCGCGCAGGAGGAAATCCGCAGGTATGCCCGCCTGCTGCTGGCCAGTCTCACCGGCTTTCTTACCGCAGGCTGGTTCCTTTCACGCGCCGTGTCCATCTGGCTCTTCATGTACTGCGGCATGATGTTCGCGTTAACCAGAATGGCGAAGAGTCGCGGACTTGATCTGAAGTATGACTCTGTTGGCTTCCTCTTGAAATGGTCTGTCCTCATCAGCATCGGCCTGCTGCTCCTGGTGTATGTCACGCTGCGTCTCCGGAAGCTCACTGGTCACTGAAGACGCCGTATCATCGGAGCATGTATACACGCGAACGCGCCCTGGCGCTGATGCGGGAATGGACGGCGTCAGCCAGCCTTCGCAAACACGCTCTTGCCGTTGAAGCCTGCACACGGAGCTACGGCCAGCGCGAGGCCACCCGGCTTGACCTGACAGGTCAGGAGGCGGATGCGTTTGTTGAACAATACAGCATGGCCGCGCTTCTCCATGACTTCGACTACGATCGTCACCCCTCCCTGGAGGAACACCCGTACGTCGGAAATCGCGTGCTAAACGAGCAAGGCTGGCCGGAGCCGGTGCGTCACGCCATCATGGCGCATGCAGAGTATACCGGGACGCCACGTGATACACACCTTGCCCGCGCTCTGTTTGCCTGCGATGAACTCGCCGGCTTTCTGACGGCGTGCGCCCTGGTGAAGCCGGGCCGGTCCATCCACGGCGTGGATGTTCCGGGCGTACGTAAGAAGCTGAAAGACAAGGCCTTTGCACGTGCGGTCAACCGGGACGACATCATCTCTGGCGCAACCCTCCTCGGCCTCCCGCTGGAAGAACACATCAGCCATTGCCTGCGGGCCATGCAGGCGGCTGCGCGAGAACTCGACCTTGCAGGTTCCCCGGTTGCCATCTGACGCGGTCTTGCGTGTAAGCAACGAAGTCGGGGAGCCTTTCAGTCCAATCGAGATGGCGCGCACTGGCACCATGCTTCCCTGCCGCTGTCAATGGTAGAACAAGAAGACAGTCGCGCTGTTACTCTCAATGCGGGAACCGAGCAGGCTGAACAAGGGTGGGATGGGCGCGTCGGAAAAGAATGTTGTCATTGTTGGCGCGGGTCCAGGTGGCCTGGCCAGTGCCATGCTGCTTGCTGCTTCTGGCGTAAAGGTCACCGTGCTTGAACAGCGGGACCATGTCGGCGGCCGCACCAGTACGTTTGAACAGGACGGATTCCGCTTCGACTACGGACCGACCTTCTTCCTGTATCCCCGCGTGCTGCGTGAGATCTTCTCCGCCGCAGGCTATTCGCTGGAGCGCGAAGTCCCCATGGTGCGGCTCGACCCGCAGTACCGGCTCGTCTTCGGGCAGGGCGGCGAACTTCTGGCTACCGGCCATCATGAGCGCATGGAGCAGGCGGTCGCGCAGCTCTGTCCCCAGGACGCGAAGAACTTTCAGCGCTTCATGCGCGACAACCGCGACAAACTGCAGCGCTTTCTGCCCTTCCTCGAATCGCCGTTCGAGAGTTGGCGCGACCTGGCCAAGCCGGAGATGCTCAAGCTCCTGCCGATCCTTGCGCCGTGGCGCTCCCTGGATGCGGAACTCAAGCAATATTTCTCCGACGAGCGTATCCGGCTTGGATTCTCGTTTCAGTCCAAATATCTGGGCATGTCGCCGTTCCGCTGTCCCGGCCTCTTTTCGATCCTTTCTTTTCTTGAGTACGAGTACGGCGTCTTCCATCCGGTCGGCGGTTGTGGTGCGATTACGCGTGCCATGGGCCGCATCTGCGAGGAGATGGGTGTCACCATCCATTGCAGCGAGCCGGTGGAAGAGATCACCTTTTCAGGGCGCAAGGCGACCGGGGTCAAGACAAACCAGCGCGCGCTGCAAGCCGACGCGGTCATCATGAATGCAGAATTTGCCGAAGCCGCGCGCAAATTAATCCCGCGCCGTCTGCGTTCCCGCTGGACAGATAACGCGATCATGGGCAAAGACCATTCCTGCTCCACGTTCATGCTGTACCTGGGGGTCGAAGGGCGGTACGATGCCGTCTCGCACCATACCATCTATCTCTCAAAGGACTACCGGGGCAATCTGCACGACATCGAGAAGGGTCACACACTGTCGCTTGATCCCTCCATCTATGTGCAAAATGCCAGCGTAAGCGACAGCACGCTCGCGCCGGAGGGCATGAGCTCTTTGTATGTCCTGGCGCCTGTAACCCACGGCTGCAACGGAGTCGATTGGGGCCGCGATCTTGCTCCCTTCCGTGAACGCGTTCTGGACCAGATGGCCAAGATTGGGATGGCCGACGTGCGCGAGCGCATACGTACGGAACGCATTCTGACGCCTGCAAACTGGGCGGCGGAGTTTGCGCTGCATCGCGGCAGCACCTTCAGCATGGCGCACTCGCTCAGCCAGATGCTGCACCTCCGTCCACATAATCGCTTCGAGGAGACCGAGGGCGTGTACCTTGCGGGCGGCGGTACGCATCCAGGATCGGGCCTGCCGGTCATCTTCGAGTCGGCTCGCATTTCCGCCAAGCTGATGCTGGATGATTTAGGCGTGGAAAGCGCCTGGAACTTCACCCAGTCAGCCTTCGACCAGTCGCATCTGCAGGACCGTGACCTCGCCGTGCAATAGTTTGGACAGGTCGCTCATCAGACAGACAAGCAGTTTTCCAGGGAGTTTGCGTTCATGCGCGTAGCAGTCATCGGATCGGGATTAGCAGGGCTGGCCGCCGCGGCAACGCTGGCGGCACGCGGCTACTCCGTCGAAGTTTTTGAGAAGAACCCCTGGCTTGGCGGCAAGGCGGCCGTTCTGGAAGAAGATGGATTCCGCTTCGACATGGGCCCCACGATTCTGATCCAGCCCTCGGTTCTCCGCAAGATCTTCGGGGAGGCGAACCGCAATTTGGACGATTACCTGCACATGGTGCGGCTCGATCCTTCATGGCGCTGCTTTTTCGAAGATGGCACCGTGCTCGACCTGAAAGACTCGACCGATGCAATGATCGGCTCACTCAACGCGAAACAGCCCGGGTTGGGCGACAGGTACCGCGACTTCTTGAGCACCAGCCAGGACCTGCACACCATCAGTGACAAGTTCTTCTTCTGGAAGCCCGTCGGATCCATGATGGACACGCTGGAATTGCGTGGCATGTTCGATGTCAACGTTCTTAAAGACGTGATGAAGATGCGGCTGGGCAAAACGGTGAGCGGCCTCATCCGTGAATTCATCTCCGACAGCAATACGGCGCAAATGCTGGACCACTTCGTTCAGTATGTCGGGTCCTCGCCCGATGCTTCGCCAGCAATCCTGTGCGCGATCGGTCACATGCAAACGGAGGAGGGCATCTGGTATCCCATGGGCGGCACGCGTGCCGTGCCGGAGGCGCTGGTGAAGCTTGGCACCGAGCTCGGCGTCAAGTACCACACCGACGCCGACGTCGCTCACATCGACACTGTCATTCATGGCGAGGGGCGAAAGGTTACCGGACTGACCCTTGCCTCGGGAGAGCGCTACGGTTTCGACGCGGTCGTCTCCAACGAGGACTCGGTGCGTACGCATCGCGAACTGCTCGCGGGAACGGCTGTTTCCGCGGCGTTCGACCGTAAGAAGAACTGGGAAGCAGCTTGCTCCGGTGTGGTGCTCTACCTAGGGCTCAACAAGCGCTACGATCACATTGCGCACCATGACTTTGTCTTCTCGCGCGACCCGCACGAAGAGTTCAACGCCATCTACACACTCGGCATGCCCGCGCCCGATCCTACCTGCTACATCGCCAGTACCAGCCGCACCGAACCTGCCACCGCTCCCGAAGGCGGTGATGCCATGTACGTCCTCGTCCACACGCCGTATCTCCGCCCCAATCATGATTGGCGGGAGATGTTTCCAGGCTATCGCCAGGTAATCCTGGACAAGCTGAAGCGCACCGCCGGCATGACTGACATCGAGGACCGCATTGTCTTCGAGCGTGCGCTCACGCCGCAGGATATTCATGACCGCTATCGCGTGCTGGATGGAGCCATTTACGGACTGAGCTCACATGGGCGCATGAACGGTGCGTTCAAGCCTTCCAACGTAGTGCGCGGTATTGACGGCTTGTATCTCGCAGGAGGAGCTGCCCACCCCGGTCCGGGTATGCCCATGGTCATGATGAGCGGCTGGATTGCTGCCGATGCATTGGACCGCAAGCAAGCCGCGGCGCATGCTCAGCCCGGCGTGCAGGAACATACTCTCGCCCACGCCTGACACTTTGGCCACGCACACATAGAACCTTGCTGATTGCGTGAGTGCAAAACGGTCCTGCCGAATTACGCCTGCTTGCCCCAACCGGCAACGTGCCGCCATACTTCACGCTCCTACTGGTTGTAACCGCCAGCCCGGCGGGTAGGAGATCATGATGAAGACTCAGATACTGTGCGCAATCGCACTCGGATGTACGCTGATCGGCGGTGGCAACCTGATCGCACAGGCGCAGACCAGCATGTCTGACACAGACAAGCAGTTCATTACCACCGCGTCGCAGAGTGACTACACTGAAATCAAGTTCAGCCAGCTTGCGGCCGACAAGAGTTCCAATCCCAGGGTCAAGGCGTACGCGAACAAGATGATCGCTGACCACAACAAGCTGGAAGCCGAGATGAAGCCCTTTGCGGACAAGGCGGGTGTCACGCCGGTGACAACGCTCGACCCTGATCACCAATCCAAGTACGACGCCCTGAGCGCACTCTCCGGCACCGATTTCGATAAAACGTATATGACCGACATGGACGTGGATCATCACAAGGCCCTGGACCTCTTCAAATCCGAGGAAACTGCTGCGACCGACCCGGCGTTCAAAAAGACTGTGGCCAAGGGTGAGAAGGCGGTTGCGCAGCACACCGACATGGCAGACAAGGCCGTGAAGATGATGGGTGGAGCTTCAACAACGGGCATGTAAGCCTCGCCTCGTGGCAAGCGTAACGCGTTCGCACATGCCGGACGCGTTACGCTTTGTGAATGCCGTTTTTCATCGCACCACCGATCCTGCCCATGTTGGCTAAGCGCGTCGATGCGCTCCCGATAGAGGGTTCATGGAGCTTCGAGCCCAAATGGGATGGATTTCGTGCGCTCATCTTCCGAGAAGGCGACGAACTCTACATCCAGAGCCGTGACGCCAAGCCACTGAACCGCTACTTCCCGGAACTGCTTGCTTCGCTCCTGGAGCAGTTGCCGGCTCAATGCGTTCTTGACGGCGAGATCGTGATCGCGAACGGACATGGTCTGGACTTCGATGCGCTCACGCTGCGCCTACATCCAGCCGCATCCCGAAACAAACTCCTGGCACAGCAGACGCCTGCTTCCGTGGTGTTCTTCGATCTTTTGCAGATCAACGGCCGTGACCTGCGCGACGCCACGTTCCGGGAGCGCCGGTCCACCCTCCAGGAGTCCATGCCGCACCTGAAGGCGCCGCTCCATCTCACCCCCGCAACACAGGACCGTGCGCTGGCCGAGGACTGGTTTACGCGATTCGAGGGTGCCGGTCTCGACGGCGTGATGGCCAAGTCCCTGGACGCCCCGTACACACCGGACAAGCGCACGATGCTGAAGGTCAAGCACGAGCGCGACTGCGATTGCGTCGTCGCAGGGTTTCGCTGGCACAAGGATGGTGAGGGCACAGCCATCGGCTCTCTCCTGCTGGGCCTGTACAGCGACACAGGGACGTTACAGCATGTGGGCGTTTGTGCAAGCTTTACCGCCGCAAAGCGCCGGGATCTGGTGGCAATGCTCGCGCCATACCGCGAGAACGCCTTGGTAGATCATCCCTGGGCCGCGTGGGGTGAGGCGCAGGCACATGATCACGACCGCATGCCCGGCGCACCCAGCCGCTGGAACCGCGACAAGGACCTCAGCTGGCAGCCGATTCGCCCGGAACTGGTCGTAGAAGTTGCCTATGAACACATGCAGGGCGACCGTTTCCGCCATCTCGCCCACTTCCGCCGCTGGCGCCCTGACAAGCCATCGAAAGCCTGCACCTACGCCCAACTGGAGGTCGTGCCCCCGCAGGAACTCATGACAATCTTTCAATCCGACCCGGCTTAGGCGTCTGCTCGCTCGCGCCACGTACGCGTCGGGTCATCATCTGGATCGGGTGTGCCCTGCTCCGGCCGCAACTCCTCCGGCACATGGCGCAGGTTCACCCGTATGCGATACCAGACATACGCCGACCCGCGCATCCGGTCCACCAGCACATCATCCACCGCAAGGTGAGCCGCAGCGTCCGGGTGGGCCTGCTTCCAGCGTTCCAGCCCTGCATCGACAGCCGCGCGCTCTGGCGACTGTCCTACCACGATGAGCGGCATCGATGACTGCCTCCGCCCTGTACCGCTCGCCTTTGCCGCCGATGATTTCTTTACAGCCGAAGTTCCGCCTCTCGCCTTCGATGGCTGCACCCGCGCCGGTTCGCCTTCCATTTTCTTGAAGTGCGGCGGCCACGGTGCATCGCCCAAGCCACTTGCCTCGTCCCGCGCGGCCATCTCCAGCAACGCCTCCAGTGACCCGGCATGGGTGTCCATCGCTTCATGCGGGTTGCCGAGCGTCGCAAAACGAGCAGGCACAGTCGCAACCGTAAACTCCGCCGGATCGCAAGCCTCCACTTCATCCCAGCGCAGCGGCGTCGAGACCCGCGCATCCGGCAAGGGCCTGACGCTGTAGGCCGAACAGGTCGTCCGATCCTTTGCGTTCTGGTTGTAGTCCAGGAACACGCCGTGCCGTTCTTCCTTCCACCACTTCGACGACGCCATCGGGTGCCGCCGCTCCACGGCGCGGGCCAACGCCAGTGCCGCCCGCCGAACTTCGGTAAACGTCCACTTTGGCAGTATCCGCACATTCACGTGGATGCCACGCGAGCCGCTCGTCTTGGCCCATCCGGTCAAACCCACTTCCTCCAGCACTGCACGCACCCCCAGCGCAACCGAGCGGACATCCGCCCAGGCCACGCCGGGCTGCGGGTCGTGATCGATGCGCAGTTCATCGGGATGGTCCAGATCAGCCGTGCGCACCGGATGCGGATGGAGTTCAATGCAACCAAGATTGACCGCCCACGCCAGCGCAGCCTCGTTGTCGATCACGATCTCGTCCGCCGTCCGGCCGGAGGGAAAGCTGAGGGTCACTGTACGGACGTACTCCGGCAGGTTGTCCGGCGCGCGCTTCTGGTAGAACGGCTCTTCGTGCGCGCCGTTCACAAACCGCTTCAGCACAAACGGGCGATCGCGCACGCCCTGTAAGGCTCCCGGGGCAACGGAAAGGTAGTAGCGCACAAGGTCAAGCTTGGTTAGCTTCGTTTCTTTGCTGAAGTAGAGCTTGTTCGGGTTGGAGATGCGAACGGCATGGCCACCGATCTCCAGAACCTCTTCTTCAGCCTTCGCCATGTCAGCACTCCTGCCCCGGGCACTTGAGATGCGCCCTCGCTGTCTCACGTCAGCTTTCGTCTACCTGCAAGAACGCCGGTGCGAGTGCAACATGGATGGACGGAGTTGCGCGTGTGGTGAGGCGATGCAGGGCGGCTCCGCATCGGATGTGAAAAGGGATGCAAAAACCTAGGCCACACGACGGAATGCCGGCGGGATCGCGCTTGCTCCTGCGCGCGTTCTCGATCATCGCCCGGCGTAGACTGCGCAAAGCCTTCCGTGCCGTGCGCCTCTTACACCCGGAGCGGCTGCGCTCGGCAACGTCAGGACCCATCATCGTCTATCTCAATCACCCTTCCTGGTGGGATCCGCTGGTGTGCATCGAGCTTGCGCGCGACTTCATGCCGGGACGCATTCATCGGGCACCTATCGACACCTCTGCCTTGAAGCAGTACGGCTTCTTTCGTCACCTCGGCATGTTTCCGGTGGAGCAGGGAACACCGCGCGGCGCTCTTCAGTTTGTGCGCGCGGCACAATCCGTCCTGGCTGCAAACGGCGTCCTCTGGATCACAGCACAGGGTCACTTCACCGATGCCCGGCTGCGTCCCACACACTTGATGCCCGGACTTGGAGCGCTCCTTCACCGCACTGCAAACGTCACCGTTATCCCGCTCGCGTTGGAATACACCTTCTGGCATCAGCGCCTGCCGGAGGTCCTGGGCGCGGTCGGTGAAACCTTGCACGTGGAGACGGTTCGTGACCGGTCCGCGTCGGGCTGGACCCATATCCTCGAGCAGCATCTGCAAACGGCGCAGGACATTCTGGCAGATGCATCCTGCAAGCGACGTGCGGAGGACTTCATCACCATCCTGGAAGGCAGGCGCGGTACAACCGGCCTCTATGGAGCCTGGCAGCACATCAGGGAACGCTCTCTCGGGCATCGCTATGACCCTGACCACCTTGCATCCCGCGCTCACCGCCCGGTCAGGAGTCCACGATAGTGCTTGGCCCTCTCATCTTTGCGTCAACAGGATGTGCAGCCATCCCCTTCCTCATGACGCTTCTGAACGGAGGTGAATACAAGGCACCAGACACTCCTTCAGGCCTCGTGCCGGATCTCACGGTCGTGATCCCGGCGCGCAATGAAGAAGCTGGCATCGCGGCATGCGTCCAAGCCGTTCTTGCCTCAACCGGCATCCGCCTGACCGTCGTCGTTATGGATGATGCCTCCACTGACCGCACGGCCGCCATTATCACGGCGCTGGCGGCACAGGACAGCAGACTTCAACTCCAAAGGGCCGCGACTCTTCCATCGGGGTGGAACGGCAAGCAACACGCCTGCTGGCAGGGCGCACAGCGTGCCGCAACGCCACTGCTCTGCTTTCTTGACGCGGACGTCCGACTGCAACCGCAGTGTTTAAGCCGGTGCGCCTCCGTGCTGGCGCGCGAACGCGCCGCGCTCGTAAGCGGGTTTCCGCATGAGATCACCGGCACCGCGCTCGAGAAGCTGCTGATCCCGCTGATCCACTTCATCCTTCTTGGCCTCCTGCCCATCCGCCTTCTGCGCGCGACGACACGGCCCGGCTACGCTGCGGGATGTGGGCAATTCCTGATGGTGGACCGCGAAGCCTACGTCCTGAGCGGCGGCCACGCCGCTATCCGGCATACCATGCACGATGGATTGCTGCTGCCCCGCCTGTTGCGCCAGCACGGCTTCAGTACGCGCCTGGTGGACCTCACATCCCTGGCAAGCTGCCGCATGTATGACTCGGCACGGTCTACATGGGACGGACTCGCAAAAAACGCAACGGAAGGTATCGCGGCGCCGGCTCGTATTGTCCCCATGACGCTCTTGCTTGCCTTCGGACAGGTGTTACCACTGCCTCTGCTCTGGTCGGCCTGGAGGCATACCAGCTTCATCGTCCCTTTCCTCGGACCACCGATCCGGATTGGCATGGGCCTGGTCTGGGCGGCTGCGTGCGCTGTCGCCATGAGCTACGTGCCACGCATCCTCAATGCCGTGCACTACCGGCAGAGGTGGCTGGGCGTTGTGCTACACCCGGTCGGCGTGGCAACCTTGCTTGTACTGCAATGGTATGCACTTGCGCGCAAGGCACTGGGAAGGCCCGCGTCATGGAAAGCCAGAGAGTACACAGCCAACTGAACAGCCCCGGCATGATCCGGGGCTTGTCAGTACGTCGCGGCTTACTTCTTCTTGCCGCTGTTTGCCCTGAATGCCGCTACCTGCTTCTCATCGAAGGCTGAGACGATGCCTTTAACGTCTTCCGCATGCGACCCGGTGGGAGCCAATTCCAGATACTTCAGGTAGGCTTCCAGGCATCCCGGGGGCGCGCTCATCTTTTGCGTCTTGGGATCAAGCGTCGCCTTGTCGATGAGCGACTGCCCCTTGATGTAGTAGGCATCGGCCTTCGCGGGGTCGGCAGCGATGGCTTTATCCGCAGCCTGCGCTGCTTCCGGATGCTGGTTGTTGTTGTACAGAGTAATGGCCTCATTCAGGTAATACAGGCTGGCCTTGGCCGGTTCAGCCTGCGCGGCCTTGTCATACGACGACATGGCATCTTGCGGCTTGTTCAGCTTCGCGTACGCCTGGCCCTGATTGTTGTAGGCGCTAGCCGCAAACGACGGGTTCGGCTTCTTGGACGCAGCGTTTGTGTCTACGGCTTTCTGCGCGGCGGTTACGGCATCATCGTATTTCTTTGCGCCGATGTCGGCATTGCTCAGTTCCAGCCATAGAATTGGCTCATCCGGCTTCTGCGTTGTGGCCTGCGTCATGGATGCCACGGCGTCGTCATATTTGCCAGCTTTCTCGCTGTCACGGGCGCCCGTCAACAAACCGTTCAGGTTTGCGACCGTCTTGTTTGCCGCAACCGTGGCAGCATTCTGCTTCTTGAACTCTTCGATCTGCTTGCGCTGTTCCGGGGTCATGGCCTTCAGGAACTCTTCGCGCGTCATGTCATCGTTCTGCAGCGTGTCCGCGCCCGCCTTGATCTCCACATTGTCGATGTAGTCCGCAGTCACTCCCTTGGAGACAGTAAAGAGTACATATGTACCGGGAGCAATACCTGTGCCCTTGTAATCGCCGCTTGCGTCGATCGGAAAGGTGTACTGGTATTTCCGGTTCTTCTCATCCGAGCTGCGGTCCGTGGAGAGCTTCACCTCGCCCGGCTGCGCCATACCGGCAGCGTTCTGAACGTGTCCGTGGATGCTGCCGGTCGGCGTAGCCGGTGCCTGGCCCAGCAGTGCCGCCGGTGCCAGGGCGAGAAGAACAGCGCTGTGCGCGAGCAAACGTTTCATGGGAGTGACTCCTTTATTCAGTGGCGCAAGGCCGCCTGGATCTTTACAACACGTGGGATGCATGTTCAACGTCAGACGTGCCATTGCGTGCATATGGAATCGGGTCTGAAAAACCCGACTCCGCGAACGCACGCAACCGAAGCACGCAGCTCTCGCACACACCGCAGGCGGCATCCTCGCCTGAATAGCATGACCAACTTACATGCAATGGCGCACCGAGTTCAACTCCCAATCGTACGATCTCGCTTTTGCGCATCTGGATGAGCGGCGTTTCCACCCGGATGCCACCCTCTTTCGTACCCTGCCGCACCACTTCGTTAAAGGCATCATAATAGGCTGGGCGGCAGTCCGGGTAGCCGGAGCTGTCCTGCTCCACCGCCCCGATGACTACCGTTCGTGCTCCCAGCACCTCCGCCCAGGACACTGCAGCAGCAAGGAAGTGTGCATTCCGGAATGGCACATAGGTGACTGGAACGTCGCTTCCGGTCCTGTGTGAGCTATCCTCCCCACTGACAGCAGCGGGGACGGCGATCGATACGTCGGTCAACGCCGACCCGCCGATCCGCCGGAAGATATCGAGCCGGAGTGGTAAAAACTCACGAAAAGCAAGGAGCGTTGCCGCTTCCTCGGCAGCACGCAATTCCCGTGCCTCGGTTCTCTGCCCATAGGAAAAGTGCAGAGCGTAGCTATCGTAGTCGCGTGCCGTCAGCGCCGCGCAGACTGTCGAATCCATGCCGCCCGAAAGGCAAACTACAGCCTTTTCACGACGGCTGCCGTTAGAGTTCGTCGCCATTGTCCGCCAGCGCCGCTCCGTGGACGGTCGTCCCGGACAGGGTGCCGTCCGCATCTTCTGCGACCGGAACGGTGTTCAGCAACTCCCGCGCTGTCTCCGCGTCGGAGAGACGCACTTGCAGCCGCGCTCCACTCATCGGGAGAAGAATGTTCGCCTCCTCCCCAGAGAGAAACGAGTCGATGCCCGCCCCGTCCAGCACGGATTGCCCCAATGCGGCCTCGCCGACTTCGGAGTAACTCGCCACCGTTACATAATCATCTTCATCGCGCTCGGCCATGAATCCTCACTTTCGCCTCCGGTAAGACGCGGCCCGGAGTGCCGCGGGTGCTCGTCAGTTCCCGGCCAGCAAAACGCTTCGCCAGAACGCTGCGTGTTCTGCATCCAGCATGGGTCGCATCCCGCGTACATCACCGAACTCGAACATCGGTCCACGTTCACCCTGTGTTGCCGTCCAGCCGCCGCCCGGAGTGCCACCTGTCGCGAAGTGCACCCATGCGCCCGCCGCAGCGTCACTGACGGCACGATCCTCCGCTGTGTAGTCCCGGTGCACCGTATCCAGCGTGCCAAAGAAATACGGCACCTCTGCCGTGTGATGTGCCGCAAACTCCGGGTGATCCTTCCACGGCGGCACACGGCTGAAATAGTAGAGATACACCGGCGATTGCCTCTGCTTGGCCCAAGCCTCTGCCCAGAGCCCCGCAATCGCAAAGTTACGGTCGCGCGCCGCCTGCTTCTCTGAGTTCCCCGCCTGGTAGTCCGTCACGCCCGGGTACAGCTTCAGGAACTCGGCGCTTCTCGTGCCCCATGTGGCGCGCACCGTTGCGTGGTACGCGTCGTCCGTCACCCTGCCGTAGTCAGCGGACGCGCTCCCCTCATCCGCAACCCACCCCAGCATCACCGGGACGTCGCTGCCCACCGGCTTGCGCAAATCATCTGCCGGCTGTTCCGGCAGCAGCCATCCATCCACCACCGGCCGGCGGGCGCTGGCCGGCAGGTCCGGCATCGCCATCAGCACATTCGCGGACAGCCCCCGCAACAAGGGCAGCACCTCCGTTCCACGCGGACCTTCGGCTGCGGCCCAGGCATCGCCCGCCGTAACCGCGTCGTTCAGCGGCGTCATCCTGCCGGCCGGCCATAGCAGCGGATCACTGTTCAGGATCGCGCACGC
Organism: uncultured Terriglobus sp.; assembly: GCA_964251045.1. Taxonomy (GTDB): domain Bacteria; phylum Acidobacteriota; class Terriglobia; order Terriglobales; family Acidobacteriaceae; genus Terriglobus. The sequence continues at coordinate 29,171 of CAXUHI010000007.1, read as the reverse complement.
AAACAACCCTTTCGCCTCCGGTGATGCCAGCAACTCCGCAACACTCTCCGCGCCCGCGGACTGACCCGCCAGCGCAACCCGCGACGGATCGCCACCAAACGCCCCGATATTGCGCCGCACCCACTGTAACGCCGCAATCTGGTCCGACATCGCGTAATTTCCCGCGCTCTTGTGCGGCGACTCCGTGACCAGCGCCGAGTCGGCGAAGTAGCCAAAGATGCCCATCCGGTAGTTCACCGTCACCACAATCAGACCGCGCCGTGCCAGCGCGGCACCATCGTATGCCGCAACGCCGCCGGAGCCTTCCACAAATCCGCCGCCATGCAGATACACCAGCACGGGGTGCTTCGACCCGCCAGCTTCGTCTGGAGCCCAGATGTTCAGGTAGAGGCAATCTTCGCTTGCCTCGTTCTGCACCATGAACTCCTCCGTCCAGGGCAGATGCGAGCGCGACAGCTTTTGCATGCAGCTTGCACCCAGGCGATCCGCCTTCAGGGGTGTCGCACTGCGCTCCACCGGCTGAGCCGGCTGCCAGCGCAGGTCGCCAATCGGAGGCCGCGCAAACGGAACACCAAGAAAGGTCTCCACCGCGTTGGAATGCGTTCCGGCAAGGTCACCACTTTCCGTGTGCACGGGCTGTGTACGGGCCGCTTCCTGCGCAGATGGCACGCCGCGGCATGCAAACAACAGAACGAGCGCCGCACACACCAGGACCCCGCTCCACCTTAGGTTCGCCATGGACCCACTTCACCCCGCGTCATGCATGATAGCGAGTCCTGTCCTCCGCCGTCACACATAGAGTCCGCCCGCCTGAAAATCCGTTCAGCTTCCAGGGAAGGATGTTGCGGGCGTCAGGTCGAACACAGACGGATCGGGGCTGGCGAAGAACTCTGCATGCAGCGCGCGAATGGCATACTCCACATCCGCCTCGTCCAGCATGAAGCTGAGATTGATGCCGTTGGCACCTTGCGAAATCATGGACACGTTCCTGCTCTTAACTGCCGCAAACACGCGCGATGCGATGCCGCTGCGCCCCCGTATATCCTCCCCAACCAGGCAGATCAGTGCTTTCCCGGACTGCACCTCTACATCTGCAATGTGGTGGAGGTCGTTCCGCACGGCGTCGAGGTCGGCAGAGTCATCCACGGTAACCGACACTGTCACCTCGCTGGTCGAAACCATATCGATGGCGCACCGATGCCGGTCAAACGTGTCAAATACGGCTCGCAGGAATCCATGCGACATCAGCAGGCGCGAGGATGCAATCTGCACAATGCGCAACCGCTTCTTGGAAGCAATACTCTTCAGCGGACTGGCGCAGGGCGGCGCAATCGCTGTGATACGCGTTCCTTCATTCTCCGGCTGGTGGGAATTGAGTACCCACACCGGTATGTTCTGGCTCACGGCGGGCAGTATCGTGGCCGGATGTAACACTTTCGCGCCGAAGTAGGCCATCTCTGACGCCTCCTCAAAGCTGACCGTCTTCACGCGAAGCGCATCCGGGCAGATACGCGGGTCCGCCGTCATAATGCCGTTCACGTCCGTCCATATCTCAATCGCACCGGCGTGCAGACCGCTGCCGATCAGCGCGGCCGTGTAGTCGCTTCCGCCCCGCCCCAGCGTCGTGGTGGCACCTGTGCCGGTCGCGCCGATGAAACCGCCCAGGATCGGCACCGCATTCACCTCTGCAAGCGGAAGGACGTGCTGCTGCAAAGCTTGCTCGATGGCGGCAATCTGCGGTACGGCCCTGCCGTGGTCGCCATTCGTAAGAATCACCGTGCGTGCGTCCACATGCGCGCTGCGGATGCCGCGGAACTCGAACGCATCCGCAACCAGCTTGCTGGACAGGCGTTCGCCATAACTCACAACAAGATCGCTGGTCCGCATCGTCAGTTCACCCACCGCTGCGATACCACCCAGGATGCTGTCCAGCTTGTCGAACTGCTCGTCCAGCCAGCGCGCCACCAGGGCGATGTTCCGGCCCACCAGCGCCGCCGCCGTCTCCAGGTGCCGCAGACGGAGCGCCTGCGTGATCGCAAGCGCTTCTGGAAGCCGCTCGCTGGCAGCCGCGGCCGCGGCTGCCAGCAACTGATCCGTGACCTTGGCCATGGCGGAGACCACCACCACCGGCCTCAGTCCCCGGTCGCGGCGTCCTTTCACAACGGAGATGGACCGTTGGATGGCAGCCGCGTCCTGCACAGAGGTGCCGCCGAACTTCATGAGTACGATGTCAGGGTGGTTCGCGGCGGGCACGCCTCGGCCACCCTCCGTACTGGGACCGTCGCTCATGACGTAAGCCTAGAGGGCCGCGCTGTAAAAAAGACGTAAAACGCTTCTGGACCTGCTTGGTGTCTGGACGCCTTTTTGCCATCAGCAGGGATGCGCGGCTACCATCACCCTGCGCTCCAACACAGACCGGAACTCAATCACCTCCCGAGGGAACTTGCCATGATCAAACAAGCGCGCACGGTTTTGTTCTGTGCGTCACTTCTGCTGACAACCATGTGTGCCCAGGCGCAGACTGTCGCTGGTACCCCCATTCGCGTTGCCATCGTCGGACTGACACACGGCCACGTGAAAGGCTTTCTGCACTCCCTGCCGAACAGCACCAGCGCAAAGCTGGTCGCCATTGTGGAGCCCAACACCGCGCTAGCGAAGCAGTACGCCGATCAGTACCACCTGGACGGGAGCCTGTTCTACACCGATGAAGAGACCATGCTGAACAAGCTGCATCCAGACGCGGTGCTGGGTTACGGCACGATCGCGGAACATCGCAAGGTGATTGAGATTGCGGCAAACCACGGCATCAGCAGCATGGTGGAAAAACCGCTGTCCACCACCGTGGACGATGCGCTGGCCATTCGCAAAGCGGCACGCGAGCATCACGTGCAGGTGCTGGTCAACTACGAGACCACCTGGTACGCCAGCAACGCCGAGGCGCTCGCCGAAATCGGGAGCGGAAAGCTCGGAACCGTCCGCAAGGTACTGGTGCGCGATGGCCATGAGGGTCCGAAGGAGATTGGTGTCGGCCCTGAGTGGCTGCCTTGGATCACCGATCCCAAGCAGAACGGCGCGGGCGCCATCTTCGACTTCGGCTGCTACGGTGCGGACCTCGGAACGGTCATCTTCAAAGGCGCAACCCCGCTGAGCGTCACCACCATTGCACAACAACACAAGCCGGACATCTACCCCAAAGTTGAAGATGATGCGACCGTGATTGTTGCCTATCCCGGCGCACAGGTCATCCTCATGCCCTCCTGGGACTGGAGCTTTGCCGTCAAAAATATGGAGGTTTACGGCACACAGGGAGAAGTCTTCACCGTGGCGGGCAAGGACATAGTCACCCGCTACAAGGGCGAGAAAACGGAGTCACCTGCTCATCCCGCGCCCGCGCTCGCACAGAACGAGAGCAACTCCCTCGAGTACCTGGCTGCGGTGCTGCATGGGCAGATCGATCCCACGGGTGATCTGTCTTCGCTCCAGACCAACGTCATCGTGGTGCAGATCCTGGACGCCGCGCGTACCTCAGCAAAAGAAGGCAGGACGGTGATGCTCACGCCACTGCCTCAATAACCCATGGCACACGTACATACGAAGCCTCCACGAGCCTGAAACGCACAAACGGCAGCCTCTTGGCTGCCGTGGAACTCTAAAGAAACTACAAACGTGGGAGAAGAGAAGCTGGAGACTGCATGTGCCCTTGAGTTGCGGCTAGCAGCAGAGTGACACAGTAAGACGACAGCCTGCGATGAACTCTGGTAACCAAAGACTCGGCTTGTGGTAACCAGCACTTCGCCAAACATTCACCGGGAAACGACTCTGCTGCATTCGTTCACGTGGCTTTCGCTTCCCGGCTCCACTTCAGCGGTTCGCCGCCGCACGTTCGCCAGCATCTTACGCGTATGCCGTCCTCTGTCATCGCGGCCATGCACTACAACGAACAAACGCGCGTCCTGACCATCGTCTATCGCGATGGCCGGGATAAGTACCACTACTTCGGCGTGCCACGTGAAGAGTGGGCCGCGTTTCAGGATGCACCTTCTAAAGGCACGTACCTGAATGACACCTTCAAGACACGCAACTACCGCTACGAGAAAGCTCCGAGAGCCGCTTAGAGCACAGCACCGCTCCTCGTCTGCCGCACGCTTGTATTCATGTGAACTCTGCGTTACAGTGCTGCTTAAATAGTTAGACTAATGAACTTCGCCTATGCCATGGCACGCACCTCTGCGGTTCATCACGCGTGAGTTCCGTGTCGACATCTGGACCACGGCGTCATACCCGTGCGCCGGACAGGTCAACGTGTCGTTCATCTGCTTCGCCTTTTGCACTGCACCAACGTTTTTTGGAGGCCTTATGGGTAGTCTGTCGTTTCGGCGTGCCGGTGTCCTTACCACTTTGGCCGCCTGTACCGTTGCTTCATCGGCGCTTGCTCAAACATCCCGCGGCAGCATCAACGGAACAGTCGTTGATCAGACAGGAGCTGTTCTGTCCGACGCGGGTATCGTCGCCAGAAACATTGCAACGGGTACAGAACTGACCACGAAAAGCTCTTCCGGCGGCGACTTCCTCTTCGGCGATCTTCCGCTTGGCACCTACTCCATCACGGTGACGGAATCCGGCTTTGCAACCGCCAAGTACGACAACATCACCGTCTCCGCGGGTGTCATTTACACGCTGCCAGTGAAGATGTCCGTAGCAAGCAGCGGCACCACCGTTGAGGTAGACGCGGCCGCCCTGACGCTAGACACCACAACCGTCACCAACACAATGGTGCTGGACAGCAAGACAGTCGACAACCTGCCGCTGAATGGCCGCGACTTCACGCAGATGGTACAGCTGACACCGGGCTTTGCGGGATACGTGGGTGGCGGATATGGCTCACTGAACGGCACGCGCGCCAACCAGATGAACTGGCAGATTGACGGCGTCGACAACAACGACCTGTGGCATAACATCCCTGCGGTCAATCAGGGTGGCGTGTCCGGTATTGCAGGCATTGTGCTGCCGCTGGATGCAGTGGATCAGTTCTCCGCCCAGACGCAGTCGGGCCCGGAGGGCGGACGCAACCCCGGTGGCACCATCAACCTGACACTGCGCGCCGGAACCAACCGTCTGCATGGCTCCGTGTACTACTTCAACCGCAATGAGTTGTTCGGGGCAAAGAGCCCGATTTTAACGACCAAGCAGAAGGTGCGTAATTACAACGCAGGGTTTTCCGTTGGTGGACCGTTTGTGAAGGACCGTGCCTTTGGCTTCCTGACCATGGAGCACCAGCGTTTCGTCATTGGCACCCCCGCGAATACCACCCTGCCGTCGATTGGCTGGCAAAACCAGGCCAAGGCGATCCTTGCGAACCAGGGTATCCCGGTGCAACCTGTGATGCAGAATGTGCTGAACACGCTGTGGGGTACCAGCCTGCTGGCACGGGACACCACGGGTGTACAAAATAACTACTATTCCAACGATCCCGAGTATGGCTACAGCTGGAATGGATTGGGCAAGGTTGACTTCCACCTGACAGATAAGGATAACTTGTCCGTTCACTGGTTTGTGGGCCAGGGAAACCAGGTTGCCCCGGTGGGTTCGGCCCTGCTGAGTTACTACGAGATCGCGCCCATCCATGTGCAGAACATGGCGATCGTGTATAACCGGGCGCTGAACGCGCATATCTCCAACCAGTTACTGGCTGGAGTCAATTACTTCAACCAGGTCTTTAACGACGACAACACAAACTACAACGTCGCGTCGTTGGGATTTATCACGGGTGCGACGTTCCCGAATGCTCCGAACATCAACATCGGCAGCTTCACAAAGGTTGGCCTGACCCCGCCGGAGGGCCGCAACGACATCACGGGCCACCTGACGGACCAGCTGTCATGGACGGTCGGCAAGCATGAGCTTCGCCTTGGAGGCGAGTATCGCAACGCGCAGCTGGATGAGTTCTACCACCGCAAGGCTACCGGCTCCTTCACCTTTGACACAGCCCGCATCACGCGCAAGGCGGGCGACCCAAACTATGCCGCCGACCCCTCCGGAGCAAATACCCAGGATACGTATCGCTACTCGCTGGCGGCCTTTCTTGCCGGGCAGACGACGAAAGCAAATATCACCATCGGCGATCCTTCGCGGCAGGTCTTTGTCAACACATGGTTCCTGAACGCGGGTGACTCCTGGAAGATCACACCCACCACTACGATCAATTACGGTGCCCGCTGGGATTATGTCGGGCCCTTGCACAATCCGCAGTTCGCCAACCTTTCGGTCTTTCGCCCGAATCTCGGCACACCCAGCGGTCTTGCCATTCAGGGCAAGGACATCGCCGACCTCTACCAGAGGTACTTCGGCGCGATCAGTCCCCGCTTGGGCCTCAGCCAGCAGATGGGCGATAAGACGGTTCTCCGCATGGGTTACGGATGGTACTTCGACACGATCAACCTGAATCCCTTCCTGGACAACCGGCCTGGCAATGCGGCACCCAACGGCGTCGAGGGCAACCCGATTGGAGCCAGTCCGGTTGCGACGATCTCCGCCGGTGCCAATGGGTATACCCAGATCACGCAGAACGTGAATATCTTCCAAGGATCGGGTTTTAGCGGCTACCAGAGCTGTACCGTGAGCAGCCAGTGCGGCATCTTCTCCGTCGCACCCGCATTCCGGCCGGCTGTGAACCAGAACTTCTCCTTGAATGTGGAACGTACGCTGGCAACAAACGTAATCGGCACCATCGGGTACGTCGGCTCGCAGGGGCGTCATCTACTTGCGCTGCGCGATATTAACCAGATTACAAATCCTGTGACAGGTGCACGTCCTTACAGCAACCAGTTTCCGGGCTACAACAACATCAACGAAATAGAAAGTATCGGAACTTCAAACTACAACTCCCTGCAAACCCAGTTACGCATGCAGAACTATCACCGGCTCAATGCTTCCGCGACATATACCTGGAGCCATAACCTGGACGAAGTAACCGCGTACCGGGGTTCTCTGCCGCAGAATAACTACAACTTCAAGGGTGACTACGGAAATTCCGACTTCGATACACGCAACACCTTCGTCGCGTTTGTCAGCTATGCGCTTCCGGGCAGCGACCGGCTCCGCGCGTTGACGAATGGCTGGCAGCTGAACTCACTGATGTCGTTCCATGGCGGACAGCCGTTCACCGTGCATGCCTCCGGCGACATCAGCGGAACCAACGAGGGTAACGACCGCGCGAACCAGATCGCTCCCATCCAGAAGGGCTATCAGGGGCAGACGTTCGGTGCCAACTGGCTCAATCCAGCCGCCTTCAGCGACCCTGCAACGTACACCTTCGGCTCAACCCGGCGTAACGCCTACTATGGCCCCGGCTACTCCGATGTGGACTTTTCCGTGTTCAAGGACACCAGGATCGGGGAGCTTGCCACCATCCAGTTCCGGGCGGAGATGTTCAACCTCTTCAATCGCACCAACTGGGCGCCTCCGGGCGGCCAGAACGGAGCACCCACCGTCGGCGGTGACTTCACCCTGAATGACACCATCGGCGACTACAACGGCGCACCCGGGATCGGCGCGGGCGAACCGTTCAATACGCAATTCGGGTTGAAGATTATCTTCTAAAGCAGTTACCGAATATTTAGAGGAAAGGCTCCTGACAGGGAGCCTTTCTCACTTCTGAAAGAAGCGTTCGACATCGTTGATGTCCTGGGTCAGGCGGTACGGCGGCAGGCTGTCCAAAAAGATCTTGCCGTAGCTCTGGCGCTGGATGCGACTGTCCAGCAGCATCAGCACACCACGATCGGTGTTCGACCGTATAAGCCGCCCAAACCCCTGTTTGAGCGCGATAACGGCCTGCGGAATCTGGAGATCATGGAAGGGCTTTCCGCCTGCCGCTTCTACAGCTTCCATGCGCGCCTGCACCACGGGGTCGCTCGGAACGGCGAAGGGAAGACGGTCGATGATGACGCAGCTCAGCTGCTCACCCTGCACGTCCACACCCTGCCAGAAGGACGACGTGCCGAAGAGTATGGCGTTCGGTGTTGCGCGGAACTCATCCAGCAGTGCCTTGCGCGGTGCCTGCCCTTGCAAGAGCATGGGAAACGGCAGTTCCACCAGCATGCGCTCGTACATCTGCCGCATCTGCGCGTAACTGGTGAACAGGCAGAAAGCGCGGCCCCGCGACAGCTCGAGCACGCGGCGTACACGCTCAACAGCCACCGGCATAAACGCTTCCTCACGCGGGTCCGGCATGTATGGCGGCAGATAGAGCAGCGCCTGCTTCGGGTAGTCGAAGTGCGACGGCACGGTGAGTTCGCGCGCGCCCGTCAGTCCAAGCCGCTTCGTCACGTGGTCAAAGCCGCCCTGCACGGTCAACGTAGCGGAGGTAAGAATCACGCTGCCAAAGCCGCTGAAGAGCGATGTTTGCAGGATCTCGGAGACATCAATCGGCGTCGCCTGCAAATACGTATGGAAAGCAGCGGGCGTGCCGGTGTCCATGCGCGAGGCGTTGCGGACACCACCTGCGGCGCGGCGCTCGATCCAGAAGACAGTATTGAGGTCCTGTGCCTCCATCAGGAAAGCGGAGCTGACACGCAGGTCGGTCAGGCGCCGTCTCAGGCCCGCAGCCTCCTCCACATCCTTCAGACGTTCCAGTTCGTCACGCAGCCGATCCAGAGCCGTTAGGTAACTTACATACGCATCCCCGCGCTCCTCTAAAAACCCAGGGCGGTCATGAAAAGGCTGGCGTCCAAGCTGAAAACCCTCCATGGGCAGCGATCCAAAAAAGGCGCGGCTGCGGTCGCGCAGTGTCGCCGTCGCGCTCTCGATGGAGGATGACGACACGCCCTTGGCCCGGAGCATCAGTTCCGTGTCACGCGCCAGTTCCTCGCAGCGTTGCTGGGAGATTACGACACCGAAGTAGTCGCTGGCCACGGACTCCATCTCGTGCGCCTCGTCGAAGATGACAGCGGCAGCCTCGGGCAACACGCCCGCATCCGGCGCACCCGCCGCCTGCTGCTTAATGTTCAGGTCGGCAAAGAAGAGATGGTGATTGACAATCACCAGATCGCTTTCCAGCGCGCGCTTACGCATCTCCGTGATGTAACACGGCTCGAAGTTGGGGCAGGTCTGGCCCAGGCAAGCCTCGCTCCGCGCGTCCAGCTTGCTGAAGAGCGGCGACGGCTCCGGCAGGCCGGCGATCTCCGCGCGGTCACCGGCGGCGGTGGTGCGCTCCCACTCGCGGATGATATGGAACTGCTGGATTTCTTCCGGCTGGGTTAGCAGCGGCGAACGCTCCAAGGCGTACAGCTTCTGCTTGCAGATGTAGTTGCCTCGCCCTTTCATGGTGCAGACCTTCAGCGGCCCGAGCAGCGACTCGAGGAAGGGGATGTCCTTGTAGAAAATCTGCTCCTGCAGGTTCTTGGTGCCGGTCGAGATGATGACACGCTGCCCCCGCTCCCGTGCAATACGCAGCGCGGGCAGCAGATAGGCCAGCGTCTTTCCGGTCCCAGTACCCGCTTCGACGATCAGGTGCCGCTTGTCACACAGCGCCTTCTCGACGGCCTTGGCCATCTCGTACTGCCCCTTCCGATGCTCATAGTGCAGCGAGGATTGCGCCAACAGACCACCTGGCGCGAAGAACTCGTGCAGGCTGGGCAACGCGGTGACGGGGGAGGCAGGCACGGGACGAAGAGGAGGCGAACACACTCATCATACCGCAGACCTTAACGGAAGACGTGTTACGCTTTGCATGTGATTCGTCACTTTAGAAGCGACGAAACTGCTGCCTTGTTCCTTTCGAGAAAGAGCCGGCATGGGAGTGACATCGCGCATGTTGCGATACGTAAGCTCGACCAGTTGAATCAAGTGACCTCCGTTTTAGAGATGAATGTACCGCCGGGAAATCGTTTGGAGGCACCGTCTCTCGATCGCAAAGGTCAGTACAGCATTCGAATCAACGATCAGTGGCGCATCTGTTTCCGATGGTACGACCAGCATGCACACGACGTTGAGATTGGGACTATCACTGAAGGAGACATCATGGCGGTCGAGGTACCAACTGAAGGTTGGAAATACGAGCGCGTGACAACGCATCCAGGCGAAATGTTGCGTGAGGAATTTATGGTTCCACTTGGCATCTCCGCGAATCGCCTCGCTTTGCGGACGGGTATGCCTGCCACGCGCGTTACGGAAATCCTGCACGGACGGCGTGGAGTTTCCGCCGACACAGCGCTGCGGCTGGCACGCTTCTTTGAGAACTCTCCTCAATTCTGGCTCGGTCTGCAAACTACGTACGAGCTTTCCAGGGCACAGGTCGAACGCGGCAAGCTGATCGAGCAGGATGTGAAGCCGCTTCAACGGGACAAAGCTGCGTAAGCGTTCAGCTTACAGGCGGGCTCGCCGTAACCGAAGCGCATTCGCAATCACAGACACGGAGCTGACGCTCATGGCGGCGGCGGCGATCATGGGATTGAGCAAGAGGCCGAAGAACGGAAACAGCACACCTGCGGCAAGCGGCACGCCCAGCAGGTTATAGACAAACGCGAAGAAGAGGTTTTGCCGGATGTTGCGCATGGTGGCCTGGCTGAGACGGCGCGCGCGCACGATGCCCCGCAGGTCGCCGGTGAGCAGCGTGATACCGGCGGATTCCATCGCAACGTCCGTGCCGGTGCCCATGGCGATGCCGACGTTCGCCTGCGCGAGCGCGGGTGCGTCGTTCATAGCGTCTCCCGCCATGGCGACAAGCGCTCCGCGCTGCTGATGCTCTTTGACGATCTCGGCTTTGTGCTGCGGCAATGCGCCTGCGACGAAGTCGATGCCGAGCGTGCTGGCGATGGCGCGAGCAGTGGTCTCATTGTCGCCGGTCACCATAATGATCCGCAATCCTGCGGCCCTCAAGTCGTGGAGCGCCTCCTGCGTGGTGGCCTTGATGGCGTCGGCGACGCTGACAAGACCGGCCGGCTGTGCATCGATCCCGACAAGCATCACGGTCTGACCATCCGCCCGTAGGATCTCGGCCTGTTCGGCAAGCGGTGCGGGGTCGATGCCCTGTTCTTGAAGAAAGCCGGCCGTGCCAATGGCAACCTGCCGGCCGGCAATCATGCCGCGAACTCCTTTGCCCGTGACAGAGGCAAACTCCTGGACCTCTTGCAGCCCCATCTGCCTTGCCTGTGCGCCTTGCACGATCGCTGCTGCCACGGGGTGTTCGCTGCCACGCTCCAGGCTTGCGGTGAGTTGCAGCAGTTCGTCTTCTGTCAGCCCGGAGTGCGGAATCACGGCTGCCAATGTGGGTTTGCCTTCGGTGATGGTTCCGGTCTTATCCAGCAGCAACGTGTTCACCTTGCCGAAGGTCTCCAGCATCTCGGCGTTGCGGATGAGGATGCCCTCGCCCGCCCCACGCCCCGTGCCGACCATGATAGCCATGGGCGTCGCAAGGCCCAGCGCGCAAGGGCAGGCGACGATGAGCACGGCAACCGCGTTGACCAACGCATGCGCAAAGCGTGGCTGCGGCCCGGCAAGGTACCAGACTCCGAACGTACTCACAGCGGCAAGGATCACGGCAGGGACAAAGTACGACGCCACGCGGTCTGCGAGCCTCTGGATGGGAGCACGGCTGCGCTGCGCCTGGCTGACCATCGCGACGATCCGCGCAAGCAGTGTTTCCGCTCCGACATGCTGTGCCTGCATGATGAAGCTGCCCGCGCCGTTGACGGTGCCGCCAGTCACGGCGGCATGTGCAGCCTTCTCCACCGGGATCGGCTCACCCGTGACCATGGATTCATCCACCGCGCTCTGCCCTTCCAGCACGATGCCATCCACCGGGATCGTTTCGCCGGGTCGGACGCGGAGCCGGTCGCCGGGCTTCACCTGATTGAGCGGCACATCCTCTTCGTGGCTGCAGTCCGTAATGCGCCGTGCCTTCTTTGGCGCAAGGCCCAGCAGGGAGCGGATGGCACTGCCAGTTTCGCTGCGTGCACGCAACTCCATCACCTGGCCCAGCAGCACCAGCGCGATAATGACCACCGCAGGCTCGTAGTAAAGCGCCATCTCACCACCCTCTGCGTGAAACGAAGGTGGAAAGAGCCGCGGAGCAACGGTCGCAACCACGCTGTAGAGGTACGCCGCGCCCGTGCCAAGCGCGATCAGCGTGAACATATTCAGACTGCGGTTGACGACCGATTGCCAGCCGCGCACAAAGAACGGCCACCCGCACCAGAGAACAACCGGCGATGCGAATCCGAACTCAACCCACGCCCATACCTGAGCAGGCAGCAGGTGCTGCAGCGGCATGGACCGGAACATGCCGGAGACCATCAACGCAAGCAGCGGCACAGCAAGCGCGGCGCTGATGGACAGGCGGCGCTTCATGTCGTCCAGTTCAGGATTCGCCTCTTCGGCGTTAACCTCGCGCGGCTCCAGGGCCATGCCGCACTTCGGGCAACTCCCCGGCTTGTCCCGCACCACCTCCGGATGCATTGGGCAGATGTACTCGGTGCGCGTGGAAGAGGCGACAGGGGTCGCGGGCTCAAGCGCCATGCCACACATGGGGCACGTGCCCGGGCCCATCTGGTGGACCTCCGGGTCCATGGGGCAGATATACGCAACCAACATCTGCCGCGGCGTTGGCGGAGTGGAAGCGTGCTCTCTTGGCCGAAGGTACTGTTGGGGATCGGCGGCGAACTTTGCCGCGCACCCTTTCCCGCAGAAAGAATAGGCAGTGCCCTCGAACGTCTGCTGCGCCGCAGACGTCTCCGGATGAACTGTCATGCCGCACACAGGGTCGCGAACAGCTTTGATTGTCTCAACGTCAGGCATGTCTTCCCAGGCGTCATGAACACGCTGAGCATTGGATGGCGAGCGTCTTCCAAGGGCTTCGAACCGCGTTGACCGGGCGCTCTGGACCCGTCCTGGGCCTCAGCATGCTCCATCGCGCGTCGCGCCCCCTTTTTCGCGTGCGCGTCATGCCCGCGTCACTTCGTGGCGCTTGTCTTCACCTCAGCCGCCTGCAGTTGGCCGTTTTTGGGGACAGCATGAATCACCACGCGATCACCGGGGTGGATGCCAAGCAACGTTGTGGGAGCGTCGCCGCTCAGATAGTGCGTTTGAGCGGACACAAGGACCGTCTGCACCACTCCCTTGGTGTTCTTCACCGAAATGACGTTGCCGCTGATCGCAACGATCGTCCCCATCACGTGCTCCATCCCGTTGTGCGCGGATGCGGTCCCCGTCACAATGGCGGCGGCAAGCAGAAAGCAGGCTAAACGCTTCACGAGGTATGTCCTTTCGCGGTGTGCTGTGGTGCGGGTGTGACGGAATCGGACCCACCCTTCAGAAACTGTTCTTCGTCCTGCTCTTCCCTGATCTCATCTGGACCCTTGGGGTTCAGATGCTCCATCTCAGCCTGTTCTTTTGCTGTGAGCACAGGCAGGTGACGGATAAAGTGCACCAGCTTCCACGAGTCAACCTCCGTGCCCGGCGTACCGAAGGCAGGCATGCCTGACATGCGGACGCCGTTTTCAATCATGTAAAAGATCGCGCCGTCGCTTAAACGCTGCGTTTGGGCGCGCAGATCGGGGGGCTTTGGGTACATCCCGCTGCCAAGCATCGTGTTGCCGTCGCCGCTGTTGCCGTGGCACACCGCACAGTGGTCCGCGTAGTGCGCCAGACCATCATGGATGGCCTCGGACGTCAGCGGCACCGGGTTGCGCATCTGCCGTGCAGCTGCAGGCATCGCCGCATCCCGGGCATATCGCGCAAGCAGCGTCTCCGCGCGGCCAGGATCAGCCCGTGCGCTGAAGCCCCCGCTTCCGCGCTGGAGATAGACAAGCAATCCCGCCACGAGCAGAAACACGCCGATGAGCAGCGCTGCACTCGCGCGTAACAAGCCCTTCACCTGGTGTCCTCCTGCAGCCGCACCGCTGATGACATGTAGGAAGGTTAACGGGTTTGGCGCCCGGGCGCGAACGCGAGGTGAAAATACAGAGGGGAACAGCGCGTCGCACTGCTCCCCTCAGACCGCCCGTCATCTGCAATCAGGCCTAGTGTGCGCGTCTGGCTTTGCGCTGTGCCTCGATCGAATCGAACTGCGTCTGGCTCATCTTCAGCTTGTCGGGATTAGCTTTTACCCAGGCCGCCAGCGCATCGTACTTCCGCGCGTCCCATCCGCCTTCGAAGTTGCCGCCGTTCTTGCCCTGGCTGTTCAGGTAGAAGTTGAACGCGTCTTCCAGGTTGGTGAACTCCGCGTTCGAAATCGCGTCCTCTGCCAGGATCGCCGGAATGAAGACCACGCCGTCCCTCTTTGCCAACACAACATCGCCCGGCAAGACGGTTGCGCGGCCAATCCGGATGGGTGCATTGATCGCTGTCAGAACCATGTCCTTCCAGGCCGATGGGTCATAGGCGCGGTACAACCCATTAAAATTCGGCAGCTCGCGATTCTCTTCCGCGTCGCGGATGCTTGCGTCGAAGACAAACCCGACGTGGGTGTGCGCCGCAATGCCGCTGCCAAGATTGGAGCCGATGAGCGTGCCCTCTACGATCTTGCCAAAGCCGTCCGCCACATACACGTCGCCAATCTGGAGCTCGTTGATCGGCCAGCTGTTGTTGTTGCCAAACGCAATCCGGTTCTCCGCCTTGCCTTCCGCCGTGATGGCACGTGCCATGTCCGGGCGCGACGGCATGTATTGCGCGGTCAGCGCACGCCCCGCAAAGGGCTTCTCCGGGTGCAGTGCCTGGAAGCCGGCATCAAATTGGCAGTTGTAGCCTTTGCCGCGCAGGTACTCCCAGATGTCCTCGATGGACACGTCCAGGGCCCGCGTCAGCAGGGCATCCGGCACCTTCGGACGTCCGTCCGGATAGCGGTCGCCTTTCCATTCGGAGGTGTAGAACATCATTTGTTCGTGCGACATCTTGACCTGCGCAAGGGCGGGCAAAGAGGTGGCGATCAGGCAGGCGGCGAGAGCGGTCTTGAAAAGTCGGTGCATGTATCCCCATTGTGCAGGCCAAAGCCTGGTGTTAGAACCGCAGGTTCAGGTGAGCCGGTTGCAGTAAACCATGTCTCCCTAACCGTCAGGTTGCATATTGAAGCTTGCTACCCCCACCAGGTTTCACCCGGTGCCAGGTGTGCCTTTGCAACATCCGGGTTAATCTCTACGCCGTACCCTGGCTTGTCCTCGATGACGTAGTAACCATTCGCCCAGAAAGGGCCCTCATGCGTGACCAGCGCGGGCCACCAATCCACCCACTTAGCCAATTCGTGGATGCGGAAATCTTTCATGGCCGCGGCGGCATGCACGGAGGCGATGGTGCCAAGCGGACTGGCCGGATTGTGCGCTGCCGTCCAGATATCGTATTGCGCGGCGAAGTCTGCAATGCGCTTGGATTCAAACAACCCGCCGGACTTGGGAATGTCAATATGCACACCTGCGCAGGCCTGGCTTTCGATCAGAGGACGGAAGCCGTGCAATCCGTACAGATTTTCCCCTGTGCAGATCGGCGTCCGCGTCATCCGCGCCAGCTTCGCCATGGTCTCTGTATTTTCCGCCGGCAATGGATCTTCCACCCACATGGGCCGTATGTGTTCCAGCGCATTCAGCAACTGGATGGAGTCGCCCATGTTGTACTTCCAGTGATTCTCAATGGCAAAGTCCGCATCCGGCCCCAGCACCTTCCGAACGCCTTCCATGCGCGTCACGATGCGATCGATGTCCTTCAGCGTGAGTTGGTTGGTATATGGATCGTGACCGGGTTCAGAGAACGTGGGATCGGCTGTGACCGGAACAGCGTCACCCTGCACCTTCCATGCCGTGAAGCCGTACTTATTACTCGCAAGTTCCTGCTCCATCTGGCGAGGCCATGAAGCGGCATCAGCCGGGTTCTTGTCCGGCGCTTGCAGCGTGCGGTAGAACCGGACACGGTCCCGGAAGCGTCCTCCCAACAGGTTGCAAACCGGTGTCTGCAGGATGCGTCCCGCCAGATCCCACAGCGCGATCTCCACGCCCGATGCCGCCGTGATCGTGACGCCGCCCAGCGCGCCATAGCCACCGCTGCGCATCAGCATCTTGGTGTACAGCCGGTCCACGTTCAGTGGGTCTTCCCCGATGAGCAGGTCCTTGAACTGGCGCAGGATCATATCCTTCGCGCCCGGACCCCAGTAGGCCTCCCCAATGCCGTACAGGCCCGCATCCGTCTCGACCTTGATCAGGTTCCAGTCCCACGTACCGCGCACGATCATCACCTTGATGTCAGTGATTTTGACCTTACGGCGCTGCGCCTCGGCGCGTGAAGCCCATGGTTCCGCAAAGCACAGCGCTCCAGCGGCAGCAACAGACTTCAAAAAGTGGCGGCGACCGGTCAAATGCACGGATAGTTCCTGAAGGCCGCCAGCGACAGCGCCGGGCCGGAACGGCGAGGCCTTAAATGGAGAATCATGAGAACACACTTATAGGGAGAGCATGCAACGCGTGTCAAGTCGTACCCACACCGCCGTATCGATCGGCACCGCTTCCACGGATGCCCGCGAACTCTGCCGGTCAGCGATGCCGCACCACCAGCGAGGGGCTATGCGGCACAGCCGATGCCGGAAGCAACACTGGAGTGCCGTACACCGGTCGCCAGGTGGACGACCCCACCAGAGCGTCCATACGCCCAAGCGAATCCACCCCGTCGAACGCAAGCGCCGAGAACGTTGTTCCAGCCAGCGCCGACTGCAGTTCCGCCTGCAACTCGAGTCGTACAGCCGGACTGGCGCGTTCCGCGTCGCGAAGCGCTACCAGGTCTGCTTGGACCGGTTTGCCCGCAAGCCAGCCATAGTAGGGATGCAACGTGACATACACGTCGCCCGGCGTCCTCCGGATTTGATCCACGGTGGCACTCAGCGCAGCGCGGGTATCAGCGGAAGGCACGTAATCACCGGGGTTATAGAGTCCAGCGCTCAGTTGTACAAGAACGGCCAAGGAGAGACAGCTGCTCGCAACCCACTCACCTCGCGCGCCCAGCGCTTCCCCCCAGACTTCCAGCCGTGCGAGGGCAATCCCGAACAGCAACGCTACCAGCGCATAGACCGGCATGTCCGCATTCCCCGTTGAGCCAACATGGCTCCGAATACACCAGAAAAGCGGAACAAGCGAACAGGCAGCCATGTAAAAGCGCACCCCCGGGGAGCGCACCTGCGGACGCGTAAGTAAAAGTGCCGCGAGGATAAGAACAAGTGCCAGGCCAAGCGGGCGAAAGAGGTCTCCCGGCAGAAACAGCACCAGCGTACGAAGCTTGATGTCGGCAGTGGCGGCAGGAACCCGAAAGAGGTAGAAGCTGTACCACCCACCGGTCACGTGATCCATCCACGCTACGGTTGCGATCCCACCGGTCACAAGCGTCAACACGCCCGATACGGTGCGGCGGGTCTGCTTCCAGTCGAAGCAAAGCATCACAAGCGCGGCAGGCAGGATGCTCTGCTTGGTGAAGAAGCACAGAAGCCACATCGCAGCCGCAAGCACCGGGTGCATGTAGCGCGTCGCATACATAGCCAGAAGCATCAGCAGGATGAACATTGCATCCAGCCGCCCAAGGTCATACCAGCACCCGCTCAGCGTGTAACAACCGGCGTACAGGCCGGCTGCCGCAACAGCCGCTCGATGCCGCCGCGCCTCCCGGTATACAAGCGCGTAGATCATTCCAAAGCAGCCGAACGTGCTGACAATGGACACCAGGCGAAGAGCCGGAATCGTCATGCCCATCACTTTGCCCATCGCGGCTGAAGCCATGAAATAGAACGGCGGATACACGTATGGAACAAAGTCCGGCGACGGATGTGCGTAGAGCGGCTGCCCCTCAAAGACGCGCAGCGCCGAAAGAAACACGTAGCCCTCCAGCTCCTCCAGTTCGAAGGGATAGTGCAGCCTGCGCAGCGCTGTAATACCGAAAAGCAGAACCACCGCAAGCGACACGAACACAATGGCGCAACGCAGCAGCCGCTGCAGCATTATCCGCGTACTCTCTTCACCCATGCCATGTGGCCTTCCCTTAAACTGACGTCCTCCATTGTTGCAGTACCCACGTGAGGCTTCAAAGCCTTAGGATGATCACGGGCATCAAGGCATACATGGCAGAACGGACAACCAGGCAGCGGACAGCCTATCTCTCGCGCACACTTCCAGCAGATGTGGAGCGGCGCGCGGCGGAGCGGTACGACGTCGTGCGCAATCCGCTGGACACAGTTTTGGGTACGCACGAGCTCGCGCGCAATGCCAGAGGGTCTGATTACATCCTGACCACGGCCATGCAGCCAATCTCCCGCGCCGTCATGCAGGAGCTGGGTACGACTCTGAAAGCCATCGGCACGCTGTCCGTCGGCTACAACCACATCGACCTTGAAGCGGCCAGGGAACTTGGCATCGCAGTCTTCTATTCCCCCGGCGTGCTCTCCGACGCCTGCGCGGACCTGGCCGTCATGCTTCTGCTCAACGCGGCACGGCGGGGACACGAAGCTGAAGCGATGGTCCGCTCCGGCGCGTGGCCCGGCTATGGCCTCACCCAGTTGCTCGGCATCGGCCTCAAGGGACGGCGCGCAGGCATCCTGGGCATGGGCCGCATCGGACAGGAAACCGCAAAGCGTCTGCGTGGTTTTGGCGTGGAGATCCACTACCACAATCGCCGCCAGCTCTCGCCTGAACACGAGCAGGGTGCGACGTACCACGCCACAGCGGAAAGCCTGCTCCAGGTCAGCGAATTCCTGCTCCTGCTCACGCCCGGCAGCCCGGAGATGGCAGGCTTCCTCAATCGCGACCGCATCGGCCTACTGCCGCAGAATGCAATTGTCGTCAATCTCTCGCGCGGCGATGTGGTCGATGACGATGCCCTCATCGCATCACTGCGCAGCGGACGCCTCTTTGCCGCCGGTCTGGATGTCTACCGCAACGAGCCTCATCTCGATCCACGCTACCGCGAGTTGACGAACGTCTTTCTGACGCCGCATATTGCAAGCGCCACGGTAGAGTCCCGTAACGCCATGGGCTTCCTCGTCCTGGATGGATTGCAGGCCTTTGAAGAGGGACGAACGGCGGAGAACCAGCTATGTTGACCGCACTGCTCGAAGACACATCGGTACACAACGCGCCAGCGGGTCTAAACGATGCTGCACTCTTCCGTCAGCAATGCTTTATCAACGGCAAATGGGTTGGCACAGGCCACGATGCCGTCACCAATCCACACGACGGGAGCGTAGTGGGCCATGTGCCGCACTTCGGCGCGGCAGAGACACGCGATGCCATCCGTTCGGCTGCTGACGCGTTTCCAGCCTGGCGCGCGGCAACGGCAAAGGAACGAGGCGACCTGATCGAGCGCTGGGACGGCCTTTGCCTCGAACACAAGGACGACCTCGCCCGCATCCTGACGCTGGAGCAGGGCAAGCCGCTGGCCGAGGCACGCGGCGAGATCGCTTACGGTGCCTCCTTTCTGCACTGGTTCGCGGGCGAGGCACGGCGCGTCTACGGCGACACCATCCCGGCAAACACAAGCAATCGCCGCATCATCACGCTAAAACAACCCGTGGGCGTTGTCGCGGCGATCACCCCGTGGAACTTTCCCTGCGCCATGATCACGCGCAAAGCAGGCGCGGCACTCGCGGCCGGCTGCACCATGGTCCTGAAGCCCGCGCCGGAGACCCCCTTGACGGCGCTGGCCATGACCGAACTGGCATACCGGGCAGGCATTCCGGCAGGCGTCCTCAATGTGATCACCGGAGACGCCATTGCCATCGGCCAGGAACTGACGGCAAGTACAGCCGTCCGCAAGCTGTCCTTCACCGGATCCACCGGGGTAGGCCGCCTCCTTCTGCGGCAATGTGCGGACACGGTCAAGAAGGTGTCTCTCGAACTTGGCGGCAATGCACCCTTCGTCGTCTTTGACGATGCCGATCTCACCAGGGCGATCGAAGGCGTCATGATCTCGAAGTTCCGCAACGCGGGCCAGACATGCGTTTGCGCCAATCGCATCTACGTGCAGGATGCGATCTACGAAGAATTCACCGCACGCCTGGCGAAGGCGGTCGGCGATCTGCGCGTGGGCTGCGGCTTGGACGAAGGCGTCACCATCGGCCCACTCATCAACCAGGCAGCCGTCGATAAGGTCGAGGACCACATCCGCGATGCCGTCGAGCGCGGCGCAACCATCCACATGGGAGGTGCGCGTCACGCGCGCGGCGGCACCTACTTTCAGCCCACCCTCCTGACCGGCGTCGCTCCCGGCTCGCGCCTGCTGCACGAAGAGACCTTCGGGCCCGTAGCGCCGCTCATCCGCTTCACCGGCGAGGACGAAGTGCTGCGCATGTGCAACGACACGGAGTCTGGCCTGGCCGCCTATTTCTATACCCGCGACATCGGCCGTGCATGGCGCGTTGCGGAGGCCCTGGAGTATGGCATGGTCGGCATCAACGACGGCCTGATCTCGACAGAAGTCGCGCCGTTCGGCGGTGTCAAGCAGTCCGGTCTGGGCCGTGAAGGTTCCAAGTACGGTATGGAAGAGTACCTCGAGGTCAAGTACCTGAGCTTCGATGTGTCGTAAGGAGTGACATCGCATGAAATTTGATGGACGCGTCGCAATCGTCACAGGTGCCGGCAGCGGTTTCGGTGAAGGCATCGCAAAGCTGTTCGCGCAGGAGGGCGCTCGCGTCGTCATCGCGGACATCCGTCACGATGGCGCCGAACGCGTTACCCGTGAGATTAAAGCGGCCGGCGGCACCGCCGTGATGTGCATCACGGATGTCACGCAGAACGGCCAGGTCGCCGCACTGGTCCACAAAGCGCAGGACACCTTTGGCCGTCTGGACATCATGATCAATAACGCGGGCATCACCCACCGTTCGCAGCCCATGCTGGACGTCGACGAGGCGACCTTTGACCGCATCTTTGCCGTCAACGTAAAAAGCATCTATCTCGCCGCAAAGCACGTCGTGCCGGTCTTCCAGCGCGCCGGCTGCGGCGTCATCATCAACATCGCTTCCACTGCGGGCGTCCGTCCGCGCCCGGGCCTCACCTGGTACAACGGCTCCAAAGGTGCCGCTATCACCCTGACGAAATCCATGGCCGTGGAGCTTGCGCCGCACAAAATACGCGTCTGCGCGGTCAATCCCGTCATGGGCGAAACCGGCCTGCTCTCCGACTTTCTTCCGGGCGGCGTGGACACCCCGGAGGCGCGCGCCAAGGTTATCAGCGGCATCCCGCTTGGCCGCCTTTCACAGCCGCTGGATGTTGCGCGCGCCGTAGCCTTTCTCGCCAGCGACGATGCCGAGTTCATCACCGGCGTCTGCCTCGAAGTGGATGGTGGGCGCTGCATCTAGAATGACCCAGCGTCGAGCCGCCAGGATCACTTTTCCAGGAGCGCTCTTTACGTCAGCACGGCACGTACAAAATGCCCGCCGCTTCCCAGGCAGCGCAAAGAATCGGTGCGCGCCGCAAAATACCGGGCGTTGATCGCCTCCCGCCCAAGGTCCTCGACAACCTGCCACCCGGCCCCAGCCAGCCTCGCGCGCATCTGCTCCGGCGTAAAAAACAGCCGGAACGGCTCCCCGGCTGCCGCGACGCGCCCTGCCAGCGAGTCGAATGCAAGCCGCTCGCCGAGCGGCAGCGCATTGCGCGGAACGCCATAATCCAGGATCAGCTCGCTTCCTGCGGCACAGGACGACAGGTAGGACAGCGTCGCTGCAAAGCCCTCATCCGACAGATACGGCACCACACCCAGCCACGCGAAGACCGCTGGCCTATCCTGTGAAAACCCTGCCTCTGCCAGCCGCTCTTCCAGCGAATCCACCTGGAAGTCAATCGCCACATGCCGCACAGACGGCGGCACTGTGATGCTGTTGTCGCGCAGCAGATCACGCTTCCACGCCTGCGTCGCCGGATGATCTACTTCGTAAACGCAAAGGCGACCGTACGGATTCCGGTACGCAAACGTATCCAGTCCAGCACCGAGCAGGACGTACTGCGCTACTCCGCCCGTCTGAACCGTGTGACGCAGAACATCTTCCGCGAAACGCGACCGCGCCACCAGGAAAGCACGCAAAGCCACGGAGGAAGGACGAGCGGGTGCGCGCAGATCACTTGCCGCCAGGGTTCTCGCGTCAGCACCGTGCAGGCCAAGGACCCGCAGCGCCAGAGGGTCCTCAAAGACCAGCGGCCTGTCCCACACCTGGTGCGCCGCCCGCCGCAGCGCCACGCGGTACGCTGTCCGTGAGGGAAGACCTCCGTTCACGGCGCGTTAATCCTCTCTGGACAGCAGGTCCAGCGCTTCCTCCACGTCCGTGGCAATGCGCAGCATCTCGCGTGTGCCCCGGCGCAGAACGCCTTCCGCCTGGCAATGGTCTAGGAACCGGATCAGGTCATCATAGAACCCCGCAACATTCAACAGGCAGATCGGCTTGTCGTGCAGCCGCAGCGTCTGCCACGCCAACACCTCAAACATCTCCTCCAGCGTGCCGTATCCGCCGGGCAGAATCAGAAACGCATCAGCCTTCTCACCCATGAGCGCCTTGCGCGTGTGCATCGTGTCCACCACGTGCAGTTCCGTACATCCAGCGTGCGACACCTCCATGTCCACCAGCACGTGCGGAATCACGCCGATGACCCGCCCTCCGCCCGCAAGCACGGCATCGGCCACCGCGCCCATCAGCCCTGCCTTTGCACCGCCGTACACCAGTCCAATCCCGCGCCGGGCCAGTGCGTCACCCAGCCGTCCGGCAGATTCCTGGTACGCTGGATTGGCTCCGTCTGCAGACGCACAAAACACACAAATCGCCTGTAACTCCATACCCCAGCATAAGCGTACGTAAGTAGGCCCGCCTAGCTAACCAGGCAGGCTGAACCAAAAAGGACGGAAGCAGGTGATTGCAGCGCCTGCCTCCGTCCAGCTTTTCCTTCGCGCACTTCTAAGTTCAAAGAGTACGCAAGGGATCTTGTTGTTAGTGAAGTGAGGCTGTCTACCGTAAAGAGCAGACTGCGCCGTCATACTCCTTGACAATCGTCAGTTTGACCGTGTTATCCGATCCGTACACCTGCGTGCCCGCCGGGGCGGCCAGCTTGTATTCCTGGTTAGCCGCCAGTGTGATGGTCTGGCCTTCGATGGTCAAGGTCTGTGTTGCGGTACCGCGGTTCTTGAGTGTGACTTTTACCAGCGGTCCTTTTGCCTGCCCGAGATTGGTGTAGTTTTCAGCGGCAGGTGCGGCAAATGATGCCAGAGGTGCTAGCGTGCAGGCGGCAAGAACAACCGCCGGGATATAACGTTTCATACGACTTCTCCGTGGTGCGATGTAGCTGGCGAAGTCTCACTGCAATTGAAACCCGTCGCGCAATGATTTATACGCCTTCTGAGATAGAAACGTCACTCTGTTTACATACTTTTCTTAGAAAATGTTACGGAACGGCGTTGCTTCCAACCTGCAAAGGTAGAGGCAACCTTTCTCGGATTCTTAACTGCTGAATAACGTTTGTACCTGCCTTATGTAAGAGAAGGATGCTGCCGATGAAATCCTGTCCTGTCCTGGTACATCCGCGCAAGGGAAAGCAGCCGCGCATCGTCATACAGCTGTCCCAGAAAGGTGATGCTCACCGGCGTGCCGGGGCCGCCCATGTTGAATCGCGCACCCTCTGACGTGTCTTGTGGCACGGGAGCGTCCGCCCCCCGCAAGCCGTTGGGCACGATCACCGCCGGATGCCCGCTCAGGTTTGTCGCTGAGAGCTGCGCTCCACCGCTCGGCGTTACGATCACGTCCACCGTTCGGAACAGCTCGGCCATCTTCTCAATCAACACGGAGCGCGCCCGCATAGCCTGCACGTAGTCCACCCCGCTGTACATCCGCGCAGTCCGGAAGATGTTTGGCCAGTCGCCCGGCCCCTGGGCGGTCAGCAGGTTTACCCGTCCGTTGCGCGTGATTTCGTCAAACGCCGCCGCTGCCTCCACGCTCAGCACCGGCGTCACCGACCCGTACGGAAAGTCCGGCAGCTTGACTGGAATGAGTTTGACATCCATGCCGCGCAGCACATCCAGCGTGGCGCGGTCGTACCGGCTGTCATACCGCTGCCGCTCAAACGTGCGCTGCCGCTGCTCCGCGCTGGTACGCCGCGCCGCTTCAGTCTCCGGCTTCTCCGCACTGGCATCCGGCGTGCGCAGCACTGGCTCTGCAAAGGCCGCCTCCAGGTAGCCGACACGAAGCGTCTTCAGGTCGAAACTGGAGGGCCACGCAAACCGGGCATCGCGCACGGAAGCGTCCCTGCCATCCGGTCCGTGGATCGCCTCCATCACCAGTGCGGCATCCTCCACGCTCCGGCAGATCGGCCCCAGCTTGTCCATGGACCAGCTCAGCGCCATGGCTCCCGTCCGCGGCACAAACCCAAATGTGGGCCGAAGACCCGTCACACCACACCGCGTGCTCGGCGAGGAGATCGATCCCTGCGTCTCCGACCCGATGGCAAACCCGCAACATCCCGCCGCAACCGCCGACGCCGGTCCGGCGGACGACCCGCTCGACCCCTGCGACGGATTCCAGGGATTGCGTGTCCGTCCGCCAAACCATACATCGCCCTGGGCCAGCGCACCCAGCGTCAGCTTGGCGATCAGGACCGCGCCCGCCGCGTCCAGCCGCTGCACAACCGTTGCATCATCATCGAACTGCTGGTGCTCAAAGCCGCCCGCGCCCCACGTCGTGGGGTAGCCTTTCACGTCCAGCAGGTCCTTCGCACCCCACGGTATGCCATGCAACGGGCCACGTACTTTACCCGTGCCAATCTCCTTGTCTGCCTGCGCCGCCTGCGCCAGAGCACGCTCATCCAGCGCGGTAATCAGGAGGTGCAGCTTCGGATCAAGCCGCCGCATGCGCGCCAGATACATCTTGGTCAGTTCGACAGACGTAACCTTCTTCTGTGTCAGCAGCGTATGTAACTGGGCGATCGTTGCGAACGCCAGCGTCTCCTCGTTGTCGGCCAACCCACGAACGTCAGGCAGCGATGCAAGCGCACCCTTGGAGCGTGACGCCCGATCCTGAGCGACCGCATGGCTCGGGAGCGTGTAGCCAACAGGCATGGGGTTGAACACCATGGCCGGCGCAACCGGGTTCGGCATGTGCAGGTCGCGAATCGCCTGCAAACCTTTGCGCTGCGCGACGACACCCTCCAGCATCATGGTCTTCTGCTCAGCCGTCAGCGTGATGCCTGCAATGGCCGCAGCAGCATCCAGCATCTCCGGCGTAATCGCGGGAAAGCTGTCGATAACGGGCGCGTGGCCGTCCGCCTGCGACGTATGTTGTCCAGCGGCTTGCATCGCCAGCGCCGCAAGTGCTCCGGGAAGTAAGTATGCGCCACACCAGCTACCGCGCAGGTCTGCAGAAGAGTTCGCCTGTTCATGATGCATTCACTGTAGCGCGAATCCGTTCATCGCATCGTGCTGTTCTGCCATGCTTTTCAGTCCCGCACCGGCTGCTTGGCGTCTAACGCAGAGATGCCCCTGCTCCTTGCTCTCCTTTCTGCGCTTGTCTTGTTGGTCCCTCATGCGTCCCCGCAGGCAACGCGCGTCTCGGGACAGCCGGAAGCCGCACAGCGCGAAGCTATCGTCGGCTACTTTCCGCAGTGGGGTATCTACGAACGCCGCTATGTCCCTGTCGATCTCATCCGCAGCGGTGCCATGCAATCGCTCACGCAGATCGACTACGCGCAGGGCAACATCAAGGACAACGCCTGCATTGTCGCCGACTCAAACGCAGACCTGAACTTCGCCTTCAAAGCCGAGGACTCGATTGACGGCATCGCAGATGCGCCAGACGCCCCGCTCAAAGGCAACTTCCACCAACTGCAGCTCCTGCGCAAGCGCTATCCCAAGCTGCGCATCCTCATCTCGCTGGAGGGCAAGCGCTCGCTCTTCGAGGAGGCAGCAAAGCCAGAGAACCGCGCCGCCTTCGTGCACTCCTGCGTCGCACGATTTCTAGAAGGTCACATCGCACCCGGCGTCGAAGCGACCCACCTTTTCGATGGCTTCGATGTGGATTGGGAATACCCTGACGCCGCGCACGCCGATGACTTCTACGCGCTCATGAGTGAGTTCCGGCGCCAAATGGATGCGCTGGAGCCTGCACCCAGACGCGCTGGCACCGAACACCGCTACACGCTTTCCATCGCTTCCGGCGCGTCACACCAGAACATCGATCCCATCGATTGGAAGCATGTGGCCACATGCGTCGACCAGATTGGCGTGATGACCTATGACTTTCAGGGCCCGTGGAGTCACGACACCGGCTTCGTCGCGCCGCTGCGCTCGGACAATCCACAGGCAGAGACGGTGCAGACCGTCATCGACGCCTACATCGCGGCAGGCGTACCACCCCAACAACTTCTCCTTGGACTTCCCTTTTATGCCTACCAGTGGCACCACGTGACTCCCGGACCCAATAACGGTCTCTACAGCCATGGCGATCCCGTACGCGGCAACCTGAACCAATCCACCGCCACGACCTTGCTGGCCAGCGGACCAGGAGCGCAACTCTACCGCGATTCCGCCTCGCAGGCCCCGTGGATCTACGACGGTGACAACTTCCTCACCTTCGAAGATCCCATTTCGTTGGGCGCAAAGGCAGAGTTCGCCCGCAGCCGTGGTCTGGGCGGCATGATGATCTGGGAACTCAGCGGCGACACGGACGACTCACAACTGCTGCACGCCTTGCGCACCGCTACGATCACACAACGCGGTGCAAGGCCCGCAGCCATGCGTGGCAAGTAGCATCACGCCACGCGACGCGGCAAGGCACACGTGACACTCTCCAGCGTCCGCATCAGGTCCGCGCTGACATCTGCCCAGTTACGGTGATGTTGCCCGGCAATCTCGTCCGCGAACCACGTTCGGGACAGCGTAGCTTCAAGCGCTCTCTCCAGCGCGGCGCCATCTTGCGGGGGAACCAGAGCGCCGCTGCGCTCGTCCATCAGTTCCGGGATGCCGCCAACATGCGCCGCCACCACCGGTCGTCCGGAGGCCAGCGCCTCCAGCACCACATTGGGGCAACCTTCTTTGTAACTCGGCAACGTAAACAGGTCACACGCAGCCATCCACTGCGCCACCATGGCGGTTGGCGCAGCCGGTACAAACCGCACAACATCCTGCAATCCTTGCCGCTCGATTGCCTGTTGCAGCACGGGCTTGTCCGGTCCGTCTCCCAGCAGATAGCACAGTAGCGCCGGATGCTTCATGCGCAGCTCAGCTACCGCCTCGATCAGCTCACGCAGCCCCTTGCGTACGTCAAGCCGCCCCGCATACAGCACCACCTCTGCATGATGTGGAACATCCAGTGCGGCACGTGCCTCCCGGCGGTCACGCGGACGGAAGACCGCCGTGTCGCAACCATTTAGAATCGCGGCACTCCGCGCAGCATCCGCACCCAGCCCACGTGCCGTGCGCAATAGGTCTTCGCTGACGGTGGTGGTAAACGTTGCCCGTTGCAGCGCGGCGCGTGTCAGCCGTTTGCAGAACGCATCGGGTATGCGGTTAAGATCCGAACCAATGGCCGTCAGGACCACGGGAACGCCAAGCACCTCGCCCATGCGCACGGCCGCATAGCCGTCGGGGTAGACCACATAGTTCAGGATCACGTCCGGCTTCCAAGCACGCACATGCGGCAGAAGCCGCCGAAAGATCATGCCACCATTCAAAGGCCGCGACACCACGGGCAGCACCGGATACGGAATGTACTCCGCTGACACTTCATCTGGCTGCCACGTGCGGTCGATGACCTTGCCTCCCGTCCTGGGCCGCACCAGCTTCGGGTACACGGCTTCCGGATAGAACACCTTCAACTCACAGCACCGCGCCAGGTGCCTGAGCGTCTGATACGCGGAGTGCCCGGCCCACGGTGCCGCCGACGTCGGGAAGTACTGCGTCACGACAGCGACTCTCATGCGGGTAGTCCAAGAGCATCAGCGCGCTGACGTTTCAGCAGATCCGCATACTGCGCAGCCAGAGGCTTGCGGTGATACCGCGCAATGGCTTCGTAGTCTGGATCGAAATCCACGGCACCGTTATCAATGACCCGCGCCAGCATGGAGCGAATGGCGTCCACATCGTTGACATCGGCCCACCCGCCTGCGCGTGTCTCCTCCAACCGGCGGCGCACATCGCCGTCGGGGTGCACGGCGGCAAGCACCGGCTTGCCGGAGCGCAGGTAATCGTACAACTTGGCGGACACGTTTACCGGGTCGTGGGAGATCAGCAGTACATAGTCCGTCGCATCCAGCAGGCGCAACGCCTCCGCCTGCGGCATGAAGCCAATCAGTTCCACGGTCTCGCCAAGGCGTAGAACGCTTTCGCGGTACACAGGACGCTCGAAATGCCCCACGAAACGCACACGCAGCCGCTTGCGCAGGACATCCGGCAAGCCAAGCACGGCCTCCACAAACGTTCCCGGATCGGTCGATCCATAGATGGAACCCATGTAGGTGATCATGATGGGCGCGCCCGCTGAACGCACTGCGTCAGCGCGCATGGCAGCCGTCGGCACAGCCCCGTCGTAGCCATTCGAGATGCTGACAAACGTGCCGGGTGGCTGCTCCGGATACCGGGCAGCAATCACTCGCCGCGCTGCCTCTGTAACGGCAACCACGGCAGTCGCGGCTTCAACCGCGTCCCGTTCGCAACGCTCCGCGACCTCCCGCGCCCGGGTATTCGCATTCAGGCTGACCAGTTGCAACGTGGTGTTCAACCATTCATCACGGAAATCCACCACGATGGTTAGTGTAGGAAACTTCCTGCGCAGGTACTTCGCGAGCTTCACGCTGGAGAACGGCGGCACCGTGATGACCACCGCATCAATCTGCCGCTGCCGTACGATCCGTGCCGCCGCCCGCGACGCGAAGGGCAACCAGCCGATCTGCGGATCCGGCAGCAACAGGTTTGCCAGCAACGCCCGCACGGGGTTCGGCTTTGAAGGAACACCTGCCTTCACCGGTGCCGCCGCAGCAGCAACGGGAGGCCGCTCCGCACGGTCACGGTTCAGCAACTTCTTAATCGCCTTACGCAATGCAAACGGCAGATCCAGCGTCCACGTGCGGTGGATCGTCACAGAAGGCGGCAGTTGCTCCAGCAGCTTCTCATCGCGTATGACCGCAGGGGCGTTGCGTGCCGTCAGCACATCCACGCGGACACCGTTCTCCGGGAGGTACCGGGCAAGGCTC
>CAXUHI010000006.1:99850-189520 GCA_964251045.1 uncultured Terriglobus sp. | reverse complement strand
GCCTACAATTACTACTTCCTTCCGCCGATTGGCACCATTGTCATCTCCGACCCGCAAAACTGGCTGGCACTGTTCGCCTTTCTCTCCACGGCCATCGTCGGCAGCCGGCTTTCCCAGCGCGCGCGTGACGAGGCCGATGAGGCCCGCGCCCGAGAACGCGAAGTTGAGTTTAGCTTCCAACTCAGCCGCGAGCTACTCCAGCTGGACGATGTTGGCAATCTCATCAATGCTCTGCCGATGCTCGTCAATCGCTCTACCGGTGCATCGTCCACCGTGCTGTACCTGGTTGACGAGGACCGCCTCTTTCAACACGGCTCGGCTACCTGGTCCACCGTTGAGCTTCCGCATCTGCGCCAACTCTCGCTCAGCCTGCGTGAGGTGGATGAGTCACAACCTGGAGAAGTCCGCATCCCTCTCATGGCCGGAGCGCGTCCGCGTGGCCTGCTCACCATGCGTGGCGTCGCTCTCTCCCGGCGAAGCCTGCAAACCATCGGCGGCCTTGTCTCCATCGCCCTTGACCGCGCCCAGGCGCTGGAAACCCTGGCCAGAAACGAGGCCACCAAGGAAGGCGAACGCCTCCGCACCCTCATCACGGATTCCATCACGCACGAACTCCGCACCCCGCTCACCTCGATCAAGGGAGCCGCCTCCGCGATGATTGCCACGCCCACCATGCCGCCGGATGCACGTGCAGAACTGCTGCAGGTGATCGATGAAGAAAGCGACCGCCTCAACCTGCTGGTCTCCCGCGCAACGGAAATGGCACAACTTGATTCACAGCAGGTGCATATGCGCTTCCAGCCCGTGGACGTTCGCTCCGTGGTAGACGAAGCAACGGAGACTTGCTCCAATGTGCTGCTGCGCCATCCTCTTACGGTCACCGTACCCGCGCTGCCCCGGGTCAGCGCCGATCCTGAGTTCATCCACAAGGTGCTTTGCAATCTGCTGGAAAATGCGGCCAAGTACTCTCTGCCAGAAACACCCATCTTCGTATCAGCACAGCAGCAACGGGAGCAGGGGTCCGTCAGCGTAGCCGACCGTGGCTTCGGCATCGACTCCAGTGAGCAGGCGCTCATCTTTGACCGCTTTTATCGCGCCCGCACCCAGGCCGGCCAGGTCACTGGCACCGGTATGGGACTCGCCATCAGCAAAGCCATCGTGGAGGCGCATGGAGGCACACTCGCCGTCACAAGCCAACTGGGACAAGGTTCAGTCTTCACCTTCACACTTCCCATTGCGGATGCCCCATCGTTGCGGAACTAAGACGGGCCGACGGGTGAGTACAGGATAGCGACGCTTCAGACCGCTGCATCCACTCCATCAACTAAAAAATCTGGAAGTTCACCGCAACATTCAGCTCCACCGGAACTGCCTGTCCACCCTTCTTCGCGGGACGAAACTTGTACTGCGCCACAGCCTCGCGTGCCTTCTCATCCAAACCCATACCAACCGGCCGTATCACTCGAACCTGTGTCGGCCTACCGGTTGCATCCACGATGAGGTGCACCAGCACCTCGCCCTGAAACTTGGCCTTGCGCGCTTCTTCGCTAAACTCCGGATCCACCTGGTAGATCAACTGTGGTGCGGAAACATCCCCACCAATCTGGTACGCGCCACCACCATAGTTACCGCCTGAGCCGTTCCCCAGGCCATTGCCACGTCCGTTGCCAAGGCCACCGCCACTGCCGTTGCCCAGCGAGTTCACACCTACGTTCGGCGCATTCGGCATACCGAGATTCGGCATATTGTTGTTGGTCATCTTCAGATTGGTCTGCACGTTGATGGCAGGGTCCACCGTCAGCTTCGGCTCGATCTTTGGGGGATTGGACGGCGGAACAATCGGCGTTGGTGAAAACTTCGGAATGCGCCCCTGCGTCACCGGCGCAATGTCATGCGCGCCTCCACCGCCGCCCATCGCCTTGGGCGCGGGAATCTTCATGACCGGCGCTGGTGGCGGCGGCGCGTCAAACGTCACCACCTTGAGCTCAGGCTGCTTTGCAATCACCTTCTTGATCACTCGCGAACTGGCCCAGAAGATCAGCAGAAACAGCAGCGCATGCACCACCACGGCACTCGCCACCGTTTTTGGATCGCGCTTGACCGCCATGGGGTCTGCCACCGCAATGGGTTGCGATTCCAGCACAAGGGGCGGCAGCTTCTCCGGAAAGAAAACGTCACGGAAGCTCTGCACCATGGAGGAGAAGGGATTGGTGCCCTGCAACTCCTCGGGTTGACCCAACTGCGGACCTTCACTGCTTACAACACGCTCTAGAGTTGTGTTCGCCATTGCCTCGGATCTCGTCCGCCGCTTTAGCGCGGCGTGTGGTTCTAATTTGCCTCTTGCCGCTTGGACTTCAAAATGTCCGCCCGGCTCCGTGGCCGGGTCTGAAGCAGCAGCGGCACAGCTGTTTGAAGTACTGGCGCCCAACACTCATTCTAGCGAAAGCTGAGGCATACGGCTGCGCCCGCCGTGAACCTGATGGTTTGACGCAGCAGCAGGACCGGAAGTAACACGAGACTTCAGCGCCGCTACAATGGGTATTTGGGAGAGTTCGCGTGCGTTTTGGATGAACGCGCGGCTGCCCCACGAACGAGGAACCTGGATGGACAACGCCCCGCAGGACGGATCGAACAACGGACTGAACAAAACGCGCCAGCTGAAAGATACGCTGAACCTACCGAGGACCGCCTTCCCCATGAAGGCAAACCTGCCGGGGAACGAGCCCGCGCGCCTCAAGGCGTGGCAGGAGATGGACCTCTACGGCCAGATTCGCAAGGCACGCGAGGGCGCGCCCAAGTACATCCTGCATGATGGCCCACCGTACGCCAACGGTGCCATCCACCTCGGTCATGCGCTGAACAAGTGCATCAAGGACTTTATCGTCAAGTCCAAGACCATGGCGGGATTCGACGCGCCCTACGTCCCCGGCTGGGATTGCCACGGCCTGCCTATCGAAATCAAGGTGGATGAACAACTGGGCCGCAAAAAGCTGGAGATGGATGCACTGACCGTCCGCCAGCAGTGCCGCGACTATGCAAGCAAGTACGTCGATCTGCAGCGCTCGCAGTTCGTCCGCATGGGTGTGCTGGGCCGCTGGGACAACCCCTACCTGACCATGAGCCACGAGTACGAAGCACGCATCCTGGAGACGTTCTACGCGTTCTACGAGAAGGGCTTCGTCTACAAGGGCCTGCGCCCAGTCTAC
Source organism: uncultured Terriglobus sp. (assembly GCA_964251045.1). Classification (GTDB taxonomy): domain Bacteria; phylum Acidobacteriota; class Terriglobia; order Terriglobales; family Acidobacteriaceae; genus Terriglobus. Next base: position 186,314 of record CAXUHI010000006.1, on the reverse strand, counting down.
TGGTGCATGCACGACAAAACCGCGCTGGCCGAGGCTGAGGTCGAGTACGAGATGCACACCTCGCCGTCAGTCTATGTGCGGTATGCCCTGACCTCGCCTGCGGAGAGCATCGATCCAGCGCTGGCCGGTCTGCCCGTCTTCGGCCTCATCTGGACGACGACGCCATGGACCCTCCCCGCATCGCTGGCCATTGCCTATCACCCCGAGTTCGACTACGTCGCCATCCGCATCGTGGAAGACAGCGCGACGTGGGGACAGGGCAACATCTATATCGTCGCCAAGGGCCTGCTGCCCTCCTTACAGGCGAGCGCCGCCCTGCCCGCGCATGACATCGTCGCGGAGTTCCTCGGGCAAAGGCTGGAGCACGCAACCTTCGCACACCCGTTTCTGCCGCGCGGAATCCTAGGCGTCATGGCTGATTACGTCACCGCCGAGCAGGGTACCGGCGGTGTCCATACCGCGCCCGCGCACGGCCCCGACGACTTCGCAACAGGCCGCAAATACGCTCTCAGCCAGGTCTGCGACGTGGACGAGGCAGGCCGCCTGCGCAACGGCCTGCCGGAGTACGACAACCTCAACGTTCACAAAGCCAACGTGCCCATCATCGATCTGCTGAAAGAGCGCGGTGCGCTGATGGCGCAGGGCGAAATCCACCACAGCTATCCGCACTGCTGGCGCTGCCACCGCCCCGTCATCTATCGCGCCACAGAGCAGTGGTTCATCGGCATGGAAACGCCCATGCCGGACGGCCAAACCTTCCGCGAACGCGCCCTGGACGAGATCACCAAGGTCACGTGGGATCCGGCGTGGGGGCAGGAGCGCATCAGCAACATGATCGCCACGCGCCCGGACTGGTGCATCAGCCGCCAGCGCATCTGGGGCGTGCCCATCGCGGTCTTCCTCTGCCAGAAGTGCCACGCGCCGCTAACCGATCCCGCCATCAACCGCAGCATCGTTGATCGCTTCCGCACCGAGAGCGCCGACGCATGGTACCGGTACTCTGCCGAGGAATTGCAACCTAAAGGCACCGTATGCGCCTCGTGCGGTGCCGTCGATGATTTTCGCAAAGAGATGGACATCCTCGACGTGTGGTTTGAGAGCGGCGCAAGCTGGCACGCGGTGCTGGAGGCGGAGCCGGAGCTGCGCTTCCCCGCCGACATGTACACCGAGGGCGGCGACCAGCATCGCGGCTGGTTCCACTCGTCGCTGCTGTCCGCCGTGGGCATCCGCGACGAAGCACCGTACCGCTACGTCGCCACCTCCGGCTGGACGCTGGACGAGCAGCGCCGCGCCTTCTCCAAGTCGCTGGGCAACGGCGTCGATCCGGTCAAGGTGATGGACGAACTCGGCGGCGACATCGTGCGCCTGTGGGTGGCGTCGGTGGATTTTCGCGAAGACGTGATCGCCTCCGTGCCGCTGATGAAGCGCCTGGCAGAAGAAATCTACCGCAAACTGCGCAACACCTTCCGCTTCCTGCTGGCCAACCTCGACGGCTTCGAGCCTGCCAAGGATGAACAGCCGTGGGACGGGCTGGAGCCGCTGGACCAGTACATGCTGGCCCGCACCGCCGAGCTTGTCGAAAAGGTTAGGAAGGCGTACGAAGCGTTTGAGTTCCACCGCGTCTTCCACGCGCTCAACGAGTTTTGCAACTCCGAACTGAGCGCCTTCTACCTTGACGTGCTAAAGGACCGGCTGTACACGCTGGCCCCCAAGGACACACGTCGCCTCAGCGCCCAAACCGCACTCTGGAAGATCACCGAAGCCCTCGTGCGCCTCGTCGCCCCGATCCTCTCGTTTACAGCGGATGAAGTCTGGAGCTACATGCCGAAGGTAGAAGGGCGTGAGACCAGCGTGCATATCGCTCAATTTCCAGCACCTACAATCTCGGCGCAATTCGCGGCAAGAAGCAGTTCAGGGCCGAAGGCCCGCGACATAACAGCCCGGGCCGAAGGCCCAGGTAGTCGGCAACATTCGTTCCTGAGCGCTGAAAGCGCGACACACGGCAGTAGCTCCACCGCAGCCGAACCCGTTCTAGTTCCCGGTCATGCAGATATCACTATTCTCCAAGGCTTAAACTCTCTTATGTCACTACGGTCGGACGTTCTGGGAGTCTTGGAAGAGGCGCGTTCTTCTAAAGAGATTGGAAAAGCAACAGAAGCTGAGATTTACTTGTCATTGCCGACAGACTTAAACGGCGATTCAGTAGCTACGGCGGCAGCTCGTTACCAAAGCAGCTTGGCAGAGATATTCGGGGTTTCCGATGTAACTCTGATTTACTCCCAAGAACCTTCCTCACTACTTATTCACCTTCTAAAAGCGCCTAGCAAGAAGTGCGAGCGCTGCTGGCGTCAGCTCGAAGACGTTGGTACAGACTACCGTTGGCCCACAGTATGTGGAAGGTGCGCAGATGCTCTAGAGAGAATCGGCTTTCCTGCTTTTAATGATGGAGAGGAGAAAGCAGCGTGAGCGCTGTTCTTCACACCGAAAGCAGACCGCAGCGCGACGCGCGCCCATGGCTGCTCGTCATCGCCCTGCTCGTCATCGTGCTGGACCGCATCTCCAAGATCGTCGTCGCAAAGAAGATTGCCATGGGGTCGGCCATCACGGTCATCCCGCACATCTTCCGCATCACGCATGTGCTGAACACAGGCGCGGCGTTCTCCATGTTTGCGGAGTCTGCCTCGCCCATGGCGGTGCGCGTTGGCCTCATCGCCTTCTCGGTCATCGCCGTCTGCGTGGTGCTGGCCATGCTGTGGCGTTACGGCCGCACATGGTCGCTGGCGGGCATCGGCTTCGCGCTGGTACTGGGCGGAGCCATCGGCAACCTCTATGACCGCGCCGTGCTTCACTACGTCGTGGACTTCCTTGAAGTACACATCGTGGGCTATCACTGGCCGGACTTCAACGTGGCCGATAGCGCGATCTCCGTCGGCGCGGTGCTGCTCTTGATCGAGATGCTTCTTCCACGGCGTGACGCACAGGGTAATGCAGCTTCTGATCCTGCCTCTCTTCGAGATATGGGGCACCCGCCCGAAGAGGTTCGCGGTGCTTGAAGTCGAGATGCCCGGTTCAAACGCTTCTGCTGCACAGAGGACAGCAGGTCCTTCGACTCCGCTGCGCTCCGCTCAGGATGACGTCGAAGCTGAGCTAGAGGGCACAGATGCAGATCCCTCCGCTTCGCTGCGGGATGACAACTTAAGTGGGCTGCGGGATGACAAGCACAGTGGCACGGGTGACAAAGTGGACGGTGTGTCGCCCAACGAGAACATCATCATTCGCGGCGCGCGCACGCACAACCTGAAAAACATCGACATCGACATTCCGCATAACAAGATGACGGTGGTAAGCGGCGTTTCCGGTTCAGGCAAAAGTTCACTGGCCTTTGACACGGTCTACGCGGAAGGGCAGCGGCGGTATGTCGAGTCACTCTCGGCCTACGCGCGGCAGTTCCTGGAACGCATAGAAAAGCCCGACGTGGACCACATGGACGGCCTGGCCCCGGCCATTGCCATCAAGCAGAAAAACCAGACGCGCAACCCGCGCTCCACGGTGGCTACCGCGACGGAAATCTACGACTACATGCGCCTGCTCTACGCGCGCTGCGGCACCGTCACGTGCCTGCACTGCGGCGGCATCGTGAAGCGCGATACCGTGGACGAGATCGCCACCAGCATTCTCGCTTTAGAAGAAGGAACGCGCCTGTACGCGCTCTTTCCCATCGAGCGCCGCCCCATCACCTTCGAACCCATGCAGGAGTTCGCGCTGCCGCCGGACGAGGCCGCCAAACCTTTAGCCACGAAGGCCGCGAAACCGAAGAAACTCAGCAATCAGAAACTCCCGCAAACCGAAGAACCAAAGATCACCGACCCATCCGAGCCGATGCGTGAGCGGCTGATCGAGCTGCGGCGGCGTGGCTTCAACCGGCTCTTTCAGAACGGCAGCATCGTGGAGTTCTCCACGCCAGAGTCTCTCCTCAAACTAAACTTTTCGGAGCCCATCTATGTTCTGGCGGACCGCCTAAGCGTCAGCGCGGAGGTGCGCTCGCGCATCGTGGACGCTATCGAAACCGGCTACCGCGAGAGCGGCGAGATCGTCTTCCTGACCGTGCCACGCGACGCGAGCGAGCCACAGAGGCTGCGCTTCTCCGCCGCGTTTGAGTGCACCAACTGCCACCGTGCGTATCGCGACCCGGAGCCGCGCCTGTTCAGCTTCAACAACCCGTACGGCGCGTGTCCGCGCTGCCAGGGCTTTGGCAACACCATCGATTTCGACCCAGACCTGATTATCGCGGACAAGGCCAAATCGCTGGACGACGGTGCCATCGACCCATGGACCAAGCCGAAATACCGCGCGCATCACGGCGAGATGAAGCGCTTTGCGCAGGCGCATGGCATCCCGCTGAAGACCTCGTGGTATGACCTGACACCCGCGCAGCAGAACCTGCTGTGGGATGGTGACAGCAGTTTCATGGGCATTCGTCGCTTCTTCCGTTCGCTGGATGAGAAGAAGTACAAGCTGCATGTGCGCGTCTTCCTGGCCAAGTATCGCGGCTACGCTCCCTGCCCGGACTGCCGCGGGCAGCGGCTGCGGGCGGAGGCACGCGCGGTGCTGCTGAACGAACGCAACATTTGCGAAGCAGCAGGCATGACAATTACGGCGGCGCGGCAGTTCTTCGACGCGCTGCACTTGTCACCCGCGCAGATGGAGATCGCAGGCAAAATCCTGGAAGAGGTGCGCCAGCGCATCGGCTTCCTGGAGCAGGTGGGCTTGGAGTACCTGACGTTGGACCGGCACTCATCCACGCTGAGCGGCGGCGAGTCGCAGCGCATTCAGCTCGCTACGTCGCTAGGCTCACGGCTGGTAGGGGCGCTGTACGTCTTGGACGAACCGTCCATAGGGCTGCACTCGCGCGACACGGCGAAGCTGGTGCGCATCATGCACGATCTGCGCGATCTGGGCAACACCATCCTGGTCGTAGAGCATGATCCAGATGTGATCCTGGCGGCGGACCGGTTGATTGATTTAGGTCCCGGTGCGGGTGAGCTTGGTGGCAAGCTGCTGGCCAGCGGCACTGTTGAAGAAGTTAAGAACGATAACGATTCCATCACGGGCCGCTACCTTTCCGGCCGCACGCGTATCCCGGTGCCGATGGACCGCCGGGAACCAACGCGTGAGGCGTTGACCCTTAAAGGTGCGCGCATTCACAATCTGCGCGGCGTGGACCTCGAGATTCCGTTAGGCATGTTAACCGTTGTCACTGGTGTCAGCGGATCTGGCAAGTCAACGATTGTGCATCAGGTGCTGTATCGCGCGCTTCAACATGCGCTAGGCGTGGAGGGTGCCAGCAGTGATGTTACGCAGCTCTACCGCGAATTGCATGGAACTCATTTTCTGCGTGAAGTCGTGCTGGTAGACCAATCCCCTATCGGCCGCACGCCACGCTCCAACCCCGTCACGTACATCAAGGCGTTCGACGCAATCCGCGAGCTCTTTGCTGCGCAGCCGGACGCCAAGCGCAAGAGCTATACCGCTGGTTCATTCAGCTTCAACGTGCCGGGCGGCCGTTGCGACGTGTGCGAAGGCGATGGCACAGTGACCGTTGAAATGCAGTTCCTCGCCGACATTGAACTGCCCTGCGAGGAGTGCAACGGCACGCGCTACAAGCCCGGCATCCTGGACGTGAAGTACAAGAACCGCAACATTTACGACGTGCTGAATATGACGGTGAAAGATGCTGTGCACTACTTTGCCGGCAACCTAAAGATCGTGGAACGACTGCAGGTTCTCGACGAAGTTGGCCTCGGCTACGTGCGCCTGGGCCAGTCCGCCACCACGCTCAGCGGCGGCGAGGCACAGCGCGTCAAGCTGGCCTCCCATCTTGCCAGCATTCGCGGCAGCGGCCCACGCAGCAGCACGGCAACCAAGGCAGCCAGCCGCGTGCTCTACATCCTGGATGAGCCAACGACCGGCCTCCACTTTGCAGACGTCGCCACGCTCCTGCAGGCCTTTCGTAAGCTCATCGATGGCGGCGGCTCGCTCCTCGTCATCGAGCACAACATGGACGTGATCAAGTCGGCGGACTGGGTCATCGACATGGGCCCGGAGGGCGGTTCCGGCGGTGGCCAAGTCGTCGCCGTGGGCACGCCGGAAGAGATCGCCCGCGTGCCGCAGTCATACACCGGCCAGTGGCTGCGCCCTGTGCTGGCAGCGGCACTCTCGTGAGGGTGCAGAGTGGAGACGCTGTACAAAATCCCACATCTCAAAGGCGAGATGTGGGGGACCCGGCATCACGCAACGCCAGATCGCCACGAGACCCTTCGAGATGTCCAGGTCAGCTTGTGGCGCACCCGCTGCAACTGCTGTCGCCTTTCTACAGGATGTATGTTCTTAGGGCCGAAGGTCCGCACCATCACAGCCTAGGCCGAAGGCCTAGGAGGCAGGCCTTCCTGTTGAGACCCGCGGGTTTGGCCTTAACGCTCGCTGTCGTGGGTTGCATGCTCTCGTCAGCACAGATGCAGTTGCCGCCGGGTACCAGTTCCTCCGTACCGGGCACTGAACGGCAGGCCGCGCCTTCCGCTGAAACCGCGGCACTCCAAAAGGCCGAGGACGCAATCAGCGCAGGCAAGTACGCCGAAGCTGTCGCTGACTTGCAACCGCTCGCTACCAGCACGCAGAAGAACGAGCACATCTTCTACGATCTCGGTTTTGCGCAGGATGCTCTCGGCCACGATGCGGAGGCACAGGAGGCCTACCGGGCAGCGTTGGCATTCAACCCCAACGACGCTTCGGCACGTGTCTCCCTCGGCCTTTTGCTGGCACGCGGCACCGATCGCACCGGAGCCGAAGAGCAACTCGCCGCAGCGGTGAAAATCCCCGGCGCGCATCCGGAGTTGCTCGCACGCGCGTACCGTGCACTGGCGCAGATCGACCTGGAAACGAAGCCGGAGCAGGCCCGGGACGAACTCCTTGAAGGCCTGAAGCGCTCCCCCGAAACGCCGGAAGACGCAGCTTTGGCAGCGGAGATAGCCGATACATTGCACGATGATGCGGCGGCCGAAAAGGCCTACGCGCACGCGCAGCAGATGGCCCCGGCAGACCCGGAAGTCGCATTGGGCTATGCCCGACTGCTGTCTCGCGAGAAGAAATACACCGAAGCCGAAGCGGCGTTGGAGCCCGCGCGCAAAGCACACCCGGAAAGCCGCGAACTGCTGGCCGAATTTGCATCGCAGGAACTGCTCCTTGGCAAGACCACGGAAGCCTTGCCCATGCTGGAGCAGTTGCATGCAGCACGTCCGGACGATGCCCCGCTCGCACGTCTGCTGGCGACCGCGTATGTGACGGGCGGCACGCCGTCCAAAGCAAACCCCATCTACGAAGCACTCCTGAAAGACCATCCAGAGGATGCGCATCTCCAGGTGGACTGGGCCGACTGCCTGATTCGCCAGCAGCGTTCCGCGGAAGCGGAGCCAATTCTGCTGCGCGTGCTATCCAAAACCGGCGACGCAGTCAGCAGGGACCTGCGCGCAAATGCCGCCGGGATGCTGGCTTTTGCCGCATCAAAGAACGGCGAACCGGCGACCGTCCTGGAGGCTCTGTCAAAAAGAGAACAGCTCGCGCCAGCCACCGCCCCGTACACTTTCCTTGCAGCCACCGCGCATGATAGGCTCCATCACACAAAGCAAGCCGCAGAGCAGTACCGTCTCTTCATCGAGCAGGCGGGCGGCAGGTTCCCCGATCAGGAGTGGCAAGCCCGCCAACGGCTGCACATCCTTGACCGCAGCAAGTAACCCGGTACGTCATCGCGAAGACTTCGGGAGGTGACATCATGCAGTACGCCGCCGTATCGCACGTCCGTTTCTTCATCGGAACTGCCACCTTATATGGGGCGCTCACACTTTGCGCGGTTAGCTCCGCCCATGCCGCCGCACCCGTCATCCTCGTGGACGAGGCCAGCATCACCCTTCTGGAGTTGCGCGCCCAACAGGCCACGCCACGCGAGCAGGTGCAGCTCTACGCTGACTTGACAGACAAGATCAGCCTGCTCGCCGTCAAGCAGATTACTGAAGGCGAATGGGAAAAAGCCGAAGCAACGCTGCATCGTTTGGAAGCATGCACCGCGCGGATTGAAGCCGGCCTGCAACGCGACACGCGGAACCTGAAGAAAACCGAAATGCTGCTGCACACGACACACCGCCGGCTGACAGATCTGGCACGCAGCGCGGGCGACATGAAACCGTCCGTGCAGACCGCCGTGGCACGGCTGGATCATGTACAAACCGCCCTCCTGACCGCCGTCTTCGAGCACTAACGCGTGCGCAGCGTCCTGGCGGTCGGTCTGCTTGCGTGCGTGTTCGCGTCGGGGCTGTGTCAGCGACACTCCACCGCACTTTCTGAAATGGAAGAAGAACAAATCCGCGACGCCGCCGCGTACCCCGCCGAGCGAATCCTGGTTTATCAGACTTTAATTCACACCCGTGTCAAGCGCATCCCGGACATTGTGGAGGTCGAGCGCGCGCAGGGCCGCCGCGAAGATATCCGCGACAGCATGGATCAGATTGCCGGGCTGACCGACGAGTTGCAGGACAACCTGGAAGAGTATGATCACGGGCACCGCGACCTGCGCAAGCCTCTCCCGAAGCTCCAGGACGCTCTCCTTCGCTGGGAGTCGGTCCTGAAACAGCCTCCCGAAGACGAAAGTTACTCCCTCACTCGCAAACTCGCGCTTGAGGCCGTGCAGGACGTGAAAGCCGAGGTCGGCGAAATGATTCCAGCCGAGCAGGCCTACTTCAAAGCCCACCCACCCGACAAATCCGCCAACCCCGGTGGTGTCGGCGAAATCCGTCCACGTTAAACATTCGCTCCAGGCGAACACCTCACCCCCTGCGCCATGTTGAAGATGAGACAATCAATCGCATGAAGCTCCAGGAGAGGTTGGACGAGATCACGCAAAATACGCGTCATCTTGTGCAGCCGGAGCGGCTCGCCGTAAGTGAGCAGGTGATCTCTGACCTGTTCGTTACCGGGATCGAAGACGGCGTGCTGCGTCCCGGAGCGGTCATGCCCAGCTTTGCCCTGCACGATGCGACCAGCGGCAGGACCGTGAGCTCTTCTGACCTGCTCGCGCTCGGTCCAGTCATCGCCAACTTCTTCCGCGGTCGATGGGACCCTTATTGTGTCACAGAGCTGGAGGCCTGGCGAGACCTCTACCCTCGCGTGCGTCAACGAGGCGCGCTCTTTGTCGCGATCTCACCGCAAACCCTTCGTCAGGGCGACTTTATGGTCCAGCAGCATCACCTCCCCTTCCCCGTACTGCGGGATGAGAACTGTGTTTTGGCTGAACAATTCGGTATCGCATATGAACTTAGCCCGGCGACGGAAGGCTACTACCATTCCATCCTGGTGAACTTGCCGTTCATCAATGGTGGAGGTAACGTGATGGCGAAACGACAGAGCTCCCCGTCCAGGTTGCCGCTGCCTGCAACCTTTGTCATCGGACAGGACGGAATCATCACCTACGCTGAGGCGCACGCCGACTTCCGTGTGCGCCCCGAACCGGACGAGGTTCTCGCTGCCATTCCGCGTACGCCTTAGGCAAGTGCGGTCGTAATCGCTATCCCCAGCTTCGTCAGGCCCGCCTTGATATCAGCGCCCAGGTGCACACGCAGCGCACGTCGTCCGCGCTGTTGCAGAATTGCAAGGTCGCCGGCCGCCTGCGCGTCGATCACTACGCCAAAGGTGTACTTTGCGTTCGGAATCGCCAGGTCCTGCGCATGATCGCCCGTAATCTGCAGAAATACACCGGTGTTCGGGCCACCCTTGTAATCCTGACCGGTGGAGTGCAGGAACCGGGGTCCAAAACCAAGGCATGTTGCCACCATCTTGCCATCCCGAATCATCATACGAAAGCGTTGAATCAGAGCTTCATTTGCCTCTGTCATCTCGATAAACGCCAGCGTGGCAAAGTAATCGTGCGGATTAATCTGCGCTAGATGTGCCTTGAGGTATTCCATCAGCGTCTGCTCGCTGGCGGTGGTCTTCAGCGTCAGGCCGTAGCTTTCATCCGCATACAGCTTGATCCCCTCGTCCTCCAGGATTGGCTCATGGTCTGCGAGTTTGCCGGTCTGCGCATACTCGTCGGTCAGCTTGCGCGTCTCGATCTTGGCGGCTTCCACGTCAGGCTGGTTAAACGTGTTGATTCCCATCACGGAACCCGCAACCGCCACACCAATCTCCCACAGGTACATGAGCGCGGGCAGCTCATATACATCGTCGATATCAAACCGCAGAACTGGGTGACCGGCTTCAGCAAGCGCTGCCACAGCCTGGTCCTGCGCCGCGTTGTCAGCGGTCGTCAGACGAATATATGCAAAGACGCGGTCCTGTCCATACACGCTCGGCGAACCGATGGTCTCCCGGTCCACGGGCGTGATGCCCTTGCCCATTTTCCCGGTCGACTCCGCAATCAACTGCTCCAGCCACGCACCCAGGTCATGAATCGGCTGCGACGTAAAGAATGTAAGCTTATCCCGGCCCGCGTTATGCGCCTCACCCAGGATCACGCCCAGCAACGCACCGGGATTGCTCGCAATGCCGGAGGCATGGCATGCGTCCACGCCGCGCCGCGCCTCAGCCAGGAAGCGCGGGATATCCAGACCCGCAACCGCGGCAGGGATGATCCCAAAGTTGGACAGTGCTGAGAACCTTCCGCCAATCGTCTTATCGCCGTAAAAAATGTGCCAGAAGCCATCGTCCTTGGCCACCTGCTCCATCTTCGATCCAGGATCCGTGATCGCAATGAAGTGTTTGCCGGCCGCACCGGCTCCCACTTCCTTCTTCATCTCGCTGAAGAAGTAATCCTTCAAGATGTTCGGTTCCAGCGTCGATCCCGACTTGGACGAAACGATGCACACCGTCCGCTTCAGATCAACGGCCGCCCGGGCGGCGGCTACTTGCGCCGGATCGGTTGAATCCACAATGTGAAGCTTCGGAAACCCGGGCTGCTGGCCATACGTTAACGCCAGGACCTCCGGACAGAGTGACGAGCCGCCCATGCCCAGCAGCAGCGCGTGGCTGAACCCTGCGCCCTGTACCTCGGCACGCAACGAAGCAAACGTGGGAAGGTCTGCCTGCTGCCGCTCAACGATGTCCAGCCATCCAAGCCACTTCGACTCGTCGTCGCTTCCCTCCCCGGATGTCCAGAGCGAAGCATCCTTACTCCACAGTTTGTTCAGCTTCCCCTGGGACTCCCAGGCGGCAGCGGTGTTTGCAACAGCGCTTTCCAGCGCTCGCGGAAGTGATACCTGCAAGTCAAGCGAACTCATGCGATCTCCGTTCCTTCAGTCAGATGCAAATCTTGCCATACGGTTGACGATGACTCGCAAGCCCTCGTGAAGTACCCGCAACCGGACCGGTGCCCTGCCGTACACTGGTGGTGCGGTAATCGTGTAATTGCGCGATGTTCGCACGCTTTCGCCGCCAAAGGGTCACACCATGCTGCAAGCAATCGCACCTCCACCACATGCGCCGGAAAAGATGCTGCCGGCAAAGGCTCTCGAATCCTACACCGGTGACGCGAACTTCATGAGCTCGCTGGCCCGCGGCCTTGCCGTGCTGGAAACCTTTACACAGAACACGCCGCAAATGACCATCTCGCAAATCAGCGGAAAAACAGGCCTGAGCCGTGCCGCCGTCCGTCGCTGCCTCTACACCCTCTCCAAACTGGGTTATGTGGGGGCGGAGGACGGACAGCACTACTCATTGCGCCCAAAGATGCTCTCGTTAAGCCACACCTACACCGTCAGCAACACCCTTTCCAGCGCTGCTCAACCCATCCTGGAGCGCCTCAGCCATAAACTCAACGAGAGCTTCTCCGTCGCCACGCTCGACGGCGACGAGATCGTCTACATCGCCCGCACCCAGGTGCATCGCGTCATGAGCGTCGACCTCCACATCGGCAGCCGTTTGCCCGCTTTCTGCACCAGCATGGGCCGCGTTCTCATCGCATCGCAGCCGCCGGACGAAGTGGAGCGCTATCTTGCGCGCGTCGAACTCAAGCCGTACACGCCCCGCACCGTCAACTCCGTCGAGAAGCTCAAGATGCTTCTGCGCAATGTCCGCCGTAACGGGTATGCCGTCTGCGACCAGGAATACGAGATCGGCCTGCGATCCATGGCCGTTCCGGTCTATGCGCCCAGCGGCAAGGTCATCGCCACAGTAAACCTCAGCGGCCACGCCCCCCGCATGCCCATGATGGAGATGCAGGAGAAGTTCCTGCCCTACCTGCGCGCCGCGGCCAACGAACTGGGAGTATTCCTCCGGTAGCAGTGCAGGATCGTTCACAGTCGTAATCGTCTTGTTTCGAAGCGCCGTCGTATCGGGTGCAGGGTCAGGTACCTACCTGACTCGTTGCCGTGCCGTGGGCACGTATACTTTGCGTCAGGCGGCGTGGCGAAACGGGGACGATGACACCTGAACTGACGATTGTTATTCCAACGTTCAATGAGCGGGAAAATGTATCGCTCGTCGTCGAGCAAGTCGCCAAGCACCTCCAGGGCACCGCATGGGAGGTCGTCTTTGTGGACGACGACTCGCCCGACGGCACCGCTGAGACTGTCTCGTCTATCGCCCGTGTCAACAGTCAGGTCCGTCTCGTCCACCGTGTCGGCAGACGGGGTCTGTCGTCCGCCTGCATTGAGGGCATGCTCGCATCGCACGCTCCGCTGATCGCTGTTATGGATGCGGACCTGCAACACGATGCGTCTATCCTGCCGGTCATGCTCGCGCGCCTTCGGCAGGAGTCCCTGGACCTGGTCATTGGAACGCGCAACGCAGCGGGAGGCAGCATGGGTGCATTTACCCCCTCGCGCGTCCTGCTGAGCCGTGTCGGGCAGAAGATCAGCCGCTGTGTCTGCAAGTGCCAGCTCTCCGATCCGATGAGCGGCTTCTTCATCCTGCGCCGCAGCTTCCTCATGGAGGTGGTACATGATCTCCGCGGCGAAGGCTTCAAGATTCTGGTCGATCTCCTGGCATCCGCACACCGTCCTGTGCGGCTGGCCGAGGTCGGATACACCTTCAGAACACGCGCGCACGGCGAAAGCAAGCTGGATGCCGTCACCGGCATCGAATATCTCTTTCTTATCCTGAACAAGCTGATTGGCGACGTCATCCCCGTCCAACTCACGCTGTACTTTTTGGTGGGATGTGTTGGATTGCTGGCTTATCTTCTCTGCTCGACCCTCTTGGTGGATGTTTTACACGTTCGTTTTGTCGCTGCCCAGAGTATCGCGACCTTCCTGGCAATGGCTGAGAACTTCCTGCTGAACAACATGCTCACCTTTCGGGACCGCAAACTCCGTGGGCGACATCTTGTGCCGGGTGCGCTGCGATTCATCGCGGCATGCAGCTTCGGCGCGTGGGCGAACGTGGTGTTTTCCCGGGCACTCTGGCAGTCGGGTGTGGAGTGGATGGCAGCCGGATTTGCCGGCATTGTGATGGGTTCGGTCTGGAATATGTCCGTGAGCAGTGTGGTCACTTGGAGGCAGCATCTACGCTGCGATGCGCGATCATTTGCTGATAGGGGTGTGCTGATTGAGCCGGTTGAGGCAGTCCGTTGAATCTGAGTCTCCTTCAAAGGCGCATCCTTAGAGTTCCCGCAACGGTTTGGATCCTTTGGTTCATGGCCGCTCTCGCTGTACCCATCTGGGTGCAGCATGACTCATCTGCATGGGATCTACGGGTATATGGTAAGGCAATCGACAGTTTGCAAGCCGGGCATGATCCATACGCTGACGCAACCAGCATCCAGAAGCAACACCATGCAGAGCGTGTGACGCAGGGCAGCACAGGGATAGAGGTAGCGCCGCCGTACAGCTATGTCTATGCGCCACTTACGCTTCCACTGCTAAAGGCGGTGGGGCACGTGCCGCGCACGCTAAGTATAGGCCTGTACTGGTCGCTGTACGTGATAGGAGCATTAGGCGCGGTTGCTGTTGGTGCCACGTTTGCTACCTCAGCGGAGTACCCTGCTGTGCTCTACATGGCTGGCGTTGCCGTTTTCTTTCCGGGTATGCTGGCCAACGGAAGCATCCTTAGTGGCAACGTCGCCTATTTGTCCTATGCGGCGGTGTTCGCAATGGCGCTGGTCGGTTGGCGACGCGGCTCGTGGGTCGGCTTCTATGTAGTAGTCCTGCTTGTGGCTTCTATTAAGGCGCCACTGCTCTCCCTTGCGCTGATCGCGCCTCTCTCTGCACCTCGGGAGTGGTTGAAGGCGTCTGCGGCCATCGCCTGCGGCTTTGCACTGTACGCCGCGCAACCCTTCATATGGCCATTGTTGTTTCGGCATTACGTGGAAGCTGTGGAATTACAATTTAGCTTTAATCAGGATTTTGGTTGCAGCCCGGCGGGGCTGTTTAGCAGTCTTTTGGCTTATCGCGGCCTATCCTATTCGCCAGCAAGCTACTTTTTCTATGCTGGATACGCAGTTCTAGTCTTTGCTGCGCTGATCACACTGTCTCGCAGGTTTCTTCGCGGAGACTTTTCGCTGAGTCAGTGGGGGCCGGTATTGCTAACTGGGGTTATTCTCTTGAATCCACGTATCCAAGAGTACGACTCTGCAGCCATCACGCTGCCGATGGCACTCATAGCATGGCGCATGACAACGCCAAATCAGCCATCCGGAGCTTCGCGCGTCACCGCGGCTGTGACTTTGCTCTTTATGAATGCAGGAGCGTTGTACAGCTGGGAAGTACGCAAAGCTCTCGACGGACCGTTAATGGTCCTGCTGTTCGTTGCGGGTTGTCTACAGCTTCTGCGCACTTCGCGCGCTGTTACAGAAGCAACTATGTTCACCAAGGACGCGATTGTGTCCGCACAGACGTAGATCTACCTTGAAACGCCTTCCAGGGGTGAACTCGCAGTAGCGTAGAGCCGGCGCGGCATGCGACCGGCCAGGTATGCCTGCCGCCCCGCCAACATCGCATTGCCCATCGCCTCCGCCATCAGGATCGGCTTGCGCGCTTCCGCGATCGCCGTGTTCATCAGCACCGCGTCAAAACCCATCTCCATCGCCACAGCGGCATCGCTTGCCGTGCCCACACCCGCGTCCACGATTAGCGGCACCTCGGTGATCATCTCCCGCAAGATGCGCAGGTTTGCCAGGTTCTGCAAACCAAGCCCGGAGCCTATCGGCGCTCCCAGCGGCATCACCGCAGCAGCTCCAGCATCAATCAGCCGCCGCGCAAAGACAATGTCATCAGAGGTATACGGCAAGACGGTAAAGCCCTCTTTGACCAGAACCTGCGTCGCGAGCAGCGTTCCTGCAACGTCCGGGTACAGCGTTCGCTTGTCACCAATAACTTCGATCTTGACCCAGTCGGAGATGCCGACCTCACGGCCAAGACGTGCCGCGCGGATGGCTTCTTCGCCGGTGTAGCAGCCGGCGGTGTTGGGAAGCAGGAAGTAGCGTTGCGGATCGATAAAATCCAGCAGCGACTCCTTCGACCGGTCCAGGTTTACCCGGCGAACCGCCACCGTAACCATCTCCGCGCCGCTCGCCTCGATGGCGTCGCGCGTCTCCGCCCCATCCTTGTACTTGCCTGTACCCACAATGAGCCGCGACTGAAATGCCTTCCCTGCAATGACGAGTGGTTCCATAGGCTGATTTTAGTGCGTGAGAAGTGGCATGCTTCGCGCCAGTATGAGCGGCCTGCGGCACAACCCAAAAAGCAACAGCCCTGAGCCGGTTAAGGCGTCAGGGCTGCAAGCTTCGGTGAACTGTTGAGATTGACCTGAGGCGTCCACTCGTTTTGGAGGGCCTCGGCGGAGAGCCGATGATCGTGCTTTCGGCGAAATGCCAGGTCTAGAGCGGACGCTCTAAGCCTCAGTCACCTCACGTACTGTTGAACCACATAAATAACTGTCTGACTTCATAGGCTGGATCATCCTCCTTTCCCGTGTAAGGACACAATAAAACGAGAAGGCGGTCCGATGCAAGCGCCTGATTGTGCCAGTTGTTTCTTAAGGGTCCCAATCTGGTGCCTAAGCGGAATCGTGTGCAAACGGATCGATTGACCTGCCGTACACACCGTGTCCGGCTGTGGAAAGCCATCCCCGGTTAGCATGTCAGAAGTGCCCGCGCGACCCATCCTGCTTCTGATCACCGTTCTTGCAGTGACGCGCCTCATCCCGGCGCAACACAATCAGGCCCCAGCCACTGGCGCACCCCAGGAATCCTCTCCGGCGGCATCCGTGACGATGTTTCCGCACACCGAGGCCAGCCGGTACTTCATGTCCGGGCAAGCCAACATCATCTTTCAGGCGCACCCGCCTTTTCACTCGCTCTATGAGGACGCGAACTCGTTTCTCTCGCGCGGGGAGTACAAAACATCGCTGGTGGGCACCCTGTATCTGGGAATGCAACTGCGCCGCGATCCCCGGACGTCGACCGATCTCCTGGCCGATTTTGAGTCGGCTGGCGGCCGCGGACTGTCGGAAGCACTTGGTCTGGCCGGGTTCACGAACCTGGATGTAGTGCGCAATCCAAATCTTGGCTCAAAGCCCTATCTTGCGCGGCTTGAGCTGCATCAGGTGATCGGTCTCACGGGCAAACTGGTTCCACAGGATCGTCAGCCGCTGTCACTTGCGACGGCGGTGCCGGAGCGGCGCATTGAACTGCGCGCAGGCAAGATGAGCCTGCCGGACACATTTGACGCGAACGCCGTCGGCTCTGACAGTCATCTGCAGTTCACCAACTGGACCATCGACAACCAGGGCGCGTGGGACTACGCCGCCGACACCCGCGGTTACACCTGGGGTGCCATCGCGGAGCTTGATTCCCCCAACTACACCTTTCGCTATGGCGTCGCCACCATGCCGACCGTGGCAAACGGCATCGATCTGGATTTCACGCTTCGCCGTGCCAGCGGGCAGAACGTTGAGTTCGTCACGCATAAATCCATTCTTGGCCTTGCAGGAACGACCGTGCGCGCGCTCAGCTTTGTCAACCACGCCAACATGGGAACATACCGCGTAGCGAATCGCATCGCGCTGGCGAACGGGTCTACACCGAACGTTGTCGCGACACGCCAGCAAGGCACCGTAAAGTACGGCTTCGGTTTGAATGTGGAGCAGCTTCTCCCCCATGGCTTTCGTGCATACAGCCGCTTTGGAGGGAACGAGGGGCAGCACGAATCCTTCGCCTATACAGAAGTGGATCAGAGCGTTTCCTTTGGCGCGGACTATACCGCAACCGCGTGGAATCGCCCGCAGGACCGCCTTGGACTGGCATTCGTCAGCAACGCCATCAAACGCGACCACCAGCATTACCTTGCACTGGGCGGCCAGGGATTCCTCCTGGGTGACGGACGACTGAACTACGCGCGCGAAGACATCCTGGAGACCTATTACAACGCACACGCCTGGCGCGGCGTGTACTTTGCCGTAGGCGGCAGCTTCATCACGCATCCCGGCTACAACCAGGACCGCGGCCCCGTGCTCGTTCCCAGCGTGCGCACTCACGTCGATTTCTAGCTGTCCTGCAGCAGCCTATACTGCCAGTGTGGCCGTCACGCTCAGCATCCTTGCCTTTGTCATCGTGCTGGGTCTGCTGATCGGCAGCTTCCTGAACGTGTGCATCACGCGTCTTCCCCTGGGTGAATCCGTCGTTATGCCACGTTCGCACTGCAGAACCTGCGGGCAGCAGATCCGCTGGTACGACAACGTCCCGGTTATCAGCTATTTCGTTCTGCGCGGACGCTGCCGTTTTTGCCACGCAACCATCGGCTGGCGTTATCCAGCAGTCGAACTTGCAGCGGCCCTCTGGTGTGCCATCAGCTTCGTGCCCGTCGCCCATCTTCTTTCCGCGCATGCGCCGGGCGATCTCGTCCTGAGCGAAAGCATCGATAGCATCGCACTGGCGTCGTTAGGCGCATTGCTGCTGGCATTGATGGTCATCGACTGGCAACACCACATGCTGCCGGACGCGCTTACCCTCTCCGGCATCTTCGTTGGACTTGTCTGTATCGGTTCCGAGGCCATCCTGCTGCCCGACGGCACGTATGACCTGCTTCTCAAGAAGCAGGTGCATCTCAACGCCGCCAACTCAGGGCAGAGTCCCGGAAACATCTTCTTGACGGGCCCGGAGCACCTCGTCTTCGGCCGCTTGCTCGCCGTCCTTGCCGCCTTCTTGCTGCTTTACCTCATCGGTCGCGTCTACAAAGCCATCCGCAAGCGCGACGGCATGGGCCTGGGAGACGCCAAACTCCTTGCAATGGTCGCCGGATTCCTTGGCTTCGCCCCGGCCATCCTCGCCTTCTTCCTTGGGACGCTCTTTGCCACCGTCTATGCCGTTATCTTGCTCGCCCGCGGACGAGCCAGCGCAACCACCCGCCTCCCCTTCGGCAGCTTCCTCTGCATAGGCGCTTTTATCGCCGCCCTCACAGGCACGCGCATGGTCGAGTCCTACCTCGCCCTGTTCCGGTAACCTTTCCTGCTCAAGCGTGGAGGGCCGGCTTCGGGAGGAGCATGGCTTCAGCCATGGCACATCCGCCAGTCGAGGGACTCGGCTACAGCCGCTGAGGCGAATGTCAAATGGCTTGCAATCTTACAGGCACACCAAAGCCAACCATGCCCGCCACGCCGTAAGGCAGCCTTCGCATCTAAAATCGAGGACAGAGGTCGGCATGAACCCGAGTCACCCCTATATCTGGAACTACATCCCGCTCGCGCTGCAACTGCTCGTCGCCATCGGTCTCGCCTTCGGCATGGTCGCGGGATCATTCTTCATCGGCAAGCGACGCCAGAGCAAGGTGAAAGCCGGAGCGTACGAATGCGGCATGGAGCCGATCGGCGACGCGCGCGGGCGCTTCTCCGTCCGCTTCTACATGGTGGCCATGCTCTTCATCCTCTTCGATGTGGAAGCCGTCTTCATGCTGCCGTGGGCCGTCATCTTCCGGCAGCTTCCCGCCATCACCGGCTCCAAGTTCTTTGGCTTCTGGGAGATGGTCGTCTATCTGGCGTTCGTCGCCGTCGGCCTCTTCTACGCCTGGAAAAAAGGCGTGCTCGACTGGGCAAACGACAAGGCGGACCTATGAGACTCTTGTGCGCAATGGTTCTCGGAGGGGCATGGCTTCAGCCATGCCATCAAGGCAATCCAAACCATACGGCTTTAGCCGCTGAGGCAAACTAAGTTGACCGACGCTCTCCTCACCCTCGAATCCGTCCGCGAAACGATGCCGGACAACCCGGCCATGATCGCCCTCGGCGACCTGCCTACAAAAGCCAAGTTCGACCGCAATGAACTTACCGTGACCGTCGCGCCAGAAAACATCGTCGCCGCTACGCGTGCCGTACAGCAGGCCGGCTACAACTTCTTCGAAGACTGCACTGCCGTCGATTGGTATCCCAGCGAGCCACGCTTCCAGGTTACCTATCACATCGTCAGCATGAAGCTGAAGCAGCGGGTTCGCTTGGCCGTTCTGCTCGACGGCGACGACCCGTCGGTGGACTCCATCACCTCCGTCTGGCCTTCCGCCAACTTCTACGAGCGCGAAGTCTTCGACCTCTTCGGCATCCGCTTCACCGGCCACCCCAATCTTCGGCGCATCATGATGCCCATCGACTGGAAGGGCCACCCGCTCCGCAGGGACTACCCCGTCGAAGGCTACCGCTAAACGCGCGTACGTTGCGCAACCGCAGCAACATTGCGTTCGCACTTAAGAACAGGACAAAGCACATGAGCCCAGCCGCTGCCCCCGACCTCCTCATCCCCGGCGTGGAAGACGTCGTCGCCGACGCCGCCCGCCACTCCAAAGATCCGTCGCATGATCAAACCATGGTCCTCAACATGGGCCCGCAGCACCCTTCTACCCACGGCGTGCTGCGCCTGGTGCTTGAAATCGACGGTGAAACTGTCGTGTCGATGGCACCTGACATCGGCTATCTCCATACCGGTATCGAGAAGACCTGCGAAGCCAAGTTCTACCAGCAGGTCGTCCCGCTCACCGACCGCATCGACTATCTCTCGCCGATGACGAACAACCTGTGCTATTGCCTTGCTGTCGAAAAGCTGCTGCAGCTTGAGATCCCAGAGCGCGCACAGACGATCCGCGTACTGCTCAACGAGCTCACCCGCATTCAGTCGCATCTCGTCTGGCTCGGTACGCACGCCATGGACATCGGCGCGCTCACCGTCTTCCTCTACTGCTTTCGCGAGCGCGAAGAAATCCTTCGCCTGTATGAGGCCGTGGCCGGGCAGCGCATGATGACCAGCTACTTCCGCATTGGCGGCCTCAGCATGGAGCCGCCGCTGGACTGGTTCAAGCGCGTTCAGAACTTCCTCAACATCATGCCGTCCAAGATCGCCGAGTACGAGGGTCTGCTCTCCGGCAACCCCATCTGGTACTCACGGCTCAAGGGCGTCGGCCACCTCTCGGGTGAAGACGCCATCGCGCTCGGCGTCACCGGCCCGCCGCTCCGCGCCTCCGGCGTGGACTGGGACCTGCGCCGCGACATGCCCTACACCGGCTACGAGAAGTACCAATTCAAAGTCCCCATCTCGCAGGATGGCGACGTCTGGGCACGCTACACCATCCGGCTGGAAGAAATGTACGAGTCGGTGAAGATCTGCCAGCAGGCACTTGACCGCATGCCGGAGGGCCGCATTGTCGCTGACGCGCCCAAGATCATCCTCCCTGACCGCGAACAGATGAAGACGCAGATGGAGTCGCTCATCCACCACTTTAAGATTGTCACCGAGGGCTTCGGCGTACCCGCAGGCGAGGTCTTCCAGACCGTCGAATCCCCACGCGGCGTTATGGGCTACTACGTCGTCTCGGACGGCACCGCCAAGCCGCTCCGCGTCCACATGCGCAACCCCAGCTTCGCCACCCTGCAGGCCCTCGAAACCATGTGCAAAGGCAAGCTCCTCGGCGACGTCGTCGCCGTCATCGGCTCCATCGACATCGTCCTCGGAGAAATCGACCGTTGATTGAGCGCGGCCTGAGATGCATGGAGGTCGCTTTCGGAAGGGCACAGCTCAGCTGTGCCGAAAACACGCTCAGACGAACCGGGGCTTTAGCTCCTGAGGTCAGCTTCGCATCTGCGCATGGAAGTAGGCTGACTCGCTGCTCTTAAACACCAGGTCTAAAATCAACTTCATGGCCACTGCAGTCCACATCCCGGTCAGCGAGTATCTCCAAACCGTCTACGAGCCGGACTGCGACTACGTAGATGGTGAGCTGCAGGCGAGGAACTTGGGCGAACAGTTTCATTCCGCAATCCAGAAGATTATCGGGGCACTATTCTTTATCCATCGTGCCACTTGGGGGTTGCGATCGCTGACAGAACAGCGCGTGCAAGTATCTCCAATACGTTATCGCATACCGGACATCTGCGCGGTGCCCTCGAACGAGCCTTTCTATCCGATTCTCCTCAAACCACCCATACTCTGTATCGAAGTCCTTTCCCCAGAGGACCGGTTTCAGCGAGTTGTTGCCCGCGTGCAGGATTACCGCACCATGGGTGTGCAGCACATCTGGATTATCGACCCCGCCACCCGCGAATGCTGGACCATCGACGGTGAAGGCGGCGCGCTGCCCATGCTTGACGACGCCTTTACCATCCCCGGCACACCCGTCCGCGTCAGCATCGCAGACATCTTCGAAGAGATCGACTCCGCACCTGCCATCTGATCTGCGCAGCACAACCAGAATGCCAGTAGCAACTCTCACGATCGAGCTCGCCATCGAAGGCGCTCATTCCCTCAAGGACCGCCGCCAGGTCGTGCGCTCCCTCAAGGACAAACTCCGTAACAGCTTCAACATCTCCGTCGCGGAACTGGACGACGCCTCACTCTGGAACCGCGCCACCCTCGGCGTCGCCGCGATCCACTCTTCGCGCGACTACCTGGCTGGCCAGCTGCACGAGGTAGAAGACGCGATTCAACGGCTGGGAGCCGGCCTCGGCGCGTCTGTCATGGATGCGGAGCTTGAAATCCTGGACTGACGTTACCAGTGCGCTTCGCAGCGATGCGCCAGCATCGCAAAACGCGACACGTGGCGCATCTTTTCACTAGGCCCTCTTCTAACTAAACGAAACAAAGGACTTAGAAAGAATGTTTCACGTGAAACATTTTGGGAAACAGCCTCGAGACTCGTTGCGCGAGTCCTTCACCGTTGTTTCAGTTGCGGATTCGGCTGTGATGCGGGCGGAGCAGGAGGCGCGGGCGGAACCGGAGAAGCTGTTGCCGACGCTCGTCCCATTGCACCTCCCACGCTGCCCATTGCCGATCCCATGGCGCCCATCACCGAACCCATGGCACCCTGCAGGTCGTCCATGCGGAAACGCCCACGGATATGCACAATGCTCACCTCCTTGGGTTCGGCGTTCAGGATGACCATCTCCCGCACAAACCCTTCCGTATCGGCCTTCACAACAATATCGTTTGTCTCGTCACCCTCTTCACTGCGAACAACGTGTGACCACCCATCGCTGTTCAAGCGTTGGCGCAGCGCATCCAGGTCGCTGCGCTGGTACTGCCCTTTCTTCTCGTATTCGTAGTTGCGAACGGTAATAAAGTCCATCTTGTCCGCCAGGTCAGCGTACTTGCCGCCCTTCTTTCCCCGAACCAGCCCAAGCATGTTTTTGTCCAGGTTGACCTCGTTCTTCTCCTTGGCGTTCGCGCCAAGCCGGTCCAGTCCTTCCAGCAGGTCGTCTTTTGCCTGCCCGTCGTACAGAAGCGCAGAGGTGGCAGTAGCCGCAGGTTCGGCAACTGCTTGCAGCAGAGGCGCGCGGGTTCCCTGCGCAGCTGCGGTTGAAGCGCATAGCGCCAAGGCAAAAAGGGTGGGGTGCAACATCGTCTTCATAAAGTCTCCTTTAGTTTCCATTCCAGAGAACGGCATACCGGCCGGCTGCGCTGCGCTCCACACCGGTTTCTACTTCACTCATCGCATGGCCTGTCAGTTGCAGTGCACGATTCAGCTGCTCTTCCGCAACTGCTTCCGCGTGACGCTGGTGCTGAACATGCCGCACCTCTCCTCCCGTCACGGAAAGCACGAGCGTGGCCGCAACGGCGAGCCACGCTGGCTGCGGGATCGAGACTATCGACCGCTGCCACGTTCGTTTTGTTGCTGGAATGCGCGCCATCACCCGGTCTGTGAAGCCGGGGGGCAGACTCACGTGCCGCAGCTGTTGCTGGAGTTGTTCCTCCATCTCCCGAAAATCATCCACGAACATACTCCTTCAGCATCACGGCGCCCTTGCGCCGTAACAGTTGCAATCCACGTTGCAGGTTGCTCTTGACGGTGGCCACCGGGTCGCCGGTGGTGCTCGCGATCTCTTCAGGACTTAGATCTTCACCATAGCGCAGCACCAGCACCGTGCGTTGTTGCAGCGGCAACGAGAGCAGCGCCTTCTCTACTGCCACCTGCATGGGGGCATGGCCCACCGCGTGCAACGGCCGGTCATGGATGTCGTCCCACTGCTCTGACTGTCCCTCGGGCCGTACACTGCGCCTGCGCAGCGCATCGGTAGACCGGTGGGTTGTGACGCGGCGCAACCAGTTGCGCACATGGTCCACGCTCTCCAGGCGGGGCAGCCAGGCGTGCAGCTCCAGAAACACGTCCTGCGCGATCTCTTCCGCAAGCCCGCGTTCCCCTGTCAAACGCAGCGCGATCGAAAACACCATGGATCCGTGCTCCTCTACCAAGTGTCTGAATTCATCGTCCGAGACCGTCACGTGTAACCCGTCTGCCTCACAATACGCGGGCCTGTTGCAGTTGGAATGCAAAATCAAACATTCACTTTGGAACCGCCGAAAACGTGCAGCTGAGTTACTGAGGACTACGGACTTGGATACGGTACGTCTCTGGTAGTCTGTACTGTCAGTGAGGGCGGGAACGTGCCTGAGCACCGTGCAAGAGAACATCACAGGAATCGCGTGCAGGAGACGTTGCGCGAAGAGATCGGCACCATCATCGAGGGCGAACTGTCCGATCCGCGTATCGGCTCCACCATCGTGACGGAAGTGGCCCTGGAACTCGGGGGCAAGAGCGGACACGTGTACGTGGCAGTCAACGGAGATGAGCAGGAAGAGCAGCAGACGCTGGAAGGATTGAAGGCGGCCCGGGGCTACATCCGGTCCGAGTTGCTGGAACGGCTAGGCGTTCGCCATCTTCCGGAATTGACCTTCCATATCGACCGCTCAGAGAAGATGACGGCCCGTGTGGACACACTGTTGACACGCATGAAAAAGCGTGACGAAAGGCGCACCAAGGCCCACAGGGCAGAGGCGGTCAACCCGTGATTACGCCATCGTTGGTACTGATGCCTCAGGACTATGTGCCGTCAAGCTTTGAAAGAGGCATGTGGGCAACATGCAAGGAGGACATCCTCCAGGCGCTCCGCTTACGCGATCGCTTCCTTGTCGTGTCCCACGCCCGCCCTGACGGCGATGCAGTCGGCTCCGTGCTGGCGATGGGCAGCATCCTTAAACAGATGGGCAAGCAGGTCGACATGGCCCTGGCGGATGCCGTCCCTTCGGTGTACCGTTCGCTCCCCGGCGTCGGGGCCATCCGGCAGGTACGCACGATTGTGCCCGGCAGCTATGATGCGGCGGTCATCCTGGAGTGCGACAGCACGGCACGGACCGGCATCGACGGCATGGACGGGATGTTTGTCATCAACATCGATCATCATCACACCGGCTGCAACTACGGATCTTTGAACTGGATTGACGCGGATGCCGCCGCCGTTGCGTCCATGGTCTACGATCTGGCTTTGATGGCCGGGGTGGAGGTGACCCCCGCCATGGCTACATGCCTGTATACCGCTCTTTTGACCGACACAGGTTCATTCACCTACCCGGGGACCTCAGCGGAAACCTTCACGCTGGCGCACGCGCTGATCGATCTTGGCGCAAAAGCCGACACGGTCGCTCGCGATGTTTTATATTCCGTTCCGGCGGCCCGCATCCATCTGCTGGGCCTGTCGCTGTCACGCGTTCGCATTCACCACTCCATTGCGTGGACGTATATCACGCGGGATGATCTGCAGCAGTTGCAGGCAACCGATGAAGATTCAGAGGGCACGGTCAACTACCTGATCTCGATCGCCGGCATTGAGGCGGCCGCCTTTCTCCGCGAGATTGACGATGAGCCCACCCGGTATCGCACGTCACTTCGCTCGAAATCAAGCGTGGATGTTTCGCGGGTGGCAGCCGTATGCGGCGGTGGAGGGCACCGCAATGCGGCAGGCTGCACCCTTGTTGGCCCATTCGATGTCGCCGTGGCCCGGATCCTACAGGAACTCGAGCAGGAGGTGAAGCATGCCTGCAGCCTCGTCCAAAGATCAACTCCGCACGAGCCAATGATGCCTGGGCGACTCTGATAGGCTCAGTTCTGTTGCGACCACTTGAGCAATTCCGCACAGTTCGAACCGGCCAGCACCAGCAGCGGCGACGCGGCAGATAAACCAGTCACCTTCTCATGGCGCAACTGGGTGCACTCAGACGCTGCATGCTCATTGCGGGAACTGGGTATCCTGTGCGTGGTCACGGCTCTGCTCCTGTTCTACGGCCTGGTTCCGTTCAGAGCCGGACACGTCATCGTGTCCAGTCCGGAGATCGGCCTGGTCGGCGCCGATGAGCCGCGCTACGCCCAGATTGCAGCGGAGATGTTGCAACAACATTCCGATGTGTGTCATCAGCTGCACGCAACCGTCATCCCGCACGCACTCCGCCTCGAGACCCTGCACCATTCCATGATGTGTGCGGAGGCCGGCGTTGTGACCCCCATCCTGTACGGACACCCGTGGCTTGAGAAGCCCGCCCTGTATTACTGGCGGACCATGAGCTTCTATAAGGAGTTTGGATTTTCGGACTGGGTGGCACGGCTGCCGTCCGCAACGGGCGCGTATGCACTGGTCTTCCTGATCTTTCTACACATGAGGCGCTTCAGACCGGGCGGACACCTGGATGCGGCGCTGATCACAGCGTCCGCGGCGGCAATCATCGCGTTCGCTCGGGGTGCGTCCACAGACATGCAGCTGGCGGCACCCTTCTGCATCGGGATGCTGGGCTGGTACGCATGGTACGAAACGGGCAAGAAGTTCTGGCTCTTCGATCTGTACTTCTTTGGAGGCCTGGCCACGCTGGCGAAAGGTCCGGTCGCAATCGTGCTCTCACTGAGCATCATTGTGCTTTTTGTCGGGCTACGGCGCGAGTGGCGTGTTTTGCAACGCATGATCTGGTGGCCGGGTATTCTCCTGTTTTCCGCGATTGTGCTGCCGTGGTTTGTCGCGGTTCAACTGCGCAACCCAACGTTTTACAAGTTCTTCCTTTGGCAGCAGAACCTGGAGCGCTTCGCGACCAACCGCTACCAGCACCACCAGAACCCTTTCTTCTACGTGATCGTACTTCTGCTGGCACTGATGCCGTGGACGGTACTTGCAGGACGCGCGCTGTGGGATTCCATCTCCATCGCTGCCGCGGAGTGGCGCGTGCGGCACCATCCTGTACGCTATCTGGGCCATGCGCGGGCGGGCGACGCCTTCCCGGAATTCCTGGTGCTATGGACTCTGTTCCCAGTCGTTTTCTTCTCATTCTCGGGCTCAAAGCTGCCAGGGTATATCCTGCCCGCCATTCCACCACTCACCATCCTGACAGGTGATTATCTCCATCGCGTGCGCCGTGCAGGACTGCCGCTCTGGCTGCTGATTGCGCATGGAGTCACGGCTGCCCTGCTGACGTTTGTTCTTCTGCTTTGTCCGCAATACATGGTGTATCAGCGTTTTGTTCCGCCCGCGCGAACGCTTCTTCCAGCGTTGTTGATTGCACTGGCCTTTGGTTCCGCGATCGTGTTGCTGGTCCGTCGCCTGGGCCTGAAGTGGATTCGCTCGTTGACGCTGGTGCCGGTCATGAGCCTTCTTTTCTTCTTACTGCATGGAAATGGATGGCTTTTGGACGCCAACTACTCCGCGCGTCCGCTCGCACGGCAGATCGCCGCGATGGCACCTGACGTTCCGTTGCTGGCGACGTACCACATTCGTCGCGACACTGATTACGGTCTCGCTTTCTACCGCGGTCAGCCCCTACGTCATTATCTTCAGGAGATTTCTGCGACAGAGAAGAATGCAGTGATCGCCGGAGTGCCGAAGGAGGAGCACATCCTTGTGCTGCGTACCGACGACACGGAGGCGATCAGCCGGTTTGTTCCGCACCGGCGCATCCAGCGCCTGCTGGTAGACGACTGGCAGGGCCTGGCGGTATACCGGGTTGGCGCTCTACAGGAGACACCGGGTCTGCAGCAAGCACCTGTCCATCATCGTCTGCGCTGATTATTTCATCGTTGGGATAGCGCCTGTGTTCCGCATGTCGGAACCTTGGTTTAACACAGCCTCTTGTGCGCGCGTGATTAACGATGCATACCCGCCTACAACGTGGTTCCCCGCGAGACATTGGCCAGCGCCTGCTGTATGAAAGCGGATACGCTTGTAGCGTCCGCTCTCTATCTTCCGTGCTCGATCGTTATGACATTCGCGACCTGAGGCAATATACCGGCCGCGATCTGCGTCCGCTGTTGACGCACGAAGCAAGACTCTGGCGCGAACGCCTTCGCTGGGACTACACGCAATCAGTCGAACTCTTGCTGAGCTACCTGGACTCGCGCATCCTCCCCGGCTTTGTTGCCGTGGAGCGCATGAGTCATACCATCCAGGGCTATTGCTTTTCCGTGTACGAAGGGCAGAAGGCTGTGGTGGGCGATGTGTTTGCTACGAGTCATGAATCGATCAGGATTGAGACCCTGCTCCTTCGGCATCTCCTGCCCATGCTGCAGCACACCCCCGGCGTAGACCGCATTGAATCCCAACTGTTGCTGGACAGCAATGTGTTGCAGGAACCGTTTCAGGAGGGTAGCTTTGCACGGCACCAACGGCTCTTTCTGGAAGCAGAACTTCCCGATCCGCGGGAGCTGATTGCGGCGGGCAGCCTGGTGCAGCAGCCGGAAGAGCCACCCGCACGATTGCCGCCCAGTTTGCACCTGAGACGATGGGTTGCAATGGATTATCAGGCTGCCGGCGATCTGATTCACCGCTGTTACCAGGGCCATGGAGACTCCTACATTAACGACCAGTACCGGTCCGTGCAGGGTTCGTTACGCTTTCTGCACAACATCGTTCGATTCCCAGGGTGCGGCGTGTTCGATGCAGAGAACTCGTTTGTGGTGCGGGACGAGCGATCAGGACAGCTGGAGGCTGCCGCCCTGGTCTCGCGCGTGGAGCCGGATGTTGCGCATCTGACGCAACTTTGTGTGGCTCCCCGCCGGCGCGGGCATGGGTTAGGCCGCGTGTTGTTGCGCCACGCGGCGACGCAGTTGGCAGCACGTGCAGTACGTGCCATGACGTTGACGGTCACTGAGGCAAATACGCCAGCGCTTGCGTTGTACCGAAGTCTCGGCTTCCGAACGCGACTCGAGTTTTCAGCGAATGTCTGGGTCAAACCACGCTCTTAGGATGAACCCATGGCGGCAAGCGTCTTGAGCGCGTTGACATTGCGCAAGGTGTCCCCGGGTTCGTCGACGGGTGTTTCCGCTATAAAGGCGCAGTGGGCGAACCGTGGTTCGTGCAGCAAACGCCGGAACGCAGCAGCACCGATGGTGCCTTCGCCGATGTGTTCGTGCCGGTCCAATTTGCTGCCCTGTGCGGCTTTGGCATCATTGCAGTGCCAGACACGGACGCGCTCTGTACCGAAGCTGCCGGCAATGTCTGCAAGGGTCTGCCCATATCCATCGGTGGAGACCAGATCGTAGCCCGCGACATGTGTATGGCAGGTGTCCAGGCAGACATCGACGGGCGCGCAACGGTCAAGCAGGTGGAGCAGGTCCGCCACCTGATCGAGGGTGCCGCCCATGGAGAACTCGCTGCCGGCGGTGTTCTCAATCAGGATGCGCAGAGAGGAGGTCTGGCACGCCAACCCATCGACAGCGCGCTCAATGTTGTCTGCCGCATGACGAAGCGCCTCCGGTCGCGTGAGTCCCTTCCATGAACCGGGATGAAAGACGAGGAAGTCGGCGCCAAGGGCAAGCGCGCGCTCCACTTCGCCCCGAAACGCATGCGTTGAGTTGTTGCGGACCTGCTCAGAGTGCGAGCAGAGGTTGATGAGATACGAGGCGTGAATTACAAGTGGGACGATATCGTGCTGCACGCGGAGTGCGCGCATCTTTTCCGCGTCGGATCTGCTTACAGGAGATGGCCTCCACTGGCGCGGCGACGAGGAGAAGATTTGAAAGCAGTTCGCGCCGCAATCCAGTGCGCGCTGCACCGCGGTCCACGTGCCGCCGCTGGTGGACAGGTGAATCCCGATACGTCTTGCAGAGGGCATGCTTTGTAAGCGTAGCGGATGTGCAGCGCCATGCGAGACTTAATGCACGTCGAGGAGACGAGTGATGGAACAGCAGAACCTGAAGAATCATGTGCGGCGCGATACCGAATTCATGGCGCTTGGTGTCCTTAATCTAACCCTGCTGATCGCGACAGTGGTTTGGCTGATGCGGCAACCGGGCGCGTTGCATTGGATTCTGGCCGGTCTGGCACTGTCAACCATGTCAGCGGCACTTGCGGCACGGCGCTACGCGCTCCGGAATCAGAACCGGCTCATTCGTCTGGAGGAGAATGTGCGGCTGCACTGGATGGGCATCGATCCGTCCGGCTTGACCATGCGGCAGATGATCGCCCTGCGCTTTGCACCGGACGACGAAGTAAACGCGCTGGTACAACGCGCCAGGACGGAGAGCTTGACAGCAAAACAGATCAAGGAAGCGATAGTGAACTGGCGCGCGGACCACGACCGCGTGTGAGGAGATGTTCCAGGGACCTCGGCGGCTGGAACCCGTCATCGTTTGCGGACGATTCCGACGGCTACCGCTAAGGCTGTGCCCTTCCGAAAGCAATACTGACCTAACGCTTCCAACACCTTCTGTTCAGCATTGATTTGAGGGTCGGAGATACTAACTGCTTCGCGCCGCAAAGAATGCGTAGATGCTTCAACAAAACCATCTACTGCTGATTTGCTCTTGTTTTACGATGCATTCATGCGGTTCTTCTATTTCGCTTTGACGCTTCCCCTTTGTGCGCAGTTCTGTCACGCACAGACAGCAATCGATGATGCAACATTCTTGAAGCAAGCCAGATCAAAGTATGACGTTCCGTTCGACAGGAATCTCCAATCCTTCACCTGCGCTGTGGAGTTCAACTGGAAACAGCACTTCACCGAAGTTGTCCGGCTCGGCGATGAAGGAACAGATGAGGAAATTGCCCAACTCATTCAGCCTATCCACAATCGCGTGACGGTCACGCGCCAAAGCGCCACAGTGTCCGCCGGCATGACTGAGGAAGAACTTAAAAGGCTTCCTCACGGCGGCATGGCGGAAGGTCTGCTGGAACATGCTGTGCAGTACAGCTTGAACAACTGGTTGGCTGCGAACGGCAGCGTGCTGCTACCGCCAGAAGGCACGCCGGTCCACATTGAACCGTCCGCGACGGGCTACAAGCTTGATCTCAAGATTCAGACGTTCGATGTCGAGATGTTGTTCACGAGCGACTTACGTCTTCAAAGCGAGGCGGTGAAAGGATCTGCCGCCGAACGGCGTGAAACAGCTTTCGGTTCGGGACCACAAGGCTTTCTGTTGACCTCGTACTCGCAAGGCGAGGATGGAGATTTTAGACCAGACAACCGACTCATCCTCACCTACACATATCAGAACGCAGGCGGGTATCAGTTACCTGAGCAAGTCACCATCAACCGAGAGAGCCATCATGAAAATTGGCATTACAAATTGTCCAACTGTACAGTGCAAGCAGCTAAGTAGTTCATAGTTTGGGGAACACCGTCTAGCTACCACTTACGCTTTGCACGATGCCTTTGGCGCGGAGGCCGGCTTCGGCTTTGGCGAAGTAGTCTTCGACGGCTCCGCCCTGCGTTTTGATCCAGGCGATGTAGCGGGCGATGCCCTCTTCCAGCGTGACCTGCGGCTGGTAGCCGATGGCCTGGATGCGGCTGGTGTCGGAGATGAGGGAGCGGATTTCGCCGGGGCGAAACTCGCCGCGTGCCAGTGGCTCCATGTCGATGCCGAGTTGCTGCGCGATGACGCCTGCAAGGTCGCGGACGCTGGTGGCGCGGCCGCTGCCGACGTTGACAGGCAGGCCGTCGAGTTTATTGCTTTCAGCGACGAGCAGGTTGGCGCGGGCGATGTCCTCCACAAAGCAGAGGTCGCGCGTCTGGCCGCCATCCTCGTACAGGATGGGCGGCTGGCCGTTGAGCAGGCGCGTGCAGAAGATGGCGATGACGCCGGTGTAGGGGTTGAAGAGCGATTGACGCGGGCCGTAGGTGCAGGAGTAGCGCAGCGCGACGGTGGGGATGCCGGTCTGCTTGCCCCAGAGCAGGACGAGGCGCTCCTGATCGACCTTGGTGAGCGCGTAGACGGTTTCGCCGCCGCCGGGTGTGTTCTCCGGCGTGGGGATGGAGCGTGTCGGCTTGCCGCAGAGGGGGCAGTGGACGGAGAATTCGCCAGCGCGAAGCTGCTCGGCGGGGCGCAGCAGCGGGACCACTTTGCCGTGTTCCGGGCACTCCGCCGCGCCCTCGCTGTAGACGGCCTGGGAGCTGGCGACGACGACCTTCTTCACCGGGAGCTGGTGGTCGCGGATGATCTCCAGCATCTGCGCCGTGCCAAAGCTGTTGACCAGGACGTACTTAGCCATCTCCGGCATGTAGCCGCCGTATGCGGCCTCGTGGAAGACAACGTCGATGTCCTCCAGCGCGGAGCGCATCGTTTCGTAGTCCTGCACCTCACCCTGGCGGAACTCGGCCTGCGGGTTGATCCAGGAGGGCTTGCCGTTCTTGTGCGTCTGTGCTTCCAGGTTATCGAGGATGCGGACGGTCCAGCCCTCGCGGAGGAGCAGGTCAACGATGTGGGAGCCGATGAGGCCAGCGCCTCCGGTGACAAGGGCGCGCTTTTGGTGCTGAGGCATGACTCCTATGCTAGCGGACGTGCGGCTCTGACTGGGTCCCTTTAGAAGCCAGAGCGAACCCGGCGTGCGCGGCGGTCTCGCGGCCTGCGCGACGATTGTGTGCGGCTTCGAGCGTTCGCCTGTATCGAGGTCGGCAGGAGCCACTGCGTCGCTATACAGGATTGCCGTTGTTGCCGGTGTTCCAGCTCTGGGTCTGGAAGGCGATAAAGATGGCGGTGTAGGTCTTTTGCTGGCCCAGGTAGACGAAGAGCGCGCCATCCTGCCAGATGCCGTTGTCTGCTTCAAAACTGCCTGCCGGATTGCCCTGGTTCATATGGATGTCGTGGATGCCGTCCGTGACGCCGCTGTCGGCGTAGGCGCTGCCAAAGGCATAGATGAGCGAGCCGTGCTGGCTAACAGCCTGGTTGAGCAATGTGACAACGGCGTTGCTGAGAGCGTGTTCTTTGCGCTCGTGCAGCTTGTCATGGCGCTCCACCTCCTCGACGAACTTCGCGGTGTTGCTGGCGATGGGCAGCAGCGTCATTTGCGAGCGCTGGATCATGGGCTTGCCATGAATGGTTTCACGGACGAAATCGAGCGCGAGCCCGCCGGGCTTGCTGGCGAGCTTCTCGAAGCCGCCGGCTACGTTACTCAGGGAGACGGGTGGCGTGAAGTTTGGTCTAATAGCATACAGGACTTCACTGCCATCGACGCTCTGGATGTTGACGGCGGCGGTGAACGATCCTTTGGTCGCCTCCAAGGTGATCTGGTAATGCGCGCTGGAGCCGCTAACAACTTTGCCGGCCGTGGGTGTACCTTTCAGCAGGCTGTAGTTCTGGATGGGCATGGGGATGCTCCTTTGTATGTGATCTGAAGCTTACTGGGTTGCTGTGAAGAGACAAAAAACGCGTTTCATCGCATTTATGCGAAAAGCTGGCCTTGCGCTCCCTCTGGGCGTACTGGCACACGAACGCGCCGGGGTGCGTCGGCTTCGCGTGTGAGCAGGTCGTCGCCAATGCGTTCTCGGACGCCGTGATGGCGGCAGCTTGCTCGGACCAGCGCCTGCAGACGCTCGCGGTACGGTCGTGCAGCGAAGTCCATGTCGCGGAAGCGTTCCGCATAGAGTACCTGCAGATGGGGAAAATGCTCCCGCACGAAGGCGAAGTAGGTAGGGCGTGAACACGGCTTGAGGAAGAGCGGCATGGCGGCGAAGAAACTGGCGTCCGCCTGCCTGGCAAGGGCCGTCATCCGGTCAATGGACTCGGCGGCGTCCGTGATGCCGGGCAGCAGAGGCGAGTTCAGGATGCCGACGGTGAGACCAGCCGCGCGGAGACGGCGCACGGTTTGGAAACGGAGGTCAGGACGTGGCGCGCGGGGCTCCAGTTTGCGGGCCAGTTCCACGTCAGGCGTCGTAATGGTGATGTGGACGACAAGCGTGTTGCGGCGATGAATATCCTGCAGGAGGTCGATGTCGCGGGCGATCAGCGTGGACTTGGTGACGACGCCGATGCGCAGGCCCTCATGCCGTGCCAGAACTTCAAGGAGGCTGCGCGTCAGCCCGGTGCGGCGTTCAATGGGCTGCCATGGGTCGGTCGCCGTGCCCAGTGCGATTTCCTCGTTCCAGCGGCCCTGCTTTGCCAGGCGGCGCAGGTCCTGTTCCAGCAGCCACGCCGCGTTCTCCTTCACAAAGATGCGGCGCTCGAAGGCTTCAGGGTCGCGGAGGCTCATCAGAGGCGCCGGTGTCCGACCCTTTGCCTCTGAGGCCTGGGAGTCCACGTCAGCCAACACACCACGGATAGGCCCGTCGCCATCACCTGCATCGCCCGGCGCCAGAAACTCGTGCGTGTAGCGCGCGTAGCAGTACCGGCAGCCGAACTCACAACCGCGATAGGGATTGATGGACCACGCCATCCAGTGCAGCCGCTTGGAGACGGATTTGTTGAGGATCGACCGGCTCTTCAACGAGCGGAAGCTGACGTCATGCCCCACATCCATTTCTTCGCCCGCTTCGGCCGCGCGCCCCAGCGCCGTTAGCCGGGGCTGAGACAGAATCGGGAAGAGAGCTTCCGCGGCAACGTTGTTCGCCTTTTCTTCGCTCATGCAAGCAGCATAGAGCGATGGCATGAGAAAGGTCAATGCCCTTGACGAACTACCGCCGTTGAACGCTTGAGCCTGGAAGCTCGGCGCTGGGCATTGCACCTGTGTACGGAGAACAGCAGATTGTTCCGGAGGGTGCGAACTCCATCACCTCAATCCGCGTGTGACTCGGATCGTACAAGTTCAGCTGGATCTTGCCGTCGCGCCCCATCTTGCTGGCCGTACATTCCTGGGTCTCGCAACCATTGGACTTGAGTTGTGCGACCACTGTATCCATCTTTTCGACGCCAAGCGAGACGTGATTCATCACGCCACGTGTGTTCGCGCTTGCGTCCGGCTTGATGTTCAGCATGTACTCGATCCAGTCCGTTCCTTCGGGCACCTGCTGCGAGACCCAATCCGAAGTGTTGTCCTTCATGCCGCCATGCCAGTACGGTCTGAACCCGAGAACGTCGCGGTAGAAGGCATTTTCTTTTGCTTCATCCTGTACGACAAAGCCGGCATGAATCAGTCGTTTGGAGATGGCGTGCGGGGATGGAATGCTGTGTGCTATTTGAGTCATCGATCCAGCCTGCACGAAGACAATCAGGTTGCCTTCAGGATCTTCCATTTGAAACTGGCCGTTCGTCAGGACCGGTTCACATCGTTTAGCCGACACGACGACGTTGACCGTTCCATAGCCTCGGGCCACCAGGTACTTCGCCATGGCTTGTATATCAGGGGTGATGAACCCAACGGCAGCTTGGCGGTCGTTGCGGGGTATTGTCGCAGGAACGGGGCGTGTCTCGATCCACTGCTGCGTGTTCACCGGATAAAGCGTTGATCCCGCTGTTCCAGGAGTTGGCTGAAAGCCAAGTTCAGTGCCATAGAAGTGGTCCGCCGCGGGTCCGGGATCGACATAGAACGCAACGAAGGCGATGCCGGTGATGGCCGGGCGTGCGGGTGGAGCGCCGTCCACGACGCAGACGGGTGCGGATGCCATCAGACTGGGCGCGACACATACGATGGCAAGCGAGAGCAGGAGGCGCATGGGAGCACTGTACGCATACGGCAGCAGACTCGTCCATAGGCGTGCTTGCCGCTGATGAAAGTTTTGACACAGGAAGCGCTTCTTCAACGCGGCATGTCTGCGCTTGTTGGCCAATGTGTGTTGGGGTTTGGGCCCATGCGAAAGATCAGTTCCCCTCCCGCCAGAATGTCTGCATGGCTGATCCAGAAGTGGTGCAGCGGTTTGCTGTTGAGCGTCGCGGACTGTACATAGAGGTTCTGCGGGCTGACGTTCTCCGCGCGAATGCGAAAGGCTTTGCCGTTCTCTATGTGCAGAGTGGCTAAGGGCAGCAGAGGTGTTCCGATTTCGTAAGCAGGGACTCCGGGCGTGACCGGGTAAAAGCCAAGCGCGCTGAGCACGTACCAGGCGGACATCTGACCGGCATCGTCATTACCGGCCAGGCCGTCCGGACGGTCCTGATACCACTGCCTACGAATCTCCGCGACGTGCTGCTGCGTCTTCCATGCCGCGCCCGCGTAGTCGTAGAGATACGTGATGGCGTGACTCGGCTCGTTGCCGTGGTCATAGTAGCCTTTGGCAAACAGTTCGTCCAGGCGTGCGATGAACGAGGCGTTTCCGCCTTCCAAGGCGATCAGGCCGGGCATGTCCTGCGGCACAAAAAAGGTGTATTGGAAGGGCAATCCTCGGTGACGTACTTCGCGGGTTTGCCGGGATCGAACGGCTCGATCCATGAGCCGTCGGCATGGCGACCACGGGCGAACCCGGTTTCGGGATCGATCACATTGCGGTAGTTCTGCCCGCGCTGCATCAGCGCCGCCGCGTCGCCGGTCATACCCATCGCCTTTGCCATCTGCGCCAGAGCGAAGTCATCGTAGGCATATTCCAGTGTGCGGGAGACCTGTTCCTGCTTGTGGAAGGCATCGGGCACGCTATTTTCCAGCGGGATGTAGCCGAGTCTCATGTAGTCATCGAGTGCGCGGCGGCCCAGGCCGTCCTTGTACTGCTCGATCGTGGCGGGCTGATCGAAGGCGTTCCGCCGCAGGAGGGCGTATGCCTGCCTCACGTCGAAGTT
This sequence comes from uncultured Terriglobus sp., assembly GCA_964251045.1. Lineage (GTDB taxonomy): Bacteria > Acidobacteriota > Terriglobia > Terriglobales > Acidobacteriaceae > Terriglobus. The sequence continues at coordinate 150,141 of CAXUHI010000006.1, read as the reverse complement.
TCGAATCCCTTTCATGTAGGCGTCCGCGACGACGGCGTCGGCATGGTCGCCGATCATCTCCGAGGTGTAGCTGTTCCAGGCGGGAAAGATGGGCATGAAGCCGCCCTCTTCACCCTTTTCGACGAGCGACTGGATCATCTCGCCTTCACGCTTCGGGTCCAGGATGCTCAACAGCGGCATCTGCGCGCGGAAGATGTCCCACATGGAGAAGTCGTCATAGTACGGGTGGCCGATTGAGCGTGTTCGAGCACCGCTGGCAAAGCGGGGGCGGCTTCCGCTCACATCCGTGACGATGCGTGGCACCAGGAGGGCATGGTACAGCGCGGTGTAGAAGATGCGGCGGTCTGTCTCCGGGGCCGTGATCTCGATGCGCCCAAGCTCGCGATCCCACGCATCATGACTGGCGCGTTCCACGGCGGCAAAGCTCCATGCGGGAATTTCGCTTGCGAGGTTCTTGCGGGCCTCGTCCACACTGATGAAGGAGGTGCCCACGCGCACCTGCACCGTTTCGCCTGCTCGTACGTTGAAAAGGCCCATGCCCCGGAAGGGCTTGCATCTGCGGTCTGCTGTGTCTGTCCCGGATGCATAGCGCCGCCGGACCATGTGCCGCCCAGCCGGAAGGGGTGATCGAACTGCACCACGGCATACCCGCTAAAGCCGGCAAGTTTGCCTGTGCCCTGATACAAGCGGCGCACTGCATTGCGACCGAAGATCTCTCCATGTTCCGCGTCAATGGTTAGTTCACCATCGCCCGGACGGGTCAGGTTCTCGAGCGAGATCCAGGCCGGCCCGCGCCGTGCGAAGGTAAAGCTCATCAGACCGCACCGTGTCAAACCAGTCATGGCGGCATGCACATGCAGGTCTGGCAGGTCAACGTCGTAGCGATATGGTGTGGACCGTTCCTGCTCATGCGAGTACGCGGATGAAGCATCCGGAGTGATCCGCTCACCTGATCCGGCCAGCACTTGAAAGCTGCCATACTCCTGCGCGGCTGATCCGCTGAGGAAGTGTGTTCCGCGGAAGCCGGTCAATCGCGCGTCCTTGTAGTAATAGGGCGCGACCGCCTTCTTTTCCGTGTGGGTGGTAGCCGGCGTCCACGAAGTCATGGCGAATGGCATGCCGACACCCGGGAAGGTCTGACCTCCCGCAGATGTCCCTACCAGGGGGTTCACTGCATCAGCGGGGGATGGTGCCTGCTGCGCGAGGGCTGCCATGGCAGAGGCAAGCAGGATGAGTGGACCGATGCTGGACTTCATGCCAACACTGTACGGGAAAACAAAAGGTCCAGCTTACGACTGGACCTTTTCCATTGCTTTGCAGCTGACTACCTCATGGCTGTCTGATTGCCACCGGTGTAGGTGACGCGCCAGATGGTTTTGGCACCGTCCTCGACGATGATGAGCGCACCATCTTTGGCAACGGTGACGCCGACCGGGCGGCCCCAGACCTGGCCGTCCGGCGTGGTGAAGCCGGTGACAAAGTCCTCGTACTCGCCGGTGGCCTTGCCGTTCGTCACCGGCAGGTGAGCAACTTCATAGCCTGTGCGGGGCTCGCGGTTCCAGGAGCCGTGCTCGGCGGCGAAGATGTCACCCGCAGCCACGCCGGGCATGCCCTTGCCGGTGTAGAACGTCATCTCCAGCGAGCCATTGTGCGGTTGCATGAGAACGTCGGGTGTGATGACCTTGCCCTTGAGTTCAGGGTGTTTTCCTTCGTGACGCGGGTCCTGCTTGTTACCCATGTACCACCAGGGCCAACCGTAGAAGCCACCCTCTTTCACGCTGGTGACGTAGTCCGGGACCAGATGATTGCCGAGGAGATCACGCTCGTTCACGGAACACCAGAGATCGCCGGTTGCGGGCTGGATGGCTTCGCCGACGCAGTTGCGGATACCGGAGGCGTAGACCTTCACGAAAGTGCCATCCGGCTTGTATTCCAGCACGTCGGCACGGTGGAACTCACCGGGATGGGTGTCGGGGTCGTCCACGTTGGAGCCGGATCCGACGGAAACCAGCATCCGTGCGCCATCCTTGGAAAAGACGACGTCACGCGTGGAGTGGCCGGTGCTGGTGGGCGCGAGTTGGTCGATGATCTTCTCCGCCGGACCGGTTGCCGTCAGGTCGCCGTCCTTGTAGGGGAAGCGGACGACGGAATTGTTGTTAGCCACGTAGACGTACTTCGGGTTCGTTGCGGGATAGAACGCGATGCCGAAGGGGGCGTTAAGGCCGGTGGCGAACACTTCACGCTGCGCGGCCCTGCCATCCGCGCCCACGCCGCGCAGGACGATGATGCTGTTGGCACCCGTGTCGGCGAGAAAGAGATCGCCATTGGGCGCGGTGCGGATCAGGCGGGGTGTCTTGAAGTCAGCGTCGGCGTAGAGATCGATCTTGTAGCCGGGCTTAACCTGCGGCACGGCACCGTTGCGTGGGACCAGCTTGGGACCGTTGCCGACGGATTCATCCGGCTTTGGGTCGGGCAGGTCAGCCAGCGTGATGTGGACGCGGTTGCCGGGCTTTTCATCGGTGGCATTCTCAAAGGCGGCAGCACCGGTCTTGACTGCCTGGGCTTGGAAACTGGCAAAGGGTGCGGCGAGCAGGCAAACGGAGGCTAAGGAGCGTAGGAGACGCATATACGCAGTAAGACGCAAACCGGCTGGTTTGCGCAACTCGCTCACCGGGCATTCAGCGAGAAAATCTATCTGCTGGCGGTTTGCAGCAGTTCGGGTAAGAGATTTCCAGTCAGGACGACGCGAGACTGCCGTTGCTGGACCTGTAGCGAGTCCAACATGCGATGAAATGCGATGTCCTGAGGCGTCCCCGTGCCCGGTATAAAGCCACGGATGAGATTTACGACGGTCGTGAGATTGGTGGCAGTCTGCGCGGCGTCCGTCACCGTAGGAGCAAGCTCCTCAACGCGGAGATGCAGGGTACCGCGGAAGGTGAGGGACGCAATGAACTCTGTGTCTTCGGGCAGCGGCAGATCGATGCCAAAGAGCTGAATGTGGCCGCGCTCGCTGAAGGGCAGACCTACGTGTCCGATGCCCCAGGCGATGGCGAAATATGGAATTTCACGGTAGCGCAGTCCCAGCAGAGACGAGCCGGAGAACGGCGACGCGCCCGCAACGTAGCGGTCGATGACGGAGTGAATCTGCTCTGCCACGGGCATGTTACTGGCAGCCAGCATGTCATAGCCGAGCGGGCTGACGCGAAGGACGCGGCCCTCGCCGCCAGGCATGGTAAAGACTTCATGCCCTGCATAGCTTTCCTGCGCCGCGCTGTTGCTCCTAAGGAACTGAGTCACTTTCGCGCTCTCGAAGCGACCTTCCAGCACACCGGTATACGCGACCGGGCCGTTGGGCCCGTTCGGATCAGGCATGCGATGCAGCGCGACAGCGATACGGTCCAGGTCGCGGTCCCAGCGGAAGCCGGTCTCCTGCACAAAGCGGGTGTACTCCGGTGAGGTGTTCAGGGGCTGCTGGTCGAAGTGTGTCGCCGCCCGCACCGGCTTCAGATTGAAGTAGACAATGGCGTCAGATTCAGGAAGAAGGCGTGCGACTTCCGGTGGTGCGTGCCACCGGAGAAACACTAGGATGCCCAGAGCCGCAACGAGCGCGGCTGCGATCCCCAGCGAGTACAGCGTCCGTTTGCGGCGCGTGTCCACTGTGAAGAAGAATAGCGGATTCGCAGCGAGTGCGGACAGACAATGCTGCCGGGTGCGTCTTCCACCACTCCTACCGGCTCGATGCCGAGAACGCGCGGGAGTGACATCCGGTGAATGACCCTGCTGCCGCGCAAACAGCCCGGACGATGGAGGCCTGAGGCTTTCACTCGAATGAGCACTTCGCCGGCTTTGGAGTTGGGACAGGCAGTTCCTCGATCTTGAGGACGTCGGGGCCGCCTGGCTTGTGCATGACAACCGCTTTCATTGTGAGGATGTGTGGCTCCTCGTTGGGCCACCGGCTAGAGACACCGGAGAAAGTTCCTCGCCTGTGGCGTCGCACCATCCCACGACTGTTCGATGACTATGCAACGGATCAGGCGACCATGTTCGGCATCCATCCCGAACATACCCCCCACGCCCAGCATCCACGATATAGTGCAGGCACACGCAAAGGAGTGCATGAGATGCCGGAGACGAATGAAGCGGCTGCTGGAACTGGAGATTCTGTTGTGGACCGGCTGGAGGATCAGATCAACTGGTATGACGCGAAGAGCCGCAAGTCGCAGGTGATGTTTAAGCGTGCCAAGGTGGCTGAGATCTTCGCAGCGGCGCTCATTCCGTTTTTGGCAGGTGTGAGCTTTCCCTACGGCAAATACATCACCGGAGGGCTAGGGGTGCTGATCACGATATTAGAGGGCATCCTGCACCTGAATCAGTATCAGCAGCTATGGAGCACCTATCGCTCCACCTGCGAGGCGCTGAAGCATGAAAAATATGTGTACCTGGTGGGTGCAGGGCCGTACACGGACGCGGCAAATGCCCGCAAGATGCTGGCCGAGCGCATCGAGTCACTGGTGTCACAGGAGCATGCCCAGTGGAGTTCCGTCCAGCAGCAGAGCCAAAAGGCTGCAAACTCACAGCAGGGGTGATGCGTCCCGCTCACCCCGCGGGCAGGGCGTGCCTACTCCGTTATGGAAAAGGTGTAGATCTTGCCGGCGTGGCTGATCCCGGGCATGCCGGCCTGGCCCGGGGCAAGGACGCCGTACTCGCCCTTTTGCAGATCGTGCGGAATGGTGAAGCCGTAGAGATGTTGCGAGACCTTGTGCATCGGGAGGTCGAGCGCGTCGCGGTCCGTGCCCGTCTCCGAGTGGAAGACGTTGCCGGTCTTGACACGGAACTCGCGGCGATCGCTCTTGGGATGAAAGCGGAGGACAACGTACTCGACGCCTTCTGTGTTTGCTGGTGTAAGGATCAGCATCTCCGTGCCGGGTGAAACAGAAAGCTTCGACTTGGGTCCGCTGACGACGCCATTCTCATCCTTCTTGATGATGTTGTTGGTCGCGAGGCTCTTCAGCGCGCCACCGTCGCGGTAGCGCACCAACTCCAGGCTTAGCTCCTCCCACTGACCCTGCCTGTTCTTGAAGTACACGCCCGGATCGTCGTTGTTGATTGAGAGTGGGGCAACGTCCACAGGGGCAGCGGCTGGCGCGGACCGCTGCTGCAGGCCGCTATTGCGGGCCAGCATGGCCGCAATGACAGCGGGCGAGACGCCTTCCTGCTTAAGCGCGATGAGGTCGTCCGGGCCGGTGCGATAGTTGCCGGGCTGTGAGCGCACGGTCTGGAGGATAATCTCGTCGCCAAGATCGGCCCTGGTCATCTTGACGATAGCGTCATTGTCGAGGACTTTGTCTTGAGCCGGCGGCGGCGCGGAGGTGTTAGCCTGGGCTGGTTTGCCTGCAAGCTGCGGCAATGGGCCTTCCACTGCGCCCTGCGCGTGCAAGAGTACCGACAGCGTACCGAGGCAGAACAGGAGTGCAATCACCGGATTGCGGAGACGACGATGGCACGGAGACATGTGAGCTACCTTACACTTGGACGAATGGCCTTGCCACGGAGAGTACTTCCTTTCTTTACGGGCTTCCATCGGTTGACAGTGCGTGTCCGATGGCATGACTCTGTTGCCAAGGGCCAGGTATGAATCGCCGCGAACTTTTTCAGACCTCCGCGCTGGCGCTGGCCGGCTGCACCCTTGAGCGCAACAGTCTTGCAAAGGACACCACCCTGAACAGCCACGCGGATGTGCCGCGGACCAATTGGTCCAGGAATCTGCGCTACGGCACGGACACCGTGTATGCGCCTGCAAACGCCGATGAAGTGCGGGACATTGTGCTGCAGTGTCCCCGCGTCAAGCAGCTTGGGTCTCAACACTGCTTCAACAACATCGCGAACAGCCATGAAGCGCAGATCTCGTTGCGGGCGCTGAAGGGCATCGACATCGACCATGCGGCCAGGACGGCGACAGTGGGTGCCGGTGTCCGGTATGGCGAACTCGCTCCGGTGCTGGACAAGGCTGGATCCGCGCTGAACAATTTGGCTTCCCTGCCGCATATCTCGGTCGGCGGCACGATTGCGACGGCAACACACGGGTCCGGCGTTCGCAACCAGAACCTGGTGGCGCCGGTGCGTGCCATCGAGTTCATCACGGCGGATGGACGCACGGTGGTGCTTTCGCGGGACAAGGATGGGGAACGCTTCCGGCTTGCGGTGGTGCATTTGGGCGCGCTCGGCGTGCTGACCCGGGTAACGCTGGATCTGCTGCCCCGCTTCGACATGTCGCAGGTCGTCTACCAGAATCTTTCGTTCGACCAGTTGGAACATCATCTTGACACCATCATGGGAGCGGGCTACAGCGTCAGCCTGTTTACCAATTGGCAGCGCAATAAGGCGAGTACCGTTTGGATCAAGGACCGTGTGGAGCCCGGTGCGACGCAGAAGCCGGTTCCGCCGGAGTTCTACGGAGCGACGCTGCAAGGACGAAGCTGCACCCGATCCCGGACCACCCCGCCCAGGCCTGCACGGAGCAGATGGGCAGCGTGGGACCCTGGTACCTGCGCATGCTGCACTTCAAGATGGAGTTCACACCCTCGAGCGGCGAAGAACTCCAGACGGAGTACTTCGTCGATCGCAAGGACGGGTATCGTGCGATTCGGGCGGTGGAGAAGCTGCGCGACCAGATTACCCCGCACCTGTTCATCACGGAGTTCCGCACCATTGCAGCGGATGATCTACCCATGAGCATGCATCACGGGCGCGAGTCGCTGGCCATCCACTTCACATGGAAGCCGGAAGAGGTGGTTGTCCGCAAACTGCTGCCGCAAATCGAGGCGGCGCTGATGCCCTTCAACCCCCGCCCGCACTGGGGCAAGATCTTCGAGATGCACGCCAGCTCTCTTCAGCAGCAATACCCGGCGATGGCTCAGTTTAGGGAACTTGCGGCGGAGTTCGACTCGCAGGGCAAGTTCCGCAACGACTACCTGAACCGCAACATCTTTGCGGGTTCATTCACATGATGGTGACGCGCTGGTTAGCCCTCTCCACCTGCTTGCTGCCGCTTGCACTTCCTGCGCAGGCACACCCGCGTGATGCAGAGATCCATGACGCAGACACGCGAGCGTGGTGGCACACGACGGAAGTACTGTCCAATGACAGCATGGAAGGCCGCGACACCGGTTCGGCGGCTTACGAACGCGCGGCTCAGTATGTTGCTCAGCGGTTCAAAGAGGCGGGTTTGCTGCCAGCCGGTGACAACGATACGTACTTTCAAACGGTGCCGATGCACGAGGTTCGGCTTGAAGCGGATTCAGCCATCAGCCTGATCGACGCAGCGGGGCACCTTCGTAACCTGCGCCTGATGTATGAGGTATACCCGACAAATTTTCGCGGCGCCGCATCGCCCATTCGAGCGAGCCTGACGGTACGGGGTGCCTGCGGCGTGGATGACCTGAAGGATGTTGCAGGCAAGATTGTGCTGTGCCTTGGCGGACAGCGCGGCAGTCCGAGCCGCATTCCGGATGCACGCAAGGCTGGCGCGGCTGGCGTGCTGATTGTGGATGACCCCTTCTACTCTCTGGAGCCGGTGCGATGGCCGTTTGCCTATGCTCGCAGCGTGACGCTCCGGCCGGCGCCATCCGCGCACGTGGCAGCCAGCGCTCCCGCAGTGTTCACAGCGCTGCTGAATGCGGATACGTTCCAGCAGATGCTACAGGGCACGGACCACGATGGTGCGGCCATGCTGAAGTCTGCTGCCGCAAAGCAGTCCATGCCGTCGTTCGACCTGCCACTCACGGCGACTATCACGCTGCACACGTCAGAACGTAACATCACCAGCACTAACGTTCTTGCAAAGCTGCCTGGTTCGGACCCGGCGCTGCGCGAAGAGTACCTTGCGCTCAGCGCGCACCTGGATGGATACGGCTTTGGGGAGCCGGTCACTAGCGATGCGCTGTATAACGGCACGCTGGACGATGCGGCCTATGTCGCACTGCTGATTCAGACGGCGGACGACCTCCATCGTGCGAAAAGCGACGAGAGTGGCGACGCTCTCGCCGCGCCACAGCGCTCACTCCTATTTTGCGTCTTCACGGGCGAGGAGAAAGGATTGCTGGGAGCACACTGGTTTGTGGACCACATGACCGTGCCGCAGGACAAGGTCGTCGCTGACGTCAACCTCGATCAGCTGCGATCACTGTTCCCGCTGCGCATCCTGACAGCACTTGCAGTTCACGACACCACGCTGGGCGCAACGGCCCAGGATGTTGGGCGAGGCATGGGCATGACCGTGCGCGAGGACCGCGAACCGGAGCGTGGCCTCTTGCGGCGCGCCGACCACTTCCCTTTTCTGCAGGCAGGGATCCCGGCGATTGGCTTTATCTTCGGCTTCGACCCCGGAACGGACGAGGAGCGCCGCTACCGCGAGTGGTATCGCGTCCGCTATCACCGGCCTCAGGACGACTTGACGCAGCCTGTCAACTTCGATGCCGCGAGAAGTTTCGATCAGTTCTTCTATCGCTTTGCGCTGTCTGTCGCAAATGCAAAGGACCGCCCGCGTGTCTTGCCGGGCAGTCCATTTGTTAAACAGTAAAGCTGGTGTTTCGGTTACTTTCTTGCCGCCGAGGCAGTCCGCTTCGGGATGCGTGTCACGGAACCATCCGGCAGCACGACGTACTTGTCACCGGTGACCTCTTCCAGGTAGGAGTTCGTTGTGCCGATGCGGGTAACCTCACGCGCATCGGTCTGACCCGGCGCGGTCAGGATAAAGTGCTTGCCATCCCCTTCGTCCTGCACGGGAGATTTGCCGCTCGGTGCGGGAGCCGGAGCGGCAGCGGCGACGACGGCGGCTGTGGGTGCTGGAGCGGTATCGGCCGCGCCGGTGAAGGGCTCAATCCGGCCAGTTTGGCGGAAGTGAACGTACTCAGGTCCCTTGATGCCGGCGACGCACTGGGAGTACGCATCAAGGCCAACCTGCTGACTGGTGCCGGTGGTACTGGCCACGGCTTCGCTGTTGCGGTCCGTGCGCTGGGTGGCACCGGTTGCGGCAGCAGTATTGGCACCATTATTGTTGCCCCACCCCCACCATCCGCCGCGCCCTCGTGAAACAGCGGTTGCTGCGACGCCCGTAGCACCCGTGATGGCGCCCTGCTTCATCTTGTCGTTGTCCTGGCCATGCTCGCGCTTGTGCAGGGTGTCCTGTTCGCTGGCCAGTTGTGAGTTGGCCTGGTCGCGGCAGGTGGCCATCTGCTGGGCGGTGATGGGCATCATTTCCATGGTGATGCCGTCAGCCGGTGCGGCCTGGGGCACGGTGACTGCTGGCCTCACTTGAGCGCCAGCAAGAGCGGTGAAGAGGGTAGCTGTGGCAGCAACGGTATACATCGTGTGCATCGTGAACTCCTTGGGTCTCTTGGCCGCACAGTGCAGACGGCGTTGAAAACGGCCTTTAACTGAGTGGCGCTGTGTTCGAGCGTTTTGCCTCACCGCGGTAATACTTTCTGGTAATACTTTCTTTGGCCGGTTCCCATTTTGTGACATCGCTGGAAAGGGCTTTCCGGTCACCGCACTGTGGTAGATTCATAGGAGCGCTGCGCTGGATTGGGCAGCGTTGTTTGTTGTCTAAAGGTTGTTGGCTGGAGCCGGTTCGGACTGGCCAGGTGGGCTGGCGTAGCTCAGCCGGTAGAGCATCTGATTTGTAATCAGAGGGTCGGGGGTTCAAATCCCTTCGCCAGCTCCATCCCGCACCGGACGGCGGCAAGGCAATGCACAGGTGGCCGAGTGGTTAATGGCAGCAGACTGTAAATCTGCCACGCAACGCGTTACGGAGGTTCGAATCCTCCCCTGTGCACCATAGATTTGAGCAGGACCCGATGAATGAACCCGGATCGCAGCAGCGCATGGCATTCGCTTTGCTGGTTATTGCCGGGGCAGCCATCGGCGTGGCATTCACCATGGAACCGGGCCGGTATCGCTCGCTGGCCTGGGTGCTGTTAGGGTTCTTCGCGTTTCGGGTCGTGATTGGGCGGATGAAGCTCAGGCAGTCCGGGCGCAACGGGTGAATGTGGTGATAGCCTCATTCACGGCGGGCTGATGTAGCTCAGTGGCAGAGCACTCCCTTGGTAAGGGAGAGGTCGAGGGTTCAAGCCCCTCCATCAGCTCCAGACTCAGTAAGTTACCTCCTTCCTGAGAGAGGTAGGTACGGGCTTTAGCCCGTACGTCGTACGGCGCAGCAGAGATGGGGGCTTTAGCCCCCAAAGGTAAGCGCGGGAGTAACTCAGTGGTAGAGTCACAGCCTTCCAAGCTGTTGGTCGCGGGTTCGATCCCCGTCTCCCGCTCCAAAGTTCTTAGATAAGGATCACGCAGGACCGATGTACACACAGGCAGTCATCGCAGTAAAGGACCAGCACGCCTTTGGCGCAGTGAAGCAGGCGATTGACGCCGCATTTTCCAGCGGCAATGTTTCAGCATTTCTGGATTCATTGCAGCGCTCGAAATTGCGCATCCGTCACTTCGAAGAGGTGGCACATGCCGGTAAGCTTGGCTCGGACGTGGAGAGTACCTATCAGGCGCTGGGCGACGGTGACCAGGGCATGATCCGCGAACACTATCTGAGCACTCTGGAAAAGGTGGACCCTGAACTGCGGGGCAAGTACCTGAAGGTGTACGCGTATTACTGACGCATAAAGTTTCCTGGGCTTGGAGCCGCGCGGTGCGGCAGCCCCTCAACCTGTTCCCTGAACCAACATGAAGCCGCCTGGCAAACGGCTTAAATCTTACGGAGCAATAGCAATGGCAAAGGAAAAATTCGACCGGTCGAAGCCCCACGTCAACGTGGGCACGATTGGACACATCGATCACGGCAAGACGACGCTGACCGCAGCGATCACCAAGGTTCTGTCGAAGCACAACCCGAAGAATAGCTTCCGTAGCTTCGACACAATCGATAATGCACCGGAAGAGCGTGAGCGCGGTATCACCATCGCAACTTCGCACGTGGAGTATGAGACGGCGAACCGGCACTATGCCCACGTGGACTGCCCCGGCCACGCCGACTATATCAAGAACATGATCACGGGCGCGGCGCAGATGGACGGCGCGATCCTGGTGGTCGCAGCGACCGATGGTCCGATGCCGCAGACCAAGGAACATGTTTTGCTGGCCCGCCAGGTGGGCGTGCCGTACATCGTTGTCTTCCTGAACAAGTGCGATTCCGTGGAAGACGAGGAGTTGACGGACCTGGTCGAAATGGAAGTGCGTGAGCTCCTGAGCAAGTACGACTTCCCCGGCGACGATGTTCCGGTGATCCGCGGATCTGCCCTGGGAGCACTGAACGGCGAAGCGAAGTGGGAAGAGAAGATCGACGAACTGATGGCGGCGGTGGACGCAAACGTGCCGCAGCCGGATCGCCTGGTCGACCTGCCCTTCCTGATGCCGATCGAAGACATCTTCTCCATCTCGGGCCGCGGCACCGTCGTCACCGGCCGTATCGAGCGTGGCAAGATCAACGTGGGCGGACCGGCGGAGATCGTGGGCTTCCGCGAGACGCGCCAGACGGTCGTGACCGGCGTGGAGATGTTCAAGAAGCAGCTTGATGAGGGCTTGGCGGGCGACAACGCGGGCCTCTTGCTGCGCGGTATCGCCAAGGAAGACGTGGAGCGCGGCATGGTCCTGGCCAAGCCGGGATCGATCACGCCGCACACCACCTTCAAGGGCGAAATCTACGTCCTGAGCAAGGAAGAAGGTGGCCGTCACACGCCGTTCTTCAACGGCTACCGTCCGCAGTTCTACTTCCGGACCACGGACGTGACCGGGTCGGCCAAGCTGCCAGAAGGCACGGAGATGGTGATGCCGGGCGATAACGTCTCGCTCGAAATCACGCTGCATACCCCGGTCGCCATGGAAAAGGGCCTCCGCTTCGCCATCCGCGAAGGCGGACGCACCGTCGGCGCAGGAACCATCACCGAAATCATCAAGTAGATGGCCCCTTACGAATAGCAGCAAGGGTCGCATGGAAGCATGCGACCCTTTACTGCTTTGGCTCTCAAGGTGTCTCCCGTTTTCTAGAACGAACAGGCCGCAGAGTGCCTTCCAGAGGAGTCGCCGTATGCGGCTGGAAGAGACTTAGTTGTATTGCATGTTCATGAGGTCTTCCAGCAGGCCTGGGCCGGCGGGGTGCCAGTTTAGTTTGTGCCGGGTGATGGTGCTGGTGGCAGGCAAATCGATGTCGGCGAACATGGCCATCCAGCCGAAGTGGTTCGCGACCTGTTCCTGCGGCACGGAGATGACTGGCAGCTTCATACCCCGTCCGATGACATCCGCGATGTCGCGCATGGATACGCCCTCTTCATCGACGGCGTTGTAGATGCTGCCGGCTTCCGCTTTCTCCAAAACCAGACGATAGAGACGGGCGACATCGGACACGTGTGCTGCGGAGAAGCGGTTCTTGCCCTCACCGACGTAGGCCACGCTTCCTTTCTGCCGCGCGACCTGAACGAAAGGAGTAATCAGTCCCTGCTTCTGCGTGTCGTGCACCTGTGGGAGGCGCACCACGGAGACGTTTACACCACGCTTTCCGATCGACTGGCCTGCTTCCTCTGACGCCTTGCGCGGATGGGGATTCTTGTCGTTGAAGACATCTTCGGTTGCAGGCTCACCGGGCTTGCTGCTGCCGAAGCCGACACCCGAGGTGATGACCAGCGGACGGTTCGATCCGGCGAGCACGTCGCCCAGCGCCCCGATGAGGCGGCGGTCCTTTTCGCAGTTCGCGGCGAAGTTTGTAAAGTCGTGGTCGAACGCGCAATGAATGACGCCATCGGCCTCAGCTGCCCCGCTGCGGATGCTGTCCAGATCTTCGATGTCGCCGTGGTGCGGTATTGCACCTGCGTTCTTTAAGGTTTCCGCACCACCGTCAGAACGGGTCAGGCCGAGCACCTGATGTCCCGCGCGGATGAGTTCCGGGATGATGGCCGACCCAATGAAGCCCGTGGCTCCGGTTAGAAAGACTCGCATGATAAACCCCCAGACGTCCTTTCGATACAGATGAGGTCCAATCCAGTCTGGATGTGAAACTTTGAATCAGGTGTCGACCCGCAACATCGCCCGCAGTATGCTGTTCATACAGTTGCGTCTGGACATGAGCATTCGCTTCATACATAAGGCGTTTCGGGCGATCCTCGTTCCGCTTTGCATGTGGTTGGTCCCCGCCATGCATGCGCAGGCACCGACCGTTGCCGAGCAGTACCTCTTTGCGCAGGTCAATGCGGAGCGCGTAAACGCTGGGCTGCCGTCGTTGCAACACAACGACGCGCTGACCGGCGCCGCCCGGCAGCACGCCCTTCGGATGGGTGCGAGCGGGATGCTGGAACACCAGCTGAGCGGCGAGCCGGACCTGATGCAGAGGGCATCAGCTGGTGCCACATACTTTCCCGTGGTGACCGAGAACATCGGCGAGGGTCCAACAGCGATCGACCTGCACCGGGCGTTGATGGAGTCGCCACATCATCGTGAGAACATTCTCGATCCGGAGGTGAATGTCGCAGGGATTGCAGCGGTCCCCTACCGTGGCGAACTCTGGGTGGTGGAAGACTTCGGGCGTGTGATCGTTCCTGTTCCGTATGCCGAACAGGAACGGCAGGTGGCGGGTTTGCTCCAGCAACTTGGCCTGCACGAGGTGCAGATGACGGAACGCGCGCGCACGATGTGTGGCATGGATACTGGCTTTACGGGACCACGACCGGCGTTTGTCATGCGGTATGCAGCCTCCGCCCTGAGCCGCCTGCCTGCGGAGCTTTCCAACCGCATTTCGGATGGCAACGTGTCCAAGGCCGAGGTCGGTGCGTGCGCACCGGACCGCTCCGGAGACTTCAGCGTCTACAACATTGCCATTGCGCTTTATCGCTGACACTACACTTTGTACGCTTCCGCTCCCCGGTAAAATCGGCTATCATCAGGTGTTGGCTACGTTGCACCGTCTGAGGAGCAGCAGGCCTGGGATGCGAGTCCCACCCTGGGGGAGTAAGCTCAACGGTTAAACTGTCGGTCTCCAAAACCGAACTTCTCGGTTCGAATCCGAGCTCCCCCGCCAGTTTGATCATCGTACAGGGCAGAAAATGCGGGACCGAAAGGCATGTTGCGGCGTGCCTGAAACGTTGAAAAAGAGGGTTGAGGCAGTATGGCCAGGGCAATCACGGTAGCAGCACATGAAACCGGCGTGGAACGAGCGAAGGGGCAAGTGGAACGCCTTTCCACCTTTCTGGGTGATGTGCGCAGCGAAATGCGCAAGACCTCCACGCCAAGCCGCACGGAGACGCGCACCACGACTGCTGTTGTGATCGTGACGGTGTTCGCGTTTGCCGCGTACTTCTGGGCCGTGGACTACGGTATCAATCACACGCTAAATGCGCTGATTACCAGGCTGACGCACCGCTAAGCTGCGGCACAAGCTCATAGATTTGAAGAGAAGGACACCATGGCAGAAGAAGTAATGCTTCCGGAGAGCGGGACCGCAGTGGAGCAGGAGGCGATTGCCTCAGAACATGGCGAGACGGGTGAAACGGCTCCAGAGACCAATCTGAAGTGGTACATCATCCACGCCTACTCCGGTTTTGAGCGCAAGGTTAAAGAATCGCTCGAGAGCCGCGTACGGGCTTTTGGTCTGGAACATAAGATTGGCCGCATTGAAATTCCTGTGGAACCTGTCACGGAACTGCGCAACGGGAAGAAATACACTGTGGATCGCGTTTTTCTGCCCGGCTATGTCTTTGTCGAGATGGATCTGGACAATGACCTGTGGCACCTGGTTAAGAACACGCCGCGTGTCACGGGCTTTCTGCAAACGGGCGACACGCCCAACGCGCTGAGCGAGGCAGAGGTCAACAGCATGTTGAACCGCGCCGATGTGACTAAGGACAAGCCCAAGCTGAAGGTCAAGTTCACCAAGGGTGAGCAGGTTCGCATTACGGAAGGTCCGTTCGCTAACTTCAATGGCGCGGTGGATGATGTCAACGAGGACAAGCAGACCTTGAAAGTTATGGTCAGCATTTTTGGAAGGCCCACGCCGACCGAGGTCGAGTTTTCGCAGGTGGAGAAGCACGTCGAGTAGCGGAAACTGCTCGCAGTGCTTCAACAAGAGTAACCGTGTCGTGAAGAGGTGAGCTTCTGCCCTGCTCGCGACGTACACGAGAGGAAAAGAACAATGGCACCGAAGAAGATCAATGGATATGTGAAGTTGCAGGTGATGGCCGGCAAGGCGACACCCGCACCGCCGATTGGACCCGCGCTGGGTCAGGCGCAGGTCAACATCATGGAATTCTGCAAGCAGTTCAACGACCGCACGAAGGATCCGGGCATGGCCGGTCTTACGATCCCGGTTGTGATCACTGTCTTTGCCGACCGTACCTTCACCTTTGTCACCAAGACACCCCCTGCTCCAGTGTTGCTGAAGAAGGCCGCAAAGATTGAGAAGGGTTCGGGCACACCGAACAAGGCGAAGGTCGGCAGCGTGACCGAAGCGCAGATCCGCGAGATCGCCACGCAGAAGATGCCCGACTTGAACGCCGCGTCGGTCGAAGCCGCGATCAAGAGCATCAAGGGCACAGCGCGATCGATGGGGCTGAACGTGGTCGCGTAAGTGTTCGCGAGATTTTGCATCATCAAGGAGGACACATGGAGTGGACGTTGACGGGATTGCCGTTGCCGCTCATCCTGCGTCCTCCTTCGCCATTTACGGATGACGACCTCATCGCTTTCTCGCGCAGAAATAGGCCATACAGAGTCGAAAAAAATGTTGAAGGGGAACTGGTCATCATGACACCGGTCGGAAATCAAGGCGGCGTTCGCGAGGCCAAGGTTGTCGCTCAACTCGTGTTATGGGCTGAAAGCGAGGGCACTGGCCAGGCAAACGGTCCGAATGCAGGATGGAATCTTCCAGATGGCTCTACGTTGAGTCCGGACGCTAGCTGGATTCTTTCTTCAAGACTTGCCTCCTTCAGCTCTGAGGAGCAAGAACGGTACCTGCCACTGTGCCCTGATTTTGTGATTGAGGTTCGTTCGCGGACGGATAGCAAAGCAATGCTGCAGACCAAGATGGAGACATGGATAGCCAACGGTGCCCAACTGGCATGGATGATCGACCCGTATGAAGCCACCGTAACGATCTATCGCTCCATCAACGAGCCTCAGGTCCTGATCCGCCCAGAGTTCCTTGCAGGGGAGGCGCCTGTCGGCGGCTTCCGCCTGAACACAAATGGCCTTTGGGCAGACTAGAAGTATTTACGCCGTAAGTGCCTTTGTGTTGCCGGTGATCGCGTTCTGCAGCTCTGTACCGAGCGCACCAAACGGATTACGCAGGGTCTTGGTGACAACTTCGCTCAGAGGCGCGCCGCGCTTCACCATCAGGTACGCCGCAACCACACCTGCCGCCAGTGTTCCCCAAAAAATAGCCTTCTTCATATCCACCTCAACGTGCCTCAGGTTATTGGCATTGGATGCAGGAACACCCACTTTCGTTATCACTCTCGCTGGTCAATGAGCGGGGCCGACGACAACGGAGTCAGCGGCCGCGCAGACGGTTCAGGTCGCGCCGGTCGCGCTTGGTGGGACGTTCGGTGCGGTCCAGTTCAAACCATGGGTTTGCCTTGCGCTCTTCGGTCACCTGCTGACGCAGCTTCGTGCTTTCCTCTGTTTCGCGATAGAGCGCCTGCGCCGCAGAGGCAGGACCGCGCACATCGCTCAGGTCGAGCACGTCAACGGTGTAGGTACCGCCGTTATTGGTGAGCGTCAGCAGGTCGCCTCGACGCACGTCGCGCGCCGGCTTTACCGGCTGGCCGCGCAACTTCACCCTCCCCAGATCGCACGCCTTGACCGCGAGGGCACGCGTCTTGAAGAAGCGCGCTGCCCATAACCACTTGTCGAGCCGAACCGAATCCATACTGAAGGCTAACGCCGGAAGGCGGAGATCAGCCACAGAACGAGCGTCAGAAGAACGCTGAGCAGAATGGACGTGCCTATCGGAGCGAAGACGGAGAAGTTTCTCCCTCGATATGCAAGGTCGCCCGGTAGACGGCCAAGCGGCAGTCCAAGCCGTCCGAGCGCCATGACAATGAATCCGGCAACAACGAGTACCAACCCGATACCAACCAGCGTCCGGCCCATATCCATGGGATGCGCCTGCTACCATCCTGTGTATCCCTGATGAAGATCTACCCGGTTGCGCTTGGCGTTTTCTGCGCCTTTTTCGTTGCGGTGACGGTGGCGGGCTTTCTGGCGGCGCGATGGCGTGCTCCGGAAGGCGGCATGCACTCACTGGAAGAGTGGGGCTTGGCAGGCCGTTCGTTTGGAACGTTCATCACATGGTTCCTGCTGGGCGGCGACATGTACACCGCGTACACCGTCATTGCGGTTCCAGCGGCTGTGTATGGCGTGGGCGCGCTGGGCTTCTTCGCCATCCCGTATACCATCCTGATTTACCCATACATGATGGCCACGCTCCCGCGGCTGTGGACGATCTGCCACCGCAATGGCTATGTCACCTTTGCGGACCTGGTGCGAGGCCGCTTCAACTTTCGCCCGTTGACTGTCGCGATTGCCCTGACCGGCATTCTGGCACTGATGCCGTACATCGCACTGCAACTGGTAGGGATGAAGGTAGCATTGGCGGCGCTGGGCCTCGGTGGTGAGTGGCCGTTGATCGCGGCCTTCGTCATTCTTGCGGTGTACACGTACTCAGCCGGTCTGCGTGCGCCTGCCATCATCGCCGTCATCAAGGACATCATGCTTTTCATCATGGTGTTTGCGGCTATCCTGATACTTCCCGCAAAGGCAGGCGGCTTCGCTCACATCTTTGCCATGGCAAAGGCCAGCCTGCCAAGCCATACACCCCCGGGTGCGCTGCTGCTGAAACCCGGGCAGTTGCTGCCCTATGCCTCGCTTGCGATCGGCTCCACGCTGGCGCTCATCCTGTATCCGCATACCGCAACGGGCGTCCTCTCCGCCTCCGGGCCAAATACGCTACGCAGAAATGCCGCGCTGCTCCCGGCGTACTCGCTCCTGCTGGGTATTCTGGCGCTGCTGGGGTATGTTGCGCTCAGCATGGGCATCACCTCGCCAGACCGCTCTGCCGTGGTCCCGTTGCTGTTCATCCGCACCTTTCCGGAGTGGTTCGCGGGGTTTTGCCTGGCTGCGGTGGCCGTGGGTGCGCTGGTCCCCGCGGCCATTATGTCGATTGCGGCGGCAAACCTGTTCACACGCAATCTGTGGGGCGAGTTCGCGCGTTCACCCTTGACGCCGGCGAAGGAAGCAGCGCAGGCAAAGGTCGTGTCGCTGCTGGTCAAGGTAGGGGCGCTGGCCTTTGTGCTGGAGACGCCAGGCTCGTACGCCATCGAGATGCAGCTGCTGGGCGGTATCTGGATTGCACAATTGTTCCCCGCCGTGATCTGCGGGGCCTTTCTGAAAAAGGGTCTGCATGCATGGGCAGTGTTTACAGGATGGCTGTCCGGCATGGTATGCGGCACGGCCATGGCTGTCGCGCTGGACTTCAAAGGCAGTGGCGTCTATCCCATTCATCTTTTTGGACAGACCTACGCCATGTATGCGGTCCTTCCATCGCTGGCGCTGAACCTGCTGATAAGCTTCGGTCTTTCACCGCTCTTCAGACGCGAACCGGATGGAGTGTCGGTTCAAAATATCTTGAAGTGAATGGTCAGGTACTTCTTCGGGTCGCTGCGAATGGTGTTGACCAGGCTCTGCGAGTCGACGGCCAGTTTGTCCAGATTATGGTACAGCGCGGGATCTTTCACCAGCAGGCCTGCGGTCCCCTCGCCTTTGTCGATGCCCGTCATGACGTTATCAAGGCGCGTGACGGTGTCGTTCAACTTATTGGCGAAGGCCTGATCCTTCGTCAGCAGTCCCAAACCACCTTTGCCTGCGTCCGCGTCCGTCATGATGCTGTTGGCGTGCTGCAGCGTCGCGTTCAGATTGTTGTAGAGCGCGTCGTCCTTCAGCAGTTTGCCGGCGCTGCCCCTCCCCGCATCAAGATCCGCTACAAGGTGGTCCAGCTTTGCGGTGGTGGCATTCAGGTTGTTGTACATGGCGTCGTCGTGAAGCAGTTTGCCCAGTGAACCTTGGCCATTGTTCAGGTTGACTTCCAGTCTATGCAGTTCGTCGACGGTCGCATTGGCGCGGCGAAGGAGCGTGTCGTCGTAGATCATGCCGCCGATGGAGCCCTTGCCAGAGGCGATGGTATCCACGATGCGATCCATCTTGGCGAGAATGACGTTCAGGCTTTCAATGGTGCCTTGCCCCGCTTTTACGACGTCCTGCAGGTTGGGAGTGTCGAGTGTCTTGAACTCACCGCCGTTCTTGAAGGCGGGTCCCGTTGCCGTCTGACTGTTCAGGTCCACAACGGTATCGCCCAGCACGCCGACTGTGGATAACGAAGCCTTGGTGTCGGTATGCAGTCCAGAGGCGTACTTTCCATCCAGCTTCATGTCAATTCTGATCGGCGTCAGCTTACGGTCTGCATCAGGCACAACACTGACCTTTTCCACCGTTCCGATGGTGACGCCCTCCAGATTGACAGCCGCGCCGTCTTTCAGGCCGCTGGCATTCTCGAAGTAAGTCACCGCCGCGATCTTGTGCGAGAACACACTCAAGCCGGAGGCACTTGTCATCAGAAAGAGCAGCGTAATAAGGAGCGCCGCCGAGACCAGGACGACGACACCTACCTTCAGTTGCGACCACTTGACTTCACTCTGGCTGGGCATTCGTTCTCTACGGCTCCGGGCTGCCAGGTTGGGGGCTCCTGGCGGGGCTTTCATCGTTGTAGGGGTAAAGCTCTGTGTGAATGGATGCGTTTCCCGCCTTCCACGTTTCAGTTCACGGTCTGCCCAATCGTTTCACTCCGGCCAAAGGGGAATGAGACGACAGCGAACGGAATCCAGTACAGTGTTAAGACGCATCGCACCCTCTCCTACAAGGACTTCGCATGTACTCATTGCTCCGTGCCACAGCTGTTACGCTAGGTGGCCTTGCGCTTGCCACAGTTGCTCCGTCGCAGCAGATTTCACTGGCCTTTGAAGGCGAGCAGGCCTCCATCGCGGTTCCCAAGGCCGGAGTCTCCATGGATCTGTCGGCAATCGACAAGTCTGCCAATCCATGCACGGACTTCTATGCCTATGCGTGCGGAAACTGGCGGAAAAACAATCCGATCCCCGCCGACAAAGTGCGTTGGGGCCGCTTTGACGAGCTGCAGGAGCACAACGTGTACACCGTCTATGCCCTTCTGCAGCAGGCCGCGGACAAGCCGGCAACACCCCTGCAGACCAAGTACGGCAACTACTTTGCCGCCTGCATGAACGATGATCTTGCAAATCAGCTTGGCGCAAAACCAATCCAGCCTGTTCTGGACAGGATTGCCTCGTGGAACGACAAGCCGCAGATGGCAAAGCTGCTTGGCGGGTTGGAGGACCAGTACGGTACAGATTTCTTTTACGGCTTCGGTTCGCAGCAGGACCAGAAAGACAGCACGAAGCAGATCCCGGGCATCAGCCAGGGCGGTTTGTCATTGCCAGATCGTGACTACTACCTGCAGACGGACGATCGCATGACGAAGCTGCGCGAACAATATGTGGCGCATGTGACAAAGATGTTCGTGCTGCTGGGCGATACACCGGAACGCGCCGCAACGGAGGCCGCTGCTGTGCTGCGTATCGAAACGGCCCTGGCCAAGGGGGCGACACCCCGCGTCGAACTGCGCGACCCTGAGAAGCGGTATCACATCCAGACGCTGGCACAGTTGCAGGCGTCTACGCCGGATTACAAGTGGGCCGACTACTTCGGCGCCTTGCGTACTCCGGTCACGTCGCTGAACAATTCCACGCCAGACTTTTTCAAGGCGATGGACGCGGAAGTGCAAAGCGCCTCCGTGGACGACCTGAAGAGCTATATGCGCTGGCACGTGGTGCACGCCCAGGCCGGGAACTTATCAAAGCCGTTCGACGAGGAGAATTTCAGTTTCTTCGCGAAGACCCTGGCCGGGCAGCAGGAGCAGGCGCCGCGATGGAAGCGGTGCACGCAGGCAACCGACCGCGCGCTGGGCGAGGCGGTGGGCCAGGACTGGGTGGCAAAAAACTTTACACCCGCAGCCAAGGCTAATATGCAGGAACTGGTCCACCAGCTCGAGGCCGCTCTCGGCGAGGATATCCAGGGCCTTGACTGGATGGGTCCGGCCACCAAGGTCGAGGCACAGAAGAAGTTGGCCGCCTTTCGTGACAAGATCGGCTACCCCGAAACCTGGCGCGACTATAGCTCGGTTACCGTCAAACGCGATGACCGTGTAGGCAATGCGGAGCGTGTCTCGGTCTTCGATGACCGGCGTGATCTGGCAAAGATTGGCAAGCCTGTCGATGAGAAGGAATGGGGCATGACGCCGCCGACAGTGAACGCCTACTACAGTCCATCAAACAATGACATCAATTTTCCTGCGGGCATCCTGCAGCCTCCGTTTTACGATTTCAAGATCGATCCGGCCGTCAACTTCGGCGCCATCGGTGTGGTCATTGGCCACGAGATGACCCACGGCTTCGACGACCAGGGCAGCAAGTTCGACCCGCAGGGCAATGTGCGGTCGTGGTGGACAGCAGCGGACAAGGCGGAGTTCGACAAGCGGACGCAGTGCGAAGTGAACGAGTATGGCAGCTTTGAAGTGGCACCCGGACAGAAACTAAACGGCAAGCTCACACTGGGCGAGAACACAGCGGACAACGGTGGCCTGCAGGTCAGCTATGTGGCTCTCCATAAGGAACTCGCGAAGCTGGGCGGGGATGCCGCAACGAAAAAGATCGACGGGTACACTCCCGATCAACGTTACTTCCTGGGCTACGCACAGGTCTGGTGTGAGAACACCCGCGAGGAAACCGCGCGCATCCGCGCGAAGACCGACCCGCACTCGTCAGGCATGTGGCGCGTGAATGGTGCGGTACAGAACTCATCCAGGTTTGCGGAAGCGTTCTCATGCAAGCAGGGCGATGCCATGGCCCCGGCGAATGCGTGCCGTGTCTGGTAAGCCGTTCCGCCATAGCGTTGATCCGGCGCAATAGGCGTTGTGCGGCCATGTGTCTGCAACTTTGCCTTACACTTTTTCACAGCGGTCGCTCTCATCCGGAAGGCGAGAGCGTCTATCCCGCAACGCATGAACCTTCTCAGTCGCCGGTAGCGTAATCCGGCCCTGACGCATACAATCTGTAAAGCATTTCACTTCCCGGGAATGGCAAAGGACACGTGCGGCTCCTGAAGCCGCAGCCAAGTGGGACGAAGGAAACACATGAAGTTGAGCGGAAGCGGCCGGTTGGGTCTGGCCTGTGTGGTATCAGGGGCACTTGCCCTGGGGATGACCTCATGCGGCGGCGGTACCGTCGGATATTTGTGGGTGATGGAAGGCAAGGCGTCCAGTAACGGCGCGGGTAACTCCATTACAGGGTACAAAATCGACAATAATACAGGCAATTTGACTGAGATCGTGCATTCGCCCTTTGCCTCGGGCGGCAGCAATCCTGTGATGGCTGTGGTGAAGCCAGGTGGGCGCTACGTATACGTTCTCAACCAGAACGATCCGCAGAACTCCGTGGCTCAATTCAGTGTCGGTGGTGATGGTGTTCTCACCTTTCAGCAGGCCTTTGCAAGCCAGGGCGGTACCCCGCAGTGGATGGACATGAGCACGGGCGGGGATTACCTGTATGTGCTCGATCAGGTCTCGCCGAATACAACAGCGACCTGTGTCTCGGCGACCGGCCTGCTGAAGGTGCCATGCGGGTCTGTGACCGTCTTTTCTGTCGACAGCAACACAGGGCGCCTCAGCCTGGTGCAGAATCAGTCCATTAAAATCAACGGAACATATCTGACCTACACGGCGACCGGTCCCGCACCCACACGGATCAAAACGACCGGTGCGGGTGCCATCATCGTCGTGAATGGTGACCAGACTGTCACCTCGCTACAAGTAGGTACGGGCGGGCAGCTCACCGTGAACGCTAACTCGACCCAGGTGATCGATGCGCCGCCCGCGACGGACAACATTACGTCCATCACTACTGGCGGAACGTACCTTTACCTGACGGATGCGGCAAACAACCGGATCCTGCAGTACACGGTCAGCGGCACAGGCGTCCTGCAGCCCGTCACGGGCGGACAGGTGGCTAACTTCCCTTCCGGGGTGACGCCCGCGTGGACGCTGACAGACTCCGCCAGCAAGTTCCTGTACGTTTTGAACCAAGGGAACTCTTCCACCACGACGCCGAAGAGCAGCATCTCCGTGTACACCATCCAGACCAACGGAAACCTGACACAGCTCCCGAGTCAGTTGAATCCGTTCACCGTGGGCTCCGGCCCGGTGTGCATGGTCGAGGATCCGTCGCATCAGTGGGTCTATACCTCCAACCAGGATGGCACCGTAACCGGCTACCACATCGATCACGCGCAGGGCGTGCTTGCCAACCTGCAACATGGATCGACATTCCAGGCGGGGGGGCGTCCAGCCTGCCTGATCGTCAGCGGCATCACCAGTTAGCATCGCGCGGCTGTGGTTCGTGTCCATGCAGCCGCGACTTGTACCAGAGGTAAGGATCTTCGCATGAAGTGGAACCAGATCTGCCGGACGGCTGCAGCCTCCGTGCTCTCACTCGCAGCCTGCCTGGGCTTCACCGCCTGCTCGCGCGATTACACCGTTGGCTTCCTGTACGTGACGTCGTCACGGGGTGTCAGCACGGCGCAACCGGACGGCACGATCGTGGAATACGGCATTGACTACCAGACCGGCGGCTTGATCCGGCTGGGCAGCTCCGGCCAGGACAGCGGCGGCCGTAACCCCAATGGATTGCTCATCACGCCGAATCAGAAGACCGTCTTCGTCATGAACCATGACGACAGCAACATTGTGAACTTCGGCATCGGCACGGACGGTAAGCTGTACGCGGAGAAGACCGTTACGCTCGCCGGCAGCTTTCCAACAGCCCTGGCCGTCTCCGGCGACAGCAAATTTCTGTACGTCACCTTTACGTATCAACCGGGATACACCACGGCGAACCCCGGACCCGGCGGGGTTGAGATCTTTCCTTTATCCACCGACAGCACTGGCATCGTTTCGCTTGGCACACCTGTGGCAAACGGCTCACTCAACTACTTTCCGTTGGGGAATAATCCCGTTGGGATCGCGGTCACAGCGAATGTTTCCAACACAAACGTAACGGCGATCAATGGCAGCTCCTGCAGCAATACGAGCTGCTCCAGCTTCGTGTATGTGATCAATCAGGACACGAACACGACCAACAACCTGCTTGCCTTCAAGCGTGATCTGAGTGCCGGGACTATCACTCCGCTCGGTAACACAACCATTGCGAGCGGCACGGGCACTTCGACCGGCTACCCGTCAGGCATCCAGGCCAGCGCCATTGCAGTGTCGCCGCTCGGCACCTTTCTGTATGTCACGGACCGGTCCGGCAATCAGGTCATCGCGTACGGTATCAACACAGGCGGCACACCCAACGCCATCACGAGTGGACCGTTCGCAACCCAGTCACAACCGCAGAGTCTTGTGATCGACCCGCGCGGCAAGTTCCTGTACGTGGCGAACTATAACGCAAATACCGTGTCCTCGTTCGCGATCGCGCAGAACACCGGCGCACTGTCCGCGACCAGCTCGGGAGCGTCACAGGTAGACACAGGTCCGACCTGCGTAACAATCGAGAATGCGTTGGGCGTTTACATGTATACGTCTAATTTCCTGGGGAACACGGTGTCCGGTCTGCAACTGAACTCGTCTACCGGTGCACTGGTCAACATCCGCAACACACCGTTCCCGGCATCCGCGGCACCCTCGTGTGCAGCGGCCATTGCGAACGGTACACACTCCACACAGCTCATTCAGTAGCGAAGCTGCCGATTGCAAGCACAAGAGCCTCGCAGGTGCGAGGCTCTTGTGCTTATGCAGGCAGTCTCTCACGCGGCTCGAACAGCCCAAAGGCAATCCGATCCGTCGACCGCTTCGTGCCTTGGAACGACGGTCACTGAGGCGCACTCTACCGAGTGTCGATTGGCGAGCGTGAGAATCCGGGCGTGCTACTGAGTCCCTACAATGATGGGGTGCGTGTCGCCGACTTCGATTTCCACCTACCGCCGGATCTGATAGCGCAACATCCGCCTGCGGAGCGTGACGGTGGGCGCATGCTGGCCATGGACAAGGTGTCAGGTGTGTACCAGGACCTCGCCTTTCGTGACCTGCCCAGCCTGATCCGTCCCGGGGACCTCCTTGTGTTGAATGACAGCCGTGTGATTCCGGCGCGGATCTTTGGCCGGCGCGCGGGGCTGCGTACGCAGGCGAACTCACCCAGCCCCAGTGGCACCGTGGAGGTGCTGCTGACGCAATCGCTGGGCGAGAACACATGGCGGGCGCTGGTGAAGCCTGGGCGCAAGGTGCCGGTCGGCGAGCGGCTCCTTTTTGAAAGCGCCCAACCCACACGGCGGCGCGATGGGGAAGACGCGCGTTCGCTTACGGCGGAGATCATTGCAGCGGGAGGGTTCGGCGAGCGTACGTTGCGTTTTGATGCCGTGCCAGATTTCTTTGTGGCGCTTGAGGCGCTCGGACATATTCCGCTTCCGCCCTACATTCACCGTGGCGAAGAAGACGAGATAGAAGACCGCGAGCGCTATCAGACAACATACGCGGGAGCACACGGCTCGGCTGCCGCGCCCACGGCGGGGTTGCACTTCACACCGGAGACGCTCGATGCGATTCGTGTGCGTGGCGCCGAGGTTTCCCTTATTACGCTGCACGTGGGGCTGGGGACGTTCCAGCCAGTCCGCGTGGACGATCTCGCCGACATTCGCCTGCACGAGGAGCATTACACGCTGTCGGAGCCTGCGGCCGATGCAATCAATCGCGCACGCAAAGACGGCAGGCGCATCGTTGCTGTTGGAACAACGACCACGCGCACGTTGGAGCATTGCGCATTGCAGGCTGGCGACGGCCGGTTGCAGGCGCACAGTGGAAGCACAAGCATCTTTATTCAGCCCGGTCATCGCTTCCGGCTGGTGGACGCCCTGCTGACGAACTTCCACCTGCCCCGATCCACGCTGCTGATGCTGGTCAGCGCCTTCGCGGGTCGGGAGCATGTACTCGCTGCATACCACCGCGCCGTCGAAGAGCGATACCGCTTCTTTTCTTATGGCGATTGCATGTTTGTGTACTAGGCTGTTACTTCAGCCGTCGTACGCAGTACTTTTGTCACACAAAGAAAGGCTCACCTCATGCCACGTGTCTCCTTTGCCGCTCAGCAACGTGTCGCACTTCCCGGCAGCACCAAGAGTGCATACAAGGCACCGGGAACCAAGTCGCCCCTGCCTGCTCGTACGCGCATCACCGTCTCAGTGCTGGTAAAACGCAAAGAACCGATCGCAGCGGAAGCTGTCGCGGGGAAGCATCTCTCGCGATCGCAGTTTCGTGCAGCACATGGGGCAGCCCCAGCCTCTGTGAAAGCCGTTCGTGATTTCGCCGCGGAGTTTGGCCTGGAGATGACGGCAGAAGTCGCAAGCCGCACTCTCCAGCTAACGGGTTCGGCGAATGCCATCCAGAGCGCGTTCGGCGTCTCGCTCCAACAGCACACCACGGGTAACGCGTCATACCGCGTCCGCGAGGGGGACATCTGCCTGCCGGAATCTTTGCTGCCGCACGTTGACGCTGTGCTGGCTTTGGATAATCGCCCAATCGCAAAGCCGCACTACCGCGTAGCAAAGACAGACGCGGCCGCGGCGAACACGTCATTCACGCCGATTCAGGTGGCGCAGTTGTATCAGTTCCCCAAGAACTCAGCGAAAGGACAGACCATTGCGCTGATCGAATTGGGTGGAGGCTATAAGACCGCCGATATCACGGCTTATTTCAAGGCGCTAGGCGTGACCACTCCGAAAGTCACAGCCGTTCTGGTGGACAAGGCGAAGAATGCACCTACCAACGCGAACAGCGCTGACGGCGAGGTCCTGCTCGACATTGACGTAGCCGGTGCGGCAGCTCCCGGCGCGAACCTGGCTGTCTACTTTGCCCCGAATACTGACCAGGGATTTGTGGACGCGATCACGACCGCTGCGCATGATGCCAAGAACAAACCAACGGTCATCTCCATCAGCTGGGGTGGTCCCGAGTCGGAGTGGACGCAGCAATCCATCACGGCGCTGGACAACGCATGCCAGGCTGCCGCCGCTTTGGGAATCACCGTAACCGTTGCTGCCGGTGACAGTGGCTCCACGGACGGCGAGACAGATGGCAAGAACCACGTGGACTTCCCCGCCTCCAGCCCGCACGTGCTTGCCTGCGGAGGCACGAAACTCACCGCAACGGGCACCACGATTAGTTCCGAAGTCGTCTGGAACGAGACTGCCAGCAACGAAGGCGCTACGGGTGGAGGCATTAGCGCCGTGTTTCCGCAGCCCTCGTGGCAGTCCGGCATTGCCGCGACCAAGGCTGGCCGGGGCGTTCCAGACGTTGCCGGGGACGCCGATCCCACGACCGGCTACCAGGTACGCGTGGATGGCGCGAACTACGTCTACGGCGGCACCAGCGCCGTTGCGCCGCTGTGGGCCGCGCTCATCGCCCTCATCAACGCGAACAATAAGACCGCACTCGGCCTGATGCAGCCAAAGCTGTACGCCGCCAGCGAAAGCTCTGGCTTCCACGACATCACGCAGGGCAACAATGGTGCCTTCCAGGCAGGCAAGGGTTGGGACGCCTGCACCGGGCTCGGAACGCCCATCGGGACCGCCCTGGAGTCGCTGCTCGCACCCGCAAAGAAGTCGAAGAAGTAAGTGGTGCAGGATAGACGCGGCAAGCGAGGCACGTGAGCGGTCAACGATGACTTGCTCGCTGCTTCTATCCTGTAGAGGACATGTCAAACCAGAAGCCGCCCGTCTACCTGCTCGACACCATGGCGTTTGTCTTTCGCGCCTATCACGCCATGCAGCGTTCGCGGCCCATGTCCACCCGCACCGGCATCCCCACCGCCGCGACGTATGTCTTCATCAACATGATCAACAAGCTGCGGGAGGACTTCCAACCGCAGTACATTGCCGCCATTTACGAAGGCGGTGCGCCCGTTCATCGCAACGAGGCTGCGGCAGCGATGAAGACGGTCCGCAAGTTCAACATCAAGACGCAGCAGTTCGACGAAATCGACTACGCGGGCTACAAGGCCACGCGCGCAGAAACGCCCGACGACCTCACCCAGCAGCAGCCCTATATCCGCCGCGCACTGGAAGCCTTCGGCATTCCGATCCTGCGGCATGAGGGCTTCGAGGCAGACGATGTCATCGGCACGCTCTCGTGCCGGTTGGCCGAGCAGGGTCACCACGTTTACATCGTCTCCAGCGATAAGGACATGATGCAGCTCGTCAACGAAAACGTCTCCATCCTGAACCCCACCAAGGACAACCTGATTCTTGACGCGGCCAAGGTGGAGGAGGTTCTCGGCGTTCCACCGGCGCGTGTGATCGATGTGATGGCCCTGCGCGGCGACAGCATCGACAACATCCCCGGCGCGCCCGGTATCGGCGACAAAGGTTCTGTCGAACTCATCCAGCAGTTCGGCAGCGTGGAAGCCGCGCTGGACCGGGCTGACGAAGTGAAGAACAAACGCTCGCGGGAGTCCTTGCAGAACAACCGCGACACCGTCCTGCTGTCGAAAGAACTTGTCACAATCCACTGCAACCTGCCCGTGGAGTATTCGCTGGAAGCGATGAGCACAGCAGGCGAGGCGAACCTGCCCGCTCTTCGCGCGCTCTACACGGAGCTTGAGTTCACCACGCTTCTCAAGAGCCTGCCCGCGCCGGAAGCGTCGAAAGTCGAGTACATTCTCGAACCCACGGCTTCGGACATCCAGGAACTGCTCACTGCAGCCCGCGCCAGCAACACCGGCCTAGCTCTCTTCTTCCCCGAAGACACCCGCGCCATCGCCGAAGAATCCGCTCTCGATTCCGATCCAGAAGCCGAACCCACCGAAGAAGCCGACCCAGTCGCCACCAACTTCAACCTCTTCGGCTCACCGTCAGAAGAGTCGACACAAGCGGGTGCCCCACGTCTCGACTCTGAGACGTGGGATCCGAACTCTCGCGGGCCATTAAAGCTGGGATTGGCCGCCACAACATCGAAAGCCCTCCTTCTCGACCTGTGCAGTAAGGAAGCAGAACCTATCCGTCAGGCTCTGACGGACAAGACGCTGCCCAAAGCCGTCCACGACCTGAAAGCCGTCCTCCGCACCCTTGAAACCGCGCATATGCCCATCACCAACGTGCGCGACGACGTGATGCTCTTCAGCTATCTCGTGAACCCCACGCACGGCAGCCACACGCTGCCGGACGTCGCCGCCCGCTTCAACGACCGCGCGCTCACCACCGTCGAAAGGAAGCAGGCAGCACCCGAGTTTGCCTTGCCAGAAGCCGCCAGCGCCGTCCTGCAACTCGACGCGACGCTGCGCCAGCAGGTCTTCGACGCCGGTTTGCTCAAGACCTACGAAGAAATCGACTTGCCACTGGTCCCTGTACTCCTGCGCATGGAGCAGGCAGGTTGCCGCATCGACACGGACTTACTACGTGAGCAGAACAGCCGACTCGCCATCATGATGGACGACCTGGCCGAACGTATCTATGAACTAAGTGGCCATCGCTTCAACATCAATTCGCCCAAGCAGCTCGGCGACGTACTGTTCAACAAGATGGACCTGCCCAAGCCGCTGAAGTACGGTAAGGGGAAAGTGGTTTCCACTGCGCAGGATGTACTGGAAGAGTTAGGCGAGAAGTTCGAAGTCGCCAAGTTAGTCCTAGAACACCGCCAGTTAGCCAAACTCCGCAGCAACTACACCGAGCAGCTACCCAACATGGTGGATGCTGACTCGCGCGTCCACACCACCTTCAATCAGGTGGGCACCGCAACCGGGCGCCTGTCCTCCACCAACCCGAACCTGCAAAACATCCCCATCCGCACCGCGCTTGGCCGTGAAATCCGCGCGGCTTTCATCGCCGCCCCGGGAAACGTCATCCTCTCCGCCGACTACTCGCAGATCGAGCTCCGCCTGATGGCGCACTTCTCGCAGGACCCGCTGCTGCTGCACGCCTACCGCAACAACATCGACATCCACACGCTCACCGCGGCAGAGGTCTTCGGCGTGGACCCGGCCACCATGAGCAAGACGGTGCGCAACCAGGCCAAGGCCGTCAACTTCGGCATTGTCTATGGCATTTCGCCCTTTGGCCTTGCGGCCAACCTCGGCATTGACCAGAAGGAGGCGCGCACCTACATCGAAACCTATTTCGACCGCTACAAGGGCGTGCAGCAGTTCATCGGGGACACGCTGGCACACACGCGCGAAACCGGCAAGGTCAGCACCCTCTTTGGCCGCACCCGCCCCATTCCGGATATCGGGTCGCGCAACCCCAACGCACGCGGCTTTGCCGAGCGCACCGCCGTCAACACGCCCCTGCAGGGCACCGCCGCCGACATGATCAAGGTCGCCATGCTGCGCATTGACGCCGCCCTGCGCGCCCGCAATCTGCAGACCCGCATGACCCTCCAGGTTCATGACGAACTCCTCTTCGACGCACCCGCCGCCGAAGCCGAAGAAGTCACCACACTGGTCAAGCAGGAGATGGAAAGCGTGATCGAACTCAGCATTCCTATCGTTGCCGACGTGGGCAGAGGACCCAACTGGCGTGACGCAAAGTAATAACGGGCATGGCGCGGACTGGCAGGACGGGAGCACGCACCTATGCCCGAAGAGCTTTCCGGCGTGTGGGCTAGTGCAGCTCCATTCAGGTCTTTGCTGACGCATCCTCATCGTGAGGACACATCATTTCGTCCTCAGGCGAACGCTGCGCTACATCGCGGCGGACACAGCGCCTGCTTGCGGAAGACGTTCTATGCACAGGTGTGCGCCCGAACAACCTCCCGTAGAATCTAACCAGCGATACCGGCACGGTTGGAATGTGGGGGCGGCGCTGCCGCCGGCTGATCGGTTCACGTCAGAGTGTTGCGTCCTATAGGGCGTATGGCAACGTCAACTACATATCCCTGAAACGGAGAGTCAGCTCCATGTGGATTGTTCGCCTTGCACTACGCAGACCGTACACCTTTGTTGTGATGGCGGTACTGATTCTTGTGCTTGGCGCTGTGTCCATTGAGACCATGTCGACGGACATCTTTCCGACTATCGACATTCCGGTCGTCTCCGTGGTGTGGAGTTACAGCGGCACCAGCCCCGACGAAATGGAGAAGCGCTTCACCACGGTCAGCGAACGCGCGATGACAACGGCGGTCAACGACATCGAGCATATCGAGTCGCAATCCGTGAGCGGCGTCTCCGTCATCAAGATTTTCTTTCAACCCGGGACAAAGGTCGAAGCGGCCGTTGCACAAGTCACCGCCGTTAACCAGACCATTCTGCGCATTCTACCGCCGGGCACCACGCCACCGTTCATCTTGCAGTTCTCGGCGTCGAATGTGCCCATCCTGCAGGCATCCATGTCGTCCAGTCGCCTGTCAGAGGCGGACTTGTACGACCTTGGCCTGCAGTTTGTCCGAACCCAATTGGCTACGGTACAGGGGGCGCAGGTACCGTCGCCGTATGGTGGCATGGCGCGTCAGATTGCCGTCGATATCGATCCGATGGCGCTCTACGCCAAGGGCCTATCACCCGCGGATGTGGTCAACGCGCTCTCAGCGCAGAACCTGATTCTCGCGGCGGGAGACGCCAAGATCGCCGACCGCGATTACATCGTCCGCACGAATGCTTCGCCGCAGGTGCTGACGACATTGAATGACATCCCCATCAAGCAGATCAACGGTGCCACGATTTACATGCGCGATGTGGCGCAGGTTCACTCCGGCGCAGCTCCGCAGCAGTCGATCGTTCGCGTGAATGGTCAGAAGGCCGTTCTCCTTACCATACTGAAAGCATCGTCCGCATCCACGCTGGACATCGTGAACCGTGTCAAGGCAGTGTTGCCGCATATCATCGCCAACCTGCCACCGCCCATCCCGGACTTCACCATGCTGCTGGATCAGTCCATCTTTGTGAAAGCAGCCCTGCAAGGCGTGGTGAAGGAAGCGGCCATTGCCGCAGGGTTGACCGCCATCATGATCCTTCTCTTCCTAGGATCCTGGCGATCCACCGTGATTATCGCCGTGTCAATCCCCTTGTCGATTCTGGTGTCCATCATCGTGATGAAGGCATTGGGTCAGACGCTGAACACAATGACACTCGGTGGCCTCGGTCTGGCCGTTGGCATCCTGGTGGACGACGCCACCGTTGAAATCGAGAATATCCACCGAAACCTTGGCCTTGGCAAGGAGATTGAGCCTGCCATCCTGGACGGTGCCGCCCAGATCGCGGTTCCTGCATTCGTTTCGACACTGGCGATCTGCATTGTGTTCGTTCCGGTTGTATTTCTTTCCGGCGCGGCGAAAAGTCTGTTCACGCCGCTGGCCATGGCTGTGGTCTTTGCCATGATGGCGTCGTATTTCTTGTCCCGTACCCTTGTACCCACCATGGTGAAGTTCCTGCTGGCGCGCGAGGTCGATGTATATGCTTTGGCGGAAGCGGAGCATGGGGGCCACGCACTCTCCGCGGCGGAAAAGGCCGAGATTGACCGCAAGCGCCGCAGCCTTGGGCCAATCTGGCGGACGCACTTCGGATTCAACAGCGTATTCGAAAGGTTGCGAATGCGCTATCAACGTCTTCTGGACTGGGTGCTGGCGCACGCCGCCTTCACGCTTACCTGCTTCGGCATCTTTCTCCTGATTTCGTTCTGTACACTCCCTTTCATCGGGCGGGATTTCTTTCCCGACGTCGATGCGGGAAACTTCCGCCTCCATGTACGAACACCACCTGGCACACGTCTTGAATCGACCGAAGCGATCTTTACGCAGGTGGAAAACACGATCCGTCAGGTGATTCCCAAGGATGAGATCGCAAACATCCTGGACAACATGGGTGTGCCAAACGGCTCGTTCAATCTCGCCTTTGGTGACGGATCGCTCACAGATGTGCAGGATGGCGAAATTATCGTCTCGCTCACCAAGGAGCATCATCCAACAGCGAGATACCGCGCGAAGCTGCGTGAAGTCCTACGGCAGAACTTTCCTGAGGACACCTTCTACTTTCAGGCGTCCGACATCGTGAATCAGATTCTGAACTTCGGCCTGCCCGCGCCTATCGACATTCAGATCAGCGGTCGCCTGGCACAGCAGAATTACGCTTCCGCGCAGCAGATTCGCGAAGCCGTGGCCAGGGTACCGGGGGCCGTCGACGTTCACGTGCACCAGGTCCTTTATGCGCCCGAACTGCGCGTCAATGTGGACCGGACCCGCGCGCAGCAGGTCAACCTGACCGAATCCAGCGTTGCCAGCAGCATGTTGTTCGCGCTCTCCGGTTCAGGGACCGCGACACCCAACTACTGGCTGAACCCGCAAAACGGCGTGAACTATAGTGTCGTGGTGCAGGTGCCGCCATACAAGATGGATTCCGTAGCCGCCATCAACAGCCTTCCGATCAGCAACTCGGCAAGCAACACCGCGGCGAACACCGGTGGCAACACGGACAACACAAGCGGTACGCCCGCCGCACCGCCGGCACAGCTGCTCTCGAACCTGGCGCAAATCCAGCACGCATCCAGTCCTGGCGTAACAAATCACTACAACGTGCAGCCGGTGTACGACGTGTATGCAAATGTGCAAGGGCGCGACCTTGGTGGCGTGTACAACGACATCGAGAACATCCTGAAAGGCTTCAACGGCAAGCTCTCCAAGGGTGCCACGCTGACCGTACGCGGTCAGGTCAAGAGCATGCAGGACAGCTTTACGGGCCTGGGCCTCGGCATGATCTTCGCGGTCTTGCTGGTGTATCTGCTGATGGTCGTCAACTTCCAGAGTTGGCTCGATCCGTTCATCATCCTCATGGCGCTTCCCGGAGCGGCGTGCGGCATCCTGTGGATGCTATTCCTTACGGGAACGACGTTCTCTGTCCCGTCACTGATGGGTGCCATCATGACTGTAGGCGTGGCCACCGCAAACTCCATCCTGATGGTAACGTTCGCAAACGATCAGCGGACGCTTGGCCTGGACAGCGTACAGGCCGCAGCCGCGGCGGGATTCACCCGTCTCCGGCCAGTCCTGATGACGGCGCTTGCCATGATCCTGGGCATGCTTCCCATGTCGCTGGGCATGGGTGAGGGCGGTGAGCAGAACGCACCGCTTGGCCGTGCCGTGATCGGCGGTCTGCTTGTTGCCACTGTGACGACGCTCGTCATCGTACCGCTCTTCTATTCGCTTCTGCGGAAAGCGCCCCCCACGGCCATGCAGACGGAAGCTGTTGAGGAAGAGGAGTTCTTCGAGCACGCCTGAACGGTTTGCACATAACCCATAACGTTTCTTTCAGCGATCGTATTGGAGGAGCCACTTCCTGATGGCACAGAACTACTCTGATCCCCCGGCGCTGGCCGGGCAGCACGATATCCAGGTCACCTCCGGCTCACAACGGGCTACTGGAACGGGAGCGTACATC
Source organism: uncultured Terriglobus sp. (assembly GCA_964251045.1). GTDB lineage: Bacteria > Acidobacteriota > Terriglobia > Terriglobales > Acidobacteriaceae > Terriglobus. The sequence goes on along the minus strand of CAXUHI010000006.1, from coordinate 115,567 downwards.
GCGGCTGGAGCAGGCTTCCTTCTGCTGCTGCTTCTGGGTATCGCGTTTCTGATTCCCAAGCTGCACCATCGTGATTCACTGGTGGATCAGGCCCGCGAAGACGCAGGGCCGCCGCGGGTTGTTGTCACGCGCGTCGCACTCGGTCAACCCTCTTCGCGCCTTGAATTGCCAGGAACGGTGCAGGCGTTCGAGCAGACTCCGATCTACGCCCGCACGTCCGGGTATGTGTCACACCGTTACGCCGACATCGGCGACCATGTCCACGCTGGGCAGATTCTTGCAACCATTGAAGATCCGCAGACAGAGCAGTCGCTGCGGCAGGCCCGCGCGACGCTGCTGCAACTCAAGGCGCAGCTGGTGCAGGCGCAAGCAAACGCAAAGCTCTCCACGTTGAACAACAACCGCAATCAGCAATTGCAGCAGGAGGGGGTCATCTCCCAGGCAGCCGCCGATCAGTTTACAGCGCAGGCTGGCGTAAACGACGCAACCGTGAATGCGGCTCAGGCAAACATCGCGGCCGGGGAAGCCAACGTCCGTTCGCTCGTGGAACAGGCTAGTTTCTCGCGCGTTACCGCACCCTTCACTGGCGTCATCCTCTCGCGCAGCATCGACACCGGTTCGCTCATCTCGGCAGGTTCACAAAACTCCGTCACCCAGCTCTTCACCATCGGTCAGGCCGGCAGTGTGCGCGTTTTTACCAATGTCCCCCAGGCCAATGCTCCCGACGTCATCGGAGCAGCGAATGCACAGGTCGAGTTCCGCGAATTGCCCGGCCAGACCTTTATTGGGAAGGTGACGCGTACATCCCAGGCCATCGATCCAGGGTCACGCACATTGCTTGCAGAGATCGACCTGCCGAACGGTAACGGACGTATTCTTCCCGGTATGTTCGCGACGGTGGTGTTTGCCACCCGCACCGCCGTTCCGCCGGTCTTGATTCCCGCAAACGCGCTCTTTGTGCGTGCGGCGGGTCCGCAGACGTTTGTTGTGGATCAAGACCACGTTGCCCACCTCAGAAACCTGACCCTGGGACGCGACTTCGGAGCCAATACGGAGGTATTGAGCGGCCTCAAGGCAGGCGACATGGTTATTCTGTCACCCTCTGACGCGGTCTCCGACGGTACCAAGGTTGACCCGGAACAGCAGTAGCTACACACCTCGCCCAGGCACAGGCAGGGTGACGCGTACAGGTCCGCGCGGCACACCGTCGTGAGGGAAGAAGAGTGAAAACACGGTACCGGAGCAGTCCCCCCGGTAACGCGCTGTCCTGCTGCGTACCTGCGCAACAGCGCGATGCTTGCTGAGTATTTCCGCACTCACCCACAAGCCAAGCCCCGTGCCTGTCGCCTCCTTGGTGGTAAAAAAAGGCTCGAAGATGCGGCGTCGCACCGCCTCGGCCATGCCTGTCCCCGCATCTGCCACTGTCACCTTGACGCCAGGACGGCCGTTGCGCATGGCAAAGTGCGCGCGCACCCAGATGCAACCTCCGGCTGGCATGGCATCGATTGCGTTTCCAATAAGGTTTGCAAACACCTGGCGCAGCTCACCCGCATAGCCAAACAAGACAGCATCTTCATTCAGTCGCAATCGGACGTCGATATGCGGTGACTGCATGCGTGCGTGATGCAGCATCAGAACGGAGCGCAGCACCTCCGGCAGACGTACATCCACGGGATGCGATGACTGCCTATAGAAGCGGAGAGTCTGCTGTGTGATCTCCGCAACCCGTGACAACTCCTGCTGAGCCAGCGCCGTGTACTCCGCAGCCGTGGCATCCAGAGTTGGGTGCTGTCGTATGAGATACAGCAGGTTGGTCACACTCTCCAGGGGATTGTTAATCTCATGCGCGATGGAGGCGGCGAGGCGTCCCGCGGCGGCTAACTTTTCGCTGCGTCGCATGGCTTCTTCTGTCCGCTTGCGCTCCGTGATTTCCGTTGCAATCACGCCGACCCAGCGAACCTCTCTGTTCGCTACAAACACGGGAAAGTAGCTCGCCTGGTACGTCCGCGCGCCTTTCTCATCTGGGGCAGTCCCCGACAGTTCCTGGTCCGGGATGGGCTGACCTGTTTCCACCACCTTCGATACCAGGTTTTCCGTCAGGTCAGCTAAATTCGGGGACGCACCTGGAGGCAGGAGATCGCGAAGGCGATTACCCAGGTGTGCTTCGATGGGCAGACCGTGCATGCGTGCCAGGTGCTCGTTGACGCGGACATACCGGCACTTGCGGTCGTAGAAGGCGAACCCGATGGGAGCGCTGGACAGCATGGCATCAAGCAGACTCAGCGTTTCCTGGGTGCCGCGCCGCTGTTCCGCGAGTTCCTGCACCATGGCGTTAAAGCTTGCCGTGAGTTCCCCGGCTTCGTTCATCGCTGGAACAGGCAGGGGAAAGCCGGAGAGATCGTTATGGTCAGAGCGAATCTGCTGCGTTGCCCGGCGCAGCAGACGAAGGGGGCGCGCGATTGTGCCGGACAACGCGCACACAGCAAGGAGATTGCTCACCAGCGCAACAGCGCCGTACAGCAGCACATTATGCAACGCTGTTACGGAATACCGCAGGGTCACGCCGGTATTCGGCCTGACCCATACATAGCCGAGTACGAGGTTGCCCTTTATGACGGGCGCTATACCTTCTTCATGGTTGCTTCTGTCGGTCAGATGTGTGTACCGCCGCGAAGCAGACACCTGTTCAAACCCGTCCTGCTCGCTCTTCTGCAGTTCGGGCCATAAAGCGCTGCCGCTCTGGGCCAGGGTCTTCCCTTGCGCATCCGTGACGCGAACACCCTGAATGGTGGTGCTCACAGGTACTATGCGCATCAGCTGATCAAGCGATTCAGTGTCTCGGCTGGCAAGCGGTCCGGCAACAACGCTGGCAATTGTGCGTGTCTGGTTCGCGAGGCGCTGCTGATCGCGCGCCTCAGTCTGCTGAAACTCGCGCCGAACGCTTATGGCTAGGAAGCAGCCGAAGACGAACAGTTGCACAAGGACAGAAGCGGCGGTGAGCTGGCCCAGGATGGTCCGTGGTGCAAACCGCATATAAGCCGGGACCTCACACGGTGTTACGCCAGAACCAGATCAGGATGGTGCAACGACGGAACGTCCCCGGTGAGCTTGGCAGCCAGGTCCTTTGCAATCAGTGCACCGTGGAAGCGTCCATTTTCGATAAAGATCTCGTTGGTACGTTCACCGGCAACAATGACCCCGGCAAGATAAATCCCCCGGACGTTGCTCTCCAGCGTGTCAGGGTTTACCACCGGGCAGCGGTCGTTCTCCGGGTCAAGTGTGACACCCATGCGCTCCAGGAACTCGAAATCCGGGTGGTATCCGGTGAGCGCAAAGACGAAATCATTCGGCAGCGTTTTATCGCCCTCGGGCGTCTGCAGCGTCACAGTGTCCTCCGTAATCGCCTGCACGGTTGAGCTGAAATAGGCTGTCACTTCGCCATTCTTCACGCGATTGTTGATGTCAGGGAGAATCCAGTACTTGACATGACGGTGCATCTCCGCGCCGCGGTGCACCAATGTTACTTTGGCACCGTGCCGCCACAGGTCCAGCGCAGCAATCGCCGCTGAGTTCTTTCCGCCGATCACCAGCACGTTCAGACCGAAGTATGGGTGCGGCTCGTTGTAGTAATGATGGACCTTGTTCAGGTCTTCACCGGGAATGCCCAAATAGTTCGGCAGGTCGTAGTACCCGGTGCTGACGATCAGCTTGCGTGCCTGGAAGGTCTGCACCCGTCCAAAGCGGTCCGTCGTGTGAACGGAAAAGTCTCCGTCGCTGCCGGAAACGCGCTCCACGGTATGGTATTGCCGCACATCGAGCGAGTAATGCTCCGCGACCTTGCGGTAGTACTCCAGGGCTTCACTCCGCGTCGGCTTCTGGTTGGGGCTGCTGAAAGGCATCCTGCCAATCTCCAGCAGCTCCGGCGTCGTAAAGAACGTCATGTGCGCGGGATAGTGAAAGAGCGAGTTGCAGAGGCAGCCCTTATCGACCAGGACGACACGCAGACCCTCGTTCTGCGCATCAATCGCGCATGCCAGGCCGGTTGGTCCCGCTCCGATCACAAGGACATCAAACATCGTCACATTCATTGTCTTATTGAAGCATGATGTTCACCATCCCATATTGGTGCTGTGGCGCGACTTCTCCCGCTCAAGTCACGCCAAATCAGGACGCCATGCTGCTTTATTGCACGCACACGCCCGGCATCGGAACCAACAGCCGCAACATCTCACACGGAGAGGAATCATTGGCATGGTTGACACTGCAACATTGGACAGCGTGAAGCACGCAAAGGTGGACGCGCCTGTCGAAGACCTGATTTCCAAGCGCTGGAGCCCGCGCGCTTACTCCGATAAACCAGTCTCCGACGCCGACCTGAAGACCATCTTCACTGCGGCAGGTTGGGCCGGGTCCAGCTACAACGAGCAGCCATGGCGTTTCATCGTGGGCCGCAAGGGAGATGAGACCTACAAGAAGATTTTCGATTCTCTTGTTCCGATGAACCAGGGCTGGGCAAAGTCAGCTCCTGTCCTGTACGCGACCGTGGGGAAAAAGATCTTTACCCAGAACGGCCAGCCAAACGCCTACGCGCTGCACGACACCGGAGCGGCTTCCGCCACTGCCTCATTGCAGGCAGCAGCACTGGGCCTGTACACGCATGGCATGGGCGGGTTCGACAAGGAGACGTTCCGCGCATATTTCGGTATCCCCAGCGATTTTGAGATTGGTGCCGTGTGGACGCTGGGGTACCTGGGCGATCCCGAGAACCTGCCAGACAATTTCAAGAGCAGCGAACAGGAACCGCGTACACGCAAGCCGCTCACTGAGTTTGTACTGAGCGGCTGGGACACGCCCTTCGCGTTGTAAGCCGCTATACTCGCAACGATGGAGCATGGAGCGAACGAATCCGCCGTCGCGGTCGAGAATGTTTCCCGGCTCTACGGCGCGTTCGCCGCTCTGAAGCGGGTGACCTGCTCTTTCCCATCGGGCGGATTTCATGTTCTGCTGGGTCCCAACGGTGCTGGCAAATCGACTCTTCTGCGTATCATCGCAGGCCTTGCCACCCCAACCAGCGGCACCGTACGAACACTTGGCGCAAGCCCGCAAACCACCCGGTCGCGGATCGCCTATATGAGCCATGCGCCCATGCTCTATGAAGAACTGTCAGCCATGGAGAACCTGCGATATTTCTCGCGGCTGCAGCATCCCGGCGCAATGTGTGATTGCAGCGGATCACCGGAGATGGCGTTGCGCGCGGTCGGCATCGACCCTGCCCTGCAGCGGCCCGTGTCGCAGTTCTCGCAGGGAATGCGGCAGCGCGTCTCCATGGCACGCGCACTGGCCGGCGACCCGGAACTCCTTCTGCTCGATGAACCGTTCAGCAACATGGACGCTGTGGGCGCACGCGAACTGGTAGCCTTGTTGCTGGATTTCCGCACGTGGCCGGTGGCCGGATCGGCGGCACGGCGTACCGTCATTGTGACCACGCACCAGTTCGACCTCGTGCAGGACGTGGCAGACACCGTGGTACAGATGCGCGCCGGGTCTGTCGTGCAGGATGAAGCAAAGGCACGCGCCGCGTGAAAACCAACGCGGCACGGCTACTGGACCGGCTTGGCATTCCGTATCAAACGCGCGAATACATCGTCGACCCGGACGACCTGACCGCGACCAACGTGGCGCGCAAGATCGGCATGCCACCGGAGCAGGTCTTCAAGACGCTGCTGTGCCGTCTGCAGGATGGCGAGTATATCTTTGCCGTGATCCCCGGTGACTCCGAACTCGATCTGAAGAAGCTGGCGGCTGCCGCGGGAGCGAAGAAAGCGGAACTCGCCGCTTTGAAGGATGTAGAGCCGCTCACGGGCTACATTCGCGGTGGCGTAACCGTAATGGGAGCCAAGAAGGCATACCGTGCCTTTGCCGACGAAGCCGTCGTGTTGTTCGACCACATCAGCGTCTCTGCCGGGGTGCGCGGCTTGCAGTTGTTGCTCACTCCAGCGGACTATCTCCGCGCTACAGGGGCGGCGCTTACAGACCTGACCCAATCCGGTCCCAGACAGACGACGGATCACGGACCACGGACCACAGTCCCCACGCGTTTCGGTGCAAGTGAATGATTTATCTCCGCACCGTGTGGTTGCATTTCAAGAAGGATGTGCGTCTGGAGTGGCGCAGCCGCGAGGCGCTGGCCGGCATGCTCTTTTTCACGCTGCTCATTGCGGTCGTCTTCGCCATGGCGTTCGATCCCACCGGCTTTCCGACGCTGGCACGGCAGATGAGCGGCGGCCTGCTCTGGGTGGGGCTGCTGTTTGCGGCAACCACGGCGCTCAACATCAGCTGGGAGCGGGAGCGCCGCAACCAGGTGCTGGATGTGCATCGCATGTCCGCCAGTGCGCCCAGCGCCCTGTTCCTGGGCAAGGCTCTGGCAAACCTCTTGTTTGTCAGCGCAGTGGAGGCCGTTCTGGCGCCGGTCTTCATCGTCTTCTTCAACCTGCATCCTTTGGGTGACACACGCTGGCTGCTGCTGGTGCTGCCGCTGGGTACGTGGGCCATCGTGGTCAACGGGACCTTCTTTGCCGCGCTGGGACTGCGAAGCCGCAACCGCGAACTCATGCTGCCGGCCATTCTCTTCCCTGTCTCGATTCCGGCACTGCTTGGCGTGGTGCAGGCAACGACCGGCATCATCACCGGCGACTTCGAGCCGCAACTCTGGATCAGAATGCTGGTTGGCTTCGACGTGATCTTTACCACCGTGTGCCTCCTGCTCTTCGGCACGGTCCTGCACGCGGAATAGACGCGAAAAGTCGCGCGAAGCGAGTCGTGTCTACGGGATGTTTCACGTGAAACATTTTGTGAAACACGACAGGTGTTCATCAATTTGCTTTCGCGCGATGAACAGCTTTGTCCACCACGCGTACACAGCATCAACAAACGACTGCGGGCCCTCCTGTCAGCGGGTAGGACGGTAGACTGGTAGGGCGATGAAACGTTTGTTCTGGGCCCTGTGCGGTCTTAGCATGGCTCTTTTGCTCATTGGCTTCTATGAGGCTGTGTTTGTCGCGCCCGTGGAGGCGACCATGGGCCAGATCTACCGCATTTTTTACTGGCATGTGCCCATCAACATCTCCGCCGAAGTCTTCCCGTACGCGAACATGATTGCGTCCATCGCCTTCCTGTACTTTCGGCGGACAAAGCCGGACTTAGCAGCCAAGCTGGATGCGCTGGCAATTTCGACGGCGGAGGTCACGGTCCTCTATGTGGGCTTGGGGCTGGCGACGGGCATGTTGTGGGGCAGGCCGGTCTGGGGTATCTGGTGGGCGTGGGATGCGCGGCTGACCAGCTTCCTGATGCTCTTCCTGCTCTATGTCAGCTATCTGCTGGTGCGGCGCTTCTCCGAGAGCAGTCAAAGCGCGGTCGTGGCGGCAGTCTTAAGCGTCTTTGCCGGGGTCGATGTGCCTATTGTCTTCATGTCGATCCGCTGGTGGCGCACACAGCATCCCGCGCCGGTGCTGACGGGTGATGGATCGCTCGACGCATCCATGTGGCCCGCGTTTTTGTGGAACATGGTGGCGTGGTTCGTCTGGGGCGTGACGCTGGTATGGGCGCGCTACGCGCTGGTGCGGCGCGAACAGGTTGCAGCCGAGCAACACGCGCTGGAGGTCTGATGCAATCAACCGTGAACAGCATCCATTTTCTTTGGGCGGCATACGTTCTGGTAGCCGTCGCGCAGGTTGGATACGCGGCGTGGGTGGGCGTGCGTTGGGCTCGCCTGAATAGGTAGGCAGCATGCGACGCTTCGGTGCTCTCTGGCTCCTGCCATTGCTTTTGACAGCGGGGTGCAGGCGCATGCGCTTTCCGCAGCTTGCGGCGGACTACCGAGAGTATGCCTACGTGACCAATGGTGGCGGTGGCACCGTGAGTGTGCTGGACCTGGTGAACTTCCGGCCCGACCGAACCCTGCGGGTGGGCGACAACCCTTCTGGAGTTACAGTCAATCCCGTTCGCAACGAGGTCTACGTGGTGAACACGGCCAGTAGCAGCGTGAGCGTGATCGACGCTACAAAGAATGCAGTGATCGCGACCATCCCCGTACACAGGCAGCCGTACAGCATCAGCGTGGACGCCAAAGGTGAGCGCGGCTATGTGGCGAACTCCGCCGTGAATACCGTAAGCGTGCTGGACCTGGTGAAGCACCGCGAGATTGCGACGGTCGGGACGGGCGAACAGCCCGGGCTGGCGCGCATCTCGCCGGATGGCCGGTCGCTGGTGGTCTCGAATCGCGGCGCCGGCAGCGTCTCGCTCTACGAGGTCACGGAGGCTGCGGCTCCACGGTTACGGGCCAGCTTTCCTGGATGCCCAGGAGCGACCGACGTTATCGTGATGAACGACTCATCGAAGGCGTTTGTCGCATGTTCCGGTGGCGATGCAGTACTGTCTATAGGCTTAGCCGCCGCGCCCGGATCGTGGCCCGCGAAGCAGGATCCGGCGACGATGAAAGACCGGCTGCTGGCGCGCTTGCGTGTGGGTAAGTCTCCGGTGCACTTGGCGCTGAAGCCGGATGGCGGTGAAGTCTTTGTCAGCAACTTTGGCTCCTCCAGCGTCAGCGAGATTTCTACCTCCACGGATGAGGTGGGTGGCACGTACAGCGTGGGCACGGAGCCATCGCAGGGTTTGGTCAGCGCGGACAACAGCACATTGTGGGTCTCTGATTCTGGCGCGGACGCGGTCAGTCTATATTCCATCGATGAAGGGCGGATGACCAACAGCGTGCACACCGGTCCGCAGCCGGATGCCATGGCGATGTCAGCTGTGCAACCGGTGCTGCTGGTGGCGGACGCCAAGGGCGGCGATGTAGCCGTGATCCGCACGCGGAGTAATAATGGCCCGGAACTCTTTACGATGTTGCCCGCCGGAACGCGGCCGAATGCGATTGCGATCAAATCTTTTCGCGTGAAGTAGTGAATGCGCGGGCAGGCTCCCGCACCTTGACCTCCGCGCTGGGGTAAGGCGCTTGTTCGTAGCTGGTCACATTACGTGTTGTTGCATTGCATCGACGACTTCTCTGACCGTCGTCGCTGGTGGCTGGCAGGTGTTGCCGGTACAGACGAGCGCGAAGGTGCCAAGCGTATCCGGAACCTGCGGTAGCGTTTCAGCAAGCGCTGATGGAAGCGACCCAAGTTGTGAGCGGGTCAGCCGGGTGACAGACTTGCTCACGTCATAACCGGTCAGCGCGGCACGTTCCATGTCAGTTGCAATAGCGTCATCGCCCACGACGACAACCTGTACCGCCGGACGTGCCAGACGGCCCAGGGCAAGTCCGAACGTGGCTGCATACAGACCGAGATGCTCAACGATCCCTGCGAAGCACTCGAGCGTTTCCTGCGCGTTGTCACGATATGCAGACTTGTCATTCAGCGCATGCAGGCGCAGGAGAAGAGATGCCGCACCGGGGTTGCCGGCGGGTGTGGGTGCGTCCTGGATGGGCTTGCGGCGTGTACTGAGCGCCCCGATGGTATCGTTTACATCAACAGCAGTGTCATAGAAACCGCCCCCCTTGCCGTCGTAGAAGCGGCTCAGCAGGGTGGAGGCGATCTCCTCAGTAGCGTCGAAGTACTGCTTGCGCCCGGTTGCCTCCCAGGCGTCCAGGCAGGCGTTGCCAAGGAAGACATAGTCGTCCAGTACACCGGCTACTTTCGCGTGCGGCGCTGCTGAGTCCGCGTACGCGACGACATGCGCCACGCGACTCTCATGCAACACGGACGATAGCACGCGATCCAACGACCGGCATGCGAAGTCAACGGTATCGGATTCTGCGAGAACGCGGCCAGCCTGGATGTAGGCCGAGATGCACATCGCATTCCAGCCGGTGTACATGGTCCTGTCCACAAACGGCGTAGGACGTTGCAGACGCGCGGCGTATAACTTCTCTTTAGCCGATGAGAGCAGCGCAGGTGCAACGGTCCCGGCGATACCCGCCCGCTGCGCCGCCGCTTCCAGGGTTAGCGGGCGGAAGAGGACATTGCGCGACGGGTCGTGGTGCATGTCGCCGACCGTGCCGATGTCGTAGTAAATCTCAGCCAACTTAAGTTCATCGCCAGACAAGACGGCCTGCGCTTCGGCGCGGGTCCAGGTGAAGTAGTTCCCATCGTCGTCGAGCGAAAGATCGGCATCCTGCGATGCGTAAAAGCCGCCCTGTTCGCGGTTGGAAAGCCACCCGTCCATCCAGCGCATGATCTCGCGCGCAGTCTCCGCAAGCTCCGGATCGCCGGTCGCCTGGAAGGCGTGCACATAAGTGGCCAGCAGTGCAGCATTGTCGTAGGCCATCTTCTCGAAGTGCGGCACGAGCCATCGTTCATCGACGGAGTAGCGGTGAAATCCACCAGCAAGCTGATCGCAGATACCGCCCGACGCCATCTTCTTCAGCGTGGTCACAGCAGCTTCGAGCGCCCTGACAGCATGTGGGCCGGGGCGGCACGCAGCGTCCAGCAGCATATCGATGGCTGCGGGATGCGGGAACTTGGGTTGCGAGCCGAAACCGCCATGCACCGGATCAAACTGCTGCAGCGTTGAGTCAATGAGCTTGTCCATCAGCGCCAGGCTTGCGGAGGTCTGCTCCAGATCGGCGAGTCCTTCGGTAAAGCTTTCACTGTCCGCGATGGCCTGCATCACGCTGCTGGCGGATTCATCGACATCGTTCCGCCGTTCGTAAAAGGATTGCGCCATGGTCATGAGAACGCGGCGAAAGCTGGGCCGGCCATACCGCTCGTCCGGCGGGAAGTACGTTCCCCCAAAATAGGGACGTCCATCGGGCGTGAGGAATGCGGTGAGCGGCCATCCGCCCTGGCCACTGATGGCAGAAACCGCGGCCTGGTAGCGGGCGTCGACGTCCGGTCGCTCGTCACGGTCTACCTTGATGGCAATAAAGTGCTGGTTGATGAGCGCGGCGGTATCTGCATCCTCGTAGCTTTCCCGGTCCATGACATGGCACCAATGGCACCAAACGGCGCCGATGTCGAGCAGGACCGGCTTGTCCTCCTGGATTGCCTGCGCAAAGGCCTCCGGACCCCATGACCGCCACTGCACAGGCTGGTGCATGGCGGAGCGGAGATACGCTGAGGGGGCGTTCGCAAGTGCGTTGGCAGGGTGTTCCGGCATCTCTTTCAGTGTAGAAGGCGAGCAAAGAGAGAGCGCCAGATCCCCTAGTGCTCTCTGCCCGTCGCCCGCTTCTATCGCGGCGTTTGCGCGGGCGGGTTTGCCGTGGACGGTGTCGACAGGATATTGCCGGACGGCTGCGCGGAGCTGCTGCCACCTGCAGGCCGCGTGGTATCCGGCGGCAGCGGTGCTGGTGTACTGGTCAGCGGCTTCGGGGGCGCGGGCGGCTGCGGCGCGGTCAGGCCAGGAATGTTCGGCTGGGTGGAGATCTGTCCTGCCGCCGCCTGTTCCAGCCCAATGCCATAACGGTCCAGCATGTTGGCAAGAATCTGCAGGAGCGAGGCGCGGTCCCGTGCGTAAGCGGCCGTTGCGGAGATGAGGTTGTCATCGGCCGTGGCCAGGTTACGTTCCTGCTGCAGGACATTGGCGGTCGTCGAGGCACCGAGGCGGAAGCGCTTCTGCTCAGCGTCCAGCGCCTGGGCCTGGTAGTCGCGCGAGGTCTGCGCTGCGACGACGGAGGCGCGGTCGTTGGTCAGTGCGAACTGGCCATTGATGACCTGGATGCGGACCTGCGTGTAGAGCTGTTGCAGGCGCATCTGTGCCTGGCGGTACTCCATCTGGGAGCGTGCCTGGTCCGCCTGGGCCGGACGGTTGCGGATGGGTATTTGCAACGTGGCACCCACGCCATAATTCGGAGCGCTGTTGTTGAAGCCGTTGGCAAAGGCCGTACCATAGCCGCCAACGTTGGTCAGGCCGCAGTTGGCAACCCCTGGATTGGACGTACAAATGGTCGATGTCGGGTTGACATTACCGGCGATACCGGTGCCGCCATAGAAGGCGTACCCGTTCAGGATGGGTAGAAGGCCGTTCTTTTCAGCCCGGATCGTGATCTCGTTGTTCCTCATGTTGAGGACAGCCTGCTCAATCGAAGGATTGTAGGTGTAGGCCTGCCTCACAAGGTCTTCGACTGGCATATCCTCTTCCGGCAGGCGCTCCAGGCTGACGCGGTCTGTCGGAATCACCGGTGCAGTGGCAAGCTGCGGATCGCTCAGGTTGCGCACGATCGCCTGCTTCATCAGAAGCTGCTGATACTCGAGGTTGGACTGCGAGGTGGTCAGCGATTGCCGGTCCGTGACAACGGCCTGATCGGAGTTGACGATGTCGAGCGGTGCCAGTGTGCCGATCTCAAGCTGACGTCTGTTATCCGAGGCAAGCTGCGTGGACTGCTCCAGGGCGCGTGTCTTGGACTGCACATCCTCGTACGCGCTGACGAGCGACCAGTAGATACTCTCGACCTGATTGATCGTGTAGATCAACTGCTGGCGAAAGGCGGAATCCGCAATGCGGCGATCGTTCTTTGCCTGCGCGATGAAGCGGTTCTGGATGCGTGGCCCAAACCCCTGCAAAAACGACTGCGTATACGTGGCGGTAAAGGCGGAGTTGAAGTTTGGCCGGTAGCTGGTGAGCGTGGAGGACGACGAAACACGCGAGTTGGTGAAGGAAACGTTGAGCTGGCCGCCGATGGCGAAGCCCTGCGTGTATTGAAAGTTGTAACTGCTGGTGTTGGTCTCCGTCGGGTTGGCGTTGAACAGGTTACTGGTACCACCTGTACTCGTACCGGTGCCGGTGCCGGTACCCGTGCCTGTCCCTGTCCCGGTGCCCGTCCCCGTACCGGTACCCGTCCCAGTTCCCGTTCCCGTCGACCCACTGCTGGAAGTGGAGCTGCTGCCACCACCGATACTGGAACCGCCTGGCGTTGTCACATCCTGATACTGGATGGTGCCGGTCAGCAGGCCATCGCGGTTGTACGGGAGTGGTCCGCCGCCGTTGGTGCTAAGGACGAGGCCGGAGGCACCAGTGCTGGTACCGCCAGATCCGGTGGATGTGCCACCCGGTCCGCCGCCACCCGTGATGGTGGAGGAGGTGCCGCCCAGCGTATTGGTAATAAGACCCGTGGAAACGCCGCGCAACGTGCTGCCCGCCTTGGCGCGCAGGATGTCCGTATCCGCAATGTCAAGATTGACGCGCGCGATTTCAATGTCGAAGTTGTTCTCCAATGCGAGCAGGACGGCGTCGTTCAGGCTGAGGTACAAGCGGCCATCCCGCAGCAGGTCGTTCAGCCGCGGCGTATTACTGAGCCGTGGCGGGTTGTAGTCCGTTGGCGTGTACGGCGCGATAGGGTTCTTCCAATGGCTCTTGAGGTTGCTGTAATCTTTCAGACTCTCTCGAAGATACAGCGGTCCAGGGCTGGCCGGCTCGGGTGCCTGGGGAATACCAGGTGTCCCCGTGGTGTCCGATTGGATGGGCTGCGGCGCTGCCGGTGTGGTGGGATTGGTCTGCGTGGTGCTCGGTGTGGCTTGTTGCGCCCAAGCCGCATCCGGTCCAAGAGATCCCAACAGCAACAGGGCGACGCCCGCTGCCCCCTGCAAATTGCCTGCGTTCACGCTTACATCTCCAGCTACTCAGTCGGTGTCTCTTACAAGACGTTGTCCAGTCCCATGCGGACGCACTTTTATTCCCCAGCCGTGGTGGAACAAGGCACGAGCAGTTCATTGCAGGGCACACTTCCTGCCCGTGGCGCCGGCGAACGGCTGCTGTATACCGATGTCAAAGTATACCAACGAGCTACGCAGACCAATGTGCAGAACATGATACGGTGCAGACAATGGCGGTGTTCCCTGATTGATTGAATCCGATTCCAGCCCACGGATGAGCAGCTATCGGTTGACTCTCGCCTACGACGGCACAGACTACTTCGGGTGGCAGGTGCAGCCGGAGTTGACGACCATACAGGGCGTACTTGCGGACGCCGTCCGGCGGGTGTGCGGCGAGGTGACGCTACCGCAAGGGTCAGGACGCACGGACACGGGCGTGCATGCGGAAGGGCAGGTTGTCTCGCTGACACTGCAGACGCCGATTCCCGCGGAACGCCTCCATCGTGCGCTGAACCGCATCCTGCCGGCCGCGGTTCGCGTGATGCAGGTTCGCGCAGCTCTTCCCGGCTTCCATGCGCGTGCAGGCGTACTGCACAAGACGTACGAATACCGCATCTTCCAGCGCAGGATCCAGGGCCAGAGGGATGAGCGGATTTGCCCCCCGCGCGAATGCCGTTATGTGTGGGATTGCCGCTTGCCCCTTGACCTTGAACGCATGCAGATCGCAGCCGCGGCGCTGGTGGGAACGCACGACTTTACCTCGTTCGCGGCCAGCGATCCGGAGCGGGCACAGCGGCTTGCGGCGTACGAGAGAACCTCAAATGTACGAACAATCATGCGCTCGGAGTGGTTTCTCCGCGAGGGTTTGCTGGTCTATCGCGTGACAGGAAGCGGATTCTTACACCACATGGTTCGCACGATTGCCGGTACGTGTGCCGAGGCAGGCGCCGGCAATGTTGCGCCCGAACAGATGAGGGACATCCTGGCTGCCCGGGACCGCCGCCTGGCCGGTCCAACCGCACCTCCTCAGGGGCTGCACCTTATGGAGGTGTCCTACTCCTCTGACGCGGAAGCGCACGCGACACAAGATGAGGCAGAGCTGGCAAGCGCATGACGTTTGGTGCAGACACAGCTTCTTCAAAACCCCTATTGCCCCTGGCGCGGGTCGCGCGGCTGGCGTCGGACATTGCCGTACACCGGGCGTTTAACTGGTTCCACCTGCAAGAGCAACGCATCGCGACATGGCAGCGCGATCTGGTGGAAATCCCTGCCCCTCCCTTCAACGAATCAGGCCGGGCCATGTGGTGTGCAGAGCGCATGGCGGAGTTGGGCCTCATGGGGACCCACGTCGACGGCGAGGGGAATGCCCTTGGTTTGCTGCGCCGTGACGATGGCATCTCGTCGGTGGTGCTGCTTTCGGCTCACCTCGATACGGTCTTTCCCGCTGGCACGAACGTTTCCGTGCGCGACAGTGATGGCCTGCTCCATGCGCCCGGCATCGCGGACAATGGTGCCGGTCTTGCGGGTCTTCTCGCAATAGCAGCAGCGATGCGCGCCGCCGATCTGCAGCCCACAGTCAATGTGCTGTTTGCCGCAAACGTGGGCGAGGAGGCCGAGGGCAACCTTCGCGGCATGCGGCATCTGTTCGGGGCGTCACCATACGCCCAGCGAATCTCCGCAAGCATTGCCCTGGAAGGCGCGGGGACAGAGACGATTGTGACGCGGGCGTTAGGCAGCAGACGTTTCCGGGTGGCGATCACGGGACCGGGTGGACATGCGTGGACAGACGGAGGCGTACCAAATCCGGTGGTTGCCCTCTCCCACGCGATTACAGCGCTGACCAGCCAACGGCTGCCTGCACATCCGCGGACCACGCTCAACGTTGGTGAGGTGCATGGAGGAACATCGGTAACGGCGGTTCCTCAGTCCGCGCTGGCGGCGGTGGATATCCGTTCCATTGAAACAGAGCAGATTGTGTCGTTGGAGGTAAAGCTGCACCGCGCGGTTGAAGACGCGGTCCTGGCGGCCAACGCACAGTCGTCTGGCGGGTTGCGCGGGCAGGTCATATGCGTTGGGGACAGGCCTGCCGCCGCTTTGCCACCCTCTTCGCCGTTGCTTGAGACAATACGGG
>CAXUHI010000006.1:96875-99840 GCA_964251045.1 uncultured Terriglobus sp. | reverse complement strand
GCGTCTGGGATCGACGGATGCGAACGTGCCGCTGGCACTTGGGCGGGAGGCGGTTGCGATGGGCGCGGGAGGAGTGGCGGGCGGCATCCACACGACACATGAGTGGTACGATCCGCGCGGACGAGAACTGGCGCTGCGCCGCGTGCTGCTCTCCCTTCTGGATGCCTGTCGCGGGATCGAATGCAGCATGATGTGAGCGATGCACGGCGAAGGGCACGGATGGCTCATGTGCTGCTGCTTGCGGTGGTAGCTGTCTGGGGATCAACGTTTGTACTGGTCAAGCAAGCGCTTCGGGATTGCTCGCCTCTGCTGTTCAACCAGCTTCGTATGACAGTGGCCTTTGCCGCGCTGGCCTTGATCCACTGGCGTGAGTGGAGGCATATGAGCCGGGCAGCATGGCTCGCCGGGGCGACAGCAGGCGTTCTACTGGGTGCCGGCTACGAGCTGCAGACAGCAGGCCTGGTGTACACGACAGCCGTGCGCTCGGCTTTCCTGACGGGGACCGTCGTGCTCTTGGTTCCCGTGTTCAGCCTCTCTCCAAAAGTACGCGCTCCGGGGTCGCGGTCCCCGGGCATGCCGGCGCTGGCTGGAGCGGCTGGTGCTTTGGCGGGCATCGTTCTGCTGACATCTCCGCCAGGAGTACCGCTGGTTGAGTTCACGCGCGGGCTGAACCGCGGTGACCACCTAAGCCTGGTGTGCGCCGTGGCGTTTGCGCTGCATTTGCTTTCGTTATCACACCTGGCGCGGCGCATTCCCTCAACACAGTTGGCCATGCTCCAGATCGGATTTGCGGCACTTGGCATGACGCTAACAACACCATTCATGGAGAGGGCATATATCCACTGGACATCCAGTCTGCTAACGGCGGTGCTGGTTTGTGCGCTGTTTGCCACGGCGCTGGCGTTCTCTGTGCAGTCGTGGGCGCAAAGGCATCTGGCGGCGAGCCATACAGCCATGCTGCTGGCACTTGAACCGGCGTTCGCGTTGCTGTTTTCGGTGTGCTTCCTGCATGAGCGGCTTACGATGCGCACGGGGGCAGGAGCAGCGCTGATTCTGACCAGCATCATTTTCGTGGAAGGTCTTGCGCCGGGTGATGCCGCGGTAACGCCCGAAGGCAACGTGCTGTAGGCGTACGGTTAAAGGCTCACGGCAGATAGGTTGCGCACACAATTCGGCAAAGTTGGCGTCTAATGGTCTGGATGCCCGGCATTGGGTTCGAATGACGTTTGAACAAGGACACACGTACACATGGAACAGAAGAAGTCCCTTCCTGAACAGCTCCGGACACACCGGCTTGCCACAACATTTGTGCTTCTTGGAACGCTTTCCGCGGGCGTCATCGCAGGATCGCTGCTGACCGGGACCGTGCATGGCGCGGACCAGCAAAAGGTGGATACATCTGACGCAACGCCATTGCGGGTGCCTCCACCCAATTCCGAGCCGAACCAGTTCACAAAGATCGCCAAGGATGTCGGGCCGGCGGTAGTGAACATCAATACGGAATCCCTGCCGAAACAAAGTACGTCACCGCATGCCCGCCGGGGCCAACGCGGCAGCGGCAATGGCGATCCGGGCGACATGCAGGACTTCTTCAATCGCTTTTTTGGTGGCCAGGGAGGCCAGGGCGGTGGCGACGATGAGGAGGGTGATGGCGGGCTTGGCGGCGGCGAGCGCCGGGCGCTAGGCTCTGGCTTCATCGTCGATTCACGTGGATACATCGTCACCAACAATCACGTCGTCGACAAGGCCGACAAGATCTACGTGAAGCTTTCCACCGACCCGGAGAACGACCCCGGACGTCCGGCACACGTCATCGGAACCGACAAGGACACAGACCTTGCGGTGATCAAGATTGACGCGCAGTCGCCACTGCCGACCGTGAAACTGGGTAACTCCGAGGGAGCACAGGTGGGCGACTGGGTACTTGCCATCGGCAGTCCGTTTAGTCTTTCACAGACGGTTACGGCTGGCATCGTCTCCGCCAAGAACCGCTCCGTGAACGACGGCCCAAATGGTGGAAGCCAGTTCCAGAAGTTCATCCAGACCGATGCCGCGATCAACCCTGGCAACTCTGGCGGACCACTGCTGAACATGGCGGGCCAGGTCATCGGTGTGAACACGGCAATCTTCACGCAATCCGCGGGATCGGTGGGTGTTGGGTTTGCGATGCCGTCGAACACCGTTATCAACGTCTACAACATGCTGGTTTCGCCCGAGCACAAAGTCGTGCGTGGTTCCATTGGCATCCTGTTCCAGCCGGGCATCTCCTCTTCGGTTGGGCGTGTCTACGGTTTTGCCAACGGCGGTGTTCTGGTCACGCAGGTCACAGATGGCTTTCCGGCGCAGAAGGCTGGCCTTAGGAAGGGTGACGTGATCACCGCGATCGACGGGGCGCCGGTGAAGGATGGGGACGATCTTGTGTCCAATATCTCAGTGCGTCGTCCTGGATCGACCGTACGGCTCAGCTACTTGCGTAACGGGCAGCAGAACGTGGCGACGGTGAGCATAGCAGACCGTGCTGACTTAATGGCCAAGAGCGATGGCGGCGGCGATGAAGACAGTTCGAGTGGCGAGAACACTCCCGATGTTTCGCAGAATAAACTTGGCATGTCAGTCAGCGCGATACCGGGCGAGATTGCCAGCCGGTTGAAGCTAAGCGGCGGAGTGATCGTTTCATCTGTCAAGCCGGGCTCGTTTGCGGACGATCTGCCACTCTCCAAGGGCGACATCATCACGGAAGTTAACCGCAAACCTGTGAACGATCTTCAATCGTTCCGTGCTGCCATTGCTTCGCTGAAGTCGGGCGACGATGTAGTCTTTGTTGTCCGGCCGGCGCAATCACGCGCAAATTCAAGCTTTATAGGCGGCAGGCTGCCGTAACATCGCACCTCGAAACGAAGCGGGGCGCCGGGGGGGGGCCGGGCGACGGGATTTTCTTTAGTGTGGTTGGGGTTTGTGATTTTTT
>CAXUHI010000006.1:3938-96865 GCA_964251045.1 uncultured Terriglobus sp. | reverse complement strand
TGCCGTAACATCCCACCTCGAAACGACGCGGACCGGCGGGTCTACGCCGGTCCGCTTTATTTCCTCTCGATTGTCTGGGTTTGCAATTTGTCCACGTGAGGAGTGTACTGAAACGGAACAAATGGCTACGACGGACTTTACTCCTCACGGGAGATTTCTATGCGGTACCTAAGGCTTCTTGTTGCTACCAACCTGATTCTCACATCCGCAATGCCGGCGGCGGCATCGCACATACGGCGTGGTCCCACGTCCGCCAAGCACAAGTCAAGCAAGATCACCACACCGGCGAAAGCTCGCGCGATGGATGATCTGCGTGCTGCGCAGATTCAGAACGCACTGGTAAGAGCAGGGTACCTGCAGGACGTCTCGGGCCACTGGGATGCGGCGAGCGAAGCTGCCATGCAGAAGATGCAGGCGGACAATGGATGGCAAACGAAGATGATCCCGGACTCACGTGCCTTAATCAAGCTCGGGCTCGGGCCGAACAGCCAAGCTTCGGCATCCAACGACACACCCGCAAGAACGAGTGGCGGAGAGTAGGGTTAGCGCTTTCGTTCCTCCGGCAGCGCATAAATGACTTCGCCGGGACGGGTATAATGCAAAGCCTCCCGCGCCTCGTGTTCAATCGCATTTGGATCCCTGGCAAGACGCTGCACGTGGCTGCGCAGGGTTTGATTTGTGCTTTGGAGGCTCGTCATTTCGGCATTCATGGAACGGATCGTCGCGCGTTTGTTGCGGTACGCAATGAGGCCGTTCTGTCCGAACACAACGTGGTATGCCACCACACCGGCTAAAACGAATGCCCCGCACGTGGCGATTCTGCGGCGTACGCTGTACACACCGTGAAGCATGGTGCGGATGCGCCGCCCCTTACCCGCTTGCTCTGCCGCCGCTGCCATCGTCTTCAGTAGAAACCGCTTCGCCTGCTGAAACAAGCCCGGGTACACGATACGGCAACTGCTCTTCGCACATCGCACACAGCTTTATCGCCTGCTGTACGGGCAGTCGAGCGGCGATACAATGAAGATGTGACGACCCAATCGACGACATTCAGCTACATTGCCGGGGAGCGCCAAACGGTCTGGCATGCTGCACACCCATGGCAAACGCAGTGTGTTCTTGCCGTGGCGGCGAGTCTCTTCGTCGCAGTGTGCGCACACGTTGCGGTTCCCCTGCCATTGACACCCGTTCCCTTTACACTTCAGCCGTTCGCGGTCGTCCTTGTGGGAATGGTCTTCGGTCCAACACTAGGGTTTGCCGCGCTGGCAACGTACCTGGTGGAAGGCGCGATCGGATTACCAGTGTTCACGCCTGTAGGCGCTCCGGGCATTGCACGCCTTCTTGGCCCAACCGGTGGTTACCTGCTTTCCTATCCCGTTGCCGCAGCTTTGGCGGGAGTGGCGAGAGTCCTGCCACGCCGCTTTTCGACCTTCCTCCTGTTTGGAGCTTCCAGCATGCTGCTGGTGTATCTCTGCGGCTCTGTCTGGTTCAGCCACTTCTTTGGTGTACCGTTCAGATCTGCACTCGAAGGAACCGTTCTTCCATTTGCACTTCCTGATGCGATCAAGGTGTTTGTGGCGGCGGGCATGGCGAGTTCACTTCATCGCATCACTCAACACGCGACGGCAGCGAGCCGGGGATCACGACAGTCATTATGAGTTCACTTCCGACGGATGTTCAGGAGATCAAGATTGCACACAGTCCCGACTCCGATGACGCGTTTATGTTCTACGGTCTGGCGACGAACAAGATTCGCGTGCCCGGCTACAAGTTCACGCACGTCCTCACTGATATCGAAACGCTGAACCAGCGGGCAATCAACGATCCGTACTACGATGTCACGGCCATCTCGTTCCACGCTTACCCATACATGCAGGACAAGTATGCGTTGATGGCGTGTGGCGGGTCGGTCGGTGAAGGATACGGTCCCATGATCGTCTCGCCGCGCAAGGTGTCGCTGGATGAGGTAAAGAAGCTGAAGATTGCTGTTCCGGGGACGTTGACCACTGCATATCTCACGCTGAAGTTGTTTGCACCAGAGATTGAGACAGTCACGGTTCCCTTCGATCAGATCATCCCGAAGGTGGTAAGCGGCCAGTACGATGCGGGTCTGATCATCCACGAGGGACAGCTGACGTACGGAGACAGCGGACTGTACAAGATCCTCGACATGGGGCAGTGGTGGCGTGAAGAGACTGGCGGTCTGCCCTTGCCGCTGGGCGGTAACGCGATCAAGCGATCGCTTGGCGCGGAGGCCATGCGGGTCAGTACACAGGCGCTGCGCGACTCGATACAACACGCGCTGGATAACCGGGCGTCCGCGTTGGACTACGCCATGCAGTTTGCACGTGATCTGGATACGTCCCTTGCGAACAAGTTTGTGGGGATGTACGTGAACGAGCGGACGTTAAATTATGGCGAAGACGGACGCGAGGCCATCCGACGGTTGCTGGAGATGGGATACGAGCGTGGCATTATTCCTCATCGCGCTCGCGTCGACTTCGTCGATTGACTCACTCACCGGCCTGGGTCGCGGACTGCCTCAGCTCTTCCAGGTGTTCCGCGGCCGTGTTGACAGCCGGCGAAGGGACACCATCACTAGGCAAAAAGACGCGAAAAACAGTTCCCCCCGGCCGGCGGGGTTGCGCCAAACGGCTGCGAACCTGAATCGAACCGTGGTGCCGTTCAACAATCTCCTGTGAGACCCAGAGTCCCAAACCGGTGCCGGTAATGCCCTTTGTAGAGTAGAACGGTTCAAACAGGCGAGCTATTGTCTCCTCTGTCATCCCCATCCCATTGTCACCAATGGTGATCGCCAAGCCACGCTCGCCGGTTTGCCACCGCTGCGTTGGCGCGATGCGGACGGACAGCACGCCTCCGCCGGGCATGGCGTCAATGGCGTTTCCAAGCAGATTGACAATGACCTGCCGAACCTCGCCTTCATAGGCGATGATGGGATTGCCGTCGCGAAAGCGCCGCTCGACATGAACCGCCTGGCGGCGCAGACGAGACTCGAACAGCGCAAGCACCGTCTCTGAAAGATCGCTGGGACGGGTAGGCACGGGACGGGTAGACTGCCGGTGGAACCGCAGCGTCTGCACGGTGATCTGTGCGACGCGGTCGAGTTCCTTTTGCGCGAGTTCAAGATACCCCCGGCCCAGCGCGTCCATTTCGGTCTGCTGCACAAGGTATAAGCAGTTGGTGATAGCCGCCAGAGGATTGTTGATCTCATGTGCGATGGACGCGGCAAGGCGACCGGCGACAGCGAGTTTCTCTGTGCGGCGAAGGACCTCTTCACTCCGTTTCTGATGGCTAAGATCGGCGATGAAGACGGCTGTCTCGCGCTCGCCGTCCGTCTGTGCGGCGTGAAGAAACGTGATGCCGACCAGCACGTCGAGTGTGTTTCCATCTGCAGTGACGCACTCTGCTTCGAAGGGTTCCTGCTTTGCGCGCATTTGAAGGGCGTGTGGAAGCGCAAGTGCGGGGCAAATGGATGCAAGGGTCACGTCCTCGCTCAGCATCCGCTCTGAAGTATAGCCAAGCAGGCGTTCCGCCGTAGCGTTGGCGTAGGCGATCCGGTGCGAGCCCTGGCTGATGAGCAAACCCAACGGCATGGCGTCCACCAGGCGATGAAAGCGCAGTTCGCTGACCGCGAGTGCGCGTTCGGCGGCGACTTTGGAGCGCCGTGCCGCAGCCTCCCGCAGTTCGCGTTCCAGCACCGGAATGAGGCGGGCCAGGTTCTGTTTTGTTATGTAATCCTGCGCACCCGCGCGCATACTTTCGACCGCTGTCTCCTCCGAGATGGCACCGGACATCATGACAAACGGGAGATCGTGGCCACTTGCGCGCGCCAGTTGCAGCGCTTCCGGGCCGCTGAACTTTGGCAGATTGTAGTCCGCAATGACAATATCCGGGACGCCAACGGCAAGAGAGGACTTCATCTCGGCCGCGGTCTCCACGCGGACGACATCTGGTGAAAAGCCATTACGACGGAGGTGCCGCTCCAGGAGTGCGGCGTCGTCCTGATTGTCCTCCACCAGGAGAATCGAAACCTGCCGGACTTCTAATGGAGTGGAGGGCATTCGTTCAGCACCAGCCAGTACATGCCCAGCTGCCGTGTTGCTTCTGCAAAGTCGGTGAAGTTGACCGGCTTGCGAATGTAGCTGTTAACGCCAAGTTTGTAACTGCGTACCACGTCGCGCTCTTCATCGGAAGAAGTCAGCACAACGACGGGCAGCATTCGCGTGGTTTCTTCGGAGCGGATACGGCGCAGCACCTCCAGACCCTCGACCTTCGGAAGCTTGAGATCAAGGAGGATAAGTTGCGGACGTACTGCGTTCTCCCCGAACAGCGAGTTTAGAGCCTCTTCACCGTCACGCGCTACGTGCACCTGATTGGCAATGTTGCTTTTCTTCAACGCACGAATCGTCAACATCTCGTGGTCGGGATCGTCTTCGACTAAAAGAATCAAACGTACCGCCTCTGCCATGCGGTCATCCTAGCGTAAACCAGAAGGTGGCGCCATGATCGACAATACTATCGGCCCATATCCTTCCGCCATGCCGCCGAACCACACGTGCCACCGTAGCAAGCCCAATGCCGGAACCTTTGAAATCCTTGTCGCCGTGGAGACGATTGAATGCGTTAAACAGTTTGTTGGCATACTGCATGTCAAAGCCTGCACCGTTGTCCTTCACGCGCCAGGCGGACTGTTCCTCATCCCATCCAAAGCTGATCGCGGCAATCGGTTTGCGAGCCGTGAACTTAACAGCGTTCCCCATCAGGTTCTCAAGTGCCACGCGAATCAACTTGGGATCGGCCTGCGCCTCAGGTCCCGGTGTGATGGTGAACTGGATGTCGCGGTCTGGATGCTGCTCGTGCAAAGTTTCGACAACACCCTGCGCCAGGCCCGCCATATCCAGGGGTTCGCGCGCAAGCTCTGTACGGGTGATGCGCGACAGCTGCAGAAGCGCATCGATGAGTTGACCCATCCGCTGCACGCCGGCTCGCACACGGCTGATGTAGTCGCGTCCTGCGGCATCGATGGCCTCCGCGTAGTCTTCTTCGAGCGCCAGGCTAAAGCCGTCGATGGTGCGCAGCGGAGCCCGGAGATCATGCGAAACGGAGTAGCTGAAGGCTTCCAGTTCGCGATTGGTGGCCTCAAGTTCAGCCGTCCGTTCGCGAACACGGTTCTCCAGTTCTTCGTTGAGTTGACGTATCTCCTCGGAGCGTCCCTCTGCAAGCGCATTGGCTATGGCCAGCCGCTCCGCGTTCTGCTCGGAGAGAACTCGAAGCGCGCGCTCCTGGACAAAGTAGTACGTCACCAACGCAATCATCATCAGGTCCAGCGCGCTTGCCAGACCAATGGCAAAGAGAGTTCGCGAGCCGTTGTGACGCGCTTCGTCACGCCGGTTCGTCAGGAGCCGCCGCTCTTCCATCTCCATGCGGTTGATGGCCAGGCGCACAGTATTCATTTGTGCTGTGCCCAGACCTGACGATGCCATCTGCTGAGCGGCTTCTAAACCGCCGCTCCTCCGTGTCTCCATGACCTGCCGCAGCATGAGCAGGCGCCTGTTCATCGCTATCTCCGCCGCAGCTGCGTTCTTTTGCTGCACCGGGTTATCGGCGGTCAGGCCCCTAAAATGCTGCATCTGTTCCGGGACGGATCGCGCAGCATCCTGAAAGGTTTGTACCAGCTGCTCACGGCCTGTGACGACATAGCCACGCGCGGCGGATTCAGCATTGGTCATGGTTGCGAGCAGGTGCTCATCCTCGCCGATTACCTCCCACGTGTGCGACAGCCAGGCTTCGCTGTCCATCAGCGATCGAACGGCGGCAACTGCGAACCACGTGTTCAGTCCGACCACAAGCAAGGCGGCGGCCAGTGCTGAAGGAATGACGGAGCGGGAGGGGCGAGCAGGCATTCTTCAAGAATGAGAGACGCTGGAGGCCGGACCCGTTGCTCACGTCATCGAGCTAAGCAGACCCGGCCCTTCCAGATCTGCCTTGATAGCCATCTCGCATTCGGAATGTAGCACCCACGTACCGCAAAGCTGAAGTGGCTTTGGTCATCCAGACTGCTGGTCTGCAGCATAGGTATCGCAGGGCGTGCCGCTCTGCAAGTGCCTGCGAAGTACGTGGCACGGCTTGCCACATGCTTGCCCGTGCGGCTACAGTGGCGAAGACGCAGTGCGTCACAGAACAGGAGTTCCCAGCATGAACGCGATGACACGCAGGCAGTTTCTCTCCCGCAGCGCGATGGCAACGGCCGCAGTGGTCGCCAGTACAGCGCTTACTCGTGCTGCGTGGGCCAACCCGCTCGGTTTGCCGCTCGGCATCCAGCTCTATGTGGTCGGCGCGGATATGCAGAAGGACGCGCCCGGAACCGTGAAACAGATCGCGCAGATCGGGTACAAAGAGGTCGAAACGGCCGGTTTTGGATCTATGAAGTCTGCGGCCGAGCTGCGCAAAGTACTGGATGACAACGGACTCAAGTGTCCGAGCGCACACCTGAACTTTAAGATGGAGAACCTGAACGCGGCCTTCGACGACGGCCACGCGCTCGGCGTGACGTACGTGACGTCGTCGGTTCCGCAGATGATGCTGTCAGGCATGGACCGGACGAGCTTCCTGAAGCCGTTGACGCCGGACCAGTTCAAGAATCTTGCGGATACGATGAATACGGTAGGCGCGGCGGCCAAGAAAGCGGGGCTGAAGTTTGCGGCGCACAACCACACCATGGAGTTCGCCATGGACGGAACGAAGCCTGGGTATGACTATCTGATCAGCCATACGGACGCAAGCCTGGTGAGCTTCGAGATCGACTGCGGGTGGATGACCGTGGCGGGATACAAACCGGCGGACTACGTCCAAGAGTATCCCGGCCGCATCAAGATGCTGCACATCAAGGATTTTCTGCCGTACCCGAAGGGTGCCAGCACCGGGGGTCCAGACCGCCCCAACGGCGCGGAGATTGGCCAGGGCGTGGTGGATTACAAGCAGATCTTTGCTGGCGTCAAAGGTGGCCACATCGAACACGTCTTTGTGGAGCAGGAAGGCCCCTACAGCCGGATGCCAGCTCTGCAGGCTGCCGCCGTGGACTACAAGTATTTGTCAACCCTCAGCTAGACCGCCTGTGAAATCTTCTGGAAGCCGGACCACATGGTCCGGCTTTTCTGTTTGTAGCTCCGGCCATTGACCAAGAATGGGTAGCTGCTCCTGCAGATCAAGGTGTTTCGCGGATGAAGGAGGCGAGGAGATCCGTCGCTCCGCTCAGATCGACGTTCTGTAGGGTGCGCGTGCTGCTTCTATACGTTGCATCCACTAAGGCTCAAGCGAGGCGAGATAGCCGGTGATGGCAACGATGTCGTGCAGGGTAAGTTTCGCGACGGGGCCTTTCATCAGCGCCGCTCCTGCCCCGTTGCGAGCGCCGCGTTGAAAGTCGATGAGTTGACGTGTCATCTGGCTGGGTGACCGGCCCGCGATCGACGGGACGTTGCCGGTCCCTTTGAGATTCGCACCGTGACAGGTTCTGCAGGCGATCGTTTCGCCGTTCCCTCCAGTCTTGACCAGCGCCTCCCCCAGTTCCAGGCTGCCCTTTGGAATGTACGCTACAAAACCTGATTTCGGGTTGCGGAGTTCCGTCTGCTCCTGGTCTTCGGAGACTTCGATCACGCGCTCACCAACCGGCTCGGTCTTGTCCGGGTCGGTAACAACCATCATCAGGGACTGGATCTTCGTCAGGGGCACGCGGTCGGTCTCGACGACTCGGATCCACTTATATGGCTTGAGTGCGGCAAAATAGGTGACGGCTGCTTCGGCCTCATCCGGTGTCATCGTCTTTGAGGCCAGGATCATGTTGTTGACGGAGGCCATGTGCGGCTCAGAGCTTCTGCGGGCGCCGCTGCGGAAATCAGCGATCTGCTGCAGCATGTACTCCCTTGGCAAACCAGCAACACTCTGGTTTTCCGGGCGGCCCATCCCGGTGGGCAGATGACAGTGTCCGCAAGCCCCGAGCGACGGCGCGCGTCCGTGTGCCACTACCTCCGGCATGGGCGGATGCATGTCAGGGAACCAGTCCGGCACCACCTGGAGGCTGGCGATCTCCTTGCGCGTGTAGGCAGCGGTGCTTCCGGCGACGTGTTCCACCGGATCATTGCTTGGCATGGCGGGCGGCGTGGCACCGGAAGCGGCATGGTTGCTCGAAGCGGACGGCACCGGCAGAACAGAATATGCCCAGCGCGGCAGACCGCTATCCTGCGCGATACTACCCTGCTGGCCGCGCGTGGGGCGTTGGTCAATGGTGAACAGAATACTGAGCGCCGCCGTGGCCAGGAGTCTGCGATGAGCCATAAGAAATCCCTCGGTGGGAAGTGACAGAAGCCTGTCCATTGTTGCACTGCGGCGCGTGTGCGGAGAGTTCAGAGCTGGACGAGTTGAAGCGAGAGACGCACAATTGACCGCATCCAAAATGCCTCGTCACTCATCTTGCAAGGGAAGTAACATGTTCTGCGTTACAGCGGTGCGGTGTTCTCCTGTGCCGGGGAGTTGTTGATTGTCTGAGATGAAAGTGCTCATAAAAGAACGTTGGCCAGTACGGATGCCGTATCTGGCCGCCTGTGGGCTGTTGGCACTGGCAGGCTGCGGTAAACCGGCCGCACCTCCGCCAGCGGCGCCGCGGGCGATGCCCGTTCAGGTGCAGCCTGTGAGTCTGAACAGCGTGCCGGAGGCGGACACCTACGTAGCCACCATCAAGAGCCGCCGGACGACAACGTTGCAGCCACAGGTGGATGGCCGTATCACACGCATCCTGGTCCACAGCGGGCAAAAGGTGGGCGCGGGACAACTGCTGATGCAGATTGATCCGCTGAAGCAGATTGCGACAGTGGACCAGAGCCAGGCGACGGAGCTGCAGCAGAAGTCGCAGTTCCAATACAATCAGGCCGACCTGGCGCGGCAGAAAGCATTGTACGAAGCGGGTGTGATCTCCAAGCAGGCGTACGAGCTGTCCGCACAGGGATTCGGATCGAACCAGGGTGCGTATAACGCATCGGTGGCAGCGACGCGCACCCAGCGGGAACAGCTTGCGTATTACCAGATTCGGGCACCGTTCGCCGGCATCGTGGGTGACATCCCTGTGCACCAGGGCGACTACGCCTCGCCCACGACTGTCTTGACCACGGTAGATGAGGATCGCGATCTGGAAGCGTACATCTACGTGCCAACGGAGCGTTCCTCCCTGATTCACACGGGACTGCCAGTCGATCTCCTTGACAGTACAGGCCACCTCCTGACCAAGACCACGGTGTATTTCGTCTCGCCGCAGGTGGACAACGGCACACAAAGCATCCTGGCGAAAGCACCCGTTTCACCCGGTCAGAATCTGCGCAACCAGCAGATCGTAAATGCGCGCGTCACGTGGAGTTCAAAAGCCGCCCCGACCGTGCCTGTGCTGGCCGTGACGAAGATCGGCGGCGCATCGTTTGTCTACGTGGCTACGCCCGCGGCAAACGGGTACGTCGCCAAGCTGACGAACGTCACGCTGGGCGATCCGGTGGGCAACAGCTATCCGGTTCAGGGCGGACTCAAAACAGGCGACCGTGTCATCGTTAGCGGCTTGCAACTGCTGCAGGAAGGCGCTCCTGTGCGCCCTCTCAGCTAAACGCTTTCAGCCCCCTGCAGGCTTGGCCCGCAACAGGAATCTTCATGGTTGAATTTTTCATTCGACGCCCAATCTTTGCCACCGTGTGCGCTCTGCTCATTGTGCTGGCGGGTGCCGTGTCCATTCCGTCGATCCCCATCTCGCTGTATCCGCAGCTTGCGCCGCCGCAGGTCATTGTGGCCTGTAACTATGTAGGTGCCAACGCGCAGGTCGTAGAGAGCGCAGTCACCATTCCGCTGGAGACTGCGATCAACGGCGTGGAAGGCATGCGCTACATGAGCTCGACGAGCTCAAATGA
Organism: uncultured Terriglobus sp.; assembly: GCA_964251045.1. GTDB lineage: Bacteria > Acidobacteriota > Terriglobia > Terriglobales > Acidobacteriaceae > Terriglobus. The sequence continues at coordinate 86,906 of CAXUHI010000006.1, read as the reverse complement.
CGGCACATCGTCGATTACCATCACGTTCCAGACGGGCTATGACTTGTCAATTGCCGCCGTCGATGTGCAGAACCGCGTGGCAACGGCACAGGGCCGCCTGCCCGCAGTCGTCAACGCCACCGGTATCAGCATCACCAAGGCGAACAGCAATTTCGTCTTTGCCGCGGGCTTCATCTCTCCGGACCACAGCCTTTCCCAGGCGTTTGTCTCCAACTACATCGACGTGTACGTCAAGGATGCCCTGAAGCGCGTTCCCGGCGTGGGCGATGTGGTTATCTTTGGCGAGCGTAAATACGCCATGCGCATCTGGCTGGACCCGGCACGCCTTGCCGCGCGGCAGCTAACCGCGCTGGACGTGACGAATGCCCTCAGTGAGCAGAATGTGGAGGTCGCTGCCGGCCAGCTCGGACAGCCTCCGTCGGATGCAAAGCAAAGCTATCAGATGGCAGTGCGCGTTATTGGCCGATTGAGCGACCCGCGCGAGTTCGACAACATCATCCTGAAAAACAGCAGCACATTCGGAGGCCTGGTGCTGCTGAAGGATGTGGGCCACGCCGAGTTGGGCGCGGAAAACTACGCCACCAATCTCCGCTTCAATTACGGCAACATCGGTGGCGATGCAGTCGGCGTGGGCGTGCAACAGCTCTCCAACGCAAATGCGCTGGACGTGGACAAGCGCTGCCGCGCCGTGCTGGCCGATCTGGAAAAGTCATTCCCACCCGGTATCAAGGACTACATTGCAGTCGATACGACGACCGTGATCGGTGATTCCATCCGCGAGGTGGAAACCACAATCATCGAAGCCATTGTGATCGTCATTGCGGTCATCTTCCTCTTCCTGCAGGACTGGCGTTCGACGATCATTCCAGCGGTGACGATTCCTGTTTCGCTGATCGGGACCTTCCTCTTCATCAAGATTTTTGGCTTCTCAATTAATTCCCTCACGCTGTTTGGCATCACGCTGGCAACCGGCCTGGTGGTGGATGACGCCATCGTCGTCATCGAGAACGTGCAACGACATCTGGAAGAAGGTGTACCGGACTCACGGCAGGCCACCAGCATCGCCATGGCAGAGGTTACAAGTGCCGTCATCGCGACCTCACTTGTGCTAATCTCCGTGTTCGTTCCCGTCAGTTTCTTCCCGGGCACAACCGGTATTCTCTACAAGCAGTTCTCGCTTACCATCGCGTTCTCCATCGCGATCTCGGCGTTCAACGCGCTGACACTCTCACCCGCCCTGTCTGCCATTCTGCTGCACCGCGATAAGCAATTGCTGCCGCGCCTCTTTGGCCCGCTGAACCGTTGGCTGGGATATCCGGTGTTATGGTTTGAGGCTGGCCTGAAGCGCCTCATCTCCTGGTACGCCATCGCTGTCACCTTTGTGGTGCGCTGGCGGTACGCCATGCTGCTCCTCTTTGCCGGAGCCCTGGGCAGTACCTACTACATGTATACGCACGTGCCGACTGCATTTATTCCCCAGGAGGACCAGGGATACTTCCTGATCATCGTGCAGACACCGCCGGGTGCATCGCTGGCCTACACCACGGAGGTGGCGCAACGCGGAACAGACATGGTGCGGAAGGATGATGATGTAGCCGCAACGTTCTCAGTCATGGGCTTCTCGCTGGCCGGTGGGTCGTCGTCGAACTCCGGCCTGATTTTTGTGCCGTTGAAGCCCGTGGATGAGCGTACCAAGCGGGGCCCGGGACACGATGCACACTCCATCGTCGGACGGCTGGCTCCACGGTTGTTCGGCGTTCCGGGCGGCATCCTGTTTGCCGCCGAACCACCCGCGATCCAGGGCATCGGCACGGTAGGCGGCTTCCAGTTCATGCTGCAAGACAGTGGACGCAACACCTTCGGCGACATTGACAAGGTAGCGCACCAGCTGGCTGCGGAAGGCTACAACCCGAACTCTGGCCTGAGCAACCTGAACACCACCTTCACCTCGAACGATCCGCAGGTCTTCGTCACGATTGACCGCGAAAAAGCAAAAGCCATCGGCGTCGACCTCGGCCAGGTGACATCCGCGTTGAACACCTTCATGGGTTCAAGCTACGTCAACGACTTCGACTTCAACAACCGTTCCTACCGCGTGTACATTCAGGCTGACCAACAGTTCCGGCGCAATACGCAAGACCTGCGCCAGTTCTACGTGCGGTCCAATACCGGGCAGATGCTGCCTCTCGATAACCTCGTCTCCATCGTGGAGACAAGTGGACCCCAGGTGATCAATCACTACAACATCTTCAGGTCGGCTGAGATCGACGGATCGCAGGCGCCTGGACTGTCCTCTGGACAAGGCCTGGAGGCGATGCAGCGGGCTTTCGACCGGCGCAAACTGCAGGGCATGACCTACTCGTGGACCGGGCTGGCATTGGAAGAAGTGGAAGCGGGTGGCAAGGCCGTCATCATCTTTGGATTGGGTCTGCTGGTGGTCTACCTGACGCTCTCCGCCCAATATGAGAGTTTCGCACTCCCTTTCATCATCCTTCTGGCTGTACCAACCGCCGTACTGGGTGCACTTGCGCTTGTAGCGGCGCGCGGTTTGAGCGACGACGTCTATGTGCAGATTGGGTTGGTGATGCTGATTGGACTCTCCGCCAAAAACTCCATTTTGATCGTGGAGTTTGCGGAAGAGATCCGGCGCAAGGGCGCGGACATCGTGACGGCCGCGATTCAGGCTGCCGAGCTTCGATTGCGGCCGATCCTGATGACCAGCTTCGCCTTCATCCTTGGTGTGCTGCCGCTGTATTTCGCAACTGGCGCGGGTTCCTTGGGCCGGCACTCCGTGGGTACTGCGATCGTTGGCGGCATGTTGCTCTCAACCATCCTCAACCTGTTCTTCATTCCAGTGCTGTATGTGATTCTGCAGACACTGCTGGCCTCGTTTAGCCGTACCTCCCACATCACCCCGCCGGCTCACGAGGCGCCGTTGGCCGGTCACTAGCGCCGCGCCGTCACGAGAGCAGAGAGACGCATCGTACAAGTGGGAGAGGCTATGCCAAATGAAGCAAGTGTGCAGGAGAACCTGAATCGACAGCGTGCCAGCAACTCCGCTCGGCTGGATGAGCTGGTGCAGCAGCAGCACAACGTGGAGATCACACGGAGCCTGGTACTATGCTTCTCCGCTCCGGATGAGGATTCGGCAAAGGCACTGAATAAGGCGCTGTTTGCGAAGGGCACGCGTATCCTGCAGCAGGAGTCGGAAGAGAAGGCTGACGCGCGCTTCCACATCCGTGTGGGCGTGAAACGCAGTTTACGCGATGCCGTTCGGGAGGAGTTTGTGCGCGACCTCGTCCAGACCGCTGCCGAGATGAACTGCAGCTATGACGGCTGGGATCTGCTGACTGACGAGGCTGCGGAAGATCTGCAGCCGCACACGGTAACTCCGGACGCACAGACGGACTCATCGTCTCCGCCGTCAGCATAGAGGTTTTTCGTGAACGGGCAACTCCATCGCGAGCTTTGGACATCGTGGGCCTCCCTGCTCCGCTCCTACGCCGCGGTTCATGCGCTTGGGCGGGAGCAGCACGCCGTGGTGGAAGTCTCTGCGGACGAGATTCTGGTCCGGTTTGGCACTCGCTGGATGCGCTTTACCCACGCCGCCTACCAGGACAGCCGTGGGCAGAATGCACCGTTTGTGCTGACGGTAAACGGACGCGCCCGTGTGGGTGACAGCGAAGACGAGATGGACCTGTGCGCCGAGAGGCTTGTATCGGCGATAATAAGTCCGTGAGCACTGTTACGAACAGCATCTTCACGCCCGAGACTGCCGCTCGGTTCGACAACCTGGTCACGCTGTACCCTGTGAAGCGGTCCGCGCTTGTGCCCATGCTCCTGTATGCGCAGGATGAAGTCGGTTACATCTCCGACGCCGTGGTGGCCGAGCTTGCCCAGCGGCTGGACTTGCTGGAACTCGATGTGCGCGGCGTGCTGTCGTACTACTCCATGCTGCGCACCACGCCAGCAGGCAAATACAACGTGCAGGTGTGCACGAATATCTCCTGCATGATCGTGGGCGGGTACGACGTGCTGGACCACTGTAAGGCCCGGTTGGGCATCGGCCACAAGGAAGTGACCAAAGACGGCCTGTTTTCGCTGGAAGAGGTCGAGTGCATCGGTGCCTGCTGCTGGGCTCCGGCCATGCAGGTCAACTACGATTTTCATGACAATCTGACTGCTGCGAAGGTCGATGCCATTCTGGACGACTACGCCGCCGGTCGCGGAGAGGATGTGAAGTAATGCCGACACTTGTCTCGCATCCCGATGAAGTGAAGGTCCTCTCCCGCCGTTTTGGACAGGGCGCGGCAAATATCGACACCTACATGGAACTGGACGGCTACAAGGCCGTGCAGAAGGCTATTGAAAACGGCCCGGAGTGGGTCATCAACGAGATGAAGGCCAGCGGACTGCGCGGGCGCGGCGGCGCAGGCTTCCCGACCGGTCTGAAGTGGTCGTTCGTGCCCAAGCAGAGCGAAAAGCCGAAGTATGTGCTGGTGAACGGAGATGAGTCCGAGCCGGGCACGTGCAAGGATCACGTGATTTTCCTGCACGATCCGCACGCGGTGATCGAGGGCACGATGATTGCCGGGCTGGCGATTGGCGCGAAGATGGGTTTTATCTATCTGCGCGGCGAGTACCGTTACCTGCTCAAGATCATGGAGAAGGCCGTCGCCGATGCGTACGCGAAGGGCATCCTGGGAAAGAATATTTTCGGCAAGGATGGCATCGACTTCGACATTGTGACGCAGACCGGCGCAGGCGCGTACGAGGTCGGCGAGGAGTCAGCTCTGATGGAGTCACTGGAGGGCAAGCGAGGCATTCCGCGCATCAAGCCTCCCTTCCCTGCTGTTGTTGGCCTGTACGGCGGGCCCACAGTCATCAACAATGCGGAGACGATCGCCAGTGCGCCGCACATCCTGCTGATGGGCGGTGAGGCCTACGCCAAGCTGGGCAGCGAGCGCAATGGCGGTACGCGGCTCTTCGGCATCAGCGGCATGGTGGAACGCCCTGGCGTGTACGAACTGCCGATGGGCTACAACCTGAAAAAAGCGATCTACGACGTTGCGGGCGGCGTGAAGGGCGGCAAGAAGCTGAAGGCCGTTGTTCCCGGTGGATCAAGCTGCCCGGTGCTGACCGCGGACGAACTAGACGTGGGCCTCGACTTCGATCAGATGGGCAAGGCGGGAACGATGCTTGGCTCTGGCGGCATCGTCGTGCTGGACGAAACGGTTTCGATTGTTGAGTTTGCGCTGCGCACCATCAAGTTCTATCAGCATGAATCATGCGGCTGGTGCATTCCCTGCCGCGAGGGCACGGACTGGCTGAAGAAAACGTTGACGCGCTTCTACAACGGCGGCGGCAACGCCAAGGACATCAACAACATTCAGTACCTGGCGGAAAACATGATGGGACGTACCTTCTGCCCGCTGGGTGATGCGGCCGCGATGCCGACTATTGCCTTTGTGAAGAAGTTCCGAAGTGAGTTTGAGGAGTATCTCGGCGGACAGCGTACGGAGAAGAATTTTATTACCACCGACGAACTGGTCGGCACGGCACATTGACGGCCAAGCAGATCATCAAGGTCATCGAGTCAGATGGCTGGTATTTTTACGAGCAAAAGGGCAGCCACAGGCACTTTCTGCACGCGATTAAAACGGGCAAGGTCACGGTTCCGTTCCATAGCAGTCGAGATCTACCGAAGTTCGTGGTGGCGAACATTTACCGGCAGGCAGGTTTGAAATGAAAATGGTGACGAAGCGATACTTAGTTGTTTATGGTAAGGTTCCGGGCTCAAATTTCGCGGGCTCTGCGCCCGACGTGCCGGGTTGCATCTCTGCGGGTGACACACTCGAAGAGATGCGCGCAATGATGCTAGAAGCGCTTACCGCGCACTTTATGTTCATGGCAGAAGACGGCGAGACCGCCCCGGAACCCAGTTCAGCTTCTATAGAGATTCCAGCAGAATACTTTGAAGACATAGAGTATTGCGTCGTGGAGCAAATAGACGTTCCTGTGCCCGTCGAGGTCGACTCCACAAAACACATTGAGCGCCACCAGGTACAGGCCGCATAAGGACCATTCATGCCAGATGTAACCCTTACCGTTGACGGCCAGCAGATTACCGCACCTGCGGGCACGCTGCTGATTGAAGCCTGCAAGACAGCGGGCATCCAGATTCCTGCCTTTTGCTACTACCCCGGCCTGAGCCTGCAGGCGGCCTGCCGCATGTGCGTGGTGCGCATTGAGAAGATGCCGAAGCTGCAAACGGCCTGCACGACGCCCGTAGCCGAGGGCATGGTGGTGCAGACGGAGACCCCGGAGATTGCGCAGGCGCGCAAGGCCACGCTGCAACTGCTGCTTGGTAACCACCCGCTGGACTGCCCCGTGTGCGATGCGGGCGGCCAGTGCGAACTGCAGGACATGACCTTCAAGTACGGCGCGGCGGATAGCTTCTACCAGGAGCCGAAGAACCACCGCGAGGAGCAGCAGTGGTCGCCCACGGTGTACTTCGACCGGCCGCGCTGCATCCTGTGCTACCGCTGCGTGCGGATGTGCGGCGAGGGCATGGACATCTTCGCGCTCGGCATCCAGAACCGCGGGTCGTCCGCCGTGATCGCGCCAAACGTTCCAGCGTCGCAGAGCGAGGACGGCCTACAGCACCTGGACTGCGAAGAGTGCGGCATGTGCATCGACGTGTGCCCGGTGGGTGCGCTGACCAGCGACACTTATCGCTACAAAACGCGCCCATGGGAGATGAACCACGTCGCCACCGTCTGCACGCATTGCGGCGATGGCTGTAAAACAACCCTTGGCGTGCGCGCGACGACCGATGGGTCTGAAATCGTGCGTGGCGACAACCGCGACAAGAGCGGCATCAATGGCGACTTCCTCTGCAACAAAGGCCGGTACGGCTTCGACTTCGCCAATGCGCCGGAGCGCATCACGCAACCCATGCTGAAGCAGGCGGACGGCAGCTTTCAGTCCGTCCCCTGGGAAGAGGCGCTCGCGTTTGCTGGAAAGCGCCTGCGCGACATCCGTGACAGCAAGGGTGGCAACAGCATCGGCGTAATTGGTGGCAATCGGCTGACCAACGAGGAAGCGTACCTGCTGCAGAAGTTTGCGCGGTCCGTGCTGGGGACCAACAACATCGACCACCATCGCACGGCGGACTACGTGACCTTTGCCGCGGCACTTAGCGGGCATCGCGACCGGTTTGCTTCGCAGCGCGACAACGAACACGCACCGGCAGTCCTGCTGATCGGCGGCGACCCGACGAATGAGGCTCCGCTGACGGCGTGGAACCTGCGGTCGAATGTGCGGCTGAACGGCTCGAAGCTATACGTAGCCAATCACCGGCACATCAAGCTGCGCCGGCAGGCGAAAGCGTTCCTTGAGATTGCGCCATACGGGTACGGGGCGGTTGCAGCGTATCTGGCTGGAGAGGAGGCGGCTTCAAACGCAGCCGCGCACAACCAGGAGGGCTTGGCGAACTTCCGCGATGCGCTCAAGGGTGAGCAGTCGCTGCTGATCCTCATCGGATCTGAACTGCGCGGCAACGACCTGCGCAGGCTTGTCGAGTTTGGCCTTACCCTGCCCAACACGAAGTTTGCCCTGCTCAGTGACTACGTGAACGCCCACGGTGCAGCGGATATGGGGCTGCTTCCCGACATGCTGCCCGGCTACGTGCCGTTGCAGGGATCACATGACTACGCCGGCGAGTACGGTGAGCGCTTCTCCGCAACAACCGGCCTCGACATGGTGGGGATCTTCGATGCGGCACAGGCCGGGAACCTTGGCGCACTGTATGTTGTCAATGCCAATCCAGTTAGGCGTTACTCTGTCGACCCAACCGCGCTGGCCAGCACATTTGTCGTCGTGCATGACATGTTCCTGACCGAGACGGCCCAGCTTGCCGACGTGATCTTCCCCTCAGCCAACCTCTACGAGAAGTCCGGCTCCGTGACCAACAGCTACGGCGATCTGCAACTGGTCAAAAAGGCTTCCGACCGGGCCGGGGTCCGCACCGACCTGGAATTGATCGTCCGTGTTGCCGACAAGATGGGTGCCGACGTGCGCGCGCTGGTGCCCTTCGGCAAGAAGCCGCAGGCCAACGGCATCCGCGCCGACCTGGGGCAGACACGCGGCGCGCAGTCCGGCGAAGCCGACCGCCACGCCGTCTGGCTAACCTCCAACAACCTGGAGCCGAAGCTATCGCCCTTTGACCCCTTTGCCGTCCTCGATGAAATTCAGAGGCTTGTACCCGGATACGACCTGCTGCGCATGCAGTTACTCAGCGGGAACGACCAACACCTGGCACCGGCAGCACCTGCCGATCTCGTGCAGATTGAGTCGGGACGAAAGGACCTGGTTCTTCCCGCGCAGGATACGCTGTTCACCTCCGGCACGCTGGGGCGTTACTCTCCCAAACTGGTGGAACTTGCGGACAAGTACAGTCACGAACCCGCTGGCATTCCAGCGGATTAGCCCGGCAGCGCGACAGGACAGAACGACACGATGCACCTGACGAACCTCCAAATCTTTCTACTGCTCACCGTGCTCAAGATTGTGGTGGTGCTCCTCATCACGCTGACCTCGGTCGCGTACACAGTGCTGCTGGAGCGCAAGGTCATTGGCCTGATCCAGAACCGCTGGGGACCAAGCCGCACCGGGCCGTTCGGCCTCTTCCAACCGCTGGCGGATGGCATCAAGCTCTTCCTGAAGGAAGACCTGATGCCGCTTGCGGTGGAGCGTCCGCTCTTCGTGATCGCGCCGATGATCGCATTGTCCTGCGCGCTGGTCTCCATCGCCGTCGTGCCGTTCGGTGGCCTGTTTACCTACCGCGGCGTCAGTCTCTTTGAGATCTCCGACATCAACATCGGTCTGCTCATCATCCTGGGCATCACGTCCATCGGCGTCTACGGCATCGCGCTCTCCGGGTGGTCGTCGAACAACAAGTACTCGTTGCTGGGATCGCTTCGTGCCTCGGCGCAGGTCATCAGCTACGAGCTTGCGCTTGGGCTTTCGCTGGTTGGTGTCGTACTCCGTGCCGGATCGCTGCGCCTGCGTGACATCGTTGGATCGCAGGCGCACCATGGCCTATTGAGTTGGAATATCTGGCCGCAGTTCCTTGGCTTTTTTATCTATTTGATGGCCGCGTACGCCGAGACAAACCGCGCCCCTTTTGACCTGCCGGAAGCAGAATCCGAACTGGTCGCCGGCTACCATACCGAATACTCGTCCATGAAGTTCGCCATGTTTTTCATGGCGGAATACGCCAACATGATTACAGTAGCGTGCGTGGCGACGCTGCTCTTCTTCGGAGGCGCGTCGTCTCCGTTAGGGCACCTGCTGCCTGTCACTTTCGGCGGACGCATCCTGAGCGCACTCTTTCCCATCCTTTGGTTCGTCTTCAAGGTGTTCTGCTTCATCTTCCTGTACATCTGGGTGCGCTCGACTCTCCCGCGCTTCCGCTATGACCAGCTGATGAGTTTTGGATGGAAGTGGCTCCTGCCGCTGGCGATGGTCAATATCCTGATCACCAGCCTGGTACTTGCATTCCACGGATAAAAGTTGGAACACGTGTAAGGCGCCGCACGTCACGGTACAATCAGCAGGAACTCAATAACTTACTTTTAGCGCTGTTCCACCTGTAAGGATTTGCTGGACCGATGCAACTTGCGCTCTTCATCATTTTCGCGGGAATCTGCGTGGCAGGTGCGCTTAATCTGCTGCTGCAACGCCATCCCATCAACTCTGCCCTGTCTCTCGTGGTGGTTATGCTGTCGCTGGCTGTCATCTATTGGACACTCGGCGCGGAGTTCCTCGCAGCGGCACAGGTCATCGTGTACTCCGGCGCCATCATGGTGCTGTTTACCTTTGTCATCATGCTGTTGAACGCAGGTGAAGAAGTGCGCACCAAGGGCTCCAAGGCCGCGTATTTCGCCGGCGTCCCAGGCGTGGTCGGTATCATCGCGCTGCTGTCCTATACCTTCCTGCATGAGCGTGCGATTTTGGGCTATGCCAACCTGGGTGGACGCTTGAACAACGGCATCTCCAACATGGCGGAGATTAGCCGTGTCCTCTTCACCGATCTTCTGCTGCCGTTCGAAGTCACGTCGATCCTAATTCTGGTGGCGATCCTTGGCGCGGTCGTGCTCGCGCGGAAGGAGCAGTAAGCCATGGTGCCCATTGCCTACTATCTCGTCCTGGCAGCGGTCCTGTTCTCCATCGGTATCGGCGCGTTCCTTATCAAGCGCAACATTATCACCGTGTTTATGTCGATTGAGTTGATGCTCAACGCGGTGAACCTGACTTTTGTTGCGTTCAGCCACGTGCACCGCGCGATTCATGGCCAGATTTTTGTGTTCTTTGTCATGGTGGTTGCCGCTGCGGAAGCCGCTGTGGGCCTGGCCATCATCATCGCCGTCTTTCGCACGCGCCAGACCCTGGACGTGGACAGCATCAACCTGATGAAGAACTGATACGAACACGATGCCCACACACCTCCTCTGGTACATACCGCTGCTTCCCCTTCTCGGCTTTCTGCTGAACGGAACCGTTGGCCGCCGCCTGCCGCGCGCCGGTGTTGCGGGTATCGCCCTGCTGTTCACCATATTGCCTGCTCTGATCTGGGCCTATCTGTGGACATTCATGCGTTCGCATGATGTGTTGCAGATCACTGCAGCCTCATACCCGTGGATACAAGCTGGAAACTTCGTCGTCCGCTTCGCCTTCACCGTCGACCACCTGACGCTCATCATGCTGGGCGTGGTCACATGCGTCGGCTTTCTCATCCATGTGTACTCGGCTGGGTACATGGCGCATGAGGATGGCTACTGGCGCTTCTTCGCCTACCTCAATCTCTTCATGTTTTTCATGCTGGTGCTGGTGCTGGCGGAGAGCTTCCTCCTGCTCTTCATCGGATGGGAGGGCGTTGGTCTCGCCTCATACCTGCTGATCGGCTTCTACTGGAAGAAGCCGTCGGCGAACAATGCCGCGCGGAAGGCATTCGTGGTCAACCGCATCGGCGACTTTGGCTTTCTTTTGGCGATGTTCCTGCTGATCAATCACTTCAACACGCTGAGCTTCAGCCAGATCTTTAGTGCCATTACACTGCACCCGGAACTGCACGGCGGCTTCCTGACGGCGATTGCGCTCCTGCTGGTCGTCGGCGCAGCAGGTAAGTCGGCACAGATTCCGCTGTACGTTTGGCTTCCAGATGCCATGGAAGGCCCCACGCCGGTCTCCGCGCTGATCCACGCCGCGACGATGGTCACGGCGGGCGTTTACCTGGTGTGCCGCTCACATGTGTTGTTCGACCGCTCACCCTTCGCGCTGGGCGTGGTTGCCATCATCGGGGCAGTGACTGCCCTATTTGCCGCCAGCATCGGCATGGTACAGCACGACATCAAGCGCGTACTGGCCTACTCCACCATCTCGCAGTTGGGCTACATGTTCCTGGGATGCGGCGTGGCAGCGTACTCGGCAGCAGTCTTCCACCTGATGACGCACGCCTTCTTCAAGGCGCTGCTCTTCCTCGCGGCTGGTTCCGTCATCCATGCCCTCAGCGGCGAGCAGGACATGCGCGTCATGGGCGGCATGCGGAAGCGCACGCCGGTGACCTTCTGGACGATGAGCGCGGGTGTCTTCGCCATCGCAGGCATCCCGCCACTCGCTGGGTTCTTTTCCAAGGACGAAATCCTCTATCGCACCTTCGCCTCACCCAATCCCCTGCACCTTCTGCTGTGGGCCGTGGGTCTGCTGACGGCGGGCATGACATCGTTTTACATGTTCCGCCTCTGGTATAAAACCTTCTTCGGCGCGGAACGCTTCGACGAACACGCACTGGCGAGCGGGCATGGTGATGCGCACGATCCTCTGGCGCAGGACGGGGCGGCAGTTCACTCCAGCAGCGACACAAAGCTAACGATGACGGACGAGCACGACGAGGGCCAGGCGGCGCACCCGCACGGCGTACATGAGTCACCATGGATCATGCTGGCGCCACTCGTGCTTCTCGCTGTTCTTTCCGCAGTCGGCGGTTGGGTGGGTGTTCCCGCAGCACTACACGGCCACAATGAGATCGAGCACTTTCTGGATCCCGTGTTCGCCCTTACTACCGAGCCGCAAAACGCGGTCAATGCAGACCAGGTGTCACATGGGCTTGAACTCGTCCTTGCGGCGGTTTCCGTAGCTGTCGCCGTCGTTGGCTGGTTTCTCGCGTACATCTTCTACCTGAAGAAGCCCGGCATCCTGGGCGCACGCGCCGCAAACAGTTCGGTATACCGTCTAGTCGCAGGCAAGTATTACATTGACGAACTGTACCACCTGCTCTTCGTGAGTCCGCTGATGGTGGTTTCGCGCCTCTTGCTCGGCGGCCTGATCGATACGGGGATGGTAAGCGGCACGGGAGCGTTTGCAGCATACCTGACGCGGCAGGCTGGCGAAGGCACGCGTCGCATGCAGTCCGGCAATATCCGTTCCTATGCGGGTTGGCTTGCAGCCGGAGCGGCGTGCGTCATCCTGCTGATGACCTATACCGCGGCGGCGCGGCACGCAACAAAGGCGGCGCATCTGCCCATCAACATCTTCGGGAACCAGTAAGGCACATGAACCTGAACGGCATCATTCTTTCGCTGATCATCTTCACTCCGCTTGTAGGCGCGTTGGTGCTGGCCTTTCTGCCGGACCGTGGACGCATCCAGCAGTGGGGCGCGCTGGTTGTTACGCTCATCACATTCGGTCTGACCCTGCATCTGCCCGCGCACTTCAATCCATTCTTGACTCTTGAATCGCCCACTGCGGTGTTGCACGTACAGCATTTCCACTTTGAACAGAACCTCTCCTGGATCCCAACGCCGGCCATTCGCTACCATCTTGGCGTAGACGGCCTCTCCATGTGGCTGCTGGTCCTCTCCGGCCTGCTGGCACCCCTGGGCGTATTGGCTTCGTGGAACGCAATTGCTTCACGCCGCAAGCTGTTCTACACGCTCTTTCTTCTGCAGCAGGTCGCCATGCTCGGCGTCTTCGCCTCGCTCGACCTGTTCCTGTATTACGCCTTCTGGGAACTGGCGCTGGTGCCGATGACGATCCTCATCGCTACCTTTGGCCGCACGGAAAACCGCCGCCGCGCCGCTCTGAAGTACTTCCTGTATGCGTTCATTCCGTCCGCATTGCTCCTCGTGGGCATCCTCTGGGTCTATGCGAAGACCAATACTTTTCAATTGCCGGAGATCGCTGCCATGGCTGCGGCGCACGGCATGAACGCAAGCGCGACGGGCATGTGGCTGGCTTCGCTGGCGTTCCTCTTCGCCTTCGCGGTCAAGGTGCCGGTCTTTCCGCTCCATGGCTGGCTGGCCGACGCTATCAGCGAAGCACCCACCGCCGCCGTCATGGTGCTGGCTGGCAAGCTCGGTCTCTACTCCATCCTGCGTTTCTCGTTTGGCATCTTCCCGGAGCAGTCGCACCGCATCGCTCCCCTGCTGATTGCGCTGGGAGCCATCGGCATCGTCTATGGTGCTTGCATCGCCCTCGTCCAGAACGACCTGAAGCGGCTTGCGGCATACTCCACACTTGGCCATCTCTCCTTCTGCACGCTTGGCATCTTCACCTTTACCGTCAACGGACTTGACGGCGGCATGTACCAGATCCTGAACCATGGCATCTCGGGCGGTGCGCTGTTTCTGTTGATGGGCTTCCTGTACGAGCGGTATGGCACGTATGACATGCGCGAACTTGGCGGCATCGCAGGCAAGCTGCCCTGGATGGTGACGCTGTTCGTCATCACAGCACTTTCCAATATCGGTTTGCCCATGCTGAACAGCTTTGTCGGTGAATTCCTGATCCTCTCTGGCTCCGCACAAACCGCTCTGGTCGGCCACCCCATGCTTTGGACGGTCATCGGAACGTTGGGCGTGATCTTCTCCGCTGGCTACCTGCTCACCATGATCCAGCGTGTCTTCTATGCCGATCTTGGCCCCACATCGGCGGAGCGGCCAACGTGGGACATCACTGCCCGCGAACACCTTGCGCTTTGGCCGCTCGTGGTTCTCTTCCTCGTCATGGGAATCGCTTCGCCGAAGTTTACGCGTGCGCTGGATCCGCTTGGCCGGACCTACGCGTCTGTCACACGGTCTTATCCACTCGGCCAATACCGTACATTCGAAGCTCTACGAAGACATCCACTGGGAGAAGGCAGGCTCTACTTCGTGAGGGGAACTCAAGTGCAATCATCTGTGAACCCTGAAGGAGCAACCCGCTAGATGACGCAAGCCGTCTCCAACAACGTCCTTGCGCTCCTGCCGGAGTACCTGCTGACCATCGTCGGCGTTCTCATCATGCTGCTGGAGCCGGTATTGCCCGTTGGGCGCTCCCGCAAACCGTTGGGCTGGCTTGCCGTGGCGGGCACACTGGCAGCGACCGGGATCAGTCTGTGGCAACTGCATCTGGGAAGCGTTAGTGCCTTTAGCAACTCAGTGCGGGTCGATAGCTACTCGATCTTCTTTCAGGTCCTGATTGGTCTGGTCGTCGTTACCACCCTGCTGGCTTCACTGGACTACTTCGAAGGTCCTAACGGGAACGCCGGCGAATACTTCGCTCTGGTCTGCTTCGGAGCGGTCGGCATGATGCTGATGGCCTGCTCCACCGAGTTGCTGATGGTCTTCATCGGCCTTGAGATCTCGTCCATCTCGACCTACATCATGGCCGGATTCCGCAAGAACCAGGCGACCGCCACCGAGAGTTCCATTAAATATTTTCTGCTTGGCTCCTTCGCAACGGCGTTCTTTCTGTACGGCATCGCGCTCACCTTTGGCGCCACCGGCTCTACCAACCTGAATCAGGTTGCAGCCGCACTCGCCACCACGCGCACCCCGGTGCTTGCGATCGTGGCGGTCGCGATGATCATCATCGGCATTGGCTTCAAGGTCTCTGCTGCGCCGTTCCATGTGTGGACACCGGACGTCTACCAGGGCGCGCCGCCACCGGTTGTGGGTCTGATGTCCACCGCACCCAAAGCTGCCGCATTTGCGGTTCTTCTCCGCATCCTGTTCTCTGGATTCGCCATCTTCGAGCCGCGCTGGCAGATCCTGATGGCCATCCTCTCCGTGTTGTCCATGTGCATCGGCAATCTGGCCGCGCTCATCCAGCGCGACGTCAAACGCATGCTGGCGTACTCCTCCATCGCGCACGCGGGCTACCTAATCGCCGCCTTCACGGCCCTGCCTGCCGATGGCATTGCAGCCGCGGCTTTCTATTCCGCCACCTACGCCGCCATGAACGTGGGTGCCTTCATTGTCATCACGCTGGTCAGCGGGCGCGACGAGCGGATGCGCTCCGGCGAAGATTACACCGGACTCGCACTGCGTCACCCTGTCCTGGGGGCTGCGCTCAGCTTCTTCCTGCTTTCCATGATCGGCATACCCTTCACGGGCGGCTTCTTCGGCAAGTTTTATGTGTTCACTGCGGTCATCCAAGCCGGGCACGTGAAGCTGGCCGTCATCGGTCTGCTCAACTCAGGCATCGCCTGCTATTACTACCTGCGCCTGATCGTGCGCATCTACACGCAACCCGTGCACGCGGCAAACATGCAGGCTGCGGAAGCAAACTCAGAACCACGCGTAACAGACGTTCCAGCCGGCATCGCGCTTGCGTTTGCGTTGCTTGCAACGATCGCTCTGGGCGTCGCTCCAGGCCGGGTACTTGGCCTGGCGAAAGCCGGAGCCTATGCGACTGCTCCAGCGTCCACGGCCAATCAGAACACCGCGTACGATCGGCCTGCACTGCGCTGACCCGAACCTTAGTGCACGCCTGATGTGGACACTCCACGGGACGCAGGCTAGCCGCGTCCGCCCTGTCCCTCAACGTGTGCCGGGAGTGACGCCCCGCCAGCCTTCTGTTCCCAATCCAGGTGCGTGCGCGTCGCCATCTTTTGCGCCTTGAGAACGAGTTCCATTGCCAGCAGGCACTGTTCCTGGTCCTGCGCCGTATGCGTGCGGTTCACCACATCTGAAATAAACTGGCGGCCAAACGGCAGTTCCATCGCATTGCAGTCGATCATGCGTGCCTGCTTCCCATCCACCAGGAACAGGTTGTTTCCCTGCTTTGATACTGCGATGTTCGTGTACTTGCGCACTTCGATGTAGCCGTCGGTGCCCAGGATGAACAACCGTCCATCGCCCCACGTCCCTACGCCGTTCGGCGTGAACCAGTCCAGCCGCACATAGCCGAAGCCGTTGTTCCCGCGCAGCATCATGTCGCCAAAATCCTGAAAGTGCGGATGGTTAGCATGGCGCACATTTGCAATCTGCGCCGCCACAACGTCAGCCTTGCGCGACCCGGTGTAGAACAGGAATTGATCCACCTGGTGCGAACCGATGTCGCACAGGATGCCGCCGTACTCGACCTCGTTCCAGAACCAGTCTGGACGGCCCTCGTTGCCGCCACTGCTGCCCGCATCGCCACCCGGCCTCTGGTTGATCTGGTGCGGTGCAATGTTGATGGTCTGGATCACGTCGCCGATCGCACCCTGCCGGACAAGTTCCCCGGCATACACCGCGGCCTTCACCTCCAGCCGCTCGGAGTACATAATGCCGTAGATCCGGCCTGTCTCAGCGATGGTCTTACGAATGAACGCCAGGTCCTCCAGCGTCGTTACGCCGGGCTTGTCGGAGAGGTAGTCCTTGCCAGCCTTCATCGCGCGCACACCGATCCCGGCGCGCTGGTTCGCCTTCTCCGAGGAAAGCACCAGCCTGATCTGCGGATCGTGCAGGAGTTCGTCCTGCGAGGCGGCGACAGGCACATCCGGAAAGCGCTTCTTTGCCGCAGCCAGGGTATCCGGCTCGTCCGCCCAGATCTTCACCAGCTTGCCACCACCATTCTGCATCGCGCCGATCATGCCGTAGATGTGGCTGTGGCTCATGCCGCATACGCCGAATGGAACAGAGTCCTTCGGCTGGCTGTCCGGTTGCGGCTGTGCCTGCAGCACCTCGTGCGTGGCGGAGCCGAGGGCGGCGGCATCAGACAGTTGCGGCAGGGTGCCTAAAAGCCCGATAGCACCTGCATGACGAACAAAGGAACGGCGGTCGAACGAGATCATGTAGGCACCTGTCAGCCTGGCCTCCATGAGGATGGCGGCGACACTGCAACTGTAAGGCGTACGGCGAAGGGTTGGCAACAGGGCTACCCCAGGCTGAGGCCACCACTCATTGCCTCTGCGCTATCGCGCCGCCCTTAAGCGCCAGTGGTTAACCCTCACGATGCTCCAACGCCGAACGCAGCATACAAACTGCTGAAAAAGTGATGAACTAGCAGCAATGAGTGATGAGCGGCTGGGTGGGCTGAGTCCGATCTTGAGCGGGAAGGTGCGGGATTTGTACGCCGTTGGCGCAGACAAACTCCTTTTTGTCGCCAGTGACCGCATTTCCGCCTTTGACCATGTGCTTGGCAGCACCATCCCAGACAAGGGCAAGGTGCTGACCCAACTTTCGTTATTCTGGTTTGACTTCCTGAAGAATGTCGTTCCCAATCATCTGGTCACCGCCAATGTGCGTGACTACCCGTCCAGCTTGCAGCCGTTTGCAAGTCAACTCGATGGGCGCAGCATGATTGTGCAGCGGGCGCGCATGCTGCCCGTGGAGTGTGTTGCACGCGGCTACCTATCCGGGTCAGGATGGAAGGACTACCAGCAGACGGGCACGGTATGCGGCATCGCGCTGCCTGGCGGTCTGCGCGAAAGCGATCGTCTTCCCCAAACACTGTTTACACCCGCCGCGAAGAACCACAAAGGGCACGACGAGAACATCACGTTTGACCGTGTGATAGACCTCATTGGCGGCAGCCTCGCGTTGCGTTTGCGCACGCTGACCCTCAGCATCTACGAACGTGCTGCGGCGTATGCCGAAAGCAAGGGCCTGATCCTGGCCGACACCAAGTTTGAGTTTGGTTTTATTCCCGTGGGAGTGGATGACGAGCTTCTGGTGCTCGCCGACGAGGTGCTAACACCGGATTCATCGCGCTTTTGGCTCGCCAGCGGCTACGCTCCCGGAGGTCCGCAGCCCTCGTTCGACAAGCAATTTGTACGCGATTACCTTGAGCGCATCGAGTGGAGTAAGCAGCCTCCAGCGCCATCGCTGCCGGAAGACGTCGTTCACGAGACACGGCTGAAGTATCTCCAGGCATATCAATTGCTGACCGGCAAACAGGGTCTTGCGGAGTAGTCATGCAAGCGATCCTTCGAAGCCTCGAAAACGCTGTCGGTGGCATGAATCCGCTGGACTGGGTCATCGCGCTGATCGTTGGAGTCTCGACCGTCAGCGCCTTCATGCGTGGCCTCATTCGTTCCCTCTTTGCGCTTGCCGGCATGATTGTGGGCATCCTTCTGGCAGCGCGCTATACGGAACAGAGCGCTCGAAGCCTGACACCATGGATTCTCACACCATCGCTGGCAAGGATCTGCGCGTTTGTGTTAATTCTCGCGGCCGTCTACGTCGCTGCCATGCTGCTGGGCCGTCTGGTACGCGGCGCATGTTCAGCGGCAGGATTTGGCATCTTCGACCGCCTTGCAGGAGCTGTCCTCGGATGCGCGCGCGCAACCCTCTTTTTAGCCGCCCTGCTCCTTCCCTTGTCACCGTATCTTCCTCAGTTTAAAGTGGCTCGCTCGTCCGCACTTCTACCCTATTTGCTTGGAGCCGCGCATGGGATATCCTTCGTCATGCCGCACGATGTTCTGGGCAGCACGGGAACAAGCCAATGGCGCATCCGGGCCGGAGAGCTTGCCGGCAGTGCATTATCCCAGGGTCATCCGAAGAGCAGACACGAGCTGAGGTAAACACGAGTGAGGCGCGAACTTGACCTTCTGGTCTCCCAGATGCATTCGGATGGAATCTCCTATGAGGAAGCTGTTCGCGAGTTCAAGCGCCGCTACCTGATGCAGGTCCTCATGAAGCATCGTGGCAACCAGTGCAAGAGCGCTGAGGAACTGGGAATGCACCGCAACACGCTGAGTCGCACACTTTCTGAATTGGAGATGGACACGACACAGATCCGTAACGGCCTGAAGCGCCCAGTTCGGAGCGACCGGATGGCAGCACAACAGCGAGTGCCGACCTTTGTACGCACGCGATAGCGCACCGCCTTCGTCTAAACCTTCACAGTGATGCATACGTGTAAGCGGCGGCTGACAAGCTATGTGTTCGCACCTGTGGTACTGATGTTTGCGCTGTCCGCCCGCGCGCACACACAAAGCACTCGGTCGGCTGCGACCGGAACCACTGCCTCCCCAATCACGCTGCCACCCGGAAGTCCAAAGCACCAGCGTGACGCTGAGGCGGCCTTCCTGTCTGGCGCAAAGCACCTGGAGCAAAGCCGCTACGCCGAAGCGGAGCGGGACTTTGCCCGCGCCACGGCCCTGAACCCAAGTAAGACAGACTACCTGTCCGCCCTCGTATTGGCACGGGAACATCACGTGACAAGCCTGCTGCAGCAAGCTGCGTCGGTCCGTCCTGCCAATCCAGCCGCGGCCGACTCGCTGGTTGGGCAGGCGCGCGCTCTGGATAGCACAAACCCGCGTGTGCAACAGCATGGGGAGGCTGCCGGCGCAGTGCAGGTCACGCGCGCAACCCGCCTTGCCGGACCTCTTGCAGTCACCCCCAACAGCAGCACCCATAGCTATCACCAGCGAGGCGACCTCCAGACGATTCTCAGGCGCGTTGCGGCCGACTACGGGCTTCGCGTTGCCTTTGATCCCGATCTGCGCCAAATCACCGTCCGCCTTGACCTGGATGACGCAACGTATGCGGATGCCATCCGTGCCGTGTCCTTGACGGCCAACGTCTTTGCCGTGCCTCTGGATGAGCAAACGCTGATCTTCACCTCAAATACGCCGGCCAACCGCCAGCGTTACGAACGCATGGTGCAGGAAAGCTTCTTCATGCCGGGCGTAAGTGCGAACGACTTGAAAGATTACGTCAGCATTGCGCAGAACGTGCTGGACATACGCCAGGTCAGTGTGGAACCGCTCAACGGTAATATCGTTCTACGCGGTCCGGCGGACCGCGTGGCGGCAGTGGAGGCGATCTATGACGATCTCCAGAAGGGGACCAGCGATGTCGTTTTGGACATCAAGCTGTACTCGGTGGACAAGCAGCGTGTCAGCAACATCGGTGTGGTTCTCCCGGCTTCGCTGAGCGGCTTCAGCCTGGCATCGCAGGCGCAAAGCATTGTTAACCAGAACAGTTCGCTGGTGACGCAACTGCTGGCAAGCGGCGTTCTTCCGTCCACTGCCAGCACCGTCGAGATCGCGGCCTATCTTGTGTTTGCGGCGGGCCTCGGCAGCACGAACGCGCTCTTTAGCAACAGCTTCGCGATCTTTGGCGGTGGGCTCACGACTGGAGTACTGTCCGCCGGGACCATCCCGGCAATCAATCTTGCCCTGAGTCAAAGCGACGCACGTGCCCTGGACGATGTACAACTGCGTGTCGGCGATCGTACACCCGCAACCTTCAAGGCCGGCACGCGCTACCCGATTCAAACGTCGTTGTACAGCGATATCGCCAACCCGGCTGCAAGCTCGCTCGCCTCGACCACGGTGAACGGTGTCAGTCTCTCGAGCTTGCTGGCCTCCTATCTTGGCACCAGCACAGTTGGCAATAGCGCCGTGATACCCCAGGTGCAGTATGAGGACCTGGGATTTACGTTGACCGCCACGCCGCGCATACTACGCACATCGGACGTCGGCATGAAGCTGGAGATCAAGGTCGCCTCGCTGGCCGGAACAGCACTCAATGGCATCCCTGTGCTGAATAACCAGCAGTTTTCGTCGGACCTGACGGTGCATGACGGCGACACGGTGATGATGGTCGGCAACGCCTCAAAGAGCGAAACTGCCGCGGTGACCGGGCTACCCGGCCTGAGCGAACTGCCAGGTTTTCAAAGCACGACCAACCGCAACAGCAGCACGATGACCAACGATCTGGTGCTGCTTGTGACACCGCACATCGTGCGCCGCGCCCACATGGCAGCGGCAGGTCCATACATTCCCTTGGCTGCGCGTCCGGGTGATGAATAGCTGCGCGTCGTTGACCCGCCAGCGGCGCGCCGCTATACTCAGGGATGTCGAGCGGGAGTAGCTCAGTGGTAGAGTGCTTCCTTGCCAAGGAAGATGTCGCGGGTTCAAATCCCGTCTCCCGCTCCAAGGTTTCGCCTGTGTTCTCCTTCACAGGCATACGCTGTCCTCTTTTCTGAGGACGTGCACACGGGGCGCGGTACCCAAGCGGTAAGGGAGAGGTCTGCAAAACCTTTATGCGTGGGTTCGATTCCCACCCGCGCCTCCATACTTATACCTGCTCAAGACCATCTCAGACCGCGATCCCCTTGCCGCTTGAGGTTCGCTCGGGAATTTCCGGATCTTTCACACAGAATGTGTCCAGATACTGCGAGTATGGTGTCCGAATCCGCATTGGGGAAGCAACGCCGCTGACACGATCTGCTGTTTAGCACTTGACAAGACCCGTTAGCGCTAACTACAAACAACACGCACACAAAATCAACACCGCAGGACCGAACGATGGTGCTGCGTCAGATGTACGACTTTTTGGAGAGACCATGCGTAATACCCGCCTCATCATGAGCGCCGTCCTGGCAAGCTCACTCGCTGTCCCGTTCAGCCAAAGACTGCTGGCACAGTCCGACAACGCCCCGCTTACAGGCGCTGTCACCGACGCGTCCGGCGCGTCCCTTCCGAATGCGAAGGTCACCATCCGCAGCAACGCCACCGGCCAGGAGACGGTCCTCAGCACGAATACAAGCGGCAACTTCACCCTGCCGAACGTAACGCCCGGTGATTACCAGGTCCGCGTGGAAGCTGCAGGATTCCAAAGCGTCACGCTGAACGACGTGCACGTGGATGCCGCTGTGGGGCGGCGCGTCGATGTGAGCCTTAACGTCGGGAACACCTCGGATACCGTGACCGTGGAGGCTTCGGCAAATACCGTGCAGACGGAGAGCGCCGTGCTTGGCCAGCTCGTCACGCAGGAACAGGTGCAGAATATTCAGCTCAATGGGCGTAACCCCGAGCTCCTGGCGCAGATGGAGCCCGGCGTAGTACGCACTTCGCCGATGACAAGCCTGACCTTTGGACTGGACAACAGCACCATGATCGGCGGTGCGCGCAATGAGTCAACCCTTATTACCTTGGACGGTGCGCCTATGGTGCGTACGCGCGCGGAAGGTACCTCTGTCGGTGCCGCAGATGTGGACTCCACTTCCCAGGTGCAGGTGCTGACAAGCGCGTACCCAGCGGAGTATGGACGCTCGGACGGCGGACAGATACGCATTGTCCCCAAGAGCGGCACATCCAATTTCCACGGTACCGCGTTCGAGTACCTCCGCAATAACTTCTTCAACGCGAATACCTGGCAACGCAAACTGCCTGCCAACTCCCTGCTGATTCAGCAGCATCCATCGGCCTTCCGTTACAACCAATACGGCTGGAATCTGAACGGGCCGGTGTACATTCCTGGTCACTTCAACAAGAGCAAGGAACACCTGTTTTTCCTGTTCGGACAGGAGTGGGTGAATTACACGTATGCGGACATTGTGTACGACAAGGTTCCGACCGCGCAGGAGCGCACGGGTAATTTCAGCGACCTGCTGGTACCAAACATCCTTTACAGCTGCAAGGATGCCAGCGGAAATGCCAGCACGACGGGACCCTGCGTTAACAACCAGATTTATCACCCGGGAACCACAACTCCCTATGCTGGCAACATCATCACAGACCCCTTGAGCCCCAATGGTGTCGCCCTGCTGAATGCGTTTCCCCTGCCGAACGCAAACGCGGCGACGTATAACTGGATTGACTCCGCTGCGAACATACAGACTCAGCGCAAGGATTCGCTTGTGGTGGACTGGGTTCCGAGTGATGCTCACCGGATCCGGTTGACGATCCTGAACTACACCTTTCACCAGACAGCCCCGCACAACGGCAACTTCAACAAGCTTCCCCAGAAATGGCAGCGCCCGAACCAAGTTGCGGTTCTCCACTATAACTGGAACATCAATCCAAAAACCATCAACGAGGCGATCGCTTCCGTTGCTGCAGACCACGTAACAATCGGCGTGGACACGTCGAGCGGCCTGTATGACCGTACGAAGTACGGTATCAACTATCCGTACCTGTTTGGTGCGGCGACAAAGGACTTACCCAACAAGTATCCAACCATCTCCCTGCCGAACCTCACCTTGCTTGATGGCACCCCGTACCCGTCGAAATCCGGCGGTGTGGTAACAACATTCGGTGACAACCTGACCAGAGTGTGGGGTAACCATACGATAAAGGTGGGAGCCTCCGCCGAGTACGCGGGCGAAAACAACAAGGATCAGATCACTGTCTCGAACACACCAGGGTCCACCAACAACCAGAATGGCCGCTTCAACTTCTCCGATGCACGTGTCGGAGGAACGACGACCGGTATCGGTATGGCAAATGCGGCGCTCGGTCTTTTCGACACCTACGGCGAAATCGGCCAGCGGTCCTATACGTTGTACCGTGCGTGGTCGTACGACGCCTTTGCGCAGGATTCGTGGCGCGTCAAACCGAACGTGGTGCTTGAATTCGGTGTCCACTACAGCTTCTACAATCCATTTTGGGCAAAGTGGGGCAACCAGTCAGTCTTTAGTACGAAGGACTACAACCCAGGGAATGCAGCGACTGTGAATCCCATCACAGGTATCGTGACTGGAACGCAGCAGCAGATTTACAACGGCGTTGTGATCCCGGGCAGCGGATTCCCCTCGATTGCGCAGGGACACGTAAATGCGGACATCCTTGCGAACGGGTATTCGTTCCTGTTCCGCGGATATGATCGTCAGTACTCGCCCACCATCAAGACTGATTTCCAACCGCGTGCGGGTTTCACCTGGGAAGTGAAACCGGGCACTGTGCTCCGCGCAGGTGGTGGCCGTTACGTTCAGCGGTTGGGTATTACGGACAACGTCTTCACCGGCGGCAATGCACCGTTTCAACCTTCTGCCGCTGTATCACTTGGATTGGTTGACAATCCGGGTGGTGCGGGCGCGGCAAACAACTATCCCCAGCTGTACTCGTCCCAGGCGTTCAACTATCCAAGCCCGAACGCGTACAACTGGAACGCGACGGTGGATCAGGAAATGAAGGGACTGGGCGTTCTGACGCTCTCCTACGGTGGCCGGCGCGGCATTCACCTCGAGGAGTTGCTGAACATCAATCAGCTGCAACCGGGGACGCTGTTCCTGCCCCAGAACCAGATTGTGAACCCGGCCACCGGTAAGACAGTAACCGTTAATGCCGATGCGCTCCGTCCCTACCTGGGCTATAACGCGATCAACCAGTCCACAAATGCTGGCGCGTCCGTTTATCACTCGTTGCAAGCCAATCTTCGCCGCCGTTTGACGAAGGGCCTGCTCTTCGGTGTGGCGTATACGTGGTCGAAGAGCCTTGACTACGGTTCCAGCAACGGAACCAAATTGCCGAATACCTTTGACAAGAGCCTGATGTGGGCACGCAGCGACTTCGACCGCCGCCACGTCTTTCTTGCAAACTTTGTCTACAACATCGATCAGTTCAACCACGCTGATCATTGGGCCACTCGCGAAGTCTTAGGACGTTGGCAGATCTCCGGAACAGTTCAGGGACAGACCGGTGCTGGTCTCGGTGTCACCACCTCGACCGACTTCGCCGGTGTGGGCTCTGGCTCTGGCAGCCAGTACGTGTGGATGCTGCACCCAACCTCTACCTCGAAGGGATTCGCCGGCCAGACAAGGACCAATACCTTCTTCGACACGTCAGCCTATGTCACATCGAACACGACATTAACCACCACCTATGCGGGCAAGTTCTTTCCGCGTGGCGCTCGTAACGTGATCAGCGGACCCGGGTTCCACACCGTGAGCGCGGCCCTGAATAAGAGCTGGACCTTGGTCCCTGGGCACGAAGGAACAGCACTCACGTTCCGCGCCGAGTCCTTCAACCTCATGAACAGCCCGTCGCCGGACAACCCGGATACCGGCTACACATCGGGCACCTTCGGCCAAAGCAAGACCAAGGGCGGAACGTACGACCTGTCACGTAACTTCCAGTTCAGCTTGCGCGCCTCGTTCTAAAACAACAGCCACCGAGAGAAGGCTTCGCTACGTGCGGAGCCTTCTTTGTTCCAAGTCGAAAGCACCATCTGCAGGATTATTGTGGCAAGACCAGTTCGTCCATGGCCATGAAGTCCTTCACAACTTCGTCATCACTCTTGTCCAGTTCTTCCAGCGTGCCGAAGAAGCGTGCCGTGCCTTCATGCAGAAAGAGCACGCGGTCGGCCAGTTTGCGGGCAAAGCGCATGTCATGGGTGACCACGATGCTGGTCAGGTGCAGTTGCCGCTTAAGACGTTCGATCAAGTCGCCCAGCAGATGCCCCATCAGCGGGTCCACCATGGTAGTCGGCTCGTCATAAAGGATAGCCTCGGGCTGCGCGGCCAGTGCACGGGCGATGGCAATCGACCGCTTCATGCCGGTAGAGAGGTCCGATGGCAGCAGATCGTCCATACCAGCCACGCCCACCATCTCCAAAAGCCCCTTCACGATCTGGCGAATCTGCTCGTCTTCCAGCTCGCCTTTTTCACGCAGCGGGAACGCCACGTTCTCGCCCACCGAAACAGAGTCAAACAGTGCCCCGTTCTGAAAGACCATCGTCACCTTCCGCCGGATGGGCTGCATCTGCTCTTCTGTGAAGCCGCAAATATCCTCATTCGCTACACACACAGAACCGCTGTCCGGCTTTAGAAAGCCCATGAGTATTTGTAAGGACACGGACTTGCCAACGCCCGAGCGGCCAAGAATACACAGTGTCTCTCCCGGCATCACAAAGAAGCTGACATCCTCCAGCACCTTAAAATCACCGAACGCCTTGAACACGTTCTGAAAGGCAATGAACGGCTGCTTGATCTCTTCGACAACCTGCTCGTTCTGCTCGGCCGCCTGCTCGAAGAACTCGCTGACTTCCTCAGCGACGTCGTCAGAAACCTCCTCCACCAGAGGCTTGTTAAAGATTTCCTCGGTGCCCGTGGCTGGCTGTGACTCCGCATTGGATGTGTGCGCGGATGCTTTGCCTGACTCACCCATGCGCTCCGAGCTGGTAGGGTCATGTGGGTTCGACGCACCCGCGCTGCCGTCGTTGCCGCTCGCGTTATCTGCCGAGCCTGTTGCGTCCTGCGCGGGCTGATTCGTTGCGCTTACGGATGCGGTGGCTGTGTCCGTCGCATTGTGTTCCGCCATGCATCATCTGATGCGCGTCACCGCAAACCGTTCTGCGCTGCAACCAACTCGCATACCGCGCGGTAATCATCAGGGGAGTTCACATTGGTAAACCAGACAGCAGCTTCCATAGCTTGAGCGAAGGCCTCCGCCCGCACCACGCACAGTCCGGCGGAAGACATTTCCTGCGCAGCACCTTCCAGCACCCCGGTCAGGGTATGCTCCCGACCGGCCAGTGAGGCCGCAACGGAAGGCGCGGCAGACTTATGCAGCAGCACAGGCAAGGGCTGCAAACGCCCAGCAGCTGACAAACATGCAACCGTGGGACCTCCACGCGTACCTTCATCGATCAGCAGCCGTAGTGCCGCTGAGGGTAGTAGGGGAACATCGACTGGCATCACCAGAATCCACCCGGAAGCGGCATCGCACAGCGCCGCGTCCACGCCGCTCACCGGACCTTTCCCCGGCAACCGGTCCGGAACAGTCCGACCATACGTCCCAAACAGCGAACTTCGCTCACGCGGACCGCAAAGGACCGCCGTATCGATACAGACCGCGCGTAGCGCCGTGAGCGAGCGCTCCAGCAATGTTTCGCCGTAAAGTGAGATCAGGGCCTTATGACGGGGCATTCCCCGTGACTGCATACGCGAGCTCTCACCGCCCGCCAGGACATACCCGCTGACCCGCATCATGCACCGGCGAGGGTCAGAAAGCGAATGATCGACTCCGTGCCACGATGAAAGTTACTGATGTTGAATTTTTCGTTCGGTGCGTGCAGGTTGTCATCGGGCAGACCAAAGCCCATCAGCACCGCCGGTACGTGCAGATGCTTCGAAAAGTCGCCCACAACAGGGATCGATCCGCCGCCACGCACAAACACCGTGTCACGGCCAAAGACGGCGCGCATGGCCTCCGTCGCTGCCTGTACAAACGGGTTGTCCGTGCCCACTACCACAGGTTCGCCAGAGTGGATCAGTCGAATTTCCAGCGAGACACCCTTGGGTGCAAGGCTCAGCACGTATGTGCGCAACTTCTCGAAGGTCGCTTGCGAGGTCATCCCAGGCACCAGCCGTAACGACACCTTCGCGGTCGCTTTGGCTGGGATGACAGTCTTGGCGCCCGCACCGGTAAATCCGCCGGGTATGCCATGCACGTCCAGCGCCGGCCGCGCCCAGGTCCGCTCCAGCACGGAGTACCCCGGTTCACCCGACAACGCGCTGCTGCCAACTTCCGTCTCGCGGTAGTGCTCCTCATCAAAGGGCAACGAGCGCCATGCGGTTCGTTCAGCCTCGGACGGCTCTTCCATGCCGTCATATAGACCTGGTATCAGGATGTACCCGTCTTCGTCCTTCAGCTTCGCGATCACCTGCGCCAGTGCCACAAACGGGTTGGGAGCCGCTCCGCCGTACATGCCGCTGTGCAGGTCCGTGCGTGCCCCTCGCGCCTCGATTTCCGTGTAGATCATGCCGCGGAGGCCCACACACAGTGTCGGCAGATCAGGCGCAAACATCTCCGTATCGCAGACCAGAGCGGCATCACATGCAAGACCGTCTGCATGTTCACGGAGGTAGGCAGCGATCCCCTCGCCTCCCACCTCTTCTTCACCCTCGGCCAGCACACGCACATCTACCGGCAAGGTGCCAGCCTGCAACAGAGCCTCCAGCGCCTTCACCTGCATCCAGAGCTGCCCTTTGTCGTCCACGGCACCGCGCGCGTACAAATTGCCATTGCGCTCCTCCGGCTCAAAGGGTGGCGAAATCCACTCGTCCAGGGGGTCGGGCGGCTGCACATCATAATGCCCGTAGCAAAGAAGCGTCGGTCTGCCCGCCGCATGCAGGTGATCGGCATAGACCAGCGGATGCCCTTCCGTCTCAATCAGGCGAACATTCTCCATTCCGATCCGGCGCAACTCAGCGGCCAGAAACTCGGCCGCGCGACGAACATCGGCTGCATGCTCCGGCAGGGTGGAAATGGAAGGAAGCCGCAGGAACTCTTTCAGTTCATGCAATGCCTTGCTCTGATTCGTTCGCGCAAAGGCCAGCGCCTGATCCAGCATGCTTATCACCTAATGCAAAGTTCCGATGCGTCTTGCAAATTGCGATTGCGAAAGCGAAGACTCGCTCTATGAGCAGAACATCACAAACGACCACGCCAGCGCAAACCTGGGACGCAGCCGCGTACGCCTCCAATGGCCGCTTTGTAGCCGATCTTGCAGGTGACGTGCTTCACCTGCTGGATGCAAAGCTGGGAGAACGAATTCTCGATCTTGGCTGTGGCGATGGTGCACTGACGCAGCGCATTGCCGCGACGGGTGCGGACGTCACCGCTTCTGACGCGGATGCGTCCATGTTGGCCGCCGCCACACAGCGCCACCTGAAGGTCGTACAAGCGGACATGCGCACCTTACCCTTCGTGAACGAGTTCGATGCTGTGTTCTCGAATGCAGCCTTGCACTGGGTCACCGATCAGTCTGCCGTGCTGCATGGCGTCCATGACGCGTTGAAGCCGGGAGGCCGCTTTGTCGCAGAGATGGGCGGTCACGGCAATATCGCAGCCATTCGCGTCGCGCTGTCTGCCGTCCTGCAACGCTATGGCGTGGATGCAGAACAAGCATCCACCTCGTTTTACCCGCCGGAACGGGCGTACAGACAGCTTCTGGAGAGCCATGGCTTTCACGTGAAGTTCATGGCTCTGGTACCACGGCCAACCATGATCGCAAGCGGCATGGATGCCTGGTTACGAACGTTTCGCAGGGGTGTTCTGGCCTGTATCCCGGATGCAGACCGCGAGAGTGCCATCACATCATGCGTCAAGCTTCTGGAACCCGTCCTTCAGGACGAGGACGGCATGTGGTGGGCCGACTACGTCCGCTTGCGCTTCCACGCTATGAAACCCGACCGGTAAGCCACTCTCATCAATAGATCGGGACGCTGCTGTCGATTTCGCGCGACCACTGGTCGATGCCGCCTGCCATCGACTGCGCCCGGTCGAAGCCCTCACGCCGCAACCACGCCGTTACGGAAAGCGAACGCGCCCCATGGTGGCACACGACAACGATGTGTGCATCCGGATCAAGCACGGCGTTTGCACGCGCGGGCAGATCACCCATTGGGATGTCGATGGTTCCAGCAATCGACGCGGTCGTAATCTCCCACGGTTCACGCACGTCCAGCAAAGTAAAGGTCTCGCCACTCGAACGCAGAGCGGCAACGTCGGCCACTGAAACCTCATACGACAGTTCTTCGCCAGCCATATCTCAAGCATACGCAAACTTACGCATGGCGCTCGCGCCGGAAAAGAGCGAAACTAGTACGTACAGGAGTACATGTGGCACAGACCAAGGTTCTGGTCGTCGAAGACGAGCCGAACGCACGCGCCGGACTGGCGGAACTGATTACATCGTGGGGATATCGCACCGAGGTTGCCTCGGACGGTGCTGCTGGCCTGGACATGGTCGTGCGCTGGTCTCCCGACGTGGTTGTGACCGACATGATGATGCCGCGCATGGACGGCTTGCAGTTGCTGGATCGCATCAGCGAGCTTCCACAGCAGGTGGCCGTCGTGGTACTCACCGCGCAAGGTTCAATCGACAGCGCCGTGACGGCCATGCGCATGGGCGCGTTCGATTACCTGCAAAAGCCGGTTGACTCCAAGCGCCTGAAGAGCATTCTGCAGAATGTACAGCAGCGATCGGAAGTACAGCACGAAGTCGCCCATGAGGAACCCGCCTCTCACGCCACACACAGGCTGGGCCAACTTGTCGGCGGTTCGCCGGAGATGCGCGCCATTTTCTCCATGATCGAGCGGATCGCGCAAAACAACGTCTCCGTCCTCATTACCGGGGAGAGCGGAACAGGCAAGGAATTAGCCGCGCGGGCACTGCATAGCCTGAGTGGCCGGCGCAACAAGCCCTTTGTCGCGGTAAATTGCGCGGCCATTCCCGAAACTCTGATCGAGAGCGAAATCTTCGGACACGAGCGAGGTTCCTTTACCGGTGCCCAGGAGCGCCGCGCCGGCTGTTTTGAACTTGCCGAAGAAGGCACCCTGTTGTTGGATGAGATCGGCGAAATGCCCGCCGCCACGCAGAGTAAGCTGCTGCGGGTGCTGGAGGATCGCAAGCTGAGACGTCTTGGCTCCAGAGACGAGATTCACGTTAACGTTCGCGTCATCGCCGCCACCAACAAGGATCCGCAGCGTGCTGTCGCATCCGGCGAACTGCGCGGCGACCTCTTCTATCGCCTGAACGTCTTCAACATCAACATGCCGCCTCTACGTGAACACCGCGAAGACATCCCCGCGATGGCACAGGCGATGGTCGAGGAGATGAACACGCGACATGGCACTACGGTTCCGGGGATTGCACGAGGCGTGATCACGCGCTTCACGGAGTACACGTGGCCCGGCAACGCACGTGAACTGCGCAACACCATCGAGCGGGCAGTGATCCTGGCGCAGTCCCGCACGCTGGACGTCTCACATCTGCCGCCCGGCTTCGGAGAAGTGCCCCTTCTTTCAAGACTGGAGCCCAGGCAGACGCCTCTCGCTGTGTCCCAGCCCATCGCAAGCAGTGAAGATGTGGTCCAACTCTCTGTCGGAACCACGGTGGATGAAGCAGAAAAGCAACTGATTCTGAAAACTCTGCTTTCCACCCGGAACAATAAGACGCGCGCCGCTGAGATCCTGGGCATTAGCTCCAAGACGCTCCAAAACAAGCTCAAGGAATACGCGCTGGAGGAGCGAGCGCCCGCGTAGACCCATGCGTTTACGGACACAGTTCGTTGCCGCGACGTTGCTCTTCACGGTCATTCTGACGGCAGTGCTCTCATCTGTCTTCCTCTCGGAGATCCTTCGCGAGCGGATCGCGCAAACAGAGGCAAGCAACAGTGTCCTGCTGCACCAGATCACGGCTGCGACTGGTACCTCCCTGCAGAAAGCATTTCTTGAACACCCGCTTACCGAACCAGGCGAGGCAGCGTTCGATTCCGCTGTTACCGGAGCCTTGCAAACAGACGTGCAACTGCGTGAGCTTATCAACCAGATCGTGCGGTACTCCCCTGACGTCCAGGACGCTTATGTCACCTCCGCTAACGGTACTGTCCTGGTCGGTTCCAGTCCTCTGCTTACCAATGCCGTTGCTCCGGTGCGTCATGCATTCCTGTCCTCAGCAACCACTTCGCTCGGCCTTGAACGCAAGCTCATCTTCGGTGCACCAGAGGCGCTCGATGTCAGCCTGCCGCTGCTGCGCAACGGGCAACCGTTCCTGACAGCACACCTCGGCATCCGCTCTACATTCCTTCGCAACGCGTACGCACCCTGGCTGAAGGATGCCGCTCTGGTCTGCGTTGTCGCACTTGTTGGTGCTGTGCTTTTGGCGGCGATCACTGCCACCGTGGCGTCTCGCCCCATCGAGCAGATCGGCCGCGAGCTTGAGATGATATCCGCCCGCGGCAGTGAAGACGACATTCTCGTGAAAGACCATTCACTCGATCCGGTCACGCGTGTTTCGTCCACCATCAGCCGGATCGATCAGCAGATTCGTACATCAGAGCAGTCGCGCTCGGAACTGAGTACCGACCTGAACAGCATGTTGCACACCATGAAGGACGGCGTGCTGCTGTTTACTGCGGATTTGCGTGTCGCCGTCGCCACCGAGTCCACTGCTCGCTTCCTGCCACTCGAAACTCCGCTCACACGCGGGACCCCGCTCACTTCCGTCTTTCCTCTAAGCACCGAATTTGGAACAGTGCTGGCCGATTTACTGACAAAGCGCCAGACGGTGCATGGCAGGCCCGTTTCTCTGGGCGATGGCAGGGTCATCGAGTTCTCCCTGGATAATCTGCCCAGCAGTTCCGGCATGGGTGCCCTGCTCACCTTGCGCGATCTTACCGCCCAGGCTGAGTTGGAGCGCGACATTGAGGTTTCACGCCGCCTTGCCAGCATCGGGCGCCTGACCTCTGGCATTGGCCACGAGGTGAAAAATCCCATCAACGCCATGGTCGTGCACCTGGAGTTGCTGCGCGACAAACTGAACGTCACACCGGGTGTCAACGGAGCGATGCGTCATGTGGACGTTCTCACAAACGAGATGCTGCGGCTGGATCGTGTTGTGCAGACGCTCGCGGACTTTTCGCGTCCTCTGGAGCCGGTTCTCACAGAACAGAACCTCTTTCCGCTTGCGCAGGCGGTTGTGAACCTGATCTCTGAAGAGGCGGCCAACAACAACGTGGTCATCACTCTGGCTGAAACCACGGGCGGCCGGACCGTCAGCGCATTATGCGACGCGGAACTTCTGCGGCAGGCACTCCTGAACATCGCATTAAACGCGATGCAAGCCATGCCGAACGGAGGCACACTCCATCTGCATGTCACCCGCGAGGGCTCAAATGCCCTGATCACCTTGCGCGACACCGGTCCCGGCATCCCCCCAGAAATCCTGGCCCGCATCTTCGACCTGTACTTCACCACCAAAGACACGGGCAGTGGCATCGGCCTGTCTATGACCTACCGCATTTTGCAAATGCACGGAGGGTCCATTGACGTCTATTCGGAAACCGATCCCGATAACCCGGAACACGGCACATCCTTCACCCTGCGCCTCCCTCTTGCCGTACGACACGGGAGCAGAATCGAGGTGAAGGCGTGAGCCGCACGCCCCGAAGAGCCTGGATGGGCATCGTTGTCCTGGCAGGCCTTACCGGATGCCATCATCACGTCAAGGTGGCGGCGCTGCCTCCACCAGCCTTGCCTCCGGAAATGGTGAGCGTGCCGCCACCTACGCATCCCAGCGAACCCCTCCCCGCGTTACCGCTGGCAAAGGTGGAACCCATCACCCCTGAAATACCACGACAGAAGAAGCTGCGCCTGAAGACAACACCCGCACCTGTCCCGCCTCCCGTAAGTCCCACAGTGGCGGCAGCGGCATCAGAACCCGTGCGGCTCGGCCAATTAACCACTGGGAGCGAAGCCGACGATCCCTCAGTGCGGCAGCAAACGGAGGAGCTGCTCCACCAGCAGCAAAAAAGGCTGGCTGACATCTCCGGCGCAGTTCAGGCACTGCACGCACAGCAGATCGAGCAAGCACGCCTTTTTCTCCGCCAGGCGGACGAGGCATGGAAGAAGCTGGACGTGGAAGGCACACGTACTCTCGCGACCAAAGCAAAAGTCCTGCTGGATGAAATCCTAAGCTAAATGGCTTTGAACGAAGCCACACGCTGAGCAGGCTGACGAATTACCGCCGCCGCTTTGACTTCTGCCCGGATGTCGCTCTGGCCGGCGCGTATTGCTGCCGTTGCGGCCCCTTGGGAACCGTTACAGGCTCTTCGATCACCTGGGGCGCCTGCGCAGCTTCGCGCGGCGATCCTCCACCATTCAAATGCATGTCAGGCGGTACGGCTGGCAACCGTGGCGGTGGGGGAGCCACCAGTTGAGCAGCCGCAGCCTGTAACGAGGCAAGATGCTCTAACGATTCGATGGGTGTGCCATCCGGTGCAAGGATTTGCATCCTGAAGAGAGTCCGCAGGGTATCCTCCTGGAAACGCTGCATGACCGCCCCGAACATGTCGAACGACTCCTTCTTGTAGGCCACAAGAGGATCCTGCTGCGCATACCCGCGCAGCCCAATGCCCTCCTTCAAGTGGTCCATGGCGAGCAGGTGGTCCTTCCA
The DNA here is from genome assembly GCA_964251045.1 of uncultured Terriglobus sp. Classification (GTDB taxonomy): domain Bacteria; phylum Acidobacteriota; class Terriglobia; order Terriglobales; family Acidobacteriaceae; genus Terriglobus. The sequence continues at coordinate 52,962 of CAXUHI010000006.1, read as the reverse complement.
CAGGCCATCCAGCACACTCAACATCACCACACGCTCGTGATACCGCAGCGCCTCCGGGCCAAGGATCTGCTCCTTCACCTCAAAGCGCGACCTTAGCTTCTCAAAGAGGGTCTCGCCGAGTTCATGCCGGTTTAGCGAAGCAAAGTCCACATCAGACGCATCCATACCGAACAGATCGCGCAGCTTCGTCTTCATCTCCTCCACATTCCACTGGTCAGCGTGGACGTTTGCAGGCGCGGTCCCATCCAGGATCGTCGACAGAGCTGACGCAGTGTAGTCCTCAAGAATGAGCTCTTTCTGGTCCAAACCTTCAAGCAGATTGTGACGCAGCCCGTAGACCGCCTCACGCTGCTTGTTCATCACGTCGTCGTACTCCAGAACGTGCTTGCGGCTTTCGAAGTTTTGCGTCTCCACTGCCTTCTGCGCAGCCGCGATGCGGTTCGTGATCATGCCGCTCTCAATGGGCACACCCTCTTCCATGCCCAGCCGTTGTAGCAGCGTGCTGACCCACTCCCGCGCGAAGATGCGCATGAGGTCATCTTCCAGCGAGAGGTAAAACCGTGCCGCACCAGGATCGCCCTGGCGTCCGGCACGCCCGCGCAGCTGGTTGTCAACGCGGCGGCTCTCATGCCGCTCCGTTCCCAGGATGAACAGACCGCCTGCCTCGATCACCTGGTCGTGTTCGCGCTGCGCACCCTCTGAAAAGCGCTGGAAGGTCGAGTCCCACTGCTCCTGCCTGCACTCAAACTCCTGGTTCTGGTAATAGAAGCGGTACATGCCGGGCCCGGCGACCGGAGCGATCTCGCCTTCCACGGTACTCAGGGCTCGTGCGGTGCCGCTCTTGGCCAAATCCTGCCGGGCGACAAAATCAGCGTTACCACCCAACAGAATATCCGTACCGCGGCCCGCCATGTTGGTGGCGATGGTGACCATGCCAAGCCGTCCGGCCTGCGCCACGATCTCCGCCTCGCGCTCGTGGAACTTCGCGTTCAGAACAACATGCCGCACACCCTTCTTCTTCAGGATGCCGCTCAGCAACTCGCTCTTCTCGATGGAAGTGGTGCCAACCAGCACCGGCTGCTTCGCGTCGTGCAGACGCTCAATCTCGTCGGCTACCGCGAAATACTTCTCCTTCGCCGTCCGGTAGACCACGTCTGGATATTCGGTCCGTTGCATCGTGCGGTTCGTCGGAATCACGACGATGTCCAGCTTATAGATTTTGTCGAACTCCGCGGCTTCCGTCTCTGCCGTGCCGGTCATGCCGGCGAGCTTCTTGTACATGCGGAAATAATTTTGAAACGTAATCGTCGCCAGCGTCTGGTCTTCCTTGCGGATGTTGACGCCTTCCTTGGCTTCCACCGCCTGGTGCAGACCATCCGACCAGCGCCGTCCTGGCATCAGGCGTCCGGTAAACTCATCGACGATGATGATCTCGCCGTCTTTCACCACGTACTCAACATCCCGCTTGTACAGGGTATGTGCCTTGATGGCGACTTCCACGTGGTGCTTCAAATCCCAGTTTTCCTGTTCCGCGATGTTGCCGATGCCGAGCAGCTTCTCGATCTTTTCCCAGCCCTCGTCTGTGACCGTGATGGAGCGCGTCTTCTCGTCCACCACATAATCGCCGGTATAGGTCTTTTCCTCGATGGTCTCGGTAAACTCGCCAAGCTCCAGTTGCGGAATGATCTTGTTCACGCGCTCGTACTTGTCCGTGGTCTGATCGGTGGGTCCGCTGATGATGAGCGGCGTGCGCGCTTCGTCGATCAGGATGGAGTCCACTTCGTCGACGATCGCCATGTAGTGCCCGCGCTGCACCATCTCGCTCAACTCGAACTTCATGTTGTCGCGCAAGTAGTCGAAACCGTATTCGTTATTCGTGCCGTAAGTGATGTCGGCGGCGTAGGCGGCGCGGCGCTCGCGGTCATCCAGGTCATGCACAATGACGCCGACGGTGAGGCCAAGAAAGCCGTAGATCTTGCCCATCCACTCCGCGTCACGCTTGGCCAGGTAGTCGTTCACCGTGACCACGTGAACGCCGCGCCCGGCCAGCGCGTTCAGATAACACGGCAGCGTAGCCACCAGCGTCTTGCCTTCACCGGTGCGCATCTCGCTGATCTTGCCCTGGTGCAGCACCACGCCACCAATCATCTGCACATCAAAGTGGCGCATGCCCACCACGCGTCTGCCCGCCTCACGGACTACGGCGAAGGCTTCCGGCAGGATCTCATCCAGCACGGCCTTTTCGGCAGCGATACGCTCTTCCCTGTCCGCGATCTCCGCTGTCCGGGTTGCGATGCGCTCCCTGAACTCCGCGGTCTTGCCGCGCAGCTGCTCGTCCGTCAGCGCCTGCAGGGCAGATTCATGCCCATTGATCTGGTCCAGCACGGGCTGCATCCGCTTGATTACGCGGTCGTTGCTGGTCCCAAACACTTTGGTAAAGATGTTGTTTATCATGAAGGCTCTTCCTGCTGGTTCTTCAATCCTGTACTGGCAAATTCTTCTTTTTGAGACCGTGGCCGTGGGCAAGTCGAACGAACGCCATCTACGTGCTCATTGAGTGAAGGATGTACCTTCTTCCACATCGGGTCGAGTATGAAATCGAGACCCTCACGGCGAGCTAATTTGGCAGCAGGCACAAAATCTGAGTCACCGGCTACCAAAACTATTTGTGTTACCTGCTTCTTGTATGAGAGCGATGCGATATCGAGGCCGATGCGCATATCAACTCCCTTCTGCCGAGCCGAGTAGCTAAAATCGTCATCAACAAGTTGGCCGAAGGCCGTCTTGCCGCCTAACAACTCCTTTAATTTACCCTCTTTAAGTGACCACTCTGCATCATCGGAAAGATGGCCAAGACGTAACGCGGTCTTGCGGAGTGTCCTGATCTGCTCATGGAGTGCGAATCGGAAGCGTGCGACATCTGACTTCCCGAAGTCAACACCTCTTCGAGAGATGGGTAGGTGCGCCCTCTTGTCGAGAGGTGAGCAGTCGTAAAAAAATATGCGGTACAGGTCGTGTACTAAGGTTCGTGAGCGCTCGCCCTTACCCAGATTCTCGGTAAGATGCGCTAAAGCTAATTGAAACGCAGCTTTTGCCACGACTTCGGGATCACGCTTGTCTTTATATGGGTAGCAGGCGGGGAATCTTTTGAGAAAATACCCACCGTCGATTAGAACGGCTGTGGTCATAAATAATAAAGCCCTCGGGTTCAGCCTCCACCAGATCGTTTGTGGATAGCGTACTGCCGGGGCTCTCAGAAGAGTGTAGCAGGTCATGCGCGCGGGTGCGTCCTGTCGTACACCTGTTGCACCTGCCCGACGCTGAGCTGCGTGTACCGCTGCGTGGTGGACAGCCGTTCGTGGCCAAGCATCTCCTGGATGGCACGGAGGTCCGCACCCTCCTCCAGCATGTGCGTACCAAAGGCATGGCGGAGCGTGTGCGGATGCACATCGGCCGGCAGACCGCGTGTGACAGCGATCCCCTTCACAATCCGGCCCACGGAGCGCGTCGTCAGCCGCGCGGCGCCTCGTGCCGTGCTGTTGATCAGCAGCGGACCGTCCCCGATCAACATGCCTTTGCCAGCCGCTCGCAATTTGGCCTCACGGCGCGGCAGATACTCCCGGACCGCAAGCGCGGCGGCATCGCCCAGCGGCACATAGCGCTCCTTACGCCCCTTGCCCCGTACCAGGATCACGTCGTTTGCCCACTGCACATCGCGCAGGTCGATACCCACCAGCTCCGAGTTCCGGATGCCGCAGCCGTACAGCAGCTCCCAGATGACGCGGTCCCGCTCCGGCCATCCCGTATAGTCCTCGTCGACTTGGATTGCTGCCGCGTCCGCTTCGCGCACCTCCATGGCATCCAGCACCCGGTTCACCTCCTCGGCAGACGGCACGCGGGGCAGATGCCGGGGCAGCTTGGGTGTGGAAACCAGAGCAGCGGGATTCTGCTCCACATGCCCTGTCTTGGCCAGCCAGCGAAACCATGACCGGATTGCCGCCAGTGCCCGCGCCGCCGAGGCCTTCGTCAAGCCACGCTCGTACAACACACCCAGGAACGCGCGAATATGCAAGTGCTGCACCTGCCTCACATCCACCATCTTCAGCGTGTCCGTCAGGTACGTGGAAAAGTCATTCAACTCACGCGTGTAGGCCCGAACGGTGTGCGCGGATGCACCACGCTCGTTCGCAAGCACGGCCATGTACTGCTGCGCCAGACCGGAGATCATGCTGCGGCCTTCCGGGCAAGCCGCGCCCGCGGGTGGTGCATCCGGTGCACCTCCTTCAACCGCTTCAGAGCCACATGCGTGTACACCTGCGTCGTGGCAATGTCAGCATGGCCCAATATGGTCTGCACACTGCGCAGATCGGCGCCATGTTCCACCATGTGCGTGGCGCAACTGTGCCGCAGCATATGCGGGCTGGCGTCGGCGTTGGCGCCCTTCACGATGGACCACACTACTTGCGTTGTGAGCGGCCTGCCACGGACTGAAAGAAACAACGCGCGTTGCAAACCGCGCGCCACCAGCGACGGCCTGCCCCGGTCCAGGTACACCTGCAGCGCCGCACATGCCGCATCGCCCAGCGGAACCACGCGCTCCTTATCTCCCTTGCCACGCACCTGCGCCCGCTGCTGGTCCAGGTGGACGTCTTCCACACGCAGCGCTGCTATCTCACCGGCACGCAAGCCCCCCGCGTACAGCAACTCCAGCAGTGCATGGTCGCGCAAAGCCAGCCCACCTGCCTCTGGATGCCGCGCCAGCATCGCGCTGCGCTCAAGCATGCCGTTCACATCGGACTCGGCCAGCGACTTGGGCAGCACCTTCCATGTCGAAGGCGAGTCGATGTTGACCGTCGGATCATGCGCCATACGCTTGTCGATCAGCATCCACCGGTACAGCCCGCGCAGGCAGCTCAGCTTGCGTGCTACCGACCGGTTCGTACGCTCGTGCAATCGCAGATGTTCCATCCACCCGCTGACGTCCTCGTGCCGTGCCGTGACCAGCAGAGCATCCGTACGCTCCAGGTACTCGCAAAACTGCAGGAGGTCGCGTCCATACGCCTCGCAGGTCAACGGACGCAGGCCTCGCTCCACCCGCAGGCAGGTAAGGTACTCCCGCACCATCGTTGCATTGCCGGCCGGAACATCGGTCATGGAGTGCATCCCGTCCATTATGGTGTGGCACGGTGCTTTCGGAACACGGCTGAACCCAGGTAGTCACGTAACAGGCGTCCACTCGCATCACGCATCCAAACAGGGCATGTCCCCTCCCCCTACCGCACTGCGCGTCGCCGTCCTGTCCGACACGCACGGGCTTCTGCGCCCAGAGGTGCTGAATGCCTGCCACGGCGCGGACCACATCCTGCACGCGGGTGATGTCGGTGATGGAGCCATCCTGTCCGCGCTCTCCGCCGTTGCTCCACTTACGGCCATTCGGGGCAACATCGACACACACGGTCCTGGTGCTGCCCTTCCGGCAACAGAATGGATTGAGCTTGGTGGCATCACCATCTACATGCTGCACGCACTCGGTGATCTGGACATCAGCCCCACAGCAGCAGGCTGCGGCGTCGTCATCAGCGGTCACTCACATAAGTACGCCGAGGAACATCGTGATGGTGTTCTCTACCTGAACCCCGGCAGTGTCGGACCGCGCCGCTTCCGCCTGCCCGTCACCATGGCGATCCTGCACATCGTCCACGCAACCGCGAGCGCGGAGCGGTGCGACTTCCCTGTCTAGTTCACTGACGCGCAGTGCCGTCAACATGAATCGACTGCAGTATCCCACCCAGCCGCGTGTCGATGTCACCCAGCTGTTTCGGCGAAAGTTCCAGCGCACCGCTCGTCTGCGAACAAAACGTGTTCACAACCAGGTCGAAACGCAGGCACGTGCCGCCGCGCATCGTCGTGAAGACATCATCACGGGATTCGGTGCAGATCATTCCGTGATGGTCCTGCCCGTGGTTGAACGGTATACCTGCAATCGCGACGTCCGATTGCGCTTTTGCAGTTGGAGCTTTGGTTTGCGATGCGCACACCTGCGCATTACTGTGCGTCAGCGTCGAAAAATAAAACGCTGCCCCCGCGAATGTGGAATACGCATAGGGGTTGTAAGTGAGAGTCGCCACCGCACGGAGGTGAAACGGCCCGCGCATAGCGGACACATCCTTCTGAAACGATGACAGGACGCCATCTTTCTGCTCCAGGTCCCAGCCGGCGGGAATACGCAGCGTCAAGCCGTCCTTGCGGTCCCTGAAGTCACGCGCGGCGGGTTGCGGATGCTCAGGTTCCTCAGGAGCCATCGGGTTGACGCCCGGGGCACGCTGGCCAAAGCCCACGATGCTGCACATCGCAACCGCAAGAAGAAAAGAACAAAGGTGATAACACCGCACGGCTGTGAGTGTACCGCCGCCTTCAGCCGCTCAGGACCTCCGCAGACGCGGGTTCGCCTGCACATACGCCAAATCGGTCAGAAGATTGGCACCCAGGTAGGTTAGTCCGATCGTCAACGTGCATCCCTGTACCAGCGCGTAGTCGCGATTTGAGATCGCCGACAGTGTCAGCCGTCCAACGCCAGGCCACGAGAAGATCGTTTCCGTCACAATTGCACCCGCCAGAAGTGAACCGAACTGCAGTCCCACGACCGTCAACACAGGCAGCAGCGCGTTGCGCAGCGCGTGACGGTAGATGACCGCCCGCTCCGGCAACCCTTTCGCGCGCGCCGTGCGGATGTACTCCTGCGACATCTCGTCCAGCATCGCGCTTCGCACCATGCGCGTCAGGATGGCCGCCAGCGACAAACCTAACGTAAGGGACGGCAGGACGAGGTGGAGCAATGAACTCCCGCTGAACAGGCCGCCTGTACCCGCCCCTGAGACTGGTAGCCAGCCCAGCAGAATGGAGAACACCAGGATCAGGATCGGCCCCAGCGCAAAGTTCGGCATCGAGAGTCCGGCGAGGGAGACCACCCCAAGCATCCGGTCTGCCCACCGCCCGCGGTACAGGGCGGAGGTCAATCCAGCGGGAATGGCAAGCATGAGGGCCAACGTTAGGGTCGCGACGGAAAGCAACAACGTGTACGGATAGCGCTGCAGAATCAGGTGAAGCACAGAATCCCGCAGGCGTAATGAGTGGCCTAAGTCACCGTGCAGCAGGGCTTTCCAATACCCAAAGTATTGGGTTGCCAACGGGGCATCCAGACCGTAACTATGCCGGAGAGCGGCGAGGTCCGTCGCACTGGCACCCTCGCCCATCATCTGTGCTACGGGATCACCTGGAACCAGGTGGATCAATAAAAAGACCAGGGAAACAACAATCCAAAGCACGGGCACAACGAGCACCAGCCGCTCGCCTGCCCGTCTCAGCGACCTCACGCCGCAATCTCCTCGTGCCTGTTGCCCGCCATTTCGGAATGGGCAAGGCTCTCCACGCGTATCCTGCTGATGCGCCTTTGCGCGAGCTCCGTCACAACAAACCTTCGTCCACCATAGTGCACCTCTTCACCGCGCTTTGGCAGATGGCCTAACTGCGTCAGCATAAATCCAGCAAGGGTCTCAATGCCGGGCTCACGCGGAAACTGCCAGTGCATCTGTGTTGTGAGATCACGGAGCGTCACTGTGCCGTCCACTTCCACCGAGCCCCGGTCTTTGTACGCGGACAACGCGCGCGCCGAAGCATCAAACTCATCGTCCAACTCGCCCACCAGCTGTTCCAGCGCATCCTCCGCCGTGACCAGCCCGACCGTCGAGCCGAACTCGTCCACCACAATTGCGATTTGCCGCCTGCGTTCCTGAAAGTCCTGCAGAACTTCAGCGGCAAGCTTTGTCTCTGGTACGACGAATACCTCGCGTGCGATGTTGCGCAAGGTCACGGCTGAGTCGCGCAACGCCGCTGGCAGTCGCTCGTTCCGGCGAAAGTGCATCAGTCGCGACACATCCTTTGAATACACCACGCCAATGATGTGTTCTGTTCCCAGCGCGGCATCATACACCGGCACACGCGAGTGCTGCTCCTCAACAATGCGCGCGGAAGCAAGCTCCACTGGCATATCCGCCGGAAGCGCGAAGATGCGTCCGCGCGGCGTCATGATCTCGCGTACGGTCAGATAATTCATATCGATCGCGTGGTGAATGATTCGTTCCTGAAATTCCGGCAGCAAGCCGTTCCGGCGCGTCGTCGTAGCAATCATCTTTAATTCTTCGGGCGAGTGGGCCTCGGCTTCGCCCCCATGCGGCGGCAACCGGAACACTCGCAACACCACGCCGGAAGACGCCCGAAGAATCCGGACCGCAGGCCGCGCAATGCGGATGAACACGTCTACCGGCCCGGCCACCGCCAATGCAATACGTTCGCTTCGTTGCAGCGCAAGCGACTTAGGCACCTGCTCACCCAGAAGTACCTCGAAATAGGTGATCAGCAAAAAAGCCGAGATGATAGCTATAGCATGTGCGAAGACAACGGTGTGCCGTGCAACGTACGGCAACTCACCGAACACTGGTGCTCTTCTGAAGAACTGCTCAAGGAGCTCCGCGAGCGCACTTTCACCCAGCCAGCCAAGCGCCATGGAGCATAGCGTGACACCCAATTGATTCGCAGCAAGGAAGTCGCCGATGTTGCGCTTCAGCAGAAGAGCTGTCTCCGCTCCCGGTCTGCCCAGCTTCAGCAGTTGCTCCAACCGGGTCTCGCGAACCGAAACGATGGCGTATTCAGCGGCCACAAAAAAAGCCGTAGCGAGGATAAACACTGCTACGGTCGCTAGCCGGAAAAAGGCCGCCTCAAGCATACGGTGTTTGGAGAGGAAGTAGCATTGACAAAGGCGGGATGACTGGCCTCAGCCATCCCTTCGTGTACACCTAAACGGATTGCGCGGTTAGAACCTTTGCGACCGTCTTATCGATCGTGTCCTTCGGTACATAGCCGACGATCGTGTCAGCGACCTTTCCGTCCTTGAAGAGCAGCAGCGCGGGAATGCCACGAATGCCGTACCGGCCAGCCGTCGCGTTGTTACGGTCCACGTCCATCTTCATCACTTTCAGTTGCCCGTTGTATTGCGCGGCAACCTGGTCTACTACGGGTGCAAGTGCACGGCAAGGACCGCACCAGGCCGCCCAGAAATCCACTAGTACCGGCTGGTCGCTCTCGAGCACCTGCTGCTCAAAGTCGGCATCGTTCACTTCAGTGACAAATTGTCCCGCCATGGTTAAACCTTCCTCCGCCACTATCGCCCTCGTGAATGGCGTGCATTGTGATAGATGCAGCGGTGACCAAAGAGTTTCACAGGGCTGTAACCAGGTCCGCCTGCCGCCACCACATCGGCACTGCGATGATAGGACCATGACGGATTCTGCCGCCTCGCCTGTTTCCATCACCACCAGCCAGCTCTTCCAAGCCATTCGTACCCTTCAGCCCCGGACCGCCGTGTTCGATTTCGACGGTACCCTCTGGCCCGGGGATGCCGGCTCCGGCTTTATGCACTGGAGCATCGAGACCGGCCTGCTTCCGCGTACAGGGGCGGATCACATTCTTCAGCGCCACGCCAGGTATCACCGGGGCGAGGTGGACGAGATCGCCATCTGCGGCGAGATGGTCCAGATCTATGGCGGTCTTCGCGAAAACCTCCTCCGCAACGGCGCGCGGCAATACTTCGTTGAGCACATTCAGCCACACTTCTTCCCTGACATGGTGGAACTTGTGCAGGAGTTGCAGGCCACCGGGACGGAGCTTTGGGCCGTGTCGTCCACGACGAACTGGGTGATTGAGGAAGGCGTGCGCGCCTTAAACATTCCGCCAGAGCGCGTGCTTGCAGCCTGCGTCTCCATCGAAGATGGTCTCGCAACCAGCACACTGCTCGATGTCCCAAGCGACGAGGGCAAAGCAGCATCCCTGCGCCGTGTAGGACTCGCCCATCCAGATGTCGTTTTCGGGAATAGCATCCACGATCTGGCGATGCTGGAGCTTGCAAAAGTTCCATTTCCTGTCAATCCCACGCCCGCGCTTCAGCAGGAGTCCGCGCGGCGAGGCTGGCAGGTGTACTACCCGGAAGCACAATGACAGGTTCCGCCATGCCGCCCGGCGGCAACTGAGCGTCTAAGGTGCTGTGACAACGACCAGGCACGGCATCCGCAAACTGGACGGCATGGGAAAGCGGCCAACCCCTGCCCGCCCGGGGGTGCTCCGAATGGTCGTGGCCGCGTTGATCATCCGCACAGCACCCTCCGGCGAGAAACAAGTCCTCATCTGCCAGCGCAAGCCGGACCAGCCCATGGCGCTCAAATGGGAGTTTCCTGGAGGAAAGATCGAGGACGGCGAAAAGCCGGAAGAAGCTCTGCGCCGCGAGCTCAATGAAGAACTCGGCATCCACGCGGAAATTGGAACTTCAATCGCGCGTATACGTCACAATTATCGCAATGGCGGCGCGGTGGACCTCCAGTTTTTTGCCGTTCACCATTTCCTCGGAGATCTGCAAAACCGCATCTTCCAACAGATGCTCTGGTCCAGCTTCGCCGACCTGCCGCAGTACGACTTCCTTTCCGCCGATCTCGGCCTCATTCGCGACCTTGCAAACGGCACGTTAGCCATTCCGCAGGCAGGCTGATCGGCACAATCTGCTATAAGGAGCGGATGCGACGCTTTCTGCTGCTTCCGCTCCTGCTGATACTCCTCCCGCTTCACGCAAGCACCACGCGGGCTGAAGCTGCGGCCAACGCAGCCGCACAGCATGAGTTGGACAGTGCGCCACCCAACGGCAACATCCCGTCCTATCAACTTAGCCCGGCGGACCTGGCCAAGGGCGCCCACCTTGAAACAGTGCGCAACCTTCTGCACTTCGGGGACACGCTCTGGGGCATACTTCAGGTCGTCCTCCTTCTGGCACTTGGAGTGGTGTCTGCCTTCCAGAGACTCGTGACCAGCAAGTTCCGGAGTCGCTGGCTACAGGGGTTTAGCTTCCTCTTCCTCTTTCTTGCAGCAACAACCATCCTGGGCCTTCCCCTGGAACTGTACGGTCAATGGCTGCGCCGCCAGTACGGCCTTTCGGTACAAAGTTGGCCGAGCTGGCTCGCGGATAACGGCAAGGAGTTCTTGCTCTCCTGGGTGTTCGGCGGACTCATCGTCATGCTGCTGTTCGCAGTCATTCGCAAATTTCCACGCCGCTGGTGGCTGGTCTTCTGGGGAGCCATGATCCCCATCACCATCGCCAGTCTCTTCATCGGCCCATACTTGATCGAACCACTCTTCAACAAATTTGAACCCCTGGCGCAGTCACATCCTGAACTCGTGCAACGGATCGAGCAGGTGGCACAGCGCGGGCACATGGACATCCCGCCCGCGCGCATGTTCCTGATGAAGGCCTCCGATAAGGTCACCACCCTCAACGCCTACGTCTCCGGTTTCGGCGCCTCCAAGCGCGTCGTCGTCTGGGATACGTCCATCGCCAAAGGCACACCGGACGAAATCCTCTTCATCTTCGGCCACGAGTCGGGCCACTATGTTCTGAACCACATCGTCCGAGGCACGGTGGTGTCGCTCCTCACCCTGCTCGTGCTGCTCTACCTGGGATATCACTGCGTGCAATGGTGCTTGCGCCGCTTCGGCCCGCGCTGGGGCATCCTGTCGCAAAACGATTGGGGCACGCTGGCGATTCTTCTTCTCGCGTTTTCAATCTTTTCGGCTCTGCTGGAACCCCTCTCATCCACCTACACCCGCTCGCAGGAACACGCCGCCGACGTCTACGGGCAGGAGGCGATCCACGGCATTGTTGCTGACCCGCAGGCAACGGGGCGTGGCGCGTTTCAGGTGCTGGGCGAGACCAGCTATGACGATCCCAACCCATCCCAGTTCATCGAGTTCTGGACCTACTCGCATCCATCCATCGGCCGTCGCGCCGCCTTTGCCGCGCACTACGATCCATGGGCACCCGGCATGCAGCCCAAGTACTTCAAACCATAGCGGCAACTAAGGAGCAATCCCCGCCACAGGCTCGCTGAACGGCTCTGCCGCCTGCACCTGGTCGTTTTCACGAGGCGTCTTGAAGACCGCCAGAAATATGGCAAGCACGACAGCAGAGGCAAGCGCCGCGAATAGCCAGATCGCGTGCCAGTCATACGCTGACTGCGTGCCGACCTCACCGCGCTTGGTGTAGAAATCCACCACCAGGCCAGAAAGCCACGATCCAACGAACATCCCCATGCCCAGCGTGATGAACGCGATCAGCCCCTGTGCCGCCGCTCGCAGCGATGCAGGCGCGCGCCGGTCAATGTAAATCTGGCCCGTCACGAAAAAGAAGTCGTAGCAGATGCCGTGCAGCAGGATACCGGCCCAGAACATCCACACGCCCGTCCCTGCGTTACCATACGCAAACAGCAGATACCGCACCACCCACGCCGCCATGCCCGCCGCCAGCATGTATTTCACGCCGAGCCGCCGGAAGAACACCGGAATCAGCAGCATGCAGACCAGCTCGGACATTTGTCCGCCCGTCATCTTGCCTGCGGCATTAACCACTCCGCGCTGGTTCAGGAACAGGTTGGTGAAGGCGAAGTAAAAGGTCAGCGGGATGCAAATAAAGAACGATGCCGCGGCGAAGATCGCCATAGACCGTTCACGCAGCAGACCCACCGCTTCACGTGGAAAGAGGCCGCTCAGGGTTATACCGTCGCCGCGCGCCAACGGCGGCGTATGCGGCAGCGTCAGGCAGTACAGCCCCATGACCATCGCCAGTGCCGCGCCAAGCTCCAGCGGCTTGGGAGATGCCTCAATCTTCAGCCCGCCAATCACCAATCCGATCACGATCCATCCCAGTGTGCCCATCACCCGGATGGGACCAAACTCCTCTTTGGGGTCGCCGATGTGGCGAAAGGAAAGCGAGTTGGTCAGCGCCAGTGTGGGCATATAGCAGCAACAATGCAGCAGCATCAGCGCATATACCGCCGGAAACGTGTGCTGGCGAGAGGCCAGCAGCAGCAGCCCGCCACCCATAAAATGCAGCACCGCCAACACGCGCTCCGTAGCGAACAGCTTGTCCGCGATCAGTCCAACGAAGAACGGCGCAACAATGGCTCCTACAGCCGTCGTGCCCGAAACCAGTCCCACCTGCTGCCCGGTAAAGTGATGCGCTGACGTCAGCCACGTGCCGATCGTGACGTACCACGTACCCCAGACCACATACTGGAGAAACATCATCAAACCGAGGCGTATTTTGACGGGCATGTGCCTACGGTATCAGCCCTTCTCGTCAGAGAAGTTCGAGACCCCTAGTCGATTCAGGAAGCGCATTCCTTGAGAGTGGGCTTGCACTTGGCCGAGGCATCTTCCCGGGTAACGGACGAGCAAACAACTGGCGTAGAATCGTCTTCCCGGCGCAGCATACGACGGGTACATTCCTCCGTCCAATGGGCGGAGGGCAATTTCGCCGTACGCTGGCGTGAGGAACCGCATGGGCAGCCTTACCGCACTCCCAAAGCCCGTACACAGCAGGGTCGCTCTGCTGTTTGTCGCTCTCTTCCTGGCAGTCAGCACGGCCATGGGACAGGAAAACCCACTCAGTAACGCCCACACTCCTGAGAAGCCTCCCGCGCCCACGGTGCCCAAGGAGGTCATCACCGGGAGGGATGTTACGGCCAAAGGCGCGCTCCGTCCGGGTGCAACACTCCGCGTCGAAACAAATCTGGTGCTGGTCCCCATGACCGTCACCGACAGCGAAAACCGCCTGGTTACCGGCCTGGAGCGCGAGAACTTCTACGTCTACGAGAACAACCTGCCGCAGACCATTCGCAGCTTCTCCACCGACGACGCGCCTATCAGCATTGGCATCATCTTCGATCTCAGCGGCAGCATGAACAGCAAGTTCTCGCGTGCGCGCCGTGCTCTGAGCGAGTTCATGCGCACCAGCAACCCGCAGGACGAGTTCTTCGTTGTCGCCTTCAACGACCGTCCCAACATCGTGGTCGATTACACAAACAACGTGGACGACGTGGACGCACGCATGGTCATGCTGAAACCGCAGAACCGCACCGCGCTGATCGACGCCGTCTACCTCGGCCTGAACAAGCTGAAGGATGCCAAGCACGACCGCAAGGCCCTGCTCATCATCTCCGACGGCGGCGACAACCGCTCCCGCTACACCGAGGGCGAACTCCGCAAAGCCGTGCGCGAGAGCGACGTGCAGATTTATTCCATCGGCATCTTCGACCAGACCGCCGCCACTGAAGAAGAAAAGAACGGCCCCGCGCTGCTGACCGACATCTGCGAACAGACCGGTGGGCGCCTGTTCCGTGTCACCGATGTGGCGGAACTGGGCGACATCGCCTCCCGTATCTCCGCCGAGCTGCGCAACGAATATGTTGTCGGCTACAAGCCCACCGATCTGAAGCACGACGGCAACTGGCGTAAATTAAAGGTGAAGCTGAACCCCCCGCCCGGCTTGCCGCAGCTTTCGGTTCACAATCGTCAGGGTTACTATGCACCTTCGGATTAACCGTTTTACTGCACCACTCTTTGCACTTGCACTCTTCGCCCCTGTTCTGACGGCACAAACACCCCAGGCTCCCCCGCTTACGGTGGACCGAGACCCGGTTCCCTCGCCAGATCCGGACTCAGCCACACCTCCAGCCGCCCAGGCCGGAGCCGCGCAGGGCGCAACAGAAAGCCAGGTGCAGCGCGAAGGCAAAACCTACACGCTCCGCGCCGACGTCGGCGAAGTGCGCCTGAATGCCAGCGTGATCGACGGCAACGGGCGTGCAGTCCAAACCCTGCCGCGTGACGCCTTCCAGGTCTTTGAGGACGGTGTGCCCCAGACAGTCGCCTCCTTCCGCCACGAAGATCTGCCCGTTTCCCTCGGCATCCTCATCGACAGCTCCGGCTCCATGTACGACAAGCGGGCCGCCGTGGGCAAAGCCTCGATCGACCTGATCCGTCTCTCCAACCCGCAGGACGAAGCCTTCCTCGTCGATTTCTCCTGGGAAGCCTTCATCGACCAGGACTTTACCCGGGACATCCACAAGCTGGAAGAGGGCCTGAACTACGTCAAAGCCGCCGGTGGAACCGCGATCTACGACGCAGTCATCGCCTCCGCCGACTACCTGGCGCGTAACGGCAAACAGCCCAAGCAGGTTCTGCTGCTCATCACCGACGGCGACGACAACGCCTCCAGCAGCACCTTAGAAGAAACGATTCGCCGCGTACAGGAACTGGACGGGCCCACCATTTACTGCGTCGGCCTTCTCTTCGGACCGGATGAGGACAAGCGGGAAAGCCGCCATGCCCGCCGCGTCCTGGAGGCGCTCGCGGAGCAGACCGGCGGCGTCGCCTACTTCCCGCGCCGCCTGGACGACGTGGACAGCATCGCCCAGCAGGTCGCCACCGATATCCGGCAGCAGTACACCATCTCATATGCCTCCACCAAACCGGCACGCCTGGGTGGCTACCGCACGGTTCACGTGGAAGCACACGAAAAAGGTTACAGTCGGCTCACCGTCCGGACCAGGACCGGGTACTTCCCCAAAGGCGCCGGACCGGTTGCGGCTGCTGCACCAGCACGCACGCAATGATTGTTTGAGACTCTGCGACCGGCCTCTCGCACCCGCTACAATCATGTAGCTCGTGAAGTCCCTCGCTATCCTTCTGCTCCCGCTTGCCTGCGTTCTCTCAGCGCAGCAAGCCGTCATCCTGCTGGATCCCGCCCGTGGTGGATCGCAGCCGGGCGCGCACATCGCGACGCATGTGGACGAAAAGGATGTCACACTCAGCCTTGCGCAGCGGCTTGCATCCTTGCTGCGAGCGCGCGGCTTCACCGTCGAGCTGACCCGCGACTCCGATGTTGAAGTCAGCAACGACGCACGCGCCGCCTTGGCCAACACCACACATCCCATCGCCTGCATCCTGCTCCACGCCACGTCCGCCGGAACCGGTGTCCACCTCTTCACCACCGCGCAGCACCAGCTCTCCCTGACCACGGCAGCCGTTCGCTGGGAAGAGGCGCAGGCTCCTTTCGCGGACCGCTCCCGCACGCTCCGCGACGACCTGAAGGCAGCATTTCCACACTCCAAGATCAGCGCCACCGCCGGTACCACATGGCTCAAGCCGCTGGACAACATGCAATGCCCTGCGGTCGCCGTGGAGATTGCACCGCGTGAAACGGGTGGCGATACCGCGGAAGAGACCAGCTACCAGGCACAGATCGCCAGCGCCATTGCGAACACGCTTCTGCTGTGGCGCGGTAAAGTGCCAGCCATCACACCGCCCGAACCTGCACCTCCGGCGCCAAGACCCAAGCCGGTCTCTCCTGCCACACCGGAGCCCGAAGCAAGCCCTGCCGCTGAACCCGCAAGGCAGGAGCCGTGATTCCCCGTTACCAGCGCATCCTCTTCGCCATCCTGCTGGGCGGCTCGGTCATCATGGGCCTCCTGCTCATCTACCTGCACCAGCACAACTTCTCTGACGTGAAGAACGCGGACAACACCCCCATCGAGCAGACCGCCTACTCGCCCACGGAGAATGTCACGCTGAGGCTGGCCGATGATGCGGACGGCACGGTCAAACCAGTCACCCGAGCATTGGCCCTGCCGCAGCAGCCAGGCCTGCGCGCGCACGCCCTTCTGGACCACCTTCTGGCGGAGTACGCGCTGCCGCACGCGCATCACACGGTCAGCGGTGGCGCAGGCATCGACGATGTCTTCCTTGTACACCTGCCCATCGGTTCCAGCACCTCTACTCAGCCGGCAACACCAGAGGTATCCGCGCAGGACACCAATCCGCTTACAAATGCTCCTGGAGAACTGGCCGTCGTCAACCTGCGGTCTTCCTGGGCAGATGCGCACCCGTCCGGCATCACGCCGGAAACGCTCACCATCCAGTCGATTGTCGCAACCCTCCACGCCAACTTCCCTGACATCACGGCCGTGAAGTTCCTGGTGGACGGCAAACCCCGCGATACCCTCGCGGGCAACATCGAACTGGACCGCACCTACAACCCGATGGAAACAGCGCAGGACAGGCAGTGACGGTAAGACCCCTCATCGGTGTCTTCGATTCGGGCTTTGGAGGCCTCACCGTTCTCCGCGAGCTGCTCGTCCAAGTACCCGGCGCGGACTTCATCTACCTGGGCGACACTGCTCATCTTCCCTACGGCTCCAAGTCCGCAGAAGCAGTCACACGCTACACCTCCGCAGCCATTCAGCTGCTCACCTCCCGTGGTGCGGAATTTGTTGTGATCGCCTGCAACACCGCCTCCGCGCTGGCGCTGCCAACATTGCAAGGGCACGCTACGGTTGCGCTAGCAGGAGTCATCGCACCCGGTTCCCAAGCCGCAGCCGCCATCGCACCTCCAGAGAGCACCGCCCTCATCCTCGCCACGGAGGGGACTGTCGCATCCCATGCTTACGCACGCGCCTGTGCCGCTCACGGGCTTCACGCAGTCGAAAAAGCCTGCCCGCTCTTCGTCCCGCTGGTCGAAGAAGGATGGACTACCGGCTCCATCACCGAACAAATCGCAACCATCTACCTCACTGAGGCGCTCGCTCTCGCTCCACAAACACCTTCGGTCATCGTGCTGGGCTGCACGCACTATCCCCTGCTCGCACCCACGTTGCGCACCGTCGTGGACCGTCTCGCCGGTCCCGTCCCCATCGTGGACTCCGCCCAGGCCACGGCAACTCATGTCGCGTCTCTCCTGCCGCACGCGGCAGAAGCCACAGACACGCCTGCACTCACCTTTCTTGCCACGGATGCGGCGGACAAATTCAAGCGTCTGGGCGAGCGCTTCCTCGGCCGTGCCATCCCGCATGTCCAACGCGTCGATCTGGACACCTGAAGCGAGGCGGCTGCTATCCTTCTCCACGGGACCATGCCCTACTTACTGAAATCCGAGCCTGACACGTACTCTTTCGACGACCTCGTGCGCGACGGCGAAACCGTGTGGGATGGCATCAAGAACCCGCAGGCGCTCATGACACTGCGCGCCATGAAAAAGGGCGAGCACTGCATCATCTATCACTCCAACACCGGCAAGGAAGCAGTCGGCATCGCGACCGTCCTTTCCGTCGATGCGAACGACCCAAAGAACCCTGCCGTCCGCCTCAAAGCCGGCAAGCGCCTCAAGACTCCCAAGCCCCTCGCCGCAATGCGCGAAGCTCCGGTCTTTCACGACTCGATCCTCTTTCGCCAGTTCCGCCTCTCCGTCGTCCCACTGACCGACGAACAATACGAATGGTTGATCTCTTGAGCACAAGTCGTGGCCGTATGAGTACGCTGTCATCCTGAGCACAGCGAAGGATCCCGATACACCTTGCACAGGCACAACATTTCAAGCGTTCCCGCCCAGCACTCGACACGTTCGCCAGACACCCGAAAGGAACACACCATGATCGATCTCCAGGGCAAAACGGCCGTCATCTTCGGGCTTGCCAACAAGCGCTCCATTGCCTGGGCCATCGCGCAAAAGCTGGATCAAGCCGGTGCGAAGGTGGCCGTCTGCTACCAGAGCGAGCGCCTGAAAAAGGAAGCCGACACTCTCCTGCTGGAGTTGAAGGATGCGAAGAGCTTCCAGTGCGACGTGTCGGTGGACGCCGAAATTGAGCGTGTCACGAGCGATCTGAAGGACGCCTACGGCAGCATCGACATCGTGGTCCACTCCGTTGCGTTTGCACCGGCGGATGCCATCAAGAACGACTTCCTTCTGACCCAGCGTGAAGACTTCCGCATCGCGCTCGATGTCAGCGCCTACTCGCTCGTCGCGGTCAGCCGCGCCCTGGCACCTTTGATGGCCGCAGGCGGAAGCATTCTTACCTTGACTTACTACGGCAGCGAGAAAGTCTTTCCAAATTACAACGTCATGGGTGTGGCCAAGGCTGCGCTGGAGGCAACGGTGCGCTACCTTGCCGCTTGCCTGGGACCGAAGGGCATACGGGTCAATGCCATTTCAGCCGGACCCATCAAGACGCTGGCCGCGCGCGGCATCGGTGACTTCAACAAAATTCTCGACACAGTCACGGAACGCGCGCCCTTGCATCGCAACGTTGAAACCTCCGAAGTTGGCAACACTGCCGCTTTCCTCCTGTCACCGCTGGCCAGCGGCATCACGGGCGAAGTCACCTACGTCGATTGCGGCTACAACATCACGGGCATGTAACAGGCCTTCAGGAGAACAACCATGAACCTCGCAGAAGCTTTGCTCGCAGATTTCGACACGGAAGCCATCAGCACACGCCGCGTCCTTGAGCGCATCCCTGACGACAAGGGCGATTGGAAGCCGCACGAAAAGTCCATGCCCATGGGCCGGCTTGCGGCGCACGTGGCAACACTGCCCAACTTCGGTCTGGCGGTGCTCACCACACCCTCGTTGGATCTTGCAACCGCTACCTTCCCCAAGCTCCTCTTCGAGGGCAGCGCAAAACTGATCGAATCTGCCGCCGGAGCCGCCGCTGAGTTGAGAACCGCGCTCGCGTCCTTGAGTGACGAACAACTCCAGGCCGAATGGAGCATGAGCTTCGGCCAGCATGTCATAGCAAAGGCTCCGAAGCACCTGCTCTACCGCACCATGTTCTTCAACCACCTCATCCACCATCGCGGACAACTCACCGTTTATCTCCGCCTTTTGGACGTTGCGGTCCCCGGCATCTACGGTCCGTCCGCAGACGAGCCCTTCAAGCCGTAAAAAGGCGTACGCAAAGTGTAACTGCCCGTCGCGCGCTGTTCTGAAGTAAGCTGCAGACACGTGCACATGAAAGCTCTGCTGGCCGCTCTCGCTTGCTGCTCCATCACTGCCGCACACGCGCAGGACTCCCGGCCCGCGCCGCGTGTCACTGTCCTGCACGCGGCACGGATGCTTGATGTCAGTGCGGGCAGGATAGTCTCTCCCGGCGAAGTCCTTCTCGAAGGCAATCGCATCCGCGAGGCTGGTTCGCACGTCACCCATCCCGCCGGAGCGGAGACGATCGATCTGGGTGACATCACCCTCATGCCCGGCATGATTGATGCTCACGTGCATCTCTTCCTGCATCCCGGCAACGAGGCCAACCAGACCGTCGATGAATCCGTGCCAGAGCGCGTCCTCATTGCGGCAGGTGCTGCGAAGGCCGATGTGATGGCCGGCTTTACCGCTGAACGCGACATGGGGACCGAGGGTGCGGTCTGCGCAGACGTGGCCGTGCGCAACGCGATCAACCGCGGCATGATCCCCGGTCCGCGCATGCGCATGTCCTGCAACGCCATCGACATCAACGGTGGGCACGAGGACAACGGTGGCCGCAATCCCGAAGAACACCTCCTCAGCAATGCCGACCGCGCCGATACCGCAGACGACATCATCCGCGTCATGCGCGAGCAGCACAAGCAAGGCGCCGACTTCACCAAAATCTACGAAACCGGACGCGACAGCCTGCGCAACGGCGTCTTCTCCACACCCTACCAGTACACGGAAGCCGAACTGGCCGCCGCTGTAACAGAAGCACACCGCACCGGCAGCGTCGTTGCCGTCCACGCCACGGGCGAGCCGGGTACAGGCTACGCCGCGCAGGCTGGTGTGGCCTCCGTGGACCACGCCGACCAACTCTCGCCCGCCACCATGAAACTCATGAAGGAGCGCGGCATCTTTGCCGTACCCACCTTCGCCATCGGCGAATACTTTGCGGACCACGCCGAAACACCCGCAGCCACCGCTCGGCGTCGCGAGAGCGAGGCATATCACGCCGCGCAGTTCAAGCTGCAGATGGCCGCCGGTGTACCATTCGCCGCTGGTTCCGACGTCGGTCCCTTCCCCCACGGCACCCAGGCACACGAACTCGTTCTCATGGCCAAATACGGCATGCCCAACGCCGATGTTCTTCGCGCCGATCTCCTCAATGGCTCCAAACTGCTCGGGTGGGAGAACGATATCGGCCAATTGAAGCCCGGCTTCTTCGCCGACATCATCGCCGTCCCCGGCGATCCGCTCACAGACATCAGCGTCACGGAACACGTCGTTTTCGTCATGAAGAATGGAGAGGTACTCAAGCGATGAAATCTGCTCCCGCGACCGTGCCGCAGGCCGTCGCCTCGGCCGCAAGCTCTCCCGTATGCAAACGCTGTGGCAGTCGTGTGTTTGAGCGGCTGCAGCGCGTCAGCGTTCTTCAGCGCCGCATTATGCCGTTCTTCAACCTATACCCGTGGCGCTGTGTCATCTGCAACAAGCTGACCTATTACACCGCCCGCAACACTGCAGAGCTGCAACGGCGTAGTCAACAACGCAGCTAGTCCAGAGCGCGCGCCGCAAGGTCTTCCCAGCGTGCGTACAGCGTGCCGACCTCGGCCTGTGCTTCCGCCTGCGCCGCAAGTGCTGACGAAAGTGACGCGGCGTCGATCGCAATCGCTGGATTCGCCAACTCCATCTCCGCGGCGACGGCCCGCGCCTCCGCCTCGGCAATGCGCGACTCCAGCGTGTCCCACTCACGCTGTTCCATGTATGTCAGCTTCTTTCTGAACGAAGCGGCTTCAATGGGCTTCGCTTCTGTACTGGGCGCTGAGACTTTGCGCGCAGGTGCCTGCATCCACTCTTCCCACTGCGCGAAGTCCGCGAACTGCGCCGCATCTCCCCGGCCGTTCAGTCCCAGGACCGTCGTACTCACCCGATTGAGCATGTAGCGGTCGTGCGTCACCAGAACCATGGCTCCGGAATACTCCAGCAGATTCTCTTCCAGCAGTTCCAGCGTGGGGATATCCAGGTCGTTCGTCGGCTCATCCAGCAACAGCAGGTCCGCCGGCTGCAGCATCAGCCGCGCAATCAGCACCCGCGCGCGCTCACCACCGCTCAACCGCTCCACCGGCTGGTTCAGCTGCTCGCCCGTAAACAAAAACCGCGCCGCCCAGCTCGCAACATGGACGACCCTCCCGTTGTGCACCACGGAGTCGCCCTCCGGTGCCAGCGCACGCCGCAGGGTCAACGACGTGTCCAGTTCACGCGCCTGCGAGAAGTACACGATCCTCAGGCTGGCCGCCCGCTTGATTGTGCCGCTGCCCGGCTCCAGTTCGCCCGTCAGCATCCGCAGCAGCGTCGTCTTACCGCTGCCATTCGGTCCCACCAGGCCAATGCGCATCCCGGCAAGCACCGCCAGATTCAAGTCCCGCACAATCTCCCGCTCACCATAGCCCAGGCTGACATCCTCACATTCCACCAGCCGCTTCGTCTGCCTCCCGGTCGCGCTGAAGTCGATGCCTGCACTGGCCTTCTCCATGCGCGTATTGACGTCGGCCAGTTCGCCCATCATCGCGTGCGCCCGATCGATGCGGGCCTTGCTCTTCGTCGTACGCGCCTTGGATCCGCGCCGCAGCCACTCCACCTCGGTCTTCACGCGATTGCGCAGACTCTCCTGCTGCTTTGTCTGTGCCTCCAGGTAGAGTTCCCGCTCCTCCAGAAAGCGTGAATACGCACCTTTCACCCGCAGCAGACCACCCGCATAGGTGCGGTTCAGCTCTACAGTCTCATTCGACACCGCTTCCAGGAAGTAGCGGTCGTGCGACACCACCACGCACGCGCAGGACAACTCCGCAAGCATCTCCTCCAGCCACTCGATCCCTTGCAGGTCCAGGTGATTGGTCGGTTCATCCAGCAGCAGAACGTCGGGCTCCGCAATCACACCCTCGGCAATCGCCAGCCGCTTGCGCCACCCTCCGGAAAGGCTGGCCGCCGCTGCATGCTCATCGGGAAACGCGGTCCGCCCCAGCGTCTCGCGCAGACGCTGTTCATGTTCGCCCTCCGGCACCAGTGAGGCGTCCAGCGCACGCTGCAAGACCTCACGCACGGTGATCGTCGCACCATACTCGCTGACCTGCATCACCACGCCCACGCGCGCACGCTTGCGCACTGCGATCTCACCGTTGTCTGGCTCCTCTGTACCTGCCAGCATGGCCAGCAACGTGGATTTGCCAGCACCATTCGGCCCGATCAGCCCAATCCGGTCCCCATCCGAAACGACCAGCGACACATCCTGGAACAGCACGCGCGCGCCGTACCGCTTACTGACACCCTGCGCATTCAGAATGGGAGGCATACCCCTAGTCTAACGAACGCGCGGTACTGCAAAGACTTACAGCATCTGCACAAAGAACATGCGCTCGTCCGGCGTATCCCCCGGCTCGATCACCACCTGTCCGCGCGCCCGCGCCATCAACGAAGGAAACTTCTCGCCCCACTCCACCAGCATCAACGCGTCCGGTGCGGCTTCCATCTCTTCCAACCCCAGCGCCAGCAACTCCTCCTCGCGCTCTAGCCTGTAGAGATCAAGGTGGTACAGCGTTTGCTTCGGCCCCCGGTACTCGTGCACCAGCGTGAACGTAGGGCTCGTCACCTCATCCGGGTCGACGCCAATTGCCTGCGCGATGCCCTTCGCCAACGTCGTCTTCCCCGCCCCGAGGTCCCCACGCAAAATCACCAGACGCGGTGCGGGCAGCATCAGTTCATAGATCGTCTGTCCCAATGCCAACGTGCCCCTCACGGTACGCGTCTTCAATCGCTTCTCAAGCATTGCATCACCTTGCGCTACTCTAGAATCATGCAGGTTACCATTGAAATTCCGGAAAGTGTAGCTGCAACGGCCGCCCAACATGGGCTTTCACCCGAAGCCTACGTTCAGGAGTTCCTTGATACGGTGCGCCCACATGACAGTCCGCTTAAGCCTCTGTCGCAGGAACAGGTCAAAGCATTTCTGCACGACATCACTCAGTTCTCCGCTGAGATCCCGGACTACTCCGATACAAAGTTCGACCGCGAGTTTATCTACAACGACCACGACTAGATGCTGATTGCACTCGATTCAACATCCTCTTAAAGCTGATCGCCGACAAGGGTATAAAGCAGGAGGTCGCTAAGATGGCGATTGAGCGTCTGACAGCGCTTGGTCATCAGGCCTGCCTGACACCACAAAACATCGTTGAGTTCTGGAGCGGTAGTACACGCCCCATCAGCAGTCGCGGATTCGGACTCTCTCCAACTCAGGCTGGCATTCAAGTCAGCAACTTGGAATCTATCTTCATTGTTCTACCTGAGGATCACCGCATCTATACAACGTGGCGAAGCATCGTTCTCGAACAAGGTATCAGCGGTAAACAGGTGCACGACGCAAGACTGGCCGCCGCTCTTCGCATCCGTCAGATCCCAGTCCTTCTCACAGAAAACTACTCCGATTTCAAGCGCTTTCATTGGCTCGATGCGATCACGCCCGAAGCTTTTCTCAGGCAGGGCACTTAGACTAAGCGCACCCCGCAAACCCACTCCATCCCATCCGCATCCCGCGTCCGGTATCGAAATGCATTACTCAGATGCGCCACCGTATCTGTCGCCAGCACCGTGTGCTGCTCTCTTCGCTGCGCCGCAAAATCCGCCGCCAACCCGTGCATGTACACCGCCGCGTTCACCGCATCCCGCACATTTCCCGGATACTGCGCCACGCACGCCGCCACAATCCCCGTCAGGATATCGCCGGACCCACCCTTCGCCATCGCCGGGTTACCGGTCGTATTTACCGAGACCTCGCCATCCGGGTGCGCCACCAGCGTCCGCCACCCCTTCAGGACCAGCGTCACACCATGCTCGTCTGCAAAAGTACGCGCCAGGTTCAGCCGGTCCGCCTGCACCTCTTTCGTCGTCGTTCCCAGAAGCGTAGCCATCTCGCCCGGGTGCGGCGTCAGAACGATCGTGCGCCTCCCACCCCGGCTCGCCTCCTTCAGCAACCCGGCCTGCCCTTTGAAGGCATTCAGCCCATCCGCATCAATCACCAGCGGCACTGTCGTCTCCGCAACCAATCGCTGTACAAAGGCAGACGCTTCACCGTCCGTGCCCAGGCCAGGACCGATGGCCAGGACCGTACTCCTCTTCATCAACTTCGCCAATCGCTCCGGCTCCGCGTTGACAAGCGAGACGGCCCCATGCTCATCCTCCTCCAGCGGCACCGTCATCAACTCCGGCGTAATCAGCGCCACTGTGTTCAGGATGGATCTCGGCACCGCCGCCGTCACCAGCCCCGCACCCGTTCGCAGCGCCGCCAACGACGCCATCGACGGCGCGCCCGCCTTGCCATACGCTCCGCCCACCAGCAGCACATGCCCGTACATGCCCTTGTTGGAGTCGATGGGCCGCGGCGGCTCAACGATGCGCTTCGACGACCCCGTCCACGTCAACCCCGTCCCACTCACCACCGCTCCGTCCGGTGACCCAATCCCGCTCACAATCACCGGTCCAAAGACCTCCGGAGCCGTCAGAAACCCGAACACATGCGCCAGCTTCGGCGCGGTAAAGGTCACCACGGCATCCGCACGGAACGCACCCTGAACTGTCTGCTCCATCGAGTCCGCATTCCAACCTGACGGCAGATCCACTGCCACCACCGGCACGCGCAACCCTGCCACCACATCGCGCACGGCCGCCGCAACCCCACGCAGCGGAGGCTTGAACCCCGTTCCCACCACCGCATCCACAATCACGTCCACGCCGCCCAGCACATGCCCAAGCGCCCGCACATCCACACTCGCCCCAGACACAGCCCGACGAACCTCATCCGTAACAGCGGCAGCATCCGCGCCACGATCCACAGACAACGGACCACTCGCCTCTACAACCCTGACCACAGAAATCGCCGTGCGGTCCAGCAACCCAAACGCATCCGCTGCGGCCCCTTGCAGCTTCGCCTCATCAGCCAGCAAAAAGACTGAAATCTGCACCCCGGCATTCAGCAGCGCCCGCGCCGCGACAAAGCCATCGCCACCGTTGTTGCCCGTCCCGCACAACATCGCCACGCGCTTCGCCCCGGCATACCGCTGCAGCACAAGCCGCGCCACCGCGGTCCCCGCCCGCTCCATCAACTCCCCAAATGGCACCCCAAACCGCTCCGCCGTAACCCGGTCCACAACCCCCATCTCCGCCGCGCTCAAAACCTTCATGGAGACTACTCTAAGCGCGGGTGCCGTTTCAGCTACAGCGCAGGGTCGAGGACCCGAAACATACCAGCCTGAGCTTCGCAAAATGTTTCACGTGAAACATATTTTCCACAGGGGCTTACGACTATTGGTGCACGATCATCGCGTGGTCGGCTCGGTCGCCGGTATCCCGCTTGAAGCCGCCGGTGCCGTCACGATCACGGGAGCAGGGATCGTCACTGGAGCCGAAACCGCACTCGTTGTATCGGTCACGGGCATCGCATGCTGCTGGAAGTAGCTGCGACTGGCCAGGGCGCGGTAGAAGATGCCGGTCAGTTCGGCGGCTTTTGGACCAAAGGTGGGCCGTCCGCCGGTGAGAAAGAAGACTGTGACAATGCGGCCGCTCGGACCATCACCATATCCGGCGAACCAGCCGAAGCGAGTGCCTGCGTCCGAGCAGGTCCCTGTCTTCCCAAGCACTGGAAACTCGCTGAAGTTAGTCCGCAAGCTGCGTGCGGTGCCATAGTTGGCTGAGACGGCACCGGCCATACCCGGTACCATGTCTGGAATGTACTTCTGGATCTCCAGGGTTCGCTTAAGCCTTGGCTCAAATGTCGCAACTTCATCCGGTGTCGTGGGGTGCTGCAGGTAAAACAGTGACCCACCATTGGCAATGGCGCTGACAATCGCGCCAAGCTGCAGGGGAGTCATGGAGATGCTCTCACCAAAGGAGCACATCCTGCCCACACCGCCACGCGACGCGGGCAGTTCCGTATCCGGGTACACACCCAGCCGTTCGCCCGGAATGTTGTAACCCGCCAGCTCGCCGAGGCCAAACTGGTTTGCATAGTGCTTCACGCGCTCGAAGCCGAGCTGCCGTCCCAGGGTTTCGAAGTATGGATTGATGCTCCGGGCCAGCGCGTACGTCAGGTTCAGGCGGTATCCGCCGCCAACGTTCACCTGCGTGTCCTTCGTGATTAGACCTTCAGAAAGCGCGGCTAGTGCAACCGTAAGCTTGATGGTGGAACACGGCTCCGCACCTGGACCGAGTGCCATTTTCTGATTCACCATGGCCAGAATGCGGCCATTCTTCGGGTCGATGGCCAGCGCGGTTCCGTTGTACGCTCCCAGTGCCTCCAGCAGAGCCGACCGCACTAAAGGATCTTCGCCGCCCACCTGGTCGCCCAGCGTGGTATTTCCTGTGTCGGTGGTGAAGGACGGCGCGGAGAAGTGCTCCACATACCGCGCGCGCACCAGCCGTCCATGCCGCCCATGCACCAGCACCACGACGTTGCGCGCCGACGCGCCATGGCGGGATCGAGCCGTTGCGACTGCATGACCATGTGAAGAGCGGGCGTGGGTTGCACCGACTGCATGCGCATGGGCCGCAGGCGCATGCGCAGCCGTGTGCCGCGTGTGGGCGGCGGCCACTCCACTCCGCGAAACAGCAACCAGCCCAAGCAGAATGGCTGCGTGTCGAAACCTGGCGAGGCGCGTGCCGCTCATGCTGTCTCCTCAGACGTGAAGCTCATCGAACGTTGACCATTGCGGATTAGACGAATGCGTGCGATCGCAGGACATCAGTGGCTGCCCCGGCGGAGAAACGCCGGAATGTCCAGCTCCTCGTGTTCGCTCTCCGGCTCTGCTGGCGCAAATCCCGCAAATGTCGGCACACGAACATCCTGGCGAAGAACTGGTTCTTCGGCATAATGATCCGGAACAGGATGACGGTCACGGCGGAAAAAGTCATCGTCGAACGCAGACGCGGGCACAGGAACCAGCTTGCCTGGACTCTTCACAGCATGAGGATCGACGTCTGTGAAGGATGGTCTTGCCGGCTCATGTGGCAGGCGTTCAAACGGCTGCGGGCCTGCCGTGCGTGGCGGAGCAGAGGGGCGCGGCTCTACCGGTTGCGTGTGAAAGTTCTCGAGCTTTGAAGCGCGGTCCAGGTGAAACTCGCGGAGCGGCGGCACCGCTGAGATGGCCGGTTCCTCTGCTACGGGAGCTGGTACGGCAGCAGGCGCTGCGGCGCGAATAGCTGGCTCTTGAGCGGGCCCGGGTAGTGGCTGCACCTCGACCTTTGCGGCAGGAGCCGTGTAGCGCGGCTGGATGGGCGGATCGAAGAACGGTTCTGCCGCAAAGGCAGGCTTCTGCAGGCCGCTCTGCTCCAGCATGCGCTCCCGGCGCTCATCCGCATCCTTCTTCGGCGCCTTGAAGCCAGTTGCGATGACGGTAATCTTCACCTCTTCACCCATCCGCTCGTCCAGCACCGCACCGAAGATGATGTTGGCATCCTCGTGCGCCGC
Organism: uncultured Terriglobus sp.; assembly: GCA_964251045.1. Lineage (GTDB taxonomy): Bacteria > Acidobacteriota > Terriglobia > Terriglobales > Acidobacteriaceae > Terriglobus. The sequence goes on along the minus strand of CAXUHI010000006.1, from coordinate 24,778 downwards.
ATCCTGGATCAGCATGGACGCGTCGTTGACCTCGCTCAGCTTCAGCGAACTCGATCCCGTGATGTTGATCAGTATGCCGCGTGCACCATCGATCGCACCCGCCTCGAGCAGCGGAGACGCCATGGCGGCCTGCGCCGCCTCGCGCGCACGATTTTCACCGCTGCGCACACCCGTCGCCATGACGGCATACCCCATGCCCGCCATCGTCGTCTTCACATCAGCAAAGTCGCGGTTGATGATGCCGGGAATGGTGATGATGTCGGAGATGCCCTGCACGCCCTGGCGCAGCACATCGTCCGCGATGCGGAAGCTTTCGAAAAAGCCCGCATCCTTGGCCACCGCCAGCAGCTTTTCATTCGGGATCACGATCACAGTGTCCACCGCGTCCAGCAGCTCCTGCATGCCTCGCTCCGCCTGGGACATCCGGCGCTTGCCCTCAAAACCGAAGGGCCGCGTGACCACCGCAACGGTAAGCGCACCCATCTCGCTGGCCAGCGACGCAATCACCGGAGCCGCGCCCGTTCCGGTGCCGCCACCCAGCCCGGTGGTGACGAAGACCATATCCGCGCCTTCCAGCGCTTCGATGATTTTGTCGGAGTCCTCCAGCGCAGCGCGGCGGCCCACGTCCGGGTTGGCACCTGCACCCAAACCGCTGGTTAGCTTGACCCCGAGCTGCAGCTTGACCGGAGCCTGTGACAGCTTGAGCGCCTGCACGTCTGTGTTGGCCGCGATAAACTCGACGTTTTCCACCCCCGCCGCAATCATGCGATTCACGGCATTGTTGCCACCGCCGCCTACGCCGATCACCTTGATGCGCGCGCCGCGTGGCATGTCTTCGTGGTAGTGAATACGCAGGTCGTCGTCGGGCATCATCGTGGGGTAAGCTCCTTGCTTGTTCGCGGACCGGGAATACGCATTCGCAATGCTGATTCCTGTTCCCCTGATTCTGTCATGCGCCTCCCATCGAAAACACCCCGGAAGCGCTGGCCCGCCACGAATGAGGTTCCCTTTTAGGTTCCCCGCATCACACCCCGTGTGAACGCTGAAACTGCGGGTACGCTTTTCCGTGATTTCCTGATGTCCTTGCCCCAGGGCACGGCGACGGACATCCACATCCTGACCGACGCGGATGCCGATGGCTTGCCAGCCGGAGCCTTGCTGCTGCGTGCGCTCAAGGACGCCGGGTACAGCAGCGTGACCGTAGAGACACGGGGCAAATTTGAGAATGCCTGGATGCCTTCCGTGCACGAGCGTCTCCGGCAGCGCGCGCCTCAGGCCCTCATGATCGTGGACCTGGGTGCGCGGCCAGACGAACTGTTGCCGCGCGTTCCAACGCTCCTCATCGACCACCACGCACCCTTTGGCACGCCACCCGGAGCGACGCTCTTGACCAGCTACGGCGCCGAGCCCACTGCGACGAGCGGTCTGTTGGCGCTGTGGTGTGCCCAAGCCATCGCACCGGAGCTTGCACACCGGCTGCAGTGGATGGCCGGGATCTCGCTGCTTTCGGACCTCGGCGACAAGGCGCCCTTTGAAGATCTAGCGGAGTCGAAGCGGCGCTTCGGTGTTTCGGCGCTAAAGGACCTGACCTCTCTGCTGAACGCACCCCGGCGCACCGCACAGGGCGACGCATCACAGGCCATGCAATTACTGCTCACGGCGGAGACGCCCAAGCAGGCCCTCGCGACACCATCACCCGAACGGGAAGCGTTGCAAGCCGCGAAAGCCGAAGTCAACATCGCGCTGGCCGACGCACGCAAGGCTCCGCCACGCTTCTCCACAAAATGGCGCGAAGAACTGGGCGCGGACATGATCGCCGTACGCATGGACACACCCTGCCAGGTGCATCCGCTCGTGGCACAGATCTGGAGGCCGCGCTTTCCCAACGCAGTCATCTTCGGCGTCAACACGGGCTTCCGTCCCGGATACGTGCATTTCGCCGGGCGCGCTCCGAAGCACGTCAACCTCGTGCACTTCCTGCGTGCCCACACCCCTGACGGCGCGGACGGCACCTTTGGCGGCGGCCACGACCAGGCCAGCGGCGGAGCACTGCCCGTTGCACTCTGGAACCCATTTGCAGAGGAGATGGGCTGGGGACCGGAGCTTCAGGTCAGCTAAAAACATGTAGTAACATTGCTACACGGAGCTGCAATGTCGATTACAACTCTCTCCAGCCGCGAGTTCAATCAGGACACCAGCCGGGCAAAAAAAGCAGCATGCAAAGGTCCGGTGTTTATTACCGACCGGGGTAAGCCTGCACATGTTTTGCTAAGCATAAAGGAATACCAAAAGCTCACCGGTAAACGGCGAAACATCATTGAAGCATTGTCTGTGCCGGGCCTTGCGGACATCGATTTCGATCCCCCACGCCTCCGTGATCTGGCGCGGGCAGTAGATTTGGATTAATGTTCCTGCTGGATACGAACGTAGTCTCCGAACTGCGCAAAGCGGGCGATGGCAAGGCTGATCCAAACGTTCTTGCCTGGCTATCCCATGTTGATGCAATAACGCTGTATCTCTCTGCGGTTGTCCTCATGGAGCTTGAGCTAGGTGTACTCCGCATGGAACGGCGCGACAGGGTGCAAGGAGCGCAGCTTCGCTCTTGGCTCAATCATCATGTGATTCCTGAGTTCAGAGATCGTATGTTGCCTGTCGATACGACCGTGGCATTACGCTGTGCACCCATTCACGTACCGGACCCGCATCCCGAGCGTGATGCGTTTATCGCAGCCACAGCCCTTGTACATGGAATGACAATCGTCACGCGAAATGTTTCTGATTTTGAACGGAGCGGCGCGCCGCTTCTAAACCCGTGGGAAAAGCGCTGACGTGCCGCCTAAGAAACGGAATGCCCTCGCACGCGAGGGCATTCCGTTCACAACTTAAAAAACTCACAACGTAGAACTCTTACCGGCTCACCTTGATGAAGATGATGACGAAGGTGAACAGTGCAAGCGACTCAATAAACGCCAGGCCCAGAATCAGGAAGGTGAAGATCGCGGGGCGCGCGCCAGGATTGCGCGCCACTGCCTCGGCGGCGGAGGCGGTTGCCTTGCCCTGACCCAGGCCGCACAGGCCCGAGGCGATGGCCATGCCGATACCTGCTGCAATCGAAACCAGGCCGGCGGACGAAGCGTCACCGCTGCCTTGCGCGAACACCGGCGTTGCAAGCAGCAACACGGCCAATGTCATAAAGAGGTACTTGAGAGTTGTCATCTGTCTTGCTCCTGCCTTCAAGAAGTGCCGCGCCAGTGGGTGGTTGAGGTTCACCGTGCTGACCCCCTCACGCTCGCGCGGGTCGTACTCCAGGCGCGATGAAGGCGACCGCGTCCTGTCAAACTCGGGTGCCCACCCTCACCCGAAGGTTAAGGTGGGTTCCGGAACTCAATGCTCGTGCGCAACCGCCAGGCTTAGGTAAATCGCTGCCAGCAGCATGAAAACATACGTCTGCACCAGGGCCACGCCAAGGTGCAGGCTCATAAAGATCAGCGGAATACCGATGGGCACCAGCGAAAAGAACGCCAGCGTCACTAGGTCGCCCGCAAACAGGTTGGCATACAAACGCACAGTCAGTGACAACACACGAGTGAGGTGCGACACCACCTCAATCGGAAACAGCAGCGGAGCGAGCCACCACACCGGTCCCAAAAATTGCTTGATATATCCAGCGCCGTTCTCACGGATGCCATGGTAGTGGTAGTACAGGAACGTGCACAGGGCAAGCCCCAGCGGCACGACCACCACTGCCGTCGGCGACTCCAGCCCCGGCACCAGACCCAGCAGGTTCATGACAAGGATGAACAACGCCAGCACCGTCAGGTAGTTCACATAACGCTCGTACCCGTGTCCGATGACGCTGTCCGCCTGCCCGGAGACGAACTCATGCACCATCTCCGCCGTATGCTGGATCGCGCCCGGCTTTTCCACGCTCAGGCTGGCGCGGACCGCTACGAAATACACCAGCAGCAAAAGCACCGTCAGCAGTTCCATTGCAAAGGCATTGGAAATGGGAGCCTGTGGATACTCAACATGCACATGCAGTGCATGCAGCAGGGCATCTGCCACACCGGCAAAGTGAGAATTCAGAAATCGAGTTAAAGCAAGCTGTTCCGGCATCGTCCTGTCATACTATTCAAAGGTCTCTGATGCACCTACATGGTGCCGTTGCGCAGCAGCCGCAGACCTTCCACGGTAAGTGCGGCTACACCCATGGCAATGCCCGCAACCAGCGCAATTGGGGAGCCATGAAGATATTTAAGGCTACCATACAGGACGATCAGCACCGCGAATAAACGGAGAAAGAAGCCGGTTAGCGCGAACCCGATGTTGGGCCTCTTGGCCCCCGCCAGGTGCTCTCCCGGCGCGGGCTCCATGCGCACCATCAGCGCCGCCATGAGCCGCCGCCACTCCCACAAACCGCTGGCCGAGATGGCCGCTCCAACCAGCAACAAAACCGCCGACTGCCATCCCGCCTTCCACCCGGCAAGCGCCGCACCCGCAACCGCCAGCACTGCAACAATGCGCATCGCACGCTCAATGACGCCTGCCGCATCGGCATCGCTGAAGTTCCCCAGAACGGCGTCGTCCGCCGCCACTTAATCCGCATCCTTGATGTATTTTTGTGCCGTCGTGATGATCTGGATGAAGCCCCCCGCCGCGCCCATCAGGATGCCAACCAGCGCCCAAACCTTCGTATGGAAGTGCTTGTCCGCCAGACTGCCCAGAAACCACCCAAGCAGGCACCCGATGGGCAGCGAGATGGCCAACTGCAGCATCGTCTCGGCCTTCACAAGATCGCCCAGTGCGCCCTTCGGCTTGCCCGGTGTGCGTGTTTCGTCACTCATCGGCAACTATTACACCACACAGGCGGAAGCGGGTGCCCCACCTTCACCGCGCAGCGGTTAAGGTGGGTCTGCTCGGCGAGGCCTAGCAAGTATTGGTGTGTTCTTTGACTCAGCGAAACGAAAACCCACCTTAGCTTCGCGAAGGTGGGGCACCCGAGCTTCCCTTCTATACTTGGCAGATAGAAACGAGGCACGCAGTTGTTCGCATCCGACTTTGAAGAGCGCCTATACGAAGAGCGCAAAGAGAAGCTGAAGAAGATTGAAGCGCTTGGCGTCGAGGCCGGCCTGAAGCCGCTGGAAGCCACCTATCCCAACAGCTTCCGGACCACGCACGAACTCTCCGCCATCCAGGCCGAGTACAACAACACCGATGCACCCGTGAGCACCGAGGCGCTGGAAGCCGACCGCGTCGAGGTCGCCGTCGCGGGCCGCGTCATGGCGCATCGCCGCCAGGGCAAGGCAGGCTTCGCGGTCCTCCAGGGCAACGGATCGCGCCTGCAAATGTATGTTCGCAAGGACGATGTCGGCGAGCGTGCCTTCGAACTCTACAAACTGCTCGATCTGGGCGACCACATCGGCGTCACCGGCTATCTCTTCCGCACACGCACCGGCGAACTCACCGTCCATGTCCAGACGCTGACCTTCCTGGCCAAGGCGATGCTCGCCCTGCCGGACAAGTTCCACGGCCTCACCGACATCGAACTCCGCTACCGCCAGCGCTACCTGGACCTCTTCATGGACAACGGCGAAGACGCGGTCGAGTCGATCGTCGAGCCAGACGAACCGGGTGCCCCACCTTCGCCGCAGGCTAAGGCGGGTTCGAGCGCTGAAGGCGCTCCTCACAATCCGGAAGCACTCGCCGCCGCCACCGCAGGCCTCAAGCGCCTCCCCGCCCGCGACGTCTTCACCAAGCGCGCGCAAATCCTGAAGGCACTGCGCACGTTCTTCGACGCGCGCGGCTACATCGAGGTGGAAACCCCCATGATGCAGCCGGTGGCGGGCGGCGCGGCGGCGCGGCCCTTTGTCACGCACCACAACACCATGGACATGGACCTGTACCTCCGCATCGCGCCGGAACTGTACCTGAAGCGCCTGGTGGTGGGCGGCATGGACCGCGTCTACGAGATCAACCGCAACTTCCGCAACGAGGGTATCAGCACCCAGCACAACCCCGAGTTCACCATGCTGGAGTTCTACCAGGCCTACAGCAACTACCACGACCTGATGGACCTGACGGAGGAACTCATCACCTTCGTCGCGAACGAGGTGAATGGAACGACACTGATCAACTTTCCGCTACCCAAAGGCCCACGCGCAGGCGAGATGGCGCAGATTGATCTTGGCAAGTGGGAACGACTCTCGATGAGAAACGCAGTTATCAAGAAGTGGCCAAGCAACTGGACGAGCGCACCACCTACTTCACCAGATTTCGGTCAGTCAAAAGATTTTGTTCTCTTCGTTTCTAATCGCCGAACAGTTCTACAGCCAGCTAGACAGGCACTTATCTCTTACCTAGAAAAGGCTAATCTTCGGACCCTTCTCAACAAACTAGACAACCTGAACCAATCAGACCTTCAGCAACAACACGGAATGCCATCTGTACTTGAAATGCAGGGTTTACGTGAGGGTCTGGAAAGTACGATCTTCGAGCGCATGTACAACGATCTGACGAGCGGCCGACCCTGGGGCGCTGTTCTTGCGAGCCTCTTCGAGGTAGTTGTCGAAGAGCAACTCACTAACCCAACCATCATCTACGACTTCCCTCTCGCCGTCAGCCCACTCAGCAAGGTGAAGCCGGACGAACCCGAGTGGGTGGAGCGCTTTGAGTTCTACATCGGCGGCTTCGAGGTGGGCAACGCCTTCAGCGAGCTGAACGACCCCGAAGACCAGCGCCGCCGCTTTGAAGCCCAGCTTGGCGAACGCGAGCGCGGCGACGACGAGGCCCACCAGATGGACGCCGACTACGTCCGCGCCATGGCCTACGGCCTGCCGCCCACCGCGGGCGAAGGCATCGGCATCGACCGGCTGACGATGCTGCTCACCGGCTCCCGCTCCATCCGCGACGTCATCCTCTTCCCGCTCCTCCGCCCCGCCAAACAACCCGTGCTGGAGAAGAGCTAGGATCAAAAGTTTATTGAGTGATGCCAAGCGGCGATGCAAGGCCCAGCTTGCGTGCGGCTTCATGCAGTCTCTTGTCGTACGTCCAGAGTCTACAGTCAGCGGTGATCAGCGAAGCGGTGAGCAGATGCGCGTCGACGTAGCTCAAGCCTTTTGAATATAACGTGTGCGTTTCAACCAGCAGCATCACCTCTTCATCACGAACAGTGAGAACCTGCGGCAGAAGTCTGAGAGCCTGCAACGTCATCGTGCGTAGCTTAAGACTTCCCATGGCAAGCTCGCCAACAACAAAAGGGTGACAAAGCAAGAGATCCTTATGGATCAGGCTGCGTAAGGCTTCACTGCCAACGCGGTAATGCTCGACCCAGACAGACGTATCCGCAAGTGTCAAAACTTAGGCCGCCTACGCGGTGGTACCTTGATATCCGGATCGCTGCCACCCAGTGCGGCCAGACGGCGACCAGCTTCACGTGCGATTAATGATTTCAGGCCTTCGCGCACAAGGGTTGCTTTCTCAGTGATGCCGGTGTATTCGCTTGCTGTCTTGATGAGGTCATCATCCAGAACGAGGGTAGTTCGCATAAACTCCTCCTGCATAGAAAATATCATCACTGCGTGCCTAAAGAAGGCACAAGCCAATTCAGAAAGTTCGTAAACGTGAGACTCTGAGAGGGGTGAACATTCTTTTCGTTGGCGATGTGTTTGGCTCCGCCGGTCGGCGCATCGTAGCCGAACACATCGGCCATGTGCTTGAAACCAACAACATCGACCTCTGCGTGATGAACGGCGAGAACGCCGCAGGCGGTTTCGGCATCACGCCTGCCATCGCCGAGGAGCTGTTCGACCTTGGCGCGGACGTTATTACCACCGGCAATCACTTCTGGGACAAAAAGGAACTTCCCGACTACATCAAGGTGCCTGCCGACTCACACGAGCGTCCCCGCCGCGTCCTGCGTCCTGCCAACTTCGCCCCTAAGACGCCCGGCTACGGTGTCTACGAGGGAGCTCTCCACACCGGCGAAACCTACGCCGTTATCAACCTCCAGGGCCGCGTCTTCATGGCACAGAATGATGACCCGTTTCGCAAGGCGGATGAAGTTCTCGCCTCGATCAAGAGCAAAGTCATCATCGTTGACTTTCATGCAGAAGCATCCAGTGAGAAAGCCGCGCTGGGCTGGTACCTGGATGGCCGCGTCACCGCGTTTTTGGGAACGCACACGCATGTCCCGACAGCAGATGAACGCATCCTGCTGCAAGGCACCGCGTACCAGACGGACGTGGGCATGAGCGGTCCGTTCGACTCCGTCATCGGGGTGGACCGGGAACCGGTGATCGAGAAGTTCCTCACGGGCCGTCCGGCCAAGTTCGATGCTGCCAAGGGCAACCCCAAACTATGTGCAACCGTGATCGGGTGCGATGCAGTGACCGGACGGGCGCATACAATCAGGCGCATCATGCTTGGCGAGTAAGCGAAAAGAAGGCGGCCCGAAGGCCGCCCTCGTCTAATGGATAGAACCTGCTAGCGACGACGCGCTGGTGCCTTTCGCGCGGGTGCAGCGGCCTTGCCCGGTGTCTTGGCCTCAATCTCGGCACCGGTCATCGTCATCATCAGCGGCTTCTGCGTGTACGACGCAATGGTCCCGACCACATTCACGTCGGCACCCACCGCTGGCGGTGTCTTAGGTGCTTCCTTCAGCGTGACGGTGAAGTCCGCCTGGAGTGGGCTGGCCTGCTTCGCATCGTCAGAGACAGCTAGCATCAATGTCGTATCGGAGATGCTGACCACCTTGCCCGGTACCTTGACTTCCTTGTCCTTGATCGGGGTGAACTCTGCTTCCGCCTGATCCGCCGTACCGTTGGCGATCACAAATTCACGATCCGCCAACGCAGCCTTAGCCAGCGTCGGGTCATCCTTCTTGTCCGCTTCCAGCACCGCTGTTGCCTGGTCAGCCGGCGTTGGCGCCGGCTTGACGCTGGTGGCGAAGTCAGCCGGCGGGAACAGGTTTGCCTGAGCCATCGTCTTCACCGCGTCGTACCCATCATCGCCGCCGTGGTACTTCTTGTAGCAGTACGTCGCCAGTGGCTGAAACTGGGGCTTGAACTGATCCGGTGCAAGCAGTGCCACGCGCGTCGCGTAGTAGGTGCAGTTGAGATAATCCGGCGGCGTTGCGATGTAGTACGCCTGCCCAAGGAAATATGTGTCCTGCAGGAACGGTCCAGGCTGCGTCGTCTGTGCCGGGTCAACCGCCTTCAACTCAGCCGTGTACGCCGCAACAGCTCCCGCGCTGTCTTTCTTCGTCAGTGCATCGATGCCCTCGGCACTGTAGAAATACGGTGTGACCTGCTTTTGAATCGCGGCCCAGTCAGTATCACTGACCGCTGCGGGCTTGGTGGCCTTCAGACCACGTGCGGCAGAGTCAGCAGCTTTGTCATACGCAGCCTGCTTCGCCGCTGCGTCCGTCGCCGCATCACCTTGCGACTTCAAGAGGCTGGTCTGGAGAGCCAGTGCACGGATGTTGTTCGGATCAACCTGCAAAAGGCGGTCGGCCGCATCGAGGGCCTTGGTCGCATTGTTGGCCTGCGCATACGCCGCCAGCAGTTGCTCCAGGACGGTGTTCTTCACGGTCGACTGTGGATACTTTGTCAGGAACGCCTCTGCTGCCGTTGCTTTCGCGTTCGGGTCGGTCGCTGTAACTACCGCGTTGTACGCCGTGTACTCATCCTGCGAGAGCTGTGGTCCAGCCTGCGCTCCACTGGCGGCCGCCTGTGCAAACGCGTGCGAAGCCGAGACACATGCAACTGCCAACACTGAGGCAAGTAATGCCTTCTTCATCAGTAAATTCTCCCCGTCCTTTGGTCTCTTTCGCTCTCGACAGGACGCGCGGCCTGGCGAAAGCGTTTCGCAGACTTCAGTAGATGCTTGCACTGTAACAGGTGTCGCTTTCCATTCCCAAACTCGCCTTCTCCGGGCACGGCGCCGCCGGCGCAGGGGTTCGGCGCAGCCTGCACAGGGTATGGCGTTGGTCCAGCAGCGTGGGCTTATACATCCGCAAGGCAGCATGGATCATTCGACGTGCACACTTCGAGTACCTCCATTCACATCCCAAGATGATGTATAGCGTCCACCTTATCCACAACATCTGCCGTTTGCTCGTTGAATGACTTGCCGCACAGCATTAGCCTTGTAGCTGCACGGTAAGGGAATGTCGGGGGATTCTCATGCTCAAGCTCAAGCGCGTCCAGATACTCGGCTTTAAATCGTTTTGCGACCGGACAGATGTGCAGCTCTCCGGGAATGGTATCGCCGCGATTGTTGGACCCAATGGGTGTGGCAAGTCGAACATCTCGGACGCCATCACGTGGGTCTTGGGCGAGCAGAGTGCGAAGAGCCTGCGGGGCATCAAGATGGAAGATGTCATCTTCGCCGGTACGCGCGACCGCAAGCCTACCGGGATGGCAGAGGTTTCGCTGACACTGGTCGATCCGGACGTGTACGACGCACAGGACAGCGGTGAGGCAATCAACATCGCCTCCGTCAGCACCAAACCGGCGGAGCCGCACGACTGGGATGAAGCCGCCGAACGCCATGTCAGCGGGGAGGCCACCGCAAACGCCGTTGCCGAAGCGCAGCCCGGGCCCGTTTCCGCCGGAGAAGAAGCCGACGAGATTGAAGTGGACGCTGCCGCCGAAGCGGACGGAGAGACTGCCCAGCCAGTCGTCCTGAAAATTCGCCGCCGCAAGTTCAACCGCGCTCCGGTGCGCGCCGGCGAGATCACCGTGACGCGCCGCCTCTTCCGTTCCGGAGAATCGGAATATCTGCTGAACGGTAAGATTTGCCGCCTGCGCGACATCCAGGAGATCTTCTTCGGCACCGGCCTGTCTGGCGAGAATTACGCCATCATCGGCCAGGAGCGCATCGGCCAACTACTCTCATCCAAGCCGCTGGACCGCCGCGCCATCCTTGAGGAGGCCGCTGGGATCACCCGCTTCAAAACGAAAAAGCGCCTTGCGGAGTTGCGTCTCGAAGCCAGCAAGCAGAACCTGGCCCGCGTGGACGACATCTTCGATGAGGTCGCACGTCAGATGACCACGCTGAAACGCCAGGCTGCAAAAGCGGAGCGCTACGGCCAGATGCGCGATGAACTCCGCGGCAAACTCCGCATCGTTCTGCGCAGCCGCATCACGCAACACGATGCTGACCGTGCCACTGCAAACGATTCCACGGTCCAGTTGACCAAGCGCATCGACACACAGGCAGCGGCACTGGAAACTCTCGACGCGGAACACAATGCAGGCGTGCAGCGCGGCTACCAGTTGGACGAGGAGTTGCGCGGAACACAGGCCCGCATGAACGAAACGCGCGTGGAACTGGAACGTGCCACCTCGCGCATCGCCGCAAATACCGACCGCGTTACCGATCTAGCCACGCGCATCGCCAGCGGCACGGAAGAACTGGCCCAGTTGCGGCAGCAGATTGAGTCACTCGCAGCCGACCGCGACAGTTTGCGTCTTTTTCTGGAGACAGCCACGGCCGACACGGAACAGGCCCGGCAAACCGCGCAGACACGCCAGCGTGAGTCCAGTGAGGCGCAGGCACAAGTCAACAACGCGGACCGGGAAGCATCCCAGGGCCGCCAGCAATCCATGCAGCTGATGCAACGCACCGCCCAGGTACACCGTGAGGAGGCGCAGGCTGCTGAAGCGCTTGCCGGGTTGGACCGCGAAGCGCAGCGCCTGGTGAGTGAGAGCGAGCAGGCGCGGCAGGAACTGGAGGCGCTTGGTCGCCAGCGCGGCCAAGTGTCGCTGAGTTTCGAGTCAGTGACCGACCGCCTGAAGCGCCTGGAAGCAGAAATTGCGCAACTCCGGCTGGACCTGGATGCGAAGCGCCGCGAAGAGATGGAGACGCGCCGCCGTGGCGATCATCTTCGCGCGGAAGCGGCCACGCTCACCGGTCGCCGCAACTCGCTGGAGTCGCTCATCCGCGACCATAGCTACTCCAGCGAAACCGTTCGCAAGCTCTTCAAGGCTAACGGCCTGCAAACGAGCTTTGCCCCGCTTGGCACTTTGGCTGACTTCCTGGAAGTAGATGACGAATACGGCTCCCTTGTGGATGAATACCTCAAAGATGAGTTGAACTACGTTGTTGTAAGTAATTGGAGCAACGCCGAATCGGGTATCAGCCTGCTCAAGGGCAGCGTAGATGGCCGCGCTACCTTTCTCGTGCATCCAGAGGCGGATACTCAGCCCGCGCGAGCAGTTGCCGTAGAACAGGCGCTGGAAGGAGCTAAGCCGCTCACCGCCTGCATGCGCGTCTTGAACGGCTTCGGCGGCACGCTCGAAGCCATCCTGCCGAGACTGCGCAACGGCTACATCGCACCGAGCGCAGAGACGGCACGCTCGCTCGCCCAGCAGCACCCGTTGAGCTACTTTCTCGCTCCCACTGGCGAGACCTACCACAACCTGACTGTGACTGGTGGAAAGGCGCGCAGCGAAGGTCCGCTCGCCCTTAAACGCGAAGTCCGCGATACGCAGACCCGGCTGGACGCAGTGCAGCAGGACCTTTCCGCCTCGGAGATCGCCGTTGGCATCCTGACTAAATTGATCACAGAGATGCAGCACGCCGCAGAGGTGAAAAGCCACGGACGCCGCGATGCAGAGCGGGAAGCCGCAAACAGTGGCGCGGCCCTGCGCCAGATGGACTCCGAAGCCTCCCGCATCGAAAAGCGCATGGCTGACTGGTCGCTGCACAGCGAGCGCAACCGTGACGCCCGTGCGCAGAAACAGGATCTAATCGAGCGCAAACAGGCGGAGGCCGCACAACTAACAGCGGAGCGCGAAGCCGTGGACGCGCGGGTTGCCGATGCGGTGCTGCGCGTCGACGATCTCCGCCGCCAGCGCGAAGAAGTACAGGCCGCAGCCGGGGCCGCGGCAGCCGCGCTTGCCGGGCTCGAAGAACGCCGCCGCAACGCCTCCGCCAACTTCGAGCAGAACGAGCGCATGCGCAACTCTACGCATCAGCGCATCCACCACCTGGAGGGCCAGTTGGCCGGCGCCGCTGCCGAGCGCACGCGCCGCGACGACGAAAACATCCACTTAGCCGCCCAACAGGCCGAGTTAACCGTCCTGCGGGAACAGCTTGCCGAGGACGCAGCCCGCGTCACCGCGGAAGCCTCCGCGCTGCGCGTCAGCATCGCGGAGCAGAACACGCAGATTCGCACGCTGCGCACAGAACTCGACGCGCTGCGCGAACAACGCGGAACGCTCCAGGCCACCATCGCCCGGCTCACCTCTGAAATCGAGCATCTCGAAGCACAGTCGCTGCAGGGCCTGAACCGGCCCGCTGCGGACCTGCGTGCAGACGAGTCCATCCAGCCCCTTGCTGCCGAGGCACTCGACGCTGCTGAAGCGGAGACGCGCACGCTGAAGGGAAAGCTGGAAGCTATGGGCCCGGTGAACATGATGGCGCTGGAGGAGTTTGAGGAAGCCTCGCAGCGGCACGGCTTCCTCGAAGCACAGCGCAAGGACCTGCTGGACTCGATCGCCAACACGCGAAACGCGCTCCGCGAAATCGACGAGATCAGCAAGACCAAGTTCGACGAGGCCTTTGCCGTCATCAACAAGAACTTCGCCGAGACCTTTACCAAACTCTTCGGCGGCGGCCAGGCCTTTATGAAGCTGACGGACGAGACCAACTCCGCCGAGAGCGGCATCGACCTGGTCGCGTCACCCCCGGGCAAAAAGCTGCAAAACGTCTTGCTGCTCTCCGGCGGAGAAAAGGCGCTGACCGCACTCTCGCTGCTGGTCGGCATCTTCGAATTCCAGCCCAGCCCCTTCTGCGTTTTAGACGAAGTGGACGCACCACTCGACGAGACCAACGTGGGCCGCTTTGCCCGCCTCATCCACGAGATGAGCCGCGACACGCAGTTCGTCGTCATCACGCACCACAAGCGCACCATGAGCGAAGCTGACCTGATCTACGGCGTCACCATGCAGGAACCGGGCGTCAGCAAAATCGTCAGCGTCAACATGAACAAGGCAGAAGGCCGCAGAGTCGCATAAATCAACCGCATTCAAGGGTTCGATCGACCGAAGATGTCTCGCAAGTGCACTGGTGAACCACTTGCGCTGAAGTACGCGCAACGATGTGAATCCGGCTGGGTCTGACACGGCCCCCTGGCCGGCTTTGTACTCGACGCAGGTATGCAGGCCCAAGGGGCCGTCACATTACAGCCTGGGCCGAAGGCCCACGTACAGGTCAAACAAGGCATTCCAGCGCTGAAGGTGCGACACATCTCTGCCGCTCACAGCGACCAATGTACTACTATGCATTACGCGCGATCACGATCTCTGAAAAATCTGCAATGCTGCTGAAATCATTCAATACTCTCGCCAGCAGCCCCAAACGCGCCTGCCGCACAGCGTGATCCGGCACCATGACCATGACCGTGTCGAAAAATGCATCCACATGCGGACGCAGTTCTGCCACGACGGCCAGCGCCGCTGGATATTCTGCTTCCCGACGCAGTGCTTCAACATCCTCCGCACGCCGCGCACTTTCTTCAGCCAGTGTGCGCTCGGCAGGCTCGGTCAACGCGTCGCCTGACACGGCGAAGGTAAAGGTTTCACCTTTGCCGCGTGCCTGCTCCAACAGGTTCTTGATGCGCCTGAAGGCTGCGGCGATCGCGGCGAAGTCTTCGCCTGTGCGCGCGGCTGCAACCGCGTCGACCCGTGCCATCGCATCGCGCACGTCCTCCGGCTGTGTAGCCATCACAGCTTTGACCACGTCGTACGCGCCGCCACGAACCTCGCGCAGATACCACTCCAGCCGCTCGCGCAGGAACACCAGCACGGTTGCGCTTAGGGCATCATCCCCCGTGGCCGCTGCCGCGACTTCGGTCAGGAGCAGCGGAAGCGCGCTCTCCGCGAGTATCTTGACAATACCGTTGGCAGCACGTCGCAGCGCAAAGGGATCCTTCGATCCGGTGGGCTGCAGGCCCAGGCCGAACATGCCGCTGATCGTGTCGATCTTGTCCGCGATGGAGAGCAGTTGGCCCTCGACTGTGGGCGGTATAGCGTCTTCCATGCCGACGGGCTGATAGTGCGCGTAGATCGCCTGCTTCACTGTCTCGCCGTGACCCTGGCTGGCCGCGTACAGGCCACCAACAACGCCTTGGAGTTCCGTGAATTCCTTGACCAGCTCTGTCGTCAAATCGGCCTTGCAAAGCTGCGCGGCAGTGTCAAGGGCAGTGAGATCGAGACTGTACTCTGCGCCAGAAGCTGACCAGCGATTGTGGACAAGTGCGCCTAGCGTTGCCGCAATCGCGCGCACACGATCCGTCTTAGCGGCATAGCTGCCAAGATCCTTCTGGAACGTTACCTTCTCCAGCAGCGCCACACGGTCCACCAGAGGCACACGCTGGTCGAAGTCATAGAAGAACCGGGCATCGTTGAAGCGGGCGCGGAATACGCGCTCATTGCCGTGGCGGATGATTCCCTCTGCTGCCGCATCCGGCGCCGTATTCAGCACCGCGAGAAAATGCGGCGCGAGCCTGTGTCCCACATCCTCCACGGCAAAGTAATTCTGATGGTCACGCATCACCGTCACCAGAACCTCCTCGGGCAGTTGCAGGAACTCCGGTTCAAATGCACCAGCGATCACGCTCGGCCACTCCGTCATGTGCGTGACCTTGTCCACCAACGCGTGGTCCTCGCGCCAGCGCGCATCCGGCACAGTGCGCGTCACAGCATCCAGCGCCTTGCGAATCCGATGACGGCGATCCTCTACCTTTGCGATGACCTTCGCTTCCAACAATCGCGCCGCGTACTCGCCGGCACGAGCAATCCCAACCGGAGCATCGCCATGCAGCACACGGTGACCGTAGGTCACCCGGCCAGCGGTCTTCCCTGCCCATTCGAGTGGTATGACCGTATCGTCCAGCAGCGCCAGCAACCACTGCACGGGACGCACGAAGCGTTCCGGCTTACCGGGCCGCCAGTACATGGTCTTAGCCCAGTAGATTGACGCGACTTCTTTCGGCAACTCGGCCGCACTCACATCCTGAAAGCTGCGTCCGGTTCGCTTCGCCGTTGCAGCCAGATACTCGCCTTTGGCATTTGTAATCGTTCGCAGCGAGTCGACTGAGACGCCCGCCTTCTTCGCAAAGGCATCCGCCGCGGCGGTCGGCTTGCCATCCCTGTACGCGGCCTTCACCGGCGGCCCAAGCAACTCCTCTTCCGTATCGGCCTGGTGCGCACGCACGCCATGCACCAGCACTGCGATGCGGCGCGGCGTGGAGAACGATTTAATGCTGTGACCCTCATCCAGCAGATGATCGCGCGTCAGCAGATCCAGCGTGCGCCGCGACAGTTCCGACTCAGCGCTCGCCAGCATGCGTGCCGGAACTTCTTCCAAACCAATCTCAAACAGGAACTCAGCCATTATCCGGCAACTCCATCCTGGAGCGCGGCAACACGCTGTCCCTGCTCAGCATATGCCTTGGCCACACCTACGATCAGCGCACGAATGCGCGCCATCACACCCACGCGCTCCGTCACGGAGATCGCTCCCCGCGCGTCCAGCAGGTTGAACAGGTGCGAGCACTTAAGCGCTAATTCGTACGCGCCCAACACCGGAAAACGCTTGATCTCGACTTCAGAACCGACTTGTTCCCCTGTTTCGGGCACTCTGTTCAGGGCATCCTGATGTTGATTAAGGCGTGGCCAACGCTCAAGCAGGGCCAAACACTCATTCTCATACGCGTTCAGGTGCTCCCACAGCCTGCTCACGTCCGCATAGTCGAAGCTGTACGCTGAAAACTGCTGTTCTTCCTGCAAGCGGATGTCGCCGTACGTTGTCACACGTCCCGTGTCCGGCTCACGCGCCCACACAATGTCGTAAATCGAGTCCACGTCCTGCAGGAACTGCGTCAGCCGCTCAAGACCATACGTGATCTCGCCGGAGATGGGATCGAGGTCGAGACCGCCGCACTGTTGAAAGTAGGTGAACTGCGTGATTTCCTGGCCATCCATCATCACCTGCCAGCCCACGCCCCATGCGCCGCCCACCGGCCACTCCCAGTTGTCTTCCTCGAACTTAATGTCGTGTTCGGAGAGCCGGATGCCGATGGCCTCCAGGCTTTGCAGGTAGAGGTCCTGGATGTTCTCCGGCGGTGGCTTCAGAATGACCTGAAACTGCGTGTGCTTGTACAGCCGGTTGGGGTTATCACCATAGCGTCCATCGGCAGGCCTGCGCGAGGGCTGCGCATACGCAACGCGCACCGGCTTTGGGCCAAGCACCCGCAAAAAGGTATCTGGAGACATCGTACCCGCGCCGACTTCCACATCATACGGCTGCTGCAGAACGCATCCCCGCTCCGCCCAGAAGCGCTGCAGCGCGAACAGTGTCTCCTGAAATGTCAGTGCACCGGACCCTATGGATGTTGCAGGACGGAGTGGTTCAGCAGCTTCTGCAACAGCAGGCATGGAAGATGTACAGGCTCCTTGGTGATGCTGTCAGTCTACAAGAGTGCGGAGCCCGTTGCGCTTGTCAGATGTGAAGCGTCCATCCGAGCTGTGCCAGCTGCTCCTCGATCTCCAGCAGCGCTGCTTCCAACGTGGAGCGCCGGTGTGGGCTGGAGGTTCGCTCTGACAGGATACGTTCACGTTGTAGCTGCAGCCCTTGCAGTTTGCGCTGCCGGTCGCGCTCCGCAATCCGCCGTTCCGCAGGGCTAACCGCAGGTTGTCTTTCTGGTATCTCAGGAATTTGCACGTCTTCTCTCTCCCAGCCACGCGCCATGCCTGATTGTAATCGCGGATGTGTGTCCAACTTGCTCTCGTACGCTAAGGGCAGCCATCTTAAGCGTCACGTCATGTGTGCTTTTTTTGACATCTCTTTAGGTCAGCAAAGCGCACGTGCGATCGCTATTCCAACGCGGGGATGAAAGGATATTGGCACCCGTAGAACCTCGATCTCGGCCCGAAGTAAAACGCGAGCGAATGTGCACTAGAGTCATTGCTTTACAGAAGCGGTCGAAGAGCATCGAATCCTTGCAGGGATTCGGGCCACAGACGACAACACCGTGCTGAGACAGAGCGTGGCAGAGCAATAAAGACCATGCCAGATTCCGGCGGCGACATGATCGCAAGACAGCACCTCTTCGAGCACATCGACCAGTTTTGTCCCGGGCGTTCTCAGAGGGACGCGCATCTATTCGGCCGCGTATATCATGCCCGTCCGGAGGTCCCAACAAAGATTAAAAACATCGATCTCACCTTCGTTTCCTCGAGAGAATGATCCTGGAAGATGTAACCTCGTCCTCTTTATGACGCCTCGCGTAAAGCGTCCCATCCTGCGGATCTGCACCTATCGTTGTGCAATGTGGCTTTCCTCATGCTCTCTGAGGTACAGTATGCATCTGAGGGGCGAAGAAAGGGCGAAGCACATGGGACTGAGTGCAGCAATGTTGAAACGGGAGATCGAACTCAAGCTCGCGCATCGCGTTCCGGCTGCTCTCTCGCCGGTCGCCCAGCCTGCTACACGGCTTCAGCCGACCGGCAACAGCGCATTTGACATCCTGCTGGGTGGCGGCTTTCCGCTTGGTTCTCTATGTGAAGTCACCGGACCCGAATGTTCGGGCCGAAGCGCCATCGCACTCTCGCTGCTCGCCGAGGTGTCGCGAGAAGGAGCTTCCGCCTACATCGACCCAAGCGATGCCTGGTCTCCTCACAGTGCCGCAGCTACCGGCGTTCTCCTGAGGAATGTGCTGTGGGTGCGGTTTGCGGCAGCACAGGAGCAGCCAGTCTCCAGGGCTAACAAGGTCTCCAGTCACGCTGCTGGCAATGGACGCGAACGACAGCAGCTCAACCAACAGAACTGCGGCAGTCCACACCCTCGCGGCGAAACCAAAGGTCTTGCTCCCGCATTGGAGCAGATGCTTTTCTACAACGAAGAGCGCAGGCGCCGGAAGATGGAAGGCACGCCGGGTTATCCGAACCTGCCGTTGGGACTCGCGGACGCATCACCCGATCAAGTGCAATGGGAGCAATTCAACTCCCGCAAAGTAGACGACAGCGATCCCCTGCGGGCACTTGATAGAGCTGCGGCAGATGCAGCACGACAGAGAGCTATGGCTATGCCGGTCGAGACCGGCCGTAAGCCGCATAAGGGGTCGTGGCCGTTGCTCGACCGTGCGCTACGAGCCACGGACCAGGTGCTACAAGACGGTGGCTTCCGCGTCGTTGTGCTCGATCTTGCGTCGCTCCCGCCTGAGCAGGCGCAACGCATCCCGGCCAGTACCTGGTGGCGATACCAGAAAGCGGCCAAGCATAGCGACGCAATCTTGTTCGTGCTAAGCCAGTCACCGTGCGCCCGCTCCAGTGCTGCCTGCGTTCTGGAGTGCGACTCGGGTGTAGCGAAGTTCAATGGCGTGCTTGCTTCTGCAAAACACGTTACCCAGGTATCACGGCAACGTACCGGACCCACACTCGGCAAGAAGGTGCCAGGTCGAGAGACCGCCTGGGACGCAACTCCGGCATGGATGCGAGCCGTGGGGAGATAGCGTGTCCTTTGCTGCCGTTCACATCGCCGAGTTTCCGATCGCTGCATGGCTCCAGAACACACCTGAATTGAGGTCGCGGCCCCTTGTACTTTTGAAAGGAACTCCGCCACTTGAAAGCGTGGCTTCGCTTGACGCTATCGCGCAAGCCTCCGGCGTGGAGCACGGCATGAGCAAGGTGCAGGCCGAAGCAGCGTGCGGAGCCTGTTTTCGTTCGCTCGATTCCAAAGAGGAGCAGCGTGCCTTCGATACGGTTTACGAACTCGCGAGTGCCTTCTCTCCGCGAGTGGAGGCGATCGCGGCACCCGCGAACGAGTACGCGGGACAGGACCGGCTTGCTGTCTTGCTCCTCATTGACCGCACTGGAACCGGCTCACTGTTCGGCAACGCTGAGTCGTATGCGAAACGCCTCCATCAAAGACTACTGAGCGCCGGGTTCGAGAGTTCCGTTGCAACGACCACCAACGCGGAAGCCGCTCTGATGCTCTCTCGTAGTTGTCTAGGCGTCCTGTGCGTGGAAGAGAGCGAGTTGCGGCGGCAACTCGCATCATTACCAACGTCACTGCTGCCATGCGAGACCAAGACGCAGCTGCTGCTGCGGCGTTGGGGCGTACGCACTCTCGGGCAGTTGGCTGCCTTACCCGAAGCAGGGCTTGTCAGCCGGCTCGGTCAGCATGGCTTACGCCTTCAGCAGCTTGCACGAGGCGAAGCAACACATCTGCTCATTCCACAGGAGCCTGAGTTCTCGCTCTCTGCGTCGCTGGAATTAGACACGCCCGTAGAAGACCTTGAGCGCCTGCTCTTCACTCTGTCACGCTTGCTTGGAGAGATCATCGCAAAAGCTGTCGATCATGCCTATGCGGTTCGACGGTTGATTGTCACACTCGCTCTTGACCGAGCGCAGACACATGTCGTCCAGGTCGCTCCTGCCATACCGACGCAAAATCGCGAGAACCTGCTCAAGATGCTCAGCCTTGAACTGCAGGCGCATCCTCCGCAAGCTGAAATCCTCGCCGTCCGGCTGGACGCCGACCCTGCTAAGCCGCAGTTGGCTCAGCGCGGCTTGTTCCAGGCGCAGTTTCCCGAGCCGGATCGCTTGGACCTGCTCTTGGCTCGCCTTCGCTCCATCGCAGGCGAATTCAACGTAGGATCGGCAATACTGGCAAACAATCACCGCGAAGACGCCTTCACCATCGAGGCTTTTCGGCCTGAACTGAATGGCACGGTTGAGCAACAAGAAACCTGTGTTCGCCCGGCACTTCGCGTCTTCAGGCCGAACCAGAGCGTTCGAGTGTGGCTGGCCAACGAGCGTCCACACACTTTC